>NZ_JABUDR010000004.1:0-5282 GCF_019835845.1 Rhodococcus sp. BP-349 | reverse complement strand
GTTCTTTTTTGTCAGCAATGGAGTTATTGCTGGCGTGAGTTTTATTGCTGGATTTGGCTCTCTAGTTTTCATTGGCTCTTGGTTTCTAGCCGGGGGTTGATAAGAGTCTTCAACGGAGAGTTTGATCCTGGCTCAGGACGAACGCTGGCGGCGTGCTTAACACATGCAAGTCGAACGGTAAGGCCCTTCGGGGTACACGAGTGGCGAACGGGTGAGTAACACGTGGGTGATCTGCCCTGCACTTCGGGATAAGCCCGGGAAACTGGGTCTAATACCGGATAGTACTGCGCGGTGCATGCCGTGTGGTGGAAAGATTTATCGGTGCAGGATGGGCCCGCGGCCTATCAGCTTGTTGGTGGGGTAATGGCCTACCAAGGCGACGACGGGTAGCCGGCCTGAGAGGGCGACCGGCCACACTGGGACTGAGACACGGCCCAGACTCCTACGGGAGGCAGCAGTGGGGAATATTGCACAATGGGCGCAAGCCTGATGCAGCGACGCCGCGTGAGGGATGACGGCCTTCGGGTTGTAAACCTCTTTCAGCAGGGACGAAGCGCAAGTGACGGTACCTGCAGAAGAAGCACCGGCCAACTACGTGCCAGCAGCCGCGGTAATACGTAGGGTGCAAGCGTTGTCCGGAATTACTGGGCGTAAAGAGCTCGTAGGCGGTTTGTCGCGTCGTCTGTGAAAACCAGCAGCTCAACTGTTGGCTTGCAGGCGATACGGGCAGACTTGAGTATTTCAGGGGAGACTGGAATTCCTGGTGTAGCGGTGAAATGCGCAGATATCAGGAGGAACACCGGTGGCGAAGGCGGGTCTCTGGGAAATAACTGACGCTGAGGAGCGAAAGCGTGGGTAGCGAACAGGATTAGATACCCTGGTAGTCCACGCCGTAAACGGTGGGCGCTAGGTGTGGGTTTCCTTCCACGGGATCCGTGCCGTAGCTAACGCATTAAGCGCCCCGCCTGGGGAGTACGGCCGCAAGGCTAAAACTCAAAGGAATTGACGGGGGCCCGCACAAGCGGCGGAGCATGTGGATTAATTCGATGCAACGCGAAGAACCTTACCTGGGTTTGACATACACCGGAAAGCCGTAGAGATACGGCCCCCCTTGTGGTCGGTGTACAGGTGGTGCATGGCTGTCGTCAGCTCGTGTCGTGAGATGTTGGGTTAAGTCCCGCAACGAGCGCAACCCTTGTCCTGTGTTGCCAGCGGATAATGCCGGGGACTCGCAGGAGACTGCCGGGGTCAACTCGGAGGAAGGTGGGGACGACGTCAAGTCATCATGCCCCTTATGTCCAGGGCTTCACACATGCTACAATGGCCGGTACAGAGGGCTGCGATACCGTGAGGTGGAGCGAATCCCTTAAAGCCGGTCTCAGTTCGGATCGGGGTCTGCAACTCGACCCCGTGAAGTCGGAGTCGCTAGTAATCGCAGATCAGCAACGCTGCGGTGAATACGTTCCCGGGCCTTGTACACACCGCCCGTCACGTCATGAAAGTCGGTAACACCCGAAGCCGGTGGCCTAACCCCTTGTGGGAGGGAGCCGTCGAAGGTGGGATCGGCGATTGGGACGAAGTCGTAACAAGGTAGCCGTACCGGAAGGTGCGGCTGGATCACCTCCTTTCTAAGGAGCACATCTCGGGGTAGTACCACCCACACAGGTGGGAGGGAACCCCCGCAGAGACCACGCCGACCACATTCGTTGGTCGGGTGGACGCTCATGGGTGGAACACTGACAACCAGAGCCGGCAGTAGCGAACTTCCTCAGTGTTGTTCCGCTGGTTCTATATCGATGCACTGTTGGGTCCTGAGAGAACACGCGAGTGTTTTTTCTAGGCAAGAACGAATACACGCAATGTTGGTTGTGTCTATCGGTCCCTGGTTGGTTCGGGGGTGTCTGAGAGCAGCGTGAACAGGGTTGTGTGTGTGTTGTTTGAGAACTGCACAGTGGACGCGAGCATCTTTGTTGTAAGTAATGAAGAGCGTACGGTGGATGCCTTGGCACCAGGAGCCGATGAAGGACGTAGGAGGCTGCGATAAGCCTCGGGGAGCTGTCAACCGAGCTGAGATCCGAGGGTGTCCGAATGGGGAAACCCAGCACGAGTGATGTCGTGTTACCTGCACCTGAATATATAGGGTGTGTGGAGGGAACGTGGGGAAGTGAAACATCTCAGTACCCACAGGAAGAGAAAACAACAGTGATTCCGTCAGTAGTGGCGAGCGAACGCGGAAGAGGCCAAACCATGTGCATGTGATACCCGGCAGGGGTTGTGCGTGTGGGGTTGTGGGGTTTGTCTTGTCGATTCTGCCGGATCGGCCGACAGTAAGAAATCATGTGGTTAGTCGAAGTGGTCTGGGATGGCCTGTCGTAGAGGGTGAGAGTCCCGTAGACGAAAACTGTGTGACTGTCGTGATGAATGCCCAAGTAGCAGCGGGCCCGTGAAATCTGCTGTGAATCTGTCGGGACCACCCGATAAGCCTGAATACTCCCTGGTGACCGATAGCGGACTAGTACCGTGAGGGAAAGGTGAAAAGTACCCCGGGAGGGGAGTGAAATAGTACCTGAAACCGTGCGCTTACAATCCGTCAGAGCCTTCGAGTGACTTGTCACTGGGGGTGATGGCGTGCCTTTTGAAGAATGAGCCTGCGAGTTAGTGGTATGTGGCGAGGTTAACCCGTGTGGGGTAGCCGTAGCGAAAGCGAGTCCGAATAGGGCGTTCCAGTCGCATGCTCTAGACCCGAAGCGGAGTGATCTACCCATGGCCAGGGTGAAGCGACGGTAAGACGTCGTGGAGGCCCGAACCCACTTAGGTTGAAAACTGAGGGGATGAGTTGTGGGTAGGGGTGAAAGGCCAATCAAACTCCGTGATAGCTGGTTCTCCCCGAAATGCATTTAGGTGCAGCGTCGCGTGTTTCATCCTGGAGGTAGAGCTACTGGATGGTCTAGAGGGCCCACAAGCTTATCGAAATCAGCCAAACTCCGAATGCCAGGATGTGAGAGCGCGGCAGTGAGACTGCGGGCGATAAGGTTCGTAGTCGAGAGGGAAACAGCCCAGATCGCCGGCTAAGGCCCCTAAGCGTGTACTAAGTGGAAAAGGATGTGAAGTCGCGAAGACAACCAGGAGGTTGGCTTAGAAGCAGCCACCCTTGAAAGAGTGCGTAATAGCTCACTGGTCAAGTGATTTTGCGCCGACAATGTAGCGGGGCTCAAGTACACCGCCGAAGCCGCGGCATTCGCACAATAGCCCCCGGTTCCCTTGCGAGGGTTCCGGCAGGTGTGTGGATGGGTAGGGGAGCGTCGTGTGGCCAGGGAAGCGCCGGAGTGATCCAGGTGTGGAGGCCACGCGAGTGAGAATGCAGGCATGAGTAGCGAAAGACGAGTGAGAAACTCGTCCGCCGAATGATCAAGGGTTCCTGGGCCAGGTTAATCCGCCCAGGGTGAGTCGGGACCTAAGGCGAGGCCGACAGGCGTAGTCGATGGACAACGGGTTGATATTCCCGTACCCGTGTATCCGCGCCCATGATGAATCAGGAGTACTAACCGTCCAGAGCCACNCGAGGCCGACAGGCGTAGTCGATGGACAACGGGTTGATATTCCCGTACCCGTGTATCCGCGCCCATGATGAATCAGGAGTACTAACCGTCCAGAGCCACCAGGAGCACCTTCGGGTGCCGGGTGTGGTGATGCACGGGACCTTTCCTGGTAGTAGTCAAGCGATGGGGTGACGCAGGAAGGTAGCTGAGCCAGTCAGTGGTAACACTGGTGTAAGCCTGTAGGGCGAGACCTAGGCAAATCCGGGTCTCACATAAGCCTGAGAGGTGATGCATAGCCGAATGAGGCGAATTCAGTGATCCTATGCTGCCGAGAAAAGCCTCTAGCGAGCTGGTACACGGCCCGTACCCCAAACCGACACAGGTGATCAGGTAGAGAATACCAAGGCGATCGAGATAACTATGGTTAAGGAACTCGGCAAAATGCCCCCGTAACTTCGGGAGAAGGGGGACCCCTGCTGGTGATCACTCTTGCAGTGTGAGCTGGTGTGGGTCGCAGAGACCAGTGAGAAGCGACTGTTTACTAAAAACACAGGTCCGTGCGAAGTCGTAAGACGATGTATACGGACTGACGCCTGCCCGGTGCTGGAAGGTTAAGAGGACCGGTTAGTTCCTTCGGGAGCGAAGCTGAGAATTTAAGCCCCAGTAAACGGCGGTGGTAACTATAACCATCCTAAGGTAGCGAAATTCCTTGTCGGGTAAGTTCCGACCTGCACGAATGGCGTAACGACTTCTCAGCTGTCTCAACCATAGACTCGGCGAAATTGCATTACGAGTAAAGATGCTCGTTACGCGCGGCAGGACGAAAAGACCCCGGGACCTTCACTACAGCTTGGTATTGGTGTTCGGTTCGGTTTGTGTAGGATAGGTGGGAGACTGTGAAGCATGCACGCCAGTGTGTGTGGAGTCGTTGTTGAAATACCACTCTGATCGTATTGGATACCTCAACCTCGGACCATGATCTGGTTCAGGGACAGTGCCTGGTGGGTAGTTTAACTGGGGCGGTTGCCTCCCAAAATGTAACGGAGGCGCCCAAAGGTTCCCTCAGCCTGGTTGGCAATCAGGTGTCGAGTGCAAGTGCACAAGGGAGCTTGACTGTGAGACTGACAAGTCGAGCAGGGACGAAAGTCGGGACTAGTGATCCGGCACCGGCAAGTGGAAGCGGTGTCGCTCAACGGATAAAAGGTACCCCGGGGATAACAGGCTGATCTTCCCCAAGAGTCCATATCGACGGGATGGTTTGGCACCTCGATGTCGGCTCGTCGCATCCTGGGGCTGGAGTAGGTCCCAAGGGTTGGGCTGTTCGCCCATTAAAGCGGCACGCGAGCTGGGTTTAGAACGTCGTGAGACAGTTCGGTCTCTATCCGCCGCGCGCGTCAGAAACTTGAGGAAGGCTGTCCCTAGTACGAGAGGACCGGGACGGACGAACCTCTGGTGTGCCAGTTGTTCCACCAGGAGCACCGCTGGTTAGCTACGTTCGGAAGGGATAACCGCTGAAAGCATCTAAGCGGGAAGCCTGTTCCAAGATGAGGTTTCTCACCCCCTCGAGGGGGTAAGGCCCCCGGCAGACCACCGGGTTGATAGGCCAGAACTGGAAGCCCAGCAATGGGTGCAGGTGACTGGTACTAATAGGCCGAGGACTTACCACAAAGAAGCTACGCGTCCACTGTGCAGTATCTGAGACAACACACGAGTTGTTCAGCAGATAACTGAAACCCGCACCAC
>NZ_JABUDR010000003.1:0-1253411 GCF_019835845.1 Rhodococcus sp. BP-349 | reverse complement strand
CACAGAGTTTCGGTGGCCATAGCGGAGGGGAAACGCCCGGACCCATTCCGAACCCGGAAGCTAAGCCCTCCAGCGCCGATGGTACTGCACCCGACAGGGTGTGGGAGAGTAGGACACCGCCGAACAATCCGTTCCGAAAGGGGACCCATTCACATGGGTCCCCTTTCGTGTTTCTGCACTCCGATCGTGAGTGCGGCATGATGACACCACCGGTGACGAGCGGGAGAGCTCGGTCGCCGATCGATTGAAAGGAACCACCGTGCCGGAAGAGCCGTCATCGGAAGGTCGTGCGTCCGATTCGGACCGCCGGCCGCCCGCGCGCGACAACCGAGCACCTCGCCGCGACACCGCGGGGGACCGCGGTTCGTTCCGTTCATCGGCCCCTCGTTCCGGTGACCGTTCCGGGAGCCAGGACGAACGCCGCCACACGGGCGACCGTGGACGCTCCGGTGATCGCTCGACGTCCGGCGACCGCAGGCAGGGTTCCAGCAGGGGCCAGGCACCCGACCGCACTCGAGGACAGGGTGCACCTCCCCGCCGTCGCGGCGGTGAAGGGAGCGCCGGTCCGCGCGCCGGCGGTGGGCGAGGACCTGATTCCCGCGCTCCCCGTCCGGTCGAGCCCGATCTGCCGGACGACGTCGACGCGAAAGACCTCGAGCCCGGAGTCCGCCGAGACCTGTTGAGCCTCGACAAGAGCAACGCGGAAGCTGTTGCGCGACACATGGTGATGGTCAGTCAGCTGATCGGAGACGATCCCGCCGCAGCACTGCTGCACGCGCGAGCGGCGCGGCAGCGTGCCGGCCGCATCGCCGTGGTCCGAGAGACGGCCGGCATCGCCGCGTACCACGCAGGGGAGTGGGCGGAGGCTCTGTCCGAGCTCCGCGCTGCCCGACGTATGGCCGGTGGTCCGGGCCTGCTGTCCGTCATGGCTGATTGTGAACGGGGCCTCGGTAGGCCCGAGCGCGCCATCGAGCTCGGACGCAGCGACGAGGCTCGCCAGCTGACGGGTGACGATGCGTCCGAACTGCGCATCGTCGTCGCGGGTGCCCGCATGGACATGGGGCAGTACGACCAGGCGGTGGTGACGCTGCAGACTCCGGATCTCGAGGGAGATCGCACGGGGTCGGCGGCAGCGCGGTTGTACTACGCCTACGCCGACGCTCTCGTGGCCGCCGGTCGAGCGGACGACGGGGTGCAGTGGTTCCTCCGGGCCGCCGCCGCCGACGTCGAGGGTGAGACGGACGCCGAGGACCGAGTCGACGAACTGACCGGTCAGTGACCCGTCTGACCGACGCTCACGACGCTCTGCTGCTCGATCTCGACGGGACTCTGTACCGGGGTCCCGATCCTATCGACGGTGCCGTCGACATTCTCCGCGAGTGCTCCTCGCAGCTCTGCTACGTCACCAACAACGCCAGTCGATCTCCCGCTCAGGTGGCCGAGCACCTACGCGATCTCGGTTTCCGTGCGCCCGACGAGTCGGTGGTGACGAGTTCCCAGGCGGCAGGGCGGCTTCTCGCTCGTCTCCTGCCCGCAGGTGCGTCCGTGCTGGTCGTCGGGACCGAAGCTCTCGAGGCAGAGGTGTCCGCCGCCGGCCTGGTGCCGGTCCGTACAGCGGACCCCACTCCGGACGCGGTCGTCCAGGGACATTCCCCCGAGACGGGGTGGGCGAACATCGCCGAGGCGACCTACGCGGTCCGTGCCGGCGCACGCTGGGTGGCCACGAATGCCGACACCAGCCTGCCGACTCCTCGCGGTCTCGGGCCGGGAAACGGTGCCATGGTCGCGGCGGTCGCCGCAGCGACGGGGGCCACCCCGATCGTGGCGGGCAAGCCCGAGGCACCTCTCATGAAGGACGCGCTCGAGCGCAGCGGGTCGACCACGCCGCTGGTGGTGGGTGACCGTCTGGACACGGACATCGCGGGGGCCAACGAGGTGGGTGTGCCGTCACTCCTCGTGCTCACCGGAGTGAGCACCGTGCACGATGTGCTCACTGCCGTACCGCACGAGCGCCCCACGTACCTCGCGTCGTCCCTGTCGGCTCTGCTCGAGGAGCCGGCCGCGTCTCTCGTTCCCTCCGAGCCTTCCGACACCTGGTCGGTGTCGCTGTCCGGTTCCGTGCTGCGAGTCGAGACCACGGGCGACGGCGACGCCGACGCCGACGCCGACCTCTGGATCGAGGCACTGCGCGAAGTTCTCCCCGCGGTCTGGGCGCTCGGCGGCTTCGACACCGTCGAGGGCGCCTCCGGTGCGGCTGCGGATGTCGTCGCGCGGTGGACCGCCTGACACTGACGGTCACCACCGCCGACCGACGTAGTCGGGGGTATCGGCTAGCGTTGTCCGCGATGAGCACGCCCGTTCCCCGCCCCGGTCAGCACTTGCCGTCGCACTCCGATGTCGAGGGCACGTCCGTCGATCCCGACGCCGTCGTCTCGGCTGTCGACGCGCTGGTCGCCGAGGCGGACGTTGCGGCGTCGGCGCCGTTCGGCGAGGGTACGGACGACCCGCACGGCCTGGTCACGCTGACGCGGCAGGCCCGCATCCTCGACCGCGCGCACGAGGTACTCGTCGACGCGCTCGCGTCCGTGGACAAGAACTGACATGGCTCGTCGCGCTCGGGTGGACGCCGAACTCGTCCGCCGCGGTCTGGCCCGATCTCGGGATCACGCCTCGGAGCTCATCTCGGACGGCCGAGTGCTGATCGCCGGCACCGTGGCCACGAAGCCCGCCACCGCGGTCGAGCCCGGCACGGCGCTACGGGTCACCGAGGTCTCCGACGAGGTGTCGTGGGCCTCTCGAGGTGCACACAAGCTGCTGGGCGCGCTCGCCGCCTTCGAGCCACGCGGTGTCACGGTGGAGGGTGCGCGGTGTCTCGACGCGGGTGCGTCCACCGGTGGGTTCACCGACGTGCTGTTGTCCAAGGGTGCACGCGAGGTCGTGGCGGTCGACGTCGGCTACGGACAGTTGGTGTGGCGGCTACGGACCGACGAGCGGGTGCGAGTCCTCGACCGTACGAACGTCCGCGGCATCGACGCCGAGGCCATCGGCGGGCCGGTCGACCTCGTGGTCGCCGACCTGTCCTTCATCTCGTTGGCTCTCGTACTCCCGGCGTTCGCCGCGTGTGCCCGTCCGGGTGCCAGCATCCTCCCGATGGTCAAGCCCCAGTTCGAGGTCGGCAAGGATCGCGTCGGTGCAGGGGGAGTGGTCCGCGATCCCGCCCTGCGCGCGGACGCGGTGCTGGGAGTCGCACGCGCCGCGGCCGACCTGGGCCTGGTCACGTCCGGTGTGGAGCCGAGCCCACTGCCCGGTCCGTCCGGCAACGTCGAGTACTTCCTGTGGCTCACCGTTCCGGGTCCGGACCACGATCCGAGCACAGCCCAGTCGACGTCCGTCGAGCAACTGGTGTCCGACGCCGTGGAGAAGGGGCCTCAGTGAGCGAGTCGACCGTGCCCGAGCGCACCATCCTGCTGGTCGCGCATCCGGGTCGCCCGGACATCGAGCAGACGGCTCTGCGCGCGGCGAAGGTGTTCCACGATCACGGGATCGCTCTGCGCGTGCTCGTCGACGAGCACGACACGTCGCGGTTGGAGTCGACGTCGGGGATCGATGCGCTCTCCACACCGCAGTCCGACGTCTCCGTCGTGGAGTTCGGTCCGTCGGCGGCGGTGGGCTGCGAGCTCGTCCTCGTCCTCGGCGGCGACGGAACCTTCCTGCGCGCTGCGGAACTCGCGCGGGTGGCGTCCATCCCGGTGCTCGGCGTGAACCTGGGACGCATCGGATTCCTCGCCGAGGCGGAGGCCGACGATCTCGAGGAGACCCTGGCCATCGTGGTGCGCCGCGAGTACCGCATCGAACCGCGGATGACGCTGGACATCACCGTGCACGTCGACGGCGAGATCATCGAACGTGGGTGGGCGCTGAACGAGGCCAGTATCGAGAACGGGTCGCGGCTCGGGGTGCTCGAGGTGGTGCTCGAGGTGGACGACCGTCCGGTGTCCTCGTTCGGGTGCGACGGTGTTCTGCTGTCGACCCCCACCGGGTCCACCGCCTATGCGTTCTCGGCCGGTGGTCCGGTCGTGTGGCCGGAGCTCGAGGCGATCCTCGTCATCCCCAGTAACGCCCACGCGCTGTTCGCGCGGCCCCTGGTGACCAGTCCCGAGTCACACATCGCCATCGAGACCTTCGACGGCGGACACGACGCGGTGGTCTTCTGCGACGGCAGGCGCACCCTGCGCCTGCCCGCCGGTGCTCGCGTCGAGGTGGTGCGAGGATGTGAGCCGATCAAGTGGATCCGGCTCGACTCCGCGCCGTTCGCCGATCGACTCGTACACAAGTTCGCCTTGCCGGTCACCGGCTGGCGGGGGAGGGTGACGTAACCGACGTGTTGTCCGAAATTCGTATCGACGGCCTGGGAGTCATCGCCGAGGCGACGGCGTCGTTCTCGGAGGGTCTGACGGTGCTCACCGGTGAGACCGGTGCCGGCAAGACGATGGTCGTCACCAGCCTGCATCTGCTCTCCGGCGCGCGCGCCGACGCCGGTCGTGTCCGTGTCGGCGCCGACCGCGCGGTGGTCGAGGGGCGTTTCACCACCGACCACGTCACCGACCAGGTCCGCGGTGACGTGGAGCAGTTGCTCGAGTCCACCGGCGGTCGGCGCGACGAGGACGACAGCATCATCGCCCTCCGGACGGTCGGGAGCGACGGCCGATCACGTGCTCATCTCGGCGGCCGCAGTGTGCCCGCAGGCGTCCTGTCGGAGTTCACCGGATCGTTGCTCACGGTGCACGGACAGAACGATCAACTGCGTCTGCAGCGCAGCGATCAGCAGTTGGCCGCTCTGGACCGCTTCGCTGCGGACGCCATCGGGCCGCTGCTCGAGACGTACCGCACTCGTCGCTCCCAGTGGGTCGCTGCGGTGACCGAACTGCGGGAGCGGACGGAGAAGGCTCGCGAACTCGCGCGCGAGGCGGACCAGCTCACGTTCGCCCTGAACGAGATCGACGCGGTCGCACCGGCACCGCACGAGGACACCGACATCGCGGCGACCGTCCGGCGGCTCAGCGATCTCGACTCGCTCCGCGATGCGGCGTCCGCCGCGCACACGGCGCTCACCGGTGGCGACGACCCCGGCGACGTGTCCGTCATGGCGCTGTTGGGCGAGGCCCGCGATCGACTCGCCTCGACCGACGACGAGATTCTCTCGGCCGTCGGCCCACGTCTCGCCGAGGCTATCGCGGTGGTGACCGACGTCGGTGCCGAGCTCACCTCGTACCTCGAGGATCTGCCCGCCGATCCGGAGTCACTGGACACGCTGCTCTCGCGTCAAGCGGAGCTCAAGAGTCTGACTCGCAAGTACGCCGCCGACGTGGACGGAGTGCTCGCGTGGGCGGAGGACGCACGAACCCGCCTGACGGGACTGGACGTCTCCGCCGACGCCGTGGCAGCGCTGACCGAGCGCGTCTCCACCACCGGAGCAGCGACCGCCGAGGTCGCACGCAAGCTGTCGGCCGCGCGGGTGAAAGCTGCGGCGAAACTGTCCAAGGCGGTCAGCGCCGAACTCGCCGGCCTGGCGATGGGCAAGGCCAAGCTGGACGTCGAGGTGCGCCCCCGCGCTGCGGGTGCGGACGATCGGTCGGCGCTGTCCGTCGACGGAACCGCGCTGCACGCCGGGTCGACCGGCACCGACGAGATCGAGTTCCGTCTGTCCGCGCACAGCGGTGCGCAGTCGCTGCCGCTCAACAAGAGCGCGTCCGGCGGTGAGCTCTCCCGCGTGATGTTGGCGCTCGAGGTGGTCCTCGCGCGATCGGATGCCGGAGCGACCATGGTCTTCGACGAGGTCGATGCCGGCGTGGGTGGTCGCGCCGCCGTGGAGATCGGCAAGCGGCTGGCACGCCTGGCCAGGACGCACCAGGTCATCGTCGTGACGCACCTCCCGCAGGTCGCGGCGTTCGCCGACACGCACCTGGTGGTGAACAAGACCGACGGAAAACGTGGCGGCCCCAACAGTGGTGTGCGCACTCTGACGGATTCCGAGCGTGTCGTGGAACTCGCGCGCATGCTCGCCGGGCTCGACGACACCGAGACCGGCCGGGCACATGCCGAGGAACTGTTGCGCACCGCGACGGCGGAACGGGAGTCCGCGACCGCCTGAGAGCGATGTGCCGGTGTGACTCATGTGCCGGTGTGACTCATGTGAATGATGTGGTAGTTGTTACGGCGCGCCTCCGCCGATGCTGCCGTGTTGTTGTCCATCATCGTGTGCATGAAGATGCCGGCTCTGCTCTCGCGTAGTCATGACTCACTTCCCGGAGTCACGGGAATCGCTCGGGTCGATCGCTCCACGGCCAAGCTCCTGCGCCGTGTCGGTCCCGGAGACATCGTCGTTCTCGACGAACTCGACCTCGACCGGATCACCGCCGACCTGCTGGTGCAGGCCGGCGTGACGGCCGTCGTCAATGCCTCCGCCTCGATCTCGGGGCGGTACCCCAATCTCGGTCCGGAGGTGCTCGTCGCCAACGGCATCGAGCTCATCGACGAGGTGGGCTCCGACGTCTTCAAGAAGGTCAAGGACGGTTCGAAGATCCGCCTGCACGACGGCAACGTGTACGCCGGGGAGCGACGTCTCGCCACCGGCACCGAGCAGTCCGAGGCCGACATCTCCGACCGCATGATCGAGGCCAAGTCCGGTCTGATCGATCACCTGGAAGCGTTCTCGGGCAACACGATCGAGTTCATCCGCACCGAGTCGCCGCTGCTGATCGACGGCGTCGGAGTGCCCGAGGTGGACGTCGACATGAACGGTCGTCACGTCGTGGTCGTCGCCGAGGGCACCGACCACGTGGCCGATCTCAAGTCGCTCAAGCCGTTCATCAAGGAGTACTCGCCGATCCTCATCGGTGTCGGCGCCGGCGCCGACACGCTGTCGGAGGCGGGATATCGCCCCGACCTGATCGTCGGCGACCCGGACGACGTGAGCAGCCGCACGCTGAAGTCCGGCGCCGAGGTGGTGCTCCCCGCCGATTCCGACGGCCACGCCAAGGGCCTCGAACGCATCCAGGACCTGGGCATCGGAGCCATGACGTTCCCGGCCACGGGCACCCCGGCGGACCTCGCGCTCCTGCTCGCCGACCACCACGGCGCCTCACTCATCGTCACGGTCGGATGTGCCGCGTCGCTCGACGAGTTCTTCGACGCCAGCAAGCGCGCAGACACACCGTCGACGTTCATGACCCGACTCAAGGTCGGTCCGAAACTGGTGGACGCCAAGGCCATGGCGACGCTGTACCGCAGCCGGGTCTCCGGTGGCGCGGTGGCGTTGCTCGTCCTCGCAGCCCTCATCGCCGTCATCGCGGCGCTCGTCGTGACCAACGGCAGCGGTGCGACTCTGGACTGGGCGATCGAGACCTGGAACAGCTTCGCCCTGTGGGTGCAGGGGCTGCTTCAGTGATTTCGCTTCGTCAGCACACCATCTCGTTGATCGCGGTGTTCCTGGCGCTCGCGGTCGGAGTCGTCCTCGGCTCGGGCCTGCTGTCCGGTCGAGTGCTGTCCGGACTGCGCGACGACCGGGACGATCTGCAGACCGAGGTGAACGACCTGCAGTCGGCGAACAACGCACTCGGTGAGCAACTCAACGCCGCCGACGGTTTCGATGCGGCCGTCGCGACCCGGGTGGTCGCGGGAGCGCTGGCCGACCGCACCGTCGTGCTGGTCACCACGCCCGACGCAGACCCCGCCGACGTGGAGGGTGTGCAGCGCACCATCGCCGACGCGGGCGGGTCGGTGACCGGACGAGTGGGGCTCACCGAGGCGTTCGTGTCCGCCGCCAGCGGCGACGATCTCCGCACGCGCCTCACCAACGTGGTTCCCGCAGGCGCGCAACTGCGTACGGGATCGGTGGATCAGGGCAGCCTCGCGGGCGATCTGCTCGGTACGGTGCTGTTGCTGAACGCGCAGACCGCCCAACCGCAGAGCACGCCGGAGGAACTGGGCCTGGCCCTCGACACCCTGCGCGGCGGCGGTTTCATCACGTACGACGACGGCGCCGTGGCACCGGCACAGCTCGCGGTGGTGGTCTCCGGACAGGCCGCCGACTCGGGTGAGGACGGCAACCGCGGCGCGATCGTGGCTCGCTTTGCCGGCGCTCTGGACGGGCGCGGAGCCGGAACCGTGCTCGCGGGCCGTGCCGGTTCGGCCGAGGGTAGCGGTCCCATCGCGGTGGTGCGGTCGGATTCCGCCCTCGCAGCCGGGACCAGCACCGTCGACGACGTCGATCGCACGTCGGGGCGCATCACCGTCGCCTTGGCACTCGGTGAGCAGCTCGCCGGTGGCACGGGTCGGTACGGAACGGGTCCTGCCGCGACGGCCGTGACCGTGGGAGCGACCCCGAGCTAGATGCTCCAGCCGTCGTCGCCCGCGTGGTGTCGACCGAACTCGCGTGAAGGTGTTACCGTGAAGTCCCGTGGGTCGGCCAGGTTCCGAACCACTCGATGTTGAGCGATTCGCTCGCTGTCACCATCGGGTCGCACCGTCACGGGAGTCTCTTTGCAGTCACGCATTCACACGCGGGCCGACATCAAGCACATCTTCGTCAGCGGCGGCGTCGCGTCGTCGCTCGGCAAGGGGCTCACGGCCTCGAGCCTCGGTCAGCTTCTCACCTCACGTGGCCTTCGCGTCACGATGCAGAAGCTCGATCCCTATCTCAACGTCGATCCCGGAACGATGAACCCGTTCCAGCACGGCGAGGTCTTCGTCACCGAGGACGGCGCGGAGACCGACCTCGACGTCGGCCACTACGAGCGGTTTCTCGATCGGGATCTCTCCGGCTACGCCAACGTGACCACCGGCCAGGTGTACTCCACGGTGATCGCCAAGGAACGTCGTGGCGAGTACCTCGGCGACACCGTCCAGGTCATCCCGCACATCACCGACGAGATCAAGGCCCGCATCCTCGCGATGCGCGGACCGGATCTGCAGGGCCAGGAGCCCGACGTCGTCATCACCGAGATCGGTGGCACCGTCGGCGACATCGAGTCGCAGCCCTTCCTCGAAGCGGCGCGTCAGGTCCGCCACGACGTGGGCCGGGAGAACGTCTTCTTCCTCCACGTCTCGCTCGTTCCGTTCCTCGCGCCCTCGGGTGAGCTCAAGACCAAGCCGACGCAGCACTCGGTGGCGGCGTTGCGCAGCATCGGTATTCAGCCCGACGCGCTGATCCTGCGATCCGACCGCGACGTGCCGCAGGCCCTCAAGGCGAAGATCGCGCTCATGTGCGACGTGGACGTCGACGGGTGCATCTCCACCCCCGACGCGCCCTCCATCTACGACATCCCGCGCGTGCTGCACGGCGAGGGTCTCGACGCGTACGTCGTGCGGCAGCTCGGACTGCCGTTCCGGGACGTCGACTGGACCGTGTGGGGAACCCTCCTCGAGCGAGTGCACCAGCCTCGCGAGACGGTGCGCGTCGCCCTGGTCGGCAAGTACGTCGATCTGCCCGACGCCTACCTGTCGGTGACCGAGGCGCTGCGGGCCGGCGGTTTCGCCAACCGCGCTAAGGTCGAACTCGTGTGGGTGCAGTCCGACGACTGCGACACCGCGGCCGGCGCCAAGCTGGCGCTCGCCGACATCGATGCCGTGGTGATTCCCGGCGGCTTCGGCATCCGCGGTATCGAGGGCAAGCTCGGCGCGATCACCCACGCCCGGACGCACAAGATCCCGACGCTCGGGCTCTGCCTGGGTCTGCAGTGCATGGTCATCGAGGCGGCGCGGTCCGTCGGTCTCACCGATGCGAACTCGGCCGAGTTCGAGCCCGAGACGACACAGCCGGTCATCTCGACGATGGCGGACCAGGAGCAGGCGGTCGCCGGCGAGGCGGACCTGGGCGGCACGATGCGCCTCGGGGCCTACCCCGCCACGCTCACCAAGGGGTCGGTGGTGTCGCAGGCCTACGGCAGCGAGTCCGTCTCCGAGCGTCACCGCCATCGCTACGAGGTCAACAACAGCTACCGCGACCGCATCGCGGAGAGTGGACTGCAGTTCAGCGGCACGTCCCCGGACGGCCACCTGGTCGAGTTCGTCGAACTGCCGCGGAGCGCGCATCCGTTCTTCGTCGGCACGCAGGCGCATCCCGAACTCAAGAGCCGGCCGACGCGGCCGCACCCGCTCTTCGCGTCGCTGATCTCCGCTGCGCTCTCGTACAAGTCCGAGGAGCGGCTTCCCGTCGACGTCCACGGCGACGAGTCCGACACGGCGCAGCCGGCCGAACCCGCCGCGACGAAGGCCTGACCATGGCCGATCGTCACGAGTTCGAGATCCTCGAGTCGTCCGTCGAGTACCAGGGTGCGATTCTCGCGCTCCGGCTCGACCAGGTGACGATGCCCGGCGGTCGAAGGGCCGAACGTGAGGTCGTCGAGCATCACGGTGCGGTCGCCGTGGTCGCGCTGGACGACGACGAGCGCATCGTGCTGATCAGCCAGTACCGGCACCCTCTGGGGCGTCGCCTGCTCGAGCTTCCCGCGGGTCTGTTGGACGAGCCGGGGGAGGATCCCGTCGAGGCCGCGAAGCGTGAGCTGACCGAGGAGACGGGGCTCGCCGCGACGTCCCTGTCGTTGCTGGTCGACGTGGCGGCGTCACCCGGGTTCACGGACGAGACCGTTCGGATCTACCTGGCCGACGAGGTGACCGAGGTCGATCGACCGGAGGCACACGACGAGGAGGCCGACATCGAGCTCGTCCGCGTCCCGGTGGACGAGGCGGTGTCGCGCGTGTTCAGCGGCGAGATCGTGAACGCTTCGGCGGTGGCGGGCATCCTGGCGCTGGCGGCGGTGCGGTCACGCTCGGTTCCGTTGCGGCCGAGCGATGCACCCTGGCGTGATCGACCCACCGCCTTCGAGAAGCGCAAGGGCGCGCATGGCAGCTGACTCGCCGGGCGAGGTGATCGCGACCTATCTCGATCACCTCGCCGTCGAGCGCGGGTCAGCTCGCAACACCATCACCTCGTACCGCCGCGACCTCTCGCGCTACGCCAGCCATCTGGATGAACTCGACCGGAACAGCCTCCGCGACGTCACCGAGGTGGACGTCGCGGAGTTCGTGACGGCCCTCCGGTCCGGCAACGAGCTGTTCCCGCCGCTCGCGGCGAGCAGTGCCGCGCGCACGGTCATCGCCGTTCGCGGAGTCCACCGCTTCGCGCTGGCGGAGGGCATAGTCGACGTCGACGTCGCTGCCGGGGTCAAGCCGCCGGCGCCGGGCCGCCGGCTCCCGAAGTCGCTCTCAGTGGAGCAGGTGTTCGCGCTCCTCGATGCCGTCGCCGGGGAGGCTGCGGACACCCCGCGCGGTCTTCGCGACCGGGCGCTGCTCGAGCTCCTCTACTCCACCGGTGCGCGCATCTCCGAGGCCGTGGGCCTCGACGTCGACGACATCGACTCCGACTCGCGGTCCGTGGTCCTGCACGGCAAGGGCGGCAAGGAGCGCATCGTGCCCATCGGCCGTCCCGCACTCGACGCCGTCGACGCGTACCTCGTCCGTGGTCGACCCGCACTGGTGTCACAGGGCACGCCCGCGCTTCTGCTGAACGTGCGGGGCGGCCGGTTGTCACGCCAGAGCGCGTGGCAGGTCCTGCAGACCGCGGCGGAGCGCGCCGGGATCGGAGCCAGCGTCTCCCCGCACACGCTGCGGCACTCCTTCGCGACCCACCTGCTCGACGGCGGCGCGGACGTACGTGTGGTGCAGGAACTTCTGGGTCACGCCTCGGTGACCACCACGCAGATCTACACACTGGTCACCGTCACGACGTTGCGCGAAGTGTGGGCCGAGGCGCATCCGCGCGCACGGTAGCGTGTCCGCACGAAGCTGCACCCGACACGCGGTAGCGTTCAGAGGAACTGCAGCACGAGGTGAGGATGGAGGTCCGGTGGTGTCAGCGGCGCACGACGACGGAGCACTGTTCCGCACTCGTCAGCCCGAACCGGAACATCCCACGCTGGCCCACCCGTCGGGCATGGGTCCGACGGGCCGCCCGTATCGCGACATCCCGGATCCGCAGCCGCTGTCCTCGCACGGACCGGCGACGGTCATCGCGATGTGCAACCAGAAGGGCGGCGTCGGCAAGACCACGTCGACCATCAATCTGGGTGCGTCGCTGGCCGAGTACGGACGCCGAGTCCTGCTGGTCGACCTCGATCCGCAGGGCGCGCTCTCCGCGGGTCTGGGTGTGCCACACCACGAGTTGGACCTCACGGTGCACAACCTGCTGGTGGAACCGCGGGTGGCGATCGACGACGTCCTCATGCGTACGCGGGTGGACGGGATGGACCTGCTCCCCAGCAACATCGATCTCTCCGCGGCCGAGATCCAACTGGTCACCGAGGTCGGCCGCGAGCAGACGCTGGGACGCGTGCTGCACCCGATTCTCGATCGCTACGACTACGTCCTCATCGACTGCCAGCCGTCGCTCGGCCTGTTGACGGTCAATGCCCTCGCGTGCGCCGATTCCGTGCTCATCCCGATGGAGTGCGAGTACTTCAGTCTGCGCGGACTCGCGTTGCTCAACGACACCGTCGACAAGGTGCGCGATCGCCTCAATCCGCGGCTGAAGCTCGAGGGCATCGTGGTCACCATGTTCGACGCCCGCACGCTGCACTCGCGAGAGGTCATGAATCGCGTGGTCGAGGTGTTCGGCGACGTCGTCTTCGACACCGTCATCACGCGCACCGTGCGTTTCCCGGAGACGAGCGTCGCCGGCGAGCCGATCACCACGTGGGCGCCGAAGTCCGCGGGTGCCGACGCGTACCGGTCGTTGGCCCGCGAGGTCATCCACCGGGACACCGCACCCCAGTCTTGACCGACGGGACGGTCGTGACGGACACGACGGTCGGGGACGCGCCGACGCCCACCGGATTCCAGGTGCGGCTCACCAATTTCGAAGGACCGTTCGACCTGTTGCTGACCCTGATCGGGCAGCACCGACTCGACGTCACCGAGGTCGCACTGCACACCGTCACCGACGACTTCATCGCGTACACCCGCGCGATGGGCGCGGAGATGGGTCTCGACCAGACCACCGAGTTCCTGGTGGTCGCGGCGACCCTGCTGGACCTCAAGGCCGCCCGCCTCCTGCCGTCGGGCGAGGTGGACGACGCCGAGGACCTGGCACTGCTCGAGGTGCGGGACCTGTTGTTCGCGCGGCTGCTGCAGTACCGGGCCTACAAACAGGTGGCGCAGTTGTTCGGCGAACTGGAGAACGCCGCGCTGCGGCGCTATCCGCGATCGGTCTCGCTCGAGGACTCGTTCGCGTCGTTGCTGCCGGAGGTGTTGCTCGGTGTGGATCCGCGCCGCTTCGCCGAGATCGCCGCGGCGGCGTTCACCCCGCGCGAGGTGCCGACGGTCGGTCTCGGCCATCTCCACGCGTCGGCGGTGTCGGTCCCGGAACACGCGCGAGCGATCCTGGCGATGCTGCGCGACCGCGGAGTGGGTGAGTGGGCGACGTTCGCCGACCTGGTCCGCGACTGCGAGGTCACCGTCGAGGTGGTCGCACGGTTCCTCGCGCTGCTCGAGTTGTACCGCGAGAAGGTCGTCGCGTTCGACCAACCCGAGGCGCTGGGCGATCTCGCGGTCACCTGGACCGGGGACGACGACGCTGCCGACATCGACCGGATGGACGTCTCGAGGATGGAGGACTACGGATGACAGCGAGCGAGGACGCTCCCGACGCCCTGTCGGACACCGAGGTGCGCGCGGCGCTCGAGTCGGTGCTGCTCGTCGTCGACACCCCGGCGTCCGTCCCGCAGCTCGCCTCGGCCCTGGACTGTGACGAAACGCGCATCCGGCAGGCACTGACCGCCATGGCCGCCGACCTCACCGCCCGCGGCAGTGGCATCGACCTGCGGTTCGCCGGTGACGGGTGGCGTTTCTACACCCGCACCGAGTACGCGCCCTACGTCGAACGGCTCCTCCTCGACGGTGCGCGGTCCAAGCTCACCCGAGCGGCACTGGAAACCCTCGCTGTGATCGCCTATCGTCAACCGGTTACCCGCGCACGAGTCAGTGCTGTGCGCGGAGTGAACGTGGACGGCGTGATGCGCACTCTCCTCGCGAGAGGTCTCATCGCCGAGGCGGGTCCCGACCCGGACTCTGCGGCGACGCAGTACGTCACCACGGAAATGTTCCTCGAACGGTTGGGGTTGGCGTCACTGTCCGACCTCCCCGAACTTGCTCCGCTGCTTCCGGGCGTGGACATGATCGACGACATCAGCGACAGCATGGACTCCGATCCGCGGGTCCTGCGTGCCGAGCGTCGACGAGAGAACACCGAGTCGAACTCGACCACCGAGTTCGGCACCGACACCACAGACGAATAGGTAAGAAACGTGAACGACTCCGCTCGCCGTGATGGCACACCGGACCGGGACGGCGCATCCGACGCCTCCACTCCCGAACGACAGAAGAAGCGCCCCAACAAGAAGGTCGCCGCTGCTGCGTACAGCAAGCGCACCGAGAGCCGTAAGCCCGGCGGCAAGTCCGGGTACCCCCGGGTGGCTCCCAAGAACAGCGGCTCCAAGCCCGGCAAGTCGCCGAAGCCGGAGCGCAAGACGACGGCTGCTCCGACCATCAGCAACGCCAAGCCCGCCCGCCACCAGCACACCGACGGCCCGCGGCCGCACGTGGCTCCGGAGGACGGTGTGCGCTTGCAGAAGGTGCTCGCCCAGGCGGGCGTCGCCTCCCGTCGCGCCGCCGAGCAGCTCATCGACGAGGGACGCGTCGAGGTCGACGGTCGCATCGTCACCGAGCAGGGTGTCCGCGTCGACCCCGAGGTGGCGGTCGTGCGGGTGGACGGCACCCGTGTGGTCATCAAGGCCGATCTGGTCCACATCGCGCTGAACAAGCCGCGCGGATGGCAGTCCACGATGTCGGACGACCTCGGTCGGCCCTGCATCGGCGACATCGTCTCGGAGCGGGTCCAGGCAGGGCAGCGGCTCTTCCACGTCGGCCGACTCGATGCCGACACCGAGGGTCTGATCCTGCTCACCAACGACGGCGATCTGGCCCATCGGCTGATGCACCCCTCCTTCGAGGTGTCCAAGACGTACCTCGCCACGGTGCAGGGTGTCCTGGACCGCGATGCGGGCAAGAAGCTGCGTTCCGGAGTCGAACTCGACGACGGACCGGCGAAGGTGGACTCCTACGCGGTGCTCGACGTGAACGAGGGCAAGACGCTCGTGAAGGTCGTGCTGCACGAGGGTCGCAAGCACATCGTGCGCCGACTGTTCGACTCGGTCGGGTTCCCGGTGAAACGCCTGGTGCGCACCGACATCGGGGCCGTCGCCCTCGGCGACCAGCGACCCGGCACGCTGCGGGTGCTCGGTCGCGGCGAGGTCGGCAGCCTGTACGGGGCGGTCGGCCTGTGACCGCGTCGGAGGATCGACTGATCGTCGCGATGGACGGCCCGTCCGGTACCGGCAAGTCGTCCGTCTCGCGCCTGTTGGCGACCCGGCTCGGTGCGTCCTACCTCGACACCGGTGCGATGTACCGCGCGGCGACGGCATGGGTGCTGACGAACGACGTCGATCCCGGAGACGCCGACGCCGTCGCTGCGCTCACCGAGTCCATCGACCTCTCCATCGGCACCGATCCCACGGGGGAGCAGGTCGAGGTGTCGGGCGAGGACGTCACCGGTCCGATCCGCGGGTCCGCCGTGACGGCGGCCGTCTCCGCGGTGTCCGCCGTGCCCGCTGTGCGCGAGAAACTCGTTGCGCTGCAACGAGAGATCGCGGACTCTGCCGGTCGGATCGTCGTGGAGGGTCGCGACATCGGCACCGTCGTCCTCACCGACGCACACATCAAGATCTATCTGACCGCGTCCGCGGAGACGCGCGCCACGCGTCGTAACGACCAGAACATCGCCGAGGGCCGCGGGGACGACTACGACGCCGTGCTCGCCGACGTCCAGCGTCGGGACCACGCGGACTCCACGCGGGCAACGTCCCCGCTGCGACCCGCGGACGACGCGGTCACCGTGGACACCAGCGACCTCGACAGGGACGCGGTGATCGACGAATTGATGCGTCTGGTCACCGAGCGTCTGGACATCGGGCGTCCGACTCATGCCCCGGAAGGAGCACGCTCATGAGCGACAACACATTCGACACGCTCGACGCAACCGAGGTCTACGCCTCGGACGGCATCTGGTCCGAGGAGTCGGACTGGGAGGACATCGACTTCGAGGGTGACGGCGAGGCCGAGGCCGAGGTCGCCGTTCCCACCCTCGCCGTCGTCGGTCGGCCCAACGTGGGCAAGTCCACGCTCGTCAACCGCATCATCGGCCGCCGCGAGGCCGTGGTGGAGGACGTTCCCGGCGTCACCCGCGACCGTGTCTCGTACGAGGCCAACTGGTCCGGACGCCGATTCATGGTGCAGGACACCGGCGGTTGGGAGCCCGACGCCAAGGGGATGCAGCAGTCGATCGCCCGGCAGGCCGAGATGGCGATGCAGACGGCGGACGCCATCCTGCTCGTCGTCGACGCCGTCGTCGGTGCGACGGCGACGGACGAGGCCGTGGCACGAGTCCTGCGTCGGTCGAAGACGCCGGTCATCCTGGTGGCCAACAAGGTCGACGACGAGCGCACGGAATCCGAAGCGGCACTGCTGTGGTCGCTGGGTCTCGGTGAGCCCCGTCCGGTCAGTGCGACGCACGGTCGCGGTACGGGCGATCTGCTCGACGACGTCCTGGCCGTCCTGCCCGAGACGCCCCGCGAGGGAACCGGTGTCGCCGGCCCTCGTCGTGTCGCCCTGGTCGGCAAGCCGAACGTGGGCAAGTCCAGCCTGCTGAACAAGCTCACCGGTGACGAGCGATCGGTCGTGCACGACGTCGCCGGCACCACCGTCGACCCGGTGGACTCACTGGTGGAACTGGGCGGCAAGGTGTGGCGTTTCGTCGACACCGCGGGGTTGCGCAAGCGCGTCAGTCACGCCAGCGGCGCCGAGTTCTACGCCTCGCTCCGCACCAAGGGCGCCATCGACGCGGCCGAGGTCGCGATCCTGCTCCTCGACGCGTCCGAGGTCATCTCCGAGCAGGACCTGCGGGTGCTCTCGATGGTCGCTGATGCCGGCCGCGCGCTGGTCATCGCGTTCAACAAGTGGGACCTCGTCGACGACGACCGTCGTGGGCAGCTCGAGAAGGAGATCGACCGGGACCTGATGCGCGTGCCGTGGGCGCAGCGCGTCAACGTCTCCGCCAAGACCGGTCGTGCGGTGCAGAAGCTCGTGCCCGCCCTGGAGACGTCGCTCGCGTCGTGGGACAAGCGCATCTCGACCGGTCAGCTGAACTCCTGGCTCAAGGAGGTCGTGGCCGCGACGCCGCCGCCGATGCGTGGCGGTCGACTGCCGCGCGTCATGTTCGCCACCCAGGCGAGCACGCGCCCGCCGACGTTCGTGCTGTTCACCACCGGTTTCCTCGAGGCCGGTTATCGCCGGTTCCTCGAGCGCCGACTGCGTGAGGAGTTCAACTTCGACGGCAGTCCGGTGCGGATCTCGGTGCGTATCCGGGAGAAGCGGGACCGCAAGAAGAAGTAGGCGACTGCCCCGGTGGTGCTGCTGAGGCGATTGGCGTCCAGCGTCGCCACTGGGGTAGTGTTTGCTCGTTCCCTTCGGGGCACACACGATCCCTTTCGAGGGATCGCGGGCTGTGGCGCAGCTTGGTAGCGCACCTGACTGGGGGTCAGGTGGTCGCAGGTTCAAATCCTGTCAGCCCGACACAGAAATGGCTCCGGACCGTTGTCCGGGGCCATTTTTCATGTTCGCGTCCAGTGTCGCGGGCGCACCGCACGTCGATCAGCGCAGGATGCAGCGTGCGCGGAGGACCGTGCGGTGCGCGCGGAGGCCGCGCCCGTGGTCGTCGACTTCCTCGGCAGCTGAGAAAGCCTCCCGTGGGAGAATGACGGGAGTACATCACCTGTCAGGAGAGCGCGAAGGAGGGCAGTGGCGGTGTCTTCCTCCCCGGCGATGAGTCGTCGAGAACGGAACAAGCAGGACAAGCTCGACCGCATCACCACGGCGGCGCGCGACCTCTTCGCCGAGTACGGCGTGAGTGAGGTGACCACACAACAGGTGGCCGACCGCGCCGACGTGGGAACCGGAACCGTCTTCCTGTACGCGAAGAACAAGGGTGAACTGCTTCTCCTGGTCCAGAACTCGGACTACGCGAACGCGCTCGAGCGGGGCATCGCCGCTGCCGCCGACGTCGTGGATCCGGTCGAGGCTGTCATGGCCGTCCTCATGCCGGTCGTCGAGTGCAACCGCAAGCAGATCGAGAACGGCCGGACCTATCAGCGAGAGGTCGTGTTCGGTGACGACACGGAACCTCATCGTCGTGAAGCGTTGTCACTCGCCGCGCGGACCGAGGCGGTCGTCGCGGAGATCCTCGGCCGCGACGACGACGACGCGACGCACCACCCGGACCGGCAGGTGCAGGCCCACATCGTCTCCGCCATCCTGTTTCTCAGCATGGCTCTGACGGCGAACGCGACCAAGAGTGTCGCGGACGTGGCGGCAGAGATCGAGATACAGATCGGTGTCCTGCTCGGCCGTTGACGCCACTCACGGCGTGTCGAACATGAAGGAACCTTCATCGTCGTCTCATGGGACGGTCATGGACCCCCGGCATAGTTGCTGTCATGCGCTCCTCCCGCCCACTCGCCGCGGCCGCCGTCCTGGTGGCCATCGCGTGCGTTCTCGTCGCCGGGGTCCTGGTGACGCGATCACCGGCGCCACGCCTCGACCCCTCGCCCGTCGTGGTGAGTGTGGCGCCGGAGCCGACGCCCGAGGTGATCGCTCCCACACCTGATGTCCCGCCCGCCTCTCCCGCGCCCGCGCCGGCCGCTCCCGCTCCGATCACACCGCCGCCAGTTCAGGCTCCCGTGCCGGCGCCGCCGATCGTCGACTTCTCCGACGACGACGCGGACGACGGGGACGACGGCGCCGACGACGTCGACGGCGGTGACGACGATGAGTGACGCCGCCGGTGTCCCGGCTCGCCGCGGATCGGCTCTTCCGGCACGGTGGAAGATCACCGCCTGGATCATGTTGACGACCCTTCTTCTGTTGGTGGTCGTGCTGGTGACCGCCCGCAATCTGCTGTTGCGCGACGTCGACGTGCGCGCCAACGGGGACGTCGCGCAGGAAGCCGAGGAGTTCCGGACCTTCGCGTCCGAGGGGGTCGATCCCACGACGACGCAGCCGTTCGTCTCGGTGGAGCGACTTCTCGAGGTGTACCTCGCCCGGCAGTCGGCCGGCACGGGTGAAGTGATGTTCGGCGTCGTGGACGACTCGGTACTGACTCAGCCCGGCGTCGATGTGCCGACCGTGCTCGCACCGGGGTCACCGATCCTGACGACGGTCGTGCAGTCGGCCGAACCCGCCGGAGTGCTGGACACCGACAACGGCGAGATGCGGTGGGGGCACGTCGTCATCGACGACGCGACCGGCCGCGCCGGCACGTTCGTCGTCACGGCGTTCACCGGTGCGAACCGTGATCTCGTCGATCGGACCATGCGAACCATGGCAGTGGTCAGCGCCGTCGGACTGCTGCTGACGACAGGAATCGCGTATCTCGTCGCTGGTCGCATTCTCGCTCCCGTCCGCACGGTGCGCACGGTCGCGGCCGAGATCGGGGAGACGGATCTGACCGCGCGCGTCCCGGTCCACGGGCGCGACGACATCTCCGATCTCGCCGAGACGTTCAATGCGATGCTCGACCGGCTGGAGCAGGCGTACACCACCCAGCGACAGTTCGTCGACGATGCCGGACACGAACTGCGCACGCCGATCACGATCGTCCGGGGGCATCTCGAGCTCATGTCGGAGGACCCGGAGGAGCGGCGGCGTACGTTGGCGCTCGTCGACAGCGAGCTCGCCCGCATGGGGCGGATCGTCAGCGATCTGCTCATGTTGGCCAAGGCCGAGCAGCCCGATTTCGTCGTGCCCGCCCCCGTCGATGCGGCGCAACTCGTCCTCGACATCGAGTCGAAGGTGCAGACGCTCGGCGATCGGCAATGGTTGCTGATGCAGGTCGCGGAGGGCTCGTGTGTTCTGGACGCCCAGCGCGTCACGCAGGCCATGGTGCAGCTCGCGGCCAACGCCGTCGGGCACACGGAGGACGGGAGCCGCATCCGGCTCGGATCGACCTTCCACGACGACCGGGACGCTCGACGATTGTCGCTGTGGATCGCCGACGACGGGCCCGGCGTCCGCCCCGAGGACGCGCCCGTCATCTTCGACCGTTTCCAACGCGGATCGCCCGCCGACCGGACGTCACCGGCAGCGCGGTCGGGAGCCGGCCTCGGACTCGCCATCGTCCGTGCCATCGCCGACGCCCACGGCGGCTCCGCCTGGGTGCGCAGTGTGCACGGCGAGGGGGCGACGTTCGGCCTCGACCTCCCGGCTCCGGGCCACAGCCCGCGGTCCGAGACCGGCCCGACGCTCACGACAGACGATGCACTCACGAAGGAGATCCGATGAGCCGAATCCTGATCGCTGAGGACGACATCCACATCGCCTCCTTCGTCGGCAAGGGTCTGCGGGCCGCCGGGTACACCACCGAGCACGTCGCCGACGGCGAGACCGCGCTCATGATGGCGCGTGGCGGCGGCTTCGACATGGTGGTGCTCGACATCGGCCTGCCGGCGATGGACGGGTTCACGGTGCTCCGACAGTTGCGCGGCGAGGGTGTGTCGACACCCGTGGTGGTCCTGACCGCTCGGGACAGCGTGCGCGACACCGTTGCCGGGCTCGAGGGCGGCGCCAACGACTACATGACCAAGCCCTTCCAGTTCGCCGAGCTCCTCGCACGGGTGCGCCTGCGGTTGCAGGACGACACCGCAGGTTCGGCGGACAACTCACTGACCTCGGGGGACCTCCGCCTCGATCTGCGGTCACGCCGTGTGCACGTGGGGGAGTCGGTGGTCGATCTGACGGCGCGCGAGTTCGCTCTGCTCGAGACGTTCCTGCGCCACCCCGACCAGGTGCTCTCCCGTGAACAGATTCTCGGGCAGGTGTGGGGATACGACTTCGATCCGGCCTCGAACGTGGTCGACGTCTACGTGCGTGCGCTGCGCGCGAAGATCGGCGCCGAGCGCGTGGAGACCGTGCGCGGGATGGGATACCGCGTCCGATGACCGTCACCGAGTTCGCGACGACGCCGCCCGGGCGGCGCACTCCCACCAGTCCTGTCCCGACCCGGACGCCGCGGCGAGTTCCGACCCCGTCGCCGCGGACCGTCGTCAGTGCCGTGGTCCTCGCGGTGCTCGCCGTCGGTGTCGTCCTGGCGGGAGTGGCCGGCGATCTGACCGCACACGGGACCATCACGGTGCTGGTCTTCCTCGTCGCGGTGTGGATGTGGATCTTCTCGCCCCTCGACGACACCCACGTCGCTCTGGGCGCCGCTCTGACGTTGGTGATCCTGGGTCCCGTGTCCACCGAGACCTTCACGCGCACACTGGGTGACACCGTGATCTGGCTGTTGGTCGGGTCGTTCGTCGTTGCCGCGGCGGTGACGGCCAGCGGCCTGTCCGCGCGAGTGGCGGCGCGCGTGTTGTCGGTCGCCCGGTCACCGCGGCAGCTCGTCCATCTGGTCACCCTCGTGCTGCTCCTGACGACCTTCGCGATCCCGTCGACGTCGGGCCGGGCCGCGCTCGCGCTGCCGGTGTTCCTCGCTCTGGCGACCGTTCTGCGTGAACGGCCCCGAGTGGTGCTGACGCTGTCCCTGGTCTTCCCCGCGGTGATCCTCTGCTCCGCGGTCGGGTCACTGCTGGGGGCCGGAGCACACCTCATCACCAGCGAGATCGTGCGGACGACGACCGGATCGGGCATCGGGTTCCTGCAGTGGGCGATCCTCGGACTGCCGCTCGCGATCGTGTGGTCGCATCTCGCGGCGGAGATCGCCCTGTCCCTGTTCACCGATCGAGCGGAACGACGCCGACCGCTCTCGGTGACACGCGACGCGTTCGGCGGGTCCGCCGGACCACTCACCGTCCCGCAGAAGCGTGTGCTGCTCGTCCTGGTCGCGGTCGTGACCCTGTGGTGCACCGAGCCGGTGCACGGTGTCGAACCGGCCATCGTCGCGATGATCGGTGCCCTGCTCGCGTCGGCACCGTTCGTCGGGGCCACCACGCTGCCTGCCGCCGTCCGCACCATCCCGTGGAGCCTGCTGCTCTTCATGGCCGGAACACTGTGTCTCGGAATGGCGTTGACCACGACGGGTGCGGCGGAGTGGTTCGCAGACCTGGTCTTCGGGCCCATCAGCGCGCTCGGGTCGTCCGCCGCGACCGTGTTCGTGGTCGCGCTAGTGCTGGTGTCGCTGCTGTCCCACCTCGTGGTGCAGTCACGGTCCGCCCGCTCCGCGGTGCTCGTCCCCGTCATCGTCGCCACTGCGCCGGTGCTCGGCATCGATCCCGCCGCCGCGGCGTTCGCGTCCACCGCTGCCGCCGGCTTCTGCCTCACCCTCACCAGTTCGGCCAAACCGGTGGCGATGTTCGCCGCGAGCGACTCCGTCCCGGGGTTCTCGGCAGGCCACCTTCTCCGCCTGTCCGCCGCGGTCGCCCCGGTGTCCGTCGCTCTCGTTCTCGTCTGCTCGGTCTGGCTGTGGCCTGCCCTCGGTCTTCCGCTGTACCTGCCCTGACTGCTCCCACCCCTATCTCAGGAGAACCATGTCCACACGAGTTCCGCAGCGCATCCTCGTTGCCCCCAGCGGTTTCAAGGAGAGCCTCTGCGCCGAGTCCGTCGCGTCCGCCATCGCATCAGGGGTGCGGCGCGCACTACCCGGAGTTCGGGTCGACACCGCGCCCATCGCCGACGGCGGTGAGGGAACGGCACGCACGCTGGCGGCCGCGACACGCGGCACCCTCCACGAGACGACGGTCGTCGGACCGGTGGGGGAGCCGGTGGCCTCGCACTGGGCCCGACTCGGTGGCTCCGAGCGCTCCGTCGCCGTGGTGGAGATGGCGGCTGCGGCGGGGCTCTCCCTCGTACCGCACGATCGGCGCGATCCCGGCGCGACCACCACCTACGGTGTCGGCCAGCTCATGGCCGCGGCGCTCGACGCGGGCGCGGACACGATCCTGGTGGGGTGCGGCGATTCCGGCACCTGCGACGGGGGAGCCGGGGCACTGCAGGCGCTCGGCGCCCGGATCCTCGACGTGCAGGGCCGTGAGATCGGCCGCGGCGGTCGAGAACTGATCCGTGCGCACCACCTCGATCTGACGGCGCTGCATCCCCGTCTCGCCGAGGTCGACGTCGTGCTCGCGTGCAATCCGCACAACGTGCTGTGCGGACCCAGCGGTGTCGCCCGCGTGTTCGGACCGCAGAAGGGGGCGTCCCCGGATCAGGTGGACGAACTCGCCGCCGCCCTGGACAACTGGGCGCGCGTCCTCGAGCGGGACGGTGTGGCCACCGGCGATGTGGCGACCGG
This sequence comes from Rhodococcus sp. BP-349, assembly GCF_019835845.1. Taxonomy (NCBI): domain Bacteria; kingdom Bacillati; phylum Actinomycetota; class Actinomycetes; order Mycobacteriales; family Nocardiaceae; genus Rhodococcus; species Rhodococcus sp. BP-349. The sequence continues at coordinate 1,229,959 of NZ_JABUDR010000003.1, read as the reverse complement.
AGCGGGCACGGGAGCGTCGGGCGGACTGGGTGCAGGACTCGCGGCCGGGGTCGGGGCGCAGTTGCGGTCCCGCTTCGATGCGTTGCTGGACTCGGGCCTGTCGGGAATCGACCTCGACCGCCGAATCCGCAAGGCGGACCTCGTCATCACTGCCGAAGGGTCCATCGACTTCCAGACCCCGCGTGGCAAGGTCCCGGCGGAGGTGGCGCGGCGCTGCCAGCAGTTCGGCGTGCCGGTGATCGCGTTGGCGGGATCACTCGGTCGAGGAGCGCCGGCGGTGCACGACGTCGGCATCGCTGCCATCGCGTCCATCATCACGGTGCCGATGCCGTTGTCCGAGGCGGTCGCGAACGGCGAGCGGTTGCTCACCGACGCCGCCGAACGGACCATGCGCATGATCCTGCTCGGTGGTGCGGTCTCCGCTCGATCCGGTAATCGGAGTCGTAAGAAGTCGGCGTGAGGCCGGTCGGTGCCAGTGTCAGCGAATGCCGAGGATGGCGTCCAGCAGCGACGGAACACTCGGCGCGGTCACGATCGCCGGGGTCGCCAGATCGAACGCCCCGAGCGCGGTGCGTACGTCGTCGCTCTGGGTCGCCGCGCCGCCGTAGGTGTTGGCCGCGACCGTGAAGTCGTCACCGATGGAGGCCGAGGCAACGACGCTGGACCCGTCGTCCGCCCAGCCCCACTTCGTTCCGGTGGCGGCGGCGAGTCGACCGGTGCCCCAGTCCTGGACCGTGCCGTCGGCCGCGACCGGTAGCGCCGTGGTCATCCACGTGAGGACGGGGCTGCCGGGATCGGTGCGCTTCTTGGTGTCGAGGAAGCGCACAGTGTCGGCCGTGCTGGTGTAGGAGTCGCCCCAGAAGCTGCCTCGCGACGTCGCGGTCAGTCCGTACTCGCGCGCCGCGGCGTCGATGGCGCCGGGGTACTTGCTGTCGAGCAGCGAGGCGGCCCAGTCGTCGCTCACCTGGATCATGCGAGCGGCGAGGTCGCGGTCCTCGGCAGACGAATCGCCGTGTCGGAGCACGTGATCCGCGAGGTAGAGCTTGACCGTGGAGAGTCCCGGCCGTGCCTCGTTCTCGTTGGCAGTGCCGACGTGGACGCCCGTGGAGAGCGAGGTGTACGACAGGGAGGTCCGCTCCGGGACGCCGGAGAAGTCACCCGGTGCGGGGGCGGCGCTCGCGGGGGCCGCGAGGGCGGTGACCAGTGCGACGCCCACTGCCGCGGTCGCGAACCAGGTGGCCGGTCGTCTGTGTCGAACGTTCATCGTGCTGCCCCTCCGGCGGTCGTGCCGCCGACGAGCGACGAACACCGTCGAATCTATTGCCTCCGCTACCGGAACGGCGGACGACGCCGCGGTGGCGTGGTGGGGATCACATACCCACACACGCCGGTGTTCACGCTGTCCCGAAGCGCACAGCCGCTGAGAAATTGCTGTGACTCGTCGGCATGTTCATCGATCCGTCACCGCAGTGTCGGATCGATGGGCAATACTCTCGTCGTGACACGCACACCCTTCCCCGCCGCCTCCCGGTCGACGACGCCCGGCGCTGCACCTCTGGCCACCGATCCGACCGATCCGTCGGAGACCGACCTCGCGATGGTCGCCTTCCTGCGGCGGTGGTACGTCTACGGCGGAGGCCGCGCCGAGGACATCCTCGTGGAGTTCGGGCTGGCACCCCTCGAGTTCTTCGGTCGTGTGAAGGTGTCGCTCGAGAACGGCGTTCGGGTCACCGACCGCGCGCTGGTCGAGCCCATGCTCGCCGTCTGCCGAAAGCGGCTCTGGCTCGGTCAGTGACGACCTGCCTCACACCGACCGTGGAGTGATTTCTCTCGCTCCGACGACCACCGTGTGCGTGTCCAGGGACACGCACACGGCGCACGCGTCGGTCAGCGCAGGTGATGGACCTCCTGCAGCCCGTACACGGGGGTGTCCAGGCCTTCGTACCGAGCCTTCAGCTGCAGGCCGAGGTAGAGCGAGTAGTGCCGCGACTGGTGCAGGTTGCCGCCGTGGAACCACAGGTTGTCCTGCTGCGTCGGCTTCCACATGTTGCGCTGCTCGCCCTCCCACGGGCCGGGGTCCTTGGTGGTGTCGGAACCGAGACCCCAGCACTTGCCCACCTTGTCGGCCGTCTCCTGGTCCACCAGGTCGGCCACCCAGCCGTTCATCGATCCGTAGCCCGTCGCGTACACGACGAGATCGGCCTCGAGTTCCGTCCCGTCGGACAGCACCACCGCGTTCTCCGTCAGGTGGTCGACCTGGCCGCCGACGAGGTGGATGCTGCCGTCCGCCACAAGCTCCGAGGCGCCGACATCGATGTAGTAGCCGGAGCCGCGCCGCAGGTACTTCATGAAGAGTCCGGAGCCGTCGTCTCCGAAGTCGTGCTGGAAGCCGGCCTTCTCGAGGCGGTCGTAGAAGTCCTTGTCCTTCTCCGCGATCTGCTGGTACACCGGGATCTGGAACTCGTGCATGATGCGGTACGGCAGTGAGGCGAAGGTGAGATCCGCTTTCTGCGTGGTCATTCCGGATTCGACGGCGCGCTCGGAGTACAGGTCGCCCAGCGCGATCTCGCACAGCGAGTCGGACTTGACGATGTGAGTGGACGATCGCTGGAGCATCGTGACGTCGGCGCCCGTCTCGAACAGCGCCTTGCAGATGTCGTGCGCCGAGTTGTTCGAGCCCACCACCACGACCTTCTTGCCGACGTAGGCGTCCGGACCGGGATGCTGACTCGAGTGATGCTGCTCGCCTCGGAAGACGTCCATTCCCGGGAAGTCGGGGATGGAGGCCTTGCCGGACATGCCCGTCGCCATCACCAGCTGCTTCGGTCGCAGCGTCACCTCCTCGCCGTCACGATCGACCACCACGGTCCATTCCCCGTCCGCCTCGTCGAAGGTCGCCGACAGGGCAGTCGTCTTCGACCAGTACGGCACCTCCATGACCTTCGTGTACATCTCGAGCCAGTCGCCGATCTTGTCCTTCGGGGCGAACACCGGCCAGTTGTCCGGGAACGGCAGGTAGGGGAGGTGGTCGTACCAGACCGGATCGTGGAGGCACAGCGACTTGTAGCGCCCTCGCCACTGGTCACCGGGACGCTCGCCGCGATCGACGACGATGGCCGGGACGCCCATCTGACGCAAGCGAGCGCCCAGAGCGATGCCGCCCTGGCCGCCGCCGACGACGAGGGCGTAGGGCTGGATGCCGTATCCCAGTTCCTTCTCCTCCGACTCGCGTCGCTCGGCCCAGGTCTTCGTCTCCTTGTTGGAGCCGTGCACAGCCCCCATCGGTCGCGCGTGCCCGCGCGGTTCCTCGTACCCCTTCAGTTCCTGCATCGTCGTGAGCAACGTCCAGGCGAGCGACTGACCGGACTCCGCGTCGGTGCGTAGCCGCAGATGTCCCTTGCCGCGTGCCGTCGCGGTCTCGAACTCGATCCATGCGGAGGTGACACCGTCGGCCTCGTCGGGTGTCTCGGTCGTGCGGAAACCCTGCGGACCGACGTCGGCGAGCCGTGCCGTCAGCATGTCGGCGATACCGTCGCGTCCCTCGACCGTCTTGAGGTTCCAGGTGAACGTCACCAGGTCGCGCCAGAAGCTGTCGACGGCGAACATCGCGACGACTCGATCGATGTCCCGCGCAGCGAGCCCCGCTTCGAAATCGGCCAACCATGCGTCGACTCGCTGCTGCGGCGAGATGCTCTGCGTGGGTGGCTCGAGGGTCTGGGTCATGACAACTCCGTCTTCGTCGTTCCGTGGTCGTGCTCGTGTGATGCACAGCACACGCCGTGGACGCGGTCCGAGGAAGAGTTGCAGCGGGTTGCAGTCGCAGGTGCAACCGACTGCAACCCTGTCGGGCTGTGCCGCGTGTCACATAGAACGGTGATCACGGCCGTCGCTGGGACGGCCGGTGAGGAGTCGAACGATGCGCGCAGCGGTGTACCACGGGCCCGGCAAGGTCGAGATCGCCGACGGCCCGGAGCCCGATCCGGGACCGGACCAGGTGAAGATCGCCGTCGGGGCGAACGGCATCTGCGGTACCGACCTGCACGAGTACTACGCCGGTCCCATCTTCATTCCCACCGAGCCGCACGCCCTGACCGGTCAGCAGATGCCGCTGATTCTCGGCCACGAGTTCTCGGGCACCATCACCGAGATCGGCGCGGGAGTGACGGGGTGGTCGATCGGCGACCGTGTCGCCATCGAACCGCTGTACCGCTGCGGGCACTGTGGTCCGTGTCGAGCCGGCAACTACAACGTGTGCCAGTCGATCGGCTTCCACGGACTGATGTCCGACGGCGGTATGGCCGAGTACACGGTGGTGCCGACCGACATGCTGCACGCGCTGCCGGACTCCGTGTCCCTCGATCTGGGTGCGCTGGTGGAGCCGATGTCGGTGGCCTACCACGCCGCGACTCTGGGTGAGGTGCGCGAAGGCGACACCGCGATGGTGTTCGGGGCGGGACCGATCGGCATCGGGCTCTGGTTCGCGCTGCGCGGCAAGGGGCTCGACGACATCCTCGTGGTGGAGCCGTCCGCGACCCGGCGGGCGGCGATCGAGGCGCTCGGTGCACGCACTCTCGACCCCGCGTCCGTCGACGTCCCCGCGTTGGTGGCCGACGAGACGGACGGGCGCGGCGCCGACGCCGTGTACGACGCGGCCGGTGTCGCGCCGGCGGTGGCGACCGCGCTGGCGTGCGTGGGGTCGCGCAAGCCGATGGTCAGCGTGGCGATCTACGAGAAGCCGCTCACCACACCGCTTCTCGATCTGGTGATGAAGGAGGCCCGCATCCAGGGGTCGCTCTGCTACACCTCCGCCGACTACGACGCCGTCATCGCTCTGATGGCCGACGGCGTGTACGACCCCACCGGGTGGGTGTCGCGCATCGGGATGGACGCGGTGATCGACGACGGCTTCGAGGCACTGCACGCCGGCACGAAGATGAAGGTCCTCGTCGATCCGTCGCTCTGACCTCCGTCCCCACCCACGATCACACGAGAAGGAGACACGCATGAGCATCGACGGACAGGTCGCACGGGCGCACCCCCACGAGACGTTGGTGGGCGGTATCGCGTCGGGCCGAGCCGAGGCTCGCGACGACGTCGCGGGACACGTCTCCTATCTCGCCGGACCCGACGCGGCGTACATGACCGGTCAGGCCGGTCTCATCGACGGCGGACTCGTCTACCGATGACCGATCGGGACAGACCCGGGGATGACGCGCACTGTGATGTGGAGCACAATCGGTGTCGATGACTCGAACCTCCGAACCCGAGCCCGCCGTCGCGGCAGGTGAGGACCCACGTCGGTACGCGCAGCTGCTGTCCGCCGTGTACGACGCGACCATGTCGGGTGCCCGCGCGCCGGCTCGCCCCCGCGACGTCATCGGTGACTCGTGGCAGCGCGTGATGAACCTGGGTGTCGACCCGGAGAACCGCGGACCCGCCGATGCTGTCGACGCCGCGGCACTCGAGCAGATGCGTCGGGACTCGGGGCTCGTGGAGATCCTGCCGGAGCTGACCGGGAGCCTGCGTTCGGTCCTGCAGGACTCCGACAACCTACTGGTGGTCGCGGACCGGCTCGGGCGGGTGCTGTGGCGCAGCGGGGCGCCCTCGGTGCTCGACCGCGCCGATCGGCTCGGCTTCGTCGAGGGGGCCGACTGGGCCGAGGACAGTGTGGGAACCAACGCCATCGGCACGGCACTGGTCTCGCGCTCGGCGGTGCAGATCTTCTCCGCCGAGCACTTCGTGCGCACTCACCACGCGTGGACCTGTGCGAGCAGTCCCATCAAGGATCCGCGTACCGGCCGGGTGCTGGGCCTCGTCGACGTCAGCGGACCCGCAAGTTCGGTGCACCCGACCACGCTGGCGCTGATCGATGCCGTGTCTCGACTCGCCGAAGCGCAACTGCGCGAACAGCATCGACGCACGCTCGACAACCTGCGCTCGGTGGCCGCGCCGATGCTGGCTCGGTCGGAGACGCCCGCGCTGGCCGTCGACGGGCACGGGTGGGTCGCGGCGGTGGCGTCGGTCCCGGTGCGCAATCGGGTGCTGCTCCCCGACGAGGTGGCGCCGGGCCGACTGTGGGTACCGACGCTCGGCGTGTGCGATCTGGAGCCGCTGCCCGGTGGCTGGATGGTGCGACCGGCGTCCTCGCAACGCGACGGAGTGGTCGACGGGGAGTCGACGCCGACGAACATCCGCATCGACGTGTCCGACCCCTCGCGCACCCTGGTCGAGGTGTCGAGTCCCTTCGGAACCTGGTCCCACGAGCCGACACCTCGGCACGCGGAGATCCTCTTCCTGCTCGCCGCGAGGAGGGACGGGCGCACCGCGGCAGAACTCGCGACGGAACTGTTCGGCGACAACGGCCGTGCCATCACGGTCCGGGCCGAGATGTCACGGCTGCGCAAGGCCTTCGCCGGCGTGGTGCTCGCGCAGCCGTACCGGATCGACGAGTCCGCTGTCGTGGAGCTGGCCCTTCCGGCGGATCGCTCGCGCATCCTGCCGTACTCGGCGGCGCCGGCCGTGCGGGCGCTGCGCGCACCCGCCCGGTGAGCCTGGTTACTGTCGCCTGATGGACACGCGCCTCGAACGTGCAGAGATCGTGCGGACGCTGGACGGTTTCGAGAGTCGACTCATCGAGGGCGGTGACGAACGACGCGCCTCGGTCGTGGTGGCTGTCGGCGGGGAGGTCGGAGATCGCCACGTGCTGCTGACGAAGCGGCCCTCCCGGATGCGCGCGCATCCGGGCCAGTTCGCGCTGCCCGGCGGGCGTGTCGACGACGGCGAGACACCGGTCGAGGCCGCCCTGCGCGAACTCGACGAGGAGATCGGCATCCGAGTCGGGCCGGACTCCGTGCTCGGGACGCTCGACGACTATCGGACCCGCTCCGGCTACGTCATCCGGCCGTTCGTGGTGTGGATCGCGGACTGGACCGGGGACGCGGTGCCCAATCCGGACGAGGTGGAGTTCCTCTACCGCGTCACCGCGGACGAGCTCGACGTCGACGCCCGGTTCGTGTCGATCGCCGAGTCGCCGCGACCGGTGGTGCAGTGGCCTTTTCGCTCGAGCCTGGTGCACGCGCCCACGGGCGCGGTGGTGCACCAGTTCCGCGAGGTGGTGCTCGGTGGGCGGCACACCCGCGTGCACGACTACGAGCAGCCGGTCTTCGCCTGGCGGTAGCGGCTCGTCGGGTCCGGACGGCGCGCCCGTGTGGAAAGCTCGGGGGATGACCGATCCGGCGTCCGACAGCCCTCGCGACGTGGTCGCCGGTGTCGTCGGCGATCGCATCCTGACGGTGCCCAATGCTCTGAGTGTCGTTCGTCTGCTCGGGGTGCCGGTGTTCCTGTGGTTGCTGCTGGGGGAGCAGGCGTACGGCTGGGCGCTGGTACTGCTCCTGCTCAGCGGGGCCACGGACTGGTTGGACGGCAAGCTCGCCCGGCTGCTCGACCAGTCGTCTGCCCTGGGTGCTCTGCTGGATCCGTTCGTCGATCGCCTGTACGTCGTCACCACACTCGTGGGGTTCGCCCTCGCGGGCATCCTCCCGTGGTGGGTTGCCGTGGTCCTGATCGCGCGGGACGGCATCCTCGCACTCACCCTGCTGCTCTACCGGCGGCGGGGACTCGCTCCGCCCGAGGTGATCTACCTCGGCAAGGCTGCGACGTTCGTCCTGATGAGCGCACTGCCGTTCCTCCTCGCCGCGAGGGTGGACTGGGTCGGCGCCGATGTGATCGCGGTTCCCGCGCAGGCTCTGCTGGTGTGGGGGACCGCGCTGTACCTCTACACGGGCGCGCTGTACCTCGGCCTGGCGCTCGGTCCGGTCCGACGCCTCCCGCTCGCCGCACGATGAGCCGGGGAGCGCCCGCCTTGCGGAGGCGGAAAGCTCGCCAATACGCTCAGCGCGAGTGCGGTTCTCCTCGTCCGCACCGCGACAACGCCTGCGAAAGGACCCGGTTCACGTGAGCCAGACCGATATCCCCACCGAGTTGCGGTACACGGCCGAGCACGAATGGGTCCAGCGGACCGGCCCCACCACCGTGCGCGTGGGCGTCACCGACTACGCACAGTCGCAGCTCGGCGACGTCGTCTTCGTTCAGCTGCCCACCGAGGACGATGCGGTGTCGGCCGGTGAGTCGCTCGGCGAGGTGGAGTCCACCAAGAGCGTCTCCGATATCTACGCCCCGCTGTCGGCCAAAGTGGTTGCGGTCAACGGTGAACTGGACGGCGACCCCGAACTGGTGAACAGCGATCCGTACGGCGCCGGCTGGCTCGTGGACCTGTCCGTCGACTCCGAGAGCGATCTCGACGACGCCCTCGAGGCGATGATGGACGCCGAGGGGTACGCGTCGATCACGACCACGTAACAGCCGTGCCCGGCGGGCGGGCAAGCACGCCCGGGCGACGGTGTGTGCAAGGTACGGTCGGTAAGGTCCTCACGTGGTTCGGCGGCACCCCGGTCGGGGAACCGCGGAACCGTTCAGACAAGCGTGACAAGAGAATGTGCTGAATCGCCTCGTGGGTGAGGGGCGATCAGATCGAGGAGGAGAAACGTGAGCGATAACGGCAACGACGGCGTCTACGGAGAGTCCCCCGCGGAGACCACCTCGGTCTTCCGAGCGGACTTCCTGAACGAGATCGATTCCGCAGCGGCGCCCCAGGGCTCCTCCGACGCACCGGTCTCCGGGGTCGAGGGTCTGCCCGTCGGTTCCGCCCTGCTCGTCGTCAAGCGTGGCCCCAACGCGGGCTCGCGCTTCCTGCTGGACCAGCCCACGACGTCCGCGGGACGCCACCCGGACAGCGACATCTTCCTCGACGACGTCACCGTGAGCCGTCGCCACGCGGAGTTCCGTCAGGACGACGAGGACTTCCAGGTCGTCGACGTCGGCAGCCTCAACGGCACCTACGTCAACCGTGAGCCCGTGGACTCCGCCGTTCTGGCGAACGGCGACGAGGTGCAGATCGGCAAGTTCCGCCTCGTGTTCCTGACCGGCCCGAAGGGCCAGTCCGCAGGCGGTCAGCTCGGCGAGACGTCTGCCGGCGCAGGTAGCTGATGACGGCAGTCGGGCAGCAGTCCGGTGGCGGCATGTCGATCGGGTCCGTACTCGATCGACTGCGCCCGGACTTTCCCGACGTCACCATTTCGAAGATCCGTTTTCTCGAGGCCGAGGGACTGATCTCCCCGGAACGAACGGCGTCGGGTTACCGGAGATTCTCCGTCGAGGACTGCGAGCGTCTGCGCTATGTCCTCACGGCGCAGCGTGATCACTACCTTCCGTTGAAGGTCATCAAGGAACAGCTGGACGCTCTGGACAACGGCATCCGTGCCGTGGGTCCCGACGGTGTCACCACGTCACCCAAGGGTCCACGCGTCCTGGCTCTGGCGCCCGGAAGTGTCTCGCCCACCGAGTTTCTCGGGGAGCGGCGCGTGCGGATGAGTCGTGCCGACCTGCTCGAGCGCACGGGCGTGGACGAGCCGTTCCTGCTCGAACTGCAGAAGAGCGGCCTCGTCTCGGCGGGTCCGGCCGGCTTCTACGACGAGGAAGCCGTGGTGCTCGTGCGCACCGCGTGGGCGATGGCGCAGTACGGGCTCGAGGTGCGGCATCTGCGCGCGTTCAAGCTCGCGGCGGACCGCGAGGCGAACCTGCTGGCTCAGGTCGCCGGGCCGGTGGCCCTGGGCCGTGACGCGGGCGCGCGCGACCGCGCCGAAGAGCTCGTCCGAGAGCTGGCCGCGTTGTCGCTGTCATTGCACACGTCGTTGGTCAAGTCCGCGGTGCACGGGATACTGGACAAGTAGTCCCGAGGGCGTGCGTCGGCCGCTCGCACGGCCGGTCGTCGGCGCCGCGGGTCAATACACTGGAGAGCACGTCCGCCCCGTCGAGTGCGCGGGCGACGAGTCACAGCAGCTGGGAGGCGGCGCGATGGGCGAGATGCGCGTGATCGGTATCCGGGTGGAGCAGCCACAGAATCAACCTGTTCTGCTGTTGCGGGAGTCGGACGGCGAACGGTACCTGCCGATCTGGATCGGCCAGACGGAAGCCACGGCGATCGCACTGGAGCAGCAGGGCGTACAACCGCCGCGTCCGCTGACCCACGATCTGATCGGTGACATCGTCACGGCCCTGGGGCGATCCCTGAAGGAAGTCCGGATCGTCGATCTCCAGGAGGGCACCTTCTACGCCGATCTGGTCTTCGACCAGGACGTGCGCGTCTCGGCGCGCCCGTCGGACTCGGTCGCCATCGCTCTGCGAGCCGGCGTGCCGATCTTCGCGGAGGAGCCCGTTCTGGCCGAAGCGGGTCTGGTCATGCCCGACGAACGCGAGGACGAGGTGGAGAAGTTCAAGGAATTCCTGGACACCATCTCGCCGGACGACTTCAAGGCGACCGACGGTTAGGTAACGATCGAGTCTCACCCTTGAGTTGAGGTTGAGGCTTACCGCGTGGCGCGTTGCCTCACGGCTCCGCGGTCCATAGCGTTCGGGTCGATGAAGGACGTGCCGCTCACCGCGGCGAGGGCGTATTCTCGACCTCGCCGAGCGTCACGGATGTCATCGTCGTTCTCACCGCGCATGCCGAACAGGTTCGCGGACGAGGACTCCAGGCGGACCATCCGAGAGGGAGAGAAACACGTGGCAGATCAGCCGCAGGAGCCGGAGCAGATGAGCCTGCTGGCATCGAACGACGTGGACGAGGTGCAACCCGGTCTCTTCCCCGACGATTCGGTTCCGGACGAGTTGGTCGGCTACCGCGTTCCCAGTGCGTGCCAGATCGCCGGCATCACCTATCGGCAACTCGACTACTGGGCCCGCACCGGCCTCGTGGTGCCGTCCATCCGCGGCGCGGCTGGATCCGGCAGCCAGCGGCTGTACTCCTTCAAGGACATCCTGGTCCTCAAGATCGTCAAGCGACTGCTCGACACCGGCATCTCGCTCCAGAACATCCGCGTCGCCGTCGACCACCTCCGTCGTCGGGGCGTGGCGGATCTGGCCCGCATCACGCTGTTCTCGGACGGCACCACCGTCTACGAGTGCACGTCCGCCGAGGAGGTCGTCGACCTGCTGCAGGGCGGACAGGGCGTCTTTGGGATCGCGGTCAGCGGCGCCATGCGCGAACTGACCGGCGCCATCGCCGACTTCCCCGCCGAGCGTGCCGACGGCGGCGAGAGCCAGCCGACGCCCGAGGACGAGCTCGCCTCCCGCCGCAAGAATCGCGCGAGCCGCAAGACCGGCTGACCCGCCGGCGTCCGCTCCCATATACTGAGGAAGCGTCGACGCCGCACGGGAGAGCTTCGCCGGGACACGGTCAGTCACAGGACCGAGCCCGACGAGCGCCGAAGGAGCAGCACCTCTCCGTCAATCTCTCAGGCACCCGGGACCGTGCGGGCTCCGACGCCTCTGGAAAGTGGTGGAATCGTCCACCCGCCCACGGGGAAAGGCGCCGTACGCGGCGGCCGAATCTCTCAGGCGCCCGGTGGTCTCGGGCATCACGACAGAGGGAGAGGGGCGTCCCTCCCTGCGTGTGGGGCGTGCACCTCGCCACCACCACGGGAGATCACGTGACCGCCGAACACCGCTCGACCTCCGGACTCCGTATCTTCGTCGACCGCCACATCGGGCCCGACGCGGAGCAGACCGCGCGACTCCTCGACGTCATCGGTGTGGCGAGCCTGGACGATCTCGCTGCCGCCGCGGTTCCAGCCGACATCCTCGACGCGGCCGTCGACGGCATCGCGGACGGTCTGGACGCTCTGCCCGCGCCGGTCTCCGAGCACGAGGCACTCGCCGAACTGGCCGCGCTGGCCGCGAGCAACACCGTCGCGACGTCCATGATCGGCCAGGGTTACAGCGCCACGCTCACTCCGCCCGTCCTGGTGCGCAACATCCTCGAGAACCCGGCCTGGTACACCGCGTACACGCCGTACCAGCCCGAGATCAGCCAGGGCCGGCTCGAGGCACTGCTCAACTTCCAGACCATGGTGTCCGACCTGACGGGCATGGACATCGCCAACTCCTCGATGCTCGACGAGGGCACCGCCGCGGCGGAGGCCATGACGCTGCTGCGCCGAGCCGGCAAGTCCAAGTCGGCCCGCCTGGTCCTCGACACCGACCTGTTCCCGCAGACCCGCGCCGTCATCGCGACGCGCGCGGAGCCGCTGGGCATCGAACTCGTCGACGCCGACCTCGCGACGGGCCTGCCCGACGGAGAGTTCTTCGGCGTCGTGTCGCAGACGCCGGGAGCATCGGGCCGCATCGTCGACCTGACGTCGGTGATCGCCGAGGCGCACGACCGGGGCGCCCTCGTGGCCGTCGGCGCGGACCTCCTCGCCGCCACTCTCGTCACGTCACCCGGCGAGCAGGGGGCCGATGCGTGCTTCGGCACGTCGCAGCGGTTCGGTGTCCCGATGGGCTTCGGTGGACCCCACGCGGGGTACCTGGCCGTGCGCACCTCGCACGCTCGTCAGTTGCCAGGCCGACTCGTCGGCGTCTCCGTCGACGCCGACGGATCGCCCGCCTACCGCCTCGCTCTGCAGACACGTGAGCAGCACATCCGCCGAGAGAAGGCGACGTCCAACATCTGCACCGCGCAGGTGCTCCTCGCCGTCGTCGCCGCGATGTACGCGAGCTACCACGGTGCCGACGGTCTCACGGCCATTGCGCGCCGCGTCGCCGGCCACGCGGCCTCGCTGGGTGCCGCACTGCGCGCCGGTGGCGTCACCGTGGTGCACGAGGACTACTTCGACACCGTCCTCGCCCGTGTGCCCGGCCGCGCGGCCGAGGTGGTCGCCGCCGCGAAGACGACCGCGGCGATCAACCTCCGCTTCGTCGACGACGACCATGTCGGCATCTCCTGCGACGAGGCCACGATCGACGCTCATGTGGAGGCCGTGCTGCAGGCCTTCGGTGTCGAGCCGGCCTCCGGCTCCGCGTCGATCGCCGTTCCCGACGCCCTCTCCCGTACATCGGAGTTCCTGACGCACCCGGCGTTCACGCGGTACCGCACCGAGACCGCCATGCTCCGGTACCTCCGCGCGCTGTCCGACAAGGACATCGCCCTCGACCGCAGCATGATCCCGTTGGGCTCGTGCACCATGAAGCTCAACGCCACCGCGGAGATGGAGCCCATCACGTGGCCGGGCTTCAACGCCCTGCACCCCTTCGCGCCCGCGGACGATGCTCCCGGGATGGCGCGCATCATCACCGACCTCGAGGAGTGGCTCGTCGCGGTCACCGGCTACGACGCGGTGTCCCTGCAGCCGAACGCGGGCAGCCAGGGCGAGTACGCAGGCCTGCTGGCGATCCGCAACTATCACCGCAGCCGCGGGGACGACGCACGCACCATCTGCCTCATCCCGTCCAGTGCCCACGGCACCAACGCGGCGTCCGCCGTGATGGCCGGGATGAAGGTCGTGGTGGTGGCGTGCCGCACCAACGGTGACGTGGACGTCGACGACCTGCGTGCCAAGGTGGCCGAGCACGCCGAGTCGCTGGCCGCCATCATGATCACCTACCCCTCGACGCACGGCGTCTACGAACACGAGATCGGCGACATCTGCGCCGCGGTGCACGACGCGGGTGGCCAGGTGTACGTCGACGGCGCGAACCTCAACGCTCTGGTCGGCGTGGCGCGCCCCGGTCGCTTCGGCGGCGACGTCAGCCACCTGAACCTGCACAAGACGTTCTGCATCCCGCACGGCGGTGGCGGCCCCGGCGTCGGTCCGATCGGCGTCCGCTCCCACCTCGCGCAGTTCCTGCCCGGACATCCGTTCGTACAGGGTCTCGGTGAGACCGGTGCGATCTCGGCCGCGCCGTACGGTTCGGCGTCCATCCTGCCGATCACGTGGGCCTACATCCGCATGATGGGTGCCGCCGGTCTACGGCGCGCGACCCTCACCGCGATCGCGTCGGCGAACTACATCGCCCGCCGACTCGACGAGTACTTCCCGGTGCTCTACACCGGCGATCGCTCGATGGTCGCGCACGAGTGCATTCTCGATCTGCGGCCCATCACCAAGCGCACCGGGGTCACGGTCGACGACGTTGCGAAGCGGTTGGCCGACTACGGTTTCCACGCACCGACGATGAGCTTCCCGGTGTCGGGCACCCTCATGATCGAGCCGACCGAGAGCGAGAATCTCGACGAGATCGACGCCTTCGTCGACGCCATGATCGCCATCCGTGCGGAGATCGAACGAGTGGCGTCGGGCGAGTGGACCGTGGACGACAACCCGCTGCGGGGCGCTCCGCACACGGCGCACTGCCTCGTCACGGACTGGACGCACCCGTACACGCGCGAGGAGGCCGTCTACCCGGCCGGCACCTCGCGCGCCAAGGTGTGGCCGTCGGTGCGGCGGATCGACGGCGCACACGGCGATCGCAACCTCGTGTGCTCGTGCCCGCCGATCGAGGCCTTCGCCTGACCCACTGACGCGACGTGATCAGCGCGCCGTCCGGAGCTCCAGCAGGGAGATCTCTGGCGGCGCGCCGATGCGCACCGGGGGACCCCAGGCGCCGACGCCGCGGGTGGTGTAGAGCGTGGTGTCGCCGATGGTGTCGAGGCCCTGGACCGAGGGCTGTTGCAGCGGTACGAGATACACGATCGGCCAGATCTGTCCCCCGTGGGTGTGGCCGGAGACCTGCATGTCCACACCGAGATCGGACGCTTGCGTCGCCTGCTTGGGCTGGTGCGCCGAGAGCAGCTGGAAACGGGCCGGGTCGGTGCCCTCGAGGGCTGCCGCCAGATCCGGCTCGTACGGTTCCGGCGCCGTGAGGTCCTCGATGCCGACCAGGTCGATCGTGTCGACGCCCCGGGTGAGCGGGACCGTCTCGTTGCGCAGGACCCGCAGTCCCAGCGAGTCGTACAGGTCGAGCCACGCGCCGCCGTCGCCGGCATAGAACTCGTGGTTGCCGCTGGTGACCACGACACCCAGCGGCGCCGACAGTCCGCTCAGCGGAGCCAGAGCCGGGCCCACGAGGTCCACGGTTCCGTCGACGAGGTCCCCGGCGATGATGACGAGATCCGGCTTCTCGGCCATGAGCGTGTCGACGACCCCCTGCACGAACGCCTCGCCCCGCGCCGGCCCGACGTGCAGATCCGACACCAGGCCCACTCGCACACCGTCGAACGACGCCGGCAGTGCGGCGAGTTCGACCGTCGTCCGGGTCACCTTCGGGGTGGCGGCAGCGACGACTCCGTACGCGACGGCCACCACGGTGCCGAGGACGAGAACGGCGGTGGCGGGACGCACGAAGGTGCGCCGTGCGGACACCCCGTCGCGGTGGGCGACACGCGCTCCGATCCGCACCACCAGGGCGCCCACGGCGATCAGCAGGGAACCGAGGCAGAGATACAGGAGTGCGGCGAGCCAGGTCAGACCCGGGTACGCGATGTAGCGGGCCCACGAGGGATCCAGTACCTCACCGCTGCCGATCCCGACCACCGCGGCGGCCCAGAACGCCACGAGAACGGCATCTGCGGCGAGGCGCGCGGCACCGGTGAGTCCGGTGGCCACCACCAGACGGCGGTGCAGGACGAACGTCACGATCGCCAGGAGCACGGCGAACGTCAGCATACGAATCACGGGGAAGCCCTTCGGCATTCGGTGGAGATCGTCACCGGTCGGAGGACAATCGGTCGAGCGTGGCGGTGAGTGTGGGGTCGGAGGAGGACACCTCGACGAGGTCGCCTCCGGTCTGGCCAACGAGGCTGCGCAGCGTCGCGATGTCCGAGTTCTGGGTCAGCGACACCACGTCGATGCGGACCGGACGCGCAGGGTCCGACGCGGCAGCGATCGACTGGAGGAAGGACGCGGCGGAGATCGAGGTGTCGTCGTTCGGGCCGTCGGTGACGAGAAGAACCGAGTTGGTCCCGTCGCCCGACCAGTTCTGCACGGCCGATTCGTAGGCTGCCTGCACGGAGGCGTAGGTCGACGTGGCGGTGGCGGGGGACAGACCGGCGAGAGAGCTGTCCAGTGCGGCGCGGGACTCGGAGTCCGCCTCGGTGATCGGTACCTCCACCCGGTAGGGCCGGGATCCGTCCAGTGCCCGGCTGTACGTCCACAGGCCGATCCGGCTGGTGTCCGGAACCGAGCCGACCACCTGACGCAGGGCGGACGTCACGTTGGTCAGGCGCGTGGCGGACCCGTCGATCGACTCCATCGACCCGGACACGTCGAGCAGGACGGTGGTGCTCGACGGGCGGGTGGGGGACGCCAGGGTGTCGAGCACCGCCGTGCGCGCCGCCGGTTCAGGCGATGCGGCGGGCTGACCGATGGCAGGGAAGGTCAGTCCCGCCACCGGCGAGGGTGTCGCTTCTGCCGTTGTGTCGGCGGAGGGAACGCGGAATCCCTGCTGCAGGAACGCCTGCTGCTGATCGGCTCCGCGGGCGAACTCCGCGAACTCGGCCGCAGCCGCGCGTTGGGTCGCATCGCTGTCCGAGAGCACCACCGCGGGATGGTCGGCACTCGGCGTCGATCCGGCCGGGCGGAAGGCGGCCAGTTGCTGGCCCTCGGTGATCCGGCCGTACAACTGCTGTTCGGTGACCGGGACGGCGTGGACCGTGGCGACCGCGGGGTCGCCGCCCTGCACCATTGCATCGAGAGCGGCCGCAGCGTCGGCGGGTGGGGTGGGACTCGCGTCCGTCGCCGCGCGGGAGAGCGCGGAGATCGCCGACACGACGGGAGCGGACGTGGCCTGATCGGCTGTCAACGACGCGGTGGAGGCGGTGGGATCGGCGACCGCTGCAGCCACCGACACCAGAGCGGCAGCGGTGGTCGACCCGGCCGGTAGAGCCGGTCGCAGGGATCCCCAGCCCGCGGCGCCGATGGCGTCGAGCGACTCGGGGGTGGCGGCGAGACGAGGCAGATCGGCCCACCCCACGGCCGCCGCTCCCAAGGTGTCGGCGAGCGCCGGTGCGACACCGAGGACGACGGGACTGGTGGCGAGAGACCGGGGGGTGCTGTCGACCCGCCGCGCGTCGATCAGCGGCGCCGCATCCGCCGAGGTCGCCGGGATCCACAGCGACGGACGAGGACCGGCCGCCGCGTCGTACGGATCGGCCGCGAGCGCCGCTGCCGCGACGTCCGACGCCGTCTCGGTCACCGTCGTGGTGACGCAGTGATCGCGCACCACCGGCGCCGTGGCGTCCCACGCCGCGGCGACCGTACGCACGGCGTCGGCGATGTCGGGATCGGCCGTGACGGCCAGTACGGCGTCACCCTCCACACAGGCCTTCGCGGCCTGCTCACCCTCGTCGGTGATGCGATCGCGCAGGGCGAACCAGCCCAGGACGGCCGCGACGAGCAGCACGAGAACGACGACGACCACGACGGGTCCGCGGCTCACACCGCGACGACCACCCGACGTGGACGCGGTGCGACGATGCTCTCCCACCCTCGGGACCCGTCCTCTCTCGTGCTGCTCCCGGCCTCCCTGTCAGGATGCCTGGTTCGCAGCCTGGTTCTCAGCAGCCTTGTACTCGCGACGGCGCGCGTGGAGGATCGGCTCCGTGTACCCGTTCGGCTGCCGGGTTCCCTCGAGGATGAGGTCCTTGGCGGCGTTGAAGGCGATGTTGGAATCCGAGTTCTCCGCGAGCGGTCGGTAGGTCGGGTCGCCGGCGTTCTGCCGATCGACCACCGGCGCCATGCGCGTCAGGGAGGCGACGACGTCCTGCTCGGTCACGATGCCGTGGCGGACCCAGTTGGCGAGCAGCTGGCTCGAGATGCGCAGCGTCGCACGGTCCTCCATGAGCGCGACGTCCTCGATGTCCGGAACCTTGGAGCAGCCCACGCCGTGGTCGATCCACCGGACGACGTATCCCAGGATCGACTGGCAGTTGTTGTCGAGCTCGCGCTGCTTGTCCTCGTCGCTCCAGGAGGTGTCGGCAGCCAGTGGGATCTCGAGGATGTCGTCGACCGTGGCGCGGCGAGCCTTCGCGATCTCCTCCTGGCGGGCGAAGACATCGACCTGGTGGTAGTGGGTGGCATGCAGCGTGGCCGCGGTGGGCGACGGGACCCAGGCGGTGTTCGCACCCGCGCGCGGGTGGCCGATCTTCTGCTCGAGCATGTCGTGCATGAGATCGGGCATCGCCCACATTCCCTTGCCGATCTGCGCCTTGCCCTCGAGGCCCGCCGCAAGACCGGTGTCGACGTTCCAGTCCTCGTAGGCGGCGATCCACTTCTGCTTCTTCATCTCGGCCTTGCGCACGACGGCTCCGGCCTCCATGGAGGTGTGGATCTCGTCGCCGGTCCGGTCGAGGAAGCCGGTGTTGATGAACACGACGCGGTCCTTCGCCGCGAGGATGCAGGCCGCGAGGTTGACCGTCGTACGACGCTCCTCGTCCATGATGCCGACCTTGAGGGTGTTGCGGGGGAGGCCCACGACGTCCTCGACCCGCGCGAACAGCTCGTTCGTGAAGGCGACCTCGTCGGGACCGTGCATCTTGGGCTTCACGATGTAGAGCGAGCCGGTGCGGCTGTTGCTCAACGCGACGTCGTCCCGCAGGCTGTGCTTGCCCGTCAGGGACGTCATGATGGCATCGAGAATGCCCTCGGGGATCTCGTTGCCGTCCTTGTCCAGGATCGCGTCCGTGGTCATCAGGTGCCCGACGTTGCGGACGAACAGAAGCGACCGGCCGTGCAGCACGAGGTCCGAGCCGTCCAGAGCGGTGTAGACGCGATCCGGATTCATGGTGCGGGTGAAGGTCTTCCCGTTCTTCGACACCTCCTCTGCCAGATCGCCGCGCATGAGGCCGAGCCAGTTGTGGTAGCCGAGCACCTTGTCGTCGGCGTCCACGGCGGCGACGGAGTCCTCGAAGTCCATGATCGCGGTGACCGCGGACTCGAGCAGCACGTCCTTCACGCCCGCGGCGTCGGTGCTGCCGATGGGACTCTCGGCGTCGATCTGCAGTTCGAAGTGCAAGCCGTTGTGGACGAACAGGATTCCGGTCGGCGCGGACGGCTCACCCGTGTAGCCGAGCAGCGCTTCCGGTGACGCGAGACCGACGGTGTCGCCGGAGGACAGGGTGACCGCCAGGGCGGACCCGTCGACGACGTACGACGTGGCGTCCGCGTGCGAGCCGGACGTCAGCGGCACCGCGTCGTCGAGGAACGTGCGAGCCCACGCGATGACCTTGTCGCCGCGCACCTTGTTGTAGCTGGTGCCCTTCTCCGCGCCGCCGTCCTCGGAGATGGCGTCGGTGCCGTAGAGCGCGTCGTACAGCGAGCCCCACCGGGCGTTGGAGGCGTTGATCGCGAAGCGTGCGTTGAGGACGGGGACGACCAGCTGCGGGCCGGCCGTCGTGGTGATCTCGGTGTCGACGCCCTCGGTCGTGATCGCGAACGCGGCAGGCTCGTCCTGCAGGTACCCGATCTCCTGCAGGAACGCCTTGTACTGCGCGCGGTCGTAGCCGGCTCCGGGGTGCTCGGAGTGCCAGGCGTCGAGCTTGCCCTGGATCTCGTCGCGGGCCTCGAGGAGCGCCCGGTTACGGGGCGCGAGATCCTCGAGGAGGGACTGCACACCCGCCCAGAACGCATCCTGATCCACACCCGTGCCGGGCAGAGCCTGCTTCTCCACGAACTCGTGCAGCACTGCCGCCACCTGCAGATCGCCGACCTGGACGCGTTCCGTCATCACAGCCCCTCACTTGACTCTCGCCTGTCGCGGCGTCGTGCCGCGCTGGATCGCCCCGATGTTACCCAGTGGTAGTACGGAGCCCGCCGGTGGTGGCGCGCGGGACGACCACGAGCAGGAATACCTGCGACCGCCACGGCGTCGTACTCGCCATGACGACATCGACGACTTCCCGCCCCGCCGACGCGAGCGGCACCTTCCTGCTCGGTGGAGACCTCGAGATCACCCGGCTCGGTTACGGCACCATGCAGCTGCCCGGAGAAGGCGTATGGGGGCCGCCGCGTGACCGGGACGAGGCGATCCGCGTGCTGCGGCGATCGGTCGAGTTGGGCGTGACCTTCTTCGACACCGCAGACAGCTACGGCCCCGAGGTGGCCGAGGACCTGCTCGCCGAGGCGCTGCGTCCCTACGCCGACGACGTCGTGATCGCGACCAAGGCCGGGCTCACCCGGCAGGGCCCCGGGCAGTGGACCCCGGTCGGTCGTCCCGCATACCTCCGCCAGCAGGCCGAGTTGTCGCTGCGCCGTCTCGGTGTGGACCGCATCGACCTGTTCCAGCTGCACCGCATCGACCCGGACGTCGCGCTCGAGGATCAGGTCGGCGAACTGAAGGCGCTGCAGGACGAGGGCAAGATCCGGCACATCGGCCTCAGCCAGGTGTCCGTCGAGGAGGTGACACAGGCGCAGAGGGTCGCTCCGATCGTGTCCGTCCAGAACCTCTTCAACCTCACGGACCGCTCCTCCGAGGAGCTCCTCGACTGGTCGACCGAGCAGAACATCGGCTTCATCCCGTGGTTCCCGCTCGCCACCGGAAAGCTCACCGGCGAGGGCAGCCCGCTGACTGAGCTGGCCCAGCGGCACGGCGTCTCCGCGTCGCAGCTCGCCCTCGCGTGGCTGTTGCGTCGATCCCCGGTGATGCTGCCGATTCCCGGAACGTCGTCGGTGTCCCATCTCGAGGACAACGTCGCCGCCGCGAGCATCGAGCTCAGCGACGAGGAGTTCGCCGAACTCTCGGCCGTGGGCGTCTGACCCGAACCGTCAGCGCAGATCGGCGAGCAGGCCGCCGATCGCGACTCGCAGAGCGGCTCCTCGTTCCGCGATCGACGACTGGGCGCGCACGTACTCGGCGCGCCCGGTCGGGGTCTCGACACGCACGGGGGAGTAGCCGTACGCCGTGAGGTCGTACGGGCTCGCCCGCATGTCCAGTTCGCGCGCCGTCATCGACAGCGCGAAGCAATCGAGCAGCAGTTCGGACGGCAACAGCGGTCCGAGCTTCGCCACCCACTTGTACAGATCCATCGAGGCGTGCAGGCAGCCCGGCTGTTCCGTCAGGAGCCGGTGCTCCGGCGTCAGCTCGAGCGCGTTCCGCGGGACCGCGTCCGGGGTGAAGAAACGGAACGCGTCGTAGTGGGTGCAGCGCAACGGCATCGACTCCACCACCGCGTCGGTGCCCTCGTGACCGAGGCGCAGCGGCACGTCGTGACGCAGAGCCTCGTCCCCGCCGCGGTAGACCATCGCCCACTCGTGCAGACCGAAGCACCCCAGCTGCGCGGGGCGGGTGGCCGTCCGGCCGATCAGGGTGCTCACGAACTCGATCGCGGACGACCGCCGGTCGAGGAACTCGGACGACACCGTGACGCCGGGTCGCCCGCCCACGGCGACGTCCACGTACCCGGAGCGTCCGCGGTAGTCCTCGATGCCCGCCCCGGTCAGTACCGAGCCGTGACCGGGGTGCCACCGGCGCAGATGGCCCGGCTTGAGGCTGTAGTAGGTGAAGAGGAAGTCGAGCACCGGATGCGGCTCGCCGACCGCGCGCCGCTCCAGGTAGGCACCGATCATCTCGTCCACCCGCTCGCCGTGAGCGTGCCGCCGAGGATGCCACCCGTCCGGTCCGAGAACGACGAGATCGGTGTCCGACACGACGGACGTCACGGCGCGTCGGGTCCGGGGACGACGTCCTCCACGAGGTGGGTGCCGTCGCGCACCGTGCCGACGAACTCCTCGACGAGGTCCTCGAGAGCGACGATGCCGATGGTGCCCTTGCCCGTCTCCACCACGGCGCCGAGGTGACTGCGGCGGCGGCGGAGACCGGCCAACGCCTCGTCGAGAGGGGTGCGCGCGTCGATGATCGGCAGAAGGCGGACGTCCGAGCGCGGGATGATGGTCTCCGAGTCGGCCAGCGGGTCCGCCATCAGATCGAGGACGTCCTTGATGTGGAGATACCCGATCATGCCGTCGGTCTCGTCGCGGACCGGGTACCGCGAGAAACCGGTCTCGCGGACGGCCTTCTCGATCGCACCCAGCGTGGGTCCCTTGGGTCCGCAGACCACCGTGCGGGCCTTGTCCAGCGGGATGAGGACCTCCCGCACGGTGCGACCCGACGTCTCGAGAGCCTGCGTCAGCCGGCGGTGCTCCTCCTCGTCGATGAGTCCCTCCGAGCGGGACTCGCCGATCATGTCGGAGAGCTGGTCCGCCGACACCGACGAGTCCAGCTCGTCCTTCGGCTCGACGCGCAACAACCGCAGTGTGCCGTTGGCGCACAGGTTGTAGAACGAGATCAGCGGCTTCGCGACGCGCAACCACCACAGATGCACGGGCACCAGCAACATCGCCGTCGCTTCCGGTCCGGCGATCGCGATGTTCTTCGGCACCATCTCGCCGATGAGGATGTGCAGGATCACCACGATGCCCAGGGCGAGGGCGAACCCGATGGGGTGCAGCAGGGAGTCGGGTACGCCGAGCAGCTCGAACGGACGCTCGATCAGGTGGGCCACGGCGGGTTCCGCCACGCGCCCGAGCAGGATCGAGCAGATGGTGATGCCGAGCTGCGCGGCCGCGAGCATCATCGACAGGTTCTGACCGGCCTCGATGACCGTCTGAGCCCGTTTCTTGCCCTGCACCACCAGACTCTCGAGGCGGTCGCGGCGTGCCGAGATCAGAGAGAACTCGGCACCGACGAAGAAGGCGTTGAGGAGCAGGAGGACGACCGCGAGGCCGACGGCGAGAAGGTCACCCATCGAGGGCCTCCCGGTCGTGCTCGCGGACGGTCTCGGCGCGCAGGCGGACGATCTCGTCCTCCGCGGCCGGGCGTACGAGGATCCGGTCGATCCGGCGCCCGTCCATCGCGTCCACGCGCGCGACCCAGCCGCCCTCGTCGGACTCGAGGTCTCCGCTCGGGGGCGGCAGGATGACCTGGTCGCCGGCGTCGGGGATGCGTTCGAACTGTGTCAGCACCAGGCCACCGAGGGTGTCGTACTCGCCCTCGGGTGCCGCGTACCCGGTGAACTCGGTGACCTCGTCGATGCGCAGGAGTCCGGAGCAGAGCCACCCGTCGGCGACGCGTTGGACGTCGACCTCGCGGGTGTCGTGCTCGTCGCGGACGTCGCCGACGATCTCCTCGATGAGGTCCTCCATGGTGACGATGCCCGCGGTGCCGCCGTACTCGTCCACCACGATTGCGACCTGCATGCCGTCGGCGCGCACTCGTTCCATGACGGTGTCGCCGTCCAGGCTCGAGGGGACGTTGGGGACACGCTGGGCGAGGGAGCTCACCGTGGTGCCGGCGCGGCGCTCGGCGGGCACGGTGAACGCGTGCTTGATGTGGACGATGCCCACGGTGTCGTCGAGATCGCCGTTGACGACGGGGAACCGGGAGAACCCGGTGCGGGCCGCGGTGTCGATGAGGTCGGCGACCGTGTCGTCCGCGGCGAGGGTCTCGATCTTCACGCGGGGGGTCATCAACTCCTCCGCCGTGCGCTCGCCGAACTGCAGCGAGCGGTCGACGAGGAGAGCGGTGCGCTGGTCGATGGAGCCGTGTTCCGCGGAGGAGCGCACCAGCGACCCGAGTTCCTGGGGCGAGCGCGCCGAGCGCAGTTCCTCCGCGGGCTCGACGCCGAGGCGGCGGACCACCCAGTTCGCGGAACCGTTGAGACCGTTGATGGCCCAGCGGAAGACGAGGGAGAACCCTGCCTGCAGGCCGGCCGTCGCCCGCGCCACCTTCATCGGATTGGAGATGGCCATGTTCTTGGGCACCAGCTCGCCGAACACCATCGACGCCGACGTGGCGATGACGAGCGCCAGCACCAGTGACACGGCGCCGGCGAGCGAGTCGGACGCACCGAGCGCCGTGGCGGCGGGGGTGATGAACCGCGCCAGCACCGGTTCGGCGATGTAGCCGGTGATCAGCGTGGTGATGGTGATACCGAGCTGCGCACCGGAGAGCTGGAACGACAGCGTCTTGTGCGCGTGCTGGACCTGGCGGGAGCGCATGTCACCCTCGCGGGCCGCCGCGTCGACGGTGCTGCGCTCGAGTGCGGTGAGGGAGAACTCCGCGGCGACGAAGATCGCTGTGCCCGCCGTCAGCGCGACGAAGCCCACGAGGGACAGGATCGGAACGAGAACGGTCACGAGGGACACACCTCGCTGCGACTCGAGGTGGTCATCGGGGAAGCGCCGGGTGAGCCCGGCGACCTAGAGGAGCCCTCCGGAGAGAGACCGCCGGACGACTCCCCGTCGGGGGAGGGGCGGTCTCGGGACGGTCGGTCCGGGGACGGAGTGCCGGACCCGGGGGTCGGCGTCGTCGTGGGTGCCTCGGGCACCGGTGTCCTTCCTGTCGTGTGGCGTTCGCGTGGAGGCGACGCCTGCGCCGCAGAATCGGCGCGTGTCACAGCAGTACCCGCTCGGGGGCGCCGCTATCGCACACATCGTATCGTCGCCGACCCGGAATCACCGAGTCGGCGGCGTGAGCACGAGTGCGGCCGAGATCACCACCCGGACGGGAGCGGCCGCCCCTCGGCGAAGCCCGCCGCGGACTGGATGCCGAGCACGGCATCCCGATGCAGCTCCTCGAGCGAGCGCGCACCGGCGTACGTGCAGGTGCTGCGCACACCCGCGCAGATGTGATCGATGAGGTCCTCGACACCGGGCCGCTCCGGATCGAGGCGCATCCGCGAGCTGGAGATGCCTTCCTCGAACAGGCCCTTGCGCGCCTGGCCGAACGCGCTGTCCGCCGCGGTGCGTGCGGCCACGGCTCGCTTCGACGCCATGCCGAAGCTCTCCTTGTAGGCAACCCCGGCGGCGTCGACGCGGAGATCTCCGGGCGACTCGTGGGTGCCGGCGAACCAGGACCCGATCATGACGTTGGAGGCACCCGCAGCGACGGCGAGCGCGACGTCGCGGGGATGTCGGACCCCGCCGTCGGCCCACACGTGCTTGCCCAGCTCGCGCGCCGCGGCGGCGCACTCCTCGACGGCCGAGAACTGCGGACGGCCCACGCCGGTCATCATGCGGGTGGTGCACATGGCACCGGGGCCCACACCGACCTTGACGATGTCCGCGCCGGCCTCGATCAGGTCACGCGTACCCGCTGCGGACACGACGTTGCCGGCGACCAGGGGCACGCCCAGATCGAGTGCCGCGACGACGGCCAGAGCATCGAGCATCTTCTGTTGGTGGCCGTGGGCGGTGTCGAGCACCAGGACGTCGGCGCCGGCCTCGACCAGGGCGGCGGCCTTCGCGCCCACGTCACCGTTGATGCCGACGGCGGCGGCGATGCGCAGGCGTCCGTCGGCGTCGGTGGCGGGACGGTAGATGCCGGCGCGCAGCGCACCGGTGCGGGTGAGCACTCCCGCGAGTGCGCCGTCCGGTCCGGTCAGCACGGCGAGGTTCTCGTGCCGGGCCTCGAGCTGCTCGAAGATCTCGCGGGGACTCGTGTCCACGGAGGCCGTCACGAAGTCCTCGTCCATCACCGTCGAGAGGCGCGCGAAGCGATCGACGTCCGTGCACGCCGCCTCGGAGACGATGCCCACGGCCGTGTCACCGTCCACGACCACGACGACGCCGTGGGCACGCTTGGGCATGAGGGCGAGAGCGTCGGAGACCGAGTCCTCCGCCGTCAACACGACCGGGGTGTCCGCCACCAGGTTCCGGCTCTTGACGAAGGAGACCGTCTCGGCGACGGCTGCGGTCGGCAGGTCCTGCGGGATGACGACGATGCCGCCACGCCGCGCGACCGTCTCCGCCATCCGGCGGCCGGCCACGGCGGTCATGTTGGCGACGACGATGGGAATGGTGGTCCCGGAGCCGTCGACACTCGCCAGATCGACGTCGAAACGGGACGTGACCGTCGTGTGGTTCGGGACGAGGAACACGTCGTCGTACGTCAGGTCGTAGGGCGGGCGCTGGTCGCGAAGGAAATGCACGGGACGCCAGCGTACGCGACCGACGGATATATCTTGCGGCGGCGACGTCGAGGGTGGGTCAGACAACCGGGGCGGCGTCGTCCGCGCGCCCCTGCTCCCGCGAGAGAACCACGGTGGTCACGATCATGACGATCACGGCGGAGGCGACGACCACGCCGCGCAGTCCGTCGAGGCGGAGCCGTTCGTCGAGCACCACGATGCCGAGGAACACCGCCGCCAGCGGCTCGCACACGGTCACCGCCGGCAGCGACGCCGCGAGCGGACCGGCCTGGAAAGCACGCTGCTGCAGGTAGAAGCCCGAGACTCCCGCGGCGATCAACGCGTACGTCTGCCACGCGGTGAGGGCGCCGAGCAGATCGGACTCCACCAGGTCGGTGACGTACTTGGTGAAGGCGACGGCGACGCCGAACAACAGCCCACCGCCGATTCCGAGCAGCAGCGCCGCACGACCGGGCTCGCGCGTGAGCACACCGGCGACAGCGCCGACCAGCGCCACCGCCACCACGGCGGCCAACGGCAGAGCCCACACCGACAGCGGCGCGTCGGCGGTGCCCTCGGTGGGATCGCCGACCGCGACGAACGCGACCAGGGCGACCGTGAGGCCCACGGCCGAGATCCAGGTGGCGCGCCGCATCCGCAGACCGGAGTACTTCGCGGCGAGGGGGAGCGCGAAGAG
Source organism: Rhodococcus sp. BP-349 (assembly GCF_019835845.1). Taxonomy (NCBI): domain Bacteria; kingdom Bacillati; phylum Actinomycetota; class Actinomycetes; order Mycobacteriales; family Nocardiaceae; genus Rhodococcus; species Rhodococcus sp. BP-349. Next base: position 1,203,467 of record NZ_JABUDR010000003.1, on the reverse strand, counting down.
CAGCATGCTCACGAGTAGCGGCTGGACCACCGAGACCGATCCGACCGCCAGGGCCGCCACCTGCACCAGGTAGCCGCCCAGATCGCCGACCACCCCGGCCCACCACCGCGGGCTGCGCACGAGGCTCGAGATCAACGAGTCCCCGTCCGCGACCGCCGACGCCGCCGTCTGCTGAGCGACGGCGGCGCAGGCGAAGAGGAATGCCGCGACGAGCGAGAGCCCGACCGCGAACACGGACGAACTCACGGCGGAGGTCAGGCCTCGATCTCGGACCTGTCCTCGCTCCACAGCGTGTGGAACTTGCCGTCGGCGTCGATGCGCTCGTAGGTGTGCGCTCCGAAGAAGTCGCGCAGACCCTGCGTCAGCGCGGCGGGCAGACGCTCGGCGCGCAGTCCGTCGTAGTACGACAGGGCGGAGGCGAAGCCGGGCACCGGGATTCCGAGGAGTGTCGCGGTGGACACGACGCGACGCCAGCTGTCGACGGCGTTCTCGACGGCGTCACGGAAGTACGGCGCCAGCAACAGCGCGGGCAGTTCCGGGTTCTCGTCGTAGGCGTCCTTGATGCGGTTCAGGAACCGGGCCCGGATGATGCATCCTCCGCGCCAGATGGTGGCGAGATCGCCGGGGTGCAGATTCCAGTCGTACTCGGCCGAACCGGCGGCGATCTGATCGAAACCCTGCGAGTAGGCGACGACCTTGGAGGCGTACAGCGCGGAACGGATGTCCTCGGTGAAGGTCTCGATGTCCTCGGGCTTCGCCGAGAGCGTTCCCGACGCCAGACCCTTGGACGCCTCGCGCTGGCCGCGCGCGCCCGAGAGTGCTCGGGCGAACACCGCCTCGGCGATGCCGGTGACGGGGACTCCGAGATCCAGCGCGGACTTGACGGTCCAGCGACCGGTGCCCTTCTGCTCGGCGGCGTCGACGATGACGTCGACCAGCGGCTTCCCGGTCTTCGCGTCCTTGTGGGCGAGCACCTGCGCGGTGATCTCGACGAGGTAGCTCTCGAGGTCGCCCTCGTTCCACTGCCGGAAGACGTCGGCGACCGCGTCCGGATCCATGCCCAGCGCGTCGCGCAGCAGGTTGTAGGCCTCACCGATGAGCTGCATGTCGGCGTACTCGATGCCGTTGTGCACCATCTTCACGAAGTGCCCGGACCCGTCGGGGCCGATGTGGGTGCAGCACGGGGTGCCGTCCACGTGCGCCGAGATCGACTCGAGCAGGGGCCCGACCGACTCGTACGACTTCGCGGGGCCACCGGGCATGATCGAGGGGCCGTTGAGTGCACCCTCCTCGCCGCCGGAGATGCCGGCGCCGACGAAGAGAAGGCCGCGGTCCTTCAGCGAGGACTCGCGGCGGATGGTGTCCGTGTAGAGTGCGTTGCCGCCGTCGATGATGATGTCGCCCTCGTCCATGACGCCGGCGAGTTCCTCGATGACCGCGTCCGTGGGATCACCGGCCTTGACCATGATGACGACCTTGCGTGGCTTCTCCAGGCTGGCCACGAAGTCCTCGATGCTCTCCGACGCGACGAAGGTGCCGTCACTGCCGTGCGCGTCGAGCAGAGTCTGTGTCTTGGAGTAACTCCGGTTGTGCACCGCGACCACGTGTCCGTGGCGGGCGAAGTTCCGCGCCAGGTTGGACCCCATGACAGCGAGGCCGGTGACACCGATCTGGGCGAGAGGTGAAGAATCCGAGGAAGTCATTCCCCCAGCTTTCCCTGCCCGGCCCCGACGCGAAAGTCGGGGCCGGACAAGGACGGGAGAGCTGTCAGTCGCGCGCGGTGCCCGCAGCACGGCTGCGGAACCCGCCGGTGCGCGAAGCCGTTGCGCCCGTGCGGTTCTCGTCGCGGCCCTTGTAGCCACCGGTGGACTCACCGCCGCGGTAGCCGCCGGTGCGGTTCTCGTCGCGGCCCTTGTAGCCACCGCTCGACTCACCGCCGCGGTACCCACCCGTGCGGTTCTCGTCGCGACCCCGGTATCCGCCGGAGTCGCCGCCGCGGTAGCCACCGGTGCGCGGGGATCCCGAGGCGCCGAAGCGCGAGGGGCCACTGGGACGCTCGCGACGCGGTGCCTCACGCACCGGCTCGCCGGACGGAGCCTTGGCTCCGGTGATGGAACCGAGCTCCACCGAACCGGGGGAGACGTCCACCGAGGTGACCTTCACCCCGGCCTGGCCGGTCAGCCGGCTGATGATGCGGCGCTGGTTGGGCAGCGCGATGGCGACGACGGTGCCCGCCGCACCGGCACGTGCCGTACGGCCGGCGCGGTGCATGTAGTCCTTGTGATCCGCGGGCGGATCGACGTGCACGACCAGGTCGATGCCGTCGACGTGGATGCCGCGTGCGGCGACGTCGGTGGCGACGAGCACGGGGGTGCGGCCGCTCTTGAATCGGTCGAGCACGCGGGTGCGCTGGTTCTGAGCCTTGCCGCCGTGCAGCGACTCGGCGTGGATGCCGACGGCGCGCAGGCGATCGGTGATGCCGTCGCAGCCGAGCTTGGTGCGGGCGAACATGATGGTCCGGCCACCCTCGCGAGCGGCGATCTCGGACAGGACGATGTCCTTCTGTCCACGGCCGACGTTGAGGATGTAGTGATCCATCGACTCGACGGCGGCCTTGCTGTCACCGGTCGAGTGCTGGACGTGGTCGGCCAGGAACTGGCGGACCAACGACTGGACCTCGCGGTCGAGCGTGGCGGAGAACAGCATGCGCTGGCCACCGTTCGCGGTCTGTCCGAGGATGTCGCGCACCTCGGGCAGGAAGCCCATGTCGGCCATCTGGTCGGCCTCGTCGAGTGCGGTGATCTCCACGGCCTCGAGGACACAGGTGCCCTGACGCAGGTGGTCGCCGAGGCGACCGGGGGTGGCGACGAGCACGTCGACGCCGCGGCGGAGCTGATCGGCCTGACGGCCGAAGGGGGTGCCGCCGACGGCGGGGCGCACGCTCAGCCCGAGGACGGTGGCGTACGACTGCAGCGAGTCGACGACCTGGAAGGCGAGCTCGCGGGTGGGGACCAGCACCAGTGCGCGGGGACGCTTCGCGGCGGGCTTGGTGCCGGTCGACGCCAGGCGCGCGAGCATCGGCAGGCCGAAGGCGAGCGTCTTGCCCGATCCGGTCTGTGCGCGGCCGAGGACGTTACGGCCGGCGAGGGCGTCGGTGATGGCCATCTTCTGGATGGGCGAGGGAACGGTGATGCCGTTCTTGGCGAGTGCCGCGACGATGGCCGCGGGAAGTCCGAGATCGGAGAACGTGGTCTCGGATGCATCGGGAGTGCTGGTGGCAGAAGCAGAAACGGGGGTGGCGCTGGTCAACGCGGTGGTACCTCTCGGGTTGCAGGCGCGTCGGTGCACAGCAACGATGAATCACCGCGCAGCGTGACGAGCCAGGGCACACATCACCTGGTCATCGATGCGCAAGCGGAGCTCGGGCGCAATGTGAGGTGTCTTGTCACCGGTACGACTCCATGGCGTCCACGAGGGAACGGATCGGAGCGACGGCGAAATTTGTGCCATATCGACTAACGGATGGTTCTCTTGAACCACTGGTGACACTACGCGACGTGTGGTGCGGATGCCGACTCGTGTGAGCCAGTAGTCACGAACCGTGTCGCGCGAGGCGCGTCAGCTCGGTCAACCACGGCACTGCGACGTAGATGGTCGGCACCACGAGGATGGCTGCCGACGCGAGATAGGCGAGAGCCGCCACACCGGGGGTGGAACCGGGAGTGGCCAACCGGCGCACCCGCACCAGCGTGCTCGGCCCACCCGCGGCCAGCGCTCCCCGCGGCGCCGACGATCCGGAGCAGGCCACGAGAGCGCGGGCGAGGGGGCGAGGACCCGTGACGCGCACCGCGGAATCGTCCGCGAGCAACTCGACCAGCAGCTGCACCGACCCCAGTGCGGACCGGCTGCGTACGACGTGCGGGAACGCCTGGTTGACGGCCATGAACGCCTCGAGAACGAGATCGTGCCGCGCGCGCAGGTGAGAGCGTTCGTGGGTCAGGATGGCCGCCAGCTCGTCGTCGTCCAGGTTGGACAACGTGCCCTCGCTGACCACGACGCGTTGCCGCAGTCCGGGCAGGCAGTAGGCGATGGGGTCGAGGCTCTCGAGGACCCGCACGTCGGTTCCGTGGGCGCTGGTCTCACCCGCGCTGCGATCGAGGATGTCGACCAGCGTGCGGTGTCGCGCACGCCGTCGCCGGGTCTTGATGGCCACCAGGGACGTGGCCCAGACGAGTCGCGCACCGATGACGAGGGTGATCGCGAGCACCGTCACGTAGAGGATCCACAGCGGGAGGCCGAGGGCGTCGATCTCGGCCGTCGGCGCCGTGGTGGGCCGGCCGTCCGGTCCGGGGACGAGCAGCTGGCTTGCGATCGCGAGACCGGAACTGAAGGCCGAGAGCACCGCGGCGAGTGCGATCGCCTGCCACAGCACCAGGGCGGCGCGCGGTGTCCGGTGCGGCCACGTCGCACGGGACAGCATCGCGGGAACCGGTCCCGTCAGGATCAACGCGAGTACCGCGAAGACCAGTGCTGTCGGTGCGTTCATGTCCTCACCGTCGTGTGGGAGGGAGTGTCGAGGGTCGAGAGGTCAGGCGTTGGAGGAACCGTCGTCCTGCGTCTCCAGTGCCGCGAGGGCCTCCCGGAGTGCGGCGGCCTCGTCGGCACCGACCCGACCCACGAAGTGGACCAGGGCCGCAGCCCGTCCGCCGGAGCGGTCGGCCTGCTGGAGGGCGTCGACCATGAGGCTGGCGACAAGCTCTTCGCGCCCATGTACCGGAGCGTACCGATGCGCGCGGTCGTCCCGCTGCTGGGTGACGAGCTTCTTCTTCGCCAGACGCTGCAGGACCGTCATGACCGTCGTGTAGGCGAGTTCACGCTTCGACGCCAGGGCCTCGTGGACCTGGCGAACGGTCTGCGGCTCCGAACTCGACCACAAATGTTCCATCACTGCTCGTTCGAGATCGCCCAGGCCTGCCATTCGACAGATGATACGGCCCCTCCGACGCAAATGCGTACTACACGACGTAGCAGCGGGTCGTCGCACGTGGGCGCGCCTGACCCGGCACGGAACCACGCGTCGAGAAGCGCCGCGCGGCTACTGTTGCGCCGTGGCATTCCTCGACACGTCGTTGGTCAGTGGACCGGTCCCGATCGTCGTCACGGTCGTCGGAGTGCTCGGACTCGTCTGGCTCGTGCTCGCGCGGCGTCGGCGGCACCTCACCCGCGCGGTCCCGGTGGCCGTCGCGGTGGCGGCCGTCCTCACGGTGGCGGCGTGGTTCGGTATCGAGAAGATCTGGCAAGTCTTTCCCGATCCCGTCGAGACGTCGGTGTACGTCTGGGTCGGTCTCGGAGTCCTGGGCCTGTTTCTCGTCGTGCCGCGAATGCTGGCCGCGACGCGGTGGTGGACCCGCGTGGTGACGGTGATCGCGACGGTGGCCGTGGTCGCGACGTCCGCGGTGCAGGTCAACCTCGTCTTCGACGCGTACCCCACCGTCGGCACCGCCCTGGGGATCTCGTCCGTGCAGGAGGTGAACGTCGACGACGTCACCGGCCGCACCGCCGACCCGATCACCGGTACACCTCTCGCGAGCGCGTGGACCGCCCCCGCCGACATGCCGACCGGTGGTCGCATCCTGGACACGCCGATCCCGGGCACGGAGTCCGGTTTCTCCGCCCGGAACGCGAAGGTCTATCTGCCGCCCGCGTACTTCACCGAACGCCGGCCGCTGCTGCCCGTCCTCGTGCTGCTCGCCGGCCAACCCGGAGCGCCCGACGACTGGCTCACCGGCGGCCGGTTGGTCCAGACGATGGACGCCTTCGCCGCCGATCACGCGGGTCTCGCACCCGTCGTGGTGGTGGCGGACGCGACCGGGTCCACCATCGCCAATCCGCTCTGCGTCGACTCTCCGCTCGGCAACGTGGCGTCCTATCTGGCGAAGGACGTGCCGGCGTGGGTGAACGCGACCCTGCAGGTGGACACCGATCCGGCGCACTGGGCGATCGGCGGGCTCTCCTACGGCGGTACCTGCGCGATGCAGATGACCACCAATTACCCGCAGCTCTACCCGACCTTCCTCGTTCTCTCGGGGCAACTCGAACCGACGTTGGGGGACAAGCAGCGCACGCTGGACGCGGCGTTCGGCGGAAGCGAGGCCGCGTTCGAGGCCGTGAACCCGATGAACCTCATGGCCACACGCCAGTACCCCACCAGCGCCGGCGCCTTCGTCGTCGGCGCCAGTGATCCCGATTATCAGAACTCGGCGAAGCAGCTGCTCGCCGCCGCACAGAAAGCCGGAATGGACGTGCGCTATGCCGAGGTCCCGGGTGGACACAGTTACGAGACGTGGTCTGCGGGCCTGAAGCTGGAGCTGGACTGGCTCTGCACTCGGCTGGGATTGACGTCGTGACCGCTCCGTCCGCCGAAGGATCTCCCGCACCGGGTCCGGTCGCCCGTGCGCGGACCGACGTCGCCGCGTGGTGGGGACGAACCCGTCGCCAGGGCGCCCGGTTGTGGTCCACGATCGCCTACGGCGCCAAGGGAGCCCCGGTCAGCCTGGCGCTGCTGGCCGTCATGTGGGTGGGCCTCGTCGTGCTCTCCCTCACCACGCGCAGCTATCGCAGCTTCCTCGACCACCACACCGCGCTGGGCATCGTTCCGATCGAGAACCTGCGGCTCTGGACCCCCGTCACGTCGGGGCTCTTCGCCGTGGGGGTGGCCGCCTTCGTCGTCGCCACCGCGTTGTTCCTCGTCGTGGCCGCGCCGATCGAGCACCGGATGGGTACCCGGCGCTTCGCGGTCGCCGTCCTGGTGACCCAGGTGGGCGGCTCGCTGCTGGGTCTCGCGCTGGCCGGTCTCGGGCAGTTGCTCGACGAGGGGTGGGGCTTCCAGCTCCATCTCGGTGTCACCTCGGGCCCCACGGCCTGGATCCTCGGCACCTTGATGGTGGCCAGCGCGAACATGGGAACGCTCTGGCGTCGGCGGGTGCGGGTGGGCCTCGTGGCGCTGACCGTCGTGATGGCCCTGTTCGGTGGCCATCTCGCCGACATCACCGCGCTCGGCTCGGTCGTGGTCGGCGCAGTGGCGGGTCCGTTGATCGTCGGACGATCCTCTCGCGCCACCCATCTCGCCGGTACCCGCCGCGAGGGTCGGGTGCTGGTGGCCCTCATCGTCGCGGCGTCCGCGATCGGCCCGATGATCGCTGCCTTCTCGCCCAATGCGGTGGGCCCGTTCGCCGTCCTGCGCGAACTGTTCCGCAGCCAGGAGTGGACGCTCGACGAGGTGAACCTGGTCTGTGGTGCAGATCCGGGGTCCACCGACTGCCGACGCGGGCTGCTCGATCTCCGACTCGGCGGAGTGGGACCGGTGCTGGCCAGCGTCATGCCCTCGGTCTATCTGCTGGTCCTCAGCGACGGACTGCGCCGCGGGCGTCGGTTCGCCTGGATCGGTGCGATGGTCTCGCAGGTAGTGCTCCTGGCCCTGGCGCTCGCCAACTACCTGATCCGCTTCGCCGATCTGGACAACGGCGACACGCTGTTCTACGGCGTCGCAGATCCGACGCTCTACCGCACCGCCGTCCCGTTCGTCGTCCCCCTGGCGGTCATGGCACTGCTGGTGGTCACGCGCACGAACTTCGACGTGTCCGCGCCTGCCGGTACGTACACGCGACTGTGGGCCACCGTGGTCGGGGCCGGCGCGGTTCTCGCCGTTCTCTACGTCGCCGTCGGCGCGCTGATCCGGTCCGGCTTCGACGGCAGCCCGGGAGTGCTGACGCTGCTCGGCGACTTCCCGCAGCGGCTCGTGCCCCCGGTTCTGCTGCAGTGGTTCGACCCGCCCTTCCTGCCGACGAGCTGGCTCGCCACCGTGCTCTACGAATGGACCGGCATCGTGTTCTGGGCGGTGCTGGTCGTCGCGACCGCGGGGTCGTTCGTGAGACCGGCGTACGGCGTGGAGACCGACGCCACCGAGCGCGCCCGGGCGGTGCTGACGAGCAGCAGCGGCAGCGCCCTGTCCTGGATGACGACGTGGCGCGGCAACCGGTACTGGTTCTCGCCCGACGGTCACAGTTATGTCGCGTTCCGGGTGATCTCGGGCATCGCCCTCACCACCGGCGATCCGGTGGGTCCGCCCGCGGACCGGGAGGCGGCCATCGTCGGCTTCTCCGAGTACGCCGCCGCGAACGGATGGTCGCCCTGCTTCTACTCGGTGACGCCGGACGTCGCGGCGATCACCGGCGCTCTGGGTTGGGAGAGCATCCAGGTGGGGGAGGAGACCGTGCTCCCGCTCGCGGATCTCGCGTTCACGGGCAAGAAGTTCCAGGACGTCCGCACCGCGGTGAACCGGGCGAAGAAGGCCGGTGTCGAGGCCGAGTGGATCTCGTTCCCGACGGCGCCGCTGGCGATCACGGACCAGATCACCGCGATCTCCGAGGAATGGGTCGCCGACAAGGGCATGCCCGAGATGGGCTTCACGCTCGGCGGCCTGGACGAGGTCGACGATCCGCAGGTCCGGTGCCTCATCGCCGTGGACGAGCAGCGCACCGTGCACGGCATCACCTCGTGGATGCCGGTGTACCGCGACGGCGTCGTCGTGGGCTGGACCCTGGACTTCATGCGCCGTCGGTCCGAGGGCTTCCGGCCCGCGATGGAATTCCTCATCGCGTCCGCCGCACTGTCCCTGCAGGAGGAGGGCGCGCAGTTCCTCAGTCTGTCGGGAGCGCCGCTGGCCAAGGTGGGCGATCCGACCGAGGACACGGCACAGACGTCGACACTCTCGGGGATGCTCGAGCGTCTGCTCGACGTCGTGGGCCGCACGCTCGAACCGGTCTACGGCTTCCGGTCGTTGCTGGCGTTCAAGTCGAAGTTCCAGCCGGTGTACGAGCCGATGTACATGACGTTCCCCGATCCGGCTGCGCTACCGAGCATCGGCAACGCCATCGGACGGGCCTACCTGCCGGACGTGTCCTTCGGTCAGAGTGTCCGGCTCGTGAAGACGATGATCGACCGCTGACCGTCAGGCCGGTCGGATGCCGGCGCCCGCCCGGACGTGGCGGGTGCCGATGGGCACGATCAGCGGACGATCGGAGACCGGGTCGTCGATGACGGCCGCGGACAGGCCGAAGACGTCGAAGAGCATCTTCTCGGAGATGACCTCGGACGGCGTACCGCTGGCGACGATCGCTCCCTCGTGCATGACCACGAGACGGTCGCTGTAGCGGACGGCCAGGTTGAGGTCGTGCAGCACCATCACCACGGTCCGGCCCATCTCGTCGTGCATCCGGTCCACCAGGTCGAGGACCTCGATGGAGTGCGCGAGATCGAGGTAGGTGGTCGGCTCGTCGAGGAGCAGGACGTCGGTGCCCTGCGCCAGTGCCATGGAGATCCAGGCACGCTGGCGCTGTCCTCCCGAGAGCTGGTCGACGGGACGTTCGGCGAGATCCTCGATACCGGTGAGCTTCAGCGCACGCGCCACCTCGGACTCGTCGTCGCGGGACCACTGCCGGATCCAGGACTGGTGGGGATGGCGGCCTCGTGCCACCAGGTCCGCCACCGTCAGCCCCTCCGGAGCGATCGGCGACTGCGGGAGCACCCCGAGAGTGCGCGCGACGTCGCGGGTCTTCATGTGGCCGATCGCCTTGCCGTCCAGCGTCACCTGGCCCTGGCGCGGGGACAGCAGGCGGCCGAGAGCGCGCAGCAGAGTCGACTTGCCGCAGCCGTTGGGTCCGATGACCGTCGTGACGACGCCGGTGTGGATCTCGAGGTCGAGCCCCTCGATGATGATGCGGTCGCCGTAGCCGACCGAGATGTTCTCCGCGGCGAGACGGTGCGGAGGTGTGGCTCCGGTGATCTCCGGATGCGCGTGCACGCTCATACTGTCGCCTTTCGGTTGACTCGGACCAGCAGATAGAGGAGGAAGGGTCCGCCGAGGACGGACGTGACGATGCCGACGGGGAGCTCGACCGGCAGAATCGTGCGCGCCACCAGGTCGGAGCCCACCACGGTGACGGCGCCGGTGAGGGCCGAGGCGATCAGCGGAGGCTCGGCGCACCGGGTCAGCCGCAGAGCGATCTGCGGCGCGGCGAGGGCCACGAATCCGATCGGGCCGGCGACGCTCGTGGCGATGGCGGCCATCGCGACCGAGATGACGAGCAGGACGGCCTGGGACCGCTGCACGTCCACGCCCAGCGAGCGGGCGGTGTCCGGTCCGAGCCGCATGGCGGACAGTCGGAACGACATGATCACCGAGCCCGCTCCGAGAACGACCACGGCGGCGGTGACGGGCCACACCTGCGACCACGTGGCGCCGGACAGCGTCCCGGTGAGCCACAGCTGGGCGCGGGTGACGTCGGTGATGTCGGCGTTGACCAACATCCAGCCGATCAGCGCGACCATCATGGCGTTGATCGCGATGCCCACGAGCACCAGCCGCATGCCCTGCACTCCGCCCCGCCACGACAACAGGTACACCAGCGCCGCGGTGAGCAGCCCGCCGACGAGAGCGGCGAGGGTCACGCCGAGCGTCGCGAACAGGCCTACGGCCGTGCTGGTGCCGCTCAGGACGATCAGCGAGATGGCGGCGACGCTCGCGCCGGACGTGATGCCGAGGATGTCCGGGCTCGCGAGCGAGTTGCGGGTGATCGACTGCATCAGCGCGCCGGAGACAGCGAGCGCCGCGCCGACGAGCGCGCCCGTGAGGGCACGCGGCAGGCGGAGGTCCATGACGACGAAGCGCTCGATCCGCGAGCCGCCGCCCACCAGCACGTTCACGACGTCCGGGATCGACAGCGGATAGTCGCCGCGCCCGACGTTCAGACAGAACACGAGGAACAGCACGATCGCGAGGCAGAGGGTGACGAGCACCCGAGCGGGGCGACGCACCGTGGACAGCGGGCCCAGGCGGAAGGCCGGGCGACCCGCCACCGACGGCGCGGTCACAGCGACACCAACGTCCGACGGCGTACCAGGGCGATGAAGAACGGCGCGCCGATCAGCGCGAGCACGATGCCGACCTGCAGTTCACCGGGCCGCACGACGACGCGACCGATGACGTCGGCGAGTACGAGCAGGACACCGCCCAGCGCGCCGGCGAACGGGAGCAGCCAGCGATAGTCCGGGCCGGTGATGGCACGCGCGATGTGGGGCACCACCAGTCCGACGAAGGCCACGGGCCCACACGCAGCGGTCGCCGCGCCGGTCAGAAGTGTGATGGCCACGATGCCGACGACGCGCGTGAGGGTGATGTTGGTGCCCAGTGAGCGGGCGACGTCGTCACCGAGGCTGATCGTGTTGAGGGCGGGCGTGCCCGCCACGGCGATGATCAGCCCGATGACGATGAACGGGAGCACGGTCCAGAAGATGTCCGGCCCGCGTCCCGAGACGGAGCCGACGACCCAGAACCGGTAGCTGTCGAGGGTGGTCTGATCGAGCAGCACCACCGCGTTGGTCATGGCCTGCAGGAAGAACGCGATCGCGGCTCCCGCGAGGGCCAACGACAGCGGGTTGGCCCGCGCCCCGCCCAGAGACGCGGTACCGAACACGACGATGCTGGCCGCGGCAGCGCCGGCGAAGGCGAACCAGAGGTAGCCACCGGGGGACGTGATGCCGAAGAGGTAGATCGCCATGACGACGAAGAAGGCGGCACCGGCGTTGAGGCCGAGCAACCCGGCATCGGCGAGCGGATTGCGGGTGTGGCCCTGGATCAGGGCGCCGGCGACGCCGAGTGCGATGCCCACGACGAGTCCGAGGATCGTGCGGGGGAGGCGTAGCGACCGGACGATCACGTCGGTGTCGGTCCCGGTGGCGGAGAACAGCGCGTGGAAGATCTCGGCGAAGGTGAGCGGCCGCGCACCGACGGCCACGCTCATGAGCGCGACGAGCACGATGGCGGCGACGAGGATGATCAGTCCGGAGGTGCGCCGTCGACGGGTCGCTGCCGAGGAAGTGTCCGGAGCGACCGGTGCGAAGTCCTCCGCGACCGCGACGGTGAGCCGGACGGTCTCGACACCGGGCTTCCGACGCAACGTCAGAGCAGGTCGGACGCCCACCGCGTCACCGGTCTCGGCGCCCCGCAGCACGAGGGCGAACAGGGACTTTCCGACGCTCTGTCCGGCGCGACCGTCCCGGAAGCCACGGTTCCACACCAGCACACCCGCAGCCGCGAGCACGGCGATGACGCCGAAGACCGCGCGGTCGACCTGGCCGCCGCCGTTGTCGTCGGCGAGCGATCGGACGACGACGAGGCCGAGCACGAGGGGGAGCAGGACGACACCGACGTCGACCGCTGCGGCTGCCGCGACGGTCACCCGGCCGGGCGCCCGCCGATCCGCGTCGGCGATCGAGTAGTCGCGATCGGGACGGACCGTGGTGCCGGGCTCGGGGAGGTCGTTCGAGCCGGGGTGAGATGCGAGAGGTCCGGACGCGGTGTCGGTCACGCGGTCCTCCTCGATCGGTGTGGTGGTGTCTCTCATGGAAGGTTACGCAAGCCTAAGCAGTCGTGTGGCGGCGCGGTCTCGCGGTGATGCGAACCACACCCGGTTGTGTTCGATGTGTTGGTTAGGCTTACCTTATGATTCGACCGGCCATGTGGATCGGTCGGTGTGTGTCACCGCCCGGGCACCCAGAGACGAGGAGTTCCATCCGATGACAGTCACGATCGACACCGTCGTCTCACCGCACGATCGTCGCGCCGCGGTGTCCACCGCCTTCCGGCACACCATGACCGCTCTGCGACACCTCGATCCGGAGGCCCCTCGCGTGTACGCCGTCGCGGACATGGCCGAGCAGAGCAAGCGTCGCTGGTGGTCGTTCGCCACCGGGCTCGAGTCGGGCCGCTTCGAGGCTCTCCTCCGCCGGTCGTCGCTCGACCATCCGGACCCGCGTCGTGCGGTGGACCAGGTGGCGGCCGCACTCGTGCACGCGGTCGTGGGACGTTCGGCCGCGGCGTTCGTCGGATGCGGACGCGTGTGGGATCCCGGCCCCGAGAATCTCTGGATCCATCTCGACAGCGACGTGGGCATCGACTGGGCGGGCGTGCGGGACACGGCGCTGCGCTCGGTGTCCGGCTCGGGCGCGACCGCGGGAACGGTGGTCATGCCGTGCGACGAGGCGCTCGCGGCCTGGACCGCGCATCGCGCCGCTCGCTCGCTCGAGGTCGCCGCGGCAGGGTTGTCCGCGCTCGGTCCTCTGGACGCCACGCAGATGAGCCGCATCGTGGGCGAGTCGGTCCTCGGCGCCTCGGCACGAGTTCCGTTGCTGGGTGGCGTGTCTCGTGACGGCGGCTGGCGCAGGGGGCAGATGCTCCTCGATGCGTTCGTCGACGCGGGGTGGCGCGTTCGGTTACGGCGACCTGCGTGACTTAGGCAAGGCTATCCTGTATAGTTCGAGCCACACCAACTTCGGATCGTGCCGACGTCCTGAGGGCTGCAGCGACGTCGGCGTCCGTGCCCCGGCGGGCCTCGCGACACACTGCGAGGCCCGCCGCTTCGTGTCCGTCCGCGTGATTCACTGAACGCCATGAGCGATGTGTCACCGTCGGTGTCGGACGAACTTCGAGAGCAGCTGGACAGCGGTTTCGGGAAGGTGCTGGGTCTGCAGTTCCGCGAACTGGGACCCGATCGGGTCACCGCGGAGTGGACCGTGCGCCCGGAACTCCTGCAGCCGTTCGGAATCGTGCACGGCGGCGTGCACTGCGCCGTCGTCGAGTCGCTGGCGAGCACGGCGGGCGCCCTGTGGTTGGGAGATCGCGGCCACGTCGTCGGAGTCAACAACACCACCGATTTCATCCGCGCCGCCCGCGAGGGCGTGCTCACCGCCGAGGCACTGCCCGTGCACCGAGGGCGGACTCAGCAGATCTGGACCGTCACCATCACCGATGCAGCGGACCGTCTCATCGCCCGCGGCCAGGTCCGACTGCAGAACATCGAGGACACGGGGCGGATCGGCGCGTCCTGACGCGCGTCCGGCGAGCGCGACGGCCGAGGTCGTGCCAGCATTGCCTGTCGCCGTCGTTCGCCGCGAAGGGAAGTGTCCCCCATGAGGTTGTCTCCGCACGAGCAGGAGAGGTTGCTGCTCAGCTACGCCGCGGAACTGGCGCGTCGCCGGCAGCAGCGCGGACTCCGGTTGAACCATCCGGAGGCGATCGCGCTGATCACCGACCACCTGCTCGAGGGCGCACGCGACGGGCGGTCCGTGGCGGAACTGATGTCGTCGGGCCGTGAGGTGCTGACCCGCGCCGACGTGATGGACGGCATCCCGGAGATGCTGCACGAGGTGCAGGTGGAGGCCACGTTCCCGGACGGCACCAAGCTCATCACCGTTCATGACCCGATCTCGTGAAGGAGTGCGCGTGATTCCCGGAGAGATCATCACCGAGGACGGGTCGATCGAGCTCAACGCCGGTCGTGCGTCGCTCACTCTCGACGTCGTGAACGACGGCGATCGGCCGGTGCAGGTGGGCAGTCACGTCCATCTCACGCAGGCCAACGCGGCTCTGACGTTCGATCGAGTCGCCGCGCACGGGAAGCGGCTCGACATCCCGGCGGGCACCGCGGTGCGGTTCGAACCGGGTATCGCACAGGAGGTCGTGCTCGTCGACATCGGCGGTCTCCGCGAGGTTCACGGCATCTCACTCTCCCCGCCCGGCGCACTGGACGACACGACGCCCCGGGACGGTCACTGATGGCGTACCTCGATCGTTCGCGCTACGCGGAGCTGTACGGACCCACCACGGGTGACCGGATCCGCCTGGCAGACACCGACCTGCTGATCGAGATCACCGAGGACCGCAGCGGTGGGCCGGGTCTCGCCGGCGACGAGGCCGTGTTCGGCGGCGGCAAGGTGATCCGCGAGTCGATGGGACAGTCGCGGGCCACGCGGGCCGACGGTGCGCCCGACACCGTCATCACCGGTGTCGTGGTGCTCGACCACTGGGGCGTGATCAAGGCCGACGTCGGACTGCGTGACGGACGGATCGTGGCGCTGGGCAAGGCCGGGAACCCGGACACCATGCCGGGAGTGCATCCCGGTCTCGTCATCGGGCCGTCCACCGAGATCATCGCCGGCAACGGCAAGATCCTGACCGCCGGCGCCATCGACTGCCACGTGCACCTCATCGCCCCCCAGCTCATGGAGGAGGCGCTCGGCGGTGGCATCACCACCATCATCGCCGGTGGCACCGGCCCCGCCGAGGGCACGAAGGCGACCACTGTGACCCCGGGTGCCTGGCATCTGGCGCGGATGCTCGAGGCCATGGACGGGTGGCCGCTGAACGTGGCGCTGCTGGGCAAGGGCAACACCGTCTCACCCGACGCGATGTGGGAGCAGTTACGTTCCGGCGCATCGGGATTCAAGCTGCACGAGGACTGGGGCTCGACCCCGGCCGCCATCGACGCGTGCCTGCGGGTCTGCGACGAGGCCGGTGTGCAGGCGGCGCTCCACTCGGACACGCTGAACGAGGCGGGCTTCGTCGAGGACACCCTCGGCGCGATCGCCGGTCGCGGCATCCACTCATACCACACGGAGGGTGCGGGCGGCGGGCACGCGCCGGACATCATCACGGTCGCCTCGCAGCCCCACGTGCTCCCGAGTTCGACCAACCCGACTCGGCCGCACACGGTCAACACACTCGACGAGCATCTCGACATGCTGATGGTCTGTCACCACCTCAGCCCGTCCATTCCCGAAGACCTCGCCTTCGCCGAGAGCCGCATCCGCCCCTCGACCATCGCGGCCGAGGATCTGTTGCACGACATGGGTGCCATCTCGATGATCGGCAGCGACTCGCAGGCCATGGGACGCATCGGTGAGGTGGTCATGCGGACGTGGCAGACGGCCCACGTGATGAAGAAGCGTCGTGGCTTCCTCGCCGGTGACCACCGTGCGGACAACAACCGCGCGATGCGGTACGTCGCGAAGTACACGATCTGCCCGGCCGTGGCGCACGGACTCGACGGCGAGGTCGGATCCGTCGAGCCCGGCAAGTTGGCCGACCTCGTGCTGTGGGAGCCGGCGTTCTTCGGTGTCCGGCCCCATCTGGTGATCAAGGGCGGCATGATCGCGTGGGCCACCATGGGCGACGCCAACGCCTCGATTCCGACACCGCAGCCGGAACTGCCGCGACCGATGTTCGGTGCGGCACCCAAGGCGGCGGCCGCCACGTCCGTGCACTTCGTCGCGCCACAGGCGCTCGAGGACGGGCTGGCCGATCGGCTCGACGTCGCGCGTCGACTCGTTCCCGTCGGGAACGTCCGCGGCATCGGGAAGGCACAGATGGTGAACAACGACGCGGTTCCCCGCATCGAGGTGGACCCGGACACCTTCACCGTCCGCATCGACGGCGACGTCTGGACCGAGCAGCCGGCGACGGAGCTGCCGATGGCGCAGCGGTACTTCCTGTTCTGATGGCGATTCCGCATTCCGGTGTCGGCCTCGCCACGTTGCTCACCCTCGCCGACTCACGGCTCCCGATCGGTGGGCACGTGCACTCGGGGGGAGTCGAGGAGGCGATCACCGAGGGACTCGTCCGGGACCTGCCGACCCTCGAGGCGTATCTGCTGCGGCGCATGCGCATCAGCGGCGCCGTCGCGGCGTCGGTCGCTGCCGCCGTGGCTGCCGGTGTCCTGCCCGCGGACACCGCCGATCGCGAGACCGACGCTCGCACGCCGTCTCCTGCGGCTCGCGCCGCGTCCCGCGCCCAGGGGAGGGGGTTGCGTCGCCTCGCCGAGACGGTATGGCCGGACCACGACTGGACGGCGGTCGGACGGCGCCCGCACCTGCCCGTCGTGGCGGGAGTCGTCGGTGCCGTCGCCGGCGCGGGACCGTACGAGACGGCGTCCGTGCAGATCTACACAGCCATGACGGGCGCCGCCATCGCGGCCCAGCGACTTCTCGCGTTGGACCCGGGCGCCGTGGCGGGGTGCACCGTGGCGCTCGCGGCCGAGTGCGACCGGATCGCGGCCTCGGTCGCACGCGCGCTCCCGGCTCTGTCCGACGAATCGGATCCGCTGCTGGACCACCTCGGCGAACGTCACGTCCGGCGCGAACGCCCCCTCTTCGTCTCCTGATCACCCCACAGAAAGAGAGAACACCCATGCCTCCGCATCTCATCGACGGCGAGCCCCACTCCCACGCCCTGGACCGGCCCAAGCGCGTCCGCACACCCGGAGAGGCGCTGCGCGTGGGTATCGGCGGGCCCGTCGGATCGGGCAAGACCGCTCTGGTGGCGGCGCTGTGCCGCCAGCTGCGCGAAGAACTGTCGCTGGCCGTGCTGACCAACGACATCTACACGACGGAGGACGCCGACTTCTTACGCCGTCACGCAGTTCTGCCGGACGAGCGCATCACGGCCGTGCAGACCGGCGGCTGCCCGCACACGGCGATCCGCGACGACATCACGGCGAACCTGGATGCCATCGACGACCTGGTCGACGCCAATCCGCCGCTCGATCTGATCCTCGTCGAGTCGGGCGGCGACAACCTCACCGCGACCTTCTCGTCCGGGCTGATCGACGTGCAGATCTTCGTCGTGGACGTCGCCGGCGGCGACAAGGTGCCGCGCAAGGGCGGTCCCGGCGTGACGTTCTCGGATCTGCTCGTGATCAACAAGACCGACCTCGCCCCCATGGTGGGTGCCGATCTCACGGTCATGGAGAACGACGCGGTCCGGGTACGTGAGGGTCGTCCCACGGCTCTGATCTCGCTCACGGAGGATCCTGCCGCGACGGTGGTGCTCACCTGGGTGCGCGAGCAGCTCGCTGCCGTCGCCGCCTGACGTGACGACGCACGGCGCCCTGCGCTCGACGGTGCTCGTCGTCGCGTCGCGGAGCAGGTCACCGCGCATCGAGGCGGTGGGTGGACTCGCCGTGCGGCGGACCGGTGTCGATCGGGTCCACCTCGTCGGCTCGGCTGCGACCCCGCTGGGTGGGGACACCATCGACGTCCGGATAGTGGTGGAGGCGGGGGCGCGGCTGCACGTGTGCAGTGTCGCCGCCTCCGTGGCGTTGCCCGGGCGCTCGACCGACGTGTCGCACGCGTCGTGGACCGTGGAAGTCGAGGACGGCGCCGAGGTGATCGTGGACCCGGAACCCACTATCGTCGCCGGATCGGCGGACCACCGATCGTCGGTGTCGCTGCATCTCGGTGACCGGGTACGCGCCGCCGTGCGCGAACGGATCCAGATCGGCCGCAGCGGGGAAGTGGACGGCCGGTGGTCGGGTCTCTTTCGAGTGGACGGTGCTGCCGGTCCGGTGCTCCGCCACCGACTCGACCTGGGTAGGGGCGCCGCGGGGCACGACGCGCTCTTCGCGCCGACCGCGTCGATCAGTACGTTGACCTGGCCGGAGTGTCTGGCGGAGAACCCTTCCGGAGACACCGTGACCGGTCTGGAGACGACGATGCCGATGGCCGGAGGCGGAACACTGTCCACCTGGCTCGGCCATCGGCTCCCGGTCACCCGGTCGGTCGCTGCGCTCTCGGCGCGGGAAGGTCAGCCCGCGCGCTTGGCCTCCGCAGTCTCTGCCACTCCGTCGTTCGCGGACGGTTCCTCACCCTGACGCTCCGCCGGCGTGGGTGAGGCACCGGAGGCGGCCCGCTTCTCCGTGCTGTCGAGCTGCTTGCTCTGTTCCGCTGCGTCGGCCGTGGCACCGGACTCGCGGTCCGCCGCCTTCGAGGTCGCCTCGACCGTGCGGGTGGGGATCGCCACGCCGTCGACGCGGTTCTCCTGCTCGAGAGTGTGGAGTTGCTCGATCGCGAGGCGCGCGAACACCTGCTGTTCGGTGGACGCCATCTGCGCCCGACCCTTGCCCAGGAAGGTGACGAACCAGGAGATCACCGTCGTCAGACGGTTACGGTATCCCACCTGGTAAAAGAGGTGGAGTCCGAGCCATGCGACCCAGGCGATGAATCCGCCGAACTCCAGCTTGCCGACCTTGCACACGGCGCTGAATCGCGACACGGTGGCCATCGATCCCTTGTCGAAGTACGAGAACGGCTTGCGCTCGGTCGGGTTCTGCCCGTCTAGTGAGGCCTTGATCTGCTTCACCGCGTACTTGGCGCCCTGGATCGCGCCCTGCGCCATACCGGGAACGTCCTTGACCGACATCATGTCGCCGACCACGAACACGTTGGGGTGGCCCTTGACGGTCAGGTCCGGCTCCACCACGACACGTCCCGCGCGGTCGACCTCGGTGCCGTCGGACTGGTCGGCGAGCTGCTTGCCCAGCGGGCTGGCCTGCACGCCGGCGGACCAGACCTTGCACTGCGCCTCGATCCGGCGCTCGGTGCCGTCCTTCTCCTTGACGGTGAGGCCGTCGTTGTCGACGCCGGTGACCATCGCGTTGAGCTGGATGTCGACGCCGAGCTTGGTGAGGCGCTTCGCGGCCTTCTCGCCCAGCTTCTTGCCCATCGGGGGGAGCACGGCGGGCGCAGCGTCGAGCAGCACCACCTTCGCGTCCTTGGCGTCGATGTTGCGGAAAGCTCCGTCGAGTGTGCGCGTCGCGAGCTCGGAGATCTGGCCCGCGAGCTCGACGCCGGTGGGGCCGGCGCCGACCACGACGAACGTCATCAGGCGCTCGCGCTCGGCCGGATCGGTGGACAGCTCGGCCTGCTCGAACGCGCCGAGGATGCGTCCGCGCAGTTCCAGGGCGTCGTCGATCGTCTTCATGCCGGGTGCGAACTCGGCGAAGTGGTCGTTGCCGAAGTAGGACTGCTGTGCGCCCGCAGCCACGATGAGGCTGTCGAACGGCGTCACGGTCTCGCGCTCGAGCAGCCGCGAGGTGACGGTCTTGTTCGTCAGGTCGATGGTCTCGACGTCACCCATCAGGACCTCGGCGTTCTTCTGCTTGCGCAGGATGACGCGGGTCGCGGGGGCGATCTCGCCGACCGAGAGGATGCCCGTGGCCACCTGGTAGAGCAGTGGCTGGAACAGGTGGTGGGTGGTCCGCGCGATGAGCGTGACGTCCACATCGGCTCGCTTGAGGGCCTGTGTGCCGAAGAGGCCACCAAAGCCGGAACCGATGACGACGACGCGGTGGCGCTTCTTCTCGTTCGTCTCGACGCTCATGTATCCGCTCCTAGATGTCTATGCGTTCTGAGCTCAACGGTAGTCTCCCCACCCCCGCGCGTCTCCGCGAGGCCGTCGTCAGGGGACGAGGACGTACTTGCCGCGCGGGTGGTGCGTCTGCAGTGCGCGGTGGGCGGTGGCCGCCTCCGTGAGGGGAAACGTCCCGGCCACCGTCACGGTGATCACCGATCCGGCCAACTCGAGCAGAGGTAGACGCGCCTCCTTGCGACGTGCGGCGCTCTCGCTGTTCCCGCCGCCCGCGGATCGGAAACCCTCGTCGGCTGCCCGACCGAAGGCAGTGATGGTCACGATGCGCGTCCGGTCCTGCACCACCGCCAGGGACACGTCGATCGCCTCGTCGGTGCCGGCCGTGTCCAGCGCGGCATCCACGCCGTCGGGCGCCGCGGTGCGTACCCGCTCGAGCAGACCGTCGCCGTACGCGACCGCGACGGCGCCGAGGGCGCGCACCGCGTCGAGGTTGCGGGGACTCGCGGTGCCGATCACCTGTGCTCCGCGGTGCAGGGCGAGCTGGACCGCCTGCGAGCCGACGGCGCCGGATGCTCCGTGGACCAGGACGCAGTCGCCCTCCCCGACGCTCGCGAGCTCCGCCATGTCGTAGGCGGTGGCCGCAGTGAGGGAGTACCCCGCCGCTTCCTCCCAGCCCAGCGCCTGCGGTTTCGGCAGCACCGCGTCGGCATCGACGAGAAGGCGATCGGCGTAGGCGCCGTCTGCCAGAACGATGACCTCGTCGCCGACACGGACGGGACCCGCCGGTCCGACGGCATCGCGCCCCACCCCGGACACGACGCCCGACGCCTCGCTGCCGAGGTGCAGCGGGAGTGTGCTCTCGTCCGTCCCGAACGCGCCGCTGTAGAGCTTGTGATCGAACGGATTGACGCCGGCGGCGCGAATGTCCACGACGACCTGTCCGGGACCCGGTTCGTCGACCACCTCGTCGCGGATCGCCAGGACGTCGGGTCCACCGAAGGCCGTGGCCACCACGGTGCGTGTCGTTCTCGGACCAGTCATACGAGGACCAACGGTGCCCGGTGCTCCGAATGTTCCCCGGGAGCGCCCCGCGTCGGCGGAGTGCTGATCCGACCATCGAGGAGAACCATCGTGCAGTTGGCAGTCCACTATCCCTACTTCACCCTTCCGGGTGGCCCCACGGCCACGGCGGGACTGCTCTCCGACTCCGCGCGCGCTGCGGAGGACGGCGGGTGCACGCTGTTCACGCTCATGGACCACTGGTTCCAGATGGAGAATCTGGCGACCGCGCAGGACCCCATGCTCGAGGGCTACACCTCGCTGGGCTTTCTCGCGGGCCGGACCGAGAGCATCCGCCTGGGTCTGCTGGTCACGGGCGTGACCTATCGGCATCCGGGGCTCCTGGCGAAGACGGTGACGACCCTGGACGTGCTCTCCGGCGGTCGAGCGATGCTCGGCATCGGCGCGGCCTGGTACGAGCGCGAGCATCGCGGTCTCGGTGTGCCGTTCCCGTCGACGTCCGAGCGGTTCGAGCGTCTGGAGGAAACGCTGCGCATCTGCAGACAGATGTGGAGCGACGACGACGGACCCTTCGAGGGCACGCACTACTCGCTGGCCGAGACGCTCTGCGAGCCGAGGCCGTTGCAGAATCCGGGTCCGCCCATCATGGTCGGCGGGTCGGGGGAGAAGAAGACACTCGCGTTCGTCGCGCGGTACGCCTCGCTGTGCAACCTCTTCGCTCCCGACCAGGAGACCGTGGCACACAAGCTCGACGTGCTGCGCGGTCACTGCGAGCGCGAGAACCGCGACTACGCGGAGATCGAGAAGACCATCATCACCTCGCTCGACCCGGTGGCCGACGAGGCCGGCTTCCTCCGGGAGATGGAGGGGTTCGCCGCGCTCGGAGTCGACACCGTGTGCGTGAGCCCGCAGGGACAGGACCCGGTGACCTGGACCCGGTCCGCCACCGCAGCCGTGGTCGACACACTCGCAGGATTGGAGAACTGACATGGACCTCGCGGGCAAGCACTTCCTGGTGACCGGCGCTTCCGGCGCTCTCGGATCGCGCATCACTCGCCGCCTGCTCGACGCCGGCGCCACCGTCACCGCGTCCGGCCGCTCGGAGCAGACGCTGGCAGGTGTCGACCTGGGCAGCGCGCACCTCGTGGCGTCGGACCTGTCTCACCCCGCGGCCCCGGCCGACCTGATCGCGGCGGCCAAGAGCCACACCGGAACGCTCGACGGCGTTGTGATCGCCTCGGGCGTGGTGGCGTTCGGACCCGCGGCCGAGGTGGACGACGACACCGTCGACGATCTGCTGCTGGTGGATCTGCTGGCGCCACTGCGGCTGGTGCGATCGGCACTCACCGAGGTGGAGTCCGGCGGCGTCGTCGTCAGCATCAGTGGGGTGATCGCGGAGAAGCCCGTCGGCGGGATGGCGGCGTACTGCGCGGCGAAGGCCGGCATCAGCGCGTTCGTCGAGGCGGCTCGACCGGAAGCGCGTCGGCGGAAGCTGCGGGTCGTGGACGTACGTCCCCCGCACACCGAGACCGGTCTGGCAGGGCGCGCGATCGCGGGTACGGCGCCCACCATGCCGGACGGTCTCGATCCGGACGCGGTCGCCGACCGGATCGTCAAGGCCGTCGTCGACGACGAGAAGGACCTGGCATCGACCGACTTCGGCTGAGTCGGGTCAGAGAGCGCCGCGGCGGACGGTGGTGGGTGTCGCGTTCCACCACCGTCGGCACGCGCGAGTGAAGGCGGACTGCTCGGACAGTCCCACCGCGGCCGCGATCTGGCTCATCGGCAGCGACGTCGTCGTGAGGTACCGATGGGCTTCCGTGCGGCGCACCTCGTCGACGATCGCGGCGAACGACGTTCCCTCCCCGGCCAGTCGGCGTTGCAACGTCCGCGGGTGCAGGTTCAGCAGATGTGCGGCACCGTCGATGTGCGGTGGCGTGGTGCCGAGGGACTGCTGCAGGATGGTGCGCACCCGCGGCGCCACCTCGGTGGTGGGTCCGGCACCTTGTCGGGCGAGGAAGGCGAGGGCCAGCCGTTTGAGGTTCGAGTCCCCGCCGTGGAGCGGTCGGTTCTGGAGTGTGGCCGGGACCCGGAGGACGGCAGCGGGACGGCCGACGCTGACCGCGACGCCGAAGAAGTTCTCGTAGACCGACACCGGAGCCGCCGGCACGTAGGGGAGCTCGACAGAGCGGAGCCCGTACGACCCGCCGACCAGTGCGATGGTGGCGCGGTGGAGGAACCCGAGCCCCATGTCGGTGCCCTGGACGGGCGCGACGACCCCGGGCTTCGTTCCGTACCGCAGCGCGACGATCCCCGGCGTCCCGTACGGGTCGGGTTCGGCACGCAGGCTGAGCGACTGGGCATGGATGAACAGGTAGTGCTCGGTGCACTCGAGTGCCTCGCCCACGGTCGAGGAGTTCTGGATCGCGAGTGCGAGCGGCCCGAGCATGCCGAGATCCTGGCGCCGTGCGATCCGCAACCCCAGATCAGGGCACGCCAGCTCCGCCGCGGCGATCTCGAGAACCGCGGCCATGGCAACGTCCTCGACGAGGAGGTCGTCGGCGTCGAGCGCGTCCACGGGCAGCCCCGCCGCGACCGCGTACGCCTCGGCGTCCCCGCCCAGTTCGGCCACGGTCGCGCGGAAGCCGCGGAGACCGGCGGAGCGGATGGCGGGCACAGCGCTCACCTTGGGGTAGCTGTCGTCTGAAGTCAACTAGTTGTCGTGTGGTGTCAAGCCATCGGGTGGTGGCACGAGGACACTGGAGTCATGACGTCCACCACCGATCGACTCGACTCGTCCCCGACCGACACCACCCTCGAGCATCTCGACGTGATCGTCGTCGGCGCCGGGCTCTCCGGCGTCGGTGCGGGCTACCGCCTGTCGACGGAGCATCCCGGCAAGTCGTGGGCCATCCTCGAGGCGCGGTCCTCGATGGGCGGCACCTGGGATCTGTTCCGCTACCCCGGTGTGCGCTCGGACTCCGACATGTACACGCTCGGCTACCAGTTCAAGCCGTGGCGCGAAGCGAAGTCCATCGCCGACGGGCACTCGATTCTGTCGTACATCGAGGAGACCGCTGCGGAGTTCGGGATCGACGAGCACATCCGGTACGGGACCCGCGTCGTCGGCGCGGATTTCTCCACCGCGGAGGCTCGCTGGACCCTGACTCTCGACGTGACCGACGAGTCGGGCACCTCGCAGCAGCAGATCACCTGCGGCTTCCTGTACTGCTGCTCGGGCTACTACGACTACGCCAAGGGCTACAACCCCGACATCCCGGGGCTCGACACGTTCGAGGGCACCGTGGTGCATCCCCAGTTCTGGCCCGACGATCTTGACTACGCCGGCAAGAACGTCGTCGTGATCGGCAGTGGCGCCACCGCGGTGACTCTCGTGCCGTCGATGGCGCGCGACGCCGGTCACGTCACGATGCTGCAGCGTTCACCCACCTGGATCAGCGCGGTCCCCGGACGGGACAAGCAGGCGGACAAGATTCGTGACCTTCTCCCGGCTGGTCTGGCGCACAGCGTGATCCGGGTCAAGAACATTCTGTTCAGCACCGGCTTCTATCAGTTCTGCCGGCGTCGTCCGCAGGCGGCACGGAGGCTCCTCACCAACCTCTCGACCAAGATCCTGGGTGACGAGAAACTGGTGGCCGAGCACTTCACGCCCGAGTACAACCCGTGGGATCAGCGACTGTGCGCCGTCCCCGACGCCGATCTGTTCAAGGCGATGAAGAAGGGGAAGGCGTCGGTGGTCACCGACCGCATCGCCTCCGTGCGCCCCGACGGCATCGACCTGCAGTCGGGCGCCTCGTTGCCCGCCGACGTGATCGTCACGGCGACGGGGCTGCAACTGCTCGCCTTCGGCGGCATCGAGCCCAAGGTGGACGGCGTGACCGTCGATCTGTCGAAGCAGTTCGTGTGGCAGGGCGCCATGATGACAGGTGTGCCCAACTTCGCCATCTGCATCGGATACACCAACGCGTCGTGGACTCTGCGCGCCGATCTGACGTCGCGTCTCGTGTGCCGCGTGCTCGGCTACATGGACGACAAGGACTTCGCGTCCATCGTCCCGCAGCCCGACGGCCCGCTCGAGGAGCGTCCGCTGCTGGACCTGCAGTCCGGCTACGTCCAGCGCTCGATCGACGCCTTTCCCCGGCAGGGCGATCACGGCCCGTGGCTGGTGCGTCAGAACTACATCCTCGACTCCATCACCACGCTGCGGGGCGACCTCGGCAAGACCCTCTCGGGTACGCCGCGTCGGTCGGTGCGACGCGCCGCCGGGGTCGCCTGACCTCGACGCGCAAATGACTCGTCGTCGACGCACAGTGACGACGGGTCGAGTGGAGACCGACCCCGCTGCCGCTCTCGATCTGTCCTGAGAGCGGCAGCGCGTCCGTCACATGCCGCGGCGCATCACGGCGTAGTAGGCGGACGGGAACACGCGGGCGAGGATGTCGACGGTGTGGGCACTCGCGGCGATGAGGACCCGTCCCTTGCGCTTCTCGACCCCGTCGAGGATGCGGAGTGCAGCCTTGTCCGCGGGATAGGTGAGCAGTTTGGCGAAGGTGGCCTTGCCGTCCGCGATCTCCTTGTCCGTCGCTCCGGCGGCCGAACCGGCCGTCTCGGCGATGCGGGTCTTGATGCCGCCGGGGTGCACCGACGTCACGCCGATCGTCGGCGCCAGTTCGTGGCGCAGGCACTCGGTGAACCCGCGGATGGCGAACTTCGACGACGAGTAGGCGGACTGCCCCGGAGGCGCCACGATGCCGAACAAGCTCGACACGTTGACGATGTGCGCGCCCGTGGATCGGCGCATCGTCGGCAGCAGACGACGGGTGATGTCCACCGGCGCATGGAAGTTGATGGTCATCACCGAGTCGAAGTCCTTGGCGGTGAGTTGCTCGAACGAGCCGCCGAACGCGATACCGGCGTTGTTGATCAGCAGGTCGATGCGCTCGTGCCGCTCGATCACACCGTCGATGACCACGCCGAGCGCGTCGAGGTCGGAGAGGTCCGCGACGACGACGTCGACGCTGCGTGCCGGTGAGGCGGACTCGATGGCGCGTGCGACGTCGGCGAGCCGATCGGCGTCCCGGTCGAGCAGGATCAGATCCGTGCCGCGTCGCGCGAGCTCGTGGGCCATCTGCTCACCCATGCCACTGGCGGCGCCGGTGACGAGCGCGGTGGCGCCGGGAAAGCGGAAGGGGGGCAAGGACGACATGACAACTCCTGAGCTCGGCGGTACCAACGTCTCGATCATCGCCGACATCCTGCTGCCGTTCTTGACTCCAGGCGACACCGTCGTCGATCGCCCGTATCGAGGCGGTCGGGTCGCTACGGTGCATCGATGACGCCCGACTCGACCGCTCCGCTCGCGTCCGGATCCGTGACGGTCCGCGCCGACGCCGCCGATGTGTACGCCCTCCTGACCGATCTCGACCGGCTCGCCGATCTGGCGGACGAGACGCACTCGATGCGGTGGGTGGGGAGCTCCGGCGCCCGTCCCGGTGCATCCTTCGTCGGTCGGAACCGCAACGGTCTGCATCGATGGTCGACCACGTGCACCGTGACCGCCGCCGATCCCGCATCGGCGTTCGCTTTCGATGTGCACTACGGCCCGTTCTCGCTGCCGATCGCGCACTGGCGCTACGACATCGACGGCGCCGGCGACGGCGGCGAGACCACGGTGACCGAGCGGATGTGGGACCGGCGGCCGCGGTGGTTCGTCGGCGTCGGCGGCCTCGCGACGGGTGTCCGCGACCGCGCCACCGTCAACGGCGATCACATCGCGGCGACACTCGAACGGCTCCGGCAGACCGTCGACAGTCCCCGGGATTCGTAGGGTGCGAGTGCGGGCACACTGGACGCCATGACTGGACACGCGACGATCGGCATCTGGACCGGAACGCTCGACGGGGTCTCCGCCTCCGCGGTTCCCGACGTGGTGGGGGAGGTGGAGTCGCAGGGCTGGCACTCGCTGTGGTTCGGCGAGGCCTACGGCCGCGAGGCGCTCACCGCCGCGCAGATGTACCTCGGCGCCTCGTCGTCGCTGATCGTCGGTACCGGCATCGCGAGTATCTACGCCCGAGACGCGGTGGCCACCGCATCGGCGGCCCGTACCCTGCACGCCGTCTCGGGTGGTCGGTTCGTGCTGGGACTCGGCGTGTCGCACGCTCCGCTGGTCGAACGCATGCGCGGTCACAATTACGGCAAGCCAGTCGCGGCGATGCGGGAGTATCTCGACGCACTCGACAACGCACCCGCGGCAGTGGCAGGGGAGGAGCAGAACCCGCCACGACTGCTGGCGGCGCTGGGTCCGAAGATGCTCGAGCTGTCCCGCGATCGCACCGCCGGGGCGCATCCCTACCTCGTCACACCGGAGCACACGGCGATGGCCCGCGAGATCCTCGACGCCGGGGACGGCGAGAAGCGCCCGGAACTGGTCGTCGAGCAGGCGGCGGTGGTGGACCCGGTCGCCGACACCGACGCGGAGGTGTGGGCCGAACGCGCGCACGCGCATCTGAACATCTATACCGGGCTGCCGAACTACCGGAACAACTGGGAGCGTCTGGGTTTCGGGCAGGACGACTTCGTCCGCGGCGGCAGCGCGAAGCTCGCCGAGGCGATGGTGACGCGGGGACTGGACGCGACCGTGGCCCGAGTGCGCGAGCACATCGAGGCAGGGGCGACCAGCGTCCTCGTCCAGGTCCTCGGATCCGCGATGAACGTTCCGCCGGTGGACGACTGGCGTCGACTCGGTGAGGCCCTCGAGCTCTCCCGTTGAGCTGAGGGTAGCCTTACCGCAAGCCTGCTCCACCAGCCGTCCTCGAAAGGTTCTTCATGCGCGTCTCCGTCGGTGTGTCCGTCGCGGCCACGGTTCTACTTCTCGGCACGGCGGCGTGCAGCTCGTCGGACACCGATTCCGCACCGACAGAGTCGAACGGTGCCTTCCCGGCTCAGATCACCGACAAGTTCGGCACCGTGACGGTCGACGCCGCGCCGGAGCGCCTGGTGACCGCCGGGTACAACGACCAGGACTTCGCGCTCTCGCTGGGCGTCACGCCAGTCGCCACGCGCGGTTTCTCCGGGTACGACTACGCGACCCGTCCGTGGGCGCAGGACCAGCTGGCCGGCAACACCATCACCGAGGTCGGCAGTGACACGCTCGACGTCGAAGGCGTCGCGGCGGCCGAACCGGACCTGATCATGGCCACCTACGCGTACCTCGAGGAGCCGGAATATCAGCAGCTCGGTCGGATCGCGACCACGGTGGGCGATATCGCCGGTTCGGACGGGTCGGAGACACCGTCGTGGCGGGATCAGCTGGCGGCCTACGGAACTGCGCTCGGCAAGACCGCCGAGGCGGACACCGTGCGCACGGAGGTGAACGCGAAGTTCTCCGACGCCACCGCGCAGAACCCGTCGTTCGAGGGTCGCACCGCCGCGGTCGCTCTGTACCTCGACGGCACGTTCTACATCCTCGACAGCGGAGATCCCCGCAACCGCTTCTTCACCGACCTCGGATTCACCACTCCGGAGACCACCGGACTCGTCAGCGCCGAGCGCTACGACCTGCTCGATCAGCAGACACTCGTCCTCCTCGGTGTCACACCCGAGGACGTCGCGGGCAACGCGTTGCTGCAGAGCCTGAACGTCGTGAAGGACGACCGGACGGTGTACGTCGGTGAGTTCGGCACACCGGTACCCGCTGCGCTCGGCTTCGCGAGCCCGCTGAGCCTCCCGTACGCCGTGGATGCACTGGTTCCGGTGCTCGCGCGGGCTTCGGACGACGATCCGGCCACCCGCGTCGGCACCGTCGAGGGCTGATCGGTCCTGCTCACGGGTCGGGAGGTTAGTGTGACCCGACGACAGGGGTAACCGTGGGCATGAGCATCGAGCAGCACGACGAGGACGCGGGCGGCCCGCCCGAGACCGAGCACTGGTCGGAGGGTCCGGTCACCACCCCGGAGCGGGATCCGTTCTACGTCGCACCCGACGGTTTCGAGAGTGCCGCGTGCGGCGACGTTCTGCGTACGAGGCCCGTGCGCATCGGCGTGTTCGGTCGGGTGCGGCAGCGTGTGCAGGCCTGGCAGTTGCTGTATCGCACCGAGGACCTCGAGCGCGTGCCGCGCGTGAGTGTCACCACGGTGCTGCTTCCTGCCGGAGCCGTTCCCGACGCGACGCGTCCGCTCCTGTCGTATCAGTGCGCCATCGACGCCGTCTCCGGTCGATCGTTCCCGTCGTACGCGCTCCGGCTCGGGTCACGTGCGCGCGGCACGGTGCCGCAGTACGAGTTCCTGCTCGTCCTGCACGCCCTGCGCTTGGGTTGGGCGGTCTCGATCCCGGATCACGAAGGTGCCGAGGGGCATTGGGGCGCCCCGCTCGAGCCCGGGTACTGCACTCTCGATGCCGTCCGGGCCGCGCTCTCGTTCGACGAGCTCGGTCTCGACACGACCACACCGGTCGGACTGTGGGGATACTCGGGTGGTGGGCTCGCGTCGTCCTGGGCGGCAGAGGCCGCGGAGGAGTACGCACCCGAGATCGATGTCGTCGGAGCCGTTCTCGGGTCGCCGGTGGGTGACCCGGCGTCAGCGTTCTTCCGGCTGAACGCCACCCGCTACGCCGCGCTGCCGACTCTCGTCATAGAGGGGCTGCGGCGTACCTACCCGGCCCTGGACGACGTCATGCAGGAGTTCGTCACCGAGGAGGGTCTCGAGCTGCTGGCGTCGACGAACAAGATGACGACGATGCAGGCCATCATCGCGCTTCGCGGATTCGACCTCGACGACTACTCGACCATTCCCATCGCCGACGTCATGGCTCGTGCGGAGATGGTGACGATCTTCGAGGAGATCCAGCCGGGCCGCTCGGCGCCCGGGTTCCCGCTGCTCGTCCTGCAGGCGACGCACGATCAGATCATCGCCGTGGACGACGTCGACGGGCAGGTGACGCGCTACCGGGACGAGGGTGCCTCCGTGCAGTACATCCGAGACCGGACCAGCGAACACATCACGCTGCTGCCGCTGTCGGTCCCGCTGACGCTGCGATGGCTCGACGACCGGTTCGCCGGGCGTCGACCGGGACCCGCGGCCACCAGGACCGTCTTCTCGGTGGCGGCGTCGTGGCGCAGCGCCGCGGGCTATCTGGCCATGGCAGGCTCGGCGGCGAGAGCGCTGACCGGGCTCCCCATCTCCGTCCGCCGCACCCGACGCTGAGACGACACCACCCCCGCACCGAGGATTCGGTGCGGGGGTGGTGTGGTGTTCAGGAGCGAGATCAGGCCAGTTCGAAGCGATCCAGCATCATGACCTTGTCCCACGCGGCGACGAAGTCCCGGACGAACTTGTCCTTCGCGTCGTCGCAGGCGTACACCTCGGCGATGGCGCGGAGTTCGGAGTTCGAGCCGAACACCAGGTCGTTGCGGGTGCCGGTCCACTTCGTCTCACCGGTGGCAGCATCCTTGGCCTCGTAGATGCCGTCCTCCGACGTGGGAACCCACTCGGTGCCCATGTCGAGAAGGTTCACGAAGAAGTCGTTGGACAGTGTGCCGACCTTGTCGGTCAGAACGCCGTGCGACGAGTTCTGGTAGTTGGCACCGAGAACACGCAGACCACCGACGAGGACCGTGAGCTCGGGTGCGCTGAGCGACAACAGGTTCGCCCGGTCGACGAGGGAGTACTCCGCCGGCAGCTTCTGGCCCTTGCCGAGGAAGTTACGGAAGCCGTCGGCCTTCAGCTCGAGGTCCGAGAACGAATCGACGTCCGTCTGATCCTGCGTGGTGTCCATGCGGCCCGGGGTGAACGGAACGCTGACGCCCGATGCCTTCTCGAGCGCCGCGACGCCGCCGAGGACGACGAGGTCGGCGAACGAGACCGTTCCGGAGAACGACTCCTGGATGCCCTCGAGCACGCGGACGACCTGTGCCAACTCGTCGGGCTCGTTGACCTCCCAGCCGGCCTGCGGCTGCAGGCGCAGGCGACCGCCGTTGGCACCGCCGCGCTTGTCGCTGACGCGGAAGGACGACGCTGCGGCCCACGCGGTCGAGATGAGCTGCTCGGTGCTCAGACCGGACTCGAGGATCGTGGACTTGAGCTCGGCGATCTGTGCGTCATCGATCAGCTCGTGGTCGACGGCCGGGATCGGGTCCTGCCACAGCAGGGTCTCCGACGGCACCTCGGGTCCGAGGTACCGGCTGACAGGTCCCATGTCGCGGTGGGTGAGCTTGAACCACGCCTTCTGGAACTCTTCTGCGAGCTCCTCCGGGTGGTCGAGCCAGCGACGGGTGATCTGCTCGTAGATCGGGTCGACGCGCATCGCGATGTCCGAGGTGAGCATCGACGGGTGGCG
This sequence comes from Rhodococcus sp. BP-349, assembly GCF_019835845.1. Taxonomy (NCBI): domain Bacteria; kingdom Bacillati; phylum Actinomycetota; class Actinomycetes; order Mycobacteriales; family Nocardiaceae; genus Rhodococcus; species Rhodococcus sp. BP-349. The sequence goes on along the minus strand of NZ_JABUDR010000003.1, from coordinate 1,172,053 downwards.
ACGCTTCGTCGGGTCGGCGGGGTCGGGAACCAGGTCCGCACCCTCGCCGTTCTTCGGACGCCACTGGTGGGCGCCGCCGGGGCTCTTGTAGAGCTCCCACTCGAAGCCGTAGAGGGTCTCGAGGAAGGTGTTGTCCCACTGCGTCGGGGTCGGGGTCCAGATGACCTCGAGACCACTCGTGATCGCGTCTGCGCCGACACCGCTCTGGAAGCTGTTCTTCCAGCCGAGGCCCATCTGCTCGATCGGGGCGCCCTCGGGCTCGGCACCGATGTGCGCGTCGGGATCGGCTGCACCGTGGGTCTTGCCGAAGGTGTGTCCGCCGACGGCCAGTGCTGCGGTCTCGACGTCGTTCATGGCCATGCGGCCGAAGGTCTCGCGGATGTCCAGTGCGGACTGCACGGGATCCGGGTTGCCGTTCGGGCCCTCGGGATTGACGTAGATCAGACCCATCTGCACGGCGGCCAGCGGGTTGTCGAGGGTCGTGCGATCACCGTTGTAGCGCTCGTCACCCAGCCAGGTCTGCTCGGGGCCCCAGTAGACGTCCTCGTCCGGCTCCCAGGCGTCGACGCGACCGCCGGCGTAGCCGTAGGTCGGCAGTCCCATGGACTCGATGGCGACGTTGCCGGTGAGCACGATGAGGTCGGCCCAGGAGAGCTTGCGGCCGTACTTCTGCTTCACGGGCCAGATCAGGCGACGGGCCTTGTCGAGGCTGGCGTTGTCCGGCCAGCTGTTCAGCGGTGCGAAGCGCTGCATGCCGGCTCCGGCCCCGCCGCGTCCGTCCTGCTTGCGGTACGTGCCGGCAGCGTGCCACGCCATGCGGATGAAGAAGGGGCCGTAGTGGCCGAAGTCCGCGGGCCACCAGGGCTGCGAGTTCGTCATGACGGCTTCGATGTCGCGCTTGACCTCGGCGAGATCGAGCGAGTTGAACTCGGCCGCGTAGTCGTAGTCGGCGCCCATCGGATCGCCGACAGCGGGGTTCTTCTTCAGAATCTTGAGGTTCAGCGCCTTGGGCCACCACTCGTGGTTGCTGCCACCCTCGACCGGCATCGGCATCTTGTCGTGCATGACAGGGCAGCCGCCGGATGCGTCCTGCGGCTGGTCCTGGTTCATCTCTTTTTCGCGTGTTGTGTGGTCCTCGGACACGAGTTTCCCTCCAAGAGAAGATGAATGAACTGATTCCGCGGCGCCTTCGCGCCTCGAGATCAGGGGCTGACGCTGGTGGAGCAGTTCTCGCACACGCCCCAGTAGATGACCTCGGCTTCGTCGACGACGAAACCATGGGCCTCCGACGGAGTGAGGCACGGAGCCTCGCCGACGGCGCATTCCACGTCGGCGATGGTGCCGCACGCGCGGCACACGACATGGTGGTGATTGTCGCCGATTCTGCTCTCGTACCGCGAGACCGAGCCGGACGGCTGGATGCGCCGTACCAGTCCTGCGGTGGTGAGAGCGTGGAGCACGTCGTACACAGCCTGGCGGGAGACATCGGGCAGGGTGGCCCGAACGGCTCCGTAGACGGTGTCGGTGTCGGCGTGCGGATGTTCGTGCACCGCGTCGAGCACCGCCAGACGGGGGCGGGTGACTCGGAGCGCGGCACCACGCAGCATCTCCGGGTAGTTCGACGATGGGCTCACGTCGAACAGTATGCACGACTTTTCTGGAATGAGTCAGGAAACGGGGCGCGAACACCGGTCGAACGGCGTGTCGTCCGGCCCCCGCGGGGGCATGATGCGAGGCGACATCCAACGCTCGCAGGGGGTACGAAGATGACCGCGTTCCAGACCGTCGCCAACGCCGCGAACCAGGTCGTTCGACCGCTGATGCGACTGCCCGTGTTGTCCGCCGTTCTCGGGCGTGGCCTGGCCACCATCACCTATACCGGTCGACGGTCGGGCCGTGCGATCTCGCTGCCCGTCTCCTACCGGCGATCGGGCGAGACGGTGACCGTGATGGTCGCAGCACCGAGTCAGAAGGCATGGTGGCGCAACTTCCATCCCGATCCCGCCCCGGCGACCGTCGACATCGCGGGGGACCAGCATCGGGGGAGCGCACAGGCGGTGGTCTCCGACAAGGGGGGCGTGCGTGTCGTGATCACCCTCGACAGCTGATCAACGGAGTACGACGAGCTGCTGGGTCGCGCGGGTCATCGCCACGTAGCGATCGACGGCGCTGTCCGCACGGCCCAGAGGTCGGCGACGAGATCGGGAGCATCGATCACCGTCCACGACGACTCCACTCGGTCGCGAAGCTCGTCGATCTCACGCAGCGACGACGCCAGCTCGCCGGCCGGCACGTTCGCGACGAGGCGGTCGACGAGGATCTCGCCCAGAACCGCCCAGATCTCCTCTCGCGCATCGTTGTGCGGAGTCTCCGCCTGCGGTGCCGCAGTGCCGCGTCGATTCTGGCGAGGTTCCCCTCATCGCCGATCGTCGCGTGCCTCGGCCAACCGCCTGATCGCGGACGGCCCCACTCCGTGTAGCGCGGACAAAGTCGCGAGGTTAGCCGGGAGGTCGTGCACCGTGCGATACCCCGCGTCGATCAACGCACCGGTCGCCGGCCGGCCGATGCGGACACCGTCGAACAGCGGTCCGCGGTCGACCGGCACGTCCCTCGTCATCTTGCTCAGCTGACTCCGAGAACCTTGATCGCGAAGATCAGAGAATCGCCCTGCTGGATGCCCGCGCGCGGCTGACCGTTGGGGTAACCGTCCGCGGAGGTCACCGCGACGCCGATGGTCGATCCCACGGTCTGGCCGGCGATGGCCTTCTGGAAACCGGCCACGACACCGTCGAGGGGGAATTCGACCGGGGCGCCGCGCTCGTAGCTGCTGTCGAAGGTGGATCCGTCGCGTCCGTTGACGCCCATGTAGCAGACGGAGACGGTGGCGTCCGCCGCGACGACGGGGCCGTCGCCGGCCTGCAATGTCTGCACCTGCGTCTCCGCGACGCTGAAGGGTGCCTCGACGGTGACCAGGGGAGCGGCATCGTCGGTGGACCCGGTCACCGCGATGCTGCCGGTGTCACCGTCGAGGTTCCACTCGGCCGCGGCACCGGACTCGGGCGCCGCGGTGGGGCACGACTCGGCAGCTGCGGTCGACGACGACCCCGCGGACGAGGATGCGGCGCTGGAGGAAGTGGCGGCAGATGGCGTGTCGTTGTCGGAGCTGCATCCGGACAGCACCAGGACGAGCGACGCGGACGAGGCCAGCAGGACACCGAGGGTACGAGAGGAGTTCACGCCCGACACGCTACAGCCGCCCGACTACTCGACCAGCCGGGCGAGTGCTGCGGTGACCGAGCCCCACCCTTCGGCGAACCCGAGGCTCGCGTGACGATCGCGTGTCGTCGGATCTCCGTGACGGACGACGGCCCGGTATGCAGTGCCGCGCGGGTGGTCGGTCAGGGTGATCTCCGCTGACATCGCGACCGGCTGCGGCGACGCGGGGCGCCACCCGCTGTCGAGAGTGTTGGTGAACACCAGCCGGGTGTCGGGCTCGACGACGAGGAATACGGCGTCGGTGTGGGGCACGAATGTCGTTCCGTCGTCGCTCATCTCGGTGACGAACGCCCCGCCCGGTCGCACCTCCAGGTGGTCCACCCGAGTGACGGTGGGTGCCGGTGTCCACCACTGTGACAGCAACGACGAGTTCGTCCATGCCTCCCAGATGCGGTGACGAGGAGCCGCGATGACGCGATCGAGTACGAGGTCGAGGGCAGGATCGATCGGGAGCGCGGTCATGAGTCTTCTTCCGTCGGAGTCGGGGAGGTGACGAGTTGTTCGAGCCGATCCGTGCGGCTCTCCCAGAGGTGTCGTTGATCGTCGAGCCAGTCCTGGACGAGGTCGAGTCGTTCCCTGTGCAGAGTGCACGTCCGGACGCGTCCTACTTTGGCCGTGCGAATGAGCCCGCTCGACTCGAGACTGCGGACGTGTTTGAGGAAGGTGGGAAGCGCGATCGGGAACGGCGCCGCCAGTTCACCGACGCTTGCCGGGCCGGCACCGAGACGCCGGACGACTGCTCGCCGCGTCGGATCTCCGAGGGCGGTGAGCACGGCGTCGAGTTCTGCCGTATGGTTAGCCATAAGGGTAAGTATTACAGGCGATCCGGGGTGTGGCGCAACCGATGACTTTCGACGTGTGCGTCGGTCGGAGTGTTCGTGGGCCGACCAGCGCCCACGGGGAACGAAGGAGTGCACATGCGCATGTTGATCGTCACCGCGTTCGTCTCGCGCGGCTCGTCACAGGTGACGCCGTGGCGGAGATCGTCCGTCTGAAGGCCGGCGACGGTGGCCCGATGGACATCGGCGGCGCCACACTGGCCGCGGCGGCGATGCGGGCCGGGCTGATCGCCGAGTACGTGATCATGACGCATCCCGTTCTGGTGGGCGCCGGTACGCCGTTCTTCACGGTGCTCGACGAGTGGGCGGGCCTGGAGTTGGCGGAGACGCGGACGTTCTCGGGGGGACTGCGCCTGACGAGGTACCTGACGCGGCAAGGGGCGGGAGATTCACGATAGTTGACATAATGTCGATTATCGGCACTTACTGTCGATACCGATTATCTCCATCGGACGTCGCCCTTCCTGCGCAACCCGGCCTCGTCGTCACTGCGGTGGCTCCATGAATTCGATGGTCTCGCCATCCGGGCCCACTGCGTATACGACTCGGGTGCCCACCTTGGTGCCGCCGGCGATCGGTTGTGGAGTTCCCTGCGCCCTCCATCCGAACTCCGCGATACGCGTCAGGACCGCATCGATGTTGTCCACCTCGAAAGCGAGATGTGCGAAACCCGGATCGTAGGGTCGAGACGACCCCCGCTGTCCCTGCACGTTGCGATATTCCAGCAGCTCGATCGTCTGACCCGCAATGGAAACCACCGCCATCCGGACTGCGGCCCCGTGCGCTCCGGTGACCTCTCCGAGAAACTCTCCACCCATCTCACCGATGCGTTCGAGGGTCGCTCCGAGACCGTCGATCCAGAACCGAAGGGCGTCATCGAGGAAACCGACGGAGAATCCGACATGGTCGGAACGGTGCAGTCGAAACGACGTCGTATCAGCCATGGAACCGATTGTGGCCCAGATCGATTGTGCCGATAGCGCCGGGTCTTGAGACCACGGTGAGGCCTTCGCGTGGTGCGCTCACGAGTTGCGCTTCTGTTCGGCTCGAATCAAGCCGCCGCCGATGATCGACTGCTCGATCCCTCGACCACGATGCGGACGGACGGCCCGTCCTGAGTGATGACGGCATCCACTCGCTGCCAGTCGGTATCGCAGAGAAAGGCGGTGTGGATGCCCGCAAACTGCGTCTGGGGCGTCAGTCTGCCGGGAGTGAACCCCTCCCAGAATCGTTTGCTGGTGGCGAGCGACCAGGGCCCGACAACCTCATGGACGGTCTCGAGTCGAGTCATGGATCAGGCCTCGTCGCGTCGAGTGCCGGCATAGCCGTCCGACCGTTCCTCGAAAAGCATTGCCTCCCCGTCGGAATAATGGCTGTTCACGCTCATGTGCTCGGCGAAGCGCGCATCGTTGAACGCGGCGGTCAGGTCGGCAGCTGAACGCCATTGCACGTACTCGACGATTCGATCGCTCCGGAGATCGCGGAAGAAGCTCGCCGAGACGAAGCCCTCGAGATGGCTGATGTGGTCGCGCGTTTCGCTTTCGTTGTACTCGCCGACCCATCCTTGTTTGCCGTTCACGGGTGCCATCCTGATGATCTCGTGGGCCTGGGCGTCCTGAGTGCGCACCCGGGTCGCTTCGTCGGGGTTCGCGGTGACCGTGGCGCTGAAGCGATAGATCCCGTCGTCTACTGCGACGCCGTCGAACTCGCTATTCTGTTGCGTGCGAGTCAGTTCCGCCGCGAACGCCTCGGCGTCGCTTCTACTGCGCCAGAAATGCAGTCCCATGAGCACTTCGGTGTCCGGGGTGGAGGGCGGTCCGAGCACTCGGCCATGCGCCAGCCAGACGGCGCCGCCGTACCCTGCCCGCGACCGCGCCTCTGCGGACCTCACGAGGCCGGTCGATCCAACCCCTGCGTCCCCGGGGTCCACGGCTGCGCTGACCGCAACGACGAAAGGAGACTTGTCGAAGTCGGTGTCGTCCATCTCAGCGATCTCCAGCTGTTTCTGTGACCGCATCATCGTCATGGTCGTGCAGCAGACGGGCCGTGATGTCGAGCTCGATGGAGATACGGTTTCCCGCCAAGACTCCCTGTCGATCCAGCGGAACTCCGAAGCGGACCCCGAAGTCCTGACGGTTCACCTGCCCCGTCGCACGGAATCGAACGTCATGGCGTCCGTCGGCGTCGCGCTCGAATCGAAGCTGCGCCGCCGTCAGCACTACCGGGCGGGTGACGCCGCGAATGGTGAGGGTTCCGTCGACTCGAACGTCCGAATCGCTCGGTCTGATCGCGGTCGACGTGTAGGTGACAGCTGGATGGTTCTGCGCATCGAAGGGGTCCTTGGCGAGCGTCCCCTCGTCACGTCGGGCATTGTGGGTATCCATCGAGCGCACCTGGACGCTTGCCTCGACGGAAGATTCGGTGACGTCGGTACGAGTCACGATCCGGCCGTCGAACTCGGTGAACTCCCCCGGCACTGTCATGACGATCAGGTGGCTGATCGAGAACTTCACCGCACTGCGGTGCGGATCTATCACCCACGTGCCCACCACGTAGTCGTCCAATGTTCGTGTCATATGTCTAGGCCTCCAGGTCGTTCGGCACGTGCCGCTCTGATCAACCGGACCGCACCCGCGGCCCGGATCACTCGTCCCACGGTAGCCATGGACGTACTCGCGACCGACCGCCGCTGCGACCGCATTTGCGCTGATCACAGGGTTGCAAAACCGGAAAATGTGTGAGCTAGGAGCGGCCGGACACTTCGAGTTCGACTAGTCCACGACTATCGATATTCGTTGCGGCACAGCGTATTCAGGTTCTTCAGAAGGTCATGACGGCTCATCGCCCCACCTGTGAGTTACGACGCCCGATCGGCGAATTCGACCCCGTTGCACACAGGACGCTTTGCCTGTCCTGCTTTTCGAGCGCGATAGATGTCATAGAGGCGACACACGCGGCGAGATCGTTCTGCGCGCATTCAGACTCCGTTCGACTCGTTGTCGTCATGGACGACGTAATCCTCCACGCCGCGACACGAACCGGGCACGACCGATCTGTACTCGGGGACGGTGAGTTACATTCCGATCTCGCGCTGGGATTTGTCCGCGTCGGCGGCCTGCAGCGCGTCGAAGGTCTTCTCGAGGTCGTCGCTCGCGAGCAGGATGCCGCCGTACGTGCCCTTGGCCATCATCTCGGTGATGGTGCGGCGCTCGTCCTCGGTGATGGCGGGGTCGACCGCGGGCGGTGTCAGAACGATGGCGGTGTCCGGCTGCCCGGGCGGGCCGACGGTGAGCCACCGCAGGTTCTCGTACCCGACGTCGAGGCGGACCTCGAAGCCGAGAAGGTCGCGGTAGAAGGCCAGTGCGGCCTCCGGATCGTCCTGCGGGAGGAAGCTGGAGGCGATGGTGAGTGTCATGGCGACGACACTAGGTTCGCCTGGCGCGGTCCGCTTCTCGATTCCTGATCGGTCGGGTGACCACCTTCTCGACACACGACGGCGCGCCGGCCTCCGTGGACTGGTTCTGCTGCCGATACGCGGACGGGGACAGTCCGGTCAGTTCGGAGAACCGGGTGCTGAAGGTGCCCAGTGAGGAGCACCCCACGGTGAAGCAGATCTCCGTCACCGACCTCTCCGACCCCCGGAGCAGCGCCATGGCTCGTTCGATGCGCCGCGTCATCAGGTACGCGTAGGGCGACTCTCCGTACGCGGCGCGGAACTGCCGGCTCAGGTGCCCCGCGGACATGTGCGCGTCGCGCGCCAGGGTCTCGAGGTTCAGAGGCGTGGCGTACTCGCGGTCCATTCGATCCCGTACTCGACGGAGACGACGCAGATCGTCGAGGTGTCGCGAGTCCGCACGGGTGTCGGTCACGCGTCCTCCTCTCAGGAATGCCGCAGCAGTCCGTGCAGTGCGCGCATGCAGAGATCATGCACCTCGTCGGCCGAGATCGACTGCCGGTCCACCCAGTCCACGCACACGGCGCGAACGAACGACACCCACCCGGCCACGGCGACCCGAGTCACCTCGTCCGCGCCCTCGTCGGGTCCCAGAGCCGCCAGGATCCGCTGCTGCTGCGTCTCGAACTCGGCCGTGAGGATCGCCTGGATACCGACGTCGCCCGACATCGTTCCTCGATTGATGGCCCGTAGTCCGTGAGCGTGATCGGTGGAGTAGCGGATGTAGGCGCGCAGTCCGGCGGACACCTGGTGCTCGACGGGCAGCGTGGTGTCGGGAGCCGTGATCTCGACCATCCGAGCGGATTCGAGCCGGATGATGTCGGCGAAGAAATCCCTCTTGGACGAGAAGTAGTGATACATCAGCCCACGCGAGACGCCGGCCAGGTCGGCGACCTCCTCGATCCACACCTCGTCGTAGGGCCGTTCCGCGAACAGTCGTGACCCGATCTCGAGCAACTGGTGCCGACGCTGATCGGGTGACAGGCGTCTGCGGGGAGTGGTCATGACCTGCGCCATGCTACGGGACTGCTCGTGATACTTGACACGCGTTCAGTAGGGGGTACCGTCCGCTGTTGTATCCCGGTTCAGTACGCCGGCCACCCACGCGAAAGGGTCCGACCGTGGTCACCACGATCTCGTCCACTTCTCCGCTTCCCCATCCCCCTCGACGACTCCCGGTGCTGGGCGACGTGCTGGGCGTACACGCGAGCACCCCGGTGCAGGACTCGGTGGCGCTGGCCGCGCAGCTGGGCCCCATCTTCGAGCGGGTGGTCCTGGGGCGCCGGTTCGTGATCGTGTCGGGCGCCGATCTCGTGGAGGAACTCAGCGACGAGTCGCGGTTCGTCAAGCACGTGGCACCCGCGGTCGCCGGACTGCGATCGATCGGCGGGGACGGACTGTTCACGGCGTACTCGCACGAACCGAACTGGCGCAAGGCCCACGATCTCCTCCGGCCGGCGTTCACGCAGTCGGCCATGCGGAGCTACCACGACATCATGGTGGACGTCGCCGGACAGCTGGTGTCGCACTGGTCGTCCCGTGATCGGGTCGACGTCTCCTCGGACATGACCAAGTTGACGCTCGAGACCATCGGCCGTACCGGGTTCAGCTACAGCTTCGACTCGTTCACCCGTGCCGAGACGCACCCGTTCGTCCGGGCCATGGTGCGGACCCTGCAGCACAACCAGCGCCGCGCACTGCTGCCGCTCCCGGTCGTCGGCGACTTGGTGTTCCGGCGTCGCGAACGGCGGAACGACGCCGACAAGGCCTTCATGGCCGAGCTGCTCGACGACATCGTGAGGGCCCGCCGCGACGGCGAGACGAGTGGCGACGGCGATCTGCTCGACATCATGCTCCAGGCGGCACGCGACGGAGATCCCAACGCGCTGGACGAGGTGAACATCCGGCACCAGATCGTCACCTTCCTCATCGCCGGACACGAGACCACCTCCGGCTCACTGTCGTTCGCTCTGTACTACCTGTCGAAGCATCCCGAGATGTGGGCTCGTGCGCGTGCGGAAGTGGACGAGGTGTGGGGTGCGGACACGCCTGCCTTCGAGCAGGTGGCGAAGCTGCGTTTCGTCCGCCGTGTTCTCGACGAGGGACTGCGCCTGTGGCCGACTGCGCCCGGCTACGCGCGGGAGGCACGCCACGACACGACGGTCGGCGGGCGTCCCATGGCCGCGGGCGACTGGGCCCTGGTGTTGATCCCGGGTCTGCATCGGGATCCCGTCTGGGGACCGGATCCGGAGGTGTTCGACCCGGACCGCTTCCTGTCGGCGAACGTGCGGGCCAGGCCGCCGCACGCCTACAAGCCGTTCGGCACCGGCGAGCGTGCCTGCATCGGGCGCCAGTTCGCTCTCCACGAGTCGCTGCTGGTGCTGGGTACGATCCTCCAGACTTTCGACGTCGCTCCTGATCCGGCCTACGACCTCGCCATCGAGGAACGCCTCACCCTCATGCCGGCCGGGTTCGAGCTCGAGGTGGCTCGGCGCGACCGCAGCTGACGGAAAGATCCCGCACACTGGTCCCATGCGATCGCGCGGCAAGATCATGGAGGCCACCCTCGAGGTGATCGCGGAGCACGGTTTCGACGGCGTCACCATCGCGGGTGTGTCCACCGCCGCCGGGGTCTCCCGGCAGACCGTGTACTCCATCTTCGGCACGCGCGAGGTGTTGGTGACCCGCACGATGGAGCACCTGGCGGTCGAGGTGATGACCGAGATCCGCTCGCGCCTCGACGGCCCGGAGACCGTGCGCGACTACGTCGTGGAGATGGTGATCGGTGGCCGGCGGGCGGTGCGCGACATTCCCGCGATGGCAGCTCTCCTGCGGTTGCACGGCATCAACCCGGTGCTGCATCCCGATGTCGTCCAGCACGCCATTCCCGTCGTGCGAGATCTCCTCTCCCCGCTGACCGCACTCGACCCCCGGGTCGCGGAGGTGTTGGACGACATCGTCCTCATCACCACTCGTCTCGGACTGTCCGTCGTGTTGTTCGACGATCCGTCGATCGCGGACGACGACGACCTCCGCGCCTTCCTCCTGCGGTGGCTCCCGGCGTCGATGACCGTGCCGCCGGAGTGACGGGCTTCACCTCGCGACCTTGACACCTGGTGCCGGAACTGTCTAACTTCAGGGCGCTTGCCGGGGGGTCCGCGCAGCGGAGAGGGAGTCGATGACAGTGTCACGCAGTCTGATCGTGGGAGCGGTGCTCGTGGCACTGGTCGGTGCCGCACCCGCGCACGCAGCGCCCGGTGACGACTTCTACCTCCCGCCGACGGAGATCGCGGGTGCGCCGGGCACGGTGCTCCGCACCGAGCCGATGTCGCTCTTTCTCGCCGCGCCGGGAGTGGACGGTCGCTACCCCGCCACCGCGCAGCGCGTCATGTACACCTCGCGGACCGAGAACGACGAGCCCGTCGCGGTGACCGGAACGTTCATCGACTCGGCCGTTCCCTGGCGCGGCGCCGGCCCCAGACCCACCGTCGTGGTCGCTCCGGGGACGGTGGGGCAGGGCGACCAGTGCGCGCCGTCGCGGGCTTTCCCGCTCGGGCTGAACCTCACGACGGACCCGCTGTCACTCTCGGCGAACCAGGAACTCGTGTCGTCGACGCTCTGGGGGTCGATGGGCGCGCGCGTCTTCGTGACCGACTACATCGGTCTCGGCACGCCGGGGTTGCACACCTACGTCAACCGGCCGGAGGAGGCGCACGCGGTGCTCGACGGTGCGCGAGCGGCGAACGCGCTGGCGGGCGACCCCGACTCCCCCATCGGTCTCTGGGGCTATTCGCAGGGCGGCGGCGCCACGGCCGCCGCGGCCGAGTCGGCGGCGAGTTACGCACCGGAACTGAACATCAAGGGCACCTGGGCGGGCGCACCGACGGCCGACCTGCTCGACGTGCTGAACACGGTGGACGGCACTCTCATCGGTGGCGTCATCGGGTACGCACTGAACGGAGTCCTCGAGCGGAACCCGTCTTTGCGGGCCCGCGTCGAGGAGCGCGTCTCCGATCACGGCAAGGCGGTGCTGAACGACCTGTCGACCCAGTGCATCGCCGACACGATCCTCACGTACCCGTTCCTGCGCACCGAGACGCTGACGAAGGACGGGCTGTCGATGTCCGAGAACCTGCGGTCCGTTCCGGAGGCAGGCCCCATCTTCGACAAGCTGCGCACGGGCACCCTGCGGCCGTCGGCCCCGGTGTTGATCACCAGCGGCATCAACGACGACACGGTGCCGTACGGACAGGCGCGGACCCTGGCGGACGAGTGGTGCGGTCAGGGTGCGTCGGTGACGTTCCGGTCGAACCCGCTACCGCCGATCCTGCCGGGTGCGGTGCTGCCCAACCACTTCGGTCCGCAGATCATCGACGGCTACGGCGGTGCGGCCGCGGCGTATCTGATGGATCGGTTCGCCGACGTCCCCATCGCCGGGTGCGACATCGCCTGACGGTCGGTTCGGGTCACCGACCACGGTCGGCTCGGTCATTGTCGTGGACGGCGATCAGCCATAGTGTCACCGATCACAGTGGATCATTCGGCTGACTGAGGGGTACACACATGACCGTCCAGCACTCTCCGGAACGCACCGCGGCACCGACGCCGTCCGACGGAGAGGTGCACGCGGCCGTCGCCCGCGCGCGTGACGCGGCACTGTGGTGGGGCGCTCTCGATTTCACGGATCGCAAGGGGTGGCTGCTCGAGTTCCGATCCACGATCGCCCGGACGTCGGCGTCGCTCGTCGACACCGTGCGCGACGAGACGGGTAAGCCGAAGGACGACGCCCTGCTCGAGGTCATGCTGGCGGTGGAACATCTCACGTGGGCCGCGAAGAACGCCCGCCGTGTCCTGCGGGAGCGGTCCGTCTTCCCGGGTCTGGTGAGCATCAATCACGCTGCCTCCGTGCGGTATCAACCGATGGGTGTCATCGGCGTGATCGGCCCGTGGAACTATCCGGTCTACACGCCGATGGGGTCGGTCGCGTACTCGATGGCCGCCGGCAACGCCGTCGTCTTCAAGCCCAGCGAGCTCACTCCCCGCACCGGTACCTGGCTGGCCGACGCCTGGGCGTCGCTGGCGGCGCCGCACCAGGTGCTGCAGACCGTCACTGGTGACGGTCGGGTCGGCGAGTCGCTGTGCCGCTCGGGAGTGGACAAGCTCGCGTTCACCGGGTCCACCGCGACGGCGAAGAAGGTCATGGCGGTGTGCGCGGAGACGCTGACGCCGATCGTGGTCGAGGGCGGCGGCAAGGACGCACTCATCGTCGACGCCACTGCCGACCTCGAGGCCGCGGCGACCTTCGCCGCCTTCGGCGCCATGGGCAATGCGGGCCAGACCTGCGCGGGCGTCGAGCGCATCTACGTGGTCGAGGAGGTCGCCGATCGTTTCGTCGACATCCTGACCTCCCGCGTACGCGGCCTCCGGGTCGGCGACGCGGACGATGCGCAGTACGGACGCATGACGTTGCCGAAGCAGGTCGACATCGTGCGGGACCAGGTCGAGGACGCCCTGGCTCGCGGTGGTCGCGCCGTCGTCGGCGGACTCGAATCCGTCCGGGCGCCGTACGTCGATCCGATCGTGCTGCTCGACGTGCCGGAGGACAGCTCGGCCGTCGCCGAGGAGACCTTCGGTCCGACCGTGGTGGTCAACCGCGTCCGCGATCTCGACGAGGGCATCGAGCGTGCCAACGCGTCGAAGTACGGGCTGGGTGCATCGGTCTTCACCGCGTCGAAGGCTGCGGCCGAGCGGGCGGCGGACCGGCTGCGCGTCGGCGTGGTGACCGTCAACTCCGTGTTGGGTTTCGCGGCGGTGGGCGCACTGCCGTTCGGCGGAGTCGGCGACTCGGGCTTCGGACGGATCCACGGCGCCGACGGGTTGCGGGAGTTCTCCCGGGTGAAGTCGGTGACGAAGCAGCGCTTCGCCGCCCCGCTGGGCCTGGTGACGATGACGCGCAAGCGACGCGACGTCGCGGTCGCACGACTGTTGCTGACCAAGGTCTACGGGCGATGACCACCCTCCCCCGACCGCGCTTCGGGCGGTTCGGGTGGGTGCGGGTGATCGACGAGCTGGATCCGGTGGCGGACGCGGCCACCGTCCTCAAGATCACGGCGGGCTGCGAGTTCCCCTGGGACTATCAGCGCGCGTTGGAGTTCGCGTTGTTCCGCACCTATTGCGTGCCCACCATCTCGGCGTTGCTCCGCAAGACAGGTGAGTTCGAGCACCGCCCCCAGAAGCGGTACGACGACACCGCGCTGCTCATGTCGGAACTCGTGGAACACGGGTACGACTCCGAGCGCGGACGGGCGTCGCTCCGTGCGGTCAACCGCATGCACGCGCGCTACGACATCTCGAACGACGACATGCTGTACGTGCTCTCCACCTTCGCGTTCGATCCGCTGGACTGGATCGACCGCTACGGGTGGCGGCGCCTGCATCCGCACGAACGGATCGCGAGCGTCGCGTTCTACCGCGAGGTCGGGGTCCGGATGGGCATCCGGGACATCCCGGCGTCGACAGCGGACTTCCACGCCTTCAAGGTGCGGTACGAGCGCGAGCAGTTCGTCTACTCCGACGACAACAGGGCCATCGGCGAGTACACCCGCGACCTGCTGGCGTCGTGGTACCCGCGCCCGGTCCGCTCGGCGGTGCGCGGTGCCGTGCTGTCGATGATCGATCAGGACATGACCCGCGCCTTCGGGTTCGGCGACCCGGTGCCCGCCGTGCGCCCGGCGCTCGAGTCGGCGCTGCAGGCCCGAGGCCGCGTGGAGCGTCTGCTGCCCAAGCGGACGGCATCGCGGTCGGCGCAGGATCCGCGCAACCGGACCTACCCCGGCTACCCACAGGGCTACCACCCGAGCGACCTGGGTGTCTGATCAGGATCAGCGCAGTCGTTCGGCGTCCTTCGCCAGGGTGACCAGTCGGTCGCAGAGCTCGGCGAGCTCGGCTGCGTCGGCGCCCTCCGCGACGGCCGTGGCGACGTCCTCCGCGGCGCACCGGACTCCGAACGCGCGATCGGCGGCGGCACCGGCCTCGGCCTCCGTGAGCACCACGGCGTCGTCCGCGACGGCGGTGTCCTTCAGCGACGTCCGCTGTTCGTAGGCGCGCTGACGGCAGGACTGGCGGCAGTACCGTCGGCGCCGACCCGCAGCACCCTCGACCACCGGCCGACCGCACCACAGACACGTGCTCGGGCGCCGTGCGCGGGACCGACCGACCCCACCGCTCACCGACCCGAATTCACCCCGCATCGACCCGACGATACCGACGTGCGCGGACCCTGCCGCATCACCGGTTAGAATGGGGCGTTCGCGTGCGGGAACGTTCCGCGCACCACGCGCGTTGAATCCAACGGACGCGACATGCGTACCACGATCGAGAGAGGACTCCACCATGGCAGATCGCGTTCTACGAGGTAGTCGACTCGGAGCGGTGAGCTACGAGACCGATCGCGACCACGACCTCGCACCCCGGCGCATGGCTCGCTACCGCACGGACAACGGCGAGGAGTTCGACGTTCCCTTCGCCGACGACGCCGAGCTGCCCGGCACCTGGCTGTGCCGCAACGGTCTCGAGGGCAGTCTGATCGAGGGCACAGCGCCCGAGGCCAAGAAGGTCAAGCCCCCGCGCACCCACTGGGACATGCTGCTCGAGCGGCGTTCGGTGGAGGAGCTCGAAGAGCTGCTCAAGGAGCGGATGGATCTGCTCAAGGCGAAGCGTCGCGGCGCCGGAGTCTGACCGCCTCTCCCCTGTCGTCACCGAGGGCCCCGGAGCATCTGCTCCGGGGCCTTCGGTCTGTCTCGGGTCCGACCGAGGTCAGCGCAGGTGCTGCGCGACGATCGGTCCGATGATCGCGAGTGCCTGCGGATCGGTCATCGCGGAGTGTGCGACCGGCACCGCGTGATCGTGGATGGCACCGCGGACGTGTCGACGCCACGCCGAGGCCGTCCGCCGTACGTCGTTCCGGTTCACCTCGTCCTCGGTCGCGGTGAAGAACTGCACGTCGCAGTCCACGACTCCCGGTGAGTACCCGTGCGCCAGCGAGGTCCCGTTGACGTAGCCCGCGTACAGCCGCTCGAGGGTGTCCACGGTCATCGCCGCCATCGGACCGCCCTCGGACTGCAGCGCGGCGGCGGCCTCGGCTACGGTCGGCTCCACGCCGGCCGGCAACTCGCGGCCGGTGAACTCCTCGATGAGGTCGCGTACCGACGGCGTCGACTCGAGGTACTCGTCGGCGAGCACGTAGCTGTCGAGCATGGTCAGCGTCGCCACGCGCTCCCCCACCCGCTGCAGCTCGACGGTCATCGCGTGGGCGATGAGGCCGCCGAGCGACCAGCCCAGCAGGTGGTACGGACCGTGCGGCTGGATCGACCGGATCTCGCGGACGTAGTACCGCGCCAGCTCCTCGATCGTGTCGAACTCCTCGGTGCGTCCCGAGACGACGGGTGACTGCAGGCCGTACACCGGTTGATTCGAGTCGAGGTGGGCGAGCAGACCGCTGTAACTCCAGGAGAGTCCGAACGCCGGATGGATGCAGAACACCGGTGACGCGGAACCCTGCGGGCGCAGCGGCAGCAGCATGTCCAGTGACGCCGTGGCCGTCGCCGCGACCTCGTCCGCCGACAGGTGCGCGGTGTCGTCGATGCGCGCGGCGAGAGCGCCCGGCGTGGAGTCGGTGAACAACCACTGCATCGGAACCGTCGTGGCGAGGGTCTCCTCGAGTCGGGCCACCACGCGCGTCCCCACCAGCGATGTGCCGCCGAGCTCGAAGAAGCTGTCGTCGAGTCCGATGCCGGTCACCCCCAGGATCTCCTCGTAGACAGCGCAGACCGCGAACTCGGTCGCGGTGCCCGGGTCGCGATGCTCCCCGGTGACGGCGAACTCCGGAGCGGGCAGCGCCCGCCGATCGAGCTTGCCGACGGAGGTCAACGGCAGCTCGTCGAGCAGCATGATCGACTGCGGCACCATGTAGCCGGGCAGGCGCTCCTGCAGATGACGACGCAGTGACGCCGTGTCGATCGACGACTCCCGGTGCGGCAGCACGTAGGACACCAGCACGGTGTCCCCGGACGGCCGGACGTGGCCCATCGTGGTCGCGAAGTCCACGCCGTC
This sequence comes from Rhodococcus sp. BP-349, assembly GCF_019835845.1. Lineage (NCBI taxonomy): Bacteria > Bacillati > Actinomycetota > Actinomycetes > Mycobacteriales > Nocardiaceae > Rhodococcus > Rhodococcus sp. BP-349. Next base: position 1,155,373 of record NZ_JABUDR010000003.1, on the reverse strand, counting down.
GTGCACGTCGAGAGCGGCGTCGACCTCACCCAGTTCGATGCGGAAGCCGCGGATCTTGACCTGGTGGTCGGTGCGGCCGACGTAGGACAGAGTCGGGCTGCCGTCGGCGGATTCGCGCCAGCGCACCAGATCACCGGTGCGGTAGAGGCGCTCACCCGGCTTGCCGTGCGGATCGGCGACGAAACGCGACGACGTCAGCGCGGTGCGCCCGAGGTATCCGCGAGCGAGTTCCGGTCCGGCCAGGTACAGCTCGCCGACGACGCCGAACGGCACCGGTTGCAGCTGCCGGTCGAGTACCTGCGCCGCGACACCGCGGATCGGTCCACCGATCGCGACCTGACCCTTGGGCACCATCGGCGCACTCATCGTCGTGACGATGGTCGTCTCCGTCGGCCCGTACACGTTGTACAGCGAGCGTCCCGGAGCCCAGCGCTCCACCAGTTCCGGTGGGCACGCCTCGCCGCCGACGAGGATGTGTCGCAACGACGTCGCGCTCGCCGGGTCCGCGGTCGACAATGCCGCGGTCGTGATGAAGGCGTGCGTGATGCGTTCCGATCCCAGCAGGTCGCCCAGTTCGCGGCCGCCGTACACCCCGGGCGGGGACACGACGAGTGTCGCGCCGGATCCGTACGCGAACAGCTGATCCATGACGGCCGCGTCGAAACTCGGTGTCGCGAAGTGCAGCACGCGCGCCGTGTCGTCGACCTCGAATCGATCGCGCAGCTCGCCGGCGAAGTTCGACAGGCCGGCGTGGGTGACCACGACGCCCTTCGGTGTGCCGGTCGACCCCGAGGTGTAGATGACGTACGCGGGGTGCACGAGGCCGGTGGGTCCGAGAAGCTCTGCGGGTGTGAGGGGTTCATCGGACGTACGAGCGAGCTCGGCCAGGGTGTCCGCGTCGTCGAGCACGAGCCACCGTGTCGACGAGACTCCGTCCACGGCCGCCAGGTGCTCCGCGGTCGTCAGTCCCCACGTGGTCGCCGAGTCCGTCAGCATGTGACGGACGCGGTCGGCCGGGTAGTGCGGGTCGACCGGGACGAAGGCGCCGCCGGCCTTCGCTACTGCCAGCACCGCGACGAGGGAGTCGAAGGATCGCGTGAGGCCCAGGGCCACCAGCGATTCCGGTCCGACGCCGCGCCGGACGAGTGCTCGGGCCACCGTGGTCGAACGCCGATCGAGTTCGCCGTAGGTGATGTGGGCGCCGAGGTACTCCGCCGCGATGCTGTCGGGAACCCGGCGTGCGGTCTCCTCAAACACCTCGGACAGGGTGAGCGACGGATCGGGATCGGTCTCGCCGCCGTGCACGGGCACCAGATGGGCTCGCTCCTGCGAGGTCAGCATCTCGACGCTGCCGACGCTGCGGTCGGGTTCGGTGGCCAGGACGCTCAACACGCCCACCAGACGTTCGAGCATGGTGGTCACGGTGGCGGCGTCGAACAGATCTGTCGCGTAGTCGGCGGTGACGGTCAGCCCCGCCGGCTCCCGGTCGTCGGTGCGGCGGTCGGTGACCGTGAACTGGATGTCGAACTTGGCGACGGCGACGTCCACCTCGGCCGCGTCGACGGCCACCTCGCCCATGCGAGCGGTCGTCGGAACGTCGTCCTGCAACGACAACATGATCTGGAACAACGGGTGATGGCTCGTGTTGCGCTGCGGGTGCAGCACGTCCACGAGACGTTCGAACGGAACGTCGGGGTATGCGAACGCGTCCAGATCGACCGCACGCACGTGCTGCAACGCCTCGGTCAGCGACGCGGTCGGGGAGACCCGCGTGCGCAGCACCAGCGTGTTGACGAACATTCCGACCAGGGCGTCCAGCGCCTGATCGCCGCGGCCGGCGATCGCGGTACCGACGGACGTGTCGAAGCGGCCGGCGAGTCGACCGAGCACGACGGCGAGGGCGGTGTGGACGGCCATGAACAGCGTCGCGTTCTCCCGCCGTGCGAGCTCGACCAGCCGGCGGTGCGTGTCGACACTCACCGTGATGGTGGCCACCGCGCCGCGGTGGGACGGCACGCTCGGCCGCGGGCGGTCGGTGGGGATGTCGATACGGTCGGGAGCTCCGGTCAACGCGGCCGTCCAGTACGCCAACTGGGTCGAGACGAGGCTCGACGGGTCGTCCTCGGAGCCGAGCCGGTCACGCTGCCACAGCGTGTAGTCGGCGTACTGCACCGGCAGTGGTTCCGTCGCGGGTGCCGTGCCGGTGGACCGCGCGGTGTAGGCGGTGAGCAGGTCGGCGGCGAGCGGCGCCAGCGACCAGCCGTCCGCGGCGATGTGGTGCAGGGTGACCACGAGGACGTGCTCCTCTCCGGCCGTCACCTCGAGCAGGTCCACCCGCAGCGGTGCCTGCGTGGTCACGTCGAACCCGCGGGCAGCGCTCGTGACGACCGCGGCCGTCACCGCGGAGGGCTCGGTCACGACGGGCTCCAACACCACCGGCACCTCGTGCGCCGGCAGGATCACCTGGTGCGGGCCCTCGGGCGAGTCCGGGTACACGGTCCGGAGCACCTCGTGGCGTTCGACGAGGTCGCGCAGCGCGGCCTCCAGCGCGGCGATGTCGAGCGGTCCCGTCAGGCGCACCGCGAAGGGCACGTTGTACGCCCCCGACGCACGGTCGAACCTGTTGAGGAACCACAGGCGTTGCTGCGCCGAGGACAGCGGGATCCGGTCGGGTCGAGGCCGTGCCTCGAGAGCGGGGCCGGCGGACTCGGCCAGCCCGTCGACGTGCGCGGCGAGGGCTGCGACCGTCGGGTGCTCGAAGAGTGCCCGGACCGGAACCCGAACGCCGCGAGTGGAACCCAGGCGGGACGCGACCTGTGTGGCCAGCAGGGAGTTGCCACCGAGTGCGAAGAAGCTGTCGTCGCGTCCGACCTCGACGTCGAGGTCCAGCACTGCCGCGACGATCTCGGCGACGGTCCGCTCGGTCTCGGAGGCCGGCGCGTCGTGAGTGCGGTCGACGGCCACGACGACGGGGGCGGGAAGCGCCCGCACGTCCAGCTTGCCGACAGGAGTGAGAGGGATGCGCTCGAGAACCGTCATCGATGCCGGCACCATGTGGCCGGGCAGGACGGAGCGGACGCCGCCCGTGACCGCGTCGACATCGATGTCGTGTCCGGTGGCGGCGACGACGTAGGACGCCAGCGAGGCGCGACCGGAGGCATCGGTGTGCACCAGAGTGTGCGCGAAGCCGACGGACGGGTCCCTCGTCAGTGCGGCGTCGATCTCACCGAGCTCGATGCGGAATCCGCGGATCTTGACCTGGGTGTCCGAGCGTCCGACGTAGTCCAGCCGGCCGTCCGCAGTCCACCGCACGACATCGCCGGTGCGGTACATCCGCTCCCCCGCGGTGCCGTACGGATCGGCCACGAACCGGCCCGCCGTCAGTCCCACGCGGTCGAGGTAGCCGCGAGCGACGCCGACACCCGACAGGTACAGCTCACCCGTGACGCCGACCGGCACCGGACGCAGACGCGCGTCGAGCACCACGGCGCGGACTCCGGCGATGGGTGTACCGATGGTGACCGGTTCGTCGGCACGCAGTTCCGCGATGGCGGCGACGATGGTCGCCTCCGTCGGGCCGTACCCGTTGTACAGCGAACGTCCGACCGACCAGCGCCGCACCAGGTCCGCGGAGCACGTGTCGCCGCCCACCACCACGGTGGTGAGACTCGGCAGTGATCCGGCGGCGACGTCGACGGTCGCGAGCGCGGCCGGGGTGACGAAGGCGTGCGAGACCGACTCGCGGTCGATCAGTTCGGCCAGTTCCGCGCCGCCGTAGACGTCGCTCGGGGCGACGACCACGGTGGAGCCGGCGCCCATCGCCATCAGGATCTCGAGCACCGACGCGTCGAAGCTCGGCGAGGCGAAGTGCAGGGTCCGCGATGTTCCGGTGATACCGAACCTCGTGCGCTGCACCTCTGCGAACGAGGAGAGTCCCGAGTGCGTCACGGCGACGCCCTTGGGCAGTCCCGTCGATCCGGAGGTGTAGATGACGTAGGCCGGATGGTCGACCCGCAGCGTGGACGTCCGGTCACGGTCCGTGACGGGTTCCGTCGACCGGGTCGCGATGTCGGCGACGGTGGCCGGGTCGTCGAGCACGATCCAGTCGACGTCCCGTCCTGCCGCCGGGCGGTCGGCCGCGGTGCAGACACCGAGGTCGGCCCCGCTGTCGGTGAGCATGTGGTCGATGCGGTCCGCCGGGTAGCGCGGATCGACGGGGACCCAGGCCGCGCCTGTCATCGCCACGGCGATCATCGCAGCGACGGACTCCGCCGACCGGGTGAGCGCCAGGGCGACGACACGCTCGGGTCCGGCTCCGCGTTCGAGGAGGACCCGAGCGAGACGAGTGGCGTCGGCATCGAGCTCGGCGTACGTGCGCGACAATCGAGCCGTGACGTCGACGCCGTGGGACGGATCATGCACCAGCGCAGTGGTGTTCGCGTTCTCCCGCGCGACGGCGGCCCACAGGTCGGGCAGCAGTACCGGTGCGTCGGGACGCTCGCCGGCCCGTGTCGTCAGCTCGCGGGACTCCTGATGGGACAGGAGATCGATGTCGCCCACGGTCACCGACGGGTCTCGGGCCACCGTGGTGAGCACGGCGCTGACACGGTCCGCGAAGGCGGCGATGGTGCGCTCGTCGTAGAGATCGCGCGTGTAGGTGACGCGGAACCGCCACGACCGCTCGCCGTCGGCGTCGGTGCTCTCCGTGACGGCGAGCTCGACGTCGAACTTGCTGCGCTGCAGGTCGATCTCCGACGCGGTGACGGTGAGACCGTCGAGTTCGCCGCTGGTGACACCGTCGGACTGGAAGGCCAGCACGACCTGCACGAGCGGGTGCCGACCGGCCGTCCGCGACGGCGACAGAGCGTCGACCAGACGCTCGAACGGCAGGTCCGCGTGGGCGAACGCGTCGAGATCGGTGCTGCGGACCCGGCCGAGAAGGTCGGCGAAGGTGTCGGACGGCGCCACGTCGGAGCGCAGGACCAGGGTGCCGACGAACATGCCGACCAGCTCGTCCAGCGCGCGATCGCGTCGGCCGGCGATCGGGGTGCCGATCACCACGTCCCGAGTGTCGGCGAGCCGAGCGAGTGTGACCGCGAGTGCGGCGTGCATCGCCATGAACGTGGTGCCGCCCCGGCGCTCGGCGACGGCCGACAGTGCGGTCATCACGGCCGGATCGACGGCGAATTCGTGGACGCCGGCCCGGTGAGACGGCGCCGCCGGGCGGACGCGATCGCCGGGCAGGGTGCACTCGTCCGGAAGGTCGGCGAGAGTGTCGGTCCAGAAGGAGAGTTCGCGGTGTGCCCGGCTCTCCGGGTCGGCCTCGTCTCCGAGCACGGCTCGCTGCCACAGCGTGAAGTCGCTGTACTGCACCGGAAGTGGGGTCCACTGCGGGGCAGCTCCGCGGGTACGGGCCGCATAGGCGACCATGACGTCGCGGGTCAGCGGTCCGAGGGACCACCCGTCCGCGGCGATGTGGTGCACGACGAGACCGAGCACGTGCTCCGTCTCGGAGATCGACAGAAGAGTGGTGCGCAGCGGGGTCTCGACCGTGAGATCGAACCCGCGACGGGCGAACCGGGTCAGCGCGTCCGCGACGTCGCCGCGGTCCACGACTGTCGTCGTGAGCGGTGCGGGTGCTGCCGGTGCGACGACCTGGTGCGGTCCGTGATCGCTCTCGGGAAACACGGTCCGCAGGCTCTCGTGCCGTTCCACCACATCGGCCAACGCCAGTGCCATCGCGGGGGTGTCGAGGACGCCGTCCAGGTGCACCGAGAACGAGATGTTGTAGGCGTCGGAGGTCGGGTCGAAGCGGTTGAGGAACCACAGCCGTTGCTGCGGTGACGACAGCGGAATCCGGTCCGGACGGCTCGCCGCCGGGATCGCGACGAGCGGGATCCGCGATGCCGCAGCGCTGTCGGCGTCGAGGTGAGCCGCGAGCGCCTCGACGGTCGGGGCCTCGAAGAGAGTGCGCACCTCCACCTCACGGCTCAGCGCGGCGCCGATCGCACTCGTGACACGGGTAGCCATCAACGAGTTGCCACCGGCGTCGAAGAAGCTGTCGTCCAGACCGACCCGGGGCACCGTCAGGACGTCCGCGAACACGCGGGCGACGGTCCACTCGGTCTCGGTGCGGGGCTCGCGGTACGCCGTCTCCGCCGTCTCCGGTGTGGGCATCGGCAGCGCACGGCGATCGAGCTTGCCCGACGGGGTGAGGGGCACCTCGTCGAGCACGACCACCGCGGACGGCACCATGTACCCGGGCAGGGTGCGGCGGGCGTGCTCGAGCACCGGCTCGGTTCCGGCGGTGCCCGGCGCGAGCGTGAGGTGCGAGACCAGGCGGGCGTCGGCCCGGCCCGCGTTCTGCACGCTCGTGACGGAGAACGTGACCGACGGATGACGCTGGAGCACCGCGTCGATCTCGGCGAGTTCGATGCGGTGACCCCGCACCTTGACCTGGTCGTCGGCTCGGCCGCGGAACACCAGTTCGGTTCCCGCGGTGGTGGTCACGGCGGCGACGACGTCGCCGGTGCGGTACATACGGTCACCCGGCGTGCCGAACGGATCGGCGACGAAGCGGGTCGCGGTCAGCGGCAGGCGCCCGAGGTACCCGCGGGCCAGCGCCGGCCCGGACAGGTAGAGCTCGCCGGGAACTCCGGGGACCACCGGGCGCAGACGACGATCGAGCACCCGCACGTCGACACCGCGGCGCGGGGCGCCGATGGTGACGGGCGAGCCTGGCGCCATCGGCGGTGTCAGGGTCGCGACGACGGTGGCCTCGGACGGCCCGTACAGGTTGAGCATGCGGCGGCCGGGCGCCCACCGTCCGACGAGGGCGGGACTGCAGACGTCGCCGCCGACCCCGACGAAGGTGAGAGCGTCGAGGTCCGCAGGGTCCACCGTCTCGAGAGCAGCAGGGGTGACGAAGGCGTGGGTCACCCGCTGATCACGCAGCAGTGCGGTGAGGCGGTCGCCGCCGTAGACGTCGGTACCGGCGACCACGACGGTCGCGCCCGCGGCGAATCCCATGAGCAGTTCCAGGATCGAGGCGTCGAAACTCGGCGAGGCGAAATGCAGTGTGCGCGATAGCGGTCCGACTCGGTAGGTCGCCACCTGCTCGCGGGCGAAGTCGGCGAGGCCGCGGTGCGGCACCACGACCGCCTTGGGGGTGCCCGTGGATCCGGACGTGAAGATGAGGTAGGCCGGGTTCTCCGGGCGCACCCGTACGGGCAGTGCCGCCGAGGACTCGTCGGATCGGTGATCGACGGTGACCCACCGGACCGCAACGGGCAGTGCGGCTCCCGCGGCAGCGATGCCGAGGGACGCGGCGACGTCGGTGACCATGCGCTCGATGCGGTCCGCCGGGTAGCGCGGATCCACCGGGAGGAAGGCGGCGCCGGTCTTCGTCACGGCCCAGGTCGCGACGATCGAGTCGATCGAGCGCTCGAGGCACACGGGCACGATCGATTCCGGGCCGACTCCCTCGGCGATCAACGCGTGCGCCAGCAGGTCCGACGCGTCGTCGAGTTCGCCGTACGTGACGCAGCCGTCCGCCGTGACGACGGCGGTGGCGGACGGATCGCGCCGCGCGGCCGAGACGAGGATGTCGGCGAGCGACGAGGTGGGCCCGGCTGCCGCGCCCACGAGGACGGCAGGAGCGTCGGTGGACGTGGACAGGTCGATGTCGCCGATCGCTCGGGTGGGATCCGCCGCGACCGATCGCATGACGGACACCAGTCGCTGCGCCATCGTCGCTGCTGTCGCGTCGTCGAACAGATCGCGGGCGTAGCCCAGGCGCGCATCGACCGCGTCGGGCCGACCGTCGACCGTGGTGCGCTCCGAGAGCTGCAGTGTGAGGTCGAACTTGGCGGTGCCGGAGTCGATCTCGGCGACCTCGACATCCAGTCCGGCCATCTCGACGCGGACCGGCGCGAGGTTCTCGAAGGAGAGAACGACCTGGAACAGCGGGTGGCGCGACGTCGAGCGTTCCGGTGCCACCGCGTCGACGACACGCTCGAACGGGACGTCCGCGCGGGCGAACGCCTCGAGGTCGTGATCGCGTACCTCGCGGAGGAGGTCGGTGAACGGGACGTGCGGCGCGGGCGTCGACCGCAGCACCAGTGTGTTGACGAACATGCCGACGAGTCCGTCGAGCGCGCGGTGGCCGCGACCGGCGATGGGCGACCCGATCGCGACGTCGTCCGAGTCCGCGAGCCGTCCCAGCAGCGCGGACAGTGCCGCGTGCAACACCATGAACAGGCTGGCCGAGGTGTCCGATGCGAGCACGAGGAGCTGTTGGTGCAGATCGGCGTCGATGTGGAAGTCGTGGGCGCCGCCGCGGTGCGACGGTGCAGCGGGACGGGGGCGATCCGTCGGCAGCTCGAGCGTGTCGGGCAGGCCGTCCAACCGCGCGGTCCAGTAGTCGATCTGACTGCGTAGGATCGAGGTCGGATCGTTCTCGTCTCCGAGTGCGGCGTGCTGCCAGAGCGTGAAGTCCGCGTACTGCACGTCGAGCGGTGCCCACAGCGGCGCACTCCCCTGCGTCCGCGCAGCGTAGGCGGTCATGACATCGGTCGCGAGGGGGCCGAAGGAGAACCCGTCCGACGCGATGTGGTGCAGCACCACGGCCAGCGTGTGCGACGTCGGCGAGGTGCGGAACAGGCGGACACGGACCGGGTGCTCCCGCGTGACGTCGAATCCGTGAGACGCGAACTCCCGCACGGTGTCGGCCAGCGCCGAGTCGTCGGTGTCGATCGGCGCGAGGTCGTGGTGCGCGGGGTCCTGCACCACCTGGTGCGGACCGTCGGCGGAGTCGGGATACACGGTGCGCAGCGTCTCGTGGCGCTCCAGGACGTCGGCGAGCGCGACACTCAGAGCGTCCGCGTCGAGGTCGCCGTGCAACGTGATGGCGAACGGCATGTTGTACGCCGGGGACGCCGAGTCGAACCGGTTCAGGAACCACAGTCGCTGTTGGGCGAGCGAGAGGGGAATGCGATCCGGGCGAGGTCCTGCGACCAGCGGCGGCCCGGTGGTGACCACGGGCGCATAGGCGACGCGATCCGCCAGACGTGCCACGGTCGGCGCCTCGAAGAGGTCCTTGATGCCCACGTCGGCACCGAGCTCGGCGCTGATGCGCGAGACCACGCGCGTGGCCAGCAGCGAGTTGCCGCCGATCTCGAAGAAGCTGTCGTGGACACCGGGAACGGGGACGTCCAGCACGTCGGCGATGGTCTCGGCGATGCGTCGCTCGACCTCTGTGCGCGGTGGGACCGAGGGCACGTCGGCCCGGCGGCGCACCGGTTCCGGCAGTGCCTTGCGGTCGACCTTGCCGTTGGCGCTCAACGGAAGTGCGTCGAGAACGATCACCAGCGACGGCACCATGTAGGACGGGAGGCGGTCGGCGACGGTCGCGGCGACAGCGCGGACCTCGATGCTCGCCGCGTCGGTGCCGGGCTCGGGTGCGACGTACGCGACGAGCGTGGTCTCGCCGCGCTCGTCGACGTGGGCCACGGCCACCGCGTGGTGCACGGCGGGATGCGCGACCAGAGCCGCCTCGACGTCGCCGAGCTCGATCCGCAGTCCGCGGATCTTGACCTGGAAGTCGGTGCGGCCCAGGTACTCGACGGCGCCGTCGGCCCGCCAACGCGCCAGGTCGCCGGTGCGGTACATGCGGGTGCCGTGCGCCGACAGCGGGTCGGCGACGAACCGGTCGGCGCTCAGATCGGGCCGACCGACGTAGCCACGGGCGAGCTGGTCGCCCGCGAGGTAGAGCTCGCCCGCCGTTCCCACCGGAACCGGCTCGAGCCGGGCGTCGAGGATCTGCAACGCGGTGTTCCACACCGGCCGTCCGATCGGCACCGTGACGGCGTCGGCGTCGGTCACCTCCCAGTAGGTGACGTCGACTGCGGCCTCGGTCGGTCCGTAGAGGTTGTGCAGCGCGGACCCGGTGAGCGAGCGGAATGCCGATGCCGTCTCCGCGGTCAGTGCCTCACCGCTGCAGAACACCTGACGCAGGTCACCGAGCCGGGCGTCGGACGCGCGCAGTTCAGCGACGAAGGCGCCGAGCATCGAGGGTACGAAATGTGCCGTGGTGACGCGTGATCCGGCGATGATCGAGGCGAGGTAGCGCGGATCGCGATGCCCGTCGGGCTCCGCGATCACCAGGCGGGCGCCGACCTGGAGCGGCCAGAAGAACTCCCACACCGAGACGTCGAACGTCGCCGGAGTCTTCTGCAGCACGGCGTCGTCGGCGCCGAGGTAGTACTCGTTCTGCATCCACAGCAGTCGGTTGACGATCGCCTGGTGCGACACCCCGACACCCTTGGGGCGGCCCGTGGAACCCGACGTGAAGATCACGTACGCCAGCGAATCGGGTCGCAGAGTCGCCGTGCGCTCACTGTCGCCGACCGGTGTGTCGGCGAGGCCGGCGAGATCGAGCATGTCGACGTCGACGCGCGCAGCGGTGTCGGGCAGGACGACACCCTGCGTGGACACCGTCAGCACGCATGCGGGCCGGGCGGTGTCGAGGACGTGGCCGAGACGCTCGGCGGGATGATCGGGGTCGAGCGGTACGTAGGCGCCGCCGGCCTTCTCGATCGCGTACATCGCGACGACGAGGTCGAGCGAGCGCTGCATGGCCAGGCCCACGAGCATGTCGGGTCCGACGCCGCGGGCGATCAACGCCCGCGCCAGGCGGGACGAGCGACGATCGAGTTCCGCGTACGTCAGTGCGGTGCCGGCGAACTCCAGGGCCGTCGCGTCCGGGGTGCGCCGCACCTGTGCGTCGAACAGCGCGGGCAGCGTGGTCCGCGGAACGCTCACGGCTGTGTCGTTGAACTCGGTGACCACACGGTCGTACTCGTCGGGCAGCACGACGTCGAGACCGGAGACGCGAGTTCGTGCCCCGCGTCCCAGGAAGTTCTCGAAGAAGGCGAGGAACCGCCGATGATGGGCGGCGAGGGTGTCCTCGTCGTACAGCGACGGGTTGCCCTCGAAGTCGATGTTCAGCGAGTTGCCGCCGCTGTTGTAGACGTTGAAGGTGAAGTCCTCGATGGGACCGCTGGAGAGCAGGTGCAGCCGGCCCACCAGATCGCCCAGACCGACGGTCCAGTCGAACAGCATGATGTTCACCATGGGTCCGAAGAACCCGCGGTGCATGGTCGAGCTGCCGTGGTCGCGGCGGATGTCCTCGTGGCGGTATTTCTGGTGGCGCAGCGCACCAGTGATCTCGAGGGTCACCGACGACACCAGGTCGCCGATGTTCATGTCGGGCGAGATGTGCACGCGGATCGGTACGACGTTGGACACCATGCCGCCCGAGCGGCGCAGCGCCGCGGTGGTGCGGACGGACACCGGCAGACTCATGACGACGTCGGCGCGCCCGGTGACCCGGTGCAGGTAGGCGGCGAAGGACGCGGCCACGACGGCGGCGGCACTGGCGTCGAATCGCTCCTCCGCGGAAGTGAGCATGTCGCCGACGGTCTCGTCGGTGACACCGTTCAGTCGGAGGCGACTCGGCGCGGCCGGGGCGGTGCGATCGGCGAGGGAGAAGGTGTCCGGCAGACCCTCGAGCGTGTCCTGCCAGAAGGCGCGGTCGGTCTCGAACCTGGTGGAGGTGCGGTACGCGCGTTCTGCCGCGTACAGCGTGGCCAGGTCGCCGGCCTTGCTGTCCGGGGTGGGAACGCCGGCCTGTTCGTTGGTGTACAGCTCGGCGACGCGCTTCATGGCGGTGACGGCGCCGTATCCGTCACCGGCGATGTGGTGCATGCGGGTGTACCAGAAGTAGCGGTGGTCCTCGACGCGGAAGACGACGTTGACGGTCAGCGGATCGCGGTCCAGATCGACCGGGGAGCGCATCTCCTTCTGCATCCAGTCCAGGGCCGCGGCGATCGGGTCCGCCTCGGACCGGACGTCGAGCCGAGTGGTGCGTACGGTGGCTGCCGGATCGACGACCTGATACGGCTGACCGTCGATCTCCACGAGCCTGATCTCGCCGGACTGGAGTTCCGCGGCCGCGCGGGCACCCACGCGCTCGAGCAGGTCGATGTCGAGGTCACCCTGCACGTCGACGTACTGCGCGACGGTGAGGGGAACCTCGGGAGCGAGCTTCTGGGCGAACCACAGGCTGGCCTGCGCCGGGGAGAGCGGGAAGGGATCGGCCGCTGTCCGGTTCACGGTAGGTGCCGTGTCGGCCGGTTCGGTGGTTCTCGGTGCGCTGTCCGACGTCGTCATCGTTCGCTCCTCCTCGTCGGTCCCGTGGCCGAGGAGCGGTCCTGCTCCCCGGGCTGTGCGAGACGACGCACACTTCCACCGAACGGACGCAGAGAGCATCGACGCCGCGGCCGATCAGGCCGCACGTCTATGTGCTGTGTGTGACTTCCGGTGTCCCCGACCGTGGTCGCACTCTGTACTAAGCTGTATGTGGCATTCGCTCAACCACCCGCCGTGGATGGGTGAGACTTACCAACTTCTCGGTTTGCGGACCCGAAACGTTACGTCCATCGCGGTGACAGATCACGAAAAGTGCGGAAAGACCGCCCCGACCAGCGGACGCGGAGCCGTGTGCCCGGTCAGCGGGCCCGGCGCCGTCGAACGTTCGGTATCGTGGCGCCGATCACACTCAGGACGCCGAGGGCCACGAACACGTACTCGACGGTGGATCCCAGCCGTGTCGCGAGTGTGGTGTCGGTGCGCAGACCCACCGTGGCGACCAGATGGTCGGCGTCGAAGAGAGCGGTTCGCGAGGTCACGGAACCGTCGGGCGCGATGACGGCGCTGACCCCGCTGGTGGCGGCGACCACGACGGTCCTCGAGTGCTCCACCGCCCGGACTCGCGACATGGCCAGCTGCTGGTAGGTCATCTCCGTGTCGCCGAAGGTCGCGTTGTTGGTGGGCACCGCGAGAATCTGGGCGCCGGCGCGCACCGCCTCGGTGGGTGCGCGGTCGAAGGCCACCTCGTAGCAAGTCGCGACTCCCACGGCGAGAGCCCGCTGCTCGCGATCCGTGCCGGCGGGCACGTGCACGACGCCGTCGCCGTCGCCGGGCACGAAGTTGCCCGCCGAGTCGGCGTACGAGGAGAACAGCCGGAAGAAGCTGCGGTACGGCAGATACTCCCCGAACGGTTGGACGATCTTCTTGTCGTGGCGCTCCCCCGGTCCGGCGGCTCCGTCCCAGGCGATGACCGAGTTGGTGGAGGTGCCGTCGGCATTCGACAGCACCGCGCCCACGAGAATCGGTGCGTCGATCCGGACGGAGGCGGCCGTGATCTCGGCCGCTGCGGTCGCGTCGCGGGTGGGATCGACGTCCGACGCGTTCTCCGGCCAGATGACGACGTCGGGCTTCGGGGTCCGCCCCGCCTCGACCTCCTCCGCCAGCCGGAGAGTCTCGTTCACGTGGTTGTCGAGCACCTGGCGGCGTTGCGCATTGAAGTCGAGGCCCAGCCGGGGAACGCTGCCCTGGATGGCCGCGACGGTGATCGTGTCGTCACCGTCCTGCGGACCCGCGAGCGTGGGGCGCACGACGAGCGCGACGACCGGCGCCACGGCGGCGAGCGCGACCAGCCCGGCGACCGAGGTGACGGCGACGCCGGTGCGCAGCGTCCTGCACAGCAGCGTCAGGCACACACCGATCAGTGCCACCGCGGCGCTGAGCAGCGGGGCGCCGCCGAGTGCGGCCAGCGGAAGCAGGGGTGACTCGGACTGACCGAAGGCCAGACGGCCCCAGGGGAATCCGCCGAACGGGACCGTGCTGCGCAACCATTCCGTCAGTGACCACACCATGGTGATCCACACCGCGGCGAACGGCAGGCGGGACACCACCACGGCGAGCAGTCCGAACAGACCGAGGAACAGTGACTCCGCGACGGCAAGCGCGATCCACGGCAGCGGTCCGACGTACACGCCGATCCACGGGAGCAGCGGCAGGAAGAAGCCGAGGCCGAAGGCGAACCCGTACAGGAAGCCGCCCTTCAGCGACAGGGCGCGCGCCGGATCGTCGACCCGCCGCTCGGTCAGGACGAACGTGACGAGCGCCAGGGCGACGGGCGCGAGAAACCACAGTGATCGCGGTGGGAACGACGCGAACAGGAGCGCGCCGGCGCCGGCCGAGAGAGCGAGCCGCGCCGGCGCGACAAGTCGAGCGGGAGCGCTCACGCGCGGAACACCGTGGTGCCGCGGTGCACGGTCTCGAGGCACACCGGGTCCGGCGCGTCGGGATCGAGGCGAGGCAGGGCCGGAACCCGTGACCGCGGGTCGGTGGACCAGCGCTGCACCGAGTCCCGTGGTGCGCTCACGACCAGTTCCGCGGCGTCCCACAGCGCATAGCTGGCCAGCGCGCCCGGCACCAGCGTGCCGGCCAGGCCGTCGCGCACTCCCCCGGCGCGCCAGGCGCCGCGCGTCGCCGCGGAGAATGCGGCGCGGGGCGAGACGGCACTGCCCGGTGTGCGGTGGTTGACCGCTCCGCGGACACCGCGCCACGGCTCGAGCGGCGTGACGGGCGCGTCCGACCCGATGGCCAGCGACACCCCGGCGGAGGCCATCATCGCCAGCGGGTTGAGTGCGCGAGCGCGCTCCGAGCCGAGTCGGGTGGCGTACAGGCCCTCCTCACCGCCCCAGTAGGTGTCGAACACCGGTTGCACGCTCGCGATCACACCCCACGCCGCGAGGGCGTCGGCCTGCTCGGACGACACCATCTCGATGTGCTCGAGGCGATGGCCGCGAGACGCCACGGCGGGGCCGCCGAGCTCGGACACGACCCGTCCGAATGCCTCGACCACAGCACTGGTGGCGGCGTCGCCGATGACGTGGAAGCCGGCCTGGATCCCGGCGCGGGTGCAGGCGGAGACGTGCGCCGCGATCGCGTCGACGTCGAGATACGAACGGCCGCAACCGGAGTGGTCGGCGTAGTGGTCGTGCAGCCAGGCGGTGTGCGAGCCGATCGAACCGTCGACGAAGAGGTCGCCGCCCAGGGCGTGCGCACCGGTCGCGGCCAGGAGTGCCGTCGCCTCGTCCGGGGTCGAGACGGCTTCGCCCCAGTAGGCGCGCACCTCGACGCCGTGCTCGAGGGCGAGGAGTTCGGCCAGGTCGACGCGGCCGGAGATGTCGGGGCCGGCGCACTCGTGCACGGCGGCGACCCCGTGCGCGGCAGCATGATCGAGCGCGGCGACGCGGGCGCGGTGCCGGCCCGCGGGGCTCAGCAGGTCCAGCGCCCGGGTGCGCACGGCATGGTGCGCCTCCGCGATGAGCGGCCGTTGCGGATCTGCGGTGGCGACCACGTCTCCAGCGGCGCGACGCAGCACCGTCGAGCACGCCGCGGAGTGCGCGTCGATGCGCGAGAGGTACACGGCCCGTCCGGGTGCTGCGGCGTCGAGCTCCGCGGTGGTGGGGCCGCGCCCCTCCGGCCACGTCGACTCGTCCCAGTTCTGCCCCCAGATCAGGGTGCCCCCGTCCTCGGCCGCGTACGCCGCGAGAGCACGCAGGCACTCGTCGAGAGACCGAGCGCCGCTCAGATCGAGTCCGATGAGCGCCAGACCGGTGGCGGTGGTGTGGACGTGGGTGTCCACGAACGCGGGAGTCACGAACTCCCCGTTCAGTTCCACCACCTCGGCGTCGGGATGCAGCGCCCGCGCGGGGCGATCCTCACCGATCCAGACGACGGTGCCGTCGGTGACGGCCATGGCTGTTGCGTCGGGCGCGGACGGGCTGTAGATCCGTCCGCCGACCAGCAGATGCGTACTCACGCTCGCCAGTGTGCCCGGTGTGGGGCGGCCGGGGTGTCGGGGGTCAGCGCTCGTCGCGGCCGGTGGTGCCGTCGATCACACCGCGGGTGTCGCGAGGGGCCGAATTCCCGCGGTCGGGCATCACGTCGCCGTCGATGACCACGTGACCGGCCCCGAATCCCCGCGGCCCGAATCCCCGCGGCCCGAATCCCTGCGGCCCGAATCCACCGGGCGGGAACGTACGGCCCGAGGCCACGGCCGTCTCGACGCGCCGGGCGGCGGACCGCGCGATGACCGGACGCAGCAGCGCGCGGGTCAGCGGGATCATCAGCAGCAGGCCGAGGACGCTCGAGACGAGACCGGGGATCGTCAGCAGGACCGAGCCGAGGGCCACGAGCGCACCGTCCGCGACCGCGCCGCCGGGTGAGCGGCGTCCGGCGTTGGCCGAGCGCAGTTCCGAGAGCACGCGCCGACCCTGGGAGCGGATCGCGACCATGCCCAGAGCGGACAGTGCGATCACCACGAACACCGTCCACAGGATGCCGATCGCCGAGCCGAGCCACACGAGGGCGCTGATCTCGACGACGACGTAGAGGAAGAAGTAGAGCAGTGGCATCGCGGGAGTCCTTTCGGCGACTGGTCGAACCCGTCTGCCGTGTCAACGCGCGACCGCCTCGTTTTTCTCCCGGCCGGTCAGGCGCCCGGAGTGACCAGTCCGAGCTCGTAGGCGAGCACGACGGCCTGGACGCGATCGCGCAGCCCGAGCTTGGTGAGCATGCGGCCGACGTGGGTCTTGACGGTCGCCTCGGACAGGAACAGCTCGCCCGCGATCTCGGCGTTCGACTTGCCGGCGGCGATGAGCAGCAGCACCTCGCGCTCACGGTCGGTGAGCGACTCGACGGCGGCAGATCGTCCGGGAACGTCGCGCGGCTGCCCGGCGACGATGCGGGACAGGAGGCGCCGGGTGACCCGCGGTGAGACGACGGCGTCCCCTGCCGCCACGCTGCGGATCGCGGACACGAGGTCCTCCGGAGGCGTGTCCTTGAGGAGGAATCCGCTGGCACCGGCACGCAGTGCGCCCAGGGCGTGTTCGTCCAGGTCGAAGGTGGTCATGACGATGACCCGCACCTCGGGTTGAGCCGCAATGATGCGTTCGGTGGCCGAGACACCGTCGATGCCGGGCATGCGGACGTCCATCAGCACGACGTCCGGTTCGAGGCGCGCGGCCGCGGCGATCGCGGAGGCGCCGTCGGGCACGTCGCCCACCACGTCGATGTCGGGCTGCGCGCCGAGAACCATCGACAGGCCCATGCGCATCAGTTCCTGATCGTCGACCAGGAGCACCGAGATGGACACGGGAGACAACCTAGCGGTCCGGGTGGTCCTGGTCGACGCCCAGCGCGGCCTTCAGTTCGAGGGGCAGCGTCGCGGCCACGCGCCACCGGCCGTCCGGCAGCGGACCGGCGCGGAGCTCTCCGCCCAGCACGGCGACACGTTCGCGCATGCCGATGACGCCGAAGCCGCTGGTGGTGGGTGCGGCGTGGATGTCGACGGCCGGGCCGGTGTCGTCCGAGGAATTGATCACCGACACCGTCACCGCGGACGGTTCGCGGCGCACGGCCACCACGGCTCGGGGCCGCTCACCGCCGTGGCGCAGCACGTTGGTGAGCGATTCCTGCACCAGCCGGTGCACCCCGAGCGACACCGCCGGCGGCAGGTCGTCGAGTTCGCCCGTCTGCTCGATGGACACCCGCAGCCCGGCGGCGCGCATCAACTCCACGATCTTGGCGAGGGCCGCGGTGCCGTACTCGGGGTGGGACTCGGACGACTCGTCGGTCCGCAACAGCGACACCGTGCGTCGGAGTTCGGTGAGTGCGGTGCGGCCGGTCGCGGAGATGTTCGCGAGTGCCGCCGCGGCCCGCTCCGGGTCCGACCGCAGCGCGTAGGACGCCCCGTCCGCCTGCACGATCATGACGCTCACCGCGTGGGCCACCACGTCGTGCAGTTCGCGGGCGATGCGGGTGCGCTCGGCGGACACCGCCTCGACGGCGCGTCGGTCACGATCGGATTCGGCGACGGCGAGCCGTGCGCTGACCTCGGCGACGTAGGCCCGGCGAGTCCCGAGGAACTCCGCCGTGATGTAGGCCAGGGCGTAGAGGAGGACGAAGAAGATGGTGGAGGTCCAGTCGGACCCGAGCACGAGTCGCACGACGACGATGTCGGCCGCGAGGCCCAGCGCGAAGAGGAGGGTCGTGCGCCGGTCGGTGTACACGGCCAGCGTGTAGAGCATCACCACGAAGCCGAGCTGCCCGGGCGGCAGCGTGCGCGGTTCCTCCGATGCCCACACCATCAGAGTCGCGACCTGACCGAGTGCGAGCGCCGTCCAGGCGGCGGCCACCGGGTAGCGGCGGCGCCAGGCGATCGGCGTGGACACGGCGACCGCCATCGCCACGTAGACGAGTGGCTGCTCCACGGCAGCGACGGCCGTGAGCTCGATGAGGAAGAGTGACACCGCCAGCGCACAGTCGACCGCGAACGGACGGTGGCGGAGCCATTCGCTGAATCGGCGCATCGTGGTCGAAGCGTAACGCGAGTGCTGTGATCGAATGTCCGCCATGGGTGCTGGTGACTGGTCGGTGTTGCTGGCTGCCGCATTGGCGGCGGGCTGGGTGGACGCCGTGGTCGGTGGCGGCGGGCTCATCCTGCTGCCGGCGCTCCTGTTGGTCACGCCGGCCGCCACGACGCAACAGACGGTGCTGGCGACCAACAAGCTCGCGTCCGTCGCCGGCACCACCGCCGCGGTGCTGACCTTCTCCCGCAAGGTCCCGATGAACTGGCGTCTCCTCGCTCCCGCCGGAGTGGTGGCCGCAGTCGGCGCGGCGTTCGGCGCCGCCACGGTCAGCCTCATCGACAAGGACCTCTTCATCCCGATCGTGCTGGTCGTGCTGGTCGGTGTCGCCGTGCTGGTGACACTCCGACCCACAGTCGGCGTCGTGGTGGGTGATCCGCCGACGCGGCGCCGCATCACCATCGTGGTGGTGGTGGCCGCCGTCGCCATCGGGTTCTACGACGGCATCCTCGGCCCGGGCACCGGCACCTTCCTCATCATCACGTTCGCCACCCTGCTCGGCACCGAGTTCGTGCGCAGCGCAGCGATGGCGAAGGTCCTGAATCTGGGATCCAACATCGGCGCCCTCCTGTACTTCTCGGCGACCGACGACATTCTCTGGTTGCTCGGCCTCGCCATGGCCGTCGCGAACGTCGCGGGGTCGCTGGTCGGCTCACGCATGGCGATCTCACGTGGTGCCGGGTTCGTGCGCGTCGTGTTGTTGGTGGTGGTGTTCGCGCTCGTCGTCCGACTCGGGTGGCAACAATTCGGCTAGCGTCACCGGTGTGAGAGACGTCGACAGCGATTTCGTCGCCCTGCCGCTGCATGCGCTCGCGGACGCGGCACTGACAGCGGCACGCGCGTCCGGTGCCACGCACGCGGATCTTCGCGTGCATCGGCTCCGGACTCAGTCGCTCGCGCTGCGCGACGGTGAGGTGCAGTCGAGTGTCGAGGCGACGACGCTGGGCTTCGCGGTCCGGGTGGTCGTCGACGGCACCTGGGGCTTCGCATCGGGAGCCGTGCTGTCGGTGGACGAGGCAGTCTCCGTCACCTCGCGCGCCGTGCTCGTCGCACAGGCGTTGCGAGACCTGAACCGAGACTCCGTCGTGCTCGCCTCCGAACCGGTGTACGAGAACGTGTCGTGGGTGTCGGACTACGAGATCGATCCCTTCGACGTCCCCACCTCGGACAAGGTCGACCTACTGGGCGAGTACTCCGGTCGTCTGCTGACCTCGGACGGCGTCGATCACGTCAGTGCCTCTGTGCTGCAGGTCAAGGAGCAGACGTTCTACGCCGATATCGCCGGGTCACGCATCACGCAGCAGCGGGTACGGCTCCACCCGCAGATCGACGCCGTGTCCGTCGATTCCGCGTCCGGTGGCTTCGACTCGATGCGCACCCTCGCTCCCCCGACGGGACGCGGCTGGGAGTACCTGACCTCCGACGGGACCGGCGCCGACGGACTGTGGGACTGGGACGACGAACTCTCGCGCATCCCCGACTGGCTCGCCGAGAAGACAAAGGCCCCCGGCGTGGAGCCCGGGCTCACCGATCTGGTGATCGACCCGACCAACCTGTGGCTCACCATCCACGAGTCCATCGGCCACGCCACGGAGTACGACCGTGCGATCGGGTACGAGGCCGCCTATGCCGGAACGTCCTTCGCGACGCCCGACCAGCTCGGCACGCTGCGCTACGGCAGTGAGTCGATGCACGTGACCGCCGACCGCACCGAACGCCACGGGTTGTCCAGCATCGGGTGGGACGACGACGGCGTGGCGTCGCAGTCGTGGGATCTGGTGCGTGACGGTGTTCTCGTCGGCTACCAGCTCGACAGGGTGTTCGCCCCCCGCCTCGGGCTCGAGCGGTCGAACGGGTGCTCGTACGCGGACTCGCCCCATCACGTCCCGATCCAGCGGATGGCCAACGTCTCGCTGCAACCGGACCCGCACGTCGATCGCAGCGTGGACGATCTCATCGCCGACGTCGAGCACGGCGTCTATGTGGTGGGCGACAAGTCGTGGTCGATCGACATGCAGCGCTACAACTTTCAGTTCACCGGCCAGCGCTTCTTCCGCATCGAGAACGGGGCTCTCGCGGGCCAGGTCCGGGACCTGGCGTACCAGGCGACGACCACCGATTTCTGGGGCTCGATGGAGGCGGTGGGCGGACCGTCCACGTGGCGTCTGGGCGGCGCGTTCAACTGCGGCAAGGCGCAGCCCGGTCAGGTGGCGGCGGTGTCGCACGGCTGCCCCGCTGCTCTCTTCCGTTCGGTCAACGTCCTCAACACACGAACGGAGGCGGGTCAGTGAGCGTCAGCACTCCCCTCGGCGGCCACGATCTGGTGGAGCGTGCGCTGTCGTACGCCACCGTCTCGGACACCGTCGTGATCGTCGCCGACATCTCGGAGGCATCCCTGCGGTGGGCCGGGAACTCGATGACCACCAACGGCGTGGGTGACTCGAGGTCCTGGACCGTCGTCTCGATCGTGCGGGACGGCACGGCGGCGCGGGTGGGAACGGTCTCGTCCACGAGCATGGATCCGGATGATGTCGCCGGCGTCGTGGCAGCCGCCGAGGACGCCGCTCGTGCGGCTCAGCCCGCCACCGATGCGATGCCCCTCGTCGAGGGCGCCCCGACGCCGGACTCCGGCTGGGGCGACGTCCCGCTCCGCACGGGGATCGACGTGTTCGACTCCGTGGTACCGGGCCTGGCGCGGGGATTCGACGGAGCCGATGCGTTGTACGGCTTCGCGCATCACACGGTCCGCACCGTGTGGCTGGGCACGTCCACCGGGGTACGGCGGCGCGTCGTCGAACCTGTCGGATCGCTCGAGATCAACGGTAAGAGGGGTGGTCTCTCGGGCGGTGCCAGTGCCTGGGTGGGCACCGGTACCCGAGACTTCCGCGACATCGATCTGGATGCGTCCCTGGCCGAACTGACGCGCCGGCTCGACTGGTCCGCCCGGACCGTCGACCTTCCCGCGGGACGCTACGAGACGATCCTCCCACCGTCCGCGGTCGCCGATCTGATGATCGATCTGCTGTGGTCGATGGACGGCCGGGGCGCGCAGGAGGGCCGCACCGCCCTGTCCGCTCCCGGCGGTGGCACCCGCGTCGGTGAGGTGCTCGGACACCTCGGTCTCACGCTGTACTCCGACCCGTCCGAGAACGGCCTCGAGTACGCCCCGTTCGTGGTCACCGGATCCTCGAGCGACGCGGTGTCGGTGTTCGACAACGGAATGGACGCAGGCCGCACCGACTGGATCCGCGACGGTGCAATCACCTCCCTTGCCTACCCACGTTCCGCCGCAGCAGAATTCGGGGCAACACCCACTGTGCCCGGTGACAACCTCGTCATGGTGGGCGGCGCCGGCGGTTCCGTCGACGACCTCGTCGCGCGCACCGAACGAGGACTGTTGCTGACGACCCTCTGGTACATCCGCGAGGTGGACCCGACGACCATGCTCCTCACCGGGTTGACCCGGGACGGCGTCTACCTGGTCGAGGATGGCCGAGTCACCGCTGCCGTCAACAACTTCCGGTTCAACGAGAGCCCGCTCGACATCCTGCGCCGCGCGACGGAGGCGGGTACGACCGTTCCCACCCTGCCGCGTGAGTGGTCGGACTGGTTCACCCGCGCAGCGATGCCCCCGATGCGGATCCCCGACTTCCACATGTCGTCCGTGAGCGCGGCCCAGTAGGAGGAGCCTCACTCGCCGGGTGCGGTGAAGTAGTCGGTGCCGTGAGAGTCGCGGACATGGACGATCCCGTCCCGGAGCATGCGGTGGTGCCACTGCCGCCGGGTTTTCAGGCCGTGGTGTCGACGGCACAGCGGCGCGAGGTTGCCGGTCACGGTCCATCCGCCTCTCCGGGGGTCGGTGTGGTCGAACGGGACGACGTGGTCGAGGTCGCAGTCCTCGCTGGGCACACCACATCCGGGATGGATGCACGTCGGATACAGCGCCGTCACCAGGGCGGCGACCGCCTCGGACGGCCGGTACGTCAACGCACCCGTCGGGGGTACGGCGAAGCCGCCGTGCCCGTCGGGGTTGGCGACGGCACGGTCCACCGCAGAGGGTGGGAGCGCGCGAAGGTACTCGACCTGCTCCCGGAGTTTTCGGTTTTTCGTCCTGCCCAGTTTCCCCGTGGTCGGTGTCCAGCCTGCGGGCATGCGGCGGGTGCGGCGAACCTCCCGACCGTCGATCGGCACGGGCGGGGCCGGTGAGTCGGGGATTGTGGGTGGGTCGTGCTGCGGGCATGGGCAACTGCACCCCGCCCGCGGTTCGGGGACCGTCGCGGCGGTGATGAGTGCCTGCCACGTCGCATCCCCGGCGATTCTCCGGGCCACATCGGCAGGAACCGGACCCCAGCCGACGAGATGACCGGGCTCCCCCGCCAACCCCGCCGCCGTGGCCGCATCGAGCACGATCACCGCAGTGGCCTCGGTACAGGAGACCGTCTCCCGCCGTTCGCAGTCCTGGCCAGCACATTCACACGCGACAGCTCCGCCGGCGAGCACAGCGTGAGCCGCATCGAACGACCGCGCCGGCAGCGGCCGCGGATCCGTCGCGCACACCCCCCGCGCCGCCTCGACGATGGCCCGCTTCATCCCGGCGATCTGCTCTGCGGGGCCACGAACCTTCAGCTCGGCTTGACCTCGCGGCAGCTTCCTGACAGAGACGTACCGTTCCGTCGTCGCGCGCTCCCGAGCCTTCCGGTGCCACTCCGCGTCGAACTCCGCGAGAATTCGATCGACCGCCACGACGACCGCACCCGGAGTGCAACTCGACGCGGCAGCGATCACCCGCTGCAGCAGTGCCTCGGTGGCGTCCGGGACCCCGGCCACCGACCTGCACACCGTCCGGAACGCCGCATACGCCAACCGGCCCGCATCGAACGCCTCCGCCACCGCAGGATGCGCGGTGCGGGTCAGGAACAGCCACTCGGTCACCGTGCGCGTCGACACCGCCAACGCCGCCGCGACCTCCGCCACCGCACAGATCTCAGCAGCCTCGGCATCGAACACCCCACCCGGCCCCAGCACCGCCGGCCGACGCGAGGACTCCTGCACGTACGCACACGACGCCGACACGGTCCGGGCGAACGACGCCTGAGCATCGACCTTCGACGACACCAATAGATCCGTCGAAACCACTGTGTCGTACACGAATTCACCCCCCGGTGATGCCCCGATCAGACCGCCCCCCGACGACCTGAACAGACAGTAACGGACACCACCGACACGGAATCAGGCCGCGCGCAACGCCAACCCGACGGTGCTGCTCTTACCCTTGAAGAGCGAGCTCATCGTCACCACGATGCGGCCGGTGATGCCGTACTTCTCGATCACCACGTCGCGAGCTCGCGCGGTGCCCGCGTCGTCGAGCACTTCGGCAACAGCGTCCATGGCCGGGCCCACGTTCTTTCCACTGCGATCGCAGGTGGCCACCGTGACGCGCGGCGTGTTGCGGATCCGCTTGACTTTCCACGACTCCCGTTGCGTCCACATGAGGAGCCGGTCCCCGTCGAGCGCCGCCCAGATGGGTGTCGGCTTGGGGGTGCCGTCCTTGGTGAACGTGGTCAGGAGGACGTACTTCGCGGTGCCGACGTCACCGAACGGGTTGCTCATACGAGACAGGATAGGCCGGTCAGTCGCCCTCGAGCTCGCCTTCGCTCTCGAGGTAGGCCGCACGGAGGTCCGCGAGCACTGCCGGGTCCGGTTCCGCCCACATGCCGCGTTCCACGGCCTCGAGCAGTCGCTCGGAGATTCCGTGCAGCGCCCAGGGATTGGACGTCGACATGAACTTCCGATTGGTCTCGTCGAGGACGTACTCCTGCGTGAGCTTCTCGTACATCCAGTCCTGCACGACTCCCGTAGTGGCGTCGTACCCGAACAGGTAGTCGACCGTCGCAGCCATCTCGAATGCGCCCTTGTACCCGTGCCGCCGCATCGCGTCCATCCAGCGCGGGTTGACGACGCGCGCACGGAACACGCGGGACGTCTCCTCGTGCAGCGTGCGGGTGCGCACCGATTCCGGGCGGGTGCTGTCGCCGATGTACGCCTCGGGAGACGTGCCGGTGAGCGCACGCACGGTCGCCACCATGCCGCCGTGGTACTGGAAGTAGTCGTCGGAGTCGGCGATGTCGTGCTCGCGGGTGTCGGTGTTCTTCGCCGCCACCGCGATGCGCCGGTAGGACGAACGCATGTCGTCCGCTGCCGGGACGCCGTTCAGTCCGCGGCCGTACGCGAAGCCGCCCCACGTCGTGTAGACCTGCGCCAGATCCTCGTCACTGCGCCAGCTCTTGCTGTCGATCAACTGCAGCAGTCCGGCGCCGTACGTGCCGGGCTTGGATCCGAAGATGCGGGTGGTGGCCCGGCGGTCGTCGCCGTGCTCCGCGAGATCGGCCTGTGCGTGCGCACGCACGTAGTTCTGCTCGTCGGTCTCGTCCAGACCGGCGACCATGCGGACGGCGTCGTCCATCATCGCGAGCACGTGCGGGAACGCGTCGCGGAAGAAGCCGGAGATGCGGACCGTCACGTCGATACGCGGCCGTTTCAGCTCGTCCAGAGCGATCGGTTCGAGGTGCGTGACGCGGCGCGACGCCTCGTCCCACACGGGCAGCACGCCGAGCAGTGCGAACACCTCGGCCACGTCGTCACCCGAGGTACGCATGGCGCTGGTCCCCCACACCGACAACCCGACAGAGCGCGGGTACTCGCCGTGATCCTGCAGGTAGCGGGCCACGAGCGACTCTGCCATCGCCTGGCCGGTCTCCCACGCGAGCCGCGACGGCACCGCCTTGGGGTCGACCGAGTAGAAGTTGCGGCCGGTCGGCAGCACATTGATGAGTCCACGCAGCGGCGACCCGCTGGGACCGGCCGGGATGAACCCGCCGTTCAGCGCATGCAGCACACGGTCGATCTCCTGGTCGGTCCCGCGCAGACGCGGAACCACCTCGGTGGCCGCGAAGCGAAGGATCTCGGCGACCGTGTCGGGCAGTCCCGCGGCGATGCCGTCGACGGCGTCCACCGACCAGTCGGCGCGATGCAGCGCGGCCACCAGATCGCGTGCCTGCTTCTCGACGGCATCGACCGATGTCCGAGCCTCGTCGCCGTCCTCGCTGAGACCCAACGCTTCCCGCAGACCCGGAACGGTGCGCTCCCCGCCCCACATCTGACGAGCCCGCAGCATGGCCAGGACGAGGTCGACCTCCGCCTCACCGCGCGGAGCCTGCCCGAGCACGTGGAGCCCGTCGCGGATCTGCACGTCCTTGATCTCGCACAGCCAGCCGTCGACGTGCAGCAGCATGTCGTCGAACACCTCTTCGTCGGGGCGTTCCTCCAGGCCGAGGTCCTTGTGCATCTGGGCCGCGGTCATGAGCGTCCAAATCTGCTGACGGATTGCCGGCAGCTTCGCCGGGTCCAGAGTCGAGATGTTGGAGTGCTCGTCGAGCAACTGCTCGAGGCGGGTGATGTCGCCGTAGCTCTCGGCGCGGGCCATCGGCGGGATGAGGTGGTCGACGAGAGTCGCGTGCGCGCGGCGCTTGGCCTGTGTCCCCTCACCCGGGTCGTTGACCAGGAACGGGTAGATCAGTGGCAGATCGCCCAACGCGGCGTCGGTGCCGCACGAAGCGGACATGCCGAGAGTCTTGCCGGGCAACCACTCGAGGTTGCCGTGCTTGCCGAGGTGCACGACGGCGTCCGCGGCGAAACCGCCGTCCTCCTCCGGGGCCGCGAGCCAGCGG
The DNA here is from genome assembly GCF_019835845.1 of Rhodococcus sp. BP-349. Lineage (NCBI taxonomy): Bacteria > Bacillati > Actinomycetota > Actinomycetes > Mycobacteriales > Nocardiaceae > Rhodococcus > Rhodococcus sp. BP-349. The sequence goes on along the minus strand of NZ_JABUDR010000003.1, from coordinate 1,129,302 downwards.
TAGGCGGCGAGATAGTGGTGGCTGGGGGGAAGATCCGGATCGTGGTAGATCGCCACGGGGTTCTCGCCGAACCCGCGAGGCGGCTGCACCATGAGGACGACGTTGGAGAAACGCAGTGCGGCGATGACGATCTCGCCCTCCGGATCCGCCGATCGGTCGACGTACAGCTCGCCCGGTGCCTCGCCCCAGTGTTCGACGACGCCGGATCGCAGGTCCTCCGGCAGCGTGTCGAACCAGCGTCGGTAGCGCGCGGCGGAGATACGGATGGGGTTGCCCTCGAGCTGCTCGGCGGTGAGCCAGTCGGCGTCCTGTCCACCGGCGGCGATGAGCGCGTGGATGAGGGCGTCGCCGTCCTGCGCGGCGAGGCCGGGCACCGCGTCGTCACCGTCGACGGGTCCGATGTCGTAACCCAACTCGCGCATCCGCGTCAGCAGACCGATCGCCGACGCCGGGGTGTCGAGACCGACCGCGTTGCCGATGCGGGCGTGCTTGGTCGGGTACGCGGACAGCATCAGCGCGATGCGCTTGTCGGCTGCGGGAATTCGGCGCAGTCGAGCATGCCGGACCGCGATGCCGGCGACACGCGCACAGCGCTCGTGGTCGGGTACGTACGTGCTGAGGCCGTCGGCGTCGATCTCCTTGAACGAGAACGGAACGGTGATGATGCGACCGTCGAACTCGGGCACCGCGACCTGGGTCGCGACGTCCAGCGGGGACATGCCGTCGTCGTTCGCGTCCCACATCGCGCGGGAGCTGGTGAGGCACAGGCCCTGCAGGATCGGCACGTCGAGCGCGGCGAGCTCGGCGACGTCCCAGGCCTCGTCGTCGCCACCGGCGCCCACGTTGGCGGGACGGGTTCCGCCGGCCGCGAGCACGGTGACCACCATGGAGTCGGCTTCGCGCAACGCCTCGAGCAGTTCGGGTTCCGCGCTGCGCAGCGACGCACAGTAGATCGGGAGCGCTCGGGCGCCCTTCGCCTCGATGGCGTCGCACAGGGCATGGATGTAGTCGACGTTGCCCGCGAGGTGCTGGGCTCGGTAGTACAGGACGGCGATCGTGGGCTCTGCCCCCGTGCGCCTTTCGCGTACCTCTGGATGTGCAAAAGGCGCACGGGTGCGCAGCACACCCCAGGTGGGGAGATGGGCGGGCGGCTCGAATCCGTGACCGGTGAGCAGAACGGTGTCCGACAGGAACCACGACAGCTCGCGGAGATTGTCCGCGCCACCCTCGGCCAGGTACTGGTGCGCCTGCGCTGCCACATTCGCGGGAACCGTCGACAGTTCCATCAGCTCGGCATCAGGAGCCTGCTCGCCGCCCAGCATGACCACCGGAACGGGGCCGCGGAGCACCGCGTCGATACCGCTCTCCCACATCCGGCGCCCGCCGAGAATGCGCACGACCACCAGGTCGACACCGTCCATGAGCGTCGGCAGATCGGCGTCGACGAGGATGCGGGACGGGTTGGCCCAGCGGTACTCGGCGCCGGACGCACGTGCGCTCAGCAGGTCGGTGTCGGATGTCGAGAGCAGCAAGATCACGGTGGTGGAGCCTTCCCTGGGGTTTTCGCGCCCCGTCGGCGTCGGTGTGCACCCCAGGTCTGACTTCTCCGGAGACGCTGGAGTCACAGTGGCGCGACCGCGCCGGAGTCTCACCGGCTTCCGGGGTGCTTCGCGATGATCGTACGTCGTAGCCTGGACTGCATGAGTGATGCCGGGGACAGGAGCAGACGGGACGCCTGCCCCGGGGCGCTCCAACTGCACGAGGCGAAGGACGGCTTGCTGGCTCGGGTGCGTTTGCCCGGCGGCGCGCTCAGCGCCGAGCAGATGGGTGTGCTCGCGGCGGCGTCGACAGATTTGTCCGACGGTGAGTTGGTGCTCACCTCCCGGGGGAACGTCCAGCTCCGCGCGGTACGCGATCCCGACGACCTGGCCGACCGACTCGCGGCCGCGGGACTGCTGCCGTCGGAGACCCACGAGCGGGTCCGCAACATCCTGGCGTCGCCACTCTCGGGTCGTCTCGGCGGAACGGCCGACGTCCGCGACCTGGTGTCCTCGCTGGACACCTCGCTCACGAGTGATCCTGAGCTGGCCGACCTGCCGGGTCGGGTGCTCTTCTCGGTCGACGACGGCCGCGGCGATGTGACGGGTTTCGGCGCCGACATCGGCGTCCACGCCGTCGACGAGGACTCCTTCGCCCTCATCCTCGCGGGCGCCGACAGCGGCGTCCGGGTCCCGCGGGCCGACGCGGTCGCGGTGATGCTCGACGCAGCGCGCGGGTTCCGCCGCGAACGGCAGGGGCACTGGCGCGTCGCGGAGATGCCGAACGGCGTGGAGGCCGTGCTCGGTCACGTCGACCACGCTGTCGGCGACCACCCTCGGGTCGCCGTCGAGACGTCGGTGGAGCCGCCGATCGGATGGTTCGTGCAGGACGACGCCACGGTCGCACTCGGTGCCGCACTCGCCCACGGCGTGCTGCCGGCCCGCACCGCCCTCTTCCTCGCGGCGGTCGAGAAGCCGATCCACGTCACGCCGTGGCGCGGCATCGTGCTCCTCGATCTCGACGAGGGCGTCGCCGAGCAGGTCGTGCGTGTGTTGGCCCCGATGGGGTTGATCTTCGACGCGGAGTCACCGTGGGTGCGGGCCAGCTCGTGCGTCGGCTCTCCCGGCTGCGCGAAGTCGCACTCCGACGTGCGCGCCGATCTCGACGCCGCCGTGGAGAACGGCGAGGTGGGCGACGGCCGGGAGCACTGGGTCGGGTGTGAGCGCCGATGTGGCCGACCCCGCGGTGAGGTCACCGACGTGGTCGCGACCGAGAGCGGTTACCAGCGCTCCTGAGCCGCCTGCATCCGATCAGGAGCCCGGTGCGGTCACGATCAGGTAGTACAGCGTGGCACCGATAGCCAGTATCTGTTGGCCCGGGAAGGCGTAGTTGTCGACCAGCCAGTGGCCGGCGAGGTCGAACAGATCGCTCGGAAACATGGTTCGGCTCCGTTCTCGTCGACGACCCCGCGGTCGTTCGTCTCGGCAACGTTACGGACGATGCAGCGCGACCGGAACAGACCGAGCGTCACGATTCGGTGTCGATCCGTGGTGCCTCTCCCCCGTGCCGCGGCGCCGGACCCTGGCCGACCGCGGCGCCTCATCGCTCCCTATCGTGGAGCCATGCACGACTACATTCGCGACGGCGACGAGATCTACCGGCGCTCCTTCGCGACCATTCGCGAGGAGGCCGACCTGTCAGCCTTCTCCGATGATGTGGCCCAGGTCGTCGTGCGCATGATCCATGCCTGCGGCGAGGTGAACCTCGCGCAGTCGATCGCGTCCACGCCCGACGTCGTGGCCAAGGGTCGCGCGGCACTCCGCGCCGGGGCCCCGGTGCTGTGCGACGCGACGATGGTCGCGTCCGGCATCACCCGCCGACGGCTCCCGGCCGACAACGAGGTGATCTGCACCCTCAACGCACCGGACGTCCCGGAGATGGCGCGCGAGCGCGGCACCACCAGAACGGCCGCAGCGGTAGATCTGTGGGTCGACCACCTCGACGGCGCCGTCGTCGCGATCGGCAACGCACCCACCGCACTGTTCCGGCTCATGGAGTTGATCCAGCAGGGCGCTCCGCGCCCGTCCGCGATCCTGGGTGGGCCCGTGGGCTTCATCGGCGCCGCGGAGTCGAAGGACGATCTCGTCGCCTCCGGTCTCGGCCTCGACCACCTGCTCGTCCTCGGCCGCCGCGGTGGCAGCGCCATCGCCGCAGCCGCCGTCAATGCCATTGCGACGGAACGCGAATGAGCGGCAAGCTCTGGGGTGTCGGTATCGGCCCTGGTGATCCCGAGCTGGTGACGGTCAAAGCCGCGCGGGTCATCACCGCCGCCGACGTCGTCGCCTTCCACAGCGCCCGGCACGGCAAGAGCATCTCGCGCCGCACCGCGGAGCCGTACCTGCGCGAGGGGCAGATCGAGGAACACCTGGTCTACCCGGTGACCACCGAGGGCACCGACCATCCCGGCGGGTACGACGGCGCGCTCGCGGACTTCTACGTCGAAGCGTCCGAACGTCTGGCGGCGCACCTCGAGGCCGGGCGCTCGGTCGCGCTGCTCGCCGCCGGCGACCCGATGTTCTACAGCTCGTATCAGCACATGCACGTTCGTCTCGCGCACCGCTTCGACACCGAGGTGATCCCCGGCGTCACGTCGGTCAGTGCCGCGTCCGCGGCGGTGGGGGAACCGCTCGTCGAGGGCGATGAGGTCCTGACGATCCTGCCGGGAACCCTGCCTCGCGCCGAGCTCACCCGGCGACTGAAGGACACCGACTCCGCCGCGATCCTGAAGCTGGGCCGCACGTATCCCGCTGTGCGCGAAGCCTTGCGCGACAGCGGCATGATCGACCGCGCCCGCTACGTCGAGCGCGCGAGCACCACCGGCGAACGCGTTCTCGCCGCCGACGACGCGACGGACGTTCCGTACTTCTCCATCGCCGTGGTCTCGAGCCCGTCCTACGTGGTCACCGAACCCGCTGCGTCGGGCGAGGTCGTCGTCGTCGGACTCGGGCCCGGCTCCGCCGAGTGGACCACGCCGGAGGTGCGCGATGAACTGCTCCGCGCCACCGATCTCGTGGGCTACACCACCTACATCGACCGGGTGCCCGTTCGAGCGGGCCAGCGTCGACACGCGAGTGACAACCGAGTCGAATCGGAACGTGCCGAGATGGCACTCGATCTCGCGTCTCGCGGCGGTCGGGTCGTCGTCGTGTCCTCCGGCGATCCCGGCGTGTTCGCCATGGCCGCAGCGGTTCTCGAGGTGGCGGCGCAGGACCGATGGCGCCACGTTCCCGTGCGCGTCTGCCCCGGGGTCACGGCCGCCAACGCGGTCGCGAGCCGCGTCGGCGCTCCCCTGGGCCACGACTACGCCGTTCTGTCCCTGTCCGATCGCCTCAAGCCGTGGGACGTGGTCGAGCGCCGCATCCGCGCGATCGCGGCGGCCGACATGGCGTTCGCCGTCTACAACCCGGCCTCGCGCTCGCGGACCTGGCAGGTGGAGGCGCTCAAGACGCTCGTGCTCGAGCACCGTGGCCCGGACACTCCCGTCGTCGTGGGCCGCGACGTCTCGGGACCCGAGGAATCGGTGACCGTCGTCCGGCTCGGGGATCTCGACCCGGCCACGATCGACATGCGCTGTCTGCTCATCGTCGGAGCGTCCACCACGACGGTCGATCACACCGCGGACGGCCCGCGGGTGTTCACGTCACGGCGTTACGACACCGTCGATCCCATCGCCCGCGTCGGGAGCGGCGCGGGGAGTGCGTCGCTTCAGTAACCAGGTCACGCACTTGTCGGCAGTCGGCACCACGGGCACGTCGTCCTGAACGGGCGGCCGTTCCACCATGACGACGGGGATGCCGCGCTCGCGGGCGGCCTGAAGCTTGGCCGACGTGAGCTTGCCGCCGCTGTTCTTGCTCACCACCACGTCGATGCGGTGCTCGTCCAACAGCTCGCGCTCGCCCTCGAGGTCGAACGGCCCGCGTGACTCCAGAATGCTCGAGTGCGCGGGGACCTCACCCTCGGGCGGATCGATGCACCGCACGATGAAGTGCCGGTCGTCCAGGGACGCGAAGTGGTGCACGCCCTGTCGGCCGATGGTGAGCAGGACGCGGGCGAGAGCGGGTCGGTCGGCGAGTGCCTGCGCTGCCGCCTCCATCGACGGCACCGTGATCCAGTCGTCCTCGGCCAGCGGGCTCCACGGCGCGCGACGCACCAGCACCAGCGGCACGTCGGCCGCCGTGCAGACCTCGACCGCGTGCGCCGTCATCGTCGCGGCGTAGGGATGCGTGGCGTCGACGACGTGCGTCACCTCGTGCTCCGTGACCCACTCGCGCAGACCGTCCACTCCACCGAAGCCGCCGATCCGCACCTCCCCCACCGGGAGCACGGGATCGGCCACTCGGCCGGCGAGCGAGGAGGTCACGGTGGTGCCGTGCAGTCCGTCCAGCTTGATCGCGAGCTGACGTGCTTCGGACGTGCCACCGAGAACCAGAACATGCATTGGGGCGACCTTACCGGCCCCGGACGGTCAGTGATCGAGCCGTCGCCGGGCCGCCGAGTACAGGAAGCTGTCCGGGAAGCCTTGGGCCGACAAGACGCGGCCCACGACCACGACCGCCGTCTTGACGATGCCCGCCGCCACCGTCGCGTCCGCGAGATCGGCCAGGGTGCCCCGCACGATCACCTCGTCCGCGCGGCTGGCGAAGGCCACCACCGCTGCGGGACAGTCGGATCCGTAGTGCGGCACGAGTTGCTCGGTGATGCTGTGGATCTGGCGCGCACCGAGATGGATGACCAGTGTCGCCCCGCTTCGTGCCAACGTGGGCAGATCCTCGCCGTCGGGCATGGCCGTCGACAACGTCGACACCCGCGTCAGCACCACGCTCTGCGAGATCCCGGGCACGGTGAGTTCGCGACCCAGCGCGGCCGCAGCCGCGGCGAACGCCGGAACACCCGGCACGATCTCGTAGTCCACGCCCGCCGCGTCGAGCCGTCGCGCCTGCTCGGCGACGGCGCTGTACAGCGACGGATCGCCGGAGTGCACGCGGGCGACGTCGAGGCCGTCACACGAGGCGGTGACGAGTTCGTCGACGATCGCGTCGAGCGTCATGCGAGCGGTGTTCACGACGCGGGCGTCTGCCGGGCACGTGTCGAGCAGTTCGCGTGGCACCAGCGACCCGGCGTACAGGCAGACCGGGCTCGACGCGATGATGCGGGCTGCGCGGACGGTCACGAGATCGGCTGCACCGGGTCCCGCGCCGACGAATCTGACGGTCACGCTGTCTCCTTCTCGTTCTTCGCGACGCTCCACTGCGTCACCGGCATCTGCGGACGCCACCCGGTGAATCCGCCGAGCGGTTCGCCGCGATGCACCTGCAGTCGTCGCAGCAGACCACCGTGCCGCTGATACCACTGCAGGAGAAGCGATTCCGACTCGGCGGTGACGGCATTGGCCACCAGCCGCCCACCCTCGGGCAGGGCGTCCCAGCAGGCGTCCATGACTCCGGGTTGGGTCGCGCCGCCCCCGACGAACACGGCGTCGGGTTCGGGCGCACCGGACAAGGAATCGGGTGCCGCGCCGCGGACGACGAGCGACGGAACGCCCAGGGCGACAGCGTTGGTCCGGATGGTCGCGGATCTGGACTCGACGCGCTCGAACGCGATCGCGGAACATGCCGGATGCGTGCGCATCCATTCGATCGCGATGCTTCCCGACCCGCCGCCGACGTCCCACAGACGTTCACCCGGTGAGGGCGCGAGGGCGCTGAGAGTCAGCGCCCTGACCTCGCGTTTGGTCAGCTGACCGTCGCCGACGTAGAGCGCGTCGTCGAGTCCGGGTGCGCGCGAGACGGTGTGGCCCCGCACCTCGAGCGCGACGACGTTCAGTGAGTCGACGTCGCGCGCGTGCACCCAGTCGGTGACGGGCAGCGCACGCACCCGCTCGCGCGGTCCCCCGAGTTGCTCGAGCACGGACATGGCACTGGAGCCGAGGTCACGGCTCAGCAGCAGAGTCGCGAGTTCGGCTGCGGTGCTGTCGTTCTCGGCGAGCACGAGGACGCGGCGTCGGTGTGTCAGGGCGGGCAGTACGGTCTCGATCGGCCTGTTCACCAGGGACACCACCTCGACGTCGTGGAGCGCCCAGCCGAGACGGGCGCACGCGAGCGACGCCGACGACGGGTGCGGAAGGACGCGCACCGCATCGGCGCCGAGGAGCCGCGTCAACGTCACGCCGATCCCGTGAAACATCGGGTCACCGCTCGCGAGCACGCATCGCCGCGTACCGGCATGCTCGTCCAGCAGACCGGTCAGAGCAGGCAGCATCGGGGTGGGCCACGCGATTCGCCGAGCCGCGGTGCCCGGCACCGCGTCGAGTTGACGCTCGGAGCCGAACAGGACGTCCGCGGATTCGACGGCGTCACGGGAGGTCGGCGACAGCCCGGCCCACCCGTCGGCGCCCACGCCCACGACGTCGATCATCGCGGCATCCGGCGCCAGATCGGACGTGGGAGGACGCGCATCAGGGCGACGAGTAGGCGCAGACGGCCGGGCACCCACACGACGTCGGTTCGCGAGCTCAACGCGCGGACCACCGCGTCGGCCACCTGGCCGGGTGTGCTCGACATCGGTGCGGGAGACATCCCCTCGGTCATCCGGCCGATGACGAAACCCGGTCGGATCAGCAGCAACCGCACGCCGGTCCCGTGCAGCGCGTCGGCGAGACCGGACGCGAATCCGTCCAGTCCGGCCTTCGCCGACCCGTAGACATAGTTCGCTCGGCGGACCCGAGCGCCGGCGACGGAAGAGAAGACGACGAGCCGGCCGGATCCCTGCTCGCGCAGCGCCGTCGAGAGATGTGTCAGCATGCTGACCTGCGCCACGTAGTCCGTGTGGACGACGGCCACCGCGTGCGCCGCATCCGTCTCGGCGCGCGTCTGATCGCCGAGGATGCCGAAGGCCAGGACCGCCGTGTCGATCGGCCCGTGAGCCAGAACCGACGTCACGAGACCGTCGTGCGACGCCAGGTCGTCGGCGTCGAACTCGAGGGTCGTCACCCGGCTCGCGCCGGCCGCGCGCACTCGTTCCGACTCGGCGACCAGATCGTCGGACCGCCGGGCGGCGAGGACGACGTGGCGGCCGCGCGCGAGGCGCTCCGCGATCTCGAGACCGATGTCGCTGCGACCACCGAGGAGCAGCAGAATGCCGGTGCTCGACTGGTCGGGTGTGGTCAGGTCACGGCCGGCCGGTGGGTGGGTCACGGCGTCCAGTGTCCTCGATTATCGTGGCGGTCATGCCCGCCACCCCCTCCTCGCTGAACGCCGACGCCGGAACCTTCCTCACCGAGCGTCATCTGGCAACGCTGGCCACGAAGCGTCAGGACGGCACACCGCACGTGGTGGCGGTGGGATTCACGTGGGATCCGGAGGCAGGTCTGGCGCGAGTGATCACGCGGGACGGATCGCAGAAGGTGCGCAACGCCGAGCGCGGCGGCTACGGCGCCGTGACTCAGGTCGACGGGGCGCGATGGCTGACCCTCGAGGGGCCGGCGCGCATCCTGCGCGAACCCGATGCCGTGCATGATGCGGAGAACCGGTACGCCCAGCGCTACCGGACGCCGCGGGAGAACCCGGAGCGCGTGGTCATCGAGATCACCGTCACCCGGGTGATGGGCTCCCAGTCGTTGCGGGACTGAGCAGTCGGACGGCGGCCTCCGGGACGAGCCACCACCAGGTGTGCGTCGACCTCTGTCAGACCAGCCCGAGTTGGTGAGCGACAATGGCGGCCTGCACGCGATTGGTTGTGTCGAGCCGAAGGAAGATCGACGCGACGTGGGTCTTGATGGAGCTTTCAGCGAGGTGCAACTGATCGCCGATCACGGGTATCACCACAGGCCGTATCGGACGAGCGCTGGTGACTGCACTCGCCGTGTGGATGATCGCGCTCACGCCGCACATGCTGCGAGCGTTCTCCTAGTCTGGTCGGCCGAGGCTGTGGTGACACCCCACCCTCAGCTGAACAGCCTCGTGACCTGACGTCAGAAGCGGGACGCGTCCAGCAGTGACTCCGCGACCGAAGTGTCACCGAAGACGGTGAGCACGTCGAGTGGTCGACGACGGCAGAGCACCAGCAGCAGGTGCTCTGCCGTACCTCGCAGTGCCACATCGGCTTTCCCGTGTCCGCGCGCACTGGTGAGGCCCTCGGCCCCGAGCGTGAACGTCCACTCCAGGTCGTCCACGTCCGTACCGTGCACGTGTACGGTGCGCCCGATCGACTCGGGCGTCAGGCGGTCGAGGAGCAGTCGGTGCGGATACTGCACCTCCGTCAGCTCGGCCACGGCGTCCGCGGCCGCATCGGGATCGAGCGCCTCGGGCGCCACTCCCCCGGCGGCGCGCACGGCGTCGGCGGCGTCGATGCGATGCACGGCGACCTCGTGTGCCTGCCGTCGGAGCCACCACGCGGCCGTGCGTGCGCCGACGAACGTCTCCACGACCGCCTCGGGATCCACCGACTCGAACGTGGCGACCATCGCCTCCAGCGACGACCGGTATGCGGGGAGACACTCCGGGCCCTTGGGCAACGACTCGACCTGCTGTTTCGCCACCGCTCCCGTGTCCGCACCCGGGCCCGCGAGGATCACCGCGTTCGCCCACCGGTGGACCTTGCCCGTGTGTCGGACCACGTGCTCGAGCGTCCATCCCGGCACGGTGGGTACCGGAGCCGTCAGGGCGTCGACAGGCATCGACGCGAGGCGGTCGCCCTCGCGTCGCAGTGTGGCGAGGAGGTCGAGGCTCATCGCACCGGAAGCACGGTGAGACCGTGCGGGCGCGTGTTGACCGACTCGCAGCCCTCCGGGGTCACGATGACGATGTCCTCGATGCGGGCGCCCCACTCGCCGGTGAAGTACACCCCCGGCTCGATGCTGAAGGCCATCCCCACCTCGAGCGGAATGTCGTTGCCCGCCACGATGTACGGCTCCTCGTGCACCGAGAGGCCGATGCCGTGCCCGGTGCGGTGCACGAACACGTCGCCGTAGCCGGCGTCGACCAGGATGTCGCGCGCGGCGGCGTCGATCGTCTCCGCGGTGACTCCGGGACGGACTGCATCGACGGCTGCCTGCTGCGCGCGCTCGAGGACCGCCACGGTCGCAGCGACCGAGTTCGACGGCTCGCCGATGCTGTAGGTCCGGGTGGAGTCCGAGTTGTAGCCCGGCTCGACGGGGCCGCCGATGTCGATGACGACGACGTCGCCCTCCTCGATGACGCGCTCGGACACCTCGTGGTGCGGGTCGGCGCCGTGCGGTCCGGAGCCGACGATGACGAACGCCGCCTCGGTGTGCCCCTCCTCGAGGATCGCGGCCGAGATGTCTGCAGCGACCTGAGCCTCGGTACGTCCCGCGGCGAGGAACTCACCCATACGGGCGTGGACGCGGTCGATGGCCGCGCCCGCCGTGCGCAACGCGCCGATCTCCGCGTCGTCCTTGGTCATCCGGAGCTCGCGCAGGACCGCCGTCGCCAGGACGGGCATCGCGCCGAGCGCCTCGGTCAGCGGAACGAGATGCAGGGCGGGCATGGCGTCGGTGACAGCCGTCCGGGCCGGGCCGGGAAGCAACGCCGCGACCGCCTGATGCGGATTCACGCCGTCGACCCAGTCTCGCAGCTCGATTCCGAGGTCGGCCGCAGCCGAGTCCTTCAGCGCCGCCAACTCGATACGAGGCACCACCACCGATGCGGGCGTGCCGCCCGCCGGGACGACGAGGCAGGTCAGTCGCTCGAACGACTCGACTCGCGAGCCGAGCAGGTAGCGCAGGTCGGGTCCGGGCGTGATCAGCAGCGCGTCGAGACCGGCCTCGGCGGCGAGAGCCGCCGCGCGGTCGAGGCGGGTGCGATACACGGAGGAGGGAAACCGAGACGTCATGACGCCAGGCTATCGACTCCGGTGCCGCCCACATGCGGCAGGATGTGGCGCATGACGGCCGAGAGCAGAGACACGGTACTTCTCCTCGATGCGGCGAGCCTGTGGTTCCGGGCCTTCCACGCGTTGCCCGAATCGATGACGGCGCCCGACGGTCGGCCGGTGAACGCGGTGCGTGGTTTCACCGACATGGTCGCGTCCCTCATCACGCGGACGGGTGCGTCCCGACTGGCCGTGTGCCTCGACCTCGACTGGCGTCCCACCTTCCGGGTCGATCTTGTGCCGTCCTACAAGGCGCACCGGGTGCTCACCGAGTCCGCCGCGGGCCCGGACGCAGAGGAGGCACCCGACGCACTGGGTCCGCAGGTGAACCTGATCCTGGAGATTCTCGAGGCCGCGGGCATCGCGACGGCCGGAGCGGAGGGTCTCGAGGCGGACGACGTGTTGGGCACGCTCGCCGCCACCGAGCGCGACGGCACCGTGGTGGTGGTCAGCGGAGACCGCGACCTGTTGCAGGTCGTCTCCGACGATCCGGTTCCAGTGCGCGTGCTCTACGCGGGACGCGGACTGGCGAAAGCCGAGCTGTTCGGCCCCGCGGAGGTGGCCGCGAAGTACGGGGTGCCGGCGGACCGGCCCGGGCCGGGCTACGCGGAACTCGCTCTGCTGCGCGGTGATTCGTCCGATGGGCTGCCGGGGGTCAAGGGTGTCGGGGAGAAGACCGCGGCGTCTCTCATGCAGAAGTTCGGCTCCCTCGAGGCGTTGCTCGACGCCGCCGACTCGGGCGATCCCGAGATGTCGGCCGGGGTGCGCGCGAAGATCCAGAGCTCCCGCGACTACATCGACGCCGCACTCCCAGTGGTACGGGTGGTGACCGATGCGGACATCATCTTCTCGCGCCCCGACGTGCTGCCGCACGAACCCGTCGATCCGGAACGCCTCGCCGCACTGGCCGAGGAGCTCGGCGTGCAGAACTCCGTCGGCCGTCTGCTCACCGCGATGGCGCGGTGATCTACTGGGGCCGGCCGACCTCGTAGGTGCCCTGGTCGTCCTTGACGGTCACCGTCACCGAGCGAGCCTCACCGTCCACCGTCAGGTCGCAGGAGAAGGTCGTGTTCGCCTCCACCTTCTGGCCCGACGGGCAGGACACCGCGGAGACGTCGATCGCGCCGTAGGACTCGGTCACGATCTTGGCCACTCCGCTCTGCACCGCGGAGTTGTCCAGAGTGTCGCCGCCCAGCGACGTGGCCGCGTAGATCCCACCCGCCACGACGATCGCAGCGATGACGACCCCGCCGACGATGAACGGCACCTTCGACTGCTTCTGCGCCGGCGCGGCGTTCCACTGCTGGTTGCCCTGCGGGTAGCCCGGCTGACCGTAGGGCTGCTGGCCGTACGGGGGCTGTTGGCCGTACTGGGGCTGCTGGCCGTAAGGCGGCTGCCCGTACTGGGGTTGCTGGCCGTAGGCCTGCTGGTCGTAGCCCGGCTGTTGACCGTAGGGCTGTTGACCGTAGGGCTGTTGACCGTAGGGCTGTTGACCGTAGGGCTGCTGACCATAGGGCTGTTGACCGTAGGCCTGCTGGTCGTACCCCGGCTGCTGCCCGCTCGGGTACTGGCTGGTGGGCGTGTCCTCACCGGCCGAGGAACGGTCGTCGGGGTTGTACGGGCCGCTCATCATCGCCTCCGGTGGGTGCCTGTGGTGACTGCTGTGACTGTGGTGACCATCATGCGGCATCGACGGCGACGACTCCGCGCCGTATCGCCGAGATCGCCTTCGTGGCGGTCGCGGTGACCTCGTCGTCGGGGGACGCCGAGCGGATCTGGTCGAGCAGATCGATGACCTGGCGGCACCACCGCACGAAGTCTCCGCCGGAGAGGGCGCGGCCGTGCTGACCCGCGGCGAACAGCACGTCCTCGAGCGACTCCTTGCGAGCCCACTTGTAGACGGCCACCGCGAACCCGGTGTCGGGTTCCCGCGTCGGAGGCAGCTTCAGTCGGATCTCGTCCGCGCGGAGCTCGTGCCACGCGGCGACGGTGCGGGTCAACGCGTGTCGGATGTTCCCGGTCGGGCCCTGCTCCGCGCTCTCACCCTCCTGGCGCGACTCGTACACGACGGTCGAGACCACGGCGGCGAGCTCGGCCGGCCCGAGGCCGCGCCAGATTCCCTCGGCGAGGCACTCCGCGACCAGCAGGTCCGACTCCGAGTACAGACGTCCGAGCTTGGCTCCACGGTCGGTGACCGCGACCTCGCCGTCAGGACCGGCGGCCAGATAGCCGCGCTCGGTGAGCAGCGCCAGGATGCGATCGAAGGTACGGGCCAACGAGTTGGTGGTCGCGGCGACCTTCTGCTTCATCGCATCGGTGTCACGTTCGAGCCGGCTGTACTTCTCGGCCAGCCGGGCGAGATGCTCACGATCCGGCCAGGTGTGGCACGGATGCGAGCGGACGGCGCGGCGCAGCACTCCGAGCTCGCGATCGTCGCCTGCCGACGACTGCCGGCGCCGACCGCGTCCCGGCGCGCTGATCCCCGTTCCCCGGAGCGCGGACGCCAGGTCCCGACGGGTCTGCGCCGTGCGGTGATCGACGTGGCGGGGAAGGCGCATGTGGCCGAGAGCCGACACCGGTGTGGGGAAGTCCGCCGACGACACGCGCCCCGCCCACTTGTCCTCGGTGAGCACCAGCGGCCGCGGGTCCACCGAGTTCGCGTCGGTCTCCAGGACGACAGCCAGTCCGGAGCGTCGACCGGACGGGATGGAGATGACGTCGCCGCGCCGCAGCGACACCAGCGACGTGACGGCATCGTTGCGACGATCCGTGCGACCCTGACGCTCGAGCTCGCGTTCGCGCTCCTTGAGGCGCGCGCGCAGGGCGGTGTACTCGACGTAGGGCGAGTCCTCGCCGCCCAACTTGCCGAGCAACTCGCGCCGAGCCACGGCGTTCTTCTCGATACCGCGCACCAATCCGACGACGGACGCATCGGCCTGGTACTGCGCGAACGACCGTTCGAGCAGCATCCGGGACGCGTCGACACCCATCCGGTCGACCAGATTCACCGCCATGTTGTACGACGGGCGGAACGAACTCCGCAGGGGGAACGTACGGGTGGAGGCCAACCCGGCCACCTCGGTCGGCTCGACACCCGACTGCCACAGCACCACCGCATGACCCTCGACGTCGATACCGCGACGACCGGCGCGGCCGGTGAGCTGCGTGTACTCCCCCGCCGACAGGTTGGCGTGCGCCTCACCGTTGAACTTCACGAGGCGCTCGAGCACCACCGTCCGCGCCGGCATGTTGATTCCGAGGGCGAGGGTCTCCGTCGCGAAGACCGCGCGGACCAGACCGCGGACGAACAGTTCCTCGACCGTGTGCCGGAACACCGGCAGCATTCCTGCGTGATGCGCGGCGATGCCCCGCTCGAGGGCGTCGCGCCACTCCCAGTAGCCGAGCACCTCGAGGTCGCTGCGCGGGATCTCGGCGGTGTGGCGTTCGACGACCTCGGTGATCTCGCGCGCCTGCTCCTCGGAGGTCAGCCGCAGTCCCGATCGAAGACACTGATCGACGGCGCCGTCGCACCCGGCGCGGCTGAAGATGAACGTGATGGCGGGGAGCAACCCCTCCTCGTCGAGGAGCTTGATGACGTCGGGCCGCGGGATCGGACGAGATTCCGGCCGGCCGGGGCGGCCACCCGACCGACCCGACCGCGGGCCACGGCCGCGTGGGGCCTCCCAGGCGCCCATGCGCTCGGCCTGCACTCGTTCCTTGACGTACCGGACGAGGTTCTTGTCCACGACCACGCCGCCCGGAGCACCGTTGTTCGCCTCGACGTCGAAGAGGTCGAACAGGCGGCGACCGACGAGGATGTGCTGCCACAGCGGAACCGGGCGGGTCTCGTCGACGACGACGGTGGTGTTGCCCCGCACCGTCTCCATCCAGGCGCCGAACTCCTCGGCGTTGCTCACCGTCGCCGACAGGCTGACGAGCCGGACGTCCTCGGACAGGTGCAGGATGACCTCCTCCCACACGGCGCCGCGGAACCGGTCGGCGAGGTAGTGCACCTCGTCCATCACCACGTGCGAGAGTCCGCGCAGCGCAGGCGATTCCGCGTACAGCATGTTGCGGAGCACCTCGGTGGTCATGATGACGATCGGTGCGTCCGAGTTGATGCTCTGGTCACCGGTCAGCAGGCCGACGTAGCCCTTGCCGTAACGCGCGACGAGCTCGGCGTACTTCTGGTTGCTCAGTGCCTTGATGGGGGTGGTGTAGAAACACTTCGCGCCGCTGGTGAGTGCGAGGTGGACGGCGAACTCGCCGACGACGGTCTTGCCGGCTCCGGTCGGCGCGCACACCAGTACGCCGTGCCCGTCCTCGAGGGCCGAGCACGCACGGATCTGGAAGGGATCGAGCGGGAACGGAAGCGACGCCGCGAACTCCGTCAGCTTCGGCCCGTCCACGAGCCGAGTCCGGATGTCCGGGTTCTGCACGTCCTGCTGCCCGCTGTGATTGGCCACGACTCCAGATTAGAGGGTGTCCGCGAATGGGGGTCACTCAGACAGCGTGGGCGACTCAGAGAGTGTCGGAGTAGTCGGCGTCGGCGTCGTGACGCACCGGGACGGGACTGCCGACCGGGGCGGCGGAGGTGTCGAGAGGCGACGCCTCGTCGTCGGAGACGTTCCCCCACTCCTCGGTCTCGCGTCGTGCGCGCCGTCGATCGTTGACGCGGGCGATCTGGATGGCGAACTCGACGAGGATACTCAGCGCGAGTGCCAGCGCGGTCATCGAGAAGGGGTCACCGCCGGGCGTGACCACGGCGGCGAAGGCGAACATCGCGAAGATGAGCCCGCGGCGCCAGCCGCGGAGCTTCTCGTACTTCAGAACGCCGACGGCGTTGAGCGCGACGATCAGGAGCGGGATCTCGAAGCTGACGCCGAAGATGACGAGCAGGTTGATGACGAAGCCGAAGTACTCGGCGCCGCTGAGGGCGGTGACCTGGACGTTGTCGCCGATGGTCAGCAGGAAGTGCAGGGCCTTCGCGACGACGATGTAGGCGAGGACGGCGCCGGAGACGAAGAGCACGGCCGCCGCCGTGACGAACGAGATGGCGTAGCGCCGTTCCTGGCGGTAGAGGCCCGGGGTGATGAACGCCCACACCTGGTAGAGCCAGATGGGGCAGGCGAGCACGACACCCGCGGTGATGGCCACCTTGAACCGGAGCATGAACTGCTCGAACGGTCCGGTGGCGAGCAGCCGACACGTGCCGTCGTCGGTGAGCTCGGCTCTACTCTCGGACGGGAGCGAGCAGTACGGCCCGCGGAGCAGGTCACCGAGCGACTCGATGCCCAGCAGGGAGTGCGAGTACCAGAAGAACCCCACGATCGTAGTGAGGACGATGGCCAGCATCGACCACAGCAGTCGCGTGCGGAGCTCGTAGAGATGCTCCACCAACGACATGGTGCCGTCGGGATTGACGCGACGCCTGCGCTGTCGCGGATCGAACGGTATGCGCACGGTGACTCTTCGCCTGTCGACTGCGGTGCCTGGACTGAAGACTGTGGTTCGCGGTGACGGGTACCGAGGGGCGCACGCCGCTGCGGGCGCGAACCTCGGTCACCACCCACGAAACGGCCGAGGCGACATCGCCCCGACCGTGGTGCCTGCGAGTGTCAGGCCGAGCGCGGGTGCTGCTCGTGCGTCGGTTCGGTCGACGCGACGGTCGGGGTGACCGTGTTCGGGGACGGCAACTGCGACTGCGGTGCCGGCGCCGTGTTCGTGGTGGTGTCCGGCTTCTTGCCGTCGTTCTGCATCTCCTGCACTTCACTCTTGAAGATGCGCATCGAGCGTCCCAGGCCACGTGCGGCCTCGGGCAGCTTCTTCGATCCGAACAGCAGTACGAGCACGACGATCAGGACGATCCAGTGCCAGGGTTGTAACGCACCCATGAAAACCTCCCAGTTTCGGTGGACTCGATGCTACCGGACCGGAGGTCTCGCACCCGGCGTCCGGTGGACCCGCGTACCGACCGTTCGCCGAGAGTTCACCGGACGAGTCCTGCGGGTCTCGACTACCAGAGACAAGCCGGTCAGTCGCTGGAGACGGCGCGGTAGACGTCGAGGGCGTCGCGCGACCGGGCGGTGACCTCACGGACCAGTGCGGGCGGTCCGAGCACCCGCACTCCCGAGCCCAGACCCAGTGCCAGGCGGCTCATCCAGTCGAGGGTCGCGAACCGCATCGAGACCTCGATCGAGCCGTCGTCGTGCGCGGCGGTCTGCGTCATCGGGTAGTAGTCCAGGATCCACACGTGGTCGGGTGCGACGACGAGCCGTGCGAGCGGCAGCGACGGATCGTCGTGGAAGAGATCGAGTGCGTCCCCACCGGTCCGGGCCTGCTCGGGCGGTGCGGACGGCTCGTCCAGCTCGGTCGCGGCGTCGATGCGGTCCAGCCGGAACAGCCGGACGCCCTCCGCGTCGCGGCACCAGGCCTGCAGGTAGCTCTGATCGTCGACGAGGACGATGCGCAACGGATCGACGGTCCGCTCGGACACCACGTCCCGCGATGCCGAGTAGTAGGTGATGTGCAGCGCGCGACCGTGGGCGAGGGCCCCCCGGACGGTCGTGACACTGGGACTCTCCTGCGGCTCGGGCGTGTCGTCCGGCCCCTCGGCTGCCGCGACACCCGCAGCGGCCTCGATCTTGGCGATGGCTCGGTACGCCGCGGACGGGTCCACCATGCCGGGCATCTCGACGAGTGACCGCAGCGCGATGAGCAGCGCGGTCGCTTCCGTGGACGTCAGGCGCAGCGGCCTGTCGATACCGGCGGAGAACGTGACCTCGATGCTGTCCTCGGAGAACGACAGGTCGATGAGATCGCCCGGACCGTATCCGGGCAGTCCGCACATCCACAGCTGGTTCAGGTCGTCCATCAGCTGTTTGGTCGTGACCCCGAGCTCGGCCGCGGCGTCGGCCGCGCTGATACCCGGATTGGCGATGAAGTACGGCACGAGGTTGAGCAGCCGGGCCAGCCGCGAGGACAGGCGAACACTCATGAGTTGCTCCCGGGCGAGACGGCGTCGGTCGGCGCGCGGTGCGCGCTCACGGACAGGGTGCCGACGACGATGTCGCGGAGTTCCGTCGGCGACAGCACGATCGCGTCGGCGCCGTGGCCGGCCACCACCCGGGCGATCCACTCCCACGACCGCACCGGGATGCGGACCACGGAACCGCGGCGCCCCACGAGATCACGGGTTTCCACCTCGGTGCCGAGTCGGCGCAGCTCGAGGCCGCGTCCCTCCGACACCCAGACGTCGGCGCTGCCCGCGACGTCACCGCTGGCGGCGGCCCGAGCCACGATGACACCGAGATCGACGTCGTCGGGCTTGCGCACCGCTCCCACCGGTCCGAAGGCCACGACGTCGTCCCCGATCCGCGACAGGCGGAAGGTACGGACGGCGTCGCGGTCGGTGTCGTGTCCGACGAGGTACCAGCGGCCGGAGTGGGTGACCACTCCCCACGGCTCGACGGTGCGTTCGCGGAAGGGAGCGGCCGGGGTGGAACGATGCGAGAACCGCACGGACCGGCCGGCGTCGATCGCGGCGAGAAGCTTGCCCAGTGCAGGCTCGGAACCCCGGCTGCGGGACGGAACAGCGGTCACGGCGGCCGGCGAGTTCTCGGTGTCCACCTGCACGCCCGCGGCGCGCAACTTCAGCATCGCGCTCTGGGCGGCGGAGGTGAGCTCGGGTGACTCCCACAGCTGGACGGCCACGGCGACCGCCGCGGCCTCGTCGCTGGCCAGATCGATGTCGGGGAGTTCGTACCGATCGCGGTTGATGCGGTATCCCTCGACCGTGGAGAAGCGGGTGACCTGACCGGTTTCGAGCGGGACGCCGAGATCACGCAGTTCGTTCTTGTCGCGCTCGAACATGCGACTGAAAGCCTCGTCGCTGGCCGAGTCCTCGTATCCGGCGACGGACTCGCGGATGCGCTCGGCGGTCAGGTACTGCCGTGTCGAGAGCAGGCAGATGACGAGGTTCATCAGCCGCTCGACTTTGGAGATCGCCACCGACCCAGCCTAGTGGCTGCGCGGGTCCCCACCCGCGCGCATCGCCGGGGTGGGGAGAACGTGCCACCTGTGGAGAAGGAGGACCGTCGGCCTCTACATCGACGCGATCAGGCGCTCCACACGCTCGTCGACCGAGCGGAACGGGTCCTTGCACAGCACCGTGCGCTGGGCCTGATCGTTGAGCTTGAGATGCACCCAGTCGACGGTGAAGTCGCGGCCCGCCTCCTGCGCGGCGCTGATGAACTCCCCGCGCAGCTTCGCGCGCGTCGTCTGCGGCGGCGTGTTCACCGCCTCGTCGATCTGGTCGTCCTCGGTGACGCGCTTGACCAGACCCTTGCGCTGCAGCACGTCGAAGACGCCGCGGCCGCGCTTGATGTCGTGATAGGCCAGGTCGAGCTGGGCGATCTTCGGGTCGGACAGGTCCATCGAGTACCTGTCCTGATAGCGATCGAACAGCTTGCGCTTGATCACCCAGTCGATCTCGGTGTCCACCTTGGCGAAGTCCTGCGCCTCGACGGCGTCGAGGGTGCGACCCCACAGGTCGACGACCTGCTCGATCTGCGCATCGGGCTCGCGGTTGCGCAGGTGCTCGACGGCGCGGGCGTGGTACTCGCGCTGGATCTCGAGTGCACTGGCCTGGCGTCCCCCCGCGAGACGGACGGGGCGCCGACCCGTCGAGTCGTGGGACACCTCGCGGATGGCGCGAATAGGGTTGTCCAGGGCGAAGTCTCGGAACGAGACGCCCGCCTCGATCATCTCCAGGACGAGCGCTGCGGTGCCGACCTTGAGCATGGTCGTCGGCTCGGCCATGTTGGAGTCGCCGACGATGACGTGCAGGCGACGGTACTTCTCGGCGTCGGCGTGCGGTTCGTCGCGAGTGTTGATGATGGGCCGTGAGCGGGTGGTCGCGGACGACACGCCCTCCCAGATGTGCTCGGCGCGCTGCGACAAGCAGAACGTGGCGGCCTTCGGTGTCTGCAGGATCTTGCCCGCGCCGCAGATGAGCTGGCGGGTGACCAGGAACGGCAGCAGCACGTCGGAGATGCGGGAGAACTCACCGGCGCGCACCACGAGGTAGTTCTCGTGGCAGCCGTAGGAGTTCCCGGCGGAGTCGGTGTTGTTCTTGAACAGGTAGATGTCTCCGCCGATGCCCTCCTCGACGAGACGCTGCTCCGCGTCGATGAGCAGATCCTCCAGAACACGCTCGCCGGCGCGATCGTGCGTGACCAGCTGCAGGAGGCTGTCGCACTCGGCGGTGGCGTACTCGGGATGAGAGCCGACGTCGAGGTAGAGCCGCGCACCGTTGCGCAGGAACACATTGGAGCTGCGACCCCAGGACACGACGCGCCGGAACAGATACCGGGCCACCTCGTCCGGGCTGAGTCGACGATGCCCGTGGAACGTGCACGTCACACCGAACTCGGTCTCGATCCCCATGATTCGTCGCTGCACACTTCGACAGTACAACGGCTTCGACCGCGGCATCGGCTACCAGGGCCGCTGGCAGCCGTAGTGTGGCGCAGGTGAATCCCCGATCGCTGCGCGGCCGTACCCGTTCCGTCGATCTGGCGCTGGTGAAGGCCAGTTTCGCGTCGCGACCGTCGGGGTTGGACCCGGCGCTGCGCACGCTCACCGGGCTCGCCGATCACAGCGTTCTGTGGGCGATCGTGGCGTCGGCGCTCGCCGCGTCCGGCGGCCCCCGACGACGCGGTGCCGTCCGCGGCATGCTCGCCGTCGTCGGCGCCAGCTCGCTCGCGAACGGGGTGCTCAAGCCGCTGCTCCCCCGCGATCGTCCGCCGGCCGCGTCGGTCCCCGCGCTCCGGCGGATCATGACACCGCCCGTGTCGTCGTCGTTCCCGTCCGGCCATGCCGCCTCGGCCGCGGCGTTCGCGACGGGCGTGGCGCTCGAGGCTCCGCTCGCCGGGCTGCTGGTCGCCCCGCTGGCCGCGACGGTCGCGTACTCGCGCGTGCACGTCGGTGTGCACTGGCCGTCGGACGTGGTGGTGGGCGCCGCCCTCGGGGTCGCGGTCGCGCTGTCGACCCGGCGCTGGTGGGCCGTGCGCTCCACCGAGTCGGCCGAGCTGGGCCCCTCGGGTCTCGCACCCGCCCTGCACGAGGGTGAAGGGATGCTCGTGCTGGTCAATCCAGGCGCGGGCACCCACAACTCGGAGGTCGTCGCCGACGTGGCGAAGGCTCTGCCGAGGGCGCGGTTCCTCGAGCCGGACGCCGACGACGACTTCACCGCGCAGTTCGTCCGCGCCGCAGGATCGGACGCGCTCGCGCTCGGAGTCTGCGGAGGCGACGGCACGGTGGCCGCCGCCGTCGCTGCCGCGGTGCAGACCGGGCTCCCACTCGCGGTGTTCCCCGGCGGCACGCTGAACCACTTCGCTCGGGACGTCGGCGCGGTCGAGGTGTCGGTCACCGCCGAGGCCGTCACCCGGGGCGCATCCAGCCGGGTCGATCTCGGTGGGGTGAGCATCGACGGGGGTGAGGAGATCCTCTTCGTCAACACCGCCAGCATCGGGGGTTACCCGGATTCCGTTCGGCTGCGGGACAAGTGGAGCTCACGCATCGGCAAGTGGCCCGCGGCCGCGGCGGCGATGGTGGCGGTCCTCGCGGTGGCCGAACCGATGCGTGTGGAGATCGACGGACGCCGCGACTCGGTCTGGATGATGTTCGTCGGCAACGGTATGTACACGCCGGGCGATCAGGTGCCCATGTCCCGGCCGTCGATAGCGAGCAGTGTGCTGGACGTGCGGTTCCTGCGCGCGCACATGCGGTTCTCGCGCACCCGCCTCGCACTCGCCGCGATGACCGGGACACTCGGCACCTCGCCCACCTACCGGCATCTTCGGGTGCCGGCGGTCTCGGTGCAGAACCTGCAGACCACGGTCGCGGTGGCGGTGGACGGGGAGGTGGCGGGCGAGGGCCGGGCCTTCGACTACCGGGCCCGGCCCTCGCTGCTCACGCTGTACGGGACGGGCACCGCCGACGCGCCGCGCGCGTGACGGTGCCCCGCAGCCGGCAGGTCAGGTGCCTGCCGGTTCCGTACCGGGAGGCAGCAGCGCCTGGAGCGCCGCTCCGGAGATCCGCCGGAACGCACGCCTGGGCCGCGTCTGTTCGAGAACGGCCACCTCCAGGCTCGTGACCTCGAGGACGCGCTTCTCCGCGGGCTCGCTCGCGGCACCGGTGGTCGGCGGCGTCGACGTGGAGTCCTGGAGCGCACCGACTGCCAGCGCGACCGCCGCGTCGAGATCGAGCCCCGAGCGGTACTTCTCGCGCAGGACCGTCGAGATCGGTTCGGTGGCACCGCCCATGACCACGAAGTCGACCTCGTCGACGATCGAGCCGTCGTACGTGATGCGGTAGAGCTGGGACCGGGGGCTCTCGTCGACGGCACCGACCTCGGCCACGCAGATCTCCACCTCGTACGGCTTGAGCTGCTCGGTGAAGATGGTGCCGAGCGTCTGCGCGTACGCCTTGGCCAACGATCGCCCGGTGACGTCTGCTCGGTCGTAGGTGTAGCCCTTGGTGTCGGCGTGCACGATGCCGGCGCGGCGCAAGTTCTCGAACTCGTTGTACTTGCCCACCGCGGCGAAGCCGAGGCGGTCGTACAGCTCGCTCACCTTGTGCAGTGCGGAGGACCGGTTCTCGGCGACGAAGAGCACGCCGTCCGCGTAGGTCAGCACGACCACGCTGCGACCGCGAGCAATTCCCTTGCGCGCCAGTTCCGAACGATCGCGCATGATCTGTTCGGCGGACGCGTAGTACGGCATCGTCATCGGCGCGCACCCCCTTCTTCCGATCGGTCCTGCAGTACCGCACGGGCCAGAGCCTCGATGCGGTCCGATCCCACCAGGTTCGCTCCCCCGGCACCGATGGCCACCGCCGTCGGGTAGATGCCGCGGGTCAGGTCCGGTCCGCCGGTCGCCGAATCGTCGTCGGCAGCGTCGTACAGCGATTCGACCGCGACGCGCAGTGCCTCGTCCTCGGTCATGTCCTCGCGGTAGAGCTTCTTCATGGCCGACTTCGCGAACAGCGATCCCGATCCCACCGCGTGGTAGCCGGACCGTTCCTCGTAGCGGCCACCGACCACGTCGTAGGACACGATGCGCCCCGCATGGCGGGCGTCGGCGGCGTCGAGGTCGTAGCCGACGAGCAGCGGGACCACGGCCAGACCTTGCATGGCCGCACCGAGATTGGCCCGCACCATGGAGGACAGCTTGTTGGCCTTGCCGTTGAAGGTGAGGGAGACGCCCTCGATCTTCTCGTAGTGCTCGAGTTCGACCGCGAACAGCCGCACCAGCTCGATCGCCATGCCCGCGGTACCCGCGATGCCGGCGGCCGAGTAGTCGTCCGTGACGTACACCTTGTCGACGTCGCGACTGGCGATGAGGTTGCCCATCGTCGCGCGGCGATCACCCGCGAGGATGACGCCGCCGTCGAAGGTGACGGCCACGATGGTGGTGCCGTGCGGTGCGATGTCGGACTGCATCGTCGCCTCCGGGGACAGAGCGAGATCCGCACGAAAACGGTTCTCGGGCAACAGGTGCGGTGCGTAGGCCCGCAGGTGTTCACTGAAGGAGGAGAACGGCGACCCGTAGCGCAGGGTGGTGTCGCTCTCGTGGGGACGGGGAACGGAGTTCGCGTCCGTCACTGGCCGCCCTTTTGCACGTAGGCGCGGACGAAGTCCTCCGCGTTCTCCTCGAGCACGTCGTCGATCTCGTCGAGGAGATCGTCGGTCTCCTCGGCGAGCTTCTCGCGTCGTTCCTGACCCGATGCGCCCTCGGCCGAACCGTCGTCGTCATCGCCACCGCCGGAGCGTGTGGTCTGCTCTTGTGCCATAGCCGACCTCCTCGTCACGAACCGCGTGTTCTCTCGACACGCAGCGAAACTTCACCCTACCGAGCATGCGCCGTCACAGGGCGACAACCCACCGTACGTCCGGCACGGGCGGACCGTCAGGTGGTGAGCTGGTCCACCAGTTCTGCGGCCGAGTCCACCGATTCGAGCAGAGCACCGACGTGGGCCTTGCTCCCCCGCAGTGGCTCGAGGGTGGGGATACGCACCAGCGAGTCCCCACCGAGGTCGAAGATGACCGAGTCCCAGCTCGCGGCCGCGATGTCGCGGCCGAACTTGCGGAGGCACTCGCCGCGGAAGTACGCGCGGGTGTCGGTCGGGGGGTTCGAGACGGCGTCCATGACGTCCTGCTCGGAGACCAGCCGTTCCATCGATCCGCGCGCGACGAGCCGGTTGTAGAGACCTTTGTCGAGGCGGACGTCCGAGTACTGCAGGTCCACGAGGTGCAGTCGCGGCGCCGACCAGCCGAGTCCCTCGCGGTTGCGGAACCCTTCGAGCAGCCGCAGTTTCGCCGGCCAGTCGAGGAGGGACGCGCAGTCCATCGGGTCGCGCTCGAGCTTGTCGAGGATCATCGCCCACTTCTCGACGACGTCGGCGGCGCGCGGATCCTTCTCGCCCTGTGCGTCGAGATGCGCGGAGACGCGCTCGAGGTAGATGCGCTGCAGTGCCAACGCCGTCAGCTCGCGACCGTCCGCGAGCGCGACCGTGCGGCGCAGCGTCGGGTCGTGACTGATATGGTGCACCGCCGTCACCGGACGGGCCAGCTGCAGATCGGACAGGTCCACGCCGGCCTCGACGATGTCGAGCACCAGGGCCGTCGTTCCGACCTTGAGATAGGTCGCCATCTCGGCGAGGTTGGCGTCACCGATGATCACGTGCAGGCGCCGGTACTTGTCGGCGTCGGCGTGCGGCTCGTCGCGGGTGTTGATGATGCCGCGCTTGAGCGTCGTCTCGAGACCCACTTCGACCTCGATGTAGTCGGCGCGCTGCGAGAGCTGGAACCCTGGCTCGTCGCCGGACTGACCGATGCCGACGCGGCCCGAGCCGGTGAACACCTGCCGGGAGGCGAAGAACGGCGAGAGCCCGGCGATGATCGCGGAGAACGGTGTCTCGCGAGACATCAGGTAGTTCTCGTGGGTGCCGTAGGACGCGCCCTTGCCGTCGACGTTGTTCTTGTACAACTGCAGGCGCGGGGCGCCGGGCACGCTCGAGGCATGGCGCGCAGCCGCTTCCATGACGCGCTCCCCCGCCTTGTCCCAGATGACGGCGTCGAGCGGATCGCGCACCTCCGGTGCGGAGTACTCCGGGTGGGCGTGGTCGACGTAGAGACGAGCGCCGTTGGTGAGGATCATGTTGGCCGCGCCGACCTCGTCGGCGTCGATGATCGGCGCCGGGCCACTGAACCGGCCCAGGTCGAACCCGCGTGCGTCACGCAGCGGGGATTCCACCTCGTAGTCCCAGCGCGTCCGCTTGGCCCGCGGCACACCCGCCGCGGCGGCGTACGCCAGCACCGCCTGGGTGGACGTCAGGATCGGATTGGCGGAAGGCTCGGTAGGAGAGGAAATTCCGTACTCGACCTCGATGCCGATGATGCGCTGCATGCTCTCGACCCTAGGCTATCGACCCTGTGACCCCTGATCGAGTGGGAGCGGTGACGCATGCCTGACGACGAGATCGTGGCCGTGTACGACGAGCGTGGCCACGTGGTGGGCGCGGCGCCGCGCACCGAGGTGTACGAGCGCGGCCTGTGGCACGCGAGTGCCGGCGTGCTGGTGCGATCCACCGACGGGTCACGCGTGTACGTCCACCGCCGCACGACGACCAAGTCGGTGTTCGCGGGGATGCACGACGTTCTGGCCGGTGGGGTCGTCGATGCCGGGGAGGACCCTCGACGGACCGCCTCGCGAGAACTCGCCGAGGAGCTCGGCGTCGTCGCGGACGTGACGGGCGACCCGGTGGTCGGCCGCTGGACGGGGCGATCCGGCGCTGCGACCGTGCGCTGCCACCTGTTCGCGTACGAGGTGCGCCACGACGGGCCGATGCACCACCAGCCGTCCGAGATCGCGGACGGCTGGTGGTGGTCGGACGTCGAGGTGCTGACACACCTGGACGATCCCGCGTGGCCCTTCGTTCCGGACACCCGCGTGATCGTCTCGGCGCTGCTACCGGTGGGCGGTCAGAGGTACTGACCCGTGTTGGACTCGGTGTCGATCGAGCGGCTCGCACTGGCGTTCTTACCGGTGACGAGCGTGCGGATGTAGACGATCCGCTCACCCTTCTTGCCCGAGATGCGGGCCCAGTCATCGGGATTGGTGGTGTTGGGCAGATCCTCGTTCTCGGCGAACTCGTCGACGATGGAGTCGAAGAGGTGTCCGACGCGCAGACCCGGTGTCCCGGTGTCGAGCACCGACTTGATGGCGTACTTCTTCGCGCGGTCGACGATGTTCTGGATCATCGCGCCCGAGTTGAAGTCCTTGAAGTACAGGACCTCCTTGTCACCGTTGGCATAGGTGACCTCGAGGAATCGGTTGTCGTCGCTCTCGGCGTACATGCGCTCGACGACGCGTTCGATCATGCCGCGGATGCAGGCGGCGCGATCGCCGCCGAACTCCGCGAGATCGTCGGCGTTGACGGGCAGCGAGTCGTCGAGGTACTTCGAGAAGATGTCGAGCGCGGACTCGGCGTCCGGCCGCTCGATCTTGATCTTCACGTCCAGACGGCCCGGGCGCAGAATGGCCGGGTCGATCATGTCCTCGCGGTTGGACGCACCGATCACGATGACGTTCTCGAGGCCCTCGACACCGTCGATCTCGGCCAGCAGCTGAGGAACGACGGTGGTCTCCACGTCGGACGAGACGCCCGACCCACGGGTACGGAAGATGGAGTCCATCTCGTCGAAGAACACGATGACGGGAGTGCCCTCGGACGCCTTCTCGCGAGCCCGCTGGAAGATCAACCGGATGTGGCGCTCGGTCTCACCGACGAACTTGTTGAGCAGCTCGGGGCCCTTGATGTTGAGGAAGTAGGACTTCGCGTCGCGTGCGTCCTGCCCCCGTGCCTCGGCGATCTTCTTCGCCAGTGAGTTGGCGACTGCCTTGGCGATGAGCGTCTTGCCGCACCCGGGAGGCCCGTAGAGCAGCACACCCTTGGGCGGGCGCAGCGAGTACTCACGGAACAGATCCTTGTGCAGGAAGGGCAGTTCCACGGCGTCGCGGATCTGCTCGATCTGCCGCCCGAGGCCGCCGATGTCCTCGTAGCCGACGTCCGGGACCTCTTCCAGCACGAGATCCTCGACCTCGGCCTTGGGAATGCGCTCGAACGCGTAGCCGGCCTTGGTGTCGACCAGCAACGAATCGCCGGGCCGCAGGCGACGCGACGGCCCGTCCGGGTCCTCCGGTGCCTCGTCGTCGGCCATCTCCTGCAGCGGCGTCGCCAACCAGACGACACGTTCCTCGTCGGCGTGGCCGACGACGAGTGCGCGCTTGCCGTCCTCGAGGATCTCGCGCAGGGAGCTGATCTCGCCGACGCGTTCGAACTCGCACGCCTCGACGATGGTGAGGGCCTCGTTCAGACGCACGGTCTGGCCGGGCCGGAGTTCGGTGGCGTCGACGTTCGGTGAGCACGTCAGGCGCATCTTGCGGCCCGAGGTGAACACGTCCACCGTCGAGTCGTCGTAAGTGTGCACCAGGACGCCGTAGCCGCTGGGCGGTGCGCCGAGGCGATCGACCTCCTCGCGCAGGGCGATGAGCTGCTGTCGCGCTTCCTTGAGCGTCTCCAGGAGCTTGGTGTTGCGTGTGGACAGCGAGTCGACGCGCGACTCGAGATCACGCACGTCGGAGTTGCGGGTGTCCGCCGACGGCGACCCCCCACGGGAAGCGTCGAGTTGTCGGCGCAGAACGGTGGCCTCGGCTCGCAGGGCATCGAGTTCGGCCAGGACTGCGGACTGGTCCGGGTTGTCTGTAGGGCTCATGCAGGACTCCTCCCAAAGCGATTTCTCAACGCTACCGGGCGAAACGCAAACGTGTGTGACGACCGTGGTCAGACACTGTCAGGGACCACCGACAGACTTCGGGCGAACGACACACGGTCGGTGCATGAACCGCGGGTGTCAGGCGGGTTCGGTGGGAGTCTTGCCGGCCCGTCGCTGCGGCTTCGGGGTGACGGTGCCCTCGGCGAGACGACGCGCACTGACCAGGAACGCGGTGTGGCCCTGCATCCGGTGCTCGGGTCGCACGGCCAGCCCGACGACGTGCCACCCGCGCACGATCGACTCCCACGAGCGCGGCTCGGTCCAGCACTCCTGGGCGCGCAGGGCCTCGACGACCTTGGACAGCTGCGTGACGGTGGCCACGTACACGATGAGCACGCCGCCGGGAACCAGCGCACCGGCGACGGCGTCGAGCGCGTCCCACGGTGCCAGCATGTCCAACACCACCCGATCGACCATGCCCTCGTGACGCGCGACGTCGAACGCGGCGACGTCGTCGATCACCAGGTCCCAGTTCTCGGGCCGCTCGCCGAAGAAGGTCTCGACGTTGCGCACCGCGTGCACGGCGTGGTCCTCGCGCACCTCGTAGGAGATGACGCGACCCTGCGGGCCGACGGCACGCAGCAGCGAACACGTCAGGGCGCCGGAACCGGCACCGGCCTCGAGCACGCGGGCACCCGGGAAGACGTCGCCCTCGTGCACGATCTGGGCGGCGTCCTTGGGGTAGATGACCTGCGCGCCGCGCGGCATCGACAGCACGTAGTCGACGAGGAGCGGACGCAGGGCGAGATACGGGGTGCCGTTCGTCGACTTCACGACGCTGCCCTCGTCTACACCGATCAGGTCGTCGTGCCGGATTCCGCCCCGGTGGGTGTGGAATTCCTTGGCCGCGTCGAGCACCACCGTGTAGTGCCGCCCCTTGGCGTCGGTGAGCTGCACGCGATCGCCGACGCGGAACGGTCCGCTCGCGCGCGGAGACGTGTCGGTGTCGGTCGGTTCCACGGGTGGTCCTCTTTCCGGTGCACTCTGGTCCCGCCCACGAAGCGGGGCGCTCTCGGGGCGCGACGCGCCCCGGGGAACTGTAGGGCAGATACCGGATCGTGTCGGTGAGCGGGCATAGTGTCGGCGCCGTGAGCATCTCGACCGAAGACCCCGTCGTCACCGACGTCGCTGCGGCGGCACCCTCAGCGGAACCCGGCCGTCCTCGCCGTCGCCCGGCGCTGTCGCCCTCGCGCGCAGCGGATTACAAGCAGTGCCCCCTGCTCTACCGGTTCCGGGCCATCGACCGCCTGCCCGCACCGCCGTCGAGGGCGCAGTTGCGCGGCACCCTCGTGCACTCCGCCCTCGAGTCGCTCTACGCGCTGCCTGCGGCGGACCGGGTCTCGACGCGGGCCGGCACCCTCGTGCAGGAGGAGTGGGACGCGATGGTCGTGTCGCACGAGTACGCGGCCGATCTCGTCGAGGAGCACGAGCGCGAGCAGTTCGTCGCCGAGGCGCAGTCGCTCGTGGCGTCCTACTA
This sequence comes from Rhodococcus sp. BP-349, assembly GCF_019835845.1. Taxonomy (NCBI): domain Bacteria; kingdom Bacillati; phylum Actinomycetota; class Actinomycetes; order Mycobacteriales; family Nocardiaceae; genus Rhodococcus; species Rhodococcus sp. BP-349. The sequence goes on along the minus strand of NZ_JABUDR010000003.1, from coordinate 1,099,438 downwards.
CTCGCTCGAGGACCCCACACGGTTCGACCCCGAGTCGTGCGAGCAGCTCGTCGAGACCGAACTGGACGACGGCGTGCTGTTGCGCGGCTACATCGACCGCATCGACGTCGCGCCCACCGGGCAGCTGCGCGTCGTCGACTACAAGACGGGCAAGGCGCCGCGCGAGATCGCCGAGGCCAAGGCGTTGTTCCAGATGAAGTTCTACGCGGTGGTGCTGATGCGCACGCGCGGCATCGTTCCCGCGCAGCTGCGCCTGCTGTTCCTGAAGGACAGCCAGATTCTCACCTACGCCCCGGACGAGGACGAGCTCCGCCGGTTCGAACGGACGCTGTCCGCCATCTGGACGGCCATCCGGTCCGCCGGCGAGACGGGCGACTTCCGCCCCAAGCCCGGAAAGCTGTGTGGGTGGTGCGACTTCCAGGCCCTGTGCCCGTCCTTCGGCGGCACTCCGCCCGAGTACCCGGGCTGGCCGGGCGAGCCGACGGAGGTCACCGCGTGAGCGAGGATGCCCTCTTCGTCCCTGTCGAGGAAACCGGTCGCTATCGCGCCACCCGGCTGACGACCAGTGTGTGGGCGGAGACCATGCAGCACGGCGCTCCCCCGTCCGCGTTGCTCGCGCGTGCGCTGGAACAGTGTTCGCCGATGCCGGGCACCCGCCTCGCGCGGGTGACGATGGAGATCCTCGGGCCGATACCCGTCGGAGAGCTCGCCGTGCAGGCTCGCGTCGAGCGCCCCGGTCGCCGGGTCGCCATGCTGTCGGCCGACCTCGTCGCGGATCTGCCCGACGGGTCCACCAGGGCGGTCGCGCGTGCCACGGCCTGGCGCGTGGCGATGACCGACACCTCGGCGGCCGGACAGACTCTCGATCCACCGCTGGTGCCCGGTCCGGACGAGTCCGAGGCCGGGTGGGCCTTTCCGGACCACTGGCACGGCGGGTTCCTCGACAGTCTCGAGTTCCGGGGTGCCCGGCCGGTGACGGCGTCCGAGCCCGGTCGGGTGTGGGCACGTCCGAAGTATCCCGTGGTGGCGGGCGAGAAGACGTCGCCGATCGTCGGACTGTTCGCCGTGGCCGACATCGCCAACGGCGTCGCGGCGCTTCTCGATCCGACGGAGTGGACGTTCCTCAACACCGATCTGACGGTGCAGATCGTGCGCGAACCCGTCGGCGAATGGGTGGGTGTGCAGGCCCGCACCGCGATCGGCGACGACGGCATCGGGCTGTGCACCTCGACGTTGTACGACGCGACGGGGTCGGTGGGCCGCACGTTCCAGACACTCGAGGTGCGCGCCCGCCCCTGACGTCGGGGTGGGGGTAACGAGACCGAGACGTGCAGACTCAGAACGCGCGACACGACCGGATGTCGGACGCCAGGATCGCCTTGGCACCGAGCTCGGCGAGCTCGTCCATCACGGCGTTGTGTCCCTTGCGCGGAACCATGGCACGAATGGCCACCCACGCCTCGTCCGCGAGCGGGGACAGCGTCGGCGACTCGAGTCCGGGCGTCACCTTGACGGCGTCGTCGAGGATGCTGCGCGGGCAGTCGTAGTCGAGCATCAGGTACTGCTGGGCGAAGACGACGCCCTGGACACGCGCGATGAGCTGGTTGCGCGCCTTGTCGTCGACGGGCGAGCCCGCCTGCTCGATGAGCACGCCCTCCGAGTCGCACAGTGATTCACCGAACGCCACCAGGTTGTGTTGGCGCAGTGTGCGTCCCGAGCCCACGACGTCGGCGATCGCATCGGCGACACCCAACTGGATGGAGATCTCGACGGCTCCGTCCAGACGGATCACGGTGGCCTCGAGGCCCCGCGCCGCGAGGTCCCGGCGGACCAGGTTGGGGTACGACGTGGCGATGCGGAGCCCGGCCAGATCGTTCGGGGTCCACTCCTTGCCGGCCGGCGCGGCGTAGCGGAAGGTGCTGTTGCCGAATCCGAGTGCGAGCCGCTCGGTCACGGGTGCGCCCGAGTCGAGCGACAGATCCCGGCCGGTGATGCCGAGATCGAGCTCACCCGAGCCCACGTAGATAGCGATGTCCTTGGGGCGGAGGAAGAAGAACTCGACGTTGTTGGCGTTGTCGAGCACGGTGAGATCGCGGGAATCGGCGCGGCGGCGGTAGCCGGCCTCGCTCAGAATCTCTCCGGCGAGCTCGGACAGGGAACCTTTGTTGGGGACGGCGACGCGAAGCATGGTGAGACTCCTGGAGTGCGGGGAGGGTGGTGGTGCTGGAGGTGGTGGGTGGTGGTCCGCTCACAGATGTCGGTAGACATCCTCGAGGGAGAGGTTCTTCCCGACCATCAACACCTGGATCCAGTACAGGAGCTGGGAGATCTCCTCCGCCAGCGCTTCGTCCGTCTCGTGCTCCGCGGCGATCCACACCTCGCCGGCTTCCTCGAGGATCTTCTTGCCCTGCTGATGCACACCCGCGTCCAACGCGGCGACGGTGCCCGAGCCCTCGGGCCTGGTGGCAGCGCGGTCGGTGAGCTCGGCGAACAGGGACTCGAAGTTCTTCACGGGTGTTGATTGTTCCACGACGCGGCCCGCGGACCGCTATCAGTGTCCCCCGGCGCGCGCAGACCGGAGATCGTCGAGGGTGAGTCCCTCGAGAGTGGTGCGGAACGTACGGCCCGGCCCGTCGGGCACCTGCACCTCCGAGGGCACCACGACGACGGCACACCCCGCCGAGACGGCGGACTCGGTGCCCGTGGGCGAATCCTCCACCGCGACACACGAGGCCGCGTCGACGCCGAGTAGCTCTGCACCCCGGCGGTACGGATCGGGCGCCGGCTTCGCGTGCGTCACCTCGTCGCCGCACACGGTGGCATCGAAGCGGTGGCGGCCGAGAGTCTCCAACGCGATCTCCGTCAGCATGCGCTCGGTGTTGGTGACGAGGGCGCACCCCAGACCGGCCGACTTCACCAGATCCAGCGCCGCCTCCGCACCTGGACGCCACGGCAGGCCGCCGGCGAACAGCTCGACCACACGGCTGTTCAGCCAGGCAGCCGACTCCGCCAGGTTCTCCGGCGACGCCTCCCGTCCCACGTGCGCGTAGACCTTCGCCAGCGCGCCCATCATGGAGTTGCCCAGGGTGGACTCCCGCACCTCTGGTGTGAGTTCGCGCCCCAGGGACTCGGAGAGCTCGTACACCGCGATGTCCCACAGGCGCTCCGAGTCCAACAGCGTCCCGTCCATGTCGAACAGAACGGCGTGCAGCTCAGCCATCCGACCGGCCTCCGGCCTTCCCGCTAGACATCCGCCCGGCCTCCGGCCTTCCCGCTAGACATCCGACCGGCCTCCGGCCTTCCCGCTAGACATCCGCCCGGCCTCCGGCCTTCCCGCTAGACATTGAAGTACTTCGCCTCCGGGTGGTGCAGCACGAACGCATCCGTCGACTGCTCGGGGTGCAACTGCAACTCGTCGGACAGATCCACCCCGATGCGCTGGGGTTCGAGCATCGCGACGAGCTTGATGCGGTCCTCGAGATCGGGGCACGCGCCGTACCCGAACGAGTACCGGGCACCGCGGTACTCGAGCTTGAAGTACCCCTCCACGTCGGACGGATCCTGATCCACCAGGGAGCGGCCGCCGGGCAGCACCAGTTCCTCGCGGACGCGGCGGTGCCAGTACTCCGCCAGCGCCTCGGTGAGCTGCACGCCGATGCCGTGCACCTCGAGGTAGTCGCGGTACGCGTCCGCCTTGAAGAGCTCGTTGGCGAAGTCGGCGATGGGCTGACCCATCGTCACCAGGTTCATCGGCAGGACGTCGACCACCCCGGTCTCGCGGGCGAGGTCTCGCGACCGCACGAAGTCCGCGATGCAGAGGAACCGGCCGCGGTCCTGGCGCGGGAAGGTGAACCGGAAGCGCTCTGCCGCATCGGGTTCCGGAGACTCGAGGACCACCACGTCGTCGCCCTCGGACAATGCCGGGAAGTATCCGTACACCAGTGCCGCGTGCGCGAGGATGCCGTCGGTGCTGAGGCGATCGAGCCAGTACCGCAGGCGCGGACGGCCCTCGGTCTCCACCAGGTCCTCGTAGGAGGGGCCCTCACCGGCACGTGCGCCGCGCAGACCCCACTGACCGAGGAACAGGGCACGCTCGTCCAGGAGCCCCGAGTACTCGGACAGCGAGATGCCCTTGACGATTCTGCTGCCCCAGAACGGCGGTGCGGGCAGATCCTTCTCGACGGAGACGTCGGAGCGCTCCGGAACGACGACCGGTGTCTCCTCCGCCTTACGCTTCTCGGCGATACGCCGGGAGCGCTCGTGCCGTTCCTTGCGTTCCGCGGTCTTCTGCGCGGCGGCGAGTGCCTCCGCACTGTCCGCAGCCGGCGCCACACCGCGTTTGGTGTTCATGATCGTGTCCATCAGGCGCAGGCCCTCGAACGCGTCGCGCGCGTACGACACCTCACCCTCGTAGACCTCGGCGAGATCGTTCTCGACGTAGGACCGGGTGAGCGCTGCGCCACCGAGCATGACGGGGAACTTCTCGGCGACGCCCTTGGCGTTGAGCTCGAGCAGGTTCTCCTTCATGACCACGGTGGACTTCACCAGCAGACCGGACATCCCGATGACGTCGGCACGCTTGTCCACCGCGGCATCGAGGATTGCCGAGATGGGCTGCTTGATACCGAGATTGACCACCTCGTAGCCGTTGTTGCTCAAGATGATGTCGACGAGGTTCTTGCCGATGTCGTGGACGTCGCCCTTGACGGTGGCGAGGACGATGCGACCCTTACCGTCCTCGTCCGACGCCTCCATGTGCGGCTCGAGATGTGCCACAGCGGCTTTCATCACCTCGGCGGACTGCAGCACGAACGGCAGCTGCATCTGCCCGGACCCGAACAACTCACCGACGGTCTTCATGCCGGACAACAGCGTCTCGTTGATGATCGCGAGCGGCGGCTTCTCCTGCATCGCCTCGTCGAGATCGTCGCCCAGGCCGGCACGCTCACCGTCGACGATGCGACGCTCGAGGCGATCGAACAGGGGAAGGCCGGCCAGTTCCTGCGCCCGCGACTCGCGTGCGGACGCCGCGGAGACGCCTTCGAACAGCGCCATGAGCGCCTGCAACGGGTCGTAGCCCTCGCGGCGACGGTCGTACACGAGGTCGAGCGCGACCTGGCGCTGCTCCTCGGGGATACGCGCCATGGGCAGGATCTTCGACGCGTGAACGATGGCCGTGTCCAGCCCGGCCTCCGTGCACTCGTGCAGGAAGACCGAGTTGAGCACCTGCCGCGCAGCAGGATTGAGGCCGAACGAGATGTTGGAGATACCCAGCGTGAAGTGCACGTCGGGATGGCTCTCGTGCAGTCGACGGATGGCCTCGATGGTCTCGATGCCGTCCCGCCGGACCTCTTCCTGGCCCGTCGAGATGGGGAACGTCAGGGTGTCGAGGATGATGTCCGATTCCGGCAGACCCCAGTTGTCCCGGATGTCGGCGATGAGCCGCTCCGCGATGCGGATCTTCCAGTCCGCCGTCCGGGCCTGACCCTCCTCGTCGATCGTCAGCGCGACGACGGCCGCACCGTGCCGCTTGACCAGCGTCATGATGCGCTGGAAGCGCGAATCGGGCCCGTCGCCGTCCTCGTAGTTGACCGAGTTGACAGCGCTGCGACCGCCGAGGTGCTCGAGACCGGCCTCCAAGACCGCCGGCTCGGTGGAGTCGAGCATGATCGGGAGCGTCGACGAGGTGGCCAGGCGCGAGGCGAGAGCCGACATGTCGGCGGCACCGTCGCGGCCGACGTAGTCGACGTTGAGATCGAGCATGTGTGCGCCGTCGCGCGTCTGGTCCTTCGCGATGTCGAGGCACTTCTGGTAGTCCTCGGCCAGCATCGCGTCACGGAACGCCTTCGAACCGTTGGAGTTGGTGCGCTCGCCGATCATGAGGATGCTGGCGTCCTGCTCGAACGGCACCGCGGCGTAGAGAGACGAGACACCCCTCTCCGGCTTCGGATCACGCACTCCGCGGCGTGCGTCGTGCACCGCGTCGGCGACCTGGCGGATGTGCTCCGGCGTGGTGCCGCAGCAGCCACCGACCAGCGAGAGGCCGAACTCGGTGACGAAGCCGCTGAGCGCCTCGGCCAGCTCGTCGGGGCCCAGCGGGTACTCGGCACCCGTGGGGCCGAGCTGCGGCAGGCCGGCGTTGGGCATGACGGAGACCGGCACGGTGGCATGCCTGCTGAGGTGACGCAGGTGCTCGCTCATCTCGGCGGGGCCGGTGGCGCAGTTGAGACCGATCAGGTCGACCCCCAGCGGCTCGATGGCCGTCAGTGCCGCCCCGATCTCGCTACCCAGCAACATGGTGCCGGTGGTCTCGACCGTCACGTGCGTGATGATCGGGATGCGGATACCCAGCTGCTCCATCGCGGCCTGACTGCCGAGGATGGCGGCCTTCACCTGGAGCAGGTCCTGGCACGTCTCGATCAGGACGGCGTCGGCGCCACCGTCGATCATCCCCAGCGCGGCTTCGGCGTAGGCGTCGCGCAGCGCCCGGAACGGGGCGTGGCCGAGGGTGGGCAGCTTGGTGCCCGGCCCCATGGACCCGAGCACGAAGCGGCCCATGCCGTCTCGTCCGGTACCCATCTCGTCGGCCACCTCGCGGGCCAGGATCGTTCCCTTGTACGACAGCTCGCGGATGCGATCCGAGATGTCGTAGTCGGCGAGGTTGGGGAGGTTGCACCCGAAAGTATTGGTCTCGACGGCGTCCGCGCCCGCCTCGAAGTACTCCCGATGGATCTGACGGAGCACGTCCGGACGCGTGTCGTTGAGAATCTCGTTACAGCCTTCGAGGCCCCGAAAATCGTCCAGCGTCAGGTCCGCGGCCTGCAGCATCGTTCCCATGGCACCGTCGCCGATGACAACACGCTGGGACAGCGCATCGAGCAGGCGTGATCGGAATTCGACAGGCATGCCCCCAAGCGTAGTGGTCTGTCCCGACAACTCTGGTCGTAGGCTGGGTGGGTGAGTGCGCCAGAAACGCCCGAGGGCGATCTCCCCGTGGTCCAGGACCCCCCGACAGACCTCGCCGCCGGCGTCGCTGCCGAGCTGGTGGCCGGTGTCGGAGCGGACGATCAGGACTCCGCGACGGACGAGTCCGAGCTCGACGAGATCCTGCCGACGCTGCGCAGCCCGATCCTCGTCGCGGCATTCGAGGGATGGAACGACGCGGGCGACGCCGCGAGCGGCGCGGTAGAGCATCTCGAGCTCATCTGGGACGCGACTCCTCTGGCGGAGCTGGACTCCGAGGACTACTACGACTACCAGGTCAACCGGCCCACCGTGCGTCAGGTCGACGGTGTGACCCGGGAGATCGAGTGGCCGTCGACGCGGTTGTCGGTGTGCTCCCCTCCCGGCAGCGACCGTGACGTGGTTCTCCTGCGCGGTATCGAGCCCAACATGCGCTGGCGGAGCTTCTGCGACGACCTGCTCGAGTTCATCGACCAGCTCGGCGTCGACACGGTCGTCATTCTCGGCGCGCTGCTCGCCGACACACCGCACACCAGGCCCGTTCCGGTGACCGGCACCGCGTACAGCACCGAGTCGGCTGAGCAGTTCAACCTCGAGCAGACCCGGTACGAGGGCCCGACCGGCATCACCGGTGTCCTGCAGGACGAGTGCGTCAAAGCGGGGATCCCGGCAGTCTCCCTGTGGGCGGCGGTCCCGCACTACGTGTCCCAGCCGCCGAACCCCAAGGCCACGGTCGCCCTGCTCCAGCGTGTCGAGGACGTCCTCGACATCGAGGTGCCGCTCGGCGAACTTCCCTCCTTGGCCGAGGACTGGGAGGAGTCGGTCACCGAGATGACCAAGGACGACGACGAGATCGCCGAGTACGTGCGCACCCTCGAGGAGCGCGGCGACGCCGAGGTCGACATGTCCGAGGCCGTCTCCAAGGTGGACGGTGACGCACTGGCCGCCGAGTTCGAGCGCTACCTGCGCCGACGCGGGCCGGGCAGCTTCGGGCTGTGACGCGCGCTCGTCACCGGTGAGCGCGCGACTCGCACGGCTCCGCATCGGCGCTCTGTACGCCGGTGGCTTCCTCGGCCCGTTCGGCGGCGGAGTGGTGTCGTCCATGCTGCCCGAGATGGGCACCGATCTGGGGGTGTCCACCGGGTCGGCGGCGTCGACTCTCAGCGCGTACCTGTTCCCGTTCGCGCTGGCCATGCTCGTGTCGGGCACCCTCGGCGCACGGTGGGGCCGGGTGCGCACGGTGCGTCTCGCCTACCTTCTCTACGTCGTCTCGTCCCTCTTGTGCGCGGTCGCGCCCACGCTCGACCTGTTGCTGGGTGCGCGCGCTCTGCAGGGCATCGGCAATTCCTTCACGACGCCGCTGCTCCTCGCGTCACTGGCGGCCGTGACTCCGCGCGAGCGCCTGGGACGGGTTCTGGGTACCTTCGGTGCACTGCAGGCGGCAGGTCAGACCAGTGCGCCGCTGGTCGGTGGCCTCGCCGCCGAGTTCGACTGGCGGTACGCGTTCGTCGTGCTGGCCGTCGTCGCTGCGATCCTCGGACTCGTCGGACTCCCCGCGGCGACCCCGCCGTCAACCCCCGGCTGTCGTCCCGAACGCCTGCGCGACGCCCTCACCGTCCCGGTCCTGCGCGTGGCGGTGGTCGCGCTCCTCGGCTGGGGCGCCTTGGGCGGACTCAACTTCCTCGTCGCCTTCCGTGCGGAGGACACGTTCGGTCTGTCCTCCACCCAGCGCGGACTGCTGCTGACCGTGTTCGGGGTCGCCGGAATCCTGGTGGCGCGACGCGTCGGTGGACTGATCGACCGCATCGGGTCACGCCGAGCGATCGTGGGCGCTGCTCCTGTCGGCGCAGTCCTCGTCGCCCTCGCCGGCACGATGCCCAGCCTGGTGGTCGTCGGCCTCGTCTGGGCGGCAGCGGGTGTCGCGAGCCAGTTCATCCTCGTCGGCGTCAACGCCGCTGTCCTCGGCTCGTCGGGGGCGAACCGCGGTGGCGCCGTGTCGGTCGTCCAGTCGTTCCGGTTCTCGGGGGCGGCCTTCGCTCCTCTCGCGCTCACCCCGCTGTACGGGGTGCACCCGATGTCGGCCTTCGTCATTCCCGCCGTCCTGCTGGCAGTGGTCGCGCCGCTGGTGATGACCGGGCGGAAGACCTGACACTGCGGCGGCCGCGCTCGAGAGTGAATGATGACGCCGCCGTAACACAGGCGCAGCAGTGCCGTCACCGCGTGCACGGACAGTCGTCCCATGGCCAGCACTCCGAAGTTCATCCAAGGCGTCTTTCCCTTCGTCGGGCACGGCCTGGGCAAGTCCGAGCTTCTCGACGCCGCCACGGCGTACACCGTTCCGTCGGGCCTGACCGCGCAGCCGCTCTACTTCCGCGGCGGTAACTCCTCCGACGAACTGGTCGTCGTCACGCTCACGCGCGACGGAGAGTCGATGCGTGTGTTCCCGATGGGCGCGAAGGCGAGCGTCAACGTTCCCCTGCGCGTCGTCGAGGACGTCGATCCCGACTCGGTTCTCGAGCTCACCATCGCAGCGCCCGACGGTTGCAGCGGCGAGGTCGTCGTCGACTTCGGGATGATGATCTTCTGATGTCGCCTGCAGCGGAACGGCACCGGCTGCTCGTCGTCGGCAACGGAATGGCGGGGGCTCGCACCGTCGAGGAGATCCTCGGCCGCGACCGTGAGAAGTTCGACGTCACGATGATCGGCGACGAGCCGTACGGCAACTACAACCGCATCATGCTCTCGCACGTGCTCTCGGGCGAGTCGTCCATCGACGACGACGATCTGATGCTCAACCCCATGGCCTGGTACCGGGAGAACGGCGTCACCCTCCACGTCGGAGACCGGGCGGTGGCGTTGGACCGCTTCGCCAAGAACGTGACGTGCGAGAGCGGACGCGTCGTCCCCTACGACACCGTGATCATCGCGACCGGGAGCACGACGTTCTTTCCCAACATGGACGGACTGCGTGAGGCCGACGGCAGACTGGCGCGCGGCGTCTTCGGTTTCCGGACGATCGAGGACACCAACGGCATGCTGCAGATGGCGTCCTCCCGCGACGGCATCCGCGCCGTCGTCATCGGTGGCGGCCTGCTGGGCCTCGAAGCCGCCTACGGTCTGCGCACGCAGGGCATCGACGTGGACGTCGTGCACTCCCCCGGTCACCTGATGAACCAGCAGCTCGACGAACGTGGTGGACGCGTGCTGCGCAACAAGATCGAGGATCTCGGCGTCGGCGTGTACACGTCCAAGCGCACCACGGCTGTGTTGCGGGACGAGAGCGGTGCCGTCACCGGGGTCGCGTTCAACGACGGCCCCACCCTGCCCGCGGACATGATCGTCGTGACGGCCGGCATCCGCCCCAACGTCGACCTCGCGCGGCGGGCCGGACTGGTGATCGAGCGCGGCATCGTCGTCGACGATCAGATGCGGTGCGAGGACGAGGGAGCGATCCACGCTGTCGGGGAATGCTGTCAGCACCGCGGTGAGGTGTACGGCCTCGTGGCCCCGCTGTGGGAGCAGGCGTCGGTCCTGGCCGACGTGCTGACCGGCGCGAATCCGGCTGCGGCATATCATGGTTCGAGGCTGACGACGAAGCTGAAGGTCGCGGGCGTCGACGTTGCGGCCATGGGCGTCAAGGGTCCCGAGCGGGACACCGACGAGTTCGTGCAGTTCTACGAACCCCGCAGCGGCACCTACAAGTCGGTGGTCGTGCGCGACAACAAGCTGATCGGCGCGATGCTGCTGGGCGACATCAGCAAGGTGAGCTTCCTGACTCAGGCGTTCGACGAGAAGGTACCGCTTCCCGACGAGCGCATCAGCATGCTGTTCGACATGGGTACGCCGAGCACGGAGACCGGCGCCGCCGAACTGTCCGACGATGTCCAGGTGTGTAACTGCAACGGGGTCACGAAGGGCGACATCGTCGCCTGCGTGCAAGGCGGGGCCACCACCGTCTCCGAGGTCGTGGGAAAGACCCGTGCGGGCAAGGGATGCGGATCCTGCAAGGGCTTGGTCGCCGACATCGTCGCCTGCGCCGCCGGTGGAGCGCTCGCGGTCGATCCCGCGGCGGACTGGTATGTCCCCTGTATCCCGATGTCCAAGCCCGAGCTGATCGAGGCCGTCCGCTCGCAGAACCTCCGGTCAGTCTCCGCAGTCTTCGATGCGTTGGCCGACGCCGAGGACGCGACCGCGAAGATGCCGCTGGCCTCGCTGCTGCGCGTGGTCTGGGGACCCGACTGGGTCGACGAGCGAGGCGCGCTGTTCATCAACGACCGCGTGCACGCCAACATCCAGCGAGACGGCACCTTCTCCGTCGTTCCGCAGATGAAGGGCGGCGTGACCACCCCGGACCAGTTGCGGCGCATCGCCGATGTAGCCGACAAGTACGGGGTCCCGCTGGTCAAGGTCACCGGTGGACAGCGCATCGACCTGCTCGGAATCAAGAAGGAGGACCTGCCGAAGGTGTGGGGCGATCTCGACATGCCGTCCGGGTACGCGTACGGCAAGAGCATGCGCACCGTGAAGACCTGTGTCGGTAGCGATTTCTGCCGTTTCGGACTCGGTGACTCCACCGCACTCGGCATCGCGATCGAGGAACGGTTCCAGGGTCTCGAAACACCCGCGAAGCTCAAGCTGGCCGTGGCCGGATGCCCCCGCAACTGCTCCGAGGCGCTCTGCAAGGACTTCGGTGTGGTGGCCGTCGGCGACGGCCGCTGGGAGATCTACATCGGCGGCGCGGCCGGCGCACACATCCGCAAGGGCGATGTCCTCGCGACCGTCGACTCCCCCGAGGAGGTCCTCACCCTCGCGGGCCGGTTCATCCAGTACTACCGCGAGGAGGCGAAGTGGCTCGAGCGGACCTACGCCTTCGTCCCGCGGGTCGGCCTCGAAACGTTGCAGCGACTGCTCGTCGACGACGCCGAGGGTCTCTGTGCAGGACTCGACGAGCGCATCCAGATATCCATCGACGGCTACACCGATCCGTGGAAGGAACGCGCGGCGCCGCGGTCACCGGCACAGTTCGCGCCCTCCCTCCCGCTTCTCCCGCTGCCTCAGGTGCCGGTTCGATGACGACGGCACAGGCGACCGTGGTGGGAACCGTCGACGATCTCACTCCCGGCGAGGGCCGGACCTATGTGGTCGACGGGCGACAGATCGCCGTCTTCCTCCTGACCGACGGGACGGTCCGCGCCATGGACGCGGTGTGCCCCCATCGCGGCGGGCCGCTGGCGGACGGGCAGATCGACGGGGCCGTCGTCGTGTGTCCCCTGCACCAGTACCAGTTCTCACTGGACACCGGCCGGTGCACCACCGACGGCATCGGAACGGTCGCGACCCACCGTGCCGACGTCGTCGACGGGCAGGTGGCCGTCCGACTGTCCTGACCGCCTACCCTGTTGCAGTGACCGAATCCGCCGACTCCTTCGTGGTGGACGACAGGCTCCGGCTCTTCTCGTTCGCGACAGCCGAGAAACGGGCCGACTACCTGCGGGTTCTGCGCGCTTTCGAACATGCCCGCACCGGCTATGTCGTTCTGCTGCACGCCGGCGAGGTGGCCGAGATCCTGGCCCGCACCGACGGCGGCGACACTCTGACCGGCGTCGAGATCGGCCCGCTGCTCGAACAGTTGCACACGTGGGGCGTCCTCGAACGCAGCTACGACGGCACCCGCGCGGCCACGCTCGCCGAGTACCGCAATCGCCACTACGTCTACCAGTTCGGTCAGGTCGGCTACCAGGCCTACCGCGCCGTCGAGGACGTCCTGGCCGCCCGCCCCGAGGACGCCTCGCTCTCGCGTCTGGTGTTGCCCGAGCTGCTCGCCGACCTGGAGGATCTCGCGGCGGCGAACCTCGCCGGGGACGCCGACCTGGTGTACCGCAAACTCGATCGGCTCGATACCGCTCTCAACGACATGGCCACCCGCGCCGCGCACTTCTACTTGTCGCTGGGCGACCTCGTCCGCACCACGGACGTCACACCCGAGTCGTTCCTGGCACACAAGGACGCATTGCTCTCCCACATGCGGGAGTTCTCCCTCGACCTCGCCCGGTTCGGCCCCAAGCTCACCGCCGCCATCGAACGGGTGGACGCCACCGGACTCGACTCGCTGCTCGACCGGGTGGCAGCCAGTGACGAACGCGTCTTCCTCAGCCGCGAGGAGCGCCGCGCCGACTGGGCGGGCCGGTGGACCGGTCTCGTGCACTGGTTCACCTCCACCGACGGCGAGCTCACCGAGTCGGATCGTCTGCGGGAGGGCACCATGAGCGCCATCGCCGCCGTGCTGTCGCTGCTGCGCCGCGTCACCGAGACCCGCAGGGGCGGAGTCAGTCGCGAGTCCCAGCTGCGACATCTGGCCGGGTGGTTCGCGTCCGCTCCCTCCGAGGAGTCCGCCCACGCCCTGTTCGGTGCCGTGTTCGGCCTCGGCCGGCCTCGTCACCTGTCGATGGTCCACCCCGACGACGACATCATTCCCACCACGCGATCGTGGTGGGACGCTCCGCCCGTCGAGATCTCGCGCACGCTCGCCGAGACCGGTCGGCCCCCCGCCGCCGGTGCTCCTGCCAGGGTGCACCGCAACGACGCCGGTGTCCGGCGTCTGCGCGAGGAACAGCTGAGCGTGCAGCGTCGCCGCGCTCAGGCCGCGCGATCACTCGCCGAACACGGTGTGTACGAACGGGATCTGACCAACGAGGAGACCGACGTGCTGCTCGGGCTGCTCAACGCCGCCCTCACCGCACGCGTCCCGGTCAGCGGCCGCGTGGGCAGCTCGACCGGATCCGAGGGTGGCGTCACCCTGACACTGGCACCGCACGAGCAGTCCACCGTGGTGCGCACCGAACGCGGTCTGCTGCACCTCGAACGGCTGTCACTCACCATCGGCGCGCGGCGATGAGAGCACGCACCATTCCGAGCCTGGCACTCGACTCCTACCAGCGCGCCGCCCGAGTCGTGTTGTCCCACCACCTGATCACCCGCACCTACCCGGACCGCATCGCCCTGCCCCTGGTTCGCCGATGGGCCACGGAACTGCGCGAGGACATGCTCGATCTCTTCGGATACCGACTCGAGGTCACGGAGACCACGGCCCGGCTCTACCCCGTACTCGACCGGTTGGACGCGAGTCGACCGGCCCGCACGACCTCCGACCGCGTCTTCGACCGTCGCCGCTACGCATTCCTGGCGCTCACCCTGGCGGCACTCGGTCGCGCGGGTGACCAGATCACGTTGTCCGAGTTGGCGGTTCAGGTCGCCTCCGACGCCGGACGGGTGGTCGGGGTCGACCTCGACACCGAACGCGCGACCGACCGGGACGCCTTCGTCGACGCCGTCGGCTGGTTGTCCGTTCGCGGTGCGATCACCCTGGCCGACGGCGATGCCGGCGGGTGGGCGCACAACCCCGACGCGGGAGAGGCCTTGTACGACATCGACCGATCCGTCGTCGTGGCCCTGTTTCGTCCACCGCGCGCGCTCCAGCATCTGCGCAGCACGGCACACCTGCTGCACAGCACCACGGACGACCCGGCCGATCGCGCTCGCCGTGCCCGCCGTGCGCTCGTCGAGCAGCCCGTGGTCCACGGCCCCGACTCGGTGCCGGACGACCGGTCCGTCGAGGATGTCCGGCTGCTGACCGGACTGTCCGTCGAACGCCGGGCGGAGGGCATCGCGCTCATCGACACGTCGGGACGCTTGTCGGACATCAGGTTTCCGTCCACCGGCACGGTCGCGCAGGTCGCCCTTCTCCTCGCCGGTGAGATCGCGGAGCGGGTACTCGATCCCGATGCCGACGATCGGACCACGCTCGAGGCGGACATCGATCCTACCGACGCGCTGCTCGCGGCCCTCGACAGCGCGATCCCGGACGGCGGCGTCGTGGACGACCTGGTCGACGACTCGGTCGCCCCGGACACGGTGGAGGCGTCGGACGAGACGATCCGGCACCCGTTCGTCGCGGACTCCTGGCTCGACGAGACCGTCGGCGCCCTCGTCGACGCCTACGGCCGCACCTTCGCCGCTCAGTGGCAGGCGGACCGTGCCGGGGTTCGCGCGGCCGCTGTCGCACTCCTGACGAACCTCACTCTGGCGGCACCGGTACGCGGGGGCATCGTCGCGTTGCCGGCCCTGGCGCGCTATCGGGGAGTGGTCGTCACCGTCCGAGAACAGGCGTCCAACGGCCTCTTTCCCACCGATCACACGAGCACCCTCGAGGAGCACACCCCGTGACGCGCAGCACCCGATTCCGGCCCACGCGCGCCGGCATCATCAATCTCTGGGACTACCGCGATCAGGAGTTCTCGTTCGCCGACGGTCGGCTGGTATTGCGTGGCCCCAACGGATCCGGCAAGACCAAGGCACTAGAGGTGCTGTTCCCGTTCGTGTTCGACGGCCGGATCGAGCCGCGTCGCCTCAATCCGTTCGCGGGTGAGGAACGCACCATGAAGTCCAATCTGCTCTACCGCGGCCAGGATTCGGCGCACTCGTACGTGTGGATGGAGTTCGCACGTGGCGATCGGGACGAGCCCGAAGCGGTGACCGTCGGCATCGGCATGCGTGCGACACGGTCGGCGGACAAGGTGACGCGCTGGTACTTCGTCGCCGACGGCCGCGTGGGCGTCGACTTCTCGCTGCTGGGCACCGACGACAGGCCGCTGACGAAGAAGCAACTGGCCGAGCAGATCGGGACCGACGCCATCGTCGATCGGCCGGTGGACTACCGCGCCGCCATCGACGCGCGACTGTTCGGTCTCGGCGCCGAGCGGTACGACCAGCTCATCACCCTGATTCTCACGCTGCGACGCCCGCAGTTGGCGAAGAACCTCGACCCGAAGGGCTTGTCCCGTGCGCTGTCCGACGGACTGCGCCCCCTCGACGAGCACCTCGTCCTCGAGGCGGCGCGCTCCTTCAGCGACATGGAGGAGGTGGGCCGCGCCCTCGAGGGACTGGTGCAGGCCGACCACGCGTCGAAGAGGTTCGTCGAGGTCTACTCGAAGTACCTCGCCGTCCAGGCGCGCACCGACGTCGATCAGGTCGGTCGACGTCTGGAGGCCGTCGACCACGCCACCGTCGCCCTCTTCGCCGCCAAGGGCTTGCGTGAACGACGACGGGTCGAGCGCGTCGAGGCGGAGAAGAGGTACGAGGCAGCCGAGCGCGCACTCGATCTCGCCGTCGCCGACCAGCAGACCCTGCAACGTTCCACCGCCTACGAGGGCAAGCAGCAGCTCGACGATCTCGCGGATGCGGTCCGCAAGCTCGAGGTGTCCACCGCGCAGCAGCGCGACAAGGCTCGCAAGGCGACGGAGGCCGTCGACGTCCGGCGACGAGAGGCAGACGAGGCCGCAGTGGCGCTGCGGGAGTCGACCGCGTCGATCGTCCGCGCCGAGGACGAGCTCCTCGCGGCCGCCGAGGACGCCGGCATCGCCTGGACGCCACTCCCCCGCGACGCCCGTACAGACCAGATCACGGCAGCGGTACGCGGTCATGCCGAGGAGCGGGACGGGGACGTCCGGGCCGTACGTGCCGCGCTGTCCGTCGTCGACCGTGCCACCACCGAGCGTGCCCGTACCGAACGGGCCGCCGACCGCGCCCACACACTGCACGACGCCGCGGTGGCCTCCGTCCGCGAGGCCGAGGCCGCCGTCGAGTCGTCCCGTGCCGCGACGGCGGAAGCGCTGCGCGCGTGGTGGGCCACGCACGCCTCGGTGCTGGACGACGGCAAGATCCTCGAGTCGTTGCACACCGCGCTCGCACGCATCGGCGAGGACGACGCACCCACACTCGGCGAGGTACTCGGCGACGGAGTTCGCGAGCTGCTCGACACGGTGCGGGACCGACGGAGTGCTGCACTGCAGGACCGGGACGACGCGGCGCGCACCATCACCGAGTCGACGGCCGAGCGCGCGTCGGTCGCCGCCGAGCACGACGACGCTCCCCCGGCGCTGCGCACCCGTACCGGCGACCGTGCGGGTCTCGACGGCGCACCGTTCTGGACACTCGTCCGCTTCGCCGACGACGTCAGCGCCGACGATGCCGCAGCCCTCGAGGCCGCGCTCGACGCGGCCACCCTGCTGGACGCGTGGGTCGCCGACACGGCTCCGACGGGGCTCGTCTCGGATCAGTACCTGACCGCCGGCGCACCGGTGACCGGGCGATCGCTGGCCGACGTCCTCGTCGTCGAAGACGACATCCCCGTGCAGCACAGCACCGTGCGGGCGATCCTCGACTCGATCGCTCTGGACGACGTGGGCAGTTCTGCGGGGGTCGGTCGGGACGGGAGCTTCGCGCACGGTCTCGTGCGCGGCGCGCATCACAAGGACGCCGCCGAGTACATCGGCGCGACGGCTCGGGCTGCACGGCGCACGTCCCGCATCGCGGAGATCGACGAGGCCCTCGAGGTGGCCACCGCGCGGCGCGACGAGGCCGTTCGAGTCGCCGAGCAGTGTCGAGAACGTCTCGACTCGATCCGCGCCGCCGTCTCGACGGTTCCTCGTACGTCGGAGGTCACCGCGGCGCTCCGGGCGGTCACGTCGGCCGCCGGCGCTCTCCGATCGACGACCGAGTCGGTCGCGTCCGCCGACCGAGAACTGGACCACGCGATCGCCGAACTGTCTGCCGCTGAACGACGTCTGCGGACGGACGCCGTCGCGCGGCGGGCCCCGTTCACGCCGCGAGACCTCGACGCGCTCGCGGCGGCGATCCGCCACTTCGAGAACACCGGTTCCGCCATCCTGCGCCACCGCGGCGACGCGGACCGGTCCGCCGAGCGCGACCGGGAAGCTGCCGGGCGCCTCGACGAGGCCATGATTCTGGCCGAGGAGTACGCGGAGGAAGCGGCCATCGCCGAATCCGACTACGAGCAGCAGCATGCCAAGTTGGAGATGCTGCGGGACTCGCTCGGTGCGAGCGCCGAGAAGATCGACGCCGAACTCGACGCGATCAGGATGCGCATCGAGGCGTGCAAGACCGAGCAGCGCGCCGCCACGAAGGCGGACCGTGAATCGGGCGAGGCCATCGGCAAGGCGGAGGGTGCGCACGAGACGGCCGTCGCCGGACTGACGACCGCGTTGACCGAAGCGCTCAGCGACGCCGCGCGACTGGCTCCGTACGCGCACCGCGATCTGCTTGCTGTGCTCGGTGCGGCGCGCGACTGCTCCTGGCCGGCGAGCGACGCGGCCTGGTCGACGGTCGAGCAACTGCTCTACCGAACCGACACGGCTGCCGGGCCCGACGAGGCCCCGGACGTGCTGCCCCCGGAAGTGCACCGACTGCACACCGAGCTCACCGAGGCAACGACGCAGGTCAAGGTCAGCGATGCGAGCCGCCGTTCCACACGCAGCGCACTGACGGCGGCGTTGCAGGAGTTCGACGCTCAGCTGGCCGCGTCGGGTCAGGATTTCCGGCTCAGTTGGGACGCGGCCGACGGGGTCACCGTGGTGCGGGTGCAGGACGAGCAGGGCCACTCCACCATCGCGGACTTCGCGGATCGCATCGACGCGGCACGACGCGACCAGGAGACGCTGCTCACCGATGCCGAGCGCAGGATCCTCGAGGACGCTCTGCTCACCGGCCTGGCGCAGCAGATCCACGAGCGCACGGTCGACGCCCGCGAACTGATCGCCCGCATGGGATCGGAGATGAAGCAGCGCCGCATGTCGTCGGGCAACACCATCGGCGTGCACTGGGTGCTCGCGGACAACCTCGACGACAGCACCCGTGCCGTGTCGAAGCTGCTCGAACGGGACGCCTCCGCACTCGGGCCCGAGGAACTGGCCGAGATGCGAGTGCACTTCGCAGCGCAGATCCGGACGGCGCGAGCGCAGCATCCCGAGCGCTCGTACCCCGAGATCCTGAGTGCCGCACTGGACTACCGGCAGTGGCGCGTCTTCGCGTTCACGCTCATCTCCGGTGACGGCTCCGAGGACAGGCTCACCGTCGCACGCCACAGTGCGCTCTCGGGCGGCGAGCAGTCGGTGTCGCTGCACCTCCCGCTCTTCGCGGCGGCGCACGTGATGCTGTCGTCCGCGGACCCGCACTCACCGCGCTTGCTCGCACTGGACGAGGCGTTCGCGGGTGTCGACGACAACGGCCGCAGCGAGCTCCTCGGCCTCAGTGTGCAGTTCGACCTGGACTTGTTCATGACCGGCTACGACCTCTGGATCACGTACCGCGACGTGCCCGGGTGCGCCCACTACGACCTCGCGCACTCGACGGTCGAGAACACCGTCAGCGCAGCGCTTCTCGTGTGGGAGAACGGGGAGTTGCTCGCGGAGCACGACGGGTCCGACCTGGCGGCGGCACTGGGCTCGCCGTTGAGCCGCCGCGTCGACCTCCCCGCGGAGGGTGGGCTGGACTTCGCCGAGGTGTGATGGTGGGTGTGGTGTTCCACTATCGGGTGTTCTCGGCGGGAACCCGCCCGCTCAGGCCGGCAGTGGTACGGGACTCCCTCAGCGACGAGCGTGCCGACGCCTTCTGACCTCGTGGGCGATCTGTCGAGCGATGCTGTCCGGATCACGCAGCACATCGAATGCCGCGTAGCGGAGCACACGGAATTCTGCCAGGACCAGCATGTTCTGGCGCACGCGATCTCGTCGGAAGACATCCCCGTCGATGTGGAACTCCCGGCCGTCCACCTCGATGATCACCCGCGACGCCTCGTCGTAGAAGTCGACGATGAACGCCCCTACCCGCGCGTTGACCTTCAGGCGCAGCCCGACGGCGATGAGGGCACGGTCCAGAACCCGTTCGGGCTCGGATGCGAACCTCGTCGAGGCAGATCTGAGTTGCTCGGTCAGGCGAGCGTTCCCCGAGCGCCCCGGTGCCGACGCGACGAGTCGCCGAACGGAATCCCGTGTCATGCCCGCGGCCAGCCGATGATCGACGAGTCGACCCGCGGCACGAGGTTCCATGATCGCGACGCAGTCGAGTAGTGCCTGCTCCTCGGTGACGACGGGGAGGTCGTCGACCCGTGTGACGACATCGTCCGCCAGATCGCGTCGATGGACAATGAGCCACGTCGGAGTCCGGCATTTCCTCATCCGCGGGACAGTGGCCTCGACGATGAGCGGCTCGTCGATCCACCCGTGC
Organism: Rhodococcus sp. BP-349; assembly: GCF_019835845.1. Taxonomy (NCBI): domain Bacteria; kingdom Bacillati; phylum Actinomycetota; class Actinomycetes; order Mycobacteriales; family Nocardiaceae; genus Rhodococcus; species Rhodococcus sp. BP-349. The sequence continues at coordinate 1,079,395 of NZ_JABUDR010000003.1, read as the reverse complement.
AGCCTGGCTGCCGTTCTATGACTGAGGACGGAATCCGGTCGCCACAACGAGACGGCAGCGCACCGTCCGATCCAAGTCGGTTCGACGAGGGAATAGATCTGGGGCAACACGCGGTGGTAGTCCCGCGAGATGCTGCTGCTCGAGATTCCTGCCGCCAGTAATCGGCGACGCCTCGTCATTCCATGCGTGGTCATGCTCGAGATCGTGGACGAGTGTGCGCGACCGTCAGCTCAGACGACCAGGGCCGATAGAGAAGCTGTGGATCGTGCGGCCCTGTGGACGACGTGGGCGTGGTGTTCCACTCGATCGGTCACAGCGCGGAGAACCGCGTCCATGACGCATGAGTGGAACACCACTCCCGGCGAGCTAGAGCTTCACACCCAGCAGCGCGTCCACCGCCAGCGACACCAACCCCGGCGCTGCGGGGTCGGAGCCGCCGAGCGTCACGGCGTCGTGTGCCCACGCATCGATCGCGTCGAGTGCCTTGGCGGAGTCGAGATCGTCGGCCAGGTGCTGGCGCACGCGGGCGACGGTGTCCTCGGCGGACTGTGCCGACTCGAGTGCGACGGCCTTGCGCCACAACGCGAGTCGGTCCTGTGCAGCGGCGAGGATCTCGTCGGTCCAGGTGCGGTCCTGCCGGTAGTGGCCGGCGAGGAGACCGAGGCGGATGGCACCGGGATCGACACCCGCAGCGGTGAGCTTCGAGACCAGGACGAGGTTGCCCAGCGACTTCGACATCTTCTCGCCGTCGAGGCCGATCATGCCGGTGTGCACGTAGTGCCGCGCGAAACGGTCTGCACCGGTGAGAGATTCGGCGTGGGCGGCGGAGAACTCGTGGTGCGGGAAGATGAGGTCGCTGCCGCCGCCCTGCACGTCGAAGCCGGATCCGATGCGGTTCAACGCGATCGCCGCGCACTCGATGTGCCAGCCGGGGCGTCCCGGGCCGAACGGCGAGGGCCAGGACGGTTCGCCCGGGCGCTCGGCCTTCCAGACGAGGGCGTCGAGAGGGTCGCGCTTGCCGGGCCGGTCGGGATCTCCGCCGCGCTCGGCGAAGAAGGTGTCCATCGTCGCCCGGTCGTACCCGGACTCGTAGCCGAACTGCTCGGTGGCGTCCGCGCGGAAGTACACGTCGGGGTACTCGGCGTCGTCCACCACGTAGGCAGCGCCCGAGGCGACGAGCTTCTCGACGAGCTCCACGACCTCGGTCACGGACTCGACCGCGCCGATGTAGTCGCGCGGCGGGATGACGCGGAGCGCGGTCATGTCCGACCGGAAGAGGTCGGTCTCGCGCTGTCCGAGCGACACCCAGTCGTCGCCGTCGCGCGCCGCGCGCTCGAAGAGCGGGTCGTCGACGTCGGTGACGTTCTGGACGTAGTGCACGTCGTGGCCGGCGTCGCGCCAGACCCGGTTGACGAGGTCGAACGTCAGGTAGGTGGCGGCATGGCCCAGGTGCGTCGCGTCGTACGGGGTGATGCCGCAGACGTACATGGTGGCGGTCGAACCGGGCGCGACGGGACGCACGGCGCGATCGGCCGTGTCGTACAAACGGAGCGGCGGGCCCTCGCCCGGCACGCTGGGAACGTCCACTTCGGGCCACGACTGCATGGGTGAAGACTATCCGGTCGGGCCGGAGCCGCCGCCGCGTGCCCGGTCTAGAACGCGGGCCAGGGAATGGGCCTGCTGGAGTCGGGCGCCGGCATGACCGGTTCCGCGAGCAACCGCGACACGCGACCGGCCAGCGCCTCGATCTCCTCGTCGGTGATGTGCGGCGCGAGGGTGTCCCCGAAGGCACCGCGCAGGTCGCGGGAGAAGTCGACCAGGTCGGCCACCAGAGCGGCGTCGACGGGTCGACCGGCCCACCCCCACAGCACGGTCCGCAGCTTGTTCTGCCGGTGCAGGGCGATGCCGTGGTCCACGCCGTACACGGAGCCGTCGAGTGCCTCGAGCACGTGTCCGCCCTTGCGGTCGGCGTTGTTGATGACGACGTCGAGGACGGCCATCCGGTGCAGCCGCGGATCGTCCGCGTGCACCAGTGCCACCTCGTCGCCGGCATCGTCGTAGGCCCGGAGCACGGGGATGTAGGACGAGGGCACGAGGTCGGGGCGGCAGAGGTCCACCATGTCGTAGCCCTCGCCCTTCTCGGGGAGGCGCTCGACGGTGTCGATCCACCGCTGCACCATGCCGACGCCGAGCGGGCCGTCCCGTAGCACGGTCGTGGGCACGACGCCCCAGCCCAGTGCGTCGGAGATCAGGTAGGACGAGATCTCGCGGCCCGCCAGCGTGCCGTCGGGGAAGTCCCACAACGGCTGTTCCCCGCGCACCGGCTTGTAGACACAACGCAGTGCCGGCGCCGGATCCTCACGCTCGATCTCGCACACGAGCGTCGCGTTGGACGCCTGCACCACGCGACCGACGATGGTCATCTCGCCGTGCGCGAGCAGGTCCGTGTCGTCATCGGTCCAGGGCGCGGTGGCGTCGCCGGCGGAGGTCAGGACTCGTCCCCGAACTCGGTGGTGTCGCTTCCCAGCACGGTGCCGCGCCGGTACCCGTTGGTCCGCACGCACATGTGACCACCGGGCGCGAGGGGCTCACCGCAGAGCGGGCACGGGGGCCGACCGGCCGCGATGACGCGCTCGCTGCGCGCGGCGAACTCACGGGCCTGCTCCGGACTCAGGAACACCCGCACGGCGTCCGGACCCTCGTCCGTGTCGTCGAGCACCACCGACTCGTCGATCTCGGTCTCGGTGATGGCGAGCAGCTCCACCACGACCGCGCCGGCGTCGGCGTCCCAGCCCAGACCCATGGTCCCGACCCGGAACTCGGCGTCCACGGGCATCACCAGTGGGTCGACGTCGCTCGGATCGGCTTCCTCGGGTGGCACCTCGGTACCGAAGCGCCTCGCCACCTCGTCGAGCAGGAGCCCGACACGGTCGGCCAGGACCTGAACCTGCTGCTTCTCGAGCGCTACCGACACCACTCGGGCGTCGTGCACTGCCTGGAGGTAGAAGGATCGATCGCCGGGCTCACCCACCGTTCCGGCGACGAACCGGTCGGGGGTGCGAAAGACGTGAATCGCGCGTGGCATATCTGCACCTCCAAAGATCGCGCCGCCGAACTGCCGCGGCTGTGACTCTCATTATCCGCGTGTTGTCACTGTCCGGTGGAACCACCGGGGACGGCGTCCGATTCCGACGCGGTCGGAGCCTGGTCGGACGGGGCCTCGGCAGTGGTGTCCGTCTCGGCGGGCGGCGTCGGAACGAACTGCGTCAGATCCCCACCGAGATCGCCGAGACGATGGACGAACGGCCGCGTCTCGGTGTACCGGACGACACTGATCGACGCCGGGTCCACCACGATGCGCTGGAACTGGTCCAGGTGCGACCCCAGAGCATCGGCCAGGACGGACTTGATGACGTCGCCGTGCGAGCAGGCCACCCACAGCACGTCGGAGCCGTGCTCGGCGGCGAGCCGCGCGTCGATCTCGCGGATCGCGCGCACCGCCCTGATCTGCACGTCGGCGAGGCCTTCACCCCCGGGGAAGACGGCAGCGGACGGGTGCTGCTGCACCACCTTCCACAGCGGCTCCCCCACGAGATCCTTGATCGGCTTGCCGGTCCACTCGCCGTAGTCGACCTCGAGCAACCGATCCTCCACGACGGGGTCGAGCGCGCGCGCCGCAGCGAGGGGCGCGACCGTCTGTTCGCACCGGAGCAACGGTGATCGCACGATCGCCGCGAGCGGAAGCACCTCGAGACGGGCGACGACACGCTCCGCCTGCTCCCGACCGAGATCGTCGAGTTCCACGCCGTCCGACCTGCCCGCGAGCGTGCCGGCCGTGTTGGACGTCGAGCGTCCGTGGCGCAGAAGTATGACCGTCATGACCTCAGCCTAGTGAGGCGCCGGCACCGTCCCCGTCGCGGTGGCGTCAGTTCGCTGCGACGACGCCGGTGGCGAGGAGGCCGAGAACCGCGACCCCGACGACGATGCGGTACCCGACGAACCAGTACAGCGAGTGGTTCTCGACGAAGCGCAGCAGCCAGGCGATGGAGGCGTACCCCAGTACGAAGGCCACGAGCGTCGCCACGACGAGCTGCGATCCCGATGCCTGCAGACCTTCGCCCGCCGGTTCGAAGGCATCCGGCAAGGAGAAGAGTCCGGACGCGGTGACGGCCGGGATCGCGAGCAGGAACGAGAAGCGGACCGCGGCGGCACGCGTCAGGCCCATGAACAGACCGGCACTCGTGGTGGCGCCGGATCGGGACACGCCCGGGATGAGCGCGAGACACTGCGCGGCGCCCATGACGAGGCCGTCGCGGGTGGTGAGCTTCTCGATCGGTCGCGTCTGTCGGCCGACCTTCTCCGCGACGGCGATGACCACGGCGAACACGATGAGCAGCGTCGCGATGATCCACAGGTTGCGCGCGCCCGTCCGGATCGCGTCCTTGAAGACGAAGCCGAGCACGCCGATCGGGATGGTGGCGAAGATGACGTACCACCCCATGCGGTAGTCCAGCGTGTCGCGCTGGGACTTGTCGGCGATGCCGCGGAACCACGCCGCGACGATGCGCCCGATGTCGCGGGCGAAGTAGAGCAGGACCGCGGCCTCGGTACCGAGCTGCGTCACCGCGGTGAACGACGCGCCGGCGTCGTCACCGAAGAAGACCTCGGAGACGATGCGCAGGTGTGCCGAGGAGGAGATGGGGAGGAACTCGGTCAACCCCTGCACGGCGCCGAGCACGAGGGCCTGCACCCAGGACATCGATTCCGCGATCATCGCTGTTCTCCTGCCGTCCGATTCCGCGGCGCGCAGACGCCACCGACGAGGTTTCCTGTCGAAGTCACGAGGCACGACCGTACTAGGGTCGTGCCTCGACCACCGTGTCGGCAGGACGGGACACGGACGGAACACGGCGAAACGGATGCACTGCCTTCATGAAGCACAGAACGGTCGGGAGCAGCGGGCTGCGGGTGTCACGCCTGGGGCTCGGAACGGGTGAATGGGGACGCGGAGTCGACGGTGACGACGCCGCGGCACAGGTGACGGCGTTCGTCGACGCGGGCGGGACCCTCGTCGACGCGTCCGCCTCCTATGGAGACGGACGCGCGGTGCGGGTGTTGGCCGAGATCGTCGACGACGTGGTTCCGCGCGGTGACCTGGTGCTCAGCATCGATTCCGGCGTCTCGCGTCCGGACACCTCGGGGCACTGGACCGTCGACTGCTCGCGGCGCGCGCTCCTCGCAGACCTGGACAGGACACTGCGCGAGCTCGGCACCGATCACCTCGATCTCTGGAGCGTCGGCGCGTGGGATCCGCAGACCCCTCTCGGTGAGGTGGCGGCGACTCTGGAGCACGCGGTCTCGTCCGGGCGGGTCCGCTACGCGGGTGTTCGCGGCTTCACGGCGTGGCAGCTGGCCACCGTGTCGGCGGCCGTCGACATCACCGCGGCGCAGGCGGAGTACTCCCTGCTCGCGCGCGGCGCCGAGGACGAGCTGTTCCCTGCGGCCGACCACCACGGCGTGGGCATTCTCGCGGTGTCGGCTCTGGCGAGCGGCGTGCTCACGGGCAAGTACCGGGACGGTGTGCCCGCGGATTCACGCGGCGCGGACGATCACCGACGCCACGCGCTCGCACCCTTCCTCGGTGAGGACGGCGGGAAGGTGGTCGAGGCCGTCATCACGGCGGCCGACGGTCTGGGCACGTCGCCGCTCGCGGTGGCTCTGGCGTGGGCTCGAGATCGCCCCGGTGTCGCGTCCGTCGTGGTCGGAACGCGAGACATCGGTCAGCTGACGGGCGTGCTGGCCGCCGAGGAGGTCGCGCTCCCCTCGGCCATCACCTCGGCGCTGGACGACGTCAGTTCCTGACCGTCATGACGGGTCGATCGCGTTGCCCAGCCGCCCGAGCAGCGATCGCAGGAGCGTGGTGTCGGGCGGCTGCGGCGAGTCGAGCGGACGGACGTCGGCGACCGCGTCCCGGACCGCGGCGACGATCGAGCGCTCGTCCGAGAGGTCGACGTCCGTGACATCGCGCTCCGCGACCGCATCGACGTCGAGATCGTCGGGAACGGCCTGCGTCAGGTCGGCGCGGTAGACCTCCACGCGCAGCGACTTGCCGCGTACCCGGAAGGCGAAACTCCGCCCGTCCGGAGTGGACCCGAACCCGTGGGCGTGCGCCCCCACCGACACGTCCTCCATCGAGAACTCCGCATTGCTCGGCCCGCTCATGCGCCCTCCCTCGTTCCCTCTCGTCGACAGGCACTCGTCGAAACGTACAGCCGCGTCATGGCGGCCACATCCCTCCCCTGTGCTCGCGCCGGGACGGCGAGATGATCGGATGAGAGAAGACCTGAAGGAGAATCACCCCCATGGCACCCCGACCGACCAGTGCCCACCCGGCACGACGCAGCAGTACCCGTTTCGTCCTTCTCGGCATCGCCCTGGTGACGACGGTCACAGCAGGATGCGCGAACTCCGACGATCCGGAGCAGCTGAACACGCGTGAGCCGGAGGTCGCCGCGGTGTCCCCCGACACGACCGTCACGCCGGCGGGCGTCACGGCCGACCCGCGCTTCGGCGGTCCGGCCACCGTCGACGGCCTCGCGATCGAGCCTCGCGACCGGATCGCCGGGATCCTCACCGACGACGGTACGACGCTGCTGCTGACCCCGCTCGACTCGGAGGAGGATCCGCGCTCGGTGCGACTCTCCGCACCCGGCACGTCCGTCTCCGCCGGTAGGGACGGCGAACTGCTGGTCACGACGTCGTCGGGCATCAGCCGGGTGGACGCGCAGTCCGGTGCGACGACGGACGTCGCGGTCGACGGCGGCGCCGCCTCGGTGACGCCGTGGGACGACGGGTACGCCGTCGGGACGCCGACCGGAACCGTCGCGATCACGGGAGCCGACGGCTCGGTCGAGAGCACCGTCACCGGTCAGGCGTCGGTCGACGGTCTCGTGCGCACGGGAGACGATCTGGTGTCCCTGGACACTCGGCAGACGTCGGTGACGTCCGTGAACGTCGGCGCCGAACGTCTCGGCGCCGCGCTGCGCGCAGGCGACGGGGCCACCCGCATGACCGGGTGCGCCGACGGTGCCGTCGTGGTCGCGGACACGACCGACGACGAACTGCTCGTCTTCACGGGCGACCCCGATCTGATCATGCGTCAGCGCTACCCCGTCGCCGGTTCCCCGTTCGCCGTCGCGTGCGAGGACGACGGCACCGTGTGGGTGACCGTGACTGCACTCAACGAGGTGGTGGGATTCGACATCACTTCCGGAATTCCTGTCGAGTCGGCACGGTTCCCCACAGTGCGCCAGCCCGATTCGCTCGCCGTGGACTCGCAGTCCGGCGAACTTTTCGTAGGCTCGAACAGTGGCGCCGGGGTCCAGGTGATCCCGACCCGGGCGTGAGAACCCGCGAGGACGAGAGCGAGATCCGTGAACCGGAACAACCGTGCGATGCCCGTCGGCTGGGAGACCCAGTCGGACGACTGGGAGTACGTGCCCATCAAGCTGCCGCCGGACGTCACCCGAGTGACGGCCTCGATGCGGCTGGCCATCTCCGCCGAGTTCGGTGGGTGGGAGCTCTCCCGGGTCCGGCTGTACACCGACGGCAGCAGGCGAGTACTTCTCAAGCGACGCAAGACCGCGCACCACGTGCCCGATCCCGGTCTCTGACCGAGTGGCGGCGCCGCACCACCGACGAGATTCCCCGACGAGAGGTTTCCAGGCTGTGAGCCCGTACCGGCTGCTGCTCCGCGCGATGTTCCTGCTCCCTCCGGAACGCATTCATCACCTCGCATTCGCGGCGATGGTCGCGGTGACTCGTTTCGCGCCCCTGCGTGCGCTGGTCTCGCGCGTGCTCTCGGTCCGAGATCCGGTACTGCGGACGACCGCCTTCGGCGTGACGTTCCCCACCCCGGTCGGCCTGGCCGCCGGTTTCGACAAGACCGGTGAGGGTGTCGACGCGTGGGGTCCGCTGGGGTTCGGTTTCGCGGAGGTCGGCACCGTGACCGCGCAGGCGCAACCCGGGAACCCACAGCCTCGACTCTTCCGGCTTCCCGCCGACCGAGGCCTGCTCAACCGCATGGGTTTCAACAATCCGGGTGCGGCGGCCGTGGCCGAGCGTCTGCGCGGACGACGCGGGGACATCCCGGTCGGCGCCAACATCGGCAAGACCAAGGTGGTTCCCGCGGCGGACGCCGCGATCGACTACACGGAGAGTGCGCGGCTGCTCGGCCCGCTGTCGGACTTCGTCGTGGTCAACGTGAGTTCGCCGAACACCCCCGGACTGCGGGATCTGCAGGCGGTGGAATCGCTGCGGCCTCTGCTGGCCGCCGTGGCGAGCGTTGTGACGGTGCCCGTCCTGGTGAAGATCGCGCCCGACCTGTCGGACGACGACGTCGACGCAGTGGCAGACCTGGCCATGGAGCTGGGATCCGCCGGCATCGTGGCGACCAACACGACCATCGGACGCGACGGGCTGAGGACGGCCGGGGCCGCGAATCTCGGAGCGGGTGGCGTCTCCGGCCCGTACGTCGCGGACCGATCACTCGAGGTGCTGCGCCGACTGCGTGCACGCGTCGGGGACTCGATGACGCTGATCTCGGTCGGCGGTGTCGAGACCGCAGACGACGCGTGGGAACGCATCCTCGCCGGTGCCACCCTCGTGCAGGGGTACACCGGCTTCGTCTACGGCGGTCCGTTCTGGGCGCGCCGCGTCGCCGTCGGCCTGGCTCGACGAGCCCGGGCCGCGGGATTCGCCTCGGTGGCCGACGCGGTCGGCACGGAGACGGTCCCGCGGCCCGGACCGCGCTGACTCAGGTCTCGTCAGCTCTGCTCGTACGTGCCCACGATGACGGCACGCGCGAGGGCGTGGCTGAAGAGGTTGAATCCGAGGTACGCCGGTGACGCACTCTCATCGATGTCGAGCTTCTCGACGTCGACGGCGTGCACTGCCACGAAGTAGCGGTGCGGTCCGTGCCCCTGCGGGGGTGCGGCACCGATGAATCGCGCCAGGCCCGCGTCGTTGCGCAGAGTGATGGCCTCGTTCGGCAGTCCGGTCGATCCGTCGTCGCCTGCGCCGGTGACCAGGGTGGTGGTCGAGACGGGGATGTTCGCGACGGCCCAGTGCCAGAAGCCGGACGCCGTCGGCGCGTCGGGATCGTAGGCGGTGACGGCGAAACTCTTGGTCTCCTCCGGGAATCCCGACCACGACAGCTGCGGAGAGTTGTCGTGGCCGCCCGCGCCCATGATGCCGCTGACCTGGTCCTCGTGGAGCGGCTGACCGTCGGTGACGTTGTCCGACGTGAGCTCGAACGACGGTAGTGACGGAAGTGCGGCGTAGGGATCGTGTGACATGAGGTCCTCTCGGGGGTGGTCTGTTCGGATGAGTCAGCTGTGCAGGAGGAAGTGCTCGAAGACCTTGGTACCGAAGATCAACGACTCGACGGGTACCCGTTCGTCGACGCCGTGGAACAACGCCGCGAAGTCGAGTTCCGGCGGCAGCTTGAGCGGAGCGAATCCGAAGCACCGGATGCCCAGCTTGGCGAACGCCTTGGCATCGGTGCCGCCGGACAGCATGTACGGCACCGTGCGCCCGTTCTCGTCGAACGCCAGGATCGCGTCGTTCATCGCGTCGACGAGGTGCCCGTCGAACGTGGTCTCGTACGGCTCCAGGTCGGTGATCCAGGACCGTTCGACGTGCGGACCGATGAGCGCGTCGACCTCGCGCTCGAACTCGGCCTTGCGTCCCGGCAGGACGCGGCAGTCGATGGTGGCGGAGGCGGTCTGCGGAATGACGTTGGCCTTGTACCCGGCCGAGAGCATCGTCGGGTTGGCCGTGTCGCGCAGTGTCGCGCCGACGATGCGGGCGATGCTGCCGAGCTTGGCGAGGGTGCCGTCGATGTCGGGCGACTCGGGGTCGAAGGCCAGTCCGGTCTCCGAGCTCACGGCGGCGAGGAACTCGGTCACCGAGTCGGTCATCACCAGCGGGAACTGGTGGTTGCCCAGTGCTGCAACAGCTTCGGCGAGGTATGTCACGGCGTTGTCCTCGTGCAGGAACGATCCGTGACCGGCGCGGGCCTTGGCCGTCAGACGCATCCAGGCGAGGCCCTTCTCGGCGGTCTCGACGAGGTAGAGGCGACGCTCGTCGCCCTCGGGGGTGGACACCGTCAGTGAGAAGCCGCCGACCTCGCCGACAGCCTCGGTGACACCCTCGAACAGATCTGGCCGGTGCTCGACGAGCCAGTGCGACCCGTACCTGCCGCCGGCCTCCTCGTCGGCCAGGAACGCGAAGACGAGGTCGCGGGGCGGGACGGTGCCGGCCGACTTGAACTGTCGGGCCAGCGCCAGGGCCATGCCGACCATGTCCTTCATGTCGACGGCGCCGCGTCCCCACAGGTAACCGTCCTCGACGGCACCCGAGAAGGGATGCACGCTCCAGTCGGCGGGCTCGGCCGGAACGACGTCGAGGTGGCCGTGCACGAGCAACGCGCCGCGTGAGCTGTCGGCGCCGGCCAGTCGGGCGAAGACGTTGCCGCGGCCGGGCGCACCCGACTCGACGTACTCGGTCTCGTATCCCACGGCCTCGAGCTGGCGCGCCACCCATTCGGCGCACTCCTTCTCGCCGGCGGTGGTCTCGAGCTCCCCGGTGTTGGAGGTGTCGAAGCGGATCAGCGACGAGACGAGGTCGACGACCTCGTCCACGGCCACGGTCTGCTTCTCGGTCTGGTGGTCGTTCTCTCCTGTTGCGGACACAGCTCGTTCCTACCACTCGTGGCGTCTCGGCAGGTGCTCCGACGTGCGGTTTTGGTCCAGGGCGCGGTATCGGCTAGATTTAGCGACCGCACCGAGAACACGGGTGCGACGTGCTCGTGAACTGCGTATGGCCAGCAGTGTGTGACGCGTGATGTCCGAGTGGCGGAATGGCAGACGCGCTAGCTTGAGGTGCTAGTGTCCTATTAACGGACGTGGGGGTTCAAGTCCCCCCTCGGACACCGAAGACAGACCGACGAGAGCCCCGATTCCTCACGGAATCGGGGCTTTCGTCATGACACGGGAGCGTGGAGGCGGCGATGACGGAGCACAGCGTGACGGGCATCGACCCCGACGAACTCGCCGCATGCCTGCGCGTACTGGACCGCGCCGCAGCCCTGGACGACGACCACCCCGACGCCGTGACCGTGCAGCGCGCCACCGCCGGCATGTTCAAGGCCGCGAAGAAGCGTCGCCGCCTCGAGTCGCGCGCCCGGGTGGCCGACGCCGACCGCGCCGTCGTCGCCGCCACGGCGACCGGGTCACCCGACCGCATCGACGACGAGACCGCCGGACTGGCGCTCACGTCGGCCACCACCACCGAGACCGCGGGCACACTGCAACGCGCGCGTCCCTGCTACATCTGCAAGCAGCGGTACACGACGGTGGACGCGTTCTATCACCAGCTCTGCCCCGAGTGCGCCGCCCTGAACCACGCGAAGCGGGACGCCCGCACCGATCTCACCGGCCGCCGCGCGGTGCTCACCGGCGGGCGCGCGAAGATCGGGATGTACATCGCGTTGCGCCTGCTGCGCGACGGTGCTCACCTGACCATCACGACGCGCTTCCCCGCGGACGCGGTGCGCCGGTTCTCCTCGATGTCCGACAGCCACGACTGGATGCATCGACTGTCCGTCGTCGGCATCGACCTGCGTGATCCCGCGCAGGTGGTCGCGTTCGCGGACGCCGTCGCGGCGGAGGGCCCGCTCGACATCCTGATCAACAACGCCGCTCAGACCGTCAAGCGGTCCGCCGGCTCGTACACCGCCCTCGAGGACGGCGAGCACGGCGCCGATCTCGCAGCGCTCGGGGTGCGCACGTTCGGCGCGACGAGCGATGCCCACCCGGCCGCGCTGGTGGGGGCGTTCGGCGAGACCGACGGCGACACTGTCGCGCTCGACACCGCCGTCATGGCGAACATGGGGCCGTCGCAGGTGACCTCCATGGCCCTCGTCGCCGGTTCGGCGTCCCTGCAGCGCATGGCTGCCGGAACGGCGATCGACGCGGGTGGGCTGGTACCCGACGAGGCGCCGACCAACAGCTGGGTGCACACCGTCGACCAGGTGGATCCCGTCGAGCTGCTCGAGGTGCAGCTGTGCAACTCGGTGGCGCCGTTCATCCTTGTCTCGCGCCTGCGCGCCGCCCTGGCGGCGTCGCCGCATCGCCGTTCCTACGTCGTCAACGTCTCCGCGATGGAGGGCCAGTTCGGCCGCGGCTACAAGGGACCGGGGCATCCGCACACCAACATGGCCAAGGCCGCACTGAACATGCTGACGCGCACCAGTGCGAACGAGATGCTCGACGACGGCATCTCGATGAGCGCGGTGGACACCGGCTGGATCACCGACGAACGCCCACACCCCACGAAGATCCGCCTCGCCGACGAGGGCTTCCACGCGCCCCTGGATCTGGTGGACGGCGCGGCCCGCGTCTACGACCCCATCGTCCAGGGTGAGCTCGGTGTCGATCTGCACGGGAAGTTCCTCAAGGACTACGCGGCCTCGCCCTGGTGACACCGCCGAACCCCCGTGTCGTGCGCCTGGCGGCCGCCCACGTGGTGCAATGTCGTGATGGGCGACGAGGTCGAGCAGCGCACGTTCAGCCGTAAGGACCGGCAGATGTTCCGGCACAAGGTGCAGGAGTGTCTGGACGCCCTGGCGGCGATGTTGGCGGACGACACCTTCCGGGTGGACGAGCCGCGCCTCGGCATGGAGATCGAGCTCAACCTGGTGGACGAGTCGATGCAGCCGGCCATGGCCAACGCGGCCGTGCTCGAGGCCATCGCCGATCCGGACTTCCAGACCGAGCTGGGCCAGTTCAACATCGAGATCAACGTGGCCCCGGAACCGCTGGCGGGCGACCGGATGCGCATCCTGGAGGACGGATTACGCACCTCTCTGGACACCGCGGACGCCCGTGCTCGTGAGCAGGGATGCGCCCTGGCGATGATCGGGATGCTGCCCACGCTGGGCAAGGATCACTTCGCCCACCAGTGGTTGTCCAGCAATCCGCGATACGACCTGCTCAACCAACAGATCTTCGCGGCGCGTGGCGAGGACATCGAACTGTCGATCACCGGGGTCCCGCTGCCCGGCAGCCACGACATCGAGTCGTTGAACGAGATCTCCGACACTATCCTCCCCGAGGCCGCGTGCACCTCCGTGCAACTACACCTGCAGGTCTCGCCGACGGAGTTCCCCGCGCACTGGAACGCCGCGCAGGCGCTGGCGGGAGTGCAGGTGGCACTGGCCGCCAACTCCCCCTTCCTCGCCGGCAAGGCACTGTGGCACGAGACCCGGATCCCCCTGTTCGAACAGGCGACGGACACGCGCCCCCAGGAACTCAAGAACCAGGGAGTACGACCCCGCGTGTGGTTCGGCGAGCGCTGGATCACGTCGATCTTCGATCTGTTCGAGGAGAACTCGCGGTATTTCCCCGCGCTGCTTCCGGTCGTGTCCGACGAGGATCCGATGGCCGAACTCGCGGCGGGCCGAGCGCCCGGCCTGACCGAGCTGAAGATGCACAACGGCACCGTCTACCGATGGAACCGTCCGATCTACGACACCTCGAACGGCGAGCAGCACATCCGCCTCGAGAACCGTGTTCTTCCCGCGGGGCCGACCGTTCTGGACGTCCTCGCCGACGCGGCGCTGTACTACGGCACCCTGCGGTCGCTGGTCGACGCGGATCGGCCGGTCTGGACGCAGATGTCGTTCGACGCCGCCGTGGAGAACCTCCACTCGGCGGCGCGCGGCGGATTCGACTCGCGGCTCTACTGGCCGGAGGTCGGCTGGATCTCGCCGCAGGAGCTGGTCCTGCGCCGACTGCTGCCCATGGCGGAGGCCGGTCTCGCGTCGTACGGCGTGGACACCGAGGTCCGCGACCGCTACCTGCGGGTCATCGAGGGTCGATGCCTGCGCCGGCAGTCCGGATCGGTGTGGCAACGCAATGCCGTCGTCGCACGCGAGCGTGCCGGAGAGTTGCGCGAGCGCGCCGTGGCCGGCATGTTGTCCGACTACCTGCAGCTCATGCACGAGGGCGAGGCCGTCCACACGTGGTCGTGGTGAGTGGTGGTGGGTCACAGGAGCGCTTGTAGGCTCGGGTGATGGCCGAGACTTCCGCACCTGACCCATCCGAACTCGACACTGCGTCCGATCTCGACACGGCAGGGGATCGCGAGTTGGACGTCGTCGTCTACGGCGCCACCGGTTTCGTGGGCGCGCTCACCGCCGAGTACCTGGCGAATCACGCCCCGCAGGGCACGTCGATCGCACTCGCGGGCCGGTCCCGATCCAAGCTGGAGTCGACCCGTCGCGGTCTGCCGTCCCGCGCCGCCGACTGGCCGCTGCTCGTCGCGGACGCGGACGACGAGGCCGCGCTCACCGACATCGCTTCTCGCACACAGGTCGTCATCACCACGGTCGGGCCGTACGCGAAGTTCGGACGCACGCTCGCGCACGTCTGCGCGGCGCAGGGCACGGACTACGTCGACCTCACCGGCGAAGTGCTGTTCGCTCGTCTCAGTGCCGACCAGAACCACGATCTCGCACACTCCACCGGCGCTCGGATCGTGCACTCCTGCGGCTTCGACTCGGTGCCGTCCGACATCGGCGTGCACGCGCTCTACTCCAAGGTCCACGAGGACGGAGCAGGCGACCTGACCGACACCACCCTCGTCGTGACGTCGATGAGCGGCGGGGTCAGCGGCGGCACCATCGACTCGCTGCGCGGCCAGATCGACGAGATCACGAAGGACCGCGCCGCGGCGAAGATGGCGGCGAGCCCCTACTCGCTCAGCCCCGACCGCTCGATCGAGCCGGATCTGGGACGCCAGAGCGACACCCCCATCGTCAAGGGCGCCGACATCCACCCCGATCTCAAGGGGTGGAAGGCACCGTTCGTGATGTCCTCGTACAACACTCGGGTCGTGCGCCGCACGAACGCGCTGCTCGGATACCCGTACGGCAAGAACTTCCGCTACAGCGAGGTCATGAGCGTCGGCTCGTCGCCCGCCTCCCCGGTGATCGCCGGTGCCGTGCTCGCCGGGCTGGGCGCCTTCGTCGCGGGCATGGCCTTCAAGCCCACCCGTTTCCTCCTCGACAAGGTCCTGCCCAAGCCGGGCGACGGTCCAAGCGAGAAGACCCGGCAGAAGGGGCATTTCACGATCGACGTCTACACCACCACCAGCAGCGGTGACCGGTACGTCTCGCGCGTGAAGGCGAAGGGAGATCCCGGCTACGCGGCCACCGCCATGATGCTGGGCGAATCGGCACTGGCGCTCGCGCTCGACCGTGACGCACTCCCCTCCGTCGGCGGCGGCGTGCTCACCCCGGCATCCGGCATCGGTGACGCGCTGATCCACCGACTCCGCGGCGCCGGCATGGAGATCTCCGCGCGCAAGGTATGACCGACCTGCTGCACCGGTACCAGGCCGACCTGGGTCTCGCTCAGGCCGCCGACATCACCGTGCGACCCGTGTCCGAGGGCGTGTTGTCGTCGACCCTGCCGGTGGCCGCGCTGGCCGTCGGTGCGGTCGCTGCACTCGGTTCCGCGGTCGACCGGTTCCGCGTCGTTTCGGGGCTGGCCGCTCCGTCACCGCGCGTGGTGGTCGGCGACCGGGTCGCCGCGTCGTTCGCGGGAGACAGACTGTTGCGCATCGACGGGCGGCCGGTCGCAGGGTTCGCCGCCCTGTCCGGCTTCTTCCGCACCGCGGACGGGTGGGTGCGCACCCACGCCAACTACCCGCACCACCGGGCGCGACTGCTCTCGCTCCTCGAACTCGCCGACGACGCCGACCACACCGCCGTCGCGGCCTCACTCCTGCGCCACGAGGCTCTGGACGTGGAGGAGCGTGCAGCAGAGCTCGGCGCGCTCGTCGTGGCGGTGCGGACCCCGGACGAGTGGTTCGGCTCGGCGCCCGGCCGTTTCACGCGTTCCGGCCCCATCGTCTCGTCCACCGTGCGTCCCGACGGTCTGCCGTCGCTCCCCGAGCCCCCGACCGACCCGATGCGACCGCTGGCCGGGGTGCGCGTGCTGGATCTCACGCGGGTCATCGCCGGCCCGGTCGCCACGCGCGATCTGGCCCTCCTCGGTGCATCGGTACTGCGGGTCGACTCGCCCCTGCTCCCGGAGATCGAAGCCCAGCACCTCGACACCGGCGCGGGCAAGTACTCGACCCTCCTGGACGTCCTCGTCGACGATGACGACGAGCGACTGACGGCGCTGATGTCGTCGGTGGACGTGGTGGTCGGCGGCTACCGGCCGGGCTCCTACATCGACGAGCACCTCCGCACGCACCGGCCGAGCGGAGCGATCATCGGGACGGTGAGTGCGTGGGGCGGCCGGGGGCCGTGGGCACGGCGGCGCGGATTCGACAGCCTGGTACAGGCGGCGTCCGGCATCGCGCACATGTGCGGCGGGAAGGCCGGAGGCCGGTCGGATGACGGCGGGAAGGCCGGAGGCCGGTCGGATGACGGCGGGAAGGCCGGAGGCCGGTCGGATGACGGCGGGAAGGCCGGAGGCCGGTCGGATGACGGCGGGACGACCGGGGTTCCGGAGGCGCTGCCGGTGCAGGCGCTCGACCATGCGTCCGGCCACCTGCTGGCGGCGGGAATCATCGACGCTCTGACCCAGCGCCTCGACGGTGGCATCGGTAGGACGGTGTCGGTCTCGTTGGCACGCACTGCCGCCTGGCTGCTCGATGCCGACGGCAGGGTCGACACTCCGGCCGACCCCGTGCTGCCGACGGACGAGCACACCGTCCTCCACGACGACGTGCGCACGGCCCGACCGGCGCTCGCGGAGTACGACGATCACCCCTTCCCGGCCCGCCCGTGGGGACGCGACGAGCCGCGCTTCCCGTCCTGACAGGATGGCGGCATGACCGACGTCGACTCCCCCGCCCGCACTCGACTCCTCGTCGACGTCGACACCGGAATCGACGACTCCCTCGCTCTGGTCTACCTGGCGGCGAGTCCCGAGGCCGAGATCGTGGCCGTGTGCTGCACGGCGGGCAACGTGCCCACCGCGCAGGTGACACGGAACACGCTGTCCTGGTTGGAGATCTGTGGTCTGACCGACGTGGAAGTGGCGGTCGGCGTCGACGCACCGCTGGTCGCCCCGCTGATGACGACGGAGGACACGCACGGTCCGCTGGGAGTGGGCTACGCGGATCTGCCGGCCCCCACCATGACCGTCTCCGATCGGACGGCGGCGCAGGCGTGGGTGGATCTGGCGCGCGAGAATCCGGGCGAGCTGGTCGGGCTGGTGACCGGTCCGATGACGAATCTGGCTCTGGCACTGCGGCTCGAGCCCGCACTGCCCGTACTGCTGAAGCGTCTGGTGATCATGGGCGGCAGCATGGATCACCCGGGGAACACGACGCCCACCTCCGAATGGAACGTGGCGGTCGACCCGGAAGCCGCGAAGGAGGTGTTCGACGCCTTCGACGCGGTGCCCTCGGGACGGGAGCCGATCGTGTGCGCCCTGGGCCTGACGGAACGGATCGAGATGCATCCGTCGCACGTCGTGCGTCTCGCAGAGATCGCGGGATCCGTTCCGGTGGAGCACCTCTCGATCGACGAGGTGGGCGCACGTTCGACAGCGTCCGTGCCCGTGGTGCGGTACCTGACCGACGCGGTGCGGTTCTACATGGAATTCCATCACGCACAGGGTGAGGGATACCTGGCGCACATGCACGATCCGTTCGCGGCGGCCGTCGCACTGCACCCGGAGATCGCCGAGTACGCCCTGGCCACCGTCGACGTCGAACTCGTCGGGACACTCACGCGGGGAATGACGGTGGCCGACCGGCGCTGTTTCTGGGGACGCCGCCCCAATGCCGCGATCGCCGTGTCGACCGATCCGGACTCCTTCTTCGACCACCTGCTCGAGACGGTCGGGGCGTTCGCCGCCGGGCGCTGAGGTCAGCCGTCGAAGGCGGTCAGAATCTCCTGCGCACCCAGAGCCGCGGTGAGCGACCCGTCGGCCACGCGCCTCTCCACGTCGGCGCGGACGGCGGTCACGGCAGGGTTCGACGACAGCCGGCGCATCAACTGGTCCTGCACCATCGTCCACACCCACTGCACCTGCTGGTCGCGGCGGCGGGCATCGAAGTCGCCTGCCGCGGTGAGGACGTCGCGGTGGCGGCACACGGTGTCCCAGAACTCCGTGAGCCCGGTCTCCTCGATCGCGCTCATCGTCAACACGGGCGGGGTCCACAGCGCGTCGTGCGGGTAGATCAGTCGGAGCGCTCCGGCGAGTTCGCGCGCAGCACCCTTGGCGTCGCGGAGATGATTGCCGTCGGCCTTGTTGACGGCGACCACGTCGGCGAGTTCGAGGACGCCCTTCTTGATGCCCTGCAGCTGATCTCCCGTGCGCGCGAGCGTCAGGAAGCAGAAGGTGTCCACCATGCCCGCGACCGTGATCTCGGACTGCCCGACCCCGACGGTCTCCACCAGCACGACGTCGTACCCGGCCGCCTCGAGCAGCACGATCGTCTCGCGGGTCGCCTTCGCGACACCGCCGAGGGTGCCCGACGTCGGGGACGGCCGGATGTACGCCTCGGGCGCGACCGTGAGCCGTGCCATCCGCGTCTTGTCCCCGAGGATGGAGCCCCCGGTACGGGTCGACGACGGATCCACAGCGAGAACCGCGACGCGGTGGCCCTTCTCGATGAGCGTCATGCCCAGGGCGTCGATGAACGTTGACTTGCCGACTCCCGGTACGCCCGTGATGCCCACCCGATGTGACCCCCCGGCGTGCGGAAGGAGCTCGAGCAGCATCTGTTGGGCGAGGTCGCGATGGTCGTCGCGGGTGGACTCGACGAGCGTGATGGCGCGCGCCAGCCCGGCACGCTCTCCGGCCCGCACCGAGGCCACGAGCGCGTCGAGATCGATCGCCGGACGCGTGGGACGTGCTGCGGTCGCGTCGGACATGCTCAGGCGTTCGCTCCTGCGTCCGAGACGGCCGCGCCGTGACCCAGGCTCTCCGCGAGCTGGCCGATGAGATCGACCGCGGCGTCGGCGATCACCGTGCCGGGCGGGAAGATCGCGGCCGCCCCGGCCTCACGCAGCGCGTCGAAGTCGCCCGGCGGGATGACGCCGCCGACCACGACCATGATGTCGGACCGGCCGACGGCGGCGAGTGCTTCCCGCAGCGCCGGAACCAGCGTCAGGTGACCGGCGGCGAGCGACGACACCCCGATGACGTGGACGTCGTTGTCGGCGGCCTGGTTCGCCACCTCCTCGGGGGTCTGGAACAGGGGGCCGACATCGACGTCGAAGCCGATATCGGCGAACGCCGTCGCGATGACCTTCTGCCCGCGATCGTGTCCGTCCTGCCCCATCTTCGCCACCAAGATGCGGGGTCGGCGGCCCTCCGCCTTCGCGAACGCCGTCGCCAGCTCGCCTGCATGCACCATGTTCGTGGCCTTCCCCGCCTCGTCCCGGTAGACACCGCTGATCGTGCGGATCTCGGCGCGGTGCCGTCCGTAGACCTTCTCGAGAGCGTCGGAGATCTCGCCCACCGTCGCCATGGCCCGCGCCGCGTCGACTGCGAGGGCGAGCAGGTTGTTCTCCATCCCGCCGTCGGTGGACGCGGCCGCCGCCGTGAGAGCGGACAGCGCCGCCTCGACGCGGCCGGGGTCGCGCTCCTCGCGCAGCCGCTCCAGCTTCTCGATCTGCTCGGTGCGCACCCGCGAGTTCTCGACCTTGAGCACCTCGATGGCGTCGGGCTCGTCGGGAACGTACTTGTTGACGCCCACCAGCGGCTGCCGACCGGAGTCGATGCGCGCCTGCGTCCGCGCCGCCGCCTCCTCGATGCGGAGCTTCGGGATGCCCTCGCCGATGGCCTTGGCCATTCCGCCGGCCTCCTCGACCTCGGCGATGTGCGCGCGGGCCCGATCGGCGAGCTGGTGGGTCAGCCACTCCACGTAGTACGAGCCGCCCCACGGATCGATGGGCCGCGTCGTGCCGGACTCCTGCTGCAGCAGCAGCTGGGTGTTACGGGCGATGCGCGCGGAGAAGTCGGTCGGAAGTGCCAACGCCTCGTCGAGCGCGTTGGTGTGCAGTGACTGCGTGTGTCCCTGCGTCGCGGCCATCGCCTCGATACACGTGCGGGAGACGTTGTTGAACACGTCCTGTGCCGTCAGCGACCAGCCGGACGTCTGCGAATGTGTGCGCAGCGACAGCGATTTCGCGCTGGACGGGTCGAACTTCTGCACCAGCTCCGCCCACAGCAACCGGCCTGCGCGCAGCTTGGCGACCTCCATGAAGAAGTTCATGCCGATGGCCCAGAAGAAGGACAGCCGCGGGGCGAACGTATCGATGTCCATGCCCGCGGCCAGCCCGGCGCGGATGTACTCCACCCCGTCGGCGAGGGTGTACGCGAGCTCCAGATCGGCCGTCGCGCCGGCTTCCTGGATGTGGTAGCCGGAGATGGAGATCGAGTTGAACTTCGGCATGTGCGTCGAGGTGTACGCGAAGATGTCGGAGATGATCCGCATCGACGGCTCGGGCGGATAGATGTAGGTGTTGCGCACCATGAACTCTTTGAGGATGTCGTTCTGGATGGTGCCGGCCAGCTTCTCCGGCCCGACGCCCTGCTCCTCCGCCGCGACGACGTACAGCGCCAGGATCGGCAGCACGGCGCCGTTCATGGTCATCGACACCGACACCGACCCCAGGTCGATCCCGTCGAAGAGTTGGCGCATGTCGTAGATCGAGTCGATCGCGACACCCGCCATGCCGACATCGCCCTGCACGCGCGGGTGGTCACTGTCGTAGCCGCGGTGCGTCGCGAGGTCGAACGCGACCGACAGCCCCTTCTGACCGGCCGCGAGGTTGCGTCGGTAGAAAGCGTTCGACTCCGACGCCGTCGAGAACCCCGCGTACTGACGAATCGTCCACGGCTGGTTGACGTACATCGTCGGGTACGGCCCCCGCAGGAACGGAGCCGTGCCCGGGTAGGAGTCGAGCGGGTACCCGGCCTCGGCCGCCTCTGCCCGATCGGCGCCGGTGTACAGGGGACGGACGTCGATGCCCTCGGGGGTGGACCACACCACCTGCTCGGGCGTGTAGCCGTGAGCCGACGCGGCGGCCTCGACGTGTGCGCGCGCATCGTCGGCCGCCGGCGCTGCCGCCTGCGCGCCGTGGGGGTCGACGAGCGGAACGTCCGCGAAACTGCCCACGGGGCCCATGTCACCAGCGTCGTCGGTCATGCGGTGTGTCCTTCCGTACGAGCCTCGCCGGTGAGTGCATCGAGGAGAGCACTCAGTTCGGCGACGGCATCGATGGTGAGCGTGAGATGTCCGTCCGGGGTCTGCTCCGGCGACGCGTCTGCGAAGGCCGAGGCACCGCCGGCGACCAGCACCGTCCGCACCCCCGCCGACCGCAGGGCGGCGACGGCGTCCGCACCCTCGGCGGCGTAGCGCTTGTCGGTGCCGCACAGCACGGCGATCGGCGACGCGGTCTCGCGCGCCACCGCGGCGAGATCTGCTCCCGCACCGGGGTTCACCGCCTCGATCCCGCCCGACGCCATGAGGTTCGCCGCGAACGTGGTGCGTCCGTTGTGTTCCGCGACGCTGCCCAACGGCGCCAGCAGCACCACCGGGCGACTGCCCTTGTCCGCCAGCACCGCGTCGCTGCGATCACGCAGCGCCTCGAACTCGGCGGCATACCGCGCTGCGGGACGTCCGGCGACGGTGCCGTTCCCCGAGGCCGCGGGCGACGGCTCCTGCAGGTTCGGGAACTCGTTGACACCGGTGACCGCGGTGCGTCGGTGGGCGATGTCGCTCGCACGAACAGCGCGGGTCTCCTCGACCCGGCGCGCGATCTCACCGGACTCCAGCGCGGCGCGGTAACCGCCGGCCGCCTCCACCGCCTGCAGTACCGACCACGCCGAGTCCGCCAGTGCGTCGGTGAGCGACTCGACATACCAGGACCCACCGGCCGGATCGACTACCCGACCCAGGTGGGACTCCTCGAGCAGGAGCAGCTGGGTGTTGCGCGCGATCCGTGCGGCGAAGGTCTGCGAGACGTCCGCGGCGCCGCCGGGAATCGCGGCGTCGAACGGCAGGACGGTCACCGCTTCGGCTCCGCCCACACCGGCGCCGAACGCGGCCAGCGTCGTGCGCAGCATGTTCACCCACGGATCGCGCTGCGTCATCATCGCCGCCGAGGTGACGGCGTGCTGGGGGGCCCCGCCGTGCCCCGGCGCCCCGAGGACCTCGGCCACCCGGGCCCAGACCCGACGGGCGGCGCGGAACTTGGCGATGGTCTCGAATTGCTCGTCGGTGGCCGCGAGGCGGAACTCCACCTGTCCCAATGCCTCGGCAGCGGACAGTCCCGCCGAGGTGAGCGCACGCAGGTATTCGAGTCCGGCCGCGGCGGCCAGGCCGACCTCCTGCGCGTCCGCCGACCCCGCGGCGTGGAACACGGTGCCGTCCAGCGTGATCGCGCGCACCCGCTCGGTGCGCGCCGCTGCCCGCACCGCGAGATCGATCGCGTCCTGCTCGCTCGCACCCGCGATGTCCGCGAATCGATCCGTCAGCGGCGACGCCCCCAGTCGGACGTCGGCGGCGGCGCCGCGCTCGTCGAGGAGCGCGAACAACGCGTCGGCCACCGCTGCGACGTCCGCACCCGCGTCCAGCGTCAGCGGCGCGAGGTCGAGCAGGACCCCGTCGAGTACACGGGCCAGGCCGTCGGCGCCCACGGATGCGGTGTCGAGCCACAGCGCGCTCGTACCGTTCTGCAGCGCGTCCAGGAGCTGGTCGTTGAGCGTCGCCACGTCGGTCTCGCGACCGGCAGGACGGCCGAACCGGCCGGCGACGAGCCACCCGACGTTGACGTCGCGATGCGCGTCCGTGCCGCGCGTGAAGGGGAAGGTGCCGGGCAGCGGCGCCTCGGCCGTCTCGTCCAGCGGGCCGTACAGGGGCCGCACCGTGACCCCGTCGTACGTCGTCACCTCGAGCAACGTCTCGGGGTGCTCGGGGAGCTCCGAGACGTCCACCCGCCGAGCTTTGGCCAGCACACCGGCCACACCGCGCCGCCAGGTCGCGAAACCTTCCTCGGCGCTGCTCACCGGTACGGCCGCGCCGACGTCCTCGGCTGCGACGGAGTCCGGTGTCCCGGTGTGTGACGTGGCCATGTGTCCCTTTCGCGCCTGCGGATGCTGTGATGTTAACCGCACTCCGGGCACGCTATCCCGAGTCCCATCACAGTGCCCTGAGACAAACTTCACACTACTAGGGCGTCCGAGCATCGGTCCTCCTAGTGACCGCCCCGACCACGTCGACGAGCACCGCTCGCGGCGCTCTTCGGTAGCGTGAGCGGACGTGACGACCCCCGACACCGAACCGCACGACACCGTGCCGTCGGAGGAGTCGATCGTCGTCGGAAGTCGCCGCGCGCTCGCGCTGCGCGTCGCCGCGACCGTCACCGTGCTCGCCGCCCTGATCGTCGTGGCGCTGCTCGTCCCCCTCCCCACCATCGACCGCGTGCGGGAGTGGGCCGTCGCCGTCGGGCCGGCCTTCCCCCTCGTCTTCTTCGCGGCGCACGCGATCATCACGGTGGCGCCGATCCCCCGCACTCTGTTCACGGTGTCGGCGGGTGTGCTGTTCGGACCCGTGACGGGGGTCGGTGTGGCGGTCGCGGCGACGACCGTGAGTGCGGTGTTCGCGTTCCTGCTGGTCCGAACACTCGGCCGCGACGTGGTGACCGCACGCTGGGACCATCCGGTGATCCGGGCCGTCGATTCTCGTCTCGCGCGACGGGGATGGTTGGCGGTGGGGAGTCTTCGACTCATCGCGCCGGTGCCGTTCTCGGTGGTCAACTACTCCGCCGGCCTGTCCTCGGTGGCCGTGGTGCCGTTCGCGCTGGCGACGGTGGTCGGGGTGATCCCGGGGACGGTCGGCATCGTGTTGCTCGGCGACGCTCTGGCCGGTCACGGCGATCCGATCCTGCTCTCGATCTCGGGGGTCTGCATCGCCGTCGGCGTCGTCGGATTGATCCTCGACGCGCGGATGCCGGTGGTCGGCGACCGGTGAGGTCAAGGTCATGGACTTGATATGGGCAGATCAAGCCTGTCGGCACACGTCAGCCTGCGCGCGAAGTCAAGACTTGAGGCTTGATTACGGAAGATCAAGCTTCTAGGGTTGATCGATGTTCGTTCTGACCGTGGACCAACGAGGAAGTCGACGTGACATCGACCGTGTCGCCGACATCCTCGACCGTGCCACCGACCTGACGCGCCCGTTCGAACGCACGGCCGGCGACGAGGTCCAGGGTGTGACCGACGACGCGTCGGTGGCACTCGACCTCGCACTCGACTTCCTCGAGGACGGGCACTGGAGCGTCGGGATCGGGGTGGGCGCGGTGGAGGATCCGTTACCGCGCTCCACCAGAGCGGGACGGGGCCCGGCGTTCGAAGCCGCCAGAGACGCCGTCGACAGCGCCAAGAGCGCCGTCGCCCACATCGCGGTCCGCGGCGGTGACGCCGAGTCCGCCGGCGATGCCGACGCCGTCGTGGCGCTGCTCGCACTGCTCTTGGTCCGGCGCACCGAGCAGGGTCGCGCCGCGGTCGACAGCGTCCGCAGACTCGGATCGCAGACCGCCGTCGCCGAGGAACTGTCCATCACACCGCAGGCCGTGTCCCAACGACTGGCCGTCGCGGGATGGCAGGCCGAGCGTGCGGCACGACCGGTCGTCGCGCGGATGCTCGCCCTGGCCGATCTGCGCGCACGCGGAACGGCCGCCTGATGGCGGCCGCCCTCGCGCTGCTCGCGCTCATGCTCTCCGCCGGAGCAGCACTCCTGCCCGCCCGACCGGTGCCGACGATCCCACCGACGGCTGCACCGGGACGACGCGTCCGGTGGCTGCCGCCGCTGCGCTGGTGGTGGGTCCCGCCACTTCTGTCCGCCGGAATGCTCGCACTGGCAGGTCTCGCCGCCGCGATCGTCGATGCACCGGTCACGGGGCCACCACTCGTCGCCGCGCTGGTCCTGGTCGTCGCGGTCGCCGTCACCGGCGGCACCGTCGTCGTTCCCGCGGTCTTCCACCTCGCGCGCCGACGGCCCGAGCCCGGAGACGGCGATGCCGACGACGAGCGCCCCGTCCTGCGTGGGGGGCTCGTCATCGGCACACTCGAACGCATCGCCGTCGTGGTCGCGGTGCTCACGGGATGGCCCGAGGGCATCGCCGTGGTCCTCGCGGTCAAGGGACTCGCGCGCTACCCCGAACTCCGCGACCCGCGGGCATCGGAGTACTTCATCATCGGCACCTTCACCAGCGTGCTCTGGGCTCTCGCCGCGGGCGGCGTGGGCGTGGGTCTGGCGGCCTGACCGTCAGCGGTCCAGTTCGCGCGCTGTCTCGTCGCCCGCCCCGGACCCGTCCGGAGTGGAGGCCTCGACCGCCTTCGCGGGCTCCGGAGCCGAGTTCCTGGCCGGGTTCGGTGCGGCGGCCAACGACGTGTCGACAGGCTTGCGTGCCACGGCCTCGGCGTCGGCGACCGCCCGAGCGATGGCCGGGTCCGTCTTCGTGTCGAACCAGTCGGCCACCTCCGCGGAGTCGTCCTCCGGCTTGGAGTGCGTCTCGCCCTGGTCGCTGGGCTCGAAACGGAAGACGCCGTCGTCGCCCGGCGCGCCGAGATTCTTGGCGAAGCCCTTCAAGGCATCACCGAAGTCGGACGGCACCACCCACATCTTGTTGGCATCACCCTGCGCCATCTTCGGCAGCGTCTGCAGGTACTGGTAGGCGAGCAACTCGGGCGTCGGCTTGCCGGCCTTGATCGCCTCGAACACCTTCTCGATGGCCTTCGCCTCACCCTGCGCGTTGAGGTACTTCGCCGCCCGCTCACCCTGCGCACGCAGGATGCGGGACTGACGCTCGCCCTCGGCGGAGAGAATGGCGGCCTGCTTGGCACCCTCCGCGGACAGGATCTGGGACTGCTTGTCACCCTCGGCCGTCTTGATGGACGACTCACGGTGTCCCTCGGCCGTGAGGATGGTGGCGCGCTTCTCGCGGTCCGCCTTCATCTGCTTCTCCATCGACTCCTGGATGGAGGGCGGCGGATCGATGCTCTTGAGCTCCACTCGGGCGACACGCAGGCCCCATCGACCGGTGGCCTCGTCCAACACCCCGCGGAGCTGGCCGTTGATGGAGTCACGCGAGGTGAGCGTCTCCTCCAGTGTCATGCCGCCGACCACGTTGCGGAGCGTCGTCGTGGTGAGCTGCTCGACACCGACGATGTAGTTGCTGATCTCGTAGACCGCGGCCTGCGGGGTGGTGACCTGGAAGTACACGACGGTGTCGATGGACACCGTCAGGTTGTCCTGCGTGATCACCGGCTGCGGCGGGAAGGACACGACGCGCTCGCGCAGGTCGACCTTCGCTCGGACACGGTCGACGAACGGCACGAGGAACGTGAGCTGCCCGGAGACCGTCTTGGAGTACCGGCCCAGGCGCTCGATCACCGCGGCCTCGGCCTGCGGCACGAGCGTCACCGACTTCGCCACCACCACGGCGACGAACAGCACCACCACGGCAAGGGCGATCAAGGCGGCATAGTCACCCATCTAGGGTCCTTTCCACACGACGGCCGTGGCGCCGTCGATCTTCATCACGGTCACGGTCGTTCCGGCCGTGTACACCTCGGTGGGATCGAGCGGACGAGCCGTCCACACGTCACCGTCCAGCCTCACCGTGCCGGAGTGCTGATCGATGGCATCGATCACCTGCGCGGATCGCCCGGTGAGCGCGGCGATCCCGGTGGGAGTCGGCGGGGGCGTCGAGAACCGGCGGGTCAGCACCGGCCGGACACCCAGGATGAGGGCTCCGGACAGGATCGCGAACACGATCGCATCGCCCCACACGGGGAAGTCGGTCAGCGCCGAGATGCCCGCGGTACCCAGGGCTCCACCGGCCAGCATGAGAAGGAAGAAATCTCCGGACAGCGCTTCACCCGCAGCGAGAATCACCGCTCCGACGAGCCACAGAAGTGCAACCACGAACTCCACAGTAGCGACGAACGACGAGCCCGTGGGGTGCGCGCGACCGTCGTGGGGAGATCGTTACCGACCTGTCTCCCCGTTCTCGTCACCCAGGGTGACGAAGTCGACGAGGCGCTCCACCGCACCGATGAGCGGCGCCTCGAGATCGCGAAAACTGGACACCGCACCGTAGACCCGGCGCCACCCGTCCTGCGGTGTGCCCCAACCCAACTCGCGGCAGATACCGGTCTTCCAGTCGGTGCCGCGCGGGATTCGCGGCCACGCCTCGATGCCCACCGCGCCGGGCTTCACCGCTTCCCACACATCGATGTAGGGGTGTCCCGTCACCGTCACGTACGGGCCGAGCGACCGCGTCAGACGGTCCTCCTTCGAGCCGTCGACCAGGTGGTCGACGAGGACCCCCACCCTGCGCCCCGGTCCGGGCCCGAACTCCTGCAAGCGGTCTGCCAGGTTGTCGAGTCCCTCGAGATGCTCGACGACCACACCCTCGACCCGCAGATCGTGGCCCCAGACCCGTTCGACGATGGCCGCGTCGTGGATGCCCTCCACCC
This sequence comes from Rhodococcus sp. BP-349, assembly GCF_019835845.1. Taxonomy (NCBI): domain Bacteria; kingdom Bacillati; phylum Actinomycetota; class Actinomycetes; order Mycobacteriales; family Nocardiaceae; genus Rhodococcus; species Rhodococcus sp. BP-349. The sequence continues at coordinate 1,051,808 of NZ_JABUDR010000003.1, read as the reverse complement.
AGATACGGCTGGGCAGAGCCACTTTCGCTCGTACGTTCTCCACCCGCGTCGACCCGGAGGCCGAGCGGGTCGGAGCGACGGCACGGGTCGGTGCCGGACGCGTCAGCGTCACCGGGCTTCCGTCGACGAGGAAGGCGGCCTCGCGCATCGCGAAGAGCCTCCGTACACCTCGGCCGTCCTCGAGTCGGACGAAGTCACCGTCGTACGTGCGCTCGAAACCCACCACGGCGCCGCAGAATCCGGTCGCCGCGTCCTCGACCACCACATCCCGTTCGGCCGCCATCGTCGGGACCACGCGTCGCGCTCGCCTCGCGTGCCCGGCGAAGATGTCGCCGCCGTACCGGTTGTCCGCTGTCATCGTCTTCCCTCGCCCTCCGCGCCCACTCCCGGGACAGGACTGTCGGGTCACCGGGCCGTCCCACGGTATCGGCGCCGCGCACTCCCCGACCGCAGCCACGCCGGTCGCCTCCGACGCCGCCTATGATCGGACGGTGTCGTCCCCATCCTCGAGCCTCGCCATCTGGTGCGGCGCCTGGCTCGCCGGAGCCGCGCCACCCGACGACGTGATCGATGCTCTCACCGAGTGGGCACCGTTGGCCCTCGTCGTCGCCGCCGATCCCGAGACGGCGGAGCGGCACGACCTCCCGTGGCCCACTCCCCGCGACGTCGGCATCGCCCAGTTGCTCCGCGTCGTCCGGGCCGCGGCGCCCGTCGGCGAGCGCGAGGTGACCGTCGACATGGTTCTTCCCGCTCCCGGTGACGTCGCCGGGCTGCCGACCGACTCCACGTTCTCCTCCGCCGCCGTGCTCGCGGGGGAAGGCGTCGTCATCGGCGTACCGGGGCGGACGGGTGTCGGACTGGTCCCCACCGACGAGGGCCCCGACGTCATGCGGTGGACGGTGTTCACCGTCACCGTGCCGGTCACCTACCAGGAGCTGGCGCTCGGGGAGATCGAGTACTCGATGCGGGACACCGTCCGGAGTGCGGCCGAGGCCCTCACCTCGGTGCAGACGGTCGACACCGGCCGTTCCGGCGGCGACCCGCACACGATGATCGCCGAGCGCCTCGCCATCGCGAGCCGCCACCGCTATCCGCCGCTCCCCGAACGCACCACCCGAGTTCTCGACACGGCCGACAGGGTGGACGCCATCCTCGCGGCGGCGCAGACGTCGGCGCCCTCGGAGGCACCCAGCAGCAGCGGCGCCGAGGCCCGCGAAGCAGTGCTTCGACCGTTGCGTCGCGCCGTGCGCGCCGCGCGACGCGCCGCGGTGCGTGCCGCCGTGGACGGGTACCTGTCCCCCGATCGCCGCTGACTCGGATCAGGCCGGGCGGCGACGCACCGGGGGCTCGCAGCAGCCGGGATTGCACGGCGTTCCGTCGACGGTCGTCCCGAAGGCGGGCTCGGAACCCAGACGCAGCGGCGCCGTGCCCGCAGTGCGTTCCTCGACCAGCGTCCGCACGAGCCGGGCGAATCGGGGGTCCGCACCCGGCGTGCCTGCGCGCTCGAGAGCGATGCCCAGTTCCCGCGCCTTCTCGACGGCCTCGGTGTCCAGGTCCCACACCACCTCGAGGTGATCCGAGACGAAGCCGACCGGGCAGATCACCACGGCGTCGACCCCCGTCTCCGCCAGTGCTTCGAGGTGATCGCAGATGTCGGGATCCAGCCACGGGATCTGCGGCGGTCCCGACCGGGACTGCCACACGACGTCGAAGTCGTCGACACCGGCTGCGGCGGCGCACAATCGGGACGCCTCGGTGACCTGACGGCTGTACAGGTGACCGCCCGCCGACGGCGGACCTGCGGCCTCGTCCGCCGAGACGGGCACCGAGTGCGCCGTGAAGACCACGCGAGCACTGGCCCGGCGATCCGCCGGAAGCCGGCCGATCGCAGCGCGGATCGCGTCGGCGAAGGCATCCACCATGAGCGGATGGTCGTAGTACTGACGCAGTTTGGTGAGCTGTGGAGCGCCCTCCCCCGCGGCGGCACGGGCGCGGGCGATGTCCTCGTGGTACTGCCGACAGCCGGAGTACCCGCCCCAGGCCGAGGTGGGGAACACCAGGGCGTTGCGTACGCCGTCGGCCTGCATGGCGGCGACGGTGTCCTCCGCCATGGGATGCCAGTTGCGGTTGCCGAAGTACACCGGCAGATCGATACCCGTGAGGGCGAACTCGGTCTCGACCGCGGCGATGATCTCGCGGTTGAGTCGGTTGATCGGCGACACCCCACCGAAGTGGTGGTAGTGCTCGGCGACGGCATCGAGGCGCTCGGGCGGGATTCCACGGCCACGGGTGACGTTCTCCAGGAACGGCCGCACCTCGTCCGGCCCCTCGGGCCCACCGAAGGACAGCAGCAGAAGCGCGTCGTAGTTCATGGCGCCATTGTGCCGGAACCCGTTTCGGTGGACCCGAGAGGATGCTCGGACCGAGTCCGAGTGTCAGAGAATCAGAGGTTCTCGGGGAGCCAGGTGTTGTGGCTCGCGCCGCCGTCGACGTAGATGATCGATCCGGTCGTCGCCGGCAGCCAGTCCGACAGCAGCGCACAGATCGACTTGGCCACGGCCGTCGGGTCGTTGAAGTTCCAGCCGATCGGGGATGCGCCGTCCCAGTACTCGTTGAGCTGGTTCATCTTGTCCGCGTCACCCGTCGCGGTACCTGCGATGGCCTTGGCGGCGAGCGTCTTGATCGGACCCGCGGCGACCAGGTTGGAGCGCACCTTCTTGGCCTCGCCGACCTCGCGGGCGACGTAGCGGTTGACCGACTCGAGCGCGGCCTTCGCCACACCCATCCAGTTGTAGAACGGCATCGCCGTGCGCGGATCGAAGTCCATGCCGACGATGGATCCGCCCTCGTTCATGACGGGAAGCACGGCGCGGGCGAGTGAGGCGTAGGACCAGGCGGAGATCTGGAAGGCGGCGGCAGCGTCGGGACCCGGTCCCTCGAGGAACGGCTTGGACCCCGGGCCCATCAGGGTGCGCGGAGCGAACGCGATGGAGTGCAGAACGCCGTCGATCCCCTCCGGAGCGACCTCGGAGATACGACCGGCGAGTGCCGCGAGGTGCTCCTCGTTCGTCGCGTCGAGCTCGATCGCCGGCGGCACGGGCTCCGGCAGACGCTGGGCGATCCTGTCGATCAGTCGCAGCCGGTCGAACCCGGTGATGATGACCTTGGCGCCCTGCTCCTGCGCGACCTTGGCCGCGTGGAACGCGATGGACGCGTCGGTGATGATCCCGGTGATCAGGATGGTCTTGCCTTCGAGCAGTCCGCCCATGTGCGTGTGCCTTTCGTGTGAAGTCTGGTGTGCCCGAGTCGATCGGGCAGGAGTCGGGACCAGGTGGGTTAGTGGCCCATGCCCATACCGCCGTCGACCGGGATGATCGCGCCCGAGACGTAGCTCGAATCGGGTGACGCGAGGAAGCTCACCACCGCGGCGACGTCCTCGGGAGTGCCGAGACGCTTGAGCGGGATGTACTCGCGTGCGGTGTCCCGGAGTTTGTCGTCGAGCTCCGCAGTCATGTCGGTCTCGATGAAACCGGGGGCCACGACGTTCGCGGTGATCGAGCGCGAGCCGAGCTCACGAGTGAGCGAGCGCGCCATGCCGACGACACCCGCCTTGGAGGACGCGTAGTTGATCTGGCCGGGTCCGCCGGCCTGACCGACGACGGAACCGAGGAAGACGAACCGTCCGAAGCGTGCGCGCAGCATCGAGCGGCTCGCGCGCTTGGCCACCCGGAACGCGCCGGTGAGGTTGGCGTCGATGACGGAGGTGAACTGCTCCTCGGTCATCCGCATCAGCAGGGTGTCGTCCGTGATGCCCGCGTTGGCGACGAGCACCTCGACGGGGCCCTGATGCTTCTCCACCTCGGTGAACGCGGCATCGACGGACGCGGTGTCGGTGACGTCGCACTGCACCCCGAACAGTCCTTCCGGTGCACCCGAGCTGCGGTGCGTGACCGCGACCTTGTGGCCGTCCGCGGCGAGTCGGCGGGCCACGGCCAGGCCGATGCCCCGATTACCGCCGGTGACGAGCACGGACCGGGAGACGAATCCCCCGCCGGCCGTCGCGTCGGGTGTCGCGGACTCGGGCGCAGAGGACATACGGATGAACCTTCTCTCTCGGGGGTGCTGCTCGCAGCAACGGCCAGTCGGTGGGCGATCACGGACGTCGTCGATCGCCTCGACCCGCGCGTACTTTACCGATGTGCGTCAGGGGACTCGCTGGCGTAGGGACAATGCTGTGACAAGTCCCGCCGACACGAACAGCACTCCGGCTATCAACCAGGGCCGACTCGCGTCACCACGGGTGGTCTCGTAGCCGATCTGCTCCTCGAGCGTGTCGTACACCTCGGTGAGCTCTTCGAGACTCGACGCCGTGAAGAAGGTGCCACCGGACAGGCGTGCGATCTCCTCGAGCGACGGGTCGTCGACGGGCACCGCGACGCGCTGGGTGTCGCCCTGCTCGTCGGTGATGTCCACCGTGCCGTAACTGGTGCCGAACGAGATCGTCGAGACCGGAATGCCCTTCGTCTCCGCTTCGCGGGCAGCCGTGTACGACCCGCGCGGGTCGTCCTCGTTCTCGGGCACGGTCTGCTTCCCGTCGGACAGCAGCACGATGCGCGCGGGCGGCGCCGCGTCCGATCCACCGAGCACCGCGCCCAGTGTCTCGATCGACTGCATCGCCGTGAAGATGGACTCGCCCGTGGCGGTCCGCTCGGCCAGCTGCAGCCGATCGATGGCCGACTTCGTCGCCTCACGATCGGTGGTCGGCGAGACCAGCACCGATGCCGTGCCCGCGAACGCGACGAGGCCGAGGTTGATGCCGGGGGTCAGGCCGTCGGCGAACTGCTTGCCGGCCTCTTGCGCCGCTGCCAGTCGCGTCGGCTGGACGTCGGTGGCCTCCATCGACAACGACACGTCGATGACGAGCATGACGGTCGCCCGATTACGCGGAACCCGTTGATCGGACGTCGGTCCGGCCAGTGCGACGGTCAGGAAGAGAAGCCCCACGAGCACGAGCGCCGTGGGGACGTGGCGCACCAGCCCGGGGCGCTGCGGTGCGACGCGCTCGAGCAACTCCATGTTGGTGAAGCGCATGGTGTTGCGCTGACGGCGGCGCTGGGCGAGCACGTAGGCGACCACCAGGCCCGCGACGACGAGGAGGAAGAGCAGCCACCAGGGTGACGAGAAATCGGACAGGCTCACCGCGTACTCGCTCCCATGCTCGCGCCGTGGCGTCGTCGGGACACGAAGCGGACGACGTCGGCGATCCAGTCGCCGTCCGTCCGCAGGGTGAGCCGAGGCGCGTTGCAGCCACGCAGAATCTTCTCGACGTTCGCGCGGTGCGCTGCGGCGGCCGCCGCGAAGTCCTCGCGCAATCGGGGTGTCGTGCTGAACTCCCGCGTCCGTCCCGTCTCCGGGTCGTGCAGCACCACGTCACCGACGTCGGGCAACTCGAGGTCGCGAGGGTCGACGACCTCCACCGCCAGCACGTCGTGGCGCGCCGCGAGGGCTCGGAGCGGACGCTCCCAGTCCGTCGGACCGAGGAAGTCGCTGACGACGACCACCATGCCGCGTCGACGTTCCGGCCGTCGCAGAGCATCGATCGCGCCGACGAAGTCGCCGCGAGTGCCGTCGGGTGCGTGCGGTGTGGTGGCCACGGTGCGGAGCAGGGACTGGATGTGCGCCCGACCGCCCCGAGCGGGAACCCGGACGACACGCTCGCCCGTCGCGACGACGGCGCCGATGCGATTGCCACCGCCGCTGGTCAGGTGCGCGATGGCCGACGTGGCCGCGACGACGAGATCCCTCTTCTCGCACCCTGCGGTGCCGAAGTCGAGTGACGCCGACAAGTCGATCGCCATCCACGTCTCGAGCTCGCGGTCCGCGACGCTCTGACGGACGTGGGGGTGCGTCGTCCGGGCGGTGACGGACCAGTCCATCTGACGCACGTCGTCGCCCGGCTGGTACTCACGTGCGTCGCCGGGTTCCGATCCCGGGCCCGGTATGAGACCCAGATGATCGCCGTGCAACACACCGTCGAGTCGGCGGCGAACGGTCAGCTCGAGGGTGCGCAGCGCAGCCGACAACCGGGGATCCTCCAGCGACCCCGAGGCAAAGGACGGAGGCGCGCCGCGCAACGACTGTTGCACGGCGGGCGCGCCGAACACCGGATCACCGGGCCGGCCACCCGTGGGTGACGCCATGGTCACCGCGTGGGATCGGTCGCGGAAGTCTGCTTCTGCATCCACGGCGCCGGGCCACCCTGCTGGGGACCGTTCTGCTGAGGACCACCCTGCTGAGGCGATGCGTCGGGACCGGGCTGGAACTGTTGCGGTCCGCCCTGCCCCTGCCCCTGCCCCTGCTGCTGGGGCCCGGTCTGCTGGGGCCCGTTCTGCTGGGGCCCGTTGTGCTGGGGCCCGTTGTGCTGGGGAGCCTGCGGCTGGATCGGCTGCGCGCCGACCTGCGGCAGGCCCACGGTCTGGAGTATGCGCGTGATGATCTGCTCGGGCGTGATCTCGTCGGCCAGGGCGTCGTACGAGAGCACGAGACGGTGCCGCAGCACGTCCGGCACCACGTCGAGGACGTCCTGCGGCACGACGTAGTCCCGTCCACGCAGGAACGCCAACGCACGGGAAGCACTGATGATGCCGAGGGTCGCTCGGGGCGACGCGCCGTAGGCGATCCAGCCGGCCACGTCGTCGAGGCCCACGTCGCGCGGAGTACGGGTGGCGGCGATGACGCGCACCACGTAGTCGACCAGAGCGTGATGGACGAACACGGAGGCCGCGACGTTCTGGAGGCGCACCAACTCGACCGGATCGAGGATCTGCTTGGGCTTCGGTGCCGCGACGCCCATGCGGTAGACGATCTCGCGCTCCTCCTCGACCGTCGGGTAGTCCACGACGATCTTGAACAGGAAGCGGTCGCGCTGCGCCTCGGGGAGGGGGTACACACCCTCGTTCTCGATCGGGTTCTGCGTCGCCATGACCAGGAACGGATCCGGCATGGGATACGTGTGACCACCGATGGAGACGTGGCGCTCGGCCATGACTTCGAGGAGAGCCGACTGCACCTTGGCCGGAGCGCGGTTGATCTCGTCCGCGAGCACGAAGTTCGCGACCACTGGGCCGAGCTCGGTGTCGAACTCCTCCTTGCCCTGACGGTAGATGCGCGTTCCGATGAGATCGGTGGGCACCAGGTCGGGCGTGAACTGCACGCGGGAGAACGAGCCGCCGACCACTGTCGCGAACGTTTCCACCGCCAACGTCTTCGCCACACCGGGAACACCCTCGAGCAGGACGTGCCCGCGTGCGAGAAGCCCGACGAGGATGCGTTCGACCAGTCGGTCCTGACCGACGATGACGCGTTTGACCTCGTAGACGGCCTTCTCGAGCGTCTGCACGTCCCGAGAGATGTCGGTCGTGTCGGTCTCTCGTGACGTCACCTGTGGAACCACCGCTTTCTACCCGGACTCTGCTGCCGAGCACCACTATTGCAGGTGGCGAGGACACATGACGTTCTACCTGCTCGGACGGGGTGTCACTCCACCATGCGGACGGCGTACGGCGTCATGCCGTCGAAACGCACGGGCGACACCTTCACCACCGATCCCGACTGCGGGGCCTCGAGCATCTTGCCGTCACCGAGGTAGAGGGCGACGTGCTGCGAGGCGCCCGGACCGTAGAAGATCATGTCGCCGCGGCGCATCTGGGACGACGGCACCTGCTTGCCGGCCGTGTACTGGTAGCCGGTGTAGTGCGGGAGCGAGATCCCGAGACCACCGAAGGCGTACATCATGAGGCCGGAGCAGTCGAAGCCCACCTTGTTGTAGTCGCCGTAGCTGTCGGCGACACCGCCGTCACGGATGCCCTTGGTCGGTCCGTTCTCGTTGCCGCCACCCCACGAGTAGGGGGTGCCCAACACGGACATGCCGCGGTCGATGACGAGTTCGATGGCCGCGGACCCGGTGAGCGACGGATCCTTCGTGGCGGTCCCGCGACCGCCGCCGGACGTGCTGCCAGACGACGTGCTGCCCGACGACGTGCTGCCCGACGACGTGCTGCCCGAGGACGAGGTACCAGACGACGAGGTACCGGAGGACGTGCTCCCCGACGACGTACCGCCCGACGACGAGCTACCCGACGAGCTACCCGACGACGAGCTACCCGATGACGTGCTCCCCGACGAGGTGCCGCTCGACGTCGATCCGGTCAGGTCGGTGTGGTCGCGCTCCCCGTCCACCAACGCTGCGGCACGATCGGCGGCGGCCTGGTTCGCGGCCACCCGGGCGGCCGCGGCCACCGCTGCCTCCTGCGCTGCCTGCGCGGCTGCCGCGGCGGCGGCTTCCTCCGCCTGACGCTGCTGGTCCCACTGCGAGTACGCGTCGCGCTGTCCCTCGAGCCCCGCGGCGTCGTTGCGCGCCTGCTCGAGCTCGGCGGAGGCGCTGTCCCGCTGTGCCTCGACGGCCGCCTTCTGCGCTGCCTGCTCCTGCTGTGCGGACACGGCCGCGGCGATGGCCTGTTCCGCCTCGTCCTTCTTCGCGTCCGCTTCCGCGGAGGCACGGTCGGCCTCGATCTTGCTCTGGCGTGCGGTGGAGTCTCGGTTGGCCTCCTCGGTACGCGCCCGCTGCAGGCTGTCCAGGGTGGCGTTCTGCTTGGCGGACAGCATCCGCAGGATCTGAGCGCGATCGAGCACGTCCTGCGGCCCCTGCGCGTCCAGGAGTGAGGAGACACCGGCGGACCCGGTGCCCTTGACGTAGTCGGTGACGGCGAAGGCGTCGAACTTCTTCTGCGCGTCGGAGATCATCTGGCCGGCGTCGCGGAGGGCCTGTTGCGCGATGCCGACGGCCGCGGCGGCGGCGTCGGCGACGGTACGAGCGTTCTGCAGGTCGACGAGGGCCTTGTTGACGTCCTCGCGCTTGACGGCCACCTGCGCGTCGATCGCGGCGAGTTGCTGGTTGGCCGAGGCGACCTGGTCGATGAGTCGACCGACTCGTCCGAGCTGGTCCCCCACGCGCGCGCCGGCGGCGGCGATGTCGGAGTCGGAGGGATTGGGCGGGGGCGGCGGCACGGCGGACGCGAGACTCGGTGCGAGGAACCCCGTCCCGGACAGCAGCAGCGTCGTCGCGACGACGGCGCCCCCGATCGTGCGACGCAGAGCCCGCGATCGACCGACGTGCCGTCGACCTCCGGAGTATCGCTTCACCTGTTCGTCTCCCTCACGTCCGCAGTGCGGATTCACCCACCGCACGCGTGGGGAGGACACGACGCAGCGTGACAGGATCCCGGACCACAGCCGACAACGGCCGACCCGGGAGCAACGATCAGCCCCTCTGCGACACTTCTTCCCCAAGCAGTGCCATGCGAACCGTACGACACTTCGAACGCTTAAGGAACTCCAGTCACAAATGACACATGTGTCATTCCGCCGACCGCATCCGCGCTGATCAGGACGTTGTCCGAGAAAGATTCGTTGAGACTTTTTTGGGAACGGTCACTGCCCGTCGGGCGTGACGGCCTCTCGATCGGTGACATCTCCCGAACGATGGCGGCGTTCGTTCACCCACCAGGTGCCGCCGAGCACGGCGACGACCACGAGAACGAGGCCCAGAGTGATGCCGGTCCACGGTGGGCCGGGCTCGACGAGCACGTCGAGGAAGTTGTCCGCGGACTGCACCGCGTTGCCGGTGTACGCCTGATCCTGACCCGCTTCGAGCGTCACGCGATCGATCGAGTCGCTGAACGTGCCGACCTGTCCCGGACCGATCACGAGGACCGTCCCACCGTCGGTGGCACCGACCGACGTGGCGAGATCGCGGAGCTGCGAATCGAGCGGCGCCGGCGCGTCGAGCACGACGATGCTCAGGTCGATACCGTGCTCGCCGGCGCGCGCCACGACACCCTCGAGCCCGACGACGTCCTGACCCGGCGCGGCCACCCCGTCGTCCGCGACGTCGGCGAGGGTCGCCTGCAGGTCGACGAACGTCGGCACCTCGCTGATCATCGGGAGGGCGACCAGCGGCTGATCACTCAGCGGTAGGGCCGGGAGAGGAGAGAGAGACATCGTCCGTCCGTTGTCGTCGATCGCGAGGCGATGCGGTGGATCGCGAGGCGATGATGGTCGAAGTGTGTGCGCCGTCGAGCGGGACCCTACGGGACGGAACCGTCGCCGAGTCCGAGGCGCACCGAGGTGCACGGAGGCAGCCCTTCGTTGCGCCCGGAACGCTGCCGGGGAACGATGAGTGCGCACCACGGTGAGAGCGACACGGCGATTCGGCCACTCGTTCTCACAGGACAAGCGTACTGTTAGAATCGAAACACCGAGACTGCGGCGGCCTCGACGCCACCCGGGTGCACCCTCACCCACGGCGATGTCCGCCCGCTCTCGCCACGCCGTCGACACAGCCCCGTCGACGGCAGCCCAGAAGACGAGTGGAGCTGACGTGACCGCAAGTATCGATTCGTTCGGCGCCAAGGGAACGCTGGAGGTCGGAGAGAACTCGTACGAGATCTTCCGCCTGAAGGCCGTCCCCGGCACCGAGAAGTTGCCCTATGCCCTCAAGGTCCTCGCGGAGAATCTCCTGCGTACCGAGGACGGCGCGAACATCACCAAGGACCACATCGACGCGATCGCCGCGTGGGACCCGTCCGCCGATCCGAGCATCGAGATCCAGTTCACGCCGGCCCGCGTGATCATGCAGGACTTCACCGGTGTCCCCTGCATCGTGGACCTCGCGACCATGCGTGAGGCCGTCACCGCTCTCGGCGGCGACCCGGAGAAGGTCAACCCGCTCGCTCCGGCCGAGATGGTCATCGACCACTCCGTCATCATCGACGTGTTCGGCCGCGCGGACGCCTTCGAGCGCAACGTCGACATCGAGTACCAGCGCAACGGCGAGCGCTACCAGTTCCTGCGCTGGGGCCAGGGCGCGTTCGACGACTTCAAGGTCGTCCCCCCGGGCACCGGCATCGTGCACCAGGTCAACATCGAGCACCTCGCCCGCACCGTCATGGTCAGGAACGGTCAGGCGTACCCCGACACCTGCGTCGGCACCGACTCGCACACCACCATGGTCAACGGCCTCGGCGTGCTCGGTTGGGGCGTCGGCGGCATCGAGGCCGAGGCTGCCATGCTCGGCCAGCCCGTCTCCATGCTCATCCCCCGTGTCGTGGGCTTCAAGCTCAGCGGCGAGATCAAGCCCGGCGTCACCGCGACCGACGTCGTGCTCACCGTCACCGACATGCTGCGCAAGCACGGCGTCGTCGGCAAGTTCGTCGAGTTCTACGGCGAGGGTGTGGCCGAGGTCCCCCTGGCCAACCGCGCGACGCTCGGCAACATGAGCCCCGAGTTCGGTTCCACCGCCGCGATCTTCCCGATCGACTCGGAGACCGTCGACTACCTGCGCCTGACCGGACGCTCCGACGAGCAGCTCGCGCTCGTCGAGGCGTACGCCAAGGAACAGGGCATGTGGCACGACCCCGAGAACGAGGCGACGTACTCCGAGTACCTCGAGCTCGACCTCGGCGACGTGGTGCCGTCCATCGCCGGACCGAAGCGTCCGCAGGACCGAATCCTGTTGTCGGAGTCCAAGATCGCGTTCCGCAAGGACATCCACAACTACGTGGGTGGCGAGGACGTCGACGCCACCCCGTCGAAGCTGGACGAGGCACTCGACGAGACGTTCCCGGGCTCGGATCCGGCCACGCTGTCCTTCGCCGACGACGATGCGGCTCCGCTGCACTCCGCCGCCGGCAACGCCGAGGGTCGCCCGACCAACCCGGTGCGCGTCGACTCGGACGAGCAGGGCTCGTTCGTCCTCGACCACGGCGCCGTCGCCATCGCGTCGATCACCTCGTGCACCAACACCTCGAACCCGTCGGTCATGCTCGGCGCTGCCCTGCTGGCCAAGAAGGCCGTCGACAAGGGTCTGACCAGCAAGCCGTGGGTCAAGACCTCGATGGCGCCGGGCTCACAGGTGGTCACCGACTACTACGACAAGGCCGGCATGTGGCCGTACCTGGAGAAGCTCGGCTTCTTCCTCGTCGGATACGGCTGCGCCACGTGCATCGGTAACTCGGGACCGCTCGATCCCAAGATCTCCGAGGCCATCCAGGACAACGACCTCACGGTCACCGCGGTCCTGTCCGGTAACCGCAACTTCGAGGGTCGCATCTCCCCCGACGTGAAGATGAACTACCTGGCGTCCCCGCCGCTCGTCATCGCCTACGCGCTGGCCGGCACCATGGACTTCGACTTCGAGCACGACGCTCTCGGTCAGGACAACGAGGGCAACGACGTCTTCCTGAAGGACATCTGGCCCTCGCCCAAGGAGATCCAGGACACGATCGACTCGTCCATCTCCAAGGAGATGTACACCAAGGGCTACGCCGACGTCTTCAAGGGCGACGAACGCTGGCGCGGACTGCCCACCCCGGACGGCAAGACGTTCGAGTGGGACCCGCAGTCGACCTACGTGCGGAAGCCCCCGTACTTCGACGGCATGCCCAAGGACCCGGAAGCCGTCACGGACATCTCCGGTGCGCGCGTGCTGGCGTACCTCGGAGACTCGGTCACCACCGACCACATCTCCCCCGCCGGCAACATCAAGGCAGGAACGCCTGCTGCGCAGTACCTCGACGAGCACGGTGTCGAGCGCAAGGACTACAACTCCTTCGGCTCGCGTCGCGGCAACCACGAGGTCATGATCCGCGGAACGTTCGCGAACATCCGGCTGCGCAACCAGCTCCTCGACGACGTCTCGGGTGGCTACACCCGCGACTTCACGCAGGACGGTGGCCCGCAGGCCTTCATCTACGACGCGTCGCAGAACTACCAGAACGCCGGCATCCCGCTGGTCGTCCTGGGCGGCAAGGAGTACGGCTCCGGATCCTCGCGTGACTGGGCTGCCAAGGGCACCCGCCTGCTCGGCGTCAAGGCCGTCATCACCGAGTCGTTCGAGCGCATCCACCGCTCCAACCTCATCGGCATGGGCGTCGTCCCGCTGCAGTTCCCCGCCGGCGAGTCGGCGGCGTCGCTGAAGCTCGACGGCACCGAGACCTTCGACATCTCGGGCATCACCGAGCTGAACGAGGGCCGCACGCCGAAGACGATGCACGTCACCGCGACGAAGGAAGACGGCTCTGCCGTCGAGTTCGACGCCGTGGTCCGCATCGACACCCCCGGCGAGGCGGAGTACTACCGCAACGGCGGCATCCTGCAGTACGTGCTGCGCAACATGATCGGCTGATCACCGCAGTGATCACTGCCCCGTGAGGGGAGCAGAACGCGCACGACCGCGCCGCGATACCGCGTGTATCGCCGGTTCGGTCGTGCGCGTTCTGCGATCAGCACGATGTCCCCAGCACACGACAGGAGCACCGAGTGCCGAAGGTCAGTGACGACCATCTCGCGGCGCGCCGAAGTCAGATCCTCGACGGCGCGCGCCGCTGTTTCGCCGAATACGGTTACGAGGGCGCCACGGTGCGGCGACTCGAGGAGGCCACCTCGCTCTCGCGAGGAGCGATCTTCCACCACTTCAAGGACAAGGACGGGCTGTTCCTCGCGCTCGCCCGCGACGACGCGCGCCGCATGGCCGACGTCGCCGCCGAGCAGGGGCTCGTCCAGGTGATGCGGGACATGCTGGCCGCTCCCGACCAGTTCGACTGGCTCGGTACACGTCTGGAGATCGCCCGACGGCTCAAGACCGACGCCGAGTTCCGGGCCGGGTGGTCGGAGCGCTCGGTCGAGCTGCAGGACGCCGTCCTGTCACGTCTCGAGCGTCAGAGGTCTGCGGGCCGACTGCGGGACGACGTGCCCACCGCCGTACTGCTGGGATACCTCGACCTCGTCATGGACGGTCTCGTGACCCGCATCGCATCGGGCCAGGGCACCGAGAACCTGTCGGCCGTCCTCGATCTGGTCGAGGAGTCGGTCCGTCGCGATCGGCCGTGAGCCGACTCAGGCGAGCGTGATCAGGTCGAGGTAGTCCTGCGACCAGTGGTCCTCGTTGCCGTCCGGCAGGAGGATCACTCGTTCGGGAGAGAGTGCCTCGGCCGCACCCGGATCGTGCGTCACCAGCACGACGGCGCCCTTGTAGCTCCGCAGCGCCTCGAGGACCTGCTCACGCGAGATCGGGTCGAGGTTGTTGGTCGGCTCGTCGAGGAGCAGCACGTTGGCCGCCGACGAGACCAGGCCGGCGAGCGCGAGTCGCGTCTTCTCACCGCCGGAGAGAGTGCCGGCCGGCTGCTCGAGCTGCGGGCCGGTGAACATGAACGCACCGAGCAGCGACCGCAGCTCCTGCTCCGGGGTGTCCGGTGCCGCGTGCCGCACGTTCTCCCAGACCGACGCCATGTCGTCGAGGGTGTCGTGTTCCTGGGCGAAGTAGCCGATGCGCAGACCGTGACCGGGCTCGATCTGGCCCGAGTCGCTCTTCTCCGTGCCCGCGAGGATGCGCAGCAGCGTCGTCTTGCCGGCGCCGTTGAGTCCGAGCACCACGACGCGGGAACCGCGGTCGATGGCCAGATCCACACCCGCGAAGATCTCCAGCGACCCGTACATCTTGGTGAGATTCGACGCCATGAGCGGCGTCTTGCCGCACGGTGCGGGCTCGGGGAAGCGGATGTGTGCCACCCGGTCGGACACGCGTTCCTCGTCGAGGTTCGCCATCAGCTTGTCGGCACGCTTGGCCATGTTCTGGGCGGCCACGGCCTTGGTGGCCTTCGCACCCATCTTGGCGGCCTGGGCGCGCAGAGCGCCGGCCTTCTTCTCCGCGTTGGCACGCTCGCGGCGACGACGCTGCTCGTCCGTCGAGCGCGCGTCGAGGTACTTCTTCCAATTCATGTTGTAGACGTCCGGCTCGCCGCGGACGGCATCGAGGAACCACACGCGGTTCACGACGTCGTTCAGCAGCTCCACGTCGTGACTGATGACGATGAGCCCACCCTCGTGGCTCTGCAGGAAGCCGCGGAGCCAGGTGATCGAATCGGCGTCGAGGTGGTTGGTGGGCTCGTCGAGCAGCAGCGTGGTGGCCGAGCGACCACCACTGCCGTCGGACGCCGCGAACAGGATGCGTGCCAACTCGACGCGGCGGCGCTGACCGCCGGAGAGGGTGCGCAGGGGCTGCGCCAGGACACGGTCGGGCAGTCCGAGGCTGTTACAGATGCGCGCCGCCTCGCTCTCGGCCACATAGCCGCCGAGCGAGGCGAAACGCTCCTCGAGCTCGCCGTATCGTCGGACGGCCTTGTCGAGGCGATCCTCATCGGCCACCTCGGCCATGAGCGCCTGCTGCTTCTCCATGTCGTGCAGCAAGGTGTCGAGTCCGCGGGCGGACAGGACACGATCCTTGGCCAGCAGGTCGAGGTCGCCCTCCTTGGGGTCCTGCGGCAGGTATCCGATGTCTCCGGTGCGGGTGACCGAGCCGGCGTAGGGCTCACCCTCACCCGCCAGGATGCGGAGGGTCGTGGTCTTCCCGGCGCCGTTGCGGCCCACGAGGCCGATGCGGTCGCCGGCCTGCACGCGCAGGGCGGGCCCGGGGGCGGACAGAAGAGTACGCACGCCAGCACGAACCTCCAGGTCGGTGGCGGTGATCACGGTGCGAACTCCTCGATCGTCGTAGTTGTCCGGTGGCAGACCGGGCGCAGCGGGACTCGACTGCGCAGCAATCCCTCATTTTAACGCCTCCACGGGCTCCCACGGTCCATGCAGACGTGACTCCGCTAACGTTCGACGCATGGAGAAGGAACAGGATCTGCAGGGGCGTGTCGCCGTGGTCACCGGTGCGAGCCGCGGAATCGGTCGGGCCATCGCGGCCGACCTCCTCGCTCGCGGCGCCGCCGTGACGGTGACGGCCCGCAAGAAGGAGCAGCTCGACGCCACCGCCGAGGAGTTGCGCGCCGCGGTACCGGGGGCCACCGTGCTCGCCATCGCCGGCAACGCAGGGGACGAGGAGTCCCGCCGCGAGACGGTCGACCGCACGGTCGCCGAGCTCGGCTCACTCGACATCCTGATCAACAACACCGGCATCAATCCGGTGTACGGATCGCTCATGGAGGCCGACCTCGCCGGCGTCCGCAAGATCTTCGAGGTCAACGTCGTCGCGACACTGGGCTTCATCCAGGAAGCGCACCGCGCGTGGATGGGCGAGCACGGCGGCTCGGTCGTGAACCTCGCCAGCGTGGCGGGAATCCGATCCACCGGAGTCATCGCCGCGTACGGCTCGTCCAAGGCGGCGCTCATTCGGCTGACCGAGGAGCTCGCGTGGCAGCTCGGACCGTCTATCCGCGTGAACGCCGTGGCCCCGGGCGTCGTCAAGACCAAGTTCGCCGAGGCACTCGTCGCCAACGGCGAGGAGGCGGCGGCCGCCGGCTACCCGATGAAGCGGCTGGGAACGCCCGAGGACGTGGCCTCGCTCGTGGGGTTCCTCGTGTCCGACGCCGCGTCGTGGATCACCGGTGAGACGGTGCGCGTCGACGGCGGACTGCTGGCGACGGGAACGTTCTGACCGACGTCCTCGTCGTCGGCGCCGGCCCGTCCGGTCGCGCTGCGGCACATCGCTGCGCGGCCGCGGGCGCAGCGGTGACTCTCGTCGACCCGCATCCGGATCGTCGCTGGATCAACACGTACGGGATGTGGACCGACGAGATCCCGGACTGGGTGCCGGAGTCGACGCGCGCGACCACGTCCGGCTCGCCCGTCGTCGTCGGTACACGCCGACACGTGGTGGACCGGGAGTACTCAGTGCTCGACACCGGACGACTGCAGGACGGCCTCGCACTCGACGGAGTGTCGGTGGTCGCGGAGTCCGCGGCGGAGGTCACGTCCACGTCGGTGACCCTGCGGAACGGCACCTCCCTGTCCGGCGGCACGGTGATCGACGCCCGCGGCTCGGCGGTCGGACCCGGCGTTCCCGAGCAGACGGCCCACGGGGTCGTGGTCGACGAGGACACCGCCGCGCGCGCCTGCGGCGGCGAGTCCGCGGTGATCATGGACTGGCGGCGGGACAACGGTGCGGACGCGGACGCGGTGCCGTCCTTCCTGTATGTGGTGCCGCTCGGCGGCGGCGCGGTCCTGCTCGAGGAGACCTGCCTGGTCGGTCGGCCCGGCCTCACCTCACCCGAGCTCGCGCGTCGGCTGCTCGCACGGCTGGCTGCGCGGGGTGTGACTCTCCGCGGCGACGAGCCCGTCGAACGGGTGCGCTTCGCGATGCGTCCGCCGACCCGTCCGACGCGCGGGGTCGTCACCACCGGGACGCGGAGTCCGGCTCTGCACACCGCCACCGGGTACAGCGTCGCTGCCTCCCTGCGCCGAGCGGACGTCATCGCGTCGGCCGTGCTGCACGGCGGCGGCGTCGACTCGGCGGGATCGCGGGCGGTCACACGGCTGCGGTCGGTGGGCGCGGACGCTCTGCTGTCCTTCCCGCCGGATGCCCTCGCGCCGTTCTTCGACCGCTTCTTCGAGATGCCGTCGACGCTGCAACGGGCCTATCTGTCGTCGGACGACGACGTCGCCGGCATGTCCCGGGCGATGCTGACGCTGTTCTCCCGGATCGGATCGTCGGACCGCCGCGTGATCCTCGGAGCGGTGCGTCGGGCGATGTTCTCCGCGGCGGTGGGGACGCGTTCGTGACGGGTGGTGGAAATGTGACCGGGCGTACCCCAAGATTGGACACATGCGATCGATCTGGAAAGGCTCCATCGCCTTCGGCCTGGTGAACGTCCCGGTCAAGGTGTACACGGCCACCGAGGACCACGACATCAAGTTCCATCAGGTCCACGGCAAGGACGGCGGTCGCATCAAGTACGACCGGAAGTGCTCCGTGTGTGGTGAGTCGGTGCAGTTCGCCGACATCGACAAGGCCTACGAGACCCCCGACGGCGACCGGGTGATCCTGACCGATCAGGACTTCTCGTCGCTGCCCGCCGCCGAGAAGCACGAGATCCCGGTTCTCGAGTTCGTGCCGACCGACCAGATCGATCCCATCCTGTTCGACAAGAGCTACTACCTGGAGCCGGACTCGACGTCCCCGAAGGCCTACGTGCTCCTGCGGGAGACCTTGTCCACGACCGATCGCACCGCACTGGTGCACTTCACGCTGCGACAGAAGACGCGCCTCGCGGCCCTACGCGTGCACGACGACGTTCTGATGATCCAGACGCTGCTGTGGCCCGACGAGGTGCGGGCGGCCGAGTTCTCCTCGCTCGACGACGTCACCGCGCCCCGCCCCAACGAACTGAAGATGGCGGGGGCACTCGTCGAGAGCATGTCGGGCGACTTCGACCCGTCGGAGTACACCGACGACTACCAGATCGAACTTCGCAAGGTCCTCGACGAGATGATCGAGAACGGCGGCGAGAAGGTGGTGCACGCCGAACCGGAGGACGCCGACTCGGGCGAGGACGCCGAGGTCGTCGACCTGGTCGCCGCACTCCAGCGCAGCGTCGAGGCGGCCGGCCGGTCCGGCCGCGGTCGTCGCGGCGACACCGACTCGGGATCGACGAAGGACGAGTCGGGGAACGAGGAGTCCGCGACGAAGGCTCCGGCGAAGAAGGCGGCAGCCAAGACAGCACCGGCCAAGAAATCGGCCGCGAAGAAAGCACCCGCCAAGAAGACGGCCGCGAAGAAGACGGCCGCGAAGAAGGCCGGGAGCGGCACGTCGTCCGGCGACGATGACCAGCAGCGCAAGGGAGCGTGAGGTCTCACGACCACGTCGTGCGCGCGCGCACGGCCCTCACAATCAAGTGCCCACGGAACCGTATGTCTCACAACGCCAAACGTGGTTGATCACCCCGCGGATGCTCTTAAGGTCTCTGGAGAGACACAGCGAGTCGTCCCGGTCACACCCGGGACGGGTGCCGCATCCATCGGGGGAGATCACATGTTCGACGATTACACGTTCACCACTGTCGCCAACGACGCGCACCTGGTCAGCCCGGTCGTCGCTCTGACGGGCGACGCTCCGTCGCTGTTGTTCCCGCGCAAGTACGCGGACGTCGCGGCACTGTCCGCCGGCGACCACGAGTTGCTGCGACCGATCGTCGATCCGAGCACCGCCGAGCAGGTGCGCTCCATGGCGCCGCCCGCAGACGAGGTCGCACTCGTGTTCGGCGCCAACGGTTTCGTCGGAGCGCATCTCGTCGCAGAACTCTCCCTGCGACCGGGCATCACGACGGTCTACGCCGGCGTCCGCTCCGCCGGCGACTCCACGGCCACCGAGCGTTTCGAGGAGACGGTGGCCCAGTACTCGATCACCGGAATCGATCTCGGGAAGATCGTCGTCATCGAGGCCGTTCCGACCCAGTCGAACTTCGGTCTCGACGAGGCCACCTACCTGCAGCTCCGCCGCACCGTGGACCAGGTGTTCAACTCGGCCAGCTCCACGGACTACGACTCGAGCTACCTCGAGCTGCGACAGGACTGGTTCGTCTCCCTGCTGCGCGTGGTCCAGTTCACCCTGGAGGATCGCCGCAAGCACCTCACCTACATGGGGTCGATCGGCGCCTTCATCTACACCAGCCCCGAGGACTTCCTGCGTCCCGATTCCTGGTGGTACTCGGGCTACTGCCAGATGAAGTGGATCAACGGTCAGCTCCTGGGGTGGCTCGCGCGGGACGGCGTCGCATCCGTGACCCTGGTCGAGTCGCCGTACGTGCTCGGCAGCACCACCGTCGGCAAGGACCCCGGTCGCGTCTACAGCTTCTGGCGTGCGATCGAGCTCGCCGACAGTGTCGGTGCGATGTGGGACGGCCCCGGCATGAACTATGCGCCTGTCGACGTGCTCGCGGCCGTGCTGGCGGACAACGCTCTGGGCGACGGCACGCTCCCCCACCTCGTGCCGTCCAATCCGGTGCCCTACAGCAACGCCGTCCTGGCATCGGCTCTCGGCCTGGACCTCGTGCCGTGGGCGGAGTTCAAGGCGATCGTCGACAGCAAGATCCCGGCGGAGAAGACCGCGTCCCTGCTCGGGTCCGACGTCAACGACCTCATCCGCCGTTCCAACGCACCGTCGCTCATGCCGCCGTCCTTCGACGCCTCCACGTGGGACCACGATGTCCTCTTCGCGCTGTACCTGTCGGTCATCCAGTTCCGCGACGCGACCGCTCGTCGACCGCGACTGGTCACCGCGTGAGCAGCAGCGCACAGACCCGCGACGCCCCCGGTCGTGCACGATGAGTCGCGTTCCACCGCAACCGATGTTCCTGGAATCCGGCACGCGGTACCGGGTGCGAGTCTTCCTGGGCGACTTCGTGAACTTCACCCTCGGCATCGTCTACTACGTCGCCTGCGCGACCCTCGGGGTGCTCGCCATCGCCGTCGACGCCATGCTCCGCACACGTCTGTACGACGCGTTCATCGCCCTGGTCGAGCGGATCGACCACGGCAAGGAGACGGTGGTGGAGCCGTCGTGACCAGAGCAGCCACCACCGCCGGAACCGTGGCTCTCGCCGCGCTCGTCGGTGGGTACTCGTACTGGCGCAGCGCCGCCTTCCTCCGCGATCCGGATCGATCGGTGCCCCCGGACCCGTCGTCCATCGTGTCGGCGGCCGACGGGTACGTCACCTACGTCAAGCGCGTCGAGTCGGGGCAGATCCCCATCGCCGTGAAGAAGCGGCGCACCATCCGGCTGTCCGAGTACGCCGGGGTCGACTGCGACGCCAGTGGGTGGCTGATCGGCACCTACATGACGGAGCACTCGGTGCACCGCAATCGCACGCCCGTGGAGGGCGACGTGGTGTTGCGAGAACACCGCGGTGCGGCGCCGTTCAATCGGTCGATGGCCCGTATGACGGCCAACCTGTTCCTGCACCGCACACCCTACGACGAGGGCTGCGAGTACCTGCTGACCAACGAGCGGCTCACCATCGGTGTGCGACACGCCGGCGGTTCCACGGTGTTCGTGACGCAGATCGCCGATCTGTGGGTGGACCGGATCGTCGCCCACGTCGAGGTCGGTGACCACCTCGCCCGCGGCGAGCAGTACGGACTGATCCGCTTCGGATCGCAGTGCGACGTGTTTCTTCCCGATGCTCTGCTCGACGGCGGCCGCGACGCCGTCCTGGTACGTCCGGGGCAGTACGTGTGGGCCGGCGAGTCCGTTCTCGCCCGGTCCGTTCTCGCCCGGTCCGTTCTCGCCCGGTCTGTCGAGAACCTCGCTCCGACTCCCCCGAGTCCGATCCACGACGACCTCGAGGAGGCCCTGCCGTGACTGCACGTACGGATTCCCGTCCCGTGACCACCGACGCCGTGACCGTCACCGCGGTCCACACCCGTCGCGACTGGTCCGCCTTCGCGAAGGTGCCGTTCGTCGTCTACCGGGACGACCCGAACTGGATTCCCGGCGATGTCGCCGACGTCGGGTCGACGCTGCGTCGGCCGTCGGAGAAGACGCGGAGCCGGATGTCGAGTCAGGCCTTCCTCGCGTATCGCGGTCGGCGACTCGTGGGCCGGATCGCGGCCATCGCCGACCTGGTCTTCATCTCGCACTACGAGGAGCCGACCGCGTACTTCGGCTACTTCGAATGCCTCGACGATCCCGAGGCAGCACACGCCCTCCTCGACGCCGTGGCCGACTGGGCACGCGACCGGTCGCTGAGCACGGTGGTCGGACCGATGAGCCCGTCACTTCTGTGGAGCGCCGGAGTGCTGGTGCACGGCAACGACATTCCGCCACTCGTCGGCATGCCGCACAATCCGGCGTACTACGAGAGACTGCTCGAGTCGTGGGGCATGACCGGCATCAAGGAGTTCCACAGCTTCTTTCACGAGGACCCGCACTCTCTGGTGCAGACGCCACAATTCGCACGGAAGTACGCGTTGGGCCAACGGTGGAAGGAACGCTCGTCGGTCGTCGTCCGGCCGATGAATCCGGCCACGTTCGACGAGGACGTCACGAAGCTGCGCGTGCTCTACAACGCAGCGTTCGCGTCGTTCTGGGGTTTCACCCCGGTGGAACGGGACGAACTCGACGCACTGGTCGCGACGATGCGTCCGATCCTGGACCCGGAGATCGTGCTGTTCGCCGAACTCGACGGGGAGGTCGTCGGTTTCGTCATGGGAATCCCCGATGTGAACAAGGCGGCCCTGGGGGCCGTGCGCTCGCGGTTCGGCATCGTGCGCGATCTGCACACGATCGCGCGGTGGCGTGGGCCCGGCGGACGGAGACGTCGCACGCACGTGCGGCTCGACATGATGTTCGTGGACCCGGCCTGCCCGGACAAAGGCACGTCGGCGCTGCTCATCTTCGAGCTGTTCCAGCGCATCCAGGACCAGGGCTACGCCTCGGTGGAGGCGGCTCCGGTTCTCGCGGACGGCGGATGGTTCCGATCGGTGCGGTCGTCCTACCCGGTGGACCCGAGCAGGACGTACCGCATCCTCTCACGCGAGATCGGGTGAGCCGGCTCTAGACGGTGAAGCCGAGCGCGCGCAGCTGCTCGCGGCCGTCGTCGGTGATCTTGTCCGGTCCCCACGGCGGCATCCAGACCCAGTTGATCTTGAGGTCCTCGGCCAGACCGCTGCGTACGAGGGCCGTACGGCTCTGATCCTCGATGACGTCGGTCAACGGACACGCCGCTGACGTCAGCGTCATGTCGAGCGTGACCACGGCCTCGTCGTCGATGGTGATGCCGTACACCAGGCCGAGGTCGACGACGTTGATGCCGAGCTCGGGGTCGACGACGTCACGCATGGCCTCCTCGAGGTCCTCGATGACGGAATCGGGCGCCGCAGCGCCGTTGTCGGTTTCGGTCATGATCGTCCTCCACTGTTCGCGTGCTCGTCCTGAGTCTCCACAGTACGAACAACGGCGTCCTTGAATGCCATCCATCCGAGCAGCGCGCACTTGACGCGTGCCGGGTACTTCGCCACACCCGCGAAGGCGATGCCGTCGCCGATGACGTCCTCGTCACCCTCGACGGTTCCGCGGCTGCCGACCATCGCCGAAAAGGCGTCCACGGTGAGAAGGGCGTCCTCGACGGACAGTCCTACGACCTGGTCGGTGAGCACCGACGTGGCCGCCTGACTGATGGAGCACCCCTGCCCGTCGTACGACACGTCGGCCACGACACCGTCGGCGACATTCACGCGCAGCGTGACCTCGTCACCGCACGTGGGGTTGACGTGGTGCACCTCGGCGCCGAACGGCTCGCGCAGCCCGCGACCGTGCGGGTGCTTGTAGTGATCGAGGATCACTTCCTGGTACATCTGTTCCATTCTCACGCGGCACCACCGGCGACGCCGAAGAACGACTGCGCCGTACGGATCGCGTCGCGGAGCGCGTGCACTTCCTCCACCGTGTTGTAGACGGCGAACGAGGCGCGGGCCGTCGCGGCGACGCCGAAACGACGGTGCAGCGGCCAGGCGCAGTGGTGCCCGACTCGGATGGCGACACCCTCGTCGTCGAGAATCTGGCCCAGATCGTGCGCATGGATGCCGTCGACGACGAACGACACGGCTCCCCCGCGGTCCTGTGTGTCCGTCGGCCCGATGATGCGGAGCCCGTCGATGGTGGCCAATTCCGACAGTGCGGCAGCCGTGAGCGTCTGCTCGTGCGCGGCGACGGCGTCCATCCCCAGCGCGTTCAAGTACTGCACGGCGGCACCCAGACCGACGACCTGCGACGTCATGGGAACACCGGCCTCGAACCGCTGCGGGGGCGGGGCGTAGGTGGTCTGTTCCATCGTCACGGTCTCGATCATCGAGCCGCCGGTGATGAAGGGAGGCATGTCGGCCAGCAGGGCCGCCTTGCCGTAGAGCACACCGACTCCGGACGGTCCGAGCATCTTGTGCCCGGAGAACGCCGCGAAGTCGACGTCCAGCGCGGAGACGTCCACCGGCATGTGCGGTACCGACTGGCACGCGTCGAGGACGACCAGCGCGCCGACCGCCCGAGCACGGCGGACGAGTTCCTCGGTGGGAGCCACCGCGCCCGTCACGTTGGACTGATGCGTGAACGCGACCACGCGCGTGCGGTCGGTGAGCTCGAGCGAATCGAGATCGATCCGGCCGTCGTCGGTGACTCCGTACCACCGGAGCGTCGCACCGGTCCGACGTGAGAGCTCCTGCCACGGAACGAGATTCGCGTGGTGCTCGAGTTCTGTGATGACGATCTCGTCGCCGGGACGCAGCGACCGCGCGAAGCGGTCGTCGCCCAGGACGTGCGTCACGAGGTTCAGCGACTCGGTCGCGTTCTTGGTGAACACGATCTCGTCCGCACGGGCGCCCACGAACGCTGCGATGCCGGCACGGGCGCCCTCGTAGGCGTCCGTGGCTTCCTCGGCCAGCTGATGCGCCCCGCGGTGCACGGCTGCGTTGCAGGTGGTGAGAAAGTGCCGCTCGGCATCGAGCACCTGTACCGGGCGCTGCGAGGTCGCGCCGGAATCGAGGTAGACGAGTGGCTTGTCGTCGCGCACGGTACGACCGAGGATCGGGAAGTCCTCCCGAAGCCTCGCGACGTCCAGGGCGCCGACCGACGCGACTGCCGTCATGCGCCCGCGGTGGTCTTCGTGAAGCGCTCGTATCCGTTGGCCTCGAGCTCGTCGGCCAACTCGGGTCCACCGGACTCGACGATGCGGCCCGCAGAGAACACGTGCACGTGATCGGGCGTGATGTAGCGCAGGATGCGGGTGTAGTGCGTGATCAGGAGGATGCCGCCGTTCTCCCGCTCCTTGTAGCGGTTGACACCCTCCGAGACGACGCGCAGAGCATCGACGTCGAGGCCCGAGTCGGTCTCGTCGAGAATCGCGATCTTGGGCTTGAGCAGCCCCAGCTGCAGGATTTCGTGGCGCTTCTTCTCGCCACCGGAGAAACCTTCGTTGACACTGCGCTCGGCGAAGGCCGGATCGATGTCGAGCTCGGTCATCGCCTCCTTGGCCTCCTTGACCCAGTGCCGCAGCTTCGGGGCCTCGCCGCGCACGGCAGTCGCCGCAGTGCGGAGGAAGTTGGACATGGAGACACCGGGAACCTCGACGGGGTACTGCATCGCGAGGAACAGGCCGGCGCGAGCACGCTCGTCCACGGACATCTCCTGGACGTCCTCACCGTCGAGCAGGATGGTGCCCGACGTGACGCGGTACTTGGGGTGGCCGGCGATCGCGTAGGAGAGCGTGGACTTGCCCGAGCCGTTGGGGCCCATGATGGCGTGCGTCTCGCCCGACGAGACCGTCAGATCGACGCCCTTCAGGATCTCGATCGGCTGCGCGGCGTCGTCGGTGTTCGCGACGTCGACGTGCAGATCGCGGATTTCGAGAGTGGACATGATGTTCCTTGCCTGTCTGTGAATCGGGAGAAGGTGGTCGCGCGAGGGGTCAGACGCCGGTGATGGCGAGTTCCGCCTCGACCGCGTCGGAGAGACGCTCACGGATCGACGCGACCGGGATCTTCGCGATGATGTCGTGGAAGAAGCCGCGCACGACGAGCTTGCGTGCCTGGTCCTCCGGGATGCCGCGCGCACGGAGGTAGAAAAGCTGCTCGTCGTCGAAGCGACCCGTGGCACTCGCGTGACCGGCCCCGACGATCTCGCCGGTCTCGATCTCGAGGTTCGGCACGGAGTCCGCGCGAGCGCCGTCGGTGAGAATCAGGTTGCGGTTGAGCTCGAACGTGTCCGTGCCCTCCGCCTTCGCACCGATGACGACGTCGCCGACCCACACGGTGTGGGTATCGGGCTTCTTCGACGCCGGGTCGCCCTGCAGGGCGCCCTTGTAGACCACGTTGGACTTGCAGTGCGGTGCGGTGTGGTTGACCAGCAGGCGCTGCTCGAGATGCTGACCGTCGTCCGCGAAGTACAGGCCCAGCAGCTCGGCATCGCCACCCGGACCGGTGAAGTTCACCGTCGGGGTCAGACGCACCAGATCGCCGCCGAGGCTGACCGACACGTAACGCAGGACGCTGTCGCGGCCCACCTTCGCGTGATGCGACGCGACGTGCACCGCGTCGTCGTCCCACTCCTGCAGCGCGACGACCGTGAGGTGTGCGCTGTCCGCCACGACGAACTCGACGTTCTCGGCGTAGGTTCCGCTGCCGCGCTGCTCGAGCACGACGGTCGCCTTGGCGAACGCCTCGACGCGGATCTGGACGTGGCCGTAGGCGACGACGTCCGCTCCCGGACCGTCGACCGTCACGATCAGCGGATCCGCGAGCTCTGCCTCGGTGGCCACCGTGACGACGGTGGCCGAGTCGAAGGACGAGTACGCCTGTGCGGCGACGCGATCGGCCGGCGCACCGGCGGTGCCGAGCCGCGTGTCGTCGCGACCGACGGTCTCGACGCGCACGGACTCGGGCGCGTCGGAGACCGTCACGGTCGCGGAGCCCATGGCCACGGCCGTGCCGTCGTGGAGACCGCGCAGGCGACGCAGCGGTGTGAAGCGCCAGATCTCGTCGCGGCCGGACGGCACCTCGAAGGCGGCGACGTCGTAGGACGAGAACTGCGCGCCCTTGTTCGCGACGATCGCCCGCTTGTTCTCGGTGGTGGGGTTCTCGCCGGTGACGGCAGCCTTCACCCCGGTGTCGGTGTGGGGCAGGGTCATCCGACCGATCCCTCCATCTGCAGCTCGATCAGGCGGTTGAGCTCGAGGGCGTACTCCATCGGGAGTTCCTTCGCGATGGGCTCGACGAAGCCGCGCACCACCATGGCCATCGCCTCGTCCTCGGTCATGCCGCGGCTCATCAGGTAGAACAGCTGATCGTCGCTGACCTTGGAGACGGTGGCCTCGTGGCCCATCGTCACGTCGTCCTCGCGGATGTCGACGTACGGGTAGGTGTCGCTGCGGCTGATCTGATCGACCAGGAGTGCGTCGCACTTGACGGTGGACTTCGACCCGTGCGCGCCCTTGTTGATCTGGATAAGGCCGCGGTACGACGCCCGGCCGCCGCCGCGAGCGACGGACTTGCTCACGATGTTGGACGACGTGTTCGGCGCGAGGTGGAGCATCTTCGAGCCGGTGTCCTGGTGCTGGCCCTCGCCGGCGAACGCCACCGACAGAACCTCGCCCTTGGCGTGCTCACCGGTCATCCACACGGCCGGGTACTTCATCGTGACCTTCGAGCCGATGTTGCCGTCGATCCACTCCATCGTCGCGCCGGCCTCGGCCTTCGCGCGCTTGGTGACGAGGTTGTAGACGTTGTTCGACCAGTTCTGGATGGTGGTGTAGCGGCACCGACCACCCTTCTTCACGATGATCTCGACGACCGCCGAGTGCAGCGAGTCGGACTTGTAGATCGGCGCGGTGCATCCCTCGACGTAGTGCACGTAGGCACCCTCGTCGACGATGATGAGCGTCCGCTCGAACTGACCCATGTTCTCGGTGTTGATACGGAAGTACGCCTGCAGCGGGATGTCGACATGGACGCCCGGCGGCACGTAGATGAAGGACCCACCGGACCACACCGCGGTGTTCAGCGCGGAGAACTTGTTGTCACCGGCCGGGATCACCGAGCCGAAGTACTCCTGGAACAGCTCCGGGTGCTCACGCAGACCGGAATCGGTGTCCAGGAAGATGACGCCCTGCTCCTCGAGATCCTCGCGGATCGAGTGGTAGACGACCTCGGACTCGTACTGAGCGGCGACACCCGACACGAGGCGCTGCTTCTCCGCTTCCGGGATGCCGAGGCGGTCGTACGTGTTCTTGATGTCGGCGGGCAGATCGTCCCACGTCGCGGCCTGCTTCTCGCTGGACCGCACGAAGTACTTGATGTTGTCGAAGTCGATGCCGTCGAGGTTCGAACCCCAGTTCGGCATGGGCTTGCGCTCGAACGTGCGCAGCGCCTTCAGTCGTGCCTCGAGCATCCACTCGGGCTCGCTCTTCTTGTCCGAGATGTCGCGGACGACGGCGTCGCTGATGCCGCGCTTGGCGCTCGCACCGGCGACGTCGGAGTCGGACCAGCCGTATCCGTAGGTCCCGAGAGACGCGATGGTCTCGTCCTGCGTGAGTGTCGCGGGCACCGTGGGGGTCACCTGGTCTGGTGTGACGGTCATGCGGGCTCCTTCCGGAGACGATCGAGCGGGCTGTTCGGGCTGGAGCTGGTGGAACGGGCCGAATCAAGTTCTGCGCGGCCGCGGTGGGCCGTGCCGCTGTCGGCGGCATCACTGCGTGCAACGCCGACATCGTCGTCGGTATTGCCTGATTCGGCAGTCGAGGGTGTGCGAAGGGGCACATGGGTGGTGCACGCGCAGTCACCGTTGGCGATGGTGGCGAGACGTTGCACGTGCGTTCCGAGCAGGTCCGCGAACGCTTCACGCTCGGCGGTGCACAGCTCGGGGAACTCGGCCGCGACGTGCGAGACCGGGCAGTGGTGCTGGCAGATCTGCACCCCGTTGCCCACCGGGCGGGTCGAGGCGGCGAAGCCGGACTCGGTCAGCGCCTCGGCGATGGCGTCGGCCGTCTCCGAGACGGACTGCTGCGACGACGTGTCGGCCGGCTCGACGTCGCCGACGATCGACTGGATGCGGCGGCGAGCGAACGTGCGCACCGCGTCGTCGCCACCGATCTCCCGGAGTTGCCGCATGGCGGCACCGGCGAGATCGTCGTAGGAATGCCCGAGCCGAGAGCGGCCGTGCGCGGTGAGGGAGAACAGTTTCGCGGGGCGACCACGGGTGCGGGCACCGGGGCGCGAGGTCATCGTGACGCGCGCGTCGCCGGCATCGATGAGAGCATCGAGGTGGCGGCGCACGCCGGCTGCGCTGATCCCGAGACGGGACCCGACCTCGGTGGCGCTGATCGGACCCTCCTCGAGCAGGAGCGTCACGATGGACGACCGCGTGCGGCCTTCCGACGTTGCCGAGACTGACGTTGCCGAACCCGACGTTGCCGAAGTCGGGGTGACGGTGACCGACGCGACGTCGGCGCGGGCGCGGATGCGCTCGCCGGAACGTTCGGTAGCCGTTTTCACAACACCAGTGTGACCGAATTACCGCAGAGGTTCCAGCAAGGGCACCCTGGGTAGCAGGGCCGATGCTGCGGCGACGTTCGTGATCGGCGCCGGTGTCGATACGCTCCGTTCTGTGCCCGCACCTGCCGACGACTCCGCGCCCGCCGCGCCGGTGACACCGTCCGACGCCTCGGCGACCTCCGCGGACGGCACCGACGACGTGGTCACAGTGGGTACGTCGGGACCGACCGGTTCCGGCACGGCCGCCAGGATGCGCGCGACGGCACGTCGCGCGACGCGTCGGGTGCTGGGGCTCGAGGGGTCTCCGCGCAGCGACCGCGTGGCGTTCCTGCACGACAACGAACCCGAACGCCCCGAACTGAACGCCGCCGAGGTGCGCGATCTCGCACGGATCCGCCGCTTCGGTGCCATCGGCGCCGCGATGATGGCTCTCGGCGCACTCGGCGCCGGAGCCCAACCGGTCCTTCAGAACCCCGTCCAGGGCGTTCGTGTTCTCGGGCTCTTCGCTCGCGCGCTCCCCGCCGCACTCACCATCACGATGATCGGCACCGCCGTCGTGGTGCTCGCGTGGCTGCTCCTCGGTCGCCTCGCCGTGGGGTCCTTCGGCACGCAGTCGTCGCCGCGCCGGATGTCTCGGTCCCAGCTGGACCGCACACTCGCGCTGTGGATCGTGCCGCTGTGCGTCGCGCCACCGATGTTCAGCAAGGACGTCTACTCGTACCTCGCGCAGAGCGAGATCACGGCCCGCGGACTCGATCCGTACGCCATCGGTCCGCAGGCCGCACTCGGCGTCGACCATGTGCTCACCAGGACCGTGCCGACCATCTGGCGCGACACTCCGGCGCCCTACGGACCGTTCTTCCTGTGGATCGGTCGGGGCATCACCGCGCTCACCGGTGACGACATCGTCGCCGGGATCTTCCTGCATCGCATCGTCGCGCTGATCGGCGTCGCGCTCATCGTGTGGGCTCTCCCCCGCCTCGCCGCCCGGTGCGGAGTGTCCAGCGTGGCGGCGCTGTGGCTCGGTGCCGCCAATCCGCTCCTGCTCTTCCACCTCGTCGCCGGGATCCACAACGAGGCCGCGATGCTGGGCCTGATGCTCGCGGGGCTCGAGCTGTCGTTCCGTGCGGTCGAGTCCGCAGCACCACTGCGGGGCCGTACCGGCGTGCTACTGCTCGCCGGCACGGCGGTCATCGCCTTGTCCGCGACGATCAAGATCCCGTCGGTGCTCGCGCTCGGATTCGTGGGCATGGCCCTGGCCCGTCGATGGGGTGGTCGGCCCCGCGACGTCGCCGCCGCCGCCGCCCTGCTCGGCGCGGTGACCGTCGCCGTGATCCTGGGCGTCAGCGCCGCGAGCGGGCTCGGATTCGGCTGGCTGGACACCCTGGGCACGGCCAACGCCGTGCGCAGCTGGATGTCGTTGCCCACACTGCTCGGCCTCGCCACGGGAGGCGCCGGCGTCCTCCTCGGCATCGGCGACCACACCACGGCCGTGCTGTCCCTCACCCGCCCCATCGCCTCCCTGGTGGCCGCGCTGATCATCGTGCGGATGCTGGTGTCGGTCCTGCTGGGTCGGCTCCACCCCATCGGAGCCCTCGGCGTGTCGCTCGGGGCACTCGTGCTGCTCTTCCCCGTGGTCCAGCCCTGGTACCTGCTGTGGGCCGTCACCCCGCTGGCCGCCTGGGCCACCCGACCGGCGTTCCGGGTGCCGGTGATCGTCTTCTCCGCGTTCGTCTCGCTGATCGTCATGCCGACCGGCGGTGAGGTCCAGCCCTTCGTCATCGTCCAGGCGGCGGTGGCGACAGTCCTGACGATCGCCGTGCTGTACGCCTCGACGAGGCGACTGCTGCCCTGGCGGGCACGCGATGGGGCGGCGGCGCCGGACCGTCCGTCGGACGCCTACGCTGGATCATCGTGACCGCCCGACCTGTCCCTCCGCCCACGGCGTCCGATGCCGGGACGCCGACGGACTCTCCGGCGGTGTCGCTCCGCGGTGTGGTCAAGCACTTCGGTGACGTCGCGGCCGTCGACGGACTCGACATCGAGCTGCAGCGCGGCCGGGTGCTCGCACTCCTCGGTCCCAACGGGGCCGGCAAGACCACCACCGTCGAGATGTGCGAGGGCTTCCACACGCCCGACTCCGGTGAGGTCCGCGTACTGGGGCTCGATCCCATCGTCGACTCCGACCGTCTCAAGCCGCGGATCGGGGTCATGCTGCAGGGCGGCGGCGCCTACCCCGGCTCGCGTGCGGGCGAGATGCTCGACCTCGTCGCCGCGTACTCGGCCGACCCGCTCGATCCCGCATGGCTCCTCGGACAGTTGGGGCTCACCGATGCCGTCCGCACGCCGTACCGACGACTCTCCGGAGGTCAGCAACAACGCCTCTCGCTGGCCTGTGCGCTGGTCGGCCGCCCCGAACTCGTGTTCCTCGACGAGCCGACCGCCGGGCTCGACGCACAGGCCCGGCTCCTCGTGTGGGACCTCGTCGAGGCGCTGCGGCGCGACGGCGTGAGCATCCTGCTGACCACCCACCTCATGGACGAGGCCGAGCACCTCGCGGACGACCTCGTGATCATCGACCACGGCCAGGTCGTCGCCTCGGGGACGCCCACCGAGCTCACCCGACGGGGCGCCGAGGGCCAGTTGCGCTTCTCCGCGCCCTCCGGCCTCGACCTGTCGTTGCTGCAGATGGTGCTGCCCGAGGGGTTCGATCCGGTCGAGAGTTCGCCGGGCTCGTATCTGCTCGAGGGGACCATCGACCCCCAGGTGCTCGCGACGGTGACCTCGTGGTGTGCTCGACTGAACGTGCTGGCCACCGATCTCCGTGTGGAGCAGCGCAGCCTCGAGGACGTCTTCCTCGACCTCACGGGGCGGGAACTGAGAGGGTGAGCGTGACATCACGGTCCGAACGTGCGTCCGACCGATTCGCACCGGGGACGTTCACACCGGATCCCCGGCCCGCACCGCGCCGCCGCATGCTGCTGGCGCAGAGTCGCCTCGAACTGCTTCTGCTGCTGCGCAACGGTGAGCAGCTGCTGCTGACGATGTTCATCCCGGTGACCTTGCTCATCGGCCTCACGCTGCTGCCGTTCGGCGACTTCGGCACCGAACGCGTCGGCACCGTCGTGCCCGCCGTGATGACCGTCGCGGTGATGTCGACCGCGTTCACCGGTCAGGCCATCGCCGTCGGCTTCGACCGGCGCTACGGCGCTCTCAAGAGACTCGGCGCCACCGCTCTGCCGAAGTGGGGCGCGATCGCCGGGAAGTCGATCGCCGTCCTCCTCGTGGTCGTGCTGCAGTCGGTACTGCTCGGCGCCATCGGCCTCGCCCTCGGGTGGCGTCCGACTCCCGGCGGACTCGTGCTGGGCGCGCTGGTCATTGCTCTGGGCACCGTCACCTTCGCCACGATGGGCCTCCTGCTCGGCGGGACGCTGCGGGCCGAGATCGTGCTCGCCCTCGCCAACATCGCGTGGTTCGTGATGCTCGGCATCGGCAGCGTGGTGTTCGCGAACGAGGCACTTCCCGGCGGCGTCCGCATGATCGCGCGACTGATCCCGTCGGGCGCGATGGCGGAGACACTGGAGCAGGCCGTCGTGGGGCGAGCCGATCTGTTCGGCATCCTGGTCCTCGTCGTGTGGGCGGCGATCTGCGGCTTCTGGGCGACCCGCAAGTTCTCGTTCACCTGACACCGAGGCCGCAGGCCAACTACCCGAAGCCGCAGGCCAACTACCCGAAGCCGCAGGCCAACTACGCAGCGTAGGAGATGCCGTCTACCATCGACGTGTGCTCTCCCGTGCGTACTTCTCCGTGGTCGACCGCCTCCCGGTCCCCTCCGTTCGCGTCCAGCGAATCATCGCGTTCGTCGTGATCCTGACGCAGGGCGGTATCTCGGTGACGGGCGCCGTGGTCCGGGTGACGGGCTCCGGGCTCGGGTGCCCCACGTGGCCGCAGTGTTTCCCCGGCAGCTTCACGCCCGTCGGCGTGTCCGAGGTGCCCGTCCTGCACCAGGCGGTCGAGTTCGGCAACCGCATGCTCACCCTCGCCGTGGTCCTCACCGCGGCTGCCATCGTCCTGGCGGTGACACGGGCACGGCGCCGCCGCGAGGTGGTCGTCTACGCGTGGCTCATGCCTGCGGGCACGGTGCTGCAGGCCGGCGTCGGCGGCATCACGGTGCTCACCGGGCTGCTGTGGTGGACCGTGGCGGTGCACCTCGTGATCTCGATGCTGATGGTCTGGCTCGCGACGTTGCTGTTCCACAAGATCGGTGAGAAGGACGAGGGCGTAGCGGTACCCGCCGTGCCCGCGCCGCTGCGGTGGTTGACCGTGCTGTCTGCGGCCCTTCTCGCCGGAGTTCTGGTGGCGGGCACCATGGTCACCGGCGCGGGACCGCATGCCGGTGACGCGGACGTGGCTCGGCTCGAGGTGGAGATCGTCACGCTGGTGCACCTGCACGCCGAACTTCTGGTGGGGTACCTCGCGCTGCTGGTGGGGCTCACGTTCGCCGTCTACGCCGTCAGTCCGTCCGGAGCCTCGGCCATCAAGAAGCGTCTGCAGGTGGTCATCGCGATCGTCGTCGCCCAAGCGTGCGTCGGCATCGTCCAGTACTTCACCGACGTCCCCGCGGCCCTCGTGGCCGTCCACGTCGCCGGTGCTGCCGCGGCCACGGCCGCCACGGCCGCGCTCTGGGTGTCTCTGCGGGAGCGGGAGACCGTGCCGGCAGCCGAGGACACCGACGTGACCTCGCCGCGGCTGGCCCGCGCGGACTGATCGGACGCGGTCAGAGACCGTTGCGCGCCTTCGGGAAACGCGACTGACGCGCCACCCATCCCGCCATCTGCGCGAAGTGACCCTTGCGCGGGGTGACGATGCTCGTCAGCTCGCGGTCCCAGTCACCGAGGGTCACGGAGTCGAGCGAGTCCACCACCGCGTGCGCGATGCGGAGATTGCCGGCGACCCGGTCCCCCAGGATCCCGTCGGCACCGACCAGGGTCATGCGGACACCGGCGCGGCCGAGCGGCTGCAACACCACCGTCGCGGACCCGCCGTGCGCTGCGACGAACGACTCGATCGAGGACACCAGGTTCGACGGCGGGGCCGCCGTCTCGGTGCTCTGCCCGGAGTCACCCTTGGGTGCGTTCTCGATGCTCTCGGTGCTCATGATCGTGAGAATACCCGGTCCGTCCCACGCGTCCCTACTGGCCGGTAACTCAGCGGTGGGTCTGCCACCGCCCCCGCTGTCGCGGGCGCGGTGGCAGACTTTTCCCATGCGCGCTGTACTCGTGACCAGAACCGGCGGACCCGACGTCCTCGACGTGACCGACGTCCCCGATCCGGTACCCGGCCCGGCCGATCTACTGGTCCGGGTCCAGGCCTCCGGGATCAACTACATCGACACGTACTTCCGTAGCGGGTCGTACCCGCGGGACCTGCCGTACGTCCCCGGCGACGAGGGCACCGGCGTCGTCGAGCAGGTGGGCTCGGAGGTGTCCGAGTTCTCGGTCGGCGACCGCGTCGCATGGGCCGCGGCGCCCGCGAGCTATGCCGAACTCGTGCGGGTCCCGGCCGCCTCCGCCGTCGCGGTGCCGGCGGGTGTGGATCCCCCTCAGGCGGCGTCCGTGCTGCTCCAGGGCATGACGGCGCACTATCTGATCGAGTCGACGTACCCCGTGCAGTCCGGCGACGTGGTGCTGGTGCACGCCGGCGCGGGCGGAGTCGGGCTGATCCTCACGCAGCTCGTCAGGGCGAAGGGCGCGACCGTGATCACCACCGTGTCCACCGACGAGAAGGAGGCGTTGTCGCGCGAGGCAGGCGCGGCTCACGTTCTCCGCTACGACGACGACATCCCGGCACGCGTGCGCGACATCACCGACGGTGTCGGCGTCGCGGCGGTGTACGACGGCGTCGGCGCCTCGACGTTCGACGCGAGCCTCGCGAGCGTGCGCATCCGCGGGACCGTGGCCCTGTTCGGCGCTGCCAGTGGGCCGGTACCGCCGGTGGATCCGCAGCGCCTCAACACGGCCGGTTCGGTGTTCCTCACCCGTCCCACCCTCGCGCACCACATCCGCGACCGGGCAGAGCTGGAATGGCGCGGCGGAGACGTGGTGCGCGCGCTGGCGAACGGAACGCTGACGGTCCGCGTCGAGCATCGCTATCCGCTCGAGCAGGCCCGGCAAGCCCACATCGACCTCGAGAGCCGACGGACGGCGGGATCGATCGTGCTGGAACCCTGACGCGGAGCGGGTGTCAGGAGAAGAAGTCGGAGACCGTGGACATCCCGAGCACGGAGTCGACAGCGAGACCGATGAAGACGACCGCGAGGTAGTTGTTCGACTGCAGGAACAGGCGCAGCGGCTTCACGGCCTCGCCGCGTCGCACGCCCGAGTAGAGCTGGTGCGCCATGAGGAGGAACCAGGCACCCGCCGCCAGGGCGACCGCGGCGTAGACGACACCGGCCGCCGGGATCAGCGCAGCAGTGGCCGCCACCGTGGCCCAGGTGTAGAGGACGATCTGCCGGGTGACGACCTGCTCGGTGGCGACGACGGGCAGCATGGGCACGCCCGCCGCCTTGTAGTCGTCCTTGTAGCGCATGGCCAGCGCCCACGTGTGGGGCGGAGTCCAGAAGAAGATGACGAGGAACAGGACGATCGCCTGCCACCCGACGGTCCCCGTCACGGCGGACCATCCGACGAGTGCGGGCATGCATCCCGCGGCACCGCCCCAGACCACGTTCTGCGATGTCCGGCGCTTGAGCACCATCGTGTAGACGAGGACGTAGAACAGAATCGTCGCGACGACCAGAACTCCGCTGAGGAGGTTGGCCGCCCACCAGAGCCAGAGGAACGATCCGACTCCGAGGAGCGCGCCGAAGACGAAGGCGTGCGACGTCGGCACCGCCTCGCGGGCCAGGGGCCTCCGCGCGGTGCGCTTCATGACCTTGTCGATGTCCGCGTCGACGACGCAGTTCAGCGTGTTGGCGCTGGCCGCACCCATCCACCCGCCGAACAGCGTGGCGAACAGGAGCGGGAGGTTCACCGTGCCGCGGTCCGCGAGAAGCATCGTGGGGATGGTCGCGACCAGGAGAAGCTCGATCACGCGCGGTTTCGTCAGCGCGATGTAGGCGGCGGGCTTGGCCGTCAGCCGGCCGAGTCTCGACGTGGGAGCGGTCGACACGTCCCGGGTCGGACTGTCGGTGAACCCGTGTCCGCTCGGGCTCTGCCGCATACCCACTCGAATCTCCCTCTCGCACCGTCCGCTCCACCACCCGGCCCAGTTACCGAGCGGAATGGTGCTACTACAAGCGATGGTAGACGCCGCCTGTGTCATCACCCCAATCGGCGGGTAGTCGGATGGCTCGGGCGTCGCGTGACGGATCGGCGGCGGACCACCCGCCGCGGAACCAGCGAGGCGTCCCGGACGGAACTAGGCTCGACCGTGAACCGGGTATCCCCGACCGATCCGCCGGGGAACTAGGCTCATCACGCGCGGAGCGGCGACGAGTGCGCCGCGTCCGTGCACTACTGGCCACCCCCACCCCGACAGTGTCAGGAGATCTCCACCCGTGTCGATCACAGACGACATCACCGTTCTCACCAGCGCGCACCATCCGAGCGACTGGACCGATCTGGACACACGGGCGGTGGACACTGTGCGTGTTCTCGCTGCCGACGCGGTGCAGAAGGTCGGCAACGGCCACCCCGGAACCGCCATGAGCCTCGCTCCCCTGGCGTACTCGCTCTTCCAGCGCACGATGCGCCACGATCCCACGGACACCACGTGGATCGGCCGCGATCGCTTCGTGCTCTCGTGCGGCCACTCGAGCCTCACGCTGTACATCCAGCTCTACCTGGGCGGCTTCGGCCTCGAGCTCGCTGATCTCGAGGCGCTGCGCACGTTCAAGTCGAAGACCCCCGGCCACCCGGAGTTCCGCCACACCAAGGGCGTCGAGATCACCACCGGCCCGCTCGGTCAGGGCCTGGCCTCGGCCGTCGGCATGGCCATGGCGTCGCGCCGTGAGCGTGGACTCTTCGACCCCGAGCCCGCGTGGGGCGACAGCCCGTTCGATCACTACGTCTACGTCATCGCGTCCGACGGCGACATCGAGGAGGGCATCACCTCCGAGGCGTCCTCGCTCGCCGGCACGCAGCAGCTCGGCAACCTGATCCTGTTCTACGACGACAACAAGATCTCCATCGAGCACTCCACCGACATCGCGCTGTCCGAGGACACCGCCAAGCGCTACGAGGCGTACGGCTGGCACGTGCAGGTCGTCGAGGGCGGCGAGAACGTCACCGCCATCGAGGAGGCGGTCGAGGCGGCCAAGGCCGTCACCGACAAGCCCTCGATCATCGTGCTGCGCACCATCATCGGCTTTCCTGCCCCCACGATGATGAACACCGGCGCCGTCCACGGTGCCGCTCTGGGTGACGACGAGGTCGCGGCCGTGAAGAAGGCGCTCGGCTTCGATCCCGACAAGACGTTCGAGGTCACCGACGAGGTCATCGAGCACACCCGTGGTCTGCAGGCGCGTGGCCGCGCGGCGCACGAGGCGTGGAGCAAGGACTTCGACGCGTGGAGCGAGCGCGAGCCCGACCGTCGCCGCCTGCTGGACCGTCTGACCGAGGGCACGCTGCCCGACGGATGGACCGACGTGCTCCCCACCTGGGAGCCGGGAGGCAAGGCCATCGCGACGCGCGCCGCGTCCGGTGAGGTCCTCAGTGCCGTCGGCCCGGTCCTGCCGGAGCTGTGGGGCGGCTCCGCCGACCTCGCCGGCAGCAACAACACCACCATGAAGGGCGCCAAGTCCTTCGGCCCGACGTCGATCTCCACCGACGACTGGGACGCGGAGCCCTACGGCCGCACGCTGCACTTCGGAATCCGCGAGCACGCGATGGGCGCGATCCTCTCCGGCATCGTCATGCACGGACCGACGCGTGCGTACGGCGGCACCTTCATGCAGTTCAGTGACTACATGCGTCCCGCGGTGCGCCTCGCGTCCCTGATGGACATCGATCCCATCTACGTCTGGACCCACGATTCCGTCGGTCTCGGCGAGGACGGCCCGACGCACCAGCCGGTCGAGCACCTCGCGGCGCTCCGCGCGATCCCGAACCTCTCGGTCGTGCGCCCCGGCGACGCGAACGAGACCGCCCACGCCTGGCGCGCGGTGCTCGCGCGCTCGTCGAGCAGCGGCCCCGTCGGCCTCGCGCTCACCCGTCAGGGCATCCCGATTCTCGACGGCACCAGCTACGAGGGTGTCTCCAAGGGCGGGTACGTCCTGGTCGAGTCGTCCAAGGCCGCACCCGACGTGATCATCGTCGCGACCGGTTCCGAGGTGCAGTACGCCGTGGAGGCACAGAAGCTTCTCGAGGCGCAGGACATCGCGGCGCGCGTCGTCTCGATGCCGTGTGTCGAGTGGTTCGAGAGCCAGGACCAGAACTACCGCGACCAGGTCCTTCCGCCCACCGTGAAGGCCCGTGTCTCCATCGAGGCCGGCATCGCGATGCCCTGGTACAAGATCGTCGGCGGCTTCGGCGAGATCATCTCGCTCGAGCACTTCGGCGAGTCCGCGGACGCGGCGACGCTCTTCCGCGAGTACGGCTTCACGGCCGAGGCCGTCGTGGCCGCAGCTCAGCGCTCCATCACCAACGTGAAGGGATGACAGCATGACTCAGAACCAGAATCTCGCAGACCTGTCCGCCGCCGGAGTCTCGGTCTGGCTGGACGACCTCTCCCGTGACCGGATCTCCTCGGGCAACCTGAAGGACCTGATCGACTCCAAGTCGGTCGTCGGCGTCACCACGAACCCGTCGATCTTCCAGGCCGCCCTGTCGAAGGGCACCTCGTACGACGAGCAGGTGAACGAGCTCGCCGCTCGCGGTGCCGACGTCGATTCCGTCATCCGCACGGTCACCACCGACGACGTCCGCAATGCGTGCGACGTGCTCGCACCGGTGTACGAGGCGACCAACGGAGTCGACGGACGGGTGTCCATCGAGGTCGATCCCCGCCTGGCCCACGACACCGACAAGACGGTCGCGCAGGCGATCGAGCTGTGGAAGATTGTCGACCGGCCCAACGTCCTGATCAAGATCCCCGCCACCGAGGCCGGCATCCCCGCCATCGCCAAGGTCATCGGCGAGGGCATCAGCGTCAACGTCACGCTCATCTTCTCGGTCGAGCGCTACGAGGCCGTCATGAACGCCTACCTCGAGGGACTCGAGTCGGCGAAGGCCGCGGGCCATGACCTGTCGTCGATCCACTCGGTCGCGTCGTTCTTCGTCTCGCGCGTCGACACCGAGATCGACAAGCGTCTCGACGCCATCGGAACACCGGAGGCGACCGACCTGAAGGGTAAGGCCGCACTGGCCAACGCACGCCTCGCGTACGTCGCCTACCAGCAGGTGTTCGAGATCGGGTCGCGTTTCCAGGGCATGCTGACCGACAACGCCCGGCCGCAGCGCCCGCTCTGGGCCTCCACCGGTGTGAAGGACCCGACCCTGCCCGACACGCTGTACGTGTCCGAGCTGGTCGCCCCGAACACCGTCAACACCATGCCCGAGAAGACGATGGACGCCTTCGCCGACCACGGCGAGGTCACCGGCGACACCATCACGGGCAAGGGTCAGGAGTCGCAGGCCGTCTTCGACGCCATCAGTGCACTGGGTATCGACCTGACCGACGTCTTCCTCGTGCTCGAGAACGAGGGCGTCCAGAAGTTCGAGGCGTCGTGGGGCGAACTGCTCGACGCCACCTCCGAGCAACTCTCCGCCGCGTCGAAGAGCTGAACCGTGGCGACGGAGTCAGCCACACCCTGGGTGAATCCGCTCCGTGACAGCAGAGACAAGCGTCTCCCGAGGATCGCCGGGCCCTGCAGCCTGGTGATCTTCGGTGTCACCGGCGACCTGGCGCGCAAGAAGTTGATGCCGGCGGTGTACGACCTCGCGAACCGTGGGCTCCTACCGCCCGGGTTCGCGCTGGTCGGGTTCGCCCGGCGTGAATGGTCGGACCAGGACTTCGGCACCATCGTGCACGACGCGGTCCGGGAGCACTCCCGGACGCCGTTCCGTGAGGACGTGTGGGAACGGTTGTCGGAAGGCATCCGCTTCGTGCAGGGGTCGTTCGACGACGCCGCGGCATTCGATCAGCTCACGCGCACGCTCGCGGAACTCGACGTCGAGCGCGGAACCGGTGGGAATCACGCGTTCTACCTGTCCATCCCGCCGGGTGCGTTCCCGACGGTGCTCGAGCAGTTGTCGGCGTCCGGCCTCGCCACGGGACCGGAGTCCGAGGACGAGGCTCCGCGGCACTGGCGCCGGGTGGTCATCGAGAAGCCGTTCGGCCACGATCTCGAGAGCGCGCAGGAGCTCAACGCGATCGTCAACCGGGTGTTTCCGGAGGATCGTGTCTTCCGCATCGACCACTACCTCGGCAAGGAGACGGTCCAGAACATCCTGGCGCTGCGCTTCGCCAACCAGCTGTTCGACCCGATCTGGAACGCCCACTACGTGGACCACGTGCAGATCACGATGGCCGAGGACATCGGCCTGGGGGGTCGAGCCGGGTACTACGACGGCATCGGCGCTGCGCGCGACGTGATCCAGAACCACCTGTTGCAGTTGCTCGCCATCACCGCGATGGAGGAGCCGGTCAGCTTCAGCCCCAGCGAACTGCAGAGCGAGAAGATCAAGGTCCTCTCGTCGACGCGCCTGGCGGAGCCGTTCGCGCAGACCGCTGCCCGGGGGCAGTACACCTCGGGGTGGCAGGGCAGCCAGAAGGTGAAGGGGCTCAAGGAGGAGGAGGGGTTCGACGCGGAGTCGAACACCGAGACCTACGCGGCCATCACCCTCGAGGTGGACACCCGGCGGTGGGGCGGCGTGCCGTTCTACCTCCGCACGGGAAAGTCGCTCGGGCGGCGCGTGACCGAGATCGCGATGATCTTCAAACGCGCACCGCACCTGCCGTTCGACGCCACGATGACCGAGGAACTGGGCCAGAACGCACTCGTCATCCGCGTGCAGCCCGACGAGGGCGTCACGCTGCGCTTCGGATCGAAGGTGCCGGGGTCCAGCATGCAGGTGCGGGACGTCAGCATGGACTTCAGTTACGGCCAGGCCTTCACCGAGTCGTCGCCCGAGGCGTACGAGCGGCTCATCCTCGACGTGCTGCTCGGTGAGCCGTCGCTCTTCCCGGTCAATGCCGAGGTGGAGCTGTCGTGGAAGATCCTCGACCCCATCCTCGACTACTGGGCGTCCGGAGGCGCGGCCGATCCGTACGAGGCCGGCACGTGGGGCCCCGACTCGGCCAACGAGATGATGCAGCGCACCGGACGCGAATGGAGAAGGCCGTGATCGTCGATCTGCCCGCCACCACCACCGGTGCCGTCTCGAAGAAGCTGGTGGAGCTCCGCGAATCGGGCGGCGCCGTCACGCTGGGGCGAGTGCTCACCCTGGTGGTCGTCATCCGTGATCCGGCGAAGTTCGAAGCCGCCATCGAGGCGGCCAACGAGGCCAGCCGTGAGCACCCGTGCCGTGTCATCGTGTTGGCCCGCGGCGACCGCGACGACGACGACGTGCTGGATGCGCAGATCCGCGTCGGCGGCGACGCGGGCGCGTCCGAGGTCGTCTTCCTGCGGCTGCGAGGCGAGCTGTCGGAACACGAGCAGAGCGTCGTCCTCCCCTTCCTGCTGCCGGACACCCCCGTGGTGGCCTGGTGGCCGAGCGGAGCACCGGCAGTCCCGAAGGAGGACCCGGTGGGCCGGCTCGCCATTCGCCGGATCACCGACGCGACCAATTCGCCCGACCCACGCGCCACCATCTCGTCACGACTCGAGTCGTATGCGGAGGGCGATTCCGACCTCGCCTGGTCGCGCATCACCTATTGGCGTGCGCTGCTCACCACGGCACTCGACCAGCAGGCCGAACCGGTGCGATCGGTGACAGTGTCGGGTCTGCGCGAGGAGCCCGCACTGGACATCCTCGCCGGGTGGTTCGCCGCCCGCCTCGACGTGCCCGTGGTGCGCAAGGTCGGCGACTTGCGTGTGGAAATGGTGCTGGCCGACAGCACCGTGTCCATCAGCAGGCCGCAGACCGGCACCACGGCCACCCTCATCCGCACCGGACAACCGGACACGCTGGTCTCACTCGCCCGGCGGGAGACCCGCGACTGCCTCGCGGAGGAGCTGCGTCGACTCGACCGTGACGAGATCTACGAAGAGGCCCTCGCCGGCCTGACGAAGGTGACCTATGAGTGAGACACGACCGGAGATCCACCGTTCCGACGACACGGCGGCGCTCGCCCGCGCCGCAGCCGAGCGATTCGTGTCGGTGGTAGTCGACGCCCAGCGAGCACGCGGTACCGCATCCGTCGTGCTGACCGGTGGCGGCACCGGTGTCGCCACCCTGGCGGCCGTCCGCGAGCTCGGCGGCGACATCGACTGGTCCGCCGTCGACGTCTTCTTCGGTGACGAACGGTTCCTCCCCGAGGGCGACCCGGAACGCAACTACGTGCAGGCCCGCGACGCCCTGCTCGATCACGTCGGGGTCGATCCCGATCGCGTCCACGTCATGGCGCCGTCCGACTCGCCACTGGGCGACGACGTCGAGGCCGCGGCGGTGACCTACCTGCAGTCGGTGGCAGCCTTCGCACCGGAGGACGGACCCGCCTTCGACATCCACCTGCTCGGCATGGGCCCGGACTCGCACGTCAATTCCCTCTTCGCGAACGGTGACGCGGTGCAGGAGGAGTCACGCTGGGTCGTGGCCGTGACCGACTCCCCCAAGCCGCCTCCCGTGCGCATCACACTGACGCTCCCGGCGGTGAACAGGTCTCGGCACGTGTGGTTCCTCGTGTCGGGCGAGGGCAAGGCCGATGCCGTGGCCGCCTGTGTCGGGGGCGCGGATCCGATCGAGCATCCGGCGGCCGGCGCACACGGACTCGAGTCCACCGTGTGGTTCCTGGACGCGGGGTCGGCGTCCCGCCTCTGAGCGACGCGGGGTCGGCGTCCCGCCTCTGACGTGACTGTCAGGCCGGCGGGCGTCCCGGCTGACCGTCCTTCGGCCGGACGGGCACCGAGGCCGCTGCTCGACGCCGGGGCACTCCCCTGCGCCACGCGGATCCGGTTGCAGTGCAACGGTGTTCGTTTTGCGGAGTCATGACGGAGGTCCTCCCGGCGTCGAATGGGTCTGTTCTGTTCGACGCCGGAGAGGTCCCCGCGGTTCCCTCTACCCGCTGTTGCGCAGCGCGGTCGCGAGCCCGTTCATGGTGAGCAGGATGCCGCGCTTGACCTGTTCCCGGTCGTCTCCCGCCCGCAGCTGCTTGAGCAGTTCCACCTGCAGGTGGTTCAGCGGTTCGAGGTACGGGAAGCGGTTGAACACCGACCGCGCCAGCGCCGGGTTGTCGTCGAGCAGCCCGTCGTGGCCCGTGATCTTCAGGTACATCGACACCGTCTTCGCGTGCTCGGTCGAGATCATGTCGAACACGGTCTTGCGGAGCTGCTCGTCCGGAACCAGTTCGGAGTACCGGGCGGCGAGCCCCAGATCCGACTTGGCCATGACCTGCGCCATGTTGGAGAGCACAGTCCGGAAGAACGGCCACCGCCGGTACAGATCGGTCAACGTGGCCAGCCTGTCCGCGTCGCCGCCGACCCACTCCTCGAACGCGGTACCCACTCCGTACCAGCCGGGCAACATCACGCGCGACTGACTCCACGACATCACCCACGGGATCGCCCGCAGGTCGTACACCGAGTTGGTCGGCTTCCGCGACGCCGGACGGCTGCCGATGTTGAGCTCGCCGATCTCGGCGACCGGTGTGGACATCCGGAAGTACTCGACGAATCCCGGCGTCTCGTGGACCAGTGCCCCGTACGCGGCCTGGGCGCGTGCCGCCAGATCGTCGAGCAGCGCGTAGGCCGGCTCGGCGTCGTCCCCGAGCCCCTCGACGTCGAGCAACGTGCTCTCGATGGTGGCCGCCAACAGCGTCTCGAGATTGCGGCGCGCCAGGCGGGGTTCCGCGTACTTCGCCGCGATCACCTCGCCCTGCTCGGTGATCCGCAGCGAGCCGGTGACCGCGCCGGTGGGCTGCGCGAGGATGGCGTCGTAGCTCGGGCCACCGCCGCGGCCCACGGTGCCACCGCGGCCGTGGAACAGTCGCAGCCGGATC
Organism: Rhodococcus sp. BP-349; assembly: GCF_019835845.1. Taxonomy (NCBI): domain Bacteria; kingdom Bacillati; phylum Actinomycetota; class Actinomycetes; order Mycobacteriales; family Nocardiaceae; genus Rhodococcus; species Rhodococcus sp. BP-349. The sequence goes on along the minus strand of NZ_JABUDR010000003.1, from coordinate 1,007,777 downwards.
CCGGCGGCGCGTGCGGCCTCGACGAGATCGAGTTCGGCTCGGTAGAGCGCCCAGTTCGCGGCCAGGTAGCCCCCGTCCTTGTTGGAGTCGGAGTACCCCAGCATCACTTCCTGGTTGTCCCCACGGGACGTCACCAGCGCGCGGTAGACGGGGATGGACAACGTCGCGGTGAGGGTCGCCGCACCCTGCTGGAGATCGCCGATCGTCTCGAACAGCGGCACCACACCGACGGGTGAGGACGGGGCCGTCCCGGCGTCGCCGGGATCGAGGATGCCTGCCTCCTTGAGCAGCACCGCGGCCTCGAGCATGTCGCTCACCGACGTGCACATGCTGATGATGTAGTTCGGCACCGCGCCGCCGCCGAAGGTGCGCACGGCGTCCGCGGCGGACTCGACGATCGCCAGCTCCTTGGCCGTCTGCTCGCTGAACTCCGCGCGGGGACCGATGAGGGGACGCCGCGTCTCGAGCTCGGCGGACAGGATCGCGACGCGCTCGTCCTCGGACAGTGACGCGTAGTCCGCATGAACGCCCGCCCAGGCCAGCAACTCCGCCACGACCTGTTCGTGAATCTCCGAGTTCTGCCGCATGTCGAGTCCGGAGAGGTGGAACCCGAAGGTCTCGAGCGCCTGCCGCAGCGTCGCGAGTCGGTCGTCGGCGATGACGCCGTTGGCCGTACGGCGCAGCGAGCGGTCCAGCAGGTCCAGATCGTCGAGCATCTCCTGCGGAGCCGCGTAGGGCTCGAGTTCCGGCGAGTCGAGGGTGTTGTCGGGTACCACGTCCAGCATGCGGTGCGCCGTCGCCGACAGTCGCCCGCGGATACCGCGCACGGCTCGTCGGAAGGGCTCGTCCGCACGGAACGCCGACTCGTCCTTCGATGCGTCGGCCAGGGCCTGCAGGTCCGCGTCCACGTCGATGAGCCGAGCCGACATGGACAGCTCGTGCTCGAGACCGACGAGATCGGCGAGGTATCGGGTGAACGCGACCTGCGCGGCGCGGTTGGTCGCGCGGTGGACGATCTCCCCGGTGACGAAGGGGTTGCCGTCCCGGTCGCCGCCGATCCACGATCCGGGACGCAGCATCGGCCTCGTCAGCAGGTCGGCATCCGGCCAGCGGCTGCGCAGCGCCGCACGGAGTTCGGTGTTGATGCGCGGGATCACGTCGAAGAGCGACATGTCGTAGTAGCGCAGTCCCACCTCGATCTCGTCCTGGATCCGCAAGCGGGACAATCGGATCAGTGCCGTCTGCCACAGGGCGAGGATCTGCCGCTCGATCTTCGCGTCGGTCTCCGCGATCTCCGTGTCGTCCAGTTCCGTGCGCTCGCGGAAGCGCATCAGGTCGGTGATGCGGCTCTGGATCTCCGACACCGTGCGGCGACGCGTCTCGGTGGGATGCGCGGTGATGACCGGCGACACCAGCGCGTCACGGAGCAGGTCCTCCACCGTGGCGGCGTCGAGGCGTGCTGCATCGAGCTTGCTGTAGGTGGAGGCAAGGCTGCTGTCCTGCGGCGGCTCCCCGGCGCGCACGTGCACGGCGCGGCGGCGCTCCCGGTGAATGTCCTCCGCGAGGTTGGCGAGCAGGGAGAAGTGACTGAACGCCCGGATCACCGGGATGGCCCGCGTGATGTCGATGCCGTCGAAGAGCTGAGCGAGCTCACCGCGGTCGATCTCCGACCGCCGCACCCGGAACGACTCCACGCGGGCCTGCTCGACGAGGTCGAAAGTCTGCTCTCCCTCGTGGTCCCGAACGACGGAACCGAGAATTCCGCCGAGGAGCCGAATGTCCTCGCGCAGAGGTTCGGTGGCGGGCAGACCTGGATCCACGACTGTCATGGGGACAGTATCGTCGGCGCCCCCCCGGATCGCAGCGCGGGGCTAGAGCCCCAACACCGCCCGCGCGATGAGAAAGTAGACGATCAATCCGGTCGCGTCGACGAACGTGGTGATGAACGGGTTCGAGAACACCGCCGGGTCCACCCGGACGGCCTTGCCGATCAGCGGCATCGCTCCGCCCACGGTCGCGGCCATCGTGCAGATGCTCAGCAGGGTGAGTCCGATGACGGTGCCGATCGACGTGTCGTAGACCAGGGAGGCGACCGCGAACCCGACACCACCGAGAAGCAGGCCCAGACTGACACCGACACGCATCTCGCGTCCGACGACGGCGAGGATGTCCCGCGGCCGGACGTCGTCGAGTGCCAGGGCCCTGGTCACGGTCGTCGCCGCTTGGTTTCCGGTGTTGCCGCCCGTGCCGATCAGCAGCGGCACGAACAGCGACAGCACCACCTTCTGTTCGAGCGTCGCCTCGAAGATCTCGAGCACGTGGACGGTCAGCGTGGCTCCGATCGCCAGTACGAGAAGCCACACCACCCGGGACCGGACGACCGACAGGACCGGTGTCGCGAGGTAGGGCCGCCGCAACGGCTCGTATCCACTCAGGCGCGCCTGGTCCTCGGACTCTGCCTCCTCGAGGATCGCGAGGGCGTCGTCCACCGTCAGGATGCCGACGAGCCGGGCCTCGGCGTCGACGACGGGCAGCGCGAGCACTTTGCGGTCGGCGCAGCGTCGTGCCGCGGATTCTGCATCGTCCGTCGCGAGCGCCGAATACGCCTCGTGCACGAGTTCCTGCACCAGCGCATCCGCGGGTGCCACCATCAGGTCGCGCAGGCTGACGACGCCGATCAGGCTGCGGCCCTCGTCCACGACGGGCAGCGTGTAGACCGTCTCGGCATCGGCGACGCGGGCGCGTACTCGGTCGAGGCACTGGGCTGCCGTCATGTCCGGCCTGCACGAGACGTACTCGGGACTCATGCGTCGTCCGATGGACCCGGCCGGGTAGCCCAGCACCGCTGCGGTGAGGTCACGCTCGGCCGGCGGGAGTCCGAGCATCAACCGGGTGGCGACCGAGGCGGGGAGCTCGTCGAGGAGTCCGACCCGATCGTCGGGATCGAGTTCGGCGAAGACCGACGCGACATCCTCGTCGCGAAGTCCGCGGACGAGGTCGCTCTGCAGCGTGCCGGGCAGGCCCTCGAAGACGGCGAGGGCACGATCTTTCGGCAACAATCGGAACACGAGTGCGCGGTGCTTCAGGCTCAGGCGCTCGAGGAGATCGACGGCCTGGTCCACCGAGACCCGGGACAGCCCGACCGTGACGGCGGACAGATCGTGATCAGCGAGGGCGCGATCGATGCGCGCGGAGACGTCGTCGGGAAGAGACGTGTCCGGGTCAGGCGTGTCGGGGGGTACGAGACATCGCGGTCGACCGGGCCTCACGTCACCTGATCAGGCGAACTTGATCTCCAGGCCGATTCCCAGGATGCAGATGAGCCACACGACACCGGTGAAGACGGTGACACGGTCGAGGTTCTTCTCGACGACGCTGGACCCCGACAGAGACGACTGCACGCCACCACCGAACAGGCTCGACAGGCCGCCGCCCTTGCCGCGGTGCAGCAGGACGAAGACGAGCAGGCCGATGCTGGTGACCACCAGCAGGATGTCCAGGAACGTGCGCATGATGGGCAATGTTACAGGCCGCGCGCCGCCGAACGACGAAGGGCACGTCGCGTGTGCGACGTGCCCTTCGATCGGTGATGCGCGGTGGGTCAGGGAAGCGGTCCCCCGGCGGCGATGGCACACAGGGTGGCGAACTCGTCCGCCTTCAGCGACGCTCCGCCCACCAGTGCACCGTCGACGTCGGTCTGGCCGACGATCTCGCCCACGTTCTTCGAGCTGACCGATCCGCCGTACAGCACACGGACCGCCGCCGCGGTGTCGACGTCGGCGAGCGACGCCAGCTCCTGACGGATGGCTCCGCAGACCTCCTGCGCGTCCGCGGCACTGGCCACGCGGCCGGTACCGATGGCCCACACCGGCTCGTACGCGACGACGATCTTCCCGATCTCCTCGGCACTCAGACCCGCGAGGGACCCGCGGAGCTGCTCGACGTTGAACGCGACGTGCTCGCCGGCCTCGCGCACCTCGAGACCCTCACCGATGCAGACGATCGGCACGAGTCCGTGCTTCAGTGCGGCCTTGGTCTTGGCGAGCACCGTCTCGTCGGTCTCGCCGTGTCCGGCGCGACGCTCCGAGTGACCGACCACGACGTACGTGCACCCCAGCTTGGCCAGGAAGGCACCGCTGATGTCGCCGGTGTACGCGCCGGAGTCGTGCGGCGAGAGATCCTGTGCGCCGAACGTGAGCAGGAGCTTGTCGCCCTCGATCAACGTCTGGACACTGCGGATGTCGGTGAACGGCGGGATGACCGCGACGTCGACCTTCTCGAAGTACTTCGCGGGCAGGGAGAAGGCGATCTTCTGTACCAGCGCGATGGACTCGAGGTGGTTCAGATTCATCTTCCAGTTGCCGGCGATGAACGGGGTTCTGGCCTTACGGTCGAGCGAAGCTCGTGGAGATGTCATGGTTCAGCCCTCCAGTACCGACAGGCCGGGGAGCTGCTTGCCCTCGAGGTACTCGAGGGAGGCACCGCCACCGGTGGAGATGTGCGAGAAACCGGCGTCCGGGAGGCCCAGTGTGCGCACGGCCGCGGCGGAGTCGCCACCGCCCACGACACTGAACGCGCCCTTCGTGGTCGCCGCGATGATCGCCCGGGCGATACCTTCGGTGCCCTTCGAGAACTTCTCGAACTCGAAGACGCCGGCGGGTCCGTTCCAGAAGATGGTCTTGGCGTTGCTCAGCACCGCCTCGAACCGGTCCACCGAGTCGGGTCCCACGTCCAGACCCATCCAGCCGTCGGGGATCTCCGACGCCTTCACCGTCTTCGACTCGGCGTCGGCGGAGAAGCTGTCGGCGACGACGACGTCCGTCGGAAGGTGGATGACGTCACCGAAACGCTCGAGCAGGTCTTTGCACGTCTCGACGCGATCTTCCTGCAGCAGCGACGTGCCCACCGAATACCCCTGCGCTGCAAGGAAGGTGAAGGCCATGCCGCCGCCGATGACCAGCGTGTCGACCTTCGGCGCCAGCGCCTCGATGACACCGATCTTGTCGGACACCTTGGAGCCGCCGAGCACCACGGCGTAGGGACGCTCGGGGGTCTCGGTCAGCTTCGTCAGGACGTCGACCTCGGTCGCGACGAGCGTGCCCGCGTAGTGCGGGAGCAGCGTCGCGACGTCGTAGACCGACGCCTGCTTGCGGTGCACCACACCGAAGCCGTCGGACACGAACGCGGCGTCGTCGCCGGCCAGCGTGGCCAGTTCCTTCGCCAGCGCCAGCCGCTCGGCATCGTCCTTGCTGGTCTCGCGCGGGTCGAAGCGGATGTTCTCCAGCAGAAGAACGTCTCCGTCGGTCAGACCCTCGGCGCGAGCCTCGGCGTCCTGACCGACGACGTCACCGGCGAGCTGGACGTGGCGTCCCAGCAGTTCGCCGAGCTTCGCCGCGACCGGAGCCAACGAGAACGCGGCGTCCGGCTTGCCCTCCGGCCGGCCGAGGTGCGCGGTCACGATGAGCTTGGCACCCGCCTCGAGCAGCGTCTTCAGCGTCGGGAGAGACGCCTCGATACGGCCGGCGTCCGTGATCTGCCCGTCGTCGAGCGGGACGTTGAAATCGGCACGGACGAGCACGCCGCGTCCGTCGACGCCCTCGTCGATGAGATCCTGCAGTGTCTTGACGGCCATCGGGTCAGAGCGACTTTCCGACGAGTCCGATAAGGTCGACGAGACGGTTGGAGTAGCCCCACTCGTTGTCGTACCAGGAGACGATCTTGACCTGGTCCTCGATGACCTTGGTCAGACCCGAGTCGAAGATCGACGACGCCGGGTCGGTTACGATGTCCGAAGAGACGATCGGTGCGTCGGTGTACTTCAGGATGCCCTTCAGCGGGCCCTCGGCTGCTGCCTTCATGGCGGCGTTGATCTCCTCGACCGAAGCGGTCTTGCGCACCTGCGCGGTGAGGTCGGTGACCGAGCCCGTGGGGATCGGGACGCGCAGCGCGTAGCCGTCGAGCTTGCCGAGCAGCTGCGGGAGCACCAGGCCGATGGCCTTCGCGGCGCCGGTGCCGGTGGGCACGACGTTGAGCGCGGCGGCGCGGGCGCGACGCAGGTCCGAATGCGGGCCGTCCTGCAGGTTCTGGTCCTGGGTGTACGCGTGGATCGTCGTCATGAGGCCCTTGACGATGCCGAACTCGTCGTCGAGCACCTTGGCGATGGGGCCGAGGCAGTTGGTGGTGCACGAGGCGTTGGAGATGATGTTCTGGCTGCCGTCGTACTTGTCGTCGTTGACGCCCATGACGATGGTGATGTCCTCGCCCTTGGCCGGCGCGGAGATGATGACCTTCTTGGCACCGGCGTCGATGTGGCCCTGAGCCTTCGACGCGTCGGTGAAGATGCCGGTGGACTCGACGACGACGTCGACGCCGAGGTCTCCCCACGGCAGGGCGGAGGGGCCTTCGCGCAGCGAGAGCGCCTTGATCTTCCGGTCGCCGACGACGATGGTGTCGTCGCCCTCGAGCGAGACGTCGTGCGGGAGGCGACCGAGGATGGAGTCGTACTTGAGCAGGTGAGCGAGCGTTGCATTGTCGGTGAGGTCGTTGACCGCAACGATCTCGATGTCGGTGGTGCCGAGCGCCTTCTGCGCATCGACCGCCCGGAAGAAGTTACGTCCGATACGACCGAAGCCGTTCACGCCAACCCGAACCGTCACTGTTCGCTCCTTTGTGTTGAAACTCGTGTTCCGCGTCGGTGCACGGGTCGTGCACCGCTTTCCTCTACCGCACGTGATGGTGCGGACGTGTCCGTCACGGGCGCCCGGGGCGCTCCGTGACCTGTGATCACCCTAATGGTTCCGGGTGATGCAGTTCTCGGTCAGGCACTCGAGGTCACGCCTCGTCGAGCAGGTCGGCGGTGACGGCCGACTCCGTGTCCGGGATACCCGAGTCCTTGGCCTTGCGGTCGGCCATGGACAGCAGTCGACGGATCCGGCCCGCCACCGCGTCCTTCGTCATGGGCGGATCGGCGAGCTGCCCGAGCTCCTCGAGCGACGCCTGGCGGTGCTGCACGCGCAGGTGACCCGCCGCGGCGAGGTGGTCGGGAACATCCTCGCCGAGAATGGCGAGCGCCCGCTCGACTCGCGCCGCGGCTGCGACGGCCGCCCGTGCGGAGCGTCGGAGATTGGCGTCGTCGAAGTTCGCGAGACGGTTGGCCGTGGCCCGCACCTCGCGGCGCATGCGGCGCTCCTCCCACGTCAGTCGGGTGTCCTGGGCACCCATCCGGGTGAGCAGGACACCGATGGCCTCGCCGTCACGCACGACCACGCGATCGGCGCCGCGCACCTCGCGGGCCTTGGCCGACACACCGAGCCGGCGGGCAGCGCCGACCAGTGCGAGGGCTGCCTCGGGTCCGGGGCAGCTGACCTCGAGCGCCGACGACCGGCCGGGTTCGGTGAGCGAGCCGTGCGCGAGGAAGGCGCCGCGCCAGGCCGCCTCGGAGTCGGCGACGGTGCCGCCCACCACCTGGGCGGGGAGTCCGCGCACCGGCCGACCACGCATGTCGAGAAGCCCGGTCTGGCGCGCGAGAGCTTCGCCGTCCTTGGCTACCCGCACGATGTAGCGGGTCGACTTGCGCAGACCGCCGGCGCCTATCGAGTGCACGTCCGCGTTGTAGCCGAACAGATCGAACACCTCACGCTTGAGCCGTCGGGCGATGGACAGCTGGTCCACCTCCGCCTCGACGACGACGCGACCGGCCACGATGTGCAGCCCCCCGGCGAAGCGCAGCAACGCGGCGACCTCCGCCTTGCGGCAGCTGACCGCCGTGATGGTGAGGCGGCTCAGTTCGTCCTTGACATCGGCTGTCATGGCCACGACGTCGATCCCTTCCTGCTGTCGATGCTGCTGTCGAGGTCGGCCCGATCGGCGCCCTCGAGAACAGCGGCGAACACGGCCGCGAGCTTGCTCGGGTCGTGTGCGTGTGGTGTCGCCCCCGCGACGTCGGCGTGGATCACGTCGGCGCCGAACACCGCGGCGGCCCTCGCGAGGTGATCACGCTCGGACCCCGGTGGCACCGACGTCGAGTCGACCACCACGTGATGCACCCGAAAACCCGGCGCGTGTTGGGACAGTACGTGCAGATGGCGCTCCGCCGAGAATCCCGTGGTCTCCCCCGGCTCCGGCCCGAGATTGAGCACCAGCACCTTGCGGGCCTCCGTGGCGCGCAGCGCCGAGGCCAGCTCGGGCACGAGGACGTGCGGCAACACGCTGGAGAACCAGGACCCGGGTCCGAGCACGACGAGGTCGGCGGCACCCACGGCGGTGACGGCCTGCTCGGTGGCCGGCGGATCGGACGGTCGCAGTCGGACGCGCCGCACCTTGCCCGGGGTGGTGGCAACGGCCACCTGTCCGCGGATGACGCGACTCACCCGGGGATCGGATTCGAGTCCCGACACGTCCGCCTCGATGTCGAGGGCGATGGGCGACATCGGCAGCACCCGACCGTCGACACCGAGTAGCCGCGCGGCCTCGTCGAGTGCGGCGACCGGGTCACCGAGCACCTCGGACAGTCCGGCGAGCAGAAGATTGCCCACGGAGTGTCCGGCGAGCGCGCCGCTGCCGCCGAAACGGTGCTGCAGGATGTCGGCCCAGAGTCTGCCCTGCGGCGTCTCCGCGGCCAGCGCCGCGAGCGCCATGCGCAGATCGCCGGGCGGGATCATGCCGAGCTCCGCGCGTAATCGGCCGGACGACCCGCCGTCGTCGGCCACGGTGACCACCGCCGTCACCCGGGTGGAGAGCGACCGTACGGCGGAGAGAGTGGCGTAGAGGCCGTGTCCGCCGCCGAGCGCGACGATGTGCGGAGCGTCGTCGTCGCCGCGTCCGCCGTCCGCGCTCACTCTCGACCCAGGTCGCGGTGCACGACGCGGACACTGGTGTCGGCATCGGCCCGCAGCCGTTCGGCGAGCGCCTCGGTCATGGCGACGCTGCGATGCTTGCCGCCGGTGCAGCCGACCGCGACGGTCATGTACCGCTTGCCCTCGCGCCGGTAGCCGGCGAGCGTCATGTTCAGCAGGCGGTGGTACAGCTCGAGGTACTCCTCGGCGTCCGGCTGGCCCAGCACGTAGTCCCGCACGCCGGCGTCCTTGCCGGTGAGCGGGCGCAGCTCGGGGATCCAGTGCGGGTTCGGGAGGAAGCGCATGTCGCACAGCACGTCCGCGTCGAGCGGTACCCCGTACTTGAAGCCGAAGGACTCGACGGTGACGGCCACGGTGCCCACCACGTCGTCGCCGAACGCCGCGGCGACGCGATCACGCAGTCCGTGCACGGAGAGCGAGCTCGTGTCGATGACGATGTCCGCGGCCTCCTTGACTGTGGCCAACCGTGCCCGCTCGTCCGAGATGCCCTCGGTGAGGGTGCCGTCCACGCCGTAGTTCTGCAGTGGATGACTGCGGCGCACCGACTCGAATCGCCGGATCAGCACGTCGTCGGACGCATCCAGGAACAGCACCCGCGGGCGCACCCCGTCGGCGGCCAGATCAGCCAGCAGGGTGCCGACGTCGCCGTTGAACAATCGGCTGCGGACGTCGACCACCAATGCGAGTCGCTCGATGCCCGGGTCCGACGTGCGACCGATCTCGATCATGCGAGTGATCAACTCCGGCGGCATGTTGTCGGCGACATACCAGCCCAGATCCTCGAGGACCTTCGCCGCCGTGCCGAGCCCGGCCCCGGACAGCCCTGTGACCAGAGCGACGTCGATGTCGGAGTGCGGTCGAACGGGGTCACCCACCTGCTCTCGCTGCACGTTCACTCGTCCCGGTGTCCTGTTCCTCGATGCGCGGCCACCGACAGCGGCTCACCGGACGATGCCGGCATCTCGTCACGGTCGCTGCCGTCGGTGCGTTCATCATGTCGTACCGGGGCGCTGTCCGCTTCGTTGTCGGGGACCGCGGTCGGTTCCGACGAGACCGCGGCAGCCGGCGCGTCCTGGTCCTGTGGAACTCCCAGTGCCTCGAGGACGGCGCGTGCCGTCGTCTCGCCGATACCCGGCACCTTGACGATCTCGGACACCTCGGCCTGCTTGAGGTTGGCCACCGAGCCGAAGTGCGTCACCAACGCCGTGCGACGCGCCTCGCCGAGCCCGCGCACCGAGTCCAGCGCGGACGCCGTCATGCGCTTGGACCGCTTGCTGCGATGGAACGTGATGGCGAAGCGGTGCGCCTCGTCGCGAACCCGCTGAAGGAGGTACAGCGACTCGCTGGTGCGCGGCAGGATCACGGGGTCGCTCTCCCCCGGCACCCACACCTCCTCGAGTCGTTTCGCGAGACCCACTACCGCGACGTCGGTGACACCCAGCTCGTCGAGCACCTCGGCCGCAGCGGCAACCTGCGGAGCGCCGCCGTCGACGACGAAGAGGTTGGGCGGGTAGGCGAAGCGGCGGGGCCGACCCGTCTGCGGGTCGAGGGAGGCCTCGGGAGCCAGATCGCCGCCGGAGTCCTTGCCGTGACGCAGGAACCGTCGGCGTGTGACCTCGGCGATGCTCGCGACATCGTCCGAGTGACCGTCTCCCGCAGCCTCCTTGATGGAGTAGTGGCGGTAGTCGCTCTTGCGCGGCAACCCGTCCTCGAACACCACCAGCGACGCGACCACGTCGGTGCCCTGGACGTGCGAGATGTCGATGCACTCGATGCGCAACGGTGCACTGTCGAGGTCGAGCGCTTCCTGGATGCCCTGCAACGCTGCGGAGCGCGACGTGAAGTCGCCCGCTCGCTTCATCTTGTGCTGCTGGAGCGCTTCGACGGCGTTGCGATACACCGTCTTGGCGAGCTCCTTCTTGTCGCCGCGACGAGGCACCCGTAGCTGCACCGCGGACCCGCGCAGCGAACTGAGCCACGCCTGCACCTCGTCGGCGTTCGGCGGCAGCACCGGAACGAGCACCTCGCGGGGTACGGCGTTGGCAGCGGCGTCCTCGGTGGACGACGACAGCGAGGCCTGCTCGCCGTAGAACTGGGTGAGGAACTGCTCGACGAGCGCCGGCAGATCGGACGCCGCCTCCGCGTCCACCGGAGCGTCCTGCGCCTCGGCACGGTCGTCGGCCCCGGCGGACGTCGCCTCGGCCGCGACCGCGGCGTCGATCACCTCGCCTGCCTTCTCCACGACCCACCCGCGCTGGCCGCGCACGCGACCGCCGCGGACGTGGAACACCTGGACCGCCGCTTCGAGATCGTCGCTCGCGAAGGCGACGAGGTCGGCGTCCGTGCCGTCGCCGAGCACCACGGCCTGCTTCTCCAGCGCGCGCCGCAGAGCCCCCACATCGTCGCGCAGCCGAGCCGCCGTCTCGAAGTCCAGGTCCTCCGACGCCTTCTGCATCCGGTTCTCGAGCTCGCGGACGAGCTTGTCGGTCTTGCCGGACAGGAAGTCGCAGAAGTTCTCGACGGTCGCACGGTGTTCGGCCGCCGACACGCGTCCGACGCACGGCGCCGAGCACTTGTCGATGTACCCGAGCAGACAGGGCCGACCGATCTGGTTGTGCCGCTTGAACACTCCAGCGGAGCACGTCCGCGCCGGGAACACCCGCAACAGCAGGTCCAACGTCTCGCGAATCGCCCACGCGTGCGCGTACGGGCCGAAGTAGCGCACACCCTTGCGCCGAGGCCCGCGGTAGACGAACAACCGCGGGTACTCCTCGTTCAGCGTGACCGCGAGCATCGGGTAGCTCTTGTCGTCCCGGTACCGGACGTTGAATCGAGGATCGAACTCCTTGATCCAGTTGTACTCGAGCTGGAGCGCCTCCACTTCGGTGGTGACGACGGTCCATTCGACGCCGGCAGCCGTGGTGACCATCTGACGAGTGCGCGGATGCAGGCCGGCGATGTCGGCGAAGTAGGAATTGAGACGGCTTCGCAGGCTCTTCGCCTTGCCGACGTAGATGACGCGGCCGTGCGGATCACGAAATTTGTAGACCCCTGGCTCGACCGGAATGGTTCCGGTGGCCGGGCGGTACGTAGCGGGGTCGGACACACCTCCACGGTAGTCGTCGTGACCGACAGTCGAAATCCGCCGTTCGGGCTGCGAACCACGCGAGGACGCGGTGTCATGGAACGGTGACTCCCCGCCGATCACTGACCCGTCCTCTCGCCCTCGCGGCCGTCGTCGCCCTCACCGCCGTGTCCTGCTCCTCGGGCGGCGGTGACGACGCTGCCGACTCGACCCCCTCGTGCGTCGCGGGCGGAGGCGGCACCCCCGTCATCGCGGACGCGGGCACGGGACCGGACGGTGCGCCGGAGGTCGCCACCGGCTACCGCACCGGAATGACCGCGGTGCGCACCGCCACGTACGCGGTGTCGACCGCCAACCCGGTGTCGACGGAGGCGGCGTGCGAGGTGCTGCGCGACGGCGGCACCGCGGCCGACGCGCTGGTCGCGGCACAGACGGTGCTCGGACTGGTCGAGCCGCAGAGCTCCGGTATCGGCGGCGGCGCCTTTCTCCTCTACTACGACGCGGAGTCGAGCAGTCTGCGTGCCTACGACGGCCGCGAGACGGCGCCCGCTTCGGCCACCGCGAACTATCTGCGCTTCGTCGACGACACGGCTGCCCCGGGTGCGCCCGCCGATCTGTCCGTGCCGAAGCCCGATGCCCGGTCGAGCGGACGCGCGATCGGCGTCCCCGGCGTCGTGCGCATGCTGGACGACGTCCATCGCGATCACGGCAGCAAGGAGTGGCGGTCACTGTTCGATCCGGCCATCGCGCTGTCCGACGACGGCTTCGAGATCAGTCCGCGGATGGCGTCGTCCATTGCGGACTCGGCGCCGAAACTCGCACTCGACCCCGCCTCGCGTGAGTACTTCCTCGAGCCGGACGGCAGCCCGAAGGCGGCGGGGACGACGCTGACGAACCCCGCGATGGCCAAGACGCTCGGCGCGATCGCCACCGAGGGTGCCGACGCGTTCTACACCGGCGCGCTGGCGCAGTCGATCGTCGACGCGACGGCGGACACGACGGGCGGGCGCACGCCCGGCCGGCTGACACTCGACGATCTCGCCGGATACGAGGCGAAGGAGCGGGACGCGGTGTGCGTGCCGTACCGCGACACGGACGTGTGCGGCATGCCGGGCCCGTCGTCGGGTGGTATCGCGGTCGCGTCCACGATGGGCATCCTGTCCCACTTCGACATGGCGCAGTACGCACCCGCCTCCCCCGATGCCGACGGCGGAGTCCCCGACGCGGAGGGCGTCCATCTCATCGCCGAGGCGGAGCGCCTCGCGTACGCCGACCGCGACAAGTACGTCGCCGATCCCGACTACATCCCCCTGCCCGGCGGCAGCCCCGCCGCGTTGCTCGATCCGGACTACCTCGAGCAGCGCGCCCGCATCATCGATCCCGCCCGCAGCATGGGCACGGCTCAGCCGGGCGACTTCGGTCCGATACCCCTGAGCAGCTACGCCGGACCGGAGGCAGGGACCAGTCACCTCAGCATCGTGGACAGCGCGGGGAACGTCGCGTCGATGACCACCACGGTGGAGTCGGCGTTCGGCTCCTTCCACATGACGGAGGGCTTCCTTCTCAACAACCAGTTGACCGACTTCTCCGCCGCACCCGAGGGGCCCGACGGAGTGCCCGTGGCCAACCGTGTCGAGCCCGGCAAGCGTCCCCGCAGTTCCATGGCGCCGACGATCGTGTTCGACCGGGGGGACGACGGCGCGCGAGGCGACGTGCGACTGGTGACCGGATCACCCGGCGGTTCGGTGATCATCCAGTTCGTCGTGAAGAACCTCGTCGGCATGCTCGACTGGGGTCTCGATCCGCAGCAGGCCGTGTCCGCCGTCAACGTGGGTGCGGCCAACGCCCCGACGACGAACGTGGGCGGCGAGCATCCGAACATCGACGCGCAGAACGACGGTGCCGCGGACCCGCTGGTGTCGGCTCTGCGGTCGATGGGCCACCAGGTGTCGGTGGCCGATCAGTCCAGCGGCTCGAGTGCGCTCGTCCGAACGGACGACGGCTGGATCGGCGGCGCCGATCCCCGACGCGAGGGCGTCGTCATGGGAGACGGGATCGGGTGAGCGCGGTCAGCTCGCTGCGGCGTACTTCCGCTCGAGAGAGCGGAATGTACGCGCGGCGTGCACCGCGTACTCGCGATCGTTCGACTGGATCGCCATGACCGGCACGTACTCGTCGTCGGGTAGTTCCACGCGAGCCCAGCTCGATCCGGGCGAGAAGGACAAACCCCGCACCAGGTCCCACGGGATCAGTTTCTCGGTGACGAGGTTGCGCACCAACACGCCCTGCGCGCCGACCTTGATCCGGGGACGAGTGAGCAGCAGCACGCCCGCAGCCATGCCGCATCCGATGGCGATCATGGCGAACTGATCCACGCGCTGGAAGAACACGCCGGTGTTGCCGGTCCGCAGCAGGATTCCCAGGGTGGTGTGCACGATGACGAGGAGTGCGGCGACGCCGACGGCGTACTTCGCGCTCTTGCGCGGCCGCGCCTCGAGTTCCCACTGCGGGCCCGACGGTTCGGTCACGACGGACTCCCGTGACGCAGCCCCTTCAGCGTCAACGCCGTGTCGACGGCCGCTGCGACGGCTTGCGCACCCTTGTCCTCCTTGGACCCCGGAAGACCTGCGCGATCGAGTGCCTGCTGTTCGTCGTTCACGGTGAGCACCCCGTTGGTGACCGGAGTGGACTCGTCCAGGGACACTCGGGTCAACCCGGCGGTCACCGCGTCGCACACGTACTCGAAGTGCGGGGTCCCGCCCCGGATCACGACGCCCAGTGCGACCACCGCGTCGTGCGTGCGAGCGAGCTGCTGTGCGACCACGGGGATCTCGATGGCTCCGGCGACGCGCACGAGTGTCACGTTCCGCAGCCCCACCTCGTCGGCCTTACGGAGTGCGCCGTCCACGAGTGCGGCGCTGACCTTCTCGTGCCACTGGCCCGCGACGATCGCGACCTCGAGATCCTCGGCGCCCGAGAGCTGCAGCACGGGTTCGCCCTCGCCGCTCATCAGAGGCCACCCGCGTCGGGGGTGACCGCCGGTGTCTCGAAATCGTCGAGTCCCACGAGATCGTGGCCCATCCGGTCGCGCTTGGTGCGCAGGTAGGTGAGGTTCTCGGCGTTGGCACGCAGCGGCATCGGCACCCGCTCGGTGATGTGCAGGCCGTAGCCGTCGAGGCCGACCCGCTTGGCCGGGTTGTTGGTCAGCAGACGCATCGACGAGATGCCCAGGTCGACGAGGATCTGCGCTCCGATGCCGTAGTCCCGCGCGTCGGCGGGCAGACCGAGCGCGAGGTTCGCGTCGACGGTGTCGGTACCGGCGTCCTGCAGCTGGTAGGCCTGCAACTTGTGCAGCAGGCCGATGCCACGGCCCTCGTGACCGCGCATGTAGAGCACGACTCCGCGACCCTCCTGCGCCACCATGTCCAGCGCCGCGTCCAACTGCGGACCGCAGTCGCAGCGCAGGGAGCCGAACACGTCACCGGTCAGACACTCGGAGTGGACACGGACCAGCACGTCGCTGCCGTCGCCGTCGGGTCCGGCGATGTCGCCGCGCACCAGGGCCACGTGCTCGACGTCCTCGTAGACGCTCTGGTAGCCCACCGCGCGGAACTCGCCGTGCGCCGTCGGGATGCGTGCCTCGGCGATGCGCACCACGTGCTTCTCGTGCTTGCGCCGCCACGCGATGAGGTCGGCGATGGAGATGAGTGCGAGGTCGTGGTCGTCGGCGAACACACGGAGCTCGTCCGTCCGGGCCATCTCGCCCTCGTCCTTCTGCGACACGATCTCGCAGATGACGCCGGCCGGGCGCAGATCCGCCATCCGGGCGAGGTCGACCGCGGCCTCGGTGTGGCCGGGGCGGCGCAGCACGCCGCCCTCCTTCGCCCGCAACGGGACGACGTGACCGGGACGGGTGAAGTCGTTCGCGCCGGTGTCGGGATCCGCGAGCAGACGCATGGTCGCGGCGCGGTCCGAGGCCGAGATGCCCGTACCGATACCGACGCGAGCGTCGACGGTCACGGTGTACGCGGTGCCGTGCTTGTCCTGGTTCGTGGAGTACATGGGAGGCAGGCCGAGGCGATCGCAGTCCTCGCCCGACAGGGGAACGCAGAGGTATCCCGAGGTGTACCGCACCATGAAGGCCACCAGCTCCGGTGTTGCCTTCTCTGCGGCGAAGATGAGATCGCCCTCGTTCTCGCGGTCCTCGTCGTCGACGACGACGACGGCCTTGCCGGCGGCGATGTCGGCGACAGCGCGCTCGATGGTGTCGAACCTGGTCACGCCGTGCGCTCCCCACGTCTGCTGCCCGCAGTGTCGGGCAGATCCTGTGTTCTCAAGACTACGACCCCCGCTGCGGGGGCCGATGTTCAGTCGACCTTCTGCAACCGCTCGACGTACTTGGCGATCACGTCGACCTCGAGGTTGACCTGCGTTCCCGCCTCGGCCTCGCCCAGTGTGGTGAGCGACAGGGTGGTAGGAATCAGGGAGATCTCGAAGTACTGATCGTCCTTCTCGCCGCCCAGTGCGGACACCGTCAGCGACACCCCGTCGACCGTGATGGACCCCTTGTGCACGACGTATCGCGCGATGTCACGGGGCAGCGAGATGCGTACCACGGTCCAGTTGTCCGACGGGGTGCGCGAGAGCACCACCCCGGTCCCGTCGACGTGGCCCTGGACGAGATGCCCACCGAGCCGCGACGCGAGCGAGGCGGCACGCTCGAGGTTGACCGGTGACCCCACGGCCAGGGACTGCAGTGACGAACGGTTCAGTGTCTCCTGCATCACGTCGGCCGTGAACGCGCCGTCCGCTACCTCGACGACGGTGAGGCACACACCGTTCACGGCGATCGAATCGCCGTGCGACGCATCGGAGGTGACCAGCGGGCCACGCACGGTGAAGCGAGCCGCGTCCGCCAGATCCTCCTTGGCGGTGACACTGCCCAGTTCCTCGACGATTCCGGTGAACATGCTCGTCATCCTCTCGGCACCAGCTGGTGCAGTGATCTCTGTTCGGCTCAGTGGTCGGACGACCGTAGCGGAGCCAGTTGGACGAGCAGATCGTCGCCCAGCGTCTCCACCGACTCTCGTCGGAACCTCAGCGCGTCGGCAATTGTTCCGACACCTGTCCCCCGCACGGCGGTCGGGCCCTCACCCAGCACGACGGGGGCGATGTACGCCGTGACGCGGTCGACGAGGCCCGCCGACAGGAACGCTCCGGTGAGGGTCGATCCGCCCTCCAGCACCACGTCGGTCAGATCCGCGAGGGCCTCCATCACCGCGAGCGGGTCACGGGTCCGCACGATGCGGGTGGGGGCGGAGTCGTCGAGGATCCGAGACCCGGCAGGGATGTCGCGAAGCCCGACGACCACGCGGACCGGCTGGTGTGCGGCGAGCGACCCGTCGGGCAGTCGCGCCGTCAGCACCGGATCGTCGGCGAGCACGGTCCCGGTACCGACGACGACGGCGTCGACCCGGGCGCGCTCGGCGTGGACGTGTGCGCGAGCGATCTCCCCCGTGATCCAGCGGCTGGTGCTGTCCGGTGCCGCGGTGCGGCCGTCGAGCGTGGCGGCGTACTTCCACGTGAGCATCGGCCGCCCGGTGCGCTGCCGATGCAGCCAGGCACGCATCGGCCCGGCCGCGACGAGATCGGCGAGGACGCCGGACCGTACGTCGACGCCGGCACGGCGCAGCGTCTCCGCGCCGCCCGACGCCACCAGGTTCGGATCGCGGAGCGCGTGCACGACGCGGACGACACCCGCACGCAGCAGCGCCTGCGAGCACGGGCCCGTGCGCCCCGTGTGGTCGCACGGCTCCAGCGTCACCACGGCGGTGCCGCCGCGCGCGCGTTCGCCCGCCTCCGCGAGCGCGGCGACCTCCGCGTGGGGGCCGCCCGGTGTGGCGGTGGCGCCGACCCCGACGACCAGCCCGTCCCGATCCAGGACGACGGCGCCGACGGGAGGATTGGGAGTGCTGACACCGCGGGCGGCGACCGACGCCTCGATCGCCCGCCGCATCGCGGAGTCGATCGGGTCGAGGCTTTCGGTCACCGGCCGGACAGGTGGGGCGACGCGCTCGCGGCGGACTCACGCAGCGAACGCACGGCACCCGCGGGGTCACTGGTCGAGTACACCGCCGAGCCCGCGACGAAGCAGTCGATGCCCGCGGCAGCGGCCTGCTCCACGGTGTCGGCGTTGATGCCACCGTCGATCTCGATCACCAGCGTCAGTTCACCCGAATCGACCAGCCGGCGGACGGCGCGAGCCTTGTCCAGCACCTCCGGCATGAAGCTCTGGCCGCCGAATCCCGGTTCGACGCTCATGATCAACAGCGTGTCGAAGTCCTTCAGGACCTCCAGGTACGGCTCGATCGAGGTACCGGGCTTGACCGACAGCCCGGCCTTCGCGCCCGCCGCCCGGATGTCGCGAGCGACGGCGCGCGGATCGTCGGTGGCCTCGGCGTGGAACGTCACGTTGTACGCGCCGGCTTCGGCGTAGGGCGGCGCCCAGCGGGCCGGGTCCTCGATCATGAGGTGGCAGTCGAGCGGGATGTCGGTCGCCTTCAGCAGGCTCTCCACCACGGGCAGACCCAGGGTGAGATTCGGGACGAAGTGCGCGTCCATCACGTCGACGTGCAGCCAGTCGCTGCCCGCGACGGCCGCGGCCTCGTCGGCGAGCCGCGCGAAATCGGCGGACAGGATGGACGGTGCGATCATCGGGTGCTGCGGAGTCGGGGCCACGGGCGATCAGCCTAGTAGGTCCGGATCCAGCTGCATCAGAGCGTCGTCGATGTGACCGGCGAGGAGGTACTGACCCTCGTCGGTCGGGTGATCACCGTCGTCCTGGATGATCAGCGGGTCGGCCAGCCACTCCTGCGGCAGCGCGTCGACGTAGTCCAGCCCGGCCGACACCGCGGCGGCGGAGACCGCGGCGTCCACGTCCCACATCTCCTCGCTCACCGGCTCCCCGCTCCAGATCGGTCCGATGACGACGATGCGGGCCTCGGGTGAGCGCTCGCGCAGCGACGCGTACAGGTCGGTGGCGTCGGCGAGCACCTCCGCCGGATCCGCGTCGACGTCGTTCTCGCTGCCGACCACGAGGATGACCGTCGGGTTCTCCTCGGTGGCGTAGGCGACCTGGTCCGCGAAAGTGCCGAGATAGTCGTCGCCCGCCTCGTAGCCGGCGCCGCCCAGGCTCGCGTTGGTCACCTCGAATCCGTGTTCCTCTGCCAGGACGTCCGGCCAGACCACGTCGTTCATGGAGCCGGCGGAGAACGAGTCGCCGATCACCGACACGCGGACCGCGCTCCACTCCGACTCTGCCGCGACCACCCGCTCCGCGTCGGCGGTCCGCGCCGAGGCTGTCCCTGCCGTCACCGACGGGGACAGCGAGCAGCCACCCAGCACCGCGACCGAGGCGAGGGCGGCCACCGCTGCCCCGGCCGCGCGGTGTCGAAGGAGTCGCGGAGTCACGTTCCTGTTGTACCCGCGAGTCGTTGCCGACCGGTAACGAGCGCGGTCAGGAGGCATCCTTGCGCAGCGCGGCGAAGAACATCGCGTCCGTTCCGTGCCGGTGCGGCCACAGCTGCACCGACGTTCCCGAGGCCGCCCGCGGTACGCCGGGGGCGAGTGTCGCGGTGTCGAGCGCGGTCAGACCGTGACGTCGGACCGCATCGGCCACGACGCCGACCGTCTCGGACAGATGCGGCGAACACGTCGAGTAGACGACGACTCCGCCCGGCCGCACCAGCTCCACTGCTGCGGCGAGCAACTCGCGTTGCAACGTCACCAGACCCGCCACGTCGCTCGCCTGACGACGCCACCGCGCCTCGGGGCGACGACGGAGTGCGCCCAGGCCCGTGCAGGGCGCGTCGACCAGGACGCGGTCGTACCCGGCGTCCAGTCCGCTCGCGCGGCCGTCCACCGCGTGCACCGTGACCGGGAGATCGCGCACCGTCTTGCGCACCAGCTCGGCCCGATGTTCGGACGGTTCCACGGCATCGACCTGTGCACCGTCGATCGCTGCGATGGCGCCGAGCAGCGCGGCCTTGCCGCCGGGACCGGCGCACAGATCCAGCCACCGACCTCCGTCCGGCCCGTCGAGCTCCGCGAGCGTCAGAGCCCGAGCGACCAGCTGACTGCCCTCGTCCTGGACGCCGGCCAGCCCCTCACGCACGGCGTCGAGACGACCCGGATCACCGCCACTGTCCAGATGCACCGCATAGGGCGACCACGGTCCGGGCTCACCGCCGGTGATCGACGCGAGCTCGTCCGCCGAGATCTCGCCGGGCCGCGCCACCAGGTGCACCAGCGGGCGGGCGTCGTCGGCGGCGAGCGCCTCGTCCAGCTCCGCAGCGTCCGCTCCCAACGCATCGTTGAACGCCTGTGCGATCCAGGCGGGATGCGCGTGCCGGAACGCCGAGTGGCCCACCGGGTCTCGCTCCGCATCGGGAGCCAGCAACGCGACCCACTCTGCTTCCGTGCGCTCGGAGACCCGGCGCAACACGGCGTTGACGAATCCTGCCTGCCCCTGCCCGGCCTCGCTGCGCACCAGGTCGACCGACGTCGCCACCGCCGCGTGCGGGGCCACCCGCGTGCGCAGCAACTGGTACGCACCGAGCCGGAGGACGTCCAGCAGTCGACCGTCGATGTCCGATACCGGACGCGAGGCCGCGTGTTCGACGACCGCGTCCAACACTCCCTGTGCGCGGGCCGCGCCGTACGCCAACTCGGTCGCAAGTGCCGCGTCACGCTCGTTCAACCGGCGGTCCCGGAGCAGACCCGGAAGCACCAGGTTCGCGTACGCGTCACGCTCCCGCACCGCGCGCAGGACGTCCCGTGCCGCGATCCGGGCGGGGTCCAACCCCGCCTCGGCCGGATTCGGGCGACCCGGCTGCTTCGGGCGCGAATTCCCCGAGCGCCCACCAGCCTTGCCCGAACCCCCGGCCACCCCCGGCCGGCCTCCGGCCTTCCCGCCATCCGGCCGGCCTCCGGCCTTCCCGCCATCCGGCCGGCCTCCGGCCTTCCCGCCACGCTTACGAGGACCGCCGGACCCTGGTGTCTGCTCACCGCTCATCGTGCAGTCGCTCCGTTCACATCGCGGGCGCCGCGCGCCCAGTCGGTCGCTGCCATCTGCTTCTTTCCGTGCGGCTGCACGAGCCCGAGCGACACGGCCGTCGTCGCGGTACCCACCAGGACCGACTTCTTCCGTACCTCGACGAGCCCGGGTTCGAGCTCCTCGTCGGTGATCGTCACCGGACCGATCTTGACGCGGACGTCGCCGATCTCGGTCCACGCTCCGGGTGCCGGTGTCACACTCCGGACGTGCCGGTCGATCAGGTGCGCCGCGCGACCGAAGTCGATGCGGGCCGATTCCACGGTCACCTTGGGCGCGTGTGACACGCCGTCGCTCGACTGCGGAACCGCCTGCAGTGCACCGTCGTCGATCCCGTCGAGGGTGGAGGCGAGCAACTGGCTCCCGCTGTCCGCGAGCCGGGTCAACAGATCTCCGGCGGTGTCCGTGGGGCGCACCCTCTCGGTCACGACGCCGTACACCGGACCGGTGTCCAGCCCCTGCTCGAGGAGGAACGTCGACGCGCCGGTGACCTCGTCACCCGCGGCGATCGCGGCCTGCACCGGCGCGGCCCCGCGCCAGGCCGGCAGCAGGGAGAAGTGCAGATTGATCCAGCCGTGTCGCGGGACGTCGAGCACCGGCTGCGGCAGCAGCGCGCCGTAGGCGACGACGGGACAACAGTCCGGTTCCAGCTCGCGGAGCGCGGCCATCGCCTCGGGGTCGGACGGCTTCGCGGGCTGCAGCACCGGGATGCCGTGCTCGTCGGCCAGCATCGCGACGGGCGATCGCACGACCTTGCGCCCTCGACCGGCCACCGTGTCGGGTCGGGTGAGCACACCGACCACCTCGTGACGGGAGGAGTCGAGCAGTCGCCGCAGCGACGGGAGAGCGGGGTCGGGAGTACCGGCGAAGACGAGGCGCACGCCGTTCACCCTATGCGGAGCGGGTCGACCTGGATTCGCAGCGCCGACGCGGTCTTCTTCGCCCCCACGACGGCCCGTGCCTCACCGAGTGCGCGGGAGAGGGCGGCACCGGACGATCGCGGGACGCGGACCAGCATCCGCTCGACGGGCGCGGACGAGTCGGCGTCGATCTCGCTGCCGAACGGCAGCCGCTCGCCGGGTGGCAGGTCCACGGGTCCCAGCGTGACGGCGTCGTCCGGGAGCCGCGCCGAGTCCAGCAGGGCGCGCAGCGATTCGGTGGTGCCGTCCACGGCGGCGATGTGCACCGCGGGTGGAAACCCGACCTCGGTGCGTTCGGAGAGTTCGGTGCGCGCGTGTCCGACGGGGTCCCACCGCACCAATGCCTGCACGGTGGGCAGTCCCGAATCGGCGACCACGACCACCTCACCGCCCTCGGCCGACGGGCGCACGAGGGTGGCGGCGGCCATCCAGCGGCGAAGGGTCTGCTCGGTGGCGCGCAGATCCGCTCGACCCAGCAGCGCCCACCCGTCCAGCAGCAGCGCGGCACCGTAGCCGCCGTCCGCGACGGGTTCGGCGCCCACGGTGGACACGACGATGGCCGGGCCGGCCGGCACCGTGTCGAGCACCGAGGTGCCGCCGGACTGTCGCACGGTGACGCCGCTGAACGCCCGGCCCAGCTCCTCGGCGGTTCGTCCCGCGCCGACCACGACGGCGCGCAGTGCTCGTGAACCGCACGTGGGGCACGAGTACGACGGGTCGGCGGTGCCGCACCACTTGCACGTGGGGCTGCCCGCGCCGTCGGCGCCGGGCGCGGACGGCAGCGCCAGGGGTCCGTGGCACCGTCGGCACCGGGCGGGCGTCCTGCACTTGGAGCAGGCGAGGGAGGGCACGTACCCGCGCCGCGGGACCTGGACCAGCACGGGGTGCCCGGCGGTGAGCGACGCTCGGGCCGCCGCGAAGGCGATGGCCGGGAGTCGCGCCGCGCGCGCACCGGGGTCGCGGGCGAGCGCGTGGTCGCTGTCCGCGAGAGCGGTCACCCGTGGAACGCGCCCACGGACGGTGTCACGGGTGGCCACGAGATCGTGCGCCCACCCCGTCTCGACCAGAGCCTGCGCCTCCGCCGTCCGGGAGAATCCGCCCACCACGGCGGCGCACCCGGCTCGGTGCGCACGCAGCAACGCGACCTCACGGGCGTGGGGGTACGGCGCACGCGGCTCCGACAGCGAGTCGTCGCCGTCGTCCCAGACGACCACCAGTCCCGGGTCGTGCACCGGGGCGAACACGGCGCTGCGCGTGCCGATCACGACGCGAGCGCGGCCCCGCGCAGCAGCCAGCCAGCGTCGGTAGCGTTCGGCGGGACCGAGTCCCGCGGCGAGCGCGACCACCGCGTCGTCGTCGAGGACGGCTCGGCAGGCCGTGTCCACGCGATCGAGATCGCGCTGGTCCGGGACGACGAGAACGGCTCCCCGTCCCGACGACACGGCCACGGCTGCCAGGTCGGCGAGCCGGGCGGCCCAGTCCTCCCCCGGCAACGCCTGCCAGACCGCCCGCGGCGCCCGACCGCCGCCGAGCGCGTCGAGGAACTCGGTGCCGTGCCGGTACGCGGACCACTCGTCGCGGCGAAGGACGGGGATCGACTGCACACCGGAGGCGAGGGATTCGTTCTCCACTCGTGCGTGTCGGGGTGGAATCGCGAGACGAAGAACGTCCGGACGGGTGCCGGCGTAGCGCGTC
Source organism: Rhodococcus sp. BP-349 (assembly GCF_019835845.1). NCBI lineage: Bacteria > Bacillati > Actinomycetota > Actinomycetes > Mycobacteriales > Nocardiaceae > Rhodococcus > Rhodococcus sp. BP-349. The sequence goes on along the minus strand of NZ_JABUDR010000003.1, from coordinate 984,110 downwards.
GCGACGGCGTCGACGAGTCCGAGCAGTTCGGGGCCGAGCACCGGCTCGGCGGAGACCACCTTGTCGAGGAAGCCGAGCTTTCCCGGGTGGTCGCTGGTGTCGAGGCGGGCGAGCAGGAACCCGTCGACCAGACGCCCGGCGAAGCGCACGCGGACACGCACGCCGGGTTGCGCCACGTCATCGAGTTCGGCGGGGACGACGTAGTCGAAATCACGATCGAGGTGGGACAACGGGAGCATGGGAAGCACGCGGGCGATGGGCCTGGTGGGGGCCGGTGAGCGCACACCGGATGCGGTGGCACTCACCGACCGACCCCTTTCAGACGATGATCACGAAGTGGAGCGAGACGTCACAGACCTGCGGCGGACCGCAACTTCTCGGCGCGATCGGTGTTCTCCCACGGCAGATCGATGTCCGTGCGCCCGAAGTGGCCGTACGCCGCGGTGGGCGCGTAGATCGGACGCAGCAGGTCCAGATCGCGGATGATCGCGCCGGGACGCAGGTCGAACACGTCGTTGATGGCGGACTGGATCTTCAGCGGATCCACGTTCTCGGATCCGAACGTCTCGACGAAGAGACCGACGGGAGCGGCCTTGCCGATGGCGTAGGCGACCTGCACCTCGACGCGCTCCGCCAGGTCCGCGGCCACGACGTTCTTGGCCACCCACCGCATCGCGTACGCAGCGCTGCGGTCGACCTTCGACGGATCCTTGCCCGAGAACGCGCCGCCGCCGTGGCGGGCCCAGCCGCCGTAGGTGTCGACGATGATCTTGCGACCGGTCAGGCCGGCGTCGCCCATCGGCCCGCCGAGGACGAACTTGCCGGTGGGGTTGACGAGCAGGCGTACCGACGAGGTGTCGAGCGAGTCGTGCCCGAGCTCGGCCAGTACGGCCTCGAGGACATGGGTCCGGATGTCCGGGGTCAGCATGTTGTCGAGATCGATGTCGGCCGCGTGCTGCGTGGAGATGACGACCGTGTCGAGGCGAACGGCCTTGTTGCCCTCGTACTCGATGGTGACCTGGGTCTTGCCGTCGGGACGCAGGTACGGCAGCACCTCGGTCTTGCGCACCTCGGTGAGGCGACGCGACAGCCGGTGCGCCAGTGCGATCGGCAGCGGCATGAGCTCGGGCGTGTCCTTGATGGCGTAGCCGAACATCAGGCCCTGGTCGCCGGCACCCTGACGGTCGATCTCGTCGTCGGTCAGACCCTCGACGCGGGACTCGTGCGAATTGTCGACACCCTGGGCGATCTCGGGCGACTGCGCGCCGATGGCGACGTTGACCCCACAGGAGTTGCCGTCGAAGCCCTTGGCCGACGAGTCGTAGCCGATCTCGAGCACCTTCTCGCGCACGATGTGCGGGATGTCGGCGTACGCGGTGGTGTTGACCTCACCGGCGACGTGAACCTGCCCGGTGGTCACCAGGGTCTCGACGGCGACGCGTGCGCGCGGATCGTCGGTCAGGAGCGCATCCAGGATGGAGTCGCTGATGGCGTCACAGATCTTGTCGGGATGACCCTCGGTGACGGACTCGCTGGTGAAGAGCCGACTGGCGGACGTGCTCACAGATGTTTCCTCTCGTACACGCATGAATGTGTCGACATGATCGAACCGCTCCCCGAGACGCCAGTCGACGATAGACGGAGCCACCGACGTCTCGAGTACTGCGGGTCACCGCGAGTCGTCGGCGCTCGTACACTCCTGCGACGTCGGTGACGGTTGACGCACGCGCAACAGGGGCACCAACGCATCGATCACACGAGACGACATGAGCGCCTTCGATCCGTGTTCGAGCGCCAGCTCGGTCCCGTCCGCGGACAGGATCCAGCCGTCGTTGTCGTCCATCTCGAATGCTTTACCCTCACCGACCGCATTCACAACCAGGAGGTCGCACTTCTTGCGTTCCAGCTTGGCGCGGGCGTGCGTCAGCACGTCGCCGTGCTGGTCGCCGGTCTCGGCCGCGAAGCCGACGATCGCGGCGTCGGCGGCCAGGTCACCGGCATCGCGTGCGGCCACGAGCCCCGCCAGGATGTCGGCGTTGCGCGTGAGCGGGATGGTGTCCGGCTCGTCGGCACCCTTTTTGATCTTGCTGGTGGCGAGCGTCGTCGGCCTGAAATCGGCGACGGCGGCGGCCATGATCACGGCGTCGGCACCGACGGCGGCGGCCGTGACCGCGGTGCGCATGTCCTCGGCGGTGCGGACCGTCTCGACGCGGACACCGGCAGGAGTGGACAGGTCGCTGGTGTAGCCGGAGATCAGCAGCACGTCGGCACCGCGCTGGGCGGCGACCCGCGCGAGCGCGTAACCCTGCTTGCCGGAACTGCGGTTGCCGAGGAACCGCACCGGGTCCAACGGCTCGCGCGTGCCGCCGGCGGAGACGACGACGCGCCGCCCCTCGAGGTCACGAGGCAGCGCATCGGGTCGTTCGAGCAGCAGCTCGGCGATGCCGGCGATCTCGTCCGGCTCGGGCAGACGGCCCGCTCCGGTGTCCTTGCCGGTGAGCCGACCCGAGGCCGGCTCGATGACCGTGACACCGCGGCGGCGCAACGTCGCGACGTTCTCGACGGTCGCGGGGTGGTCCCACATCTCGGTGTGCATGGCCGGCGCGAACACGACCGGGCACCGCGCGGTGAGCAACGTCGCCGTCAACAGGTCGTCGGCGCGTCCGGCAGCAGCCCGTGACAGCAGGTCCGCCGTGGCCGGGGCGACGACGACGAGGTCGGCGTTCTGACCGAGGCGGACATGCGGTACCTCAGGCACGTCGGCGAACACTCCGGTGTGCACCGGGTTCCCCGACAGCGCCTCGAAGGTGGCCCGACCGACGAACTGCAACGCGGACTCGGTGGGGACGACGCGGACGTCGTCACCCGCCTCGGTGAAGTGGCGGATCAGCCCGCACGCCTTGTACGCAGCGATCCCTCCCCCGACACCGACCACGACGTGACGCCGCCCCGTTGTGTCCGAGGGAGACAGGGAACTCACTCGCCTTCGACGTGCTCGAGAAGGTCGGCGTGGATCTCGCGCATGGCGATGGACAGCGGCTTCTCCTGCAGACCCGGCTCGACGAGGGGGCCGACGTACTCGAGGATGCCGTCACCGAGCTGGTTGTAGTAGTCGTTGATCTGACGCGCGCGCTTGGCGGCGTAGATGACCAGCGCGTACTTCGACGACGTCCGGTCCAGCAGCTCGTCGATGGGCGGGTTGGTGATGCCCAGCGGGGTGTCGTACGTCGCCACGTCGATGCGGGAGAAGGAATCGGACACGTTCGCCAAGGGACTACTCACAAATGCTCCTGAAGATTCACCGGGGCGGATGCCTCGGAAGAGAAAACTGGTGTTACCTGTGCGGTCACGCGGTCCCGAACTCACCGTTCGGGACGCCACCGACCAACAAGGATACCAACTCCGCGCACGCTCGGTCGACATCGTCGTTCACGATGACCGTGTCGAACTCGTCGGAGGCCGCCAATTCCTCGCGCGCGGTCTCGAGCCGACGCTCGATGACGTCCTGCGGTTCGGTGCCGCGGCCGGTGAGTCGACCCACCAGCACGTCCCACGACGGCGGCGCGAGAAACACGAGCAGAGCCTCCGGGGCGGCGGCACGGACTGCGCGCGCACCCTGCAGGTCCACCTCGAGGAGAACCGGTTCACCGGCAGCGAGCGCGCGACGCACGGGCTCGGCGGGCGTACCGCTACGGTGCAGGCCGCGGTGGATCTCCGCCCATTCGAGCAGATCACCCGCCTCGATCATGCGATCGAACTCCGCGGCGTCCACGAACCGGTAGTCCTGTCCGTGCACCTCGCCGGGGCGGGGATCGCGCGTCGTCGCCGACACGCTGAAATACAGATCGGGAAGTTGCTGACGCACCTTCGCGACCACACTGGACTTACCGACGGCGGAAGGGCCGGCCAGTACCACCAGCCGGCCCTTCCTGAGCGAGGAGTCCTCGCTCGACACTGCCGTCGACTCGTTGTCGGTCGACACGTCGCTGTCAGGCCTCGAAGTCGAACCTGGCGAGAAGCGCCTTGCGCTGACGATCGCCCAGTCCGCGCAGACGGCGGGTGGGTGCGATCTCCAGCTCGGTCATGATCTCCTGCGCCTTGACCTTGCCGACCTTGGGCAGAGCCTCGAGCAGTGCGGACACCTTCATCTTGCCGAGGATCTCGTCCTCTTCGGCGTCCTTGAGGACCTGCTTGAGGTCCGTTCCGCCCCGCTTGAGGCGTTCCTTGAGCTCAGCCCGGACACGACGAGCTTGTGCCGCCTTCTCCAAGGCAGCAGCGCGCTGCTCATCGGTCAACTGGGGAAGGGCCACGGTTCCTCCGTCTCATCGGTGAATCTTTGTCGAGAAGTGCATTCCGTACCCGCGTCACGCGATGTGCGCGAGCCGTCCGTTCTGGTACATCCAGTCACTGCCACCGGATTGACCAGCGGCGATAGCGACCGTACCCGGGCAGGGCGCCGATTGCGAACTTGCCCCCCGCCGTCGTGTCGCCTCGATGGTGGTCTATGCGAGGGCGTGCTCGACGGTGTCGCGAGCGACGATCGCCGCCTGCCGCAGAGCGGCCACGTCCGGACCGTGCCGCAAGACGTCGCGGGAAGAGTTGGGCAGCAACAACTCTGACGAGCCCTCGAACAGGGACGGCAGGTCCTGCGCGGTGGCACCCTGGGCGCCGAGTCCGGGCGCGAGGATCGGCCCCGAGAACGTCCGCAGATCGAGACCGTGTCCGCGTGTCGCACCCACCACGAGACCCATGACGTCGTCGTTCGCCTGCAGATTGACCGCCGCGGCCTCGTCGACCACGTCCTGCGCGACGCTCGCACCAGTGGAGGTGACCGCCTGTTGCAACATCGCGCCCTCGGGATTCGACGTGCGTGCGAGGACGAACAGGCCGCAACCGTGCTCAGTCGCCTGCTCGACGAACGGCGCCAGCGCACCCACCCCGAGGTAGGGCGAGACCGTGACGGCGTCCGAGGCGAGTGGTGAGGACGGGTCCAGCCACGCCCGGGCGTACGCCTCGGACGTGGAGCCGATGTCCCCCCGCTTCGCGTCCGCGACGACGAGCACCCCCGCGGAGCGCAGGTCGGCGATGGTGCGCTCGAGCACGGCGAGTCCCCCGGACCCGAAACGCTCGAAGAACGCCACCTGCGGCTTGACCACCGCGATGTCCGACGCGAACGCCTCGACGCAGAGCCCAGCGAAGCGGTCGAGGCCCGCCACGGTGTCGTCGAGGCCCCACGACGCGAGGATCGCCGCGTGCGGATCGATGCCCACACACAGGCGTCCCCGAGACCGGACGGCCGCGGTCAGCGTCCCGCGCCAGACGCCGGCCTCCGGACCACCCGTCACCGAGGGGTGACCGGTTCGGTCGTGGCCGTCGGACCGGTGCCCGCTCGCAGGTACGTCGTGAGCGAGCTGTGCAGATCCTGGAGCGACTGCACTCCGATGTCGCCGCGGATGCTCGCCTCGATCCCCTGCACCGCGGCCGCGGCACCCTGCACGGTGGTGATGCACGGGATGTTGCGCGCCACCGCGGCGCTACGGATCTCGTACCCGTCGACGCGCGGGCCGGAGTTGCCGAACGGTGTGTTGAACACCATGTCGACCTCCCCTTCGCGGATCAGGTCCACGATGGTCCGCTCACCGTCCTCGAGCACGTCGGAGTGCTTGCGCACCACGTCGCTGCTGATGCCGTTGCGGCGCAGCATCTCCGCCGTTCCCTCGGTCGCGAGGATGCGGAAGCCGAGATCGGCGAGCCGCTTGACCGGGAACACCATCGACCGCTTGTCGCGGTTCGCGATGGACACGAAGATCGACCCCGTCGTCGGCAGCGAGCCGTACGCGGCGGTCTGGCTCTTCGCGAACGCGGTACCGAAGTCCGCGTCGATTCCCATGACCTCGCCGGTCGACTTCATCTCGGGGCTCAGGAGGGTGTCGACGCCACTGCCGTCCGCCTTGCGGAACCGGTTGAAGGGCAGCACGGCCTCCTTGACCGCGACCGGTGCATCGAAGGCAGCGTGCCCGCCGTCACCGGTGGGCGGCAACACGCCGTCCGCCCGCAACTCCGCGATGGTCGCGCCCAGAGCGATCCGGGCCGCGGCCTTCGCGAGCGGCACCGCCGTGGCCTTGGAGACGAAGGGCACCGTGCGGCTCGCACGAGGGTTGGCCTCGAGCACGTAGAGCACGTCGTCCTTGAGGGCGTACTGCACGTTGAGCAGCCCGCGGACCCCGATCCCGAACGCGAGCGCCTCCGTCGATCGGCGGACCGCGTCGATGTCGGTGCGGCCGAGCGTGATCGGGGGCAGCGCGCACGCGGAGTCGCCGGAGTGGATGCCGGCCTCCTCGATGTGTTCCATGACGCCGCCGAGGTAGACCTCGGTGCCGTCGCACAGGGCGTCGACGTCGATCTCGATCGCGTCCTCGAGGAACCGGTCCACCAGCACGGGGTGCTCCGGCGTGAGCTCGGTGGCGCGGGAGATGTAGTCGTCCAGCGACGCCTCGTCGTAGACGATCTCCATGCCGCGTCCGCCCAGCACGTACGACGGACGCACGAGCACGGGGTAGCCGATCTCGCTCGCGATGCGCTTCGCGCCGTCGAACGTGGTGGCCGTGCCGAACTTCGGCGCGGGGAGACCGGCGGCGACGAGCACCTCACCGAACTCCTTGCGGTCCTCCGCCAGGTCGATCGCCTCGGGCGACGTGCCGACGATCGGCACACCGGCGTCCTGCAGTCGCTGCGCGAGACCGAGCGGCGTCTGCCCACCGAGCTGGCAGAGGACACCGACGACACCGGGTCCACCCTCGCCCGACTCCTTCTCCGCCAGATACACCTCGAGCACGTCCTCGAACGTGAGCGGCTCGAAGTACAGACGATCCGCCGTGTCGTAGTCGGTGGAGACGGTCTCGGGGTTGCAGTTCACCATCACGGTCTCGTAGCCGGCGGCCGAGAGCGTCGTGGCCGCGTGCACGCACGAGTAGTCGAACTCGATGCCCTGGCCGATGCGGTTGGGACCGGAGCCCAGGATGAGCACCTTGCCGAGCGTCGTCTGCGGGGCCACCTCGGTCTCCGCGCCGGGATCGAGCTCGTAGGTGGAGTAGTGGTACGGCGTCTTCGCCTCGAACTCCGCGGCGCACGTGTCGACGGTCTTGAACACGGGCCGCACTCCCAGCCGGTGGCGCAGCGAGCGCACCCCGTCCTCCCCCGCGAGCTCGGGACGCAGTGCCGCGATCTGCCGATCGGACAGGCCCGAGTGCTTCGCCCGGCGCAGGAGGTCCTCGTCGAGAACCGGAGCGTCGAGCAGCCGGGTCCGCAATTCCACCAGACCGGCGATCTCGTCGATGAACCACGGGTCGATACCGGACGCGGCGGCGACCTCCTCGACGGTGCCGCCGAGGCGCAGTGCCAACTCGGCGTCGTAGATGCGTCCCTCGGTGGGGACCTTCAGGTCGGCGAGCACCGCCTGCAGATCGTGCGCCCGCTCCCCCGCCAGCACCTCGTCCGACGTGGTCCAGAACCCGGCGGCCTTGGTCTCGAGCGACCGCAGCACCTTGCCGAGCGCCTCGGTGAAGTTGCGGCCCAGGCTCATCGCCTCGCCGACCGACTTCATCGTGGTCGTCAGAGTGGCGTCGGCTCCGGGGAACTTCTCGAAGGCGAAGCGCGGGGCCTTGACGACGACGTAGTCCAACGTCGGCTCGAAACAGGCCGGCGTCTCGCCCGTGATGTCGTTGACGATCTCGTCGAGGCTGTAGCCCACCGCGAGCTTCGCCGCGATCTTGGCGATCGGGAACCCCGTCGCCTTCGAGGCGAGTGCACTCGACCGCGAGACGCGCGGGTTCATCTCGATGACGATCAGACGACCGTCCTTCGGATCGATCGCGAACTGGATATTGCATCCGCCGGTGTCGACACCGACCTCGCGCAGAATGGCGATGCCCAGATCGCGCATCTTCTGGTATTCGCGGTCCGTGAGCGTCATCGCCGGAGCGACCGTCATGGAGTCGCCCGTGTGCACGCCCATCGGGTCGACGTTCTCGATGGAGCACACGATCACCACGTTGTCGCGGTTGTCGCGCATCAGCTCGAGCTCGTACTCCTTCCACCCGTGGATGGACTCCTCGATGAGCACGTTCGCGGACGGCGACGCAGCGAGTCCGCCGCCGGCGAGACGCTCGAGATCCTCGGTCGTGTACGCCATGCCGGAGCCGAGCCCGCCCATGGTGAAGCTGGGCCGGATGACGACGGGCAGGCCGAGTTCGGCGACGGTGTCGTGCACCTCGGCCATCGTGTAGCAGACCCGCGACCGGGCGCTCTCGCCGCCGACCTTCGCGACGATGTCCTTGAACTTCTGGCGATCCTCACCGCGCTGGATGGCCTCGAAGTCGGCTCCGATGAGCTCGACGTCGTACTTCTCGAGGATCCCCTGCTCGTGCAGAGCCACCGCGCAGTTGAGCGCCGTCTGGCCGCCGAGGGTGGCGAGCACCGCGTCGATCGGATGGCCCTCGGCCTTCTCCTTCGCGATGACCTTCTCGACGAACTCCGCCGTGATGGGCTCGACGTAGGTGGAGTCCGCGAACTCGGGGTCCGTCATGATCGTCGCCGGGTTCGAGTTCACGAGGCTGACCCGCAGGCCCTCCTCGCGGAGCACCCGGCAGGCCTGCGTTCCGGAGTAGTCGAACTCGCAGGCCTGACCGATGACGATCGGTCCGGATCCGATGACCAGGATGTGCTGGAGGTCTGTGCGCCGTGGCATTACTGGCCGGCTTTCTTGTCGAGGAGCTGCAGGAAACGGTCGAAGAGGTACTCGGCGTCGTGCGGACCGGCCGCGGCCTCGGGGTGGTACTGCACCGAGAACGCCGAGTCGTCGAGCAGGCGGACACCTTCGACGGTGCCGTCGTTCGCGCACGTGTGGCTGACGATCGCCCGGCCGAACGGGGTGTCGAACTCCTCGCCGGCCTCGCCCTCGAGCGCGAACCCGTGGTTCTGGGCCGTGATGGAGATGCGGCCCGTGCCGTGTTCGATCACCGGGATGTTCATGCCACGGTGACCGAAGGTCATCTTGTAGGTGGAGCGGCCGAGTGCGCGGCCGAGGATCTGGTTGCCGAAGCAGATGCCGAACAGCGGGGTGCCGTCGCCGAGCACCTGCTCGGTCAGCCGCACCACGGAGTCCGCGGTGGCCGGGTCGCCCGGTCCGTTGGACAGGAACACGCCGTCCGCGCCGAGTGCCCGCACCTGGTCGATGTCGGCGTTCGCCGGGACCACGTGGACCCGGATTCCCCGCTGCGCGAACATGCGCGGCGTGTTCGACTTGATACCGAGGTCGACCGCGACGACCGAGTACCGGGGCTCGCCCTCGGGGTCGACCGTGTAACCCTCGGTCGTGCTCACCTCGCCCGCCAGATCCGCACCCACCATGCTCGGCTGACTGCGCACGGTCTCGATCAGCGCGTCGACGTCGGTGAGGGCCTCACCGGAGAAGATGCCCGCCTTCATCGACCCGCGGGTGCGCAGGTGGCGCACCAGCGCGCGGGTGTCGATCTCGGCGATGCCGACGACGTCCTGCCGCTCCATCTCCTCGCCCAGGGTGCCGGTCGAGCGCCAGCTCGAGCTGCGGCGGCTGGGGTCGCGCACAGCGAACCCGGCGACCCACATCCGGGAGTCGTCGGCGTCGCCGGTGCGACCGACGGACTCGTTGTCCTCACCGTTCCAGCCGGTGTTGCCGATCTGGGGGGCCGTGGCCACCACGATCTGACGGTGGTAGCTCGGATCGGTCAGCGTCTCCTGGTAGCCGGTCATGCCGGTGCAGAACACAGCCTCGCCCAGGGTCGAACCCCGAGCTCCGAACGCGGTGCCACGGAAGATGCGCCCGTCCTCGAGGACCAGTGCCGCGGCGTCCTGGGTGCTCACGCGGTCTCCTTCTCGTCACTGCTCGTGTCGTCCACCCACTGCGGGTAGACCGTCTTGTCGTCGGCTCGGAAGCCGGTGTCGATCTCGGTGCCGGTGGGCAGTTCCCAGCGGACGACCAGCAGGCCGTCCCTGGTCATGACCTTGCCGGCGAGGCCACGCTCGGTTCGCACGGCGCGGAGCGAGTCGGCGGGCATCCAGATGTCGGACTCGCCCGTGCGCTCGAGCAGGATGCCCGTCTCGTAGCGCGTCAGCGTTCCGGTGGCGCGATGGCCCATGTCGCCCACGGCGATCCGGTTCTGCCAGCTCGGGGCCAACGTCGATCCCACGTACAGACCGGTGCAGGCCGGGGTGACGACGGCGCCGAGCTGCTCCGGCACGGCCGGGAGGGTTCCGATCGCGTCGGCCTGACGCTTCTGACGGTTCTTCCAGCCCCAGATGATCAGGCCGATCATGGCGACCCAGAACACGAGGAAGCCGACCACCAACAGCACTCTGTCCATCTAGTTCATCCCTTCCGATGGCGCTGCCGCGATTCCGTCGCGGCTGGTGAGCCGTCCGCGCAGCAGCGTCGCGGTGACCTTCGCGGGCAGCTCGAGCGACTCGTACGGGGTGTTGGCGGACAGCGAGGCCAGATCCTTCGGGATGACGGTCCACCGGACGTCCGGGTCGACGATCGTCAGGTTGGCTGGCTCTCCGACCGCGATGGGCCGACCCTGGTCGGTGAGCCCGACGATCTCGGCCGGGCGCTCGCTCATGACCCGTGCGACGCCGCGCCAGTCGAGCAGACCGGTCTCCACCATGGTCGTGACGATCACCGACAGGGCGGTCTCGAGGCCGAGCATGCCGGGTCGGGCCTGCGAGAACTCGCAGCACTTGTCCTGCTCGGCGTGCGGCGCGTGATCGGTGGCCACGCAGTCCACGACACCCGAGGCCAGAGCCGCGCGGAGCGCCTGGACGTCGGAGGCCTCCCGCAACGGCGGGTTCACCTTGTTCACGGCGTCGTAGGTCTCGAGACGCGAGTCGTCCAGGAACAGATGGTGCGGTGTCACCTCGGCCGTGATGGCGATGCCCTGCTTCTTCGCCCAGTCGAGGAGCTCGACGGTGCCGGCGGTGGAGGCGTGGCAGATGTGGACGCGGCTGCGCGCGTCCCGCGCCAGGATCGCGTCGCGGGCGACGATGGACTCCTCCGCGGACCGGGGCCATCCGGTGAGACCCAGGCGCGCTGCGGTCGGACCCTCGTGTGCGACGGCACCTTCGGTGAGCCGCGGCTCCTCGGCGTGCTGGGCGATGAGCACTCCCAGACCGGCCGAGTACTCGAGGGCGCGGCGCATCAACAGCGGGTCGGCGACGCAGTGACCGTCGTCCGAGAACATCCGGACCGCGCCGACACCGGCGTTCATGGTGGCCATCTCCGCCAGGGCCTTGCCCTGCAGGCCCACCGTGACGGCGCCGACGGGATGGACGTCGACCAGCCCGACCTCCTGGCCGCGACGCCACACGTGGTCGGTGACCACCACGGAATCCGCGACCGGCGAGGTGTTGGCCATGGCGAAGATGGCCGTGTATCCGCCGAGAGCAGCTGCGGCGGAACCGGTCTCGATGGTCTCGGTGTCCTCGCGGCCCGGCTCCCGGACATGGGTGTGCAGATCGACGAAGCCGGGCAACAGAACGCCGCCGGCACCCTCCACGATCTCGGCACCCTCGGGAACGGTGGCATCCGCGCCGATCGCCTCGACGACTCCGTCGGAGACCACCACGTCCACAGGATCGCCCTCGCCGTAGGGGCGCACCGAGCGCAGCACCACGGTCCCGCTCATCGCGCGAGTCCCGGTGTCGGATCAGACCCGATGAGCAGGCGGAACAGCACTGCCATACGCACGTGCACTCCATTCTGGACTTGTTGCAGGACGGCGGTCTCGGGTGCATCGGCGACCGAGAAGCCGATCTCCATGCCGCGCAGCATCGGACCGGGGTGCAGCACCACCGCGTGATCGGGAAGCAGATCGAATCGCTTCTGCGACAACCCGTATCCGATGGAGTACTCCCGCGCCGACGGGAAGAAGCCGCCGTTCATGCGTTCGGCCTGGACGCGCAGCATCATGACGGCGTCGAGCGCCGGCAGCTCGGAGTCGAGCGACGGTGCCACGGTGACGGGCCAGGTCTCGATACCGACCGGCAGCAGAGTGCGCGGCGCGACGACCACGACCTCGGCACCGAGGGTGGCCAGCAGGAACGCATTCGACCGGGCGACGCGGCTGTGCAGGACGTCACCGACGATGGCGATGCGGCGGCCCTCGATTCCGCCGAGACGCTGGCGCAACGTGAGCGCGTCGAGCAGAGCCTGGGTGGGATGCTCGTGCGTGCCGTCGCCGGCGTTGATCACGGCCGGACCCGATCCGTCGGGCAGGGCCGTCCACTGAGCGATGCGGTGCGCCGCACCGGACGCGGGGTGCCGCACGATCAGGGCGTCCGCGCCGGCGGCTCGCAGTGTGAGAGCGGTGTCGCGCAGCGACTCGCCCTTCGACGCGGACGAGCTGCTCGCGCTGACGTTGATGACGTCCGCGCTCATCCACTTGCCCGCGACCTCGAACGACACCCGGGTGCGCGTCGAGTTCTCGTAGAAGACGGTCATGACCGTCTTGCCGCGCAGAGTGGGCAGCTTGCGCACGTCGCGACCGAGCAGCGCCTGCTCGAAGCGTTCCGCCTCGTCCAGGATGTCCGTCGCGTCGTCGCGGCTCAGGTCCATCGTCGACAGCAGGTGCCGGGTGCTCACGAGAGCTCCACCCCGTCACGACCGTCGTGCTCGTCCAGCAGGACCGAGACGTCCTCGGTGCGCGCGGTCGGCACGTTCTTGCCCACGTAGTCCGCGCGGAGCGGGAGTTCGCGGTGGCCGCGGTCGATGAGCACCGCGAGCTGCACGGCCCGCGGACGCCCGAGGTCGCGGAGAGCGTCGAGCGCGGCGCGCACCGATCGGCCGGAGAACAGCACGTCGTCCACGATCACGACGAGAGCGCCGTCCACGCCGGTGTCGGGCATCGACGTGCGCTCGAGCGCACGATGGGGCTTGCTGCGCAGATCGTCGCGGTAGAGCGTGATGTCCAGAGACCCCACCGGCGGTCGGAGGCCGGAGTACTCCTCGATCCGCGCCGCGAGGCGAGTGGCGAGAGTGGAACCGCGAGTGGGGATTCCCACGAGAACCAACGGGGCGGCGTCGGCCGAGCCGAACGCGGTCTTCTCGATGATCTGGTGGGCCATCCGCGCGATGGTGCGGCCGACGTCCGCGGACGACAACAGCTCGCGGGACTGGCCTGCTGAACCGGGGGTACCGGGCTCGTCTGAGGACACGAGAACAGGTGACCTCCTTCTCCGCCTCACTGGACGGATCGTTAAAGGATGTCTGACGCGGTGACTATACCAACCACGCCGGGCTCGAACTCAGCTCGAGGCGGGTGGTACGGCGTCGTCGGCGGTGTTCTCCGTCACGGGCCGACTCTGCGCCGCCGGACGCGCCGCAGCGGCAGCGCGCACCTGGGGTGCGACGAGCACGATCTGGCCCAGCACCCCGTTGACGAAGGACGGCGAGTCGTCGGTGGAGAGTTGCTTGGCCAGCTCGACCGCCTCGTCGACGGCCACCACCGGCGGGACGTCGACCGCGTTGAGCAGTTCCCACACCGCGACGCGCAGGATCGCGCGGTCGACGGCGGGGAGACGGTCGAGAGTCCACTGGTGCAGGTGGTCCCCGATGACCGAGTCGACGCGGTCGAGGTTCTCGGCCACGCCGGTCACGAGAGTCGTGGTGTACGCATTGACCGGCGCCACCGTCTCCTCGTGAGCCGACAGCTCGCCGCGCTCGGTCGCGAGCACCACGGGATCGAGATCCCGAGCCTCGGCCTCGAAGAGGAAGTCGACGGCGCGCTTACGCGCCTTGTGCCGTGCTCCGAGCTTCTTCGCCGCCGGCTTGCCCGGTGCGGCAGGGTTCTTGGAGGGCTCGCTCACTCAGGAATTCACGCGCCCGAGGTAGTTGCCGTCGCGAGAATCCACCTTGAGCTTGTCGCCGGTGTTGATGAAGAGGGGCACGTTGATCTCGGCGCCCGTCTCGAGGGTCGCCGGCTTGGTGCCACCGGTGGAGCGGTCGCCCTGCAGACCCGGATCGGTGTGCTGGACGATCAGCTCGACCGTGACCGGCAACTCGACGTACAGCGGCAGACCCTCGTGCATCGCCACCTGGACCTTCATGTTCTCGAGCAGGAAGCGCGAGACCTCGCCGATGGTCGCCTCGGCGACGGAGATCTGGTCGAAGGTGTCGCCGTCCATGAAGACGTAGTCCGAACCGTCGTGGTAGAGGTACGTCATGTCGCGTCGGTCGACCGTCGCGGTCTCGACCTTGACGCCCGCGTTGAAGGTCTTGTCGACGACCTTGCCCGACGTGACGTTCTTGAGCTTGGTGCGCACGAAGGCCGGTCCCTTACCAGGCTTGACGTGCTGGAACTCGATGATGGACCACAACTGGTTCTCGATGTTGAGAACGAGTCCGTTCTTGAAATCACTGGTGGAAGCCACTTGCTTCGCGTCTCCTCGTCGACTGTCGTCTCGGTCTCTCGGCACCCGGACGCCGCGCACGGCCTCCGGGCCTGACAAGTACTGGTCGGCAGGCCCTCGCCTACAGAACGGTGAACTCTTTGCTGGTGAGCGTCAGCAGTTCCGGCTCGTTCTCTCGAACGATGAGCGTGTCCTCGATCCGTACGCCTCCGCGACCGGAGAAGTACACGCCGGGCTCGACTGTCACCGCAGCACCGCAGAGCAGTGTACCGGTGCCGGTGGCACCGATTCCCGGCGCTTCGTGGATCTCGAGTCCCACGCCGTGGCCGAGTCCGTGCAGGAACTTGTCCCCGTGCCCCGCGTCCACGATGACCGAGCGAGCCGCTCCGTCCACCGCCTGCACGTCGGCGCCGGGGAGGACGGCCGCGCGTCCGGCGGCCTGGGACTGTTCGACGAGGGCGTACAGCTCGCGCTGCCAGTCCGCGGGGGTGCCCAACACGTAGGTCCGCGTCATGTCGGAGTGGTACCCGTCCACCTCCGCGCCGAAGTCCAGCTTCACCAGGTCACCCTGCTCGAGCACCGCACCGGTGGGCCGGTGGTGCGGCACCGCCGAGTGTGCGCCCGCGGCCACGATGGTCTCGAACGAGATGGCGTGCGCTCCCAGCTCGAGCATGAGGAACTCCAGATCGATCGCGACCTGCTTCTCGGTCCGTCCTGCGCTGATGCCGCCCCGCTCGATCAACGCGGCCAGCGCGGCGTCGGCGACACCGCAGGCGCGTCGCAGCGCGTCGATCTCGCTCTCGTCCTTGATCATCCGCAGCTTCTCCACCAAGCGCGGCATGCGCTGGAGCGAGAGCGCGG
Source organism: Rhodococcus sp. BP-349 (assembly GCF_019835845.1). Lineage (NCBI taxonomy): Bacteria > Bacillati > Actinomycetota > Actinomycetes > Mycobacteriales > Nocardiaceae > Rhodococcus > Rhodococcus sp. BP-349. The sequence continues at coordinate 968,810 of NZ_JABUDR010000003.1, read as the reverse complement.
ACGCCGCGTCGGACCATGCCTGATGCTCGTCGACGGACACGACGTGCGATTCGAATCCGACGGTCTGCCCGCCCCGCGCACCACCCGCGTCCTGCAGCAGACGTACGGGACCCGCCCGGTCGATCACCGCCGCGAGATCGGGCACCTGCTCGGCCACCTGGGTCACGTACCGACCGTCCGTGCACACCACGGTGCCGGACTCGTCGGAAGCGGAGTCGTGGGCGCTCAGCAGCAGCGCGGCATTCGAACCGGTGAACCCCGTGAGGTAGCGGACATTGAGCAGATCGGTCACCAGGAGCGCGTCGGCCTCCCGGTCGCGGACGAGTTCTCGGAGGGCGTCGCGCCGTGCGGCGCGGTCGGAGGACGGCATCTCTCGAACCTACCGTCGCCGTCACCGACGGCCGCGACACCGCTCCGACACCGCTCCGACACCGCTCCGACACCGGCGACACCACACCCGGATATGTGGGCAGAAGCACACGCGCCCGACCGGGGTGATTACTGTGTGCAGCATGACTGGGTGGGTGGTTCGCGGTGTGGGGATGGCGCTGGTTCATGTGGTGGCACGAGTGCTGCTCGCACTGGCGGTCTCCGCCTGGCCCGCGCAGGGGTCCGTCCTGCGCATGATCACGCTGGCCGCGGTGATTCTCGTGGCGGTCGTGTGGGGCGGGATCGACGGCATCAACGCGCATCGCCGCGGTGATCACGGCGAGGACCGGACCGACTACACGATGCTGTGGCTGAAGGCGTCGGTCGTGGCCGGTGTGCTCGCCGGGCTCGTCTGCTGGGTGTTCTCGGCGGTGGCGAACCTCGCGGTCAGCAGCAACTCCCTCTTCTTCGAGGTCACCTCCGGCGCTGCCTTCACGATCCTGCTCGTCTTCATCCCCACGGTCATCGCCGTCACGGTGGGCCGGTGGCTGGCCGGACGCGGCGACGACAAGCAGGAGGACCTGCGGCCGGGCAAGAAGGAGGACGCGACCGAGCGCGATCGCGTGACCTCCGGCGCTCCCGCACAGGGCCAGTCGGACGCCGACACCGAGGTCTTCGCGCCGGTCCGGGACTCCGATCAGCGCCCGAACCTCGCGAAGGGCGACCGCTCCTCCTGACCGACCCCGTCGTCAGAGGAAGATCGACGACCCCGTCGTCGGCTCCTCACGTGCCACCGCGGAGTACGCGGCGGCCAGGAGCGCCGGATCCGGGCCCTCGAGGCGCCCCGGCTTGGCCAGTCCGTCGAGCACGACGAAGCGCAGCAACCCGTTGCGGTTCTTCTTGTCGGTCTGCATGCCCGACAGCAGGTGGGCGAACGCGTCCGCGTCGTAGCTGACGGGCAGCCCCACCGCCTGCAGGATGCTGCGGTGCCGGTCGGCGACGTCGTCCGACAACCGCCCCGCGAGACGTCCGAGCTCGGCGGCGAAGACCAGACCGACGGACACCGCGGCGCCGTGCCGCCACTTGTACTTCTCGCGACGCTCGATCGCGTGCCCCAGGGTGTGGCCGTAGTTCAGGATCTCCCGAAGATCGGACTCCCGGAGGTCGGCCGCGACGACCCGAGCCTTCACCTCGATGGAGCGACGGATCAGCTCCGGCAACACGTCACCCGTCGGATCCAGCGCGGCAGCGGGATCCGCCTCGATGAGATCGAGGATGACCGGGTCGGCGATGAAACCCGTCTTGATCACCTCGGCGAGACCGGCCACGATCTCGTTGTGCGGCACCGTCTCGAGTGTCGCCAGATCCACGAGAACGGCCGCGGGCTCGTGGAAGGCACCGACGAGGTTCTTCCCGGCGTCGGTGTTGATGCCGGTCTTGCCTCCCACGGCTGCGTCGACCATGGCGAGCAACGTGGTGGGCACGTGCACGATGCGGACACCGCGCATCCAGGTGGCCGCGACGAAGCCGGCCAGATCGGTGGCCGCGCCGCCGCCCAGGCTCACCACGGCGTCGCTCCGCGTCAGACCGATGCGGCCGAGCACCTCCCAGCAGAAGCCGGCGACGGCCAGTTCCTTGCCGTCCTCGGCGTCCGGGATCTCGATGCGATGTGCGTCGATCCCGTTGTCCGCCAATGCGGCTCGGACGGCCTCGGCGGTCTCGGCGAGCGGAGGCTGATGGAAGATCGCGACCGTTCGAGTGCCCGCGAGCTGCTCCACCAGGTCGGTGAGCAGACCGCGACCGATGATCACGGGGTACGGGTTAGCAGTCCGGACGTCGATACGAACAGGTTCTGTCACGAGAGCGTCTCCTGTGCTGGGGGTGGGTCCTGCGGTGGTCGGGTACGGCCGGTCCGTGGTGCCGGTTGCCGCGGCAACGGTCCCGGATCGGTGGGGATCGGACGTCCGCCCTTGCGCCGGATCCGACGCCGCGGCGAGGCCCGCTGCGGTGCGGCCGGCGTGGGGACGCGGTCGGCGGGGGCGACACCGAGACGGCCGAGGACCGCGGTGACGACGCGAGCGGGGCTACGGCCGTCCGTGCGGACACGGATGGTGGACACCTCGCGGTACAGCGGACGCCGAGTACGCATGAGCTCGCGGTACTTCGCCCGCGGATCCGAGCCTGCCAACAGCGGTCGCGAGGCGTTGGCGCTGGACGCGCCGGTACGCCGCAACCCCTCGCCGACACTGATCTCGAGGTAGACGACGATGTGACCGCGCAGCGCCGCACGGGTACGCGGCGACAGGATCGCCCCACCGCCCAGAGACACGATGCCCGGGTACGTGCGCAGCGCGTCGAGCACGATGCGCTCCTCGATGGCCCGGAACTCCGCCTCACCACTCTCGGCGAAGATCTGCGGGATGCTGCGGCCGGTGTCCTCCTCGATGGCCACGTCCGTGTCGTACACCTGGGTGCCCAGCGCTCGAGCCAGCCGTCGGCCGATGGTGGACTTCCCGGCACCGGGTGGCCCGATCAACACCGCCCGCGGCGGACCGGAGACTTCCCCGGTTCCCCCCACCCCGGCCTGCCCGGGCTCCTCCGAACGGCCTCCGGCCTGCCCGGCATTCTGCGACCGGCCCCCGGCCTGCCCGGTCATCGCGGCGGACGGGCTTGCGCGTTCTCCACGTAGCGGCGCACGTTGCCGGCGGTCTCGGCGACGGAGTCGCCCCCGAACTTCTCCAGCGTGGCGCGGGCGAGCACCAGAGCCACCATGGTCTCCGCGACGACACCCGCGGCCGGCACGGCGCAGACGTCGCTGCGCTGGTGAATGGCCACCGCACCCTCGCCGGTGGACATGTCCACCGTCGCCAGGGCACGCGGAACCGTGGAGATGGGCTTCATGGCCGCACGCACCCGCAGCGGGGCGCCGTTGGTCATGCCGCCCTCGATGCCGCCGGCGCGGTTGGTGGTGCGGACGATCCCGTCCGGGCCGGGAAGAATCTCGTCGTGGGCAGCGCTGCCGCGGCGGCGCGCGGTCTCGAACCCGTCGCCGACCTCGACACCCTTGATGGCCTGGATGCCCATGAGTGCCGCGGCAAGCTGTGCGTCGAGCTTGCTGTCACCGGTGACGAACGAGCCGAGTCCCACGGGAAGGCCGTGGACGACCACCTCGACGATGCCGCCGAGGGTGTCACCGTCACGCTTGGCCGCTTCGATCTCGGTGATCATGGACTGCTCGGCCACGGCGTCGAACGCCCGCACGGGGCTGGCGTCGATCGCCTCGATGTCTCCCGCCGACGGCTCCGGGCCCTCGTACGGGTCGGACGCGCCGATGGAGATGACGTGCGACAGGACATCGACGCCCAGGACCTGCTTCAGGAACTGTCGTGCGACGGTGCCGACCGCGACGCGGGCGGCGGTCTCCCGTGCGCTGGCGCGCTCGAGCACGGGCCGGGCGTCGTCGAAGCCGTACTTGAGCATGCCCGAGTAGTCGGCGTGGCCGGGGCGCGGACGCGTCAGCGGCGCATTGCGCGCGAGGTCGGCGAGCACGGCGGGATCGACCGGGTCGGCCGCCATGACGGTCTCCCACTTCGGCCATTCCGTGTTGCCGATCTCGATGGCGACGGGGCCGCCGAGCGTCGAGCCGTGCCGGACGCCGCCGATGACGGTCACCTTGTCGGCCTCGAACTTCATGCGGGCGCCGCGGCCGTAGCCCAGGCGTCGTCGGGCGAGCTGAGCTCCGATGTCCTCGGAGGTCACCTCGACTCCGGCCACCATGCCCTCGAGAATGGAAACCAGGGCAGGGCCGTGAGATTCTCCGGCAGTGATCCATCGCAACACGGGTCGATCTTTTCACGTCCCGGCGTTCACCCACGCCACCAGGGTCGCCGCGCACAGAGCGGGTCCGTGCGGAATCCCCGCCGCTCCCCCGGTTCGTGCCGTCATCGCCGCCAGCACCAGCGTCGTCGTCGGTGCCAGCACGGCGGCCACCATCCACGTGGACGGCCCCGAGGTCGCGCCCAGCCCACCGAGCGCGAGACACAGCTTGACGTCACCGCCACCCATGGATCCCGATGACACCACCGACCCGACCAGATGAACGGCGGCCAGGGCCAGGCCGCCGAGAAGCGCCACCTGACCGCCGCCCTGGTGGGCCGCCGCCACGAGCACCGCGGCCGCGGCGGGCAGCGTCAGGTCGTTCGGCAGGCGGTGTCGGTTCAGGTCGACGAGAGCGACGGCACACGACCACGCCCCGACCGCGAGGATCGCCACCTCGTCGGTGACCGCGCCGAGCGCGGCGCCGACAGCGGCGGAGGCGAGCAGATCGGGCACCGTCGGCGTCACCCACCGACCGACGGTGAGAACAGCGAGGCAACACAGCGCTGAGCCGAGGAGGACGGTCATGGAGTCACAGTGGCACCGACGAATCCGAAGACTCGGGCCACGGAGAGCACCCGGGGATGACGACGCACCCGGGGATGGTCAGGACTCCCGCAGGGCTCGCTCCATCGCAGCACGCGGGGCCGGCTGACCGGTGAACTGCTCCACCTGGCCGAAGGCCTGGTGCAACAGCATCTCGAGGCCGCCGACCACGACGCCGCCGGACTCCTCGACCGCGGCGGCCAGCGGCGTGGGCCACGGATGGTAGATCGCGTCCAGCAGCACGCGTGCCCCCCGCAGTGCGTCGATCATCGCCGCGCCGCCCTCGGGCGGAACGGTGGACACCACGGCTTCCGCGTCCGCGACCGCTCGGGGCAGCGCCGCGTCGTCCGGCGCGCTCCACCGGGCGGTCAGACCAGCGTCGCGAGCGCAGGCCAGCGCTCCCCCGGCCCGTTCCTCGTCCCGCGAGACGACCGTGACCGCGATCGCTCCCAGACCGCGCAGCGCGATCAGCGCCGGGCGCGACGTTCCGCCCGCCCCGACGACGACCACCGACGCACCCGGCAGGTCACGGACACCGACCGTGCCGAGGGCGCCCGTGACACCGTCGACATCGGTGCAGTCGGCACGCCAGCCCGAGTCCGTGCGCACGAGCGTGTTCGCCGAGCCGACGGCGACCGCGCGCTCCGTCCGTTCGGTCGCATACGCAAGGGCCGCGAACTTGCCCGGCATCGTCACCGACAGTCCTACCCACTCGGGTCCGAGGCCGTCCACGAACTCGGGAAGCTGTTCCGCGCGGCACTCCACCCGCTCGTAGGTCCACCCGGCGAGCCCGAGCTCCCGGTACGCCGCCGCGTGCAGGATCGGTGACCGCGAGTGCGCCACCGGGGACCCGAGAACGGCCGCACGCCTCGGCGACGAGGCGGACGGGACGGAGGTCACCGGCCGCTGTCGAGGAACCCGCCCTCGACCTTCGTGATGTTGTCCAGATGCACCTGGTAGTCGTCGGTGAAGAGCGTCTCCCCGGCGGCGTTGATGGTGACGAAGTAGAGCCAGTTACCGGGCTCCGGTGCCTCGGCGGCCTGCACCGCTGCCACGCCGGGAGAGCAGATCGGTGTCGCCGGCAGCCCCTCCTTGGCGTACGTGTTCCACGGTGTGACGTTCGCGCGGTCGGCGTCGGTGGTGGCCACCTCGGTGGTGTCCAGCGAGTAGTTGACCGTGGAGTCGAACTCCAGTCGCTGCCCGATGGCGAGCCGATTGAGGATCACACGCGCCACCTTGGCGAAGTCCTGGGGCAACGCCTCGCGCTCGATGAGGGACGACGCCACCAGCACCTGGTACGGATCGAGTCCCGAGGAGGCGCCCGCCTCGAGCAGACCGGTGTCCTCGTAGATCGCGGCACTCTCGGACACCAGCTGACGCAGGATGTCCGTCGGTGCGGCACTGGGGTCGAAGTTGAAGGTGCCCGCAGCGATGAGCCCCTCGAGCTGACGATCGCGATCCGGCACCTGCCGCACCGCGTCGGTCGCCCAGTCGGCGACACCGAGTGCGGACGGGTCGTCCCCGGCACCCGCGAGGTCGAGATCGTCGTACGTCACACACGGAAGACCTTCTCCGACAGCGCAACTGGCCTCGGAGATCAGCGTGTAGATGCCCTTGCGGACGGCGCCGGTGTTGACGTCGGTCGAGTCGTGCAGCTGACGGCCCTCGGCGATCTGGATCTGGCCGACTCGCGATGCCGGGTCCACCAACGCGGAGACGGCGTCGGACGCCGCCATCTGTGAGCGCATCCGATAGAAGCCGGGCTGCACGGAGGTCATCGCGGTGTTCTGGACCGCAGCCTCGTAGAAGGCCGCCGAGCTGGCGGTGACGTCCTTGTCCGCCATCTCGGTCGCGATCTCCTGCGCGGTGTCGCCGGAGGCGACCTGAACCACCACGGCGTCGCCGCCGGGACCGGGGTAGTCCTCCGCGACCGCGGCGCCGCCGCCGGTGAACTTCGACACTCCCCACACACCTCCGACGGCCACGAGGCCGACCAGGACCAGCACACCGAGACCGCCGATGATGCGCGAGCGACGTTTGCGACCGACCGCGGCGCGGTCGCGTCGGGTGTCCGCACGGCTCGCGCGGCTCGGGCGGTCACCGGGACCCGACGCCACTCGGGCGGGGCGGGCGCGGCCGTCATCGGCCGATGCACCGCGCTCGGATCGACGTGGCGCGCGGCGGTCGTCGGCGAGCGGCTGACGGCGTAGGTCGTCGACGGGAAGGTTCAGCTCGTCGGTGTCCCACTCGTCGCGCCGGCCGGGCCGCTGTCCACGACCGTCGTCCGTCACGGGGTCGTCCCCGGTGTGTTCGACCCCGCTGTGTCCTGCTCCGGACCGTGATTCTCGGGCACCGTTGCCCCCTCCTCGTTCGCCTGTGCGCGAACCGCTCGCTCCAGAACACTGCGGCGCTCGTCGAGCCACCCTTGCAGGATGGCGACCGCCGCCGCCTGGTCGATCATCGACCGTTGGTCTCTCGCGCGGACGCCGCTGTCTCGAAGACCACGCGCGGCACTCACCGTAGTCAAGCGCTCGTCGGACAGCCGCACCGGCACACCGGGCAGCGCACGGTGCAGAACTCGGGCGAAACGGACAGCCAGCGTGGCGGCCGTCCCGCGCTCGCCGCGCAGCGTGCGCGGCAGACCGACGATGATCTCGACGGCCTCGTACTCCCCGGCGAGCGCGACGATTCGCTGGACGTCGGCCGAGTCGGTGTGTGTCTTCGCCGCGCGCGGGACCGTTTCGACGGGTGTGGCGAGGGTGCCGTCGGGATCGGAGGACGCCACTCCGACGCGCACGCTCCCGACGTCGATCGCGAGTCGCCGCCCCCGCCCCGGGTCGTCGGCGCCCGGCCGGTCGGGCGCGGAGCTGCCGGCGGCCACCGTCAGGAGTTCCCGGCGATCTCGGTGACGCGAGCGAGCAGGGCGTCGATCGCCGCGGGAATGCCGGTCGCGTCGGATCCGGCACCCTGAGCGGTGTCGGCCTTGCCGCCGCCTCGGCCACCGATGCTCGGACCGAACGCTCCCACGAGTTCGCCGGCCTTCACGCCGAGTTCCTGCGCTGCCTTGGTCGTCGACACGACGAACGGCACCTTGCCGTCGACGTCACCGAACAGAGCCACCACCGCGGGCTGCGTTCCGAACCGGCCGCGAACGTCGCCGACGAGGGTGCGCAGATCGGCGGCACCGACGCCGACCGGCGCGGGCTCCGCGACGACGAGCAGCGATCCGACCCGGCGCGCCGTGTCGACGTAGGACCCGGCGGACGAGAGCACCGCGGCGGCGCGAGTGGCCTCGAGCTCCTTCTCGGCGACGCGGAGCCGTTCGACGAGGTTCTCGATCCGCGCGGGCACCTCGTCGGTGGGCACCTTGAGGGACGAGGCGACACCGGCGAGCAGCGCGCGCTCCTTGGCGAGGTACTTGTACGAGTCGAGGCCGACGAAGGCCTCGACGCGTCGCACGCCCGACCCGACCGACGACTCGCCGAGGAGCGTCACCGGGCCGATCTGCGACGAGTGCTGGACGTGGGTGCCGCCGCACAGTTCCATCGAGAACGGTCCGCCGATCTCCACGACTCGGACCTCGTCGCCGTAGTTCTCGCCGAACAGCGCCATCGCTCCCATGGCCTTGGCGTCGTCGAGATCGGTGACGAAGGTGTTGACCGCGAAGTCGGATGCGACCGCGTCGTTGGTGACGGACTCGATGTCCTCGCGCTGCGACTCCGACAGCGCACCCTGGTACGTGAAGTCGAATCGCAGGTAGCCGGGCTTGTTCAGCGATCCGGCCTGTACCGCGTTCGGGCCCAGGATCTGGCGGAGTGCGGCGTGCACCATGTGCGTGCCGGAGTGTCCCTGGGTGGCGCCGCGGCGCCACTGCTGATCGACGTGCGCGGTGACGACGTCGCCCTCGGTGAGCTGCCCCTCGTCGACAGTGACCTTGTGCACCCACACGGTCTTCGCGATCTTCTGCACGTCGCCCACGGTGACACTCAGACCCGGGCCCGTGAGGGTACCGATGTCCGCGAGCTGTCCGCCGGACTCGGCGTACAGCGGGCTGCGGTCGAGGATGACCTCGACCTTCTCCCCCGCAGCGGCGGTGGGCACCCGCACGCCACCGGCGATGATCGCGAGAACCGTTGCCTCGCTGTCCAGCTCGTCGAAACCGGTGAACTCGGTGGGACCACGGTCGACGAACTCCTTGTACACCGTCAGGTCGGTGTGCGCGTGCTTGCGCGACTGCGCGTCGGCCTTCGCGCGGTTGCGCTGTTCCGCCATGAGCGTGCGGAATCCGGCCTCGTCCACCTGCAGGCCCGCCTCGGCCGCCATCTCGAGCGTGAGGTCGATGGGGAAGCCGTACGTGTCGTGCAGGACGAAGGCCTCGTCTCCACTGATACGGGTGCCGCCGGACGCGGTCACGGCCTGAGCAGCGTTGTCGAAGAGACGCGATCCGGACGTGAGAGTCGCGAGGAACGCCTTCTCCTCGCCGACGGCGACCGACTCGATACGCGCGAAGTCCTCGACCAGTTCCGGGTACGACTCGGCCATCGTGTCGCGGACGACCGTGACGAACCGCGCCATCGAGGGATCCTCGGCGCCGAGGAGTCGTGCGCTGCGCACGATGCGGCGCAGCAGACGCCGCAGCACGTAGCCACGGCCGTCGTTGCCCGGCGTCACGCCGTCGGCGATGAGCATGACCGCGGTGCGGGCGTGATCGGCGATGACGCGGAACCGCACGTCTGCGTCGTGGTTCTCCCCGTACCGACGGCCGGACAGCGCCTCGGCCTCGGTGATGACGGGGCGGACCAGATCGGTCTCGTAGACGTTGTCGACGTCCTGCAGCAGGAACGCCACGCGCTCGACACCCATGCCGGTGTCGATGTTCTTGCGCGGCAACGGTCCCAGGATCTCGAAGTCGTCCTTCGACGTCCCCTGTCCGCGCTCGTTCTGCATGAACACGAGATTCCAGATCTCGATGTAGCGGTCCTCGTCCGCTTCCGGACCGCCCTCCTTGCCGAACTCGGGTCCGCGGTCGTAGTAGATCTCCGAGCACGGCCCGCAGGGTCCGGGAATGCCCATGGACCAGTAGTTGTCGGCCATGCCTCGGCGCTGGATGCGCTCGTCGGGCAGACCGGCGACGTCCTTCCAGATCCGGATGGCCTCGTCGTCGTCGAGATACGCTGTGGCCCAGATCCTCTCGGGATCGAAGCCGTAGCCACCGTCCTCGACGGACGAGGTGAGCAGTGACCACGCGAAGCCGATGACCTCGCGCTTGAAGTAGTCGCCGAACGAGAAGTTGCCGGCCATCTGGAAGAACGTGTTGTGGCGGGTGGTCACGCCCACGTTCTCGATGTCGCCGGTGCGCACACACTTCTGGACACTCACGGCTCGCGCGAACGGCGGGGTGCGCTGCCCGAGGAAGTACGGGACGAACTGCACCATGCCGGCATTGATGAACAGCAGATTCGGGTCGTCGAGGACCAGCGAGGCGCTGGGGACGGGGGTGTGTCCCAGCTTCTCGAAATGGTCGAGGAAACGACGGCGAATCTCGTGAGTCTGCACGGAAACACCCTAGCGCGCGAGAGCACGCACGATTCTGCGGAGCTTGCCGACGCGCGTCTCGAGGTCGCGCTCCGCTCCGTGGTGGGTGGGCCGGTAGTAGTCGGTGCCCACCAGCTCGTCGGGCGGGTACTGCTGGGCGAGCACACCGTCTGGGTCGTCGTGCGGGAACTTGTAGCCCACCGCGTTGCCCAGGGAGGCGGCTCCCGTGTAGTGCCCGTCGCGAAGGTGCGGCGGCACGGTGCCTGCCTTCCCCGCCGCGATGTCGGCCATCGCCGCGGACAGCGCACTGGTGACGGCCCCGGACTTCGGTGCGGTGGCGAGGTGGATGGTGGCCTGGGCGAGGGCGAGCCGCGCCTCGGGCATCCCGATCGTCTGCACCGCCTGCGACGCCGCCGTGGCGACCAGCAACGCGGTGGGGTCGGCCATGCCGATGTCCTCGCTGGCGTGCACCACGAGCCTGCGGGCGATGAAGCGTGCATCCTCACCGGCGGTGATCATCCGGGCGAGGTAGTGCATGGCCGCGTCGACGTCGGAACCGCGAATCGACTTGATGAACGCGCTGATGACGTCGTAGTGCTGGTCACCGTCCCGGTCGTACCGCACCGCGGCGCGGTCGACACTCTTCTCCACGGTCTCGAGATCCACGGTGCCGCCCGCACCCGCCGTGTCGGCGGCCGCCTCGAGCGCTGTCAGACCCCGTCGAGCGTCACCGCCGGCCAGCCGCACGAGGTGTCCGAGCGCCTCGTCGGTCACCGTCACCGACCCGCCGAGACCGCGCTCGTCCGCCAAAGCCCGCGTGAGCACCTCGCGGATGTCGTCGTCGGTGAGCGATCGGAGCTGCAGCACCAGGGACCGTGACAGCAGCGGCGACACGACGGAGAACGACGGGTTCTCCGTCGTCGCGGCGACGAGCAGCACGATCCGGTTCTCGACGGCGGCGAGCAGGGCGTCCTGCTGGGTCTTGGAGAACCGGTGCACCTCGTCGATGAAGAGGACGGTCTGCTCGTTGTTCAGCAGCCGGCGACGCGCCAGATCGATGACGGCCCGGACGTCCTTGACGCCCGCGGAGAGCGCGGACAACGCCTCGAACTTGCGGCCGGTGGCACCCGAGATCAGGGATGCGAGCGTGGTCTTGCCGGTGCCGGGTGGGCCGTAGAGCATGACCGACGCTGCCCCGGATCCCTCCACCAGGCGGCGCAGCGGGGCACCCGGGGTGAGGAGGTGGCCCTGGCCCACCACCTCATCCAACGACCGTGGACGCATCCGCACGGCCAGCGGCGCACCCGGTGTGCTCGTATGCGGGGACGGGACGAACGCGTCCCCGTCGGGAGCAGCGGTGTCGTCGTCGAAGAGGGAGTCGTCGGCACTCATCGGACGGTCGGCGCTCATCGGACGGTCAGGACGCGGCGGCGGGCCACCGCGCCGCGAGTGCCTGCCGGACACCGCCCGCGAAGTCCGCGAGATCGTGGTGCCCGACGAAGCGCGCGTACTCCGAGAGGATGGACCACCTCGTGGTCAGCGCGGCGGCGCGGGGCACCGAGAGGTGGTGCCGACGCAGTGCGGCGTTGCGGGTGTCGTCGTCGGGAAGGAACCAGTGCGTCGTGAGCCAGGCCCACACCAACTGGGCGTCCAACAACTTGGCGTGCAGCACGTCGTCGTCGGCGAGGTGCGGCCAGATTCCGACCACCTCGGCGCGCCACGCATCGACCATGGCCTCGGCGCGTTCCGGCGTGAGATCGAGACGGCACAGGCAGCCGGGATAGGACAGGAGCGTGTACGCGACGTCGAGAGTGGCGTCCCGGAAGCCGCCCCACTCGTAGTCCAGGAATCGCACGCCCTCGTCGTTGACGATGATGTTGTCCGGGCACAGGTCCGACGGACTGAAGGCGCGGTGTCCGCCGGAACCGAAGAGTTTGGCCGCGCGGGCGACGGCGGCGGCGACCGCGGGCGGCACCTCGATGCCGAGATCCGCCGCGAGCATCGCCGGGACGTCCGACTGGGCCACCGCGACCTGATCGGCCAGACCGTCTCGGGAATCGGCGACGCCGGCGCGCCCGAGGAGCGCCCCGAAGTCTTCCTCGCGACCGAACGTGGCGGCGTGCATCCGCCCGAGTGCCTGGGCGAGCGCCATGAGCGAGTTCGTGACGGCGGACGGATCGGGGTTCGCGATCAGACTGGTGAACGGCGCGGCATCCCCCAGGTCACTGAGGACGAGGAGCCGTTCCTTCAGGTCGTACGCGATGAGGGACGGGCCCGGACGGGTGTGCGTCGCGAGGGCGGTGGCGAACTGGTATGAGACCGCTTCGCGCAGGAACGCCGTGTGGTCGCCGGCGCCGAGCCCCGTACGGGACACGGACTCCGTCGTCGTCTCACGGACCTGCTTGATCACGAGCGTGCGCGGCAGTTGGAACGGGTTCTCGGCCACCCGGACACGGATGACCACGGTGCGACCGCTGCCGCCGAGATCGACCGGATCGACCAGGGTCACCGACGCTCCCGTGCGTCTGGTGAGGAGTTCTCGTGCTGCTGCCACTGCTTCGGTGACCGGATCTGCCAACATTGCCGTCATCGATTGTCCGACCCACCTCGTCCGTGAACGGGCAGGTCATTCCTCGTTTCCGTACTCGCGCCGGCCCTTCGCGGACCGGCTGTGGTGCTGTGTGCGTACTGCAGGAGCAGGATCGGGTTCCCCGCTCCGCAGCCGATGAAACGGGCTCGCTGTTCGGTTTCTCGACCCTATCGCACTCGCCTGACAGCTCGGGGCGCCAGCAGGACGGCGGCGCTCCCGAGCGGGAACGACCGAGGTCAGACGGCGCGGACGATCGGCGCGACGTCGACCGACACGGCGATGCGGCTCCCCGCGGACTCCGTGTAGATGATGCCGCGCAGCGGTGGGACGTCGTCGTAGTCACGGCCCCACGCCACCGTCACGTAGCGCTCGTCGACCCACTGGTCGTTGGTCGGGTCGAAGGCCAGCCACGAGCCGTCCGGGACTCGCACCGCGGCCCACGCGTGGGTGGCGTCCACGCCCACCATGCGTTCCTTGCCCGGCGGCGGCTGCGTCGCCAGGTATCCGGAGACGTAGCGTGCGGCGAGGCCGTGCGAGCGCAGGCACGCGACGGCGACCCGCGCGAAGTCCTGACACACACCGGTCCGGGCGGCGAGGACGTCGGCGACGGTCGTCGAGATGGTCGTCGACCCCGACAGGTAGGCGAAGTCGGTGTGGATCCGGTGGTTGAGGTCGAACACCGCCTCCACCAACGGGCGGCCCTCGGTCAGCGAGAGCGCGGCGTACTCGTGCACCTCGTCGGTGATCTCCGGTGGCACCAGATCGAGCACGAAGTCGACGTCCAGGGCCCCGTCGATCCCGGTGGGGCGGGCACTCTCCCACGCCGTCGTCGCAGCCCGGGTGGTGAGGCGAGCGGGGTCGGGAGGGTCCACGGCGACCAGGGCGCGCGCGGTCACGCACAACCGGTCGTGATCGGTGGTGACGTGGAAGTAGACGTCCTCGTTCCCGAAGAGGTCGACACCGGTGGACCGGTCGGTCGGCGTCGGCGTCACGGTGACGGAGGCGTCGAGACACCGCTGCTCCGAGGTCGAGCGCGGGAAGAGGTGGCCGCGGCCGTACGACGAGGACACGGTGCCCTGATAGACGTACTCGGTGCGGTGGGTGATGGCGTACCACCGCGCACCCTCGTGATCGGTCACGACAACACCCGTCCGCCGCCGCGTCCCCACAACGGCTGCGTGCCGCCGGGCAGCGTCAGGTGCGCCGCGGTGATCGAGTCGGAGAGGTCGAGCAGATCGGTGTGCACCGACCTGACGACGTCGTCGAACTCCGACCGGGTCCCGGTGGCGTCGACGTCCTCGAGATCGGACGGGTCGACTCGGCGCAGTGTCGCGACGATGCGCTCGAGCGCCCGATCGGTGCGGGAGGTCCCCGTCGAACCGGGCAGCGACGCGAGGTTCACCGCGGCTCGTTCCACCGAGTGGATGACCGAGCGCGGGTTGCCGCCGTCGAAGAGCACGAGCTCGGCCACGGCACCCACCTCGGGAGCACCGCGATAGCGGCGCCGGTAGGTGACCGACGAATCGGCGGCGTTCAGCACGGCCCCGAGCACGGCCTGTTCGACGGCCGGCGGGCGTGCGGTGCCCACGGTCTCGGCGAGCAGGGCGGTGATCTGCAGAGCACGTTCGATCCGCTTGCCCGTGTCCATGAGAAACCAGCCCGGATCGTGCACCATCGACTCGGCCGACAGACCGGCGACGGCGAGCATCGACCCCACGACACGGCTCTGCGTCGACCAGAGTCCCGCCTCGTCGGACGCCGGCGACGCCGCACACTCGGCGAGCGCGGTGTCGAGTCGGTTGAACACCGCCCAGGTGTCCTCACCCAGTTGATCCCGTACCGCGCGGGCGCACGTCTGCAACGCCGCCACGGCGTGTGCGAGCGACCCGGTGCGGCGCGTCCGCACCGTCAGGGACCGGAACTCGGCGAGCAGGTCCGCCCGCGTGGTCGCAGCACGGAAACCCGGCGCCGTCGCGGTCACCGCGGTCACCGCGTCGAGCACCACGGCCAGGGCGACGTCCGCATCGGACCGCGCCTGTTTCCCGAACGGCGTCTCGCCGCGATGATCGCGGACCATCTGGTTCGCGGCCACCAGCAGGCGGGCCGTCGCCTCGGCACGCTCGCCGTAGCGACCCATCCAGTACAGGTCGTCGAGCACACGCGGCGTGCTCACCGAGTCGATGACACGGGGACGGCGTCCACCCATCGGACGCGGTGCGTCGACGGCGCTCGACACGTCCGGCTGATCCGACCGGCCGCGACGCTCGGCCAGCACCCACACGTCCTTGGCAGCGGTCGTGGCCATGGGCTCCGACGGCGGATCCGTGACCAACACCTGGGCGAGACCGCCCGTCATCGGGGTGTAGCCCCGGCGCCCGGCCACGTCGAACAGTCGGATGCCGACGGGCCTCGGCAGCACGGCGGCGTCGTGCCGGCGATGACCGACCGGCCCGACGGGCGACGTCGCCAGGTCCGGTATCGCCCGCGCCGCCCACCCCGTCGGGTCCGCCCCGATCCGCCGCACCAGCTCGTCCCGTTCGCGCATGGACAGCGCGGGACCGACGACGCTCTCGTGCGAGCCGATCGCGTACACCACGAGCGAACCGATGCGAGAGACGATGTGCGCCAAGCCTTGTGGATCCCCCGCCCAGAAGGCCGGGACCGAGTCGAGCAGGGGCTCCTCACCGAGCAGCGCCCGGCCGAGCTCCGGCAGCCGTCCGAACAGCGCCGCGTTCTCGAGGACGCCGCTACCGATCGTGTTGACCACGGTGACGGCTCCGCGCCGCGCGACCTCGAGCAGTCCCACGACCCCGAGGCGTGACTCGGACCGCAGATCGAGCGGATCCACGTAGTCGTCGTCGACGCGGCGCACCACGACGTCGACGCGGCGCAGGGTGCCGAGCGAGCGCATCCACAGGGCGCCGTCGCGGACGACCAGATCGGCGGACTCGACCAACGGGAATCCGAGCACCGAGGCGAGATGCGCCTGATCGAACGCCGTCTCCGACCAGACACCGGGACTGAGCACCACGACGAGCGGATTCTCGGCGGCGGCCGGCGCCACCTCGACGAGGGCCACGCGCATGGCACCGACGTACGTGCTCGCGGGACGAGGCGCCACCCGGCCGAAGACAGCCGGTACCGCGCGCGCGACGATCGACCGGTCCGCCAGGGCGTAGCCGGCGCCCGACGGTGCCTGGGTGCGGTCGGAGAGGACTCTGAACTCGCCGTCGGTGCATCGGGCGACGTCCGCCGCGTGGAAGAACAGCTGATGCGGGCCGGGGATGGTGATGCCGTGCGCGGCGCGGAGGTAGCCGCGATGCCGGAAGACGATCTCCGGCGGCAGCAGCCCGCGGCGGATCAGGGTGCGCTCGCCGTACAGATCGGTGAGCACCGCGTCGAGGATGCGCGAGCGTTGCAGCATGCCGGCCTCGAGCCGGTCCCAGTCCGGCGCCGACACCACCGTCGGCACCACGTCGAGTTCCCACCGCGCACCGGACTGCGTCGACGACGGTGTCTCGGGCGACGCGTCCGCCGTGTCGTTGTAGGTGATACCGGAATCGTCCACGAGACGGCCCACACGCAACTGCGCGGCGGCGAGGTCGGAAGCGGTCACGTCCTCGGTGCCGACGAGCGTCGCCCACCGATCACGCAGTCGCGGGCCGCCCTCGACAGGGTTCTCCACGAGATCGTCGTGGCCGTCCGGGCGCATCTCCTCGAGGTACCCCGCGAGCACGGGAGATGTGGCCTCACCCTGCTGCACGCAACTCCCCCTCCGCAGACGACCGGCACCGCGCTCGGCGCACGTCCGCGAGAAATCTACCTGTCCGCCTGTGCCCGAGCCGATCGCCGGTGCAGGGAGAGCACGAAGGTCGCCGCGACGACGATGCCGAGGAGGTTGATACCCAGCTGTCCCGCGGACAGAGCGGCGATGCGCCAGCTCCCCACCGTGGCCGCGACGACGGCGAAACCTGCTGCCGGAACGGTGGTCACGGAGATGAAGACCCCGACCAGGGCGGCCGATTTCGCCGACACGAGCGCGAGCATGCCGGCGGCGCCGGCGAGCAGAGCCACGACGAGAGAGAACGGACCCACCTGGTAGATGAAGTCGACCTGCTGCAGGTCGTCCATCGCCTCCGGTCGGATCCATCCGAGGGCCTCGGCCCCGAACGCCCCCAGCGCCGTGATGACCATCGCGGTCGGGAAACCCACGAGCAGCGCCAGCAACGATCGACGGATCAGTGATCGCTGACGACGCACCAGGCCGACCGACAGCGCTGCCAGCGGACCGAACTCGGGTCCCACCACCATCGCACCGACGATGGTGACCGGCGAGTCGGTCACGACGCCGATGGCCGCCAGCAGCAGCGCGATGGTCAGGAAGGCGACGAACGTCAGGGTGAGGGACGATTCCTCCCGCGTACGTCCGACCAGTTCGTCCCAGACGATCGAGTCGTCCGGGTCACCGGGCGCGTCCTGTTCCGCGGTGCGCGCCGCGTCCGACAGCACCGTCTCCACGGGTTGCATGGTGATGGCTCCGTCGTGGGTCAGGCGCAGCGAACGCAGACCGTCGAGAACCTTATTCGCGCACTCCCGCACGACGACGGCGTCCACGACGTCGCCCTCCGGGCGCACGGCGGCACCGCGCAGAACGACGACGTGTGCGACGCCGGGAGTCTCGTCGAGCACCCGCAGCACCTCGTCGGTCCGGTCCGCCGGACTGACCACCCTGAGGTTCTGCATGCACTCTCCGTCCGCGCGTCGTCGACGCGTGACCGGCGACGCCTCGACCCTAGGTCGTGGGGCCCCCCGACGCGGGCTTCTCGCCCGATGCGCCACCCGGCGTCTGACGAGGAACCGGCTTGGCGTCGATACCCGACTCCTTGCGCTGCGCCGGGGTGATCGGAGCCGGCGCGTCGGTCAGCGGATCGACGCCGCCGCCCGACTTCGGGAATGCGATGACCTCACGGATGGAGTCCACCCCGGCCAGCAGGGCCGTGATGCGGTCCCAACCGAAGGCGATACCACCGTGGGGCGGCGCACCGAAGGCGAAGGCGTCGAGGAGGAAGCCGAACTTCTCCTGCGCCTGCTCCGCGTCGATGCCCATGATCGCGAAGACGCGCTCCTGGATGTCCTTGCGGTGGATACGGATCGAGCCGCCGCCGATCTCGTTGCCGTTGCAGACGATGTCGTACGCGTAGGCCAGGGCGTTGCCGGGGTCGGTGTCGAAGGTGTCCATCGACTCGGGCTTCGGCGAGGTGAAGGCGTGGTGCACGGCGGTCCACGATCCGGAGCCCACCGCCACGTCACCGCTGGCGGTGGCATCGGACGTCGGCTCGAACAGCGGCGCGTCGACGATCCAGACGAAGGCCCACTCGTTCTCGTCGATGAGGCCCTGCTTGCGGGCGATCTCACCACGGGCGGCACCGAGCAGCGCGCGCTGCGCCTTGGCGGGGCCGGCTGCGAAGAAGACGCAGTCACCGGGCTTCGCGCCGACGTGGGCGGCGAGTCCGTCGCGCTCGGCGTCGGACAGGTTCTTGGCGACGGGACCACCGAGGGTGCCGTCCTCCTGGACCAGGACGTACGCGAGACCCTTGGCTCCGCGCTGCTTCGCCCAGTCCTGCCACGCGTCCAGCTGACGACGCGGCTGCGACGCACCGCCGGGCATGACGACAGCGCCGACGTACGGCGCCTGGAAGACGCGGAACGGCGTCTCGGCGAAGTACTCGGTGCACTCCACGAGCTCGACTCCGAAGCGGAGATCGGGCTTGTCGGAACCGAAGCGGCGCATCGCGTCCGCGTAGGTCATGCGCGGGATGGGTGTGGTGATCTCGTGGCCGATCAGGTTCCACAGCGAGGTGAGGATCTCCTCGGCGAGGACGATGACGTCGTCCTGCGTGACGAAGCTCATCTCGACGTCGAGCTGGGTGAACTCCGGCTGCCGGTCGGCGCGGAAGTCCTCGTCGCGGTAACAGCGGGCGATCTGGTAGTACCGCTCGATGCCGCCGACCATGAGCAGCTGCTTGAACAGCTGCGGGCTCTGCGGCAGCGCGTAGAAGCTGCCGGGCTGCAGTCGCGCGGGCACCAGGAAGTCGCGTGCGCCCTCGGGGGTGGACCGCGTGAGGGTGGGGGTCTCGACCTCGACGAACTCGTGGTGCGCGAGCACCGACCGCGCCGCCGCGTTGACCTTGGAACGCAGGCGGATGGCGTGGCCCGGTCCGGGGCGACGCAGGTCGAGGTAGCGGTACTTCAGGCGAGCTTCCTCGCCCGGAGTCTCGTCCAACTGGAAGGGCAGCGGGGCACTCTCGCCGAGCACCTCGAGTTCGGTGACGTTCACTTCCACGGCGCCGGTGGGAATCTCGTAGTTCTGGTTGCCCTCGGGCCGGATCTCGACCGTGCCGGTGATCTTCACGCAGAACTCCGCGCGCAGGCGGTGCGACTGCTCGGCGGCCGGACCGTCGCGGAACACGGCCTGGACCACTCCGGAGGCGTCACGCAGGTCGATGAAGATGACTCCGCCGTGATCGCGCCGTCGAGCGACCCAACCGGTCAGGGTGACGTGTCGGTCCGCGTGCTCGGCTCGAAGCGAACCGGCGAGGTGCGTGCGCAGCACAGGAGTCCTTCCAGAAGTAGACGAATACAGCTGGTGATCCTACGGACCATCCGAGCCCACCCCGACGCCGGGAGAAACAGCGCTGTGTCGGCGGCGGCCACGTGCGAAGCTGTGATCCGCACACGCCGACGAAAGTGGTGACTCATGACGTTCGACCCCGACGCCAGGATCGACTCCTCCCGGGTTCGACGGTCCTCCGGTGGCCGCGGCAAGGGCATCGCCGTCGGCGGCGGTCTCGGCGGCATCGTCATCGTGGTGATCACCCTGCTGCTCGGTGGCGACCCGTCGTCGGTGATCGGGCAGCTCGGCGGCGGTGAGGCCACGTCGCAGGACTCGGGCAGCGGTGCCATCGAGAACTGCGACACCGGAGCCGACGCCAACGCGAACGTCGACTGCCGGGTCACGGCCACCGTGAACAGTCTCGATCAGGTGTGGGACGCCGAACTGGCCGCGCAGACGGGCGTGCCGTACGAGCGTCCGGAGGTCGACATCTTCTCCGGTCAGGTCTCCACGGGGTGCGGCGCCGCGACGTCCGACGTCGGCCCGTTCTACTGCCCCGCGGACTCGACGGCCTACTTCGACACCGGCTTCTTCCAGGTGCTCGTCGACCAGTTCGGTTCCAGCGGCGGCCCGCTCGCGCAGGAGTACGTCGTGGCCCACGAGTTCGGCCATCACATCCAGAACCAGCTGGGCGACATCGGCCGGGCGCAGGCCGACCCGAACGGGCCCGAGTCCGGCGCCGTGCGCACCGAGCTCCAGGCCGACTGCTACGCCGGCGTGTGGGCGAACAAGGCCGACGACGTTCCCGCACCCGGCAGCTCCGAGCCGCTGCTCGATCCGCTCACCGACCAGGACGTGTCCGACGCATTGTCGGCCGCGTCGTCCGTCGGCGACGACCGGATCCAGCAGGCCTCGACGGGCCGCGTGAACCCGGAGGGCTGGACGCACGGCTCGTCCGACCAGCGACAGGCGTGGTTCGACGCCGGTTACCGCACGGGAGCGGTCGCCGCCTGCAACACCTACGACGCGTCGGACCTGAACGATCCGTCGTCCGTCCGCTGATGTCGTCGCGCACGGAGCTGCCGGTCTGTGAGACGTGCGGGGTGCAGTTCGACCGCGTCGATCCGGACGAGTGCCCGATCTGCACCGACGAACGACAGTACGTCGGACGCGACGGGCAGCGATGGACCACCGTCGCCGAGGTGTCGGCCTCGCATCGGACCGTGGTGCGCGAGGAGTACCCGGGCCTGTGGGGCATCGGCACCGAGCCGACCTTCGCGATCGGTCAACGTGCGCTGCTGGTCCCCGGCGACGGTGGAAACCTGCTGTGGGACAGCGTCACCACGATCGACGACGCCGCGATCGCCCGTGTCACCGAACTGGGCGGCGTGTCGGCCGTCGCTCTGTCCCACCCGCACTACTACAGCGCGATGGTCGAGTGGAGCGAGGCCTTCGGCGACGTGCCGATCTACGTGCACGAGTCCGACCGTGCGTGGTTGCCCCGCGCCGGCAACATCCGCACCTGGTCGGGCGACTCGCTGGAGATACTGCCGGGCCGGACACTGATCAACACCCGGGTGCACTTCGCCGGCGGTTCGGTGCTGCACTGGCCGGGCACCGACGGCCGCGGCGCGCTGTGCACCGGGGACATCGTCCAGGTGGTGTCCGACCGCCGATGGGTCTCGTTCATGTACAGCTACCCCAACCTGATCCCCGAACATCCCGACACGATCCGCCGGACGGTCGCCCTGCTCGAGAACGTGGCCTTCGAGCGCATCGTCGGGGCGTGGTGGGGCCGGGTGGTCGAGGAGGACGCGCACGGCGCGGTGGTCCGCTCGGCTCGGCGCTACCTCGAGCACATCGGCGTCACCCCCGGCTTCTGACCGGTCGACTCAGAACAGCGTCATGGCCGGTTCCGGAGCGGGCTCCGCGGGGGCCGCCCTGGCCACGCGCCGCGCACCGGCCGGATCGAGTCCCGTCAGAGAGTGCTTCTCTCGCAACGGTTCCACTTTGTCGCGGAGCCACTCCTTGTACTCCGGGCTGACGTACGCCCCGCGGCCGTACAGCACCCGATAGCGGCGCACGAGAGCCGGATGATGCTCGGCGAGCCAGCTCATGAACCACTCCTTGGTGCTGGACCGCAGGTGCATCGGCAGCGCGGTCACACCGGTCGCGCCGGCTTCCTCGAGGGCCGCCATCAGGGCGCCGAGGTGTTTGGGGCTGTCGGTCAGGAACGGGATGACGGGCGCGATGAGCACGTGGCACGACAGACCCGCATCGGTGATGGCGCGGATCATGTCGAGGCGAGCGCGCGGTGACGGCGCCCCCGGCTCCAGCGACTTCTGCAGATCCTCGTCGTGAAAGGCGAGACTGACACTCACCTGCACGTTCACCTGCTGGGCGGCGAGGGTCAGCAGCGGCAGATCCCGCCGCAGCAGCGTGCCCTTGGTCAGAATCGAGAACGAGGTGCCGGACTCGGTGAGCGCCCGGATGATGCCCGGCATGAGCTCGTAGCGACCCTCCGCGCGCTGGTACGGGTCGGTGTTGGTGCCCAGGGCGACCGGGTCACGTTTCCACGAGGCGCGGGCCAGTTCCTTGCGCAGCACCGAGACGATGTTGGTCTTGACCACGATCTGCGAGTCGAAGTCGCGGCCGGCATCGAGGTCGAGGTACTCGTGGGTCGGCCGGGCGAAGCAGTAGCGGCACGCGTGCGAGCACCCGCGCGCGGGGTTGATGGTCCAGCGGAACGGTAGTGCCGACTCCTCGGGCACCCGGTTGAGGGCGCTCTTGCAGAGCACCTCGTGGAAGGTGACGCCCTCGAACTCGGGCGTGCGGACGGTGCGGACCAGACCGGCACGCACCAGCCCGGTGCGCTCGAGGCCGGGAAGCGCCCCGTCGGGAGCGTCGAGTGTCTGACCGTCCCACCGCATGACCCCTCCTGTTCTCCGGCGACCCTGTTCTCCGGCACGCCGATGCCTCGAACACACGATCGATCGACGAATCGCAGACAGTCGAACATCCGTTCTATCGAGGTGTCAACTCTTCGGTAGTGTCGGTGGACATGGCCCTCCTCCCGTCTCCCCCGTCACCTGCGGACGGCGCCCGGTCCGACGACGTCGTCGCCTGGGTCGCCGAGCACCTCGGTGACCTCACCCTCGAACAGCCCGAGGAGATCCGGGCGGGCGGTCTGCGCGGCGGACAGTCGGCGGCCGACGCCGCTCTCGCGAGCCTGGACATCACGGGCTACGCCCGGTCCCGCAGCACGGTGGAACCGCCGTCGCGGCGCGGGGCGAGTCGCATGTCGCCGTACATCCGGCACGGCCTGCTCACGCTGAGCGAGGTGTGGGATGCGGTGGCGGACGCGCCGACCCGCGACCGGTCGCGCTACCGCGACGAGTTGCTGTGGCAGGAGTACGCCCGCCACCTGTACGCACGGGTGGGCTCGCACCTGGGGGCGTCACTCACGCGCGAGCAGCCCCGTCCGACCGTCTCGGCGCACGACACCTGGTCCGACGATCCGTGGCCGGCCCGGATGCGCTGCATGGAGTCCGTCGTCGACGAGCTGCACGAGGACGGGTGGCTGGTGAACCAGACGCGCATGTGGCTGGCGTCGCAGTGGGCCGTGCGGGCCGGCGCGACGTGGCGGGACGGTGAGGACGAGATGTTCACCCATCTCCTCGACGGCTCGAGGGCGGCCAACCGACTCGGCTGGCAGTGGACGGTCGGTACGGGCAGCGGCAAGGTCTACGGGTTCAGTCGCTGGCAGGTGGAGAAACGCGCACCCAGCCTGTGCCGATCGTGCGCGCTGTCGTCCGCGTGTCCCATTCAGGACTGGCCGACGGCCGCGCTCGGCCCGTCGGTCGACGGACCGAGCCTGGCTACCGGCGACACCCCGGCCGGCCCCGCGGAGACCGTGGGCGAGGGCGGCGACGAGGTGTGGCTGACGGCGGAGTCGCTCGGCAGCGCGGATCCGGCCCTCGCGGCCGACGACGCCCGTCCCGCGGTGTTCGTGTTCGACGAGCCGCTGCTCCGTCGGTTGCGGTTGTCCGGCAAGCGGCTGGTCTTCCTCGCCGAGACGCTCGGCGAGCTCGCCGCCGTCCGGCCTCTGGAGGTACGGCGCGGACGGGTCTCCGAGGAGCTCGCCGGACGGCGCCTCGCCGCGACCCATGCCCCGGTACCGGGGTGGGCACGCATCGCGGCCGCCCTCGATCCGGTGGAGGTGCACCCGTGGCCGTGGTTGGTGCGTCCGACCCGATCGTCGGTGCGGTCGTTCAGCGCGTGGCGCCGGGCGTCGGAGCGTGGGTCGGAGCGTGGAGGCCGGAGGCCGGCCGGAAACTAGGCGGGGAAGACAGTAGGTGGATCGGATACGGTCGAGCGCGTGACCGAACCCACGGACCCGTCCGCGTCGATCGAACCGACCGCTCCCACGCTCGAGCCGCTGCTGCGCATCGTGCTGCGCACCGCGGATCCGGTGCAGCTCGGCGATACTCCCGTCGGCGCGGAGTCCGTGGCACCCGTCGTGGGCGGTGTGCTGAGCGGGCCCGGAGTCGAGGCCGTGATTCGCGCCGTCGGTACCGAGCACGCCCACGTCCGTGCGGACGGGTCGACCACGTACTCCACCGATCTGTTGGCCGACGTCGAGTCGGACGACCCGGGCGCCGTGATGCGGTTGACGCTGCACTCCGTCCGCTTCGGATCGGCCGAGGTCATCGAGGCCCTCGATCGCGGGGAGGACGTCGAGTCCGCGCTCTACTACTTCCGCGGCACCCTCACGGTGTCCACGTCGATCCGGACGCTCGCCTACCTGAACAGGGCCGTGATCGTCACCTCCGGTTCGCGTCAGGGCACCCAGTCCGTGGTCGACGCGTTCCTGGTCACGTAATCGATGACCACCACCGGTGCCGGGCGTCCCCGTCTCACCACTCGCAAACGACCGGGAGCCACGGCGCGGGAGGAGATCCTCGACGCGGCGGCAGAGCTGTTCACGACGCGGGGGGTGACCAGCACGTCGACCCGCATGATCGCCGACGCGGTCGGGGTCCGGCAGGCGTCGCTCTACCACCACTTCGCGACCAAGGACGACATGCTCGCCGCGCTCCTGGTGGGGACCGTCGATGCACCCCTCGCCTGCGCGCAGGCGCTGCGCGATGCCGCGGCCGACGCGCCGAGCACGCTGCATGCCCTGGTGTTGTTCGACGCGGACCAGCTCATGACCTCGCGGTGGAACCTCGGCGCGCTGTACCTCGTCCCCGAACTGCGCAGCGAACGCTTCGAACAGTTCCGCACCCGACGGTCCGACCTCATGGCGCTCTACGCCTCGCTGTCGCGGGACGCTCTCGTCGACATCGGCACGCTGGCGGTCTCCGACGAACTCACGCACCTCCCGTTCCGCATCGTCGAATCGGTGATCAGTGCCCGCTCCGATGCGGAATCGACGCGGCAGTCCCTCGCGACGCCCGACACGATCGCCGACGCCGCGGTGCGCGTGCTGGGGTGGACGGGGTCGACGACGCCGCTGCGTGACACGGCGACGACTCTGCTCGACGCCGCTCGGCCGATCAGTCGGTGAGGGCCGCGACCTCGGCATCGGTGAGCACGGTCGCCGGGGCGCGCCCGGACGTGCGGACCACGTCGATCGCCCGATAGAGCGGGCGTTCCGACAGCCCGGCCTCGCGTGCCTCCGCGCGCAGCTGGGTCACCAGCACCGACGACAGCGCCAGAGCCGGGGCGAGCGGGGACGAGGCGAGTCCGTCCGCCACCGCGCGCAGCGCGATCGGCTGCAGTTCGCGACCGCCGTCGGACGTGTACATCGCCACGCCGACCGTGACGTCGCCGGACGAGTCGCCGACACGGATCAGCACCTGGCTGACGCGCGCGACCCGCACGAGAACCTCGACCTTCGTCGCGTCCGAGAGGTTGACCCGTCGCACGCGGAACGACCCGCGCCGGCTCACCACACCGTGATCGATCCACACGCGTCTGCGGCCGCCCGACACGACGGCGAATCCGGCCGTGGCGACGAGCGCAGCACCCAGCGCGACACCGACGAACGGCGAGATCAACAGTCCGGCGACGACACCGAGCACGGCACCGACGACGGCGAACACCGCACCGGCGACGCGGAGCCGCGGAACGATGAGCTCCGGTGGCACCAGATCGAGCGCCACCAGCCCTCTGTCGGCCATGATCAGCCCACTGGCGACAGCGTGGCACGCACGCGAGCGGTGGCCTCGGACAACGGGATCGACGACTGCTCGCCGGTGGCGAGGTCCTTCAGGCCGATCTCTCCGGCCTCGAGATCGCGATCACCGAGCACGAGTGCGAGGCGAGCACCGGAACGGTCGGCAGCCTTCATGGCACCCTTCATTCCGCGGTCGCCGTAGGAGAGGTCCACGCGGACGCCGGCGGCCCGCAGTTCCCGGGCGATCACCGCGAGACGCAGCTTGGCCTCCGGGCCCATGGGCACGCCGTACACCTCGCACCGGGCCGTCGACGCGGGCGCGACGCCCTCGGCCGCGAGAGCGAGCACCGTGCGGTCCACGCCGAGACCGAAACCGATCCCCGACAGGGGCTGCCCGCCGAGCTGCGCCATGAGGCCGTCGTACCGTCCACCGCCGCCGATGCCGGACTGCGAGCCGAGACCGTCGTGGACGAACTCGAAGGTGGTCTTGGTGTAGTAGTCGAGACCGCGCACCATGCGCGGATTGACCACGTACGGCACGCCCATCGCGTCGAGATGCGCACGCACGGTGTCGAAGTGGACGCGTGCCGACTCCGACAGATGGTCCATCATCAACGGTGCGTCGGCCGTCATCTCACGGACGTGCGGTCGCTTGTCGTCCAGGACGCGGAGCGGATTGATCTCGGCGCGGCGACGCGTGTCCTCGTCCAGCTCGAGACCGAACAGGAAGTCCTGCAACAGCTCCCGGTACTGCGGGCGGCAGGTCTCGTCACCCAGCGAGGTGAGCTCGAGCCGGAAACCGGTGAGGCCGACGCTCCGGAACCCATGGTCGGCCACGGCGATCACCTCGGCGTCGAGGGCTGGATCGTCGACTCCGATGGCCTCGACGCCGACCTGCTGCAGTTGCCGGTACCGACCGGCCTGGGGGCGCTCGTAGCGGAAGAACGGGCCGGAGTAGCTGACCTTCACCGGGAGCGCACCACGGTCGAGGCTGTGCTCGATGACCGCGCGCATCACGCCGGCAGTGCCCTCGGGTCGCAGCGTGACGCTGCGGTCACCCTTGTCGGCGAAGGTGTACATCTCCTTGCTCACCACGTCGGTGGACTCACCCACGCCGCGCGCGAACAGCCCCGTGTCCTCGAAGATGGGGAGCTCGATGTGGCCGTAACCCGCGGCGCGAGCGGCGGCGGTGAGACCGTCGCGCACGGCCACGAAGGTCGCGGAGTCGGGCGGCAGGTAGTCCGGAACGCCCTTGGGGGCAGCGAACGGCTGGATGCGCGGTGCGTCGCCGGTCATCGCACACCACCGAGTCCCACGAGGAACGGGTTGCTGCCGCGTTCCGCGCCGATGGTGGTGGACTCGCCGTGTCCGGGCAGCACAGCGGTCTCGTCGTCGAGGCACAGCAGGTGCTCGGCGATCGAGGCGAGCAACTGCTCGTGATCGCCGCCGGGCAGATCGGAGCGGCCGATCGATCCCGCGAACAGCGTGTCTCCCGAGAAGATCACCTGCTGCTCGCCCCCGTCGAGACGGAAGACGACGGAGCCGCGGGTGTGGCCGGGCGTGTGCGCGACGGTGACATCGAGTCCGGCCACGTCGAGAACGTCGCCGTGCTGCAGTTCCACCACCGTCGCGGGCTCCTCGAAGGTGGAGTGCGCGATCAGCGGCGCCAGGACCGGGCCGATACCGGACGCCGGATCGGTGAGCATGTGCCGATCGTCGGGATGCACGTAGAGGGGGATGTCGAAGCGCGCGCACACCGGCGTCGCGTCCCACATGTGATCGAGGTGGCCGTGAGTGAGGAGCACCGCGGTGGGCGTCAGCCCGGCGTCGTCCAGAAAAGAGTAGAGCGGCGCCGCGGCGTCCTGGCCAGGATCGACGACGACGCAGTCCGTCCCCTCGTCCCGACTGACGACGTAGCAGTTCGTCTGGAACATGCCGGCGGGGAATCCGGTGACACGCACAGTGAAGGACTCCTCATGCTTTGCGGTGCAGCGATCCGCGATCGGACGAATGCCCCCAGCGTAGGCGGTGCGATCGGGTGACTCGGAACGTGGGGCACGCACCTCGGCCGTCCACCGGGTCAGGTGCCTCTCAGGGAAGCCTGGCACACTTCTGCTGCTCACCCGCTCCAGCGAGAAGAGGAACGCCAACCGTGCCGACGAACGAACAACGACGTGACGCTGCCAAGCGCAAGCTCGAACGCCAGCTCGAGAACCGCGCCGCTCGGGCGCGACGACGCAAGCAGGCGACCATCGCCGCCGCCGTCATCGGACTGGTCGTCGTCATCGGCGGCGTCGCTGTCGCCATCGGTGTGACACGCAGCGACGACGACACCGCCGTCGAGGCCTCCGACTCCCCCACCAGCGAGAACGCGACGCCGGAGGGCATGCTGCCCGCCGGCCGCTCGGAACCGCTCCCCGAGACCGTGAGCTGCTCCTACCCTGCCGGCGGCGCGGCCGCGAAGCCGGCGAACGCTCCGCAGACCGAGAACGTGCCCACCACGGACGACAACGTCAGCGTCAGCATGGACACCTCGCAGGGGCCGATCGGCCTGTCGCTCGACGCCACGAAGGCGCCCTGCACCGTGAACAGCTTCGCCTCGCTGGCCGGGCAGAACTACTACGACGCCACTCCCTGCCACCGTCTGACCACGGCCGACAGCCTGAAGGTCCTGCAGTGCGGTGACCCGACCGGCGCCGGAACGGGCGGCCCGGGCTACCAGTACGCCAACGAGTTCCCCACGGACCAGTACGCCGACGATCCGGCCGCGCTGCAGTCGCCCGTCCTGTACCCCCGCGGAACCATCGCGATGGCGAATGCCGGCGCCGACACCAACGGCAGCCAGTTCTTCCTCGTCTTCGGCGATTCGCAGCTGCCCCCGAACTACACGGTGTTCGGCACGATCGACGAGACCGGTCTCGCGACGCTCGACAAGATCGCCGCAGCGGGTGTCGAGGGTGGCGCGCAGGACGGCGCGCCTGCTCTCGCGACCACCCTGAACACGGTTCAGCTCGACCTGGCCTGACGGCTCACCCCGCACACTTCCGCGAGTACGCCCACAGTGTCGTGATTCCGGACGGGACCACGACACGTCGAACGTACTCGCCGGGGGTGTGTCGAGCTCTAGGCCGCCGAGGTCAGGCGGTACACGTCGTACACGCCCTCGACGTTGCGCACCACGTTGAGCACGTGGCCCAGATGCTTGGGATCACCCATCTCGAAGGTGAACTTCGAGATGGCGACCCGATCGCCCGAGGTGGTCACCGACGCCGACAGGATGTTGACCTTCTCGTCGGCCAGCGCCTTCGTGACGTCGGAGAGCAGACGGTGGCGGTCGAGCGCCTCGATCTGGATCGCGACGAGGAACACCGACGACGGCGACGGTGCCCACTCGACCTCGATCAGCCGCTCCGACTGCGTCTGCAGCGACCCGGCGTTGGTGCAATCGGTGCGGTGCACGCTCACCGAGCCACCGCGGGTGACGAAGCCCATGATGTCGTCCCCGGGAACCGGGGTGCAGCACTTCGCCAGCTTGGCGACGACGCCGTCCGCACCCGACACCATGACGCCCGCGTCACCGACGCGGCGCGGACGGGTGGGGATGGTCGACGGGGTGGACCGCTCGGCCAGTTCCTCCTCGACATCGCCGACACCGCCGAGGTGAGCGACGAGACGCTGCACGACGTGTTGCGCCGAGACGTGGTTCTCCCCCACCGCGGTGTAGAGAGCCGAGACGTCGACGTACCGCAGCTCGTGCGCGATGGCAGACATGGACTCGCCGTTCATCAAGCGCTGCAACGGAAGTCCCCCGCGCCGCACCTCCTTGGCGATGGCGTCCTTGCCGGCCTCGAGCGCTTCCTCGCGGCGTTCCTTGGCGAACCACTGGCGGATCTTGGTCTTCGCACGCGGCGACGCGACGAAGGTGGCCCAGTCGCGGCTCGGCCCGGCCGTGGGGGCCTTCGAGGTGAAGACCTCGACCACCTCGCCGTTGTCGAGCTGACGCTCCAACGCGACGAGGCGCCCGTTGACGCGGGCACCGATGCACCGGTGTCCCACCTCGGTGTGCACGGCGTAGGCGAAGTCCACGGGACACGATCCGGCGGGCAGCGTCACCACGTCGCCCTTGGGGGTGAAGACGAAGATCTCCTTGACCGCGAGGTCGTACCGCAGCGACTCGAGGAACTCCCCCGGATCCGCGGCCTCCCGCTGCCAGTCGAGCAGCTGGCGCATCCACGCCATGTCGTCGAGCTCGGTGGCGTCACCGGAGTGACGACCCTTCGTCTCTTTGTATCGCCAGTGCGCGGCGATGCCGAACTCGGCGGTGCGGTGCATGTCGCGGGTGCGGATCTGCACCTCGAGAGGCTTGCCCTCGGGACCGACGACGGTGGTGTGCAGCGATTGGTAGACCCCGTAGCGCGGCTGCGCGATGTAGTCCTTGAAACGTCCGGCCATCGGCTGCCACAGCGAGTGGACCACGCCGACGGCGGCGTAGCAGTCCCGGATCTCGTCGCACAGGATGCGTACGCCGACCAGATCGTGGATGTCGTCGAAGTCGCGACCCTTGACGATCATCTTCTGGTAGATCGACCAGTAGTGCTTGGGCCGACCCTCGACCACGGCACTGATGCGGGAGGCCGACAGGGTCGCGTTGATCTCGGCGCGCACCTTGGCGAGGTAGGTGTCGCGTGAGGGTGCCCGGTCGGCGACGAGGCGCACGATCTCGTCGTACTTCTTGGGGTGCAGGATCGCGAATGCGAGGTCCTCGAGCTCCCACTTGACTGTCGCCATGCCGAGGCGGTGCGCGAGCGGCGCGATGACCTCGAGGGTCTCCTTCGCCTTGCGCGCCTGCTTCTCCGGCGGCAGGAACCGCATCGTGCGCATGTTGTGCAGCCGGTCGGCCACCTTGATGACCAGCACCCGCGGATCCCGCGCCATCGCGATGATCATCTTACGGATGGTCTCGCCCTCGGCGGCGGTGCCGAGCGCGACCTTGTCGAGCTTCGTCACGCCGTCGACGAGATGGGCGACCTCGTCGCCGAACTCGGTGCGCAGCTGGTCCAGCGAGTAGCCGGTGTCCTCGACCGTGTCGTGCAGCAGCGCCGCGACGAGCGTCGTGGTGTCCATTCCCAGTTCGGCCAGGATGTTGGCGACCGCGAGCGGGTGCGTGATGTACGGGTCACCCGACTTGCGCATCTGCGTGGCATGCCGCTCGTCGGCGACGTCGTACGCGCGCTGGAGCAACCCGAGGTCGGCCTTCGGGTACATCGACCGGTGCGTGCCGGCCAACGGCTCGAGCACGGGCTTGACCGTGGTGTTGCGCTGCGCGGTGATGCGGCGGGCCAGCCGCGCACGGACGCGTCGGGACGCGGACGACGGCGCAGTGGGGGTGGCGGAGGAGGGTGCGGGATCGGGCACGGGCTCCGCGGCGGGTGCGACCGGCTCCGGTGTCAGGGCATCGGTCCGCGCGGTCGGATCGGCAGGCTCGACCCCGGAGGGCACGGGCTCCGTATCGGCCTCCTCAGCAGCTGCGTCGGCAGGCAGGACGGCGTCGGACGGCAGGGACTCCCCCGCGGCAGGCGGCACTGCTGCGGACTCCTCGGCGGTACGACCGATGTATCGCGTCATGATCGACACCTCCTCAGCTGCTCGAGAGACCCGACTCTATCCGCCGTCACCGGAGCGCACAGCGCACGCCCTCACATCTTCTCGAGGTCGGATGCTCAGACGACGCCCAGTGTCGTGAGCGGTCCATGCTTCCAACGCTCGCGGCCGCCCAGAACTTCCACCTCGAGAACGACGGCGGCACCCACCACGATCGCTCCGCACCGCGTCAACAGTTCGGCGGCGGCCTCCAGTGTGCCGCCGGTAGCGAGCACGTCGTCGACGACGAGTACGCGGCGCCCCTCGAGCGCGATGCCCTCGGCGGAGATCTCGAGCTCCGCCGTGCCGTACTCGAGTTCGTACGACTGCCGGTGCACCGGCGGGGGCAACTTCCCCGCCTTGCGGACGGCGATCACGCCGGTGTTCAACGCCAGCGCGACGCCGGCACCGAGCAGGAAGCCGCGCGCGTCGATACCGGCCACGACGTCGGCGTCACGGCCCGCCTCGGCGAGCGAGTCCACCACGGTGCGCAGCCCCTCCGCGTCGGCGAACACGGGCGTGAGGTCGGCGAAGCGCACGCCCGGCGTGGGGAAGTCGTCGGCCCAGCGCGTCAACCGGGCGACGACGTCCGATCCACCGGGTGCGCTCGTGGTGGGGCTGCTCGATCCGGGTGTACTCATCCGACGAGTATCCACTTGTCCATGTTCCAGCCCGCACCCGCGACCGTCGGGTTCGTCTCCACACCGCGCATTCCGGCCGCCACCGCGGTGACGCGTGGAGCGTTGTAGAGCGGCAGGGTGGGCATGTCGGTCCACAGGATGTTCTCGGCCTCGACGGCCGCCGAAAGCACGGTGGCGTCGGACTGATCGACGGCCAGGCGATCGATCAGCTCGTCGAGACGCCCGTTGGCGTAGCCGCCGACGTTGACGCCCTGGCCGCCGCGCAGGGCGAAGCGGCCGGGATCGGCGGAGGACGTGCCGGACGCACCCGCCTGTCCAGCGGTGGAGGCCAGGACGGCATCGACCTCCCCGGCGCGCAGAGCGAGCGGCGTGAAGGTCGGCGACGACGCGTCCACGATCTCGATACCCAGGGGTGCGCAGGACGACGCGATGGCGGCGACGACGGCCGCACGGCGCTCGTCGGGCCCGAGGTAGCCCACGCGGACGACGGGGTCGGTGAGACCTGCCTCGGCGAGACCCGCGGTCACCCCGGCGACGTCCGCGGTGCGGTACCGCTCCGCCGCGGTGGCCGCCACCGAGCGGTAGGGCAGGGTCGACGGGAGGGTCGTCCGGCTGTCGACGATGCCGGACCCACGGCCGGTCTCCGCCTCGTATTCGGGGTGGCCGTGCTGTGCGTACAGCTCGCCGCGGGGAACGCACGCAGCGAAGGCGCGGCGTGCGGCCGGATCGACGAAGACACCGGACGTGGCCATGATCAACTGCTCGACGCCGAAGGACGGCTGAGCCGTCGACGTGAAGCCGTCGGGAGTCGCCGTGCCGCCGTCGGCGTCGACGACCTCGATGTCACCCGATGCCGCCTTGGCCGCGATGTCGGCGCCCTTGGGCCACACGACGACACGATCCGTGGCGGCGGGAACACCCCACCACCGTTCGTTGGGAACGAGCGCGAGACCGTTCGCGACCGAGTACGACTCGATGCGGAAGGGCCCGGACGACACGAAGACCGCCGGGTCGACGGTTCCGACGTCCTCCCCCTCCGCCGGGGTGAGGTTCCATCCGGTGTTCCAGACGTCCGCGACACGGCGCAGTGCGTCCTGGTCGCCGCCCGCGAGGGTGCTCACCACGTCGGGCACGCCGGCGATACGGGCCGCGACGTGTGCGGGCATCATCGTCCCGGCGCCGAAGAGGGACTGCCACTCGACGTACCCGCGTCCCGAGCGGAACGTCACCGTGGCGACCTTGTCCGAGGGAGCGCAGTCGATGCGCTCGATGTCGGTGTAGCCGGCGGTGGACGCGGCGTCGAAGAGCGGCGCTCCGTCCGTGGCGGTGCGACCGCTGCGTGCCGCCCACGCCAGCACGAGGTCGTCACAGGTCATCGGCACACCGTCGGACCACATCGCGGGCTCGGCGAGCGTGTAGGTGACCACCTGCTGCTCGCCGGGTACCTCCACGGCCGTCCCGATGTCGGTGTCGCTCACGGCGCCGCCGCTCGGAGCGGTGAGTGCGAACCCGGGCAGAACTCGCGAGAAGGCCTGCGGCGCAGCCGAGACCGATCCGGCGGTGGTTCCGCCGTTGTACGTCGTGACGGTGTTGTCGACGGCATAGCCGATGGACGGGATGCGGGTGTCCTCGTCGCCGCACGCCACGAGTGTCGTGGCCGCGACCGCTGCGAGAGCCGCCGCTGCTACGCCTGTCCTGACCCCTGACGACGCGCGCATGTCAGCTCCTCCGCTTGCCGCGCTTACCCGTCGGTCGCGCGCCTGCGCGAGGCGCTGCGGCCGCAGTGGGTGCGGTCCGGGCCGGAGCATCCGTGGCCGTGGCCGTGACGGTCGCGGTGGCCGTGGCGCCGGCCGGAACCGCGCTCTCGGCGCGCGGACGCGTGGTGCCCTCACGCTTCGCGAGCACCTTCTTCGTGTGCGCGGCGACCGGACCCCACCGTTCCTTCAGCGTGACCACCAACGGCGTCGCGAAGAAGATCGACGAGTAGGCACCGATGACGATGCCGACGAGCTGGACCAGCGCGAGGTCCTTCAGCGTTCCCACACCCAGCAACCAGACCGCGATGACGATGAGGGCGATGACGGGGAGCACGCTGATGACGGTGGTGTTGATGGAGCGCATCAGTGTCTGGTTCACCGCGAGGTTGGCCTGCTCGGCATAGGTTCGCCTGTTGAGGTGCAGGATGCCGCGGGTGTTCTCCTCGACCTTGTCGAACACCACCACGGAGTCGTACAGCGAGAAACCCAGAATGGTCAGCAGTCCGATGACGGTCGCGGGGGTGACCTCGAACCCGACCAGCGAGTAGACACCCGCGGTGACGAGGATGTCGAAGAACAGGGCCGCGATACCGGCGAGCGCCATGTCCCGCTCGTACCGGACGGCGATGTAGATGCTCACGATCACCAGGAACACCACGAGCGCGATCAGCGCCTTGTCGGTGATCTGGGAACCCCAGGTCTCGCTGACATCGGTGAAGGAGACGGCGTCACGCGTGGTCTCGCCCTCCGCGTTGGCGGGCTGGAACGCGTCGAACAGGGCCGTCTGCAGCGCGGACGCCTGACCCTGGTCCAGCGCCTCGGAACGGATCTGCACGGTGGCGCCGGACCCGGTGCCCACCGTCTGCACGGCGACGGCGTCCTGACCGAGGGCCTCGGTGTAGATCTCCTCGACCTGCGCGGTGTCGACGCCCTGCGGAGCCGGGAACTGCACGCGCGTGCCGCCCTCGAAGTCGATGCCGAGCGTGAAGCCGCGGACGGCGATCGACAGCAGCGACACGAGCACGAAGGCCGCAGTGACGCCGTACCAGAGGCGACGGCGTCCGATGATGTCGAACGCTCCGGTGCCCGTGTACAGCCGCGACAGCAGTCCGCGTCCCGCCTCGGCCGCGTCGGGAACGGTGTCCTCGGTGGTGGTGGTCGTCTCGGCCATGGGTCAGGCCTCCTTGCTCGGGCCGGCTGCCGCGGTAGCAGCATCGCGGGTGGTCTTGGCGGCGGCGCGTTTGCGTGCGCGAGCGATCTCCTGGACCGCACCGAGACCGTTGATCGACGGCTTGGACCAGAACTCGGACCGCGAGGCGAGGTTGACCAGTGGCCACGTCACGAGAATCACGATGACGATGTCCAGCAGGGTCGACAGGCCGAGCGTGAACGCGAAGCCGCGCACCTGACCGACGGCGAGCACGTACAGCACCGCGGCCGCGATGAAGCTCACCGCGTTGCCGGACAGGATGGTGCGCCGCGCCCTGGCCCAACCACGTGGAACCGCCGAGCGGAAGCTGCGGCCCTC
This sequence comes from Rhodococcus sp. BP-349, assembly GCF_019835845.1. Classification (NCBI taxonomy): domain Bacteria; kingdom Bacillati; phylum Actinomycetota; class Actinomycetes; order Mycobacteriales; family Nocardiaceae; genus Rhodococcus; species Rhodococcus sp. BP-349. The sequence goes on along the minus strand of NZ_JABUDR010000003.1, from coordinate 933,534 downwards.
GCGTATCTCGTCCTTGATGCGCTCGAAGAACACCACGAACGAGTCCGCCGTCATACCGATACCGATGATCAGACCGGCGATCCCGGCGAGATCGAGCGTGAAGGAGATCCATCGACCGAGCAGTACGAGGATGCCGTAGATGGCGACCAGCGACAGCACCAGCGACAGCGCCGTGAGGATGCCGAGCATGCGGTAGTAGAGGAGGCAGTAGATCAGGACGAACACGAGGCCGATGGCGCCGGCGATGAGGCCTGCCTCGAGCGACGCGAGTCCCAGCGTCGCCGACACGGTCTCCGCCTCGGAGGCGGCGAACGACAACGGCAGCGATCCGTACTTCAGCGTGTTGGCGAGCTCGCGGGCACTGTCGGCGGTGAAATTGCCGGTGATCTGTGTGGCGCTGCCCGCGGGGGTCGCGCCCTGGATGACCGGTGCGCTGACGACCTTGGAGTCGAGCGTGAACGCGGCCTGCTTGCCGATGTTCGCCGACGTGAACTGAGCCCAGGTGTCGCTACCCTCGGTGGTGAAGCTCAGGGAGACGACGTTGCGGGACTGCTGGGTGTCGAACTGCGAGCTGGCATCGGCGATCTGCTGTCCGTCGATGATCGACGGCTCGAGCACGTAGACGGCGGTGCCGTCCGTGGAGCAGGCGACGAGCGGAAGGGCCGGATCGTCGTTGCCCTGCAGGGGGTCGGGAGCGGAGCAGTCGATCGTGGCCATGGCTCGTTGCTGCACGGTCGGGTCGGTGCTCTGTCGCTGCGCCTTCGCCTCGGCGATGGCATCTGCGGTCTCGTCCGCCGACGACGCGGGCGGGGCGGCACCGGGCTCGGAGGCGGAGGTGTCCGACGGCGCGGGTGTCTCGGACGGAGCAGATGTCTCCGACGGGGCAGATGTGTCGGACGGAGCGGGGGTGTCCGTGGGGTCCTGCGCCGGGAAGGGGCGGTTCTGCGGCGCCGGTGTCGCCGGAGCCGTGGTGGCCGCAGGGTCGGCAGCCGCGGGGTCGGCTGCCGCGGGGTCGGCAGCCGCGGGGTCGGCAGCCGCGGGGTCGGCAGCGGGATCGGTCGCCGCGGGAGCGGGAGTGCCCGCCGGAGTCGGGGCCTGGGACGTCAGCACCGGGCGGATGTACAGCCGGGCCGTCTGACCGAGTGTGCGTGCCTGCGAGCTGTCGTCGCCGGGAACCGTGATGACCAGGTTCTGACCGTCGACGACCACCTCGGAGCCGGAGACACCGAGACCGTTGACGCGGGTCTCGATGATCTGCTGCGCCTGACGCAGGCTCTCCTGGCTCGGGGCGCTGCCGTCGGGCGTGCGCGCGGTGAGCGTGACGCGTGTTCCACCCTGCAGGTCGATGCCCAGCTTGGGAGTCGGGGACTTGTCACCGGTGAAAAAGACCAGGACGTACACGAGGGCGATGAAGACGCCGAACACGGCGAGATACCGCACCGGATACGAGGATCCGCTGGATGGGGCCACGGTGAGTGCTTCTCCTGAGTGAGACGGACCGGCTGGAGGAGACGGACCTGCTGCTGGTCGGACGGGGGTGGATCACGGCGGCGGCGGGCGTCACGGACGGCCGGAGCCTGACCGACCGTACCCTCTCCACAACGACGCACCGCCCCCGAGGACGACCTCGGGGGCGGTGTATCCGCTTTGTCTCACTCCTTGGTGAGCCGTGCCTGCGATCGGCCGTCGTCCGCGCCGCCGAGGCCGTTCTCCAGGCTGTCGACGCGCGATCCAGCGTCGCTGTGGTCCTCGAAGTCGCTGGTCGGACCGGCGTTCTCCGCACCCGACTCGTCCAGCTCGTCCTCGTCGGGCAGCACGTCGCGCACGACGGCACGCGACCAGGTGGTGATGATGCCGGGAGCGATCTCCAGGTCGACGGTGGTCTCGGTGAGTCCGTCGACGAGACCGTGCAGCCCGGACGTGGTCAGGACGCGATCGCCGATGGACAGCGCTTCCTGCAGCTCGACCGTCTTGGCCACCTCACGCTTCTGACGGCGGATGCCGAGAAACATGGGCACGAGCAGGGCGAGAACGAGAAGCGGAAACAGCAGTTCCATCAGAAACGTCAATCCTTAGATCTTGGGACTCGGAACCTTCAGTGTGCCACGTTCGGTCGGACGATCGGGCGTGTCGACCGCCCGAAACGCCGCGATCGTCCGGATCTGGCGACTCAGGTCTCGTCGAAGAGCGTGCGTTGCGGTTCGTTCGTCCGCACCGAGATGCCGCCGACCGCGAGATCCGGCGGCGGTGTGAGACCCATCCGCTCCCACGCGGCGGCCGTCGCGACGCGACCGCGCGGCGTCCGCGCGATCATGCCCGCACGGACGAGGTAGGGCTCGCACACCTCTTCCACGGTGGCCGGTTCCTCCCCGACCGCGACCGCGAGCGTCGAGACACCCACGGGTCCGCCGCCGAAGCTGCGGACGAGTGCCCCGAGCACGGCTCGGTCGAGGCGATCGAGACCGAGCTCGTCCACGTCGTAGACCTCGAGCGCCGCACGGGCGACCTCGAGCGTCACGCGGCCGTCGGCACGCACCTCGGCGTAGTCCCGCACCCGGCGCAACAGGCGGTTGGCGATACGGGGTGTGCCGCGCGATCGTCCCGCGATCTCCGCGGCAGCATCCGCCTCGATGCGCACTCCGAGGATTCCCGCAGACCGCGTCAGGATGCGCTGCAGTTCACGGGGGTCGTAGAAGTCCATGTGCGCGGTGAAGCCGAAGCGGTCGCGCAGCGGGCCGGTGAGGGCGCCGGACCGGGTGGTGGCACCGACGAGCGTGAACGGTGCGACATCGAGGGGGATGGAGGTGGCGCCCGGCCCCTTGCCGACGACCACGTCGACGCGGAAGTCCTCCATCGCCAGGTACAACATCTCCTCGGCCGGCCGGGCGATGCGATGGATCTCGTCGATGAACAACACGTCACCCTCGACGAGGTTGCTCAGCATCGCCGCGAGGTCTCCCGCTCGTTCGAGAGCCGGCCCGGACGTCAGGCGCAGAGCCGAGTTCAGCTCCCCCGCGATGATCATCGCCATGCTGGTCTTGCCGAGTCCGGGCGGGCCGGACAGCAGTATGTGGTCCGGTGTGCCGCCGCGTTGCGTGGCGCCCTGCAGAACGAGCTGCAGTTGCTCCCGCACGCGGGGCTGACCGATGAAGTCGTCGAGCGACTTCGGCCGCAGACTCGCATCGAGATCGCCGTCGTCCGGCACCATCTCGGCGGTGACCAGGGACTCGTCCGTGCCGTCCGGGTCCGTCACCGCGACCTGCCCAGGCTCACCAGGGCCGAGCGCAGAGCCTGTGCCGTCCCGATGGCGGGATCGTCGGCCAGCACGGCATCGACGGCGGGCTCGGCCTGCTTGGCCGGGAACCCGAGGCCGAGGAGTGCCTCGACCACCTGATCACGCACGGGACTCGACGAGTGACCGGGCGCCGCGGCACCGGCGGGACCGGACACCACCGCGTCCACCTTGTCGCGCAGTTCGACCACGAGACGCTCGGCGCCGCGCTTGCCGATACCCGGTACCCGCATCAGGGCCGTGACGTTGCCGTCGGTCAGCGCGGTGCGCAGCGCATCGGGTTCGAGCACCGCCAGTACGGCCATGGCCAGCCGGGGACCGACGCCGGACACCGTCTGGAGCAGACCGAAGAGATCGCGCGACGTGGCGTCCGCGAAGCCGTACAGCGTCATGGAGTCCTCGCGCACGATCATCGAGATGACCAGTCGCGCCTCGGTTCCGCGAGAGAGACCGGCCAGGGTCGCCGGCGTCGCGTTGACGCGATACCCGATGCCTGCCGCTTCCACCACCGCGTGGTCGAGGGCGATCTCGAGCACCTCGCCCCGTACCGAGCTGATCATCGCGGCTGCGCTCCCGTCCTCGCGGCGGCCCGTACGGCCGCGCGCTGCTGCTTCAGTTTCTTCTCGTACGCGGCCTTCGCCGCGGCTGCCTGCGCCTCGGCGGCGGCCATCCGCGCCATCATGGGTGCCCGCCAGCAGTGACAGATCGCCAGGGCGAGAGCATCGGCGGCGTCGGCGGGGCGAGGAGCCTGCTGCATGCCGAGGATGCGGGTCACCATCGCCGTCACCTGAGCCTTGTCCGCGGTGCCGTTCCCTGTCACCGCGGCCTTGACCTCGGACGGAGTGTGGAAGGCGACCGGAATGCCGCGCCGGGCGGCGGCGAGGGCGATCACTCCCCCGGCCTGCGCGGTGCCCATCGCGGTGCGCACGTTGTTCTGGGAGAACACCCGCTCGACGGCCACCACCGTCGGCCGGTGGGTGTCCAGCCAGTACTCGGCGGACTCGGCGATCAGGAGGAGTCGCTGCGCGAGCTCCATGTCGGCCGGTGTCCGCACCACGTCGACATCGAGCGCCGTGACCGCTCTGCCTGCCCCGGACTCGACCAGACTCAGTCCACACCGGGTCAGCCCGGGGTCGACTCCCATGACACGCAACGTCCACTCCCTCACCGGATTCGGCCGCTCCGGACCTTCGAACACCTAGAACTGTTGTTCGATACCTTAGCGGCGAGCCGGTGACGAGCGTGGGCGGCGCGCTGGTGTCAGTCCTCGTCGAGCTGCGCGAGCACCTCGTCGGACAGATCGACGTTCGACCACACGTTCTGCACGTCGTCGCTGTCCTCGAGGGCGTCGATCAGCTTGAACACCTTGCGCGCTCCGTCGACGTCGACGGGCACGCTGACCGACGGCTGGAAGCTGGCCTCGGCGGAGTCGTAGTCGATGCCCGCCTCCTGCAGCGCGGTGCGCACGGCCACCAGGTCGGTCGGCTCGGAGACCACCTCGAAGGTGTCGCCGTTGTCGTTGACCTCCTCGGCGCCCGCGTCGAGCACAGCCATCAGGACGTCGTCCTCGGACTGACCGTTCTTCTCGAGCGTGACGACGCCCTTGCGGGAGAACAGGTACGACACGGAACCCGGGTCGGCCATGTTGCCGCCGTTGCGGGTCATCGCGACACGGACCTCGCCTGCCGCGCGGTTGCGGTTGTCGGTGAGGCACTCGATGAGGACGGCGACACCGTTGGGCCCGTAGCCCTCGTACATGATGGTCTGCCAGTCGGCTCCGCCCGCTTCTTCACCGGCGCCGCGCTTGCGTGCGCGCTCGATGTTGTCGTTGGGGACCGAGGTCTTCTTCGCCTTCTGGATGGCGTCGTACAACGTGGGGTTACCGACGGGGTCACCACCACCCGTGCGCGCGGCGACCTCGATGTTCTTCACCAATTTGGCGAAGGACTTCGATCGGCGGGCGTCGACGACAGCCTTCTTGTGCTTCGTGGTCGCCCATTTGGAGTGGCCGCTCATCGGCAATAGCCCCTTTCGTACCGGCAGAGAACGTGCCCAGCTTACGCGGGCGTGGACAGGGTTCTTCGCTCCCGCACCATGTCGGCGAACAGGGCGTGGACCCGGCGGTCCCCCGTGACCTCGGGATGGAACGACGTCGCGAGCACGTCGCCCTGCCGTACGGCGACGACGCGGCCCACCGCGGGACCCTCCGGGACGGTGGCCAGTACCTCGACTCCGTCGCCGACCCGCTCGACCCACGGTGCCCGGATGAACACCGCGCGCATCGGCTCGCCGCCCACCCGGGCGACGTCGAGGTCTGTCTCGAAGGAGTCGACCTGACGCCCGAACGCGTTGCGTCGCACCGTGATGTCGAGGCCGTTCAGGTGCACGGCATCCGGTGTGGTGTCGAGGATGTCCGAGGCCAGCAGGATCATTCCGGCGCAGGACCCGTAGGCGGGCATGCCGGCGGCGAGGCGCTCGCGGAGCGGATCGAGGAGGTCGAAGATCCGCAGCAGCTTCCCCATCGTGGTCGACTCGCCGCCCGGCAACACCAGACCGTCGACGGCGGCGAGCTCCTCGGGACGGCGCACCGTCACCGCGCTCGCACCGGCGGCGGTGAGCGCCTCGAGATGCTCCCGCACGTCACCCTGCAGAGCGAGCACTCCGATGGTCGGAGCGATCACCGCGACGTCTCGAGGCCCGGCGTGTGCTGCGCCGAGCGGTCGTAGCGCATCAGACCCTCCTGCGTGACGGCCGCGACCATCCGACCCTGACGGTCGTAGATCCGCCCCTGGGTCAACGCGCGGCCGAGGCCGGCGGAAGGCGACGTCTGGTCGTACAGCAACCACTCGTCCGCACGGAACGGGCGCAGGAACCACAACGCGTGATCGAGCGACGCGGTCTGCGTGGCGACGTCCTCGTGCGGGACCTTCGCCGAACCCAGCAGCGTCATGTCAGACATGTACGCCAGAGCGCACACGTGGAAGACCTGGTCGTCCGGCAGCGGGTCGCGGTAACGGATCCAGACCTGTTGCTGCGCAGCAAGACTGGAGCTTCGAGTGATGCGGTCCTGCGGGACGAGCCGCACGTCCCACCTGTTCCACTCCTTGTAGAACATCTTCTGCCGCAACGCCTCGTCCTCGGCGACGTCGGGAAGGTCCTCCGGACCCACCACTGCCGGCATCCGGTCCTGATGCTCGATGCCCTCGTCCTCCACGTGGAACGACGCCGACATCGTGAAGATCGCCTTGCCGTCCTGGATGCCCGTGACCCGACGCGTGGCGAACGACCGACCGTCGCGGATGCGGTCGACCGTGAAGACGGTGGGCTCGTTCGGGTTTCCGGGGCGCAGGAAGTATCCGTGCAGCGAGTGCACGCGGAACGCTGGATCCACCGTCTTCGCCGCGGACACCAACGACTGCCCGGCGACCTGGCCGCCGAACGTGCGCTGCAGCTGACTCGGGACGGAACTCCCGCGATAGATGTCGTTCTCGATGCGCTCGAGCTCGAGGATCTCTTCGATTCCGGCCATGATCACCCTTTCCGGTCGGGACAGACGGGACCTGCCCCGCGAGTACGGCAGAAGTGTCGCAGAATCGGGCCCCGGAACGACACTTCGGCCGTACTCGCGGGGGGCGGAGGCGGCGCGTCGGGCAGGATCGAGGCCGTGCCCCGCTTCTCCCCCACCACTCCCGACGCGGTGGTGGACCACGTCGTGGACCGCATCGACGCCGTCGACGGACGATGTGTCGTGGCAGTGGACGGTGCGGACGCCGCCGATCCGGTGGCCTTCGCGCAGCGCGTCGTCGCCCGGCTCCGCGCGAACGGCCGCGCCGCCGATCTCGTCTCCCTGCACGACTGGGTGCGGCCCGCGTCGCTGCGACTCGAGTACGGGCACGAGGACGAACTCTCCTACCGCACCCTGTGGTTCGACTACGACGCACTGACGCGCGAGGTGGTCACGGCGGTGCACACGCGCGATCAGTGGCTTCCCGCGCTGTGGGACGAGCGGGCCGATCGCTCCGCTCGCGCTCGGCCGCGATCGGCGGCGCAGAATCAGGTGGTGGTCGTCGCGGGCCCCATGCTGCTCGGGCGTGGCCTCGATCTCGACGTCACGGTGGCGCTGACGCTCACCGAGCGCACCGCGTCGCGCCTCACCCCGGAGGACGAGCGCTGGACGGTGCCTGCCCTGACGGCGCACGCGGAGCACGGCGAACGGGCGGACGTCGAGGTGCGGATGGACCACCCCGACCGCCCGGCCCTGCTCGTCGAGCGCTGACCACCCCCGCAGACCGGAGGTGGCGTCAGATCACCAGCCGCGCTCGGCGAGGCGGTGCGGCTGCGGGATCTCGTCGACGTTGATGCCGACCATGGCCTCGCCCAGGCCGCGGGAGACCTTGGCCAGCACGTCCGGGTCGTCGAAGAAGGTGGTCGCCTTGACGATGGCGGCCGCACGCTGTTCGGGGTTGCCGGACTTGAAGATGCCGGAGCCGACGAAGACACCCTCGGCGCCGAGCTGCATCATCATCGCGGCGTCCGCCGGAGTGGCGATGCCGCCGGCGGTGAACAGAGTGACGGGGAGCTTGCCGTTGCGGGCGACCTCGACGACCAGATCGTAGGGAGCCTGCAGCTCCTTGGCGGCGACGTACAACTCGTCCTCGGGTAGCGACGTCAGGTGGCGGATCTGGTCACGCAGGGTGCGCATGTGCGTGGTCGCGTTGGACACGTCGCCGGTGCCGGCCTCGCCCTTCGAGCGGATCATGGCCGCGCCCTCGGTGATCCGGCGCAGCGCCTCGCCGAGGTTGGTCGCACCGCAGACGAAGGGGACCGTGAACTTCCACTTGTCGATGTGGTTCGCGTAGTCGGCGGGGGTCAACACCTCGGACTCGTCGACGTAGTCGACGCCGAGGCTCTGCAGGATCTGAGCCTCGACGAAGTGGCCGATGCGCGCCTTCGCCATGACGGGGATGCTGACCGAGGAGATGATGCTGTCGATCATGTCGGGATCACTCATCCGCGAGACGCCGCCCTGTGCGCGGATGTCCGCGGGCACCCGCTCGAGGGCCATGACGGCGACGGCGCCGGACTGCTCGGCGATCTTCGCCTGCTCGGCGGTGACCACGTCCATGATGACGCCACCCTTGAGCATCTCTGCCATGCCGCGCTTGACGCGGGCGGTTCCGGTGGACGGCGTGGCGTCCTGCTCGGACGGGAGGGTGGTGGTCACGGTGGTCTCCTCAGGCATGCGGGAATGGGTGCACCGCGAGCCTAGGCTCGGCTGGACCTCGTCGCGATAACCACTTCGACCACACTGGCCCGCTATGGCCGCCATCACACCAGGTCAGTGAATGGCGCGCACGTCCGGATCGGTCCGCAGAGCCAGCACCGTGTCCGCCTCGTCGAGCAGTTCCGCCATCGCGCGCGGATAGACTGCGTCGCCCGAGGCGGCCAACGACCGGATCTCGTCCGCAGTGCACCAGCGGTGTCCGGTGACGACGCGTCGCTCGAGCTCGGTGAAACCTGTGCGCACCGGTTCGAACGCCTCGGCGCGGAGCGCGAAGAACAGCTCCTCCGACCGGATCACGACGCCGTCGAAGGAGAACGTCGCGGTCCGACGCCACATGGGCCCGCGCAGGTCCTCCGCCGAGGCGACCATGCCGGTCTCCTCTCGAAGTTCTCGAACGGCGGCGTCGCGCAGCGTCTCCCCCACCTCCACGCCCCCGCCGATGGTGAACCAGAAGTGCACGTCGGGCACCGACGGATCGTGACCCCGCAGGAGCAGCACGCGGCCGCGCCCGTCGAGCAGCACGACGCGCGCCGAGGTCCGGGTCGACGCTCCGTCGACCTCCTCGAGCGTCGCCTCGCGCTCGGTGAGCTCGAAATAGGTGGGCATCGGAGCCGTCCCGCCGAGACGGAGCAGACGCACGGGTCGCCGCGATCGCAGTGCGACGGTGTCGCGGACCGCGTCGTTGTGGAACCGCCGGGCGATCTGCACCCGCGCCTCCGCGTCGGCGAGTTCGGAGATCATCTGCGGGTTCAGCCGGGCGAGGTCGATACGGCCCAGCGCGACGGACACCGCGTTCTCGGCGCGCTCCCGGTCGGCGCGCTCTGCTCGTTCCGCGCGATCCGCGAGCGTCGTCAGGGTGCGGCTCTCCACCGATCCCGGCGCGTCCAGGGCGGCGGCGACCGCACGTGTCACCACCGACCGACGGGCCAGGGCGGCCTCGAGCGACTGCCAGGACCGGTCCGAGCGCACGTGCAGCCGGTCGAGACGGTGCGCCGTCGAATACGCCCACAGGCCGAGGAACAGGACCAGCAGTGCCACGACCACGACAGCGGCGGCCACCCAGAACGTCATCAGTCGATCACCTTCACCGTGCGACCGGCCACCGCGACCGCTTCGTACACCCGGACGATCTGCTCCGCGACGACCGGCCAGTCGTAGGACACGGCGGCGCGGCTGGCCTGGCGCACCAGCTCGGCTCGCTCGTCGTCGTTCGACAGCACGCGGATCACCGCGTCCGCCATGGCCTCGGAATCTCCCACCGGGAACAACACGCCGGCCGTGCCGTCCCGCAGCACGCGGCGGAACGCGTCCAGGTTGCTCGCGACCACGGGCGCGCCCGCGGCCATGGCCTCCACCAGCACGATGCCGAAACTCTCGCCGCCGGTGTTCGGGGCGCAGTAGATGTCGGCGCTGCGCAGTGCCGACGCCTTCTCCGCGTCCGTCGTCTGGCCGAGAAAGCGGAAGTGCTTCGCCAGATCGCCGGCCTCTCGGCACAGCTTCTGCTCGTCGCCGCGGCCCACGACCAGCACCTCGATGTCCGGGAACACCGCGGCGATGGGCCGGAGCGCGGCCAGCAGGGTCTGCATGCCCTTGCGGGGCTCGTCGTAGCGGCCGATGAACACCAGCGTCCGGCCCGGCCGGGGATACCCGGGCAGCAGGGGCGCCGTCGCGAACGCGGGGACGTGGACCCCGTTGGGGATCTCCACCGCATCGGACCCCAGAGCCTCCACCTGCCACCGTCGCGCCAGTTCCGAGACGGCGATGCGCCCGGCGATCTTCTCGTGATAGGGGCGCAGCACACCCTGAAAAGTGCTCAGCAACAACGACTTCGTGGTCGAGGCGTGGAACGTGGCCACGATCGGACCGTCCGCGATCTTCAGCGACAGCATCGACAGACTGGGTGCGTTCGGCTCGTGGATGTGCAGGACCTCGAACTCACCCTTCTCGATCCACGCCCGGATGCGGGTGTAGGTCACCGGACCGAATGCCAGGCGCGCCACCGAGCCGTTGTACGGGAAGCTCAGGGCCTTGCCCGTCGAGACGACGAAGTCGGGCAGCGCCGTCTCGTCGCTCGCCGGTGCCAGGACGCTGACACGGTGACCGCGCTGGATCAGTACCTCGGCCAGTTCCGCGACGTGCGCCTGCACACCACCCGGGACGTCGAACGAGTACGGGCAGACGATGCCGATCTTCACCGGTCGGCCTCACCGGTCATGCGGTCACGCCGGCCCTGCGAGAGGTCGTCCCACCACAGCGGCTGCAGCATGTGCCAGTCGGCCGGATGCGCGGCGATGTTGGCGGCGAAGTGGTCGGCGAGCGACTGGGTGGCCTGCTCGACGCCGGCGGAGACGTCGATCGGGGGCTCGACCGAGAAACCCCAGCCGGTGGGGGTGAACCAGCAGTGCACCGGGAGCAGAGCCGCACCGGTGTCGATCGCGAGGCGCGCGGGTCCGGCCGGCATGCGCGTCGGCTCCCCGAAGAACGTGACGGGCACCCCGTGGCGGGCGAGGTCGCGCTCACCGAGGAGGCACACGACCTTTCCGTCTCGCAGGCGCTCGGAGAGTTGCTCGAACGGCGGGCGTTCGCCGCCGCTCAGCGGGAAGATCTCGAACCCGAGGGACTCGCGGTACGCGACGAAGCGTTGGTAGAGCGACTCCGGCTTCAGTCGTTCGGCCACCGTCGTGAACTGGCCGCGGGTGCGCGTGAGCCAGACGCCCGCCATGTCCCAGTTCCCGCTGTGCGGGAGCGCGAGCACGGCGCCGCGGCCGGACGCCAGCGCCGCGTCCAGATGTTCCTGGCCGACGACGGCGTCGTCGATGGCCGCGGCCTGTGCCGCGAGATCCATGGACGGCAACCGGAACGCCTCGCGCCAGTACCGCGCGTAGGAGCGCACCGACGCCTGCACGACGTCGTCCGGTACCGCGTCCGCGGTGGTGCCCAGCACGCGGGCGAGGTTGCGGCGCAGCTGCTCCGGGCCACCGTTGCGGCGCGCGGCGAGATCGGCGCCGGCGTCGAAGAGTCGAGTCGCGACGCCGTCGGGCAGCGCCCGGACGACCCGCCATCCGGCGATGTATCCCGCGGCGCCGAGCCGCTCCGACAGACTCATCCAGCCGTGCTGTCCGGCTCGATCCGGTTGGCCTTCGGCTGGATCGGGATGATGTCGCGGGCGCCGGCGGAGTTGCGGACGGCCAGAACACGCTGGAACACCGTGACGATGCTCGCGGCGGCCAGGAAGTACGTCGCGACGGGCAGCGCGAATTGCAGCCAGGCGAGATCGGCGAGTTGGCCGATGCCGGTGAGCCCGGATCCGACGAGGACGATCACCAGGCGGTCCGGACGTTCGATGAGCCCACCGTCGGCGGACAGTCCGCTCGCCTCGGCACGGGCCTTGGCGTAGGAGATCACCTGCGACGTCACGAGGCACACGAGCATCGCGACGAAGAGTGGCCGATCGTTCTGGTGGAAGACCGCCCACCACGACAACCCGGCGAAGATGGCGCCGTCGGCCACGCGGTCGCACGTCGCATCGAGCACGGCGCCGTACTTGCTGCCGCCGCCCCGGGCACGTGCCATCGCACCGTCGAGCATGTCGAACATGACGAACAGCCAGATGACCAGCGTGCCGATGAACAGATGGTCCGTGGGGAACAGCGTGATCGCGGCGACGACGCTCGCGACGGTGCCGATGATGGTGACGGAGTCCGGCGTGAGACCCGTGCTGTTGAGGGCGCGGCCCAGTGGCGCGGTGACCTTGGACGCCGATGCCCTACCGAAGATGCTCAGCACGACGGAGTCAGTCCTTCCACGCGGCGGCGAGCAACGCGCGAGTGTCTCGGAGGAGTTGCGGCATGACCTTCGCACCGCCGATGACGGTGATGAAGTTGGCGTCACCGCCCCATCGCGGGACGACGTGCTGGTGCAGGTGCTCGGCGAGCGAACCGCCCGCGGGCGCACCGAGATTGAGCCCGACGTTGAACCCGTGCGGGCGTGAGACACGCTTCATCGTGCGGATCGCGTGCTGCGTGAATCGCATCAGCTCCACACTCTCCTCGTCCGTGAGGTCCTCGAGGTCGGCCACCTTGCGGTACGGCACCACCATCAGGTGACCCGGGTTGTACGGGTAGAGATTCAGCACCGCGTACACGTGCTCTCCGCGCGCGACGATGAGCCCGTCCTCGTCCTCCAGCGTGGGGATCTGGGTGAACGGCTCCGACGCCATCTTGTCGTCGACCTTCGGAGCCGTCGCGATGTAGGACATCCGGTGCGGCGACCAGAGCCGCTGAAGGCGGTCCTCGTCACCCGTCCCGGTGTCCACGATGGCTCCCGCGTCGGCGGTGGCGTCGTCCTCGCTCATGCTCCGTCACTCCCGCCGGGGATGGTGTCGAAGGTGTCCGCCGTCGGGGACTCGTTGCGGCGCTGCGCCACCCAGGAGGCGACCGCCGCGACCGCGTCGTCGACGGGGACACCGTTGATCTGGGTGCCGTCGCGGAAACGGAAGCTCACCGCACCGGCATCCGCGTCGTTCTGCCCGGCCAGCAGCATGAACGGCACCTTCTGCGTGGTGTGGTTGCGGATCTTCTTCTGCATGCGGTCGTCACTGGCGTCGACCTCGGCGCGGATGCCCGCCTTCCGCAGCGCGGCGTTCACACCGAAGAGGTGGTCCGCGTACGCCTCGGCGACGGGGATGCCCACCACCTGCACGGGGGCGAGCCACGCCGGGAAGGCGCCCGCGTAGTGCTCGGTCAGCACACCGAAGAAGCGTTCGATGGAACCGAACAGTGCGCGGTGGATCATGACCGGGCGCGTCTTCACACCGTCGCTGCCGGTGTACTCGAGGCCGAAACGATCGGGCAGGTTGAAGTCGAGCTGAATGGTCGACATCTGCCACGTCCGGCCGAGCGCGTCCTTCGCCTGCACCGAGATCTTGGGTCCGTAGAACGCGGCGCCGCCCGGATCGGGAACGAGGTGCAGCCCGGACGCGGTGGCCACCTCGGCGAGGGTGGCCGTCGCTTCCTCCCACACCTCGTCGGAGCCGACGGACTTGTCGGGGTTACGGGTGGAGAGCTCGAGATAGAAGTCGTCGAGGCCGTAGTCCTTCAAGAGTCCGAGCACGAAGTTCAGCGTGTTCGTGAGCTCCTCGTGCATCTGCTCGCGAGTGCAGTAGATATGAGCGTCGTCCTGCGTCATACCGCGCACACGGGTCAGGCCGTGGATGACGCCCGACTTCTCGTAGCGGTAGACCGACCCGAACTCGAAGAGCCGCAACGGAAGTTCGCGGTACGAGCGGCCGCGGGAGTCGAAGATCAGGTTGTGCATCGGGCAGTTCATCGGCTTCAGGTAGTAGTCCTGGCCGGGCTTGCGCACCGTGCCGTCCTCGGCCAGCTCCGCGTCGAGATGCATAGCCGGGAACATGCCGTCCTTGTACCAGTCGAGGTGACCGGAGACCTCGTACAGCGTGCTCTTGGTGATGTGCGGTGAGTAGACGAACTCGTAGCCCTGCTCGACATGGCGCTGGCGCGAGTAGTCCTCGAGCTCCTTGCGGACGATGCCGCCCTTCGGATGGAACACCGGCAGGCCGGATCCCAACTCGTCGGGGAAGCTGAACAGGTCGAGCTCCGACCCCAGCTTGCGGTGATCGCGACGCTCGGCCTCCGCGAGGAGCTCGAGGTACGCGTCGAGCGCCTCCTGCGACTCCCAGGCGGTGCCGTACACGCGCTGTAGATCGGCCTTCGACTGATCGCCGCGCCAGTACGCGGCCGAGCTGCGGGTGAGCTTGAACGCCGGGATGTACTTGGTGGTGGGCACGTGCGGTCCGCGGCACAGATCGCCCCACTCGCGATCGCCGGTCCGCGGGTTCAGGTTGTCGTAGGCGGTGAGCTCTCCCCCGCCCACCTCCATGACCTCGGGATCGTCGACCGAGCCCTTGTCGTCGACGAGTTCGAGCTTGTACGGCTCGTCGGCCAGCTCGGCCTTGGCGGCGTCGAGGGAGTCGTAGACGCGCCGCGAGAACCGCTGACCACTCTTGATGATCTGCTTCATCTTCTTCTCGAGCTTGGTCAGGTCCTCCGGCGTGAACGGGTTCTCCACGTCGAAGTCGTAGTAGAAGCCGTTCTCGATGGGCGGGCCGATGCCCAGCTTCGCGTTCGGGAACATCTCCTGGACCGCCTGGGCCAGCACGTGCGCGGCCGAGTGGCGGATGACGCTGCGGCCGTCCTCGCTGTCGGCGCGCACGGGCTCGACCTCGGTGTCCGCCTCGGGCGCCCACGACAGGTCGCGAAGTCGACCCTCCTCGTCCCGGACCACCACGATGGCGTCCGGCCCCTTGTTGGGAAGGCCGGTGTCGCGCAGCGCCGTTCCGGCGGTCGTCCCTGCGGCCACGCTGATGCGAGGTGCGAGGACAGCGGAATCGGGCATGCTCACGGTGTTGCGCTCCTACGGACGTGGGTCGGTGCCGCCCGGGTGGGGCGGCGGCGACAGGGGTGGGTCGGGTGTCGTGCACAGCGTATCGGCATCGGGGACGCGGCAGACACCTCGCCCGAGCGCCTGGCGCGTCAGAGAAGGGCCGACCACCGTCGGGCTCTGTCCTCGGGGGTGCGGCGCGGGCAGCTGACACACATGTCGACCCCGGCCTCGAAGACCAGACAGCACGATCCACGACGGACGACGCGGCGCGAGTGCACATCCGGCGCACTCTCGGTCGCCGGTGTGACGATCGCGTCCGCCGTCACGTCCACGAAACGCGGTTCGGGGAACCGATGCGTCCGAGCCTGCGACGTGAGGAGCCGCGCCACCGCGGTGGCGTCGGCCACGCGTCCGAGTGCGGAGGCCACGTCGAGCACCCGGTTGGCCACGGAGTCCGAGGCGATCGCCCACAGGCTCGGTGCGGACAGCCCCGGCACGCGCTGTGCGAGCCCCCGGACCAGGCGCTCGACCAGGTCCGCCATGGCTGTGTCCGCCGACGTCGACACCGTGGGCGACGTCAGTGCGGCAACGGTCCCGGTGTCGCCGATCGCCACCACCGCATCGGGATCCGACGGGTCGACGCAGTGCCCGGTGACGAGCATCTGAGCGCCGAGGACCAGTGCGAGCGTCGAGCTGGAGCCGTACCACCACAGCGTCGCGCACGTGGTGTCCGAGACGTCGGGCCACCGCGCGGCGGACCGAGCCAGTGCGACGTCCAGCAGCGCTGGATCGGGGATGTCCCACCCGTCTCCGGTCGGGACCACCATGAGGTTCGCCGTCCACGGCAGCGCCCGCGCGGTGCGCGTGACGACGTCCGCGGCGGTCAGAGTGGGCTCTGCAGCCACGCCCAGTCCAGGCCCACCCAGCCGGCGACCAGCTCGAGGGCGCCGAGCAGCCACAGCGTGGCGAGCACGACCACGGTGGTCAACAGTGCGCCGAGTCCCTTGACGACGATGTTCTGCCGACCGAACCACTCCATGAACGTGTCGTACCGGGCCCGCACCCAGTGCAGGACGGTCTTGGCCCACGCGAACTCCGAGGCGAGGATGCCGAGACCGGCGAACACGATGAGCCAACCGGGACCGGGATACGGGATGGCGACGATGCCGAGGGCGAGGACGACGGTTCCCACCGCGGCCACCGCGATGCGGTAGGCACGATCCACGGTCGGGCGGGAGGCGATGCCGTCACGCCACTCGCGGTACCGGCTGCGCTCCTCGCGTCCGCGGGTGCCGCCTCGGCGCGATCCGGAGTCCGTCACCGCGGACGGGTCGGCAGTCGCTGCTCGCTCTGCGGGGGCGACCCTGTCTGCGGGGGCCTTGTCGGTACTCACCAGGTCACCATACCCAGGAGCACCGACCTCGGAACGGCGAAAGGCCACCGCTGCAGCGAGGGCCTGTCGTCTTCTCTGTGGTCCCGGCTGGGATCGAACCAGCGACCTTCCCGGTGTGAACGGGACGCTCTTCCACTGAGCCACGGGACCGGGCCGCGTGCGAGCACGCCGTCCGAACGAGGGGAAACGTTAACACGTCTCGGAGGGTGCTCCCAACACGGACCCCGACCCGCGCCGGCCACCACTCGGGCCGATCGACCCTGCGGCGGTCGTGACAGGAGTGA
Source organism: Rhodococcus sp. BP-349 (assembly GCF_019835845.1). Taxonomy (NCBI): domain Bacteria; kingdom Bacillati; phylum Actinomycetota; class Actinomycetes; order Mycobacteriales; family Nocardiaceae; genus Rhodococcus; species Rhodococcus sp. BP-349. The sequence goes on along the minus strand of NZ_JABUDR010000003.1, from coordinate 916,879 downwards.
CGGTAGGGAAACACGGTGTGAACAGCGGATTTGTGACTTCCGGCCGACGTGGGCTAATGTTTCGAACCGCACCACGGAGGCGGAAACGCCACCGAGGAGTGTGCGGACGTGGCGCAGCTGGTAGCGCACAACCTTGCCAAGGTTGGGGTCGCGGGTTCGAATCCCGTCGTCCGCTCGAGGGTATCGAGTCCCCGGTTCTCACGAGCCGGGGTTCTCGTCACCACGGTGGAGTGGCCGAGTGGTGAGGCAACGGCCTGCAAAGCCGTGCACACGGGTTCGATTCCCGTCTCCACCTCGTCACCCGTCACCGGGTCCCGCGCGATTAGCTCAGCGGGAGAGCGCTTCCCTGACACGGAAGAGGTCACTGGTTCAATCCCAGTATCGCGCACCATCACACGAAGCCCCCGTCCTCGGACGGGGGCTTCGTGCATTCCGCCTCATCCCACGCGGTACCGCTCGAACAGCTCGTCGAGGTGCCGCGTCGTCGTCTCGTCATCGACGTAGTCCACGTCGTCGCGCGTCGTCACGTGCACGTGATCGTGGGCGTACTGGATCCACTCGAAATCCGCCACCAGCTGATCGCTGCCGTACGCGCCGGCCTCGTCGACTGCCTTCTGGACCGCCGCCTTGACCCGGTCCACGCGACCCGTGAAGTACTGCACCGTCATCTGTTCACTCATGTCGATCCTCTCGTCGTCGCCACGCTGCGGCGTCGTGACCCTGCGCCGCCGTTCGTCCGTTCCGTCGTCATCCTCCGCCTACCCGGTCGACTGGTGTCGTGAACGACACGTCTCCGATGTCGGGAGTGAGAAGACACAACGGCGATCGCCCGCCGATCACCCGAATCGCCGTGTGCGTCCGGCGCAGGGTGATTGACTTGCCTCATGCCTACCTGGGGTTGGTTCGTCGTGGCTCTCGTGGTCATCGATCTCGCCGTCGTCGTCACCTGGTTCGCGCTGCGACACCGCACCGCCGCCGCACGGACGGAGACCGTCGACCGTCATCCCGTCGACGCCGAGACGCACACCGCCGTGGCCGCTCTGGTGCACGCGCGCAAGCCGGCGCAGGCGATGTCGCTGCTGCGCGATCGCACGGGAATGCCTCTGCGACAGGCGAAGAACGTGGTGGACGCCGTGGAGGCGACGGACCGCCCCCACGCCGCCCACCCTCGATCGGCCTGACGGGTGGCGACACAGCCCACGAGACGCGCCACGCACGCCGACGTGCCGGCCCTCGCCGATCTGGCGGGACGGACCTTCCCCCTGGCGTGTCCACCCGGAACGCTGCAGGAGGACATCGACCACTTCGTGGCGACCGTGCTGTCGGAGTCGGCGTTCCGCACCTACCTCGACGACGACGAGCGCATCGTGCGGGTGGCGCCTCAGGGCACCGCGTTGGTCGGGTACACGATGCTCATCCTGTCGGCGTCGACCGACCCGGACGTCTCGAACGCCCTCACGGCCCCGGACGCCGTGGAGGTGAGCAAGATGTACAGCGACCCCGCGGCCCACGGCACGGGAGTTGCTGCGGCGCTCATGGAGTCGGCCGCCGACGAGGCTCGACTGCTCGGACGCAGCGCGCTGTGGCTGGGAGTGAACCAGCAGAACGCCCGCGCACTGGCGTTCTATCGGCGCAGCGGCTTCCGACAGCTGGGAGAGAAGCGTTTCGCGCTGGGAGCCGTGCTGCACGAGGACTTCGTCATGCAGCGCGACCTCACCTGACGCCGACTCGGACGGTAGCGACTCAGACGGAGGCGAAGCGCGAGAGCGCCAGCAGACGCGACGTCGCGCGCAGGTACTTCTTCCGGTATCCGCCCTGGAGCATCTCCTCGGTGAAGAGCTCGTCGAGCTTCGCACCCGACACGGTGACCGGCGTACCCGCGTCGTACAGGCGGTCGGCCAGCACGACGAGGCGCAGGGCCACGGACTGGTCGGGGGCCGCGTGGACGTTCTCGATGAAGACGGCCGTGACACCGTCGATCAGCTTCCCGTAGCGCGACGGGTGCAGGGTGCTCAGGTGCTTCACCAGCGCATCGAAGTCGTCGAGCGTCGATCCCTCGACGGCTGCCGCGGCGGCCTCGATCTGGTCCGCGCCGATCGGGTCCGGAGCCGGAGGCAGGTCGCGGTGCCGGTAGTCGGGACCGTCGACACGAATGGACTCGAAGATCGAGCCCAGCTTCTTGATCTCACGCAGGAAGTCCTGAGCGGCGAAGCGACCCTCACCCAACTGGCCGGGCAGCGTGTTGGACGTCGCGACGATGGAGACGCCCTTGGCGGCCAACTCGGTGAGCAACCGCGACACCAGCATCGTGTCGCCCGGATCGTCGAGCTCGAACTCGTCGATGCACAGCACGCTGTGACCGGACAGCTCGTCGAGTGCCTTGGTGAACCCCAGTGCTCCGACGACGTGCGTCAGCTCGACGAAGGTGCCGAACGCCTTGGGCTCCGGCGACGCATGGAAGATCGACGCCAACAGGTGGGTCTTGCCGACGCCGAATCCGCCGTCGAGGTACAGACCTGCACCGGAGGCCGGGGTCTTCTTGCCGAACAGTCCGCGCTTGCCGCCGGACCGGATCTTCGCGACCTTGCCGGCGAACTCCTCCGCCTTCTGCACGGCCTCGGCCTGCGTCGGCTCGTTCGGGTCCGGGATGTAGGACGCGAAACTCACATCGTCGAACATCGCCGGCGGCACCATCTGGGCGATCAGTTGGTCGGCGGGCACCACGGGATCGCGGTCGACGAGGCGTTGCGGCATGGGACGAGGTTAACGACGTGGTGTGATGGCTTTTGTGCAGCGTATCGATAATGGGACCTACCTCACAGTGACCGATGACGATCTCACCGATCTCTACGCGTATCCGGCGGAGCTCCACTCCCCCTGGATCCGCGTCAACTTCGTGGCGGGCATCGACGGTGCGGTGTCGCAGGACGGGGTGTCCGGTGGTCTGGGGACCCCCGCCGACAAGGCTGTCTTCGGCGAACTGCGCGCGCTCGCCGACGCCGTCCTGGTGGGATCGGGCACTGTCACGGCCGAGAACTACGGCGGCGTCGAGGTGTCCGACGCGGTGCGCGCCGCGCGCACCGCGCGGGGTCAGAGCGAGGTCCCCCCGATCGTCGTGGTGACCGGCTCGGCGAACGTCGATCCGGAATCGGCGGTCGTCACGGGCGCGGAGGTGCCGCCGATCGTGCTGACCACCTCGCACGCGCCCGAGGACAAGGTGCAGCGGCTGCGCGACGCCGGCATCACGGTCGTCCGCGCCGACGGCGACCTCACCGGCGACGTCGTGGTCATGCTGCTGCAGGATCTCGGCCTGCACCACGTGCTGTGCGAGGGCGGTCCCGGCCTCTTCGGATCGCTGCTCGCAGCAGATGTCGTCGACGAGGTCTGCGTGACCACGTCACCGACCCTCAGCGCCGGATCTGCGGGCCGGATGGCCACGTCCGACGCCGCCGTCGACCGCCCGATGACCCCGGGCCACATCCTGCTCGACGACGACGGAACCATCCTGGTGCGCTGGGTACGTGCGCGCGAGATGGCACGCTGAACGTATGCAGATGTCGAGGTTCGGGTCACGGCTCGCTGCCCTGACGGCCGTCGTCGTGGTCGCCGCAGCATGCGGGGCCGGACCGTCGACGCGTCCGGACGTGGCGATCGAGGGAGGATCGGCCGGATCGGACGGTGGGCCCGCGACGACCGAACCCACCGACGAGGGGCCGCTCCCCCTGGAGGCACCGGTCACCGACCTGAACTGGACCGACTGCACGGCCCGCACCACCGCGGCTCGCGGAGTCACGGCCGCGCCGGGCGTGCTGGTGGACTGCGCGACGTTCCCCGCTCCGATCGACCGCACCGTTGCCTCCGACGGCACGTTCGAACTCTCCGCGGTCCGCGTGCGCACGGCCGCCACGCCGGCGGACGCGGCGCCGCTGGTCTACACGTCCGGCACCGATCGACCGTCGTCCGCGGACATGGCGGCGCTCGCCGCGCAGCCGGACACCGCGCTCCTCGACGCCCACCCGATCGTCGGCGTCGATCGGCGCGGCATCGGCAATTCCGCGCCGTTCGACTGCTATTCGGGTGCCACGTCCACCCGCGACGCGCTGACCGACCTCGGGCAGTACTCACCCGGCACCGACGCCGCGGACAAGCTGGCGACCCTCGCCCGCGACGCGACGATCGCGTGCACCGACTTCCTGCTTCCCGAGGCACTCATCTTCGGGGTCACCAACAGCGCCGACGACCTCGAGGCGCTCCGGGAGGCATGGGGAGTGCGGGCCCTGTCGCTCCTGGGGTCGGGCAACGGCGCCCTCGTCGCGCTCGGGTACGCGGCCGCGTACGGCGACCACGTCGCTCGGGTCGTCCTCGACTCCCCCACCAGTGTCATCACGGACGCCGTCACCACCGCCGAGCAGACCGTGCGCGGCGAGGAGGCCGCCCTGACGGCGTTCGCCACCCGATGCTCGGCCGTCGGATGCTCGCTCGGGGCGGATCCGCGGTCACAGGTGGTGGAGCTGTTCCGCCGCGCCGACGCCGGTGATCTCGCACCGTTGTCCGGTGCCACCGTTCGACAGGCAGTCGTCCACCTGCTGGCGTATCCGTCCACCGCCGACGGCGCCGCGCGGGTGCGCTCCACGTCGGACGTGGTGGCAGGTGCGCTCGCCGGGAACACCACCGCACTCGACGACGCGGTCGACGAGGTGCGTGCCCTGACCGAGACCGACGGTCATTTCGTGAGCCGCTGCACCGACGGCCAGCAGTGGCCCGCGCCCGACCGGGTCCGCGAGCTGCAGACATCGTGGTCCGGCCAGTACCCGGCCTTCGGTGCGACGGCGGCGCTGAACCTCCTCACCTGTTCGGCGTGGCCGGCGACCACCCCGCCGCCCGTCCCCTCCACGCTGGGGCTGCCGGTTCTGGTACTCAGCGGGAACGCCGACGCCGTCACCGGTACGGAGCCACTCCCGGCGGTCACGGGAGCGTTGGGCGCCGCCGGCGCGGCCACCACGACGATCACCTGGGACGGCATCGGACACCCCGTGTCGGTGGGCTCGGGGTGCGGGCGCGCGGCCGTGGCGGCGTACCTCGAAACGGGCGACGTGCCGGACGGCGGTAATGCGTGTCCGGCCTAGTCGCCGGGGTACCGTCTCCGGGTGTCGTTCCGTCATCTCGAACCGCGAACAGGTGAGACCACCGCGCAGGTGATCCGTTTCGCGTTGTGGCCCATCGCCATCCTGACGGTCCTCAACCGCGTGATCGTCAAGGCCGTCAACGGCAACATCACCGACGATTTCCGCCCGGTCTACAACGCCGCGTTGGCATTCCTGAACCGACGCGAGGTCTACACGGCGAACTTCGACTCGGTCGATCCGCACTATCTCTACCCGCCGAGCGGCACGCTGATCATCGCGCCGCTGGCCGTGCTGGACCCCGAGCGCTCGCGCTGGTTGTTCATCGGGGTCAACGCGATCGCCGTCATCGTCGCGCTCTACCTGCTGCTGCGCATGTTCCAGCTCGGCCTGTCGTCGGTGGCCGCACCCGTGGTGCTGCTCGCCGCGTTCTCCACCGAGACCGTCACGAACACACTGATCTTCACCAACATCAACGGCCTGATCCTGCTCGGCGAAGTGCTGTTCATGATGCTGCTCCTGAAGCGGCATCCGTACTGGTCAGGCGCCGCCATCGGCCTGACGATCGCCGTCAAACCGACCCTCGCACCGCTGCTTCTCCTGCCGCTCGTCCGCAAGGAGTGGCGCGTCTTCGTCACCGCCGTCGGTATCCCGGTGGTCCTGACGTTGCTCGCCCTCCCGCTGTCGGTCGACCCGATGGCCTTCGTCTCCCACACGGTCCCGTACCTCCTCGAGACACGGGACTACTTCAACAGCGCGATCGTCGGCAACGGCCTCTACTACGGACTGCCCACCGCATTGATCCTCGTACTCCGGGTCGTCTTCGCGGCCATGGTGCTCGTGTCGCTCTGGCTGTTGTGGAAGTACTACCGCCACGACGAACTGTTCTTCGTGACCACCGCGGGTGGGCTGCTGCTGGTCGCATCGTTCCTGCTCGCGTCGCTCGGCCAGATGTACTACTCGATGATGCTGTTCCCGCTGATCATGTCGGTGGTGCTGCGCAACTCGGTGATGCGCAACTGGCCGGCGTGGCTCGCCGTGTACGGGTTCCTCAGCTACGACAGCTGGCTCGTCGGCCGCTTCCCGGAGTTCGGACGCTCCATCGAGTACCTCCGCACGACGTGGGGTTGGTCGCTGATCATCGTCGTGATCTTCGCCGTGCTCGTCGGTCGCTATCTCACCGCGCGCCGCGAGGGCCGGCTGGACGGCGGCATCGATCCGGCGTTCCTGCTCGACGAGAACACGACCTCACCGAAGCCTGTACCTGCGACGACAGCGGGAACCGCGGCCACGCATTAGCGTGGAGGCATGAGTTCCGCACCAGAGAAGAAGCCCACGTTCGAGTTGTCCGACGACGAGTGGCGTACCAAGCTCACCGCAGCCGAGTACGCAGTGCTGCGCAAGGCCGGCACCGAGCGGCCGTTCGTCGGCGAGTACACCGACACCACCACCGAGGGCGTCTACAAGTGCCGCGCCTGTGACGCCGAACTGTTCCGCAGCACCGAGAAGTTCGAGTCCCACTGCGGGTGGCCGTCCTTCTTCGATCCCAAGGACACCGACGCCGTGATCCTGAAGGTCGACCGGTCGATGGGCATGAAGCGCACCGAGGTCCTGTGCAGCAACTGCCACAGTCACCTCGGCCATGTCTTCGAGGGCGAGGGCTACCCCACCCCGACCGATCAGCGGTACTGCATCAACTCGATCTCGCTCACGCTGGAGCCGAAGGGCTGAGTGAGCCGTAGTACCCACACTGGGACGGGTGGTAGTCGTCGAAGGACGGCGACCACCCTTCCGTGTGTGTGGAGACCAGCATGTCGAGGTAGTACTCCCATCCCGGGCCGATGTCCACGAGGCCGTCCGTCGTCGTCAGGTGGTGCCGGAACGTCAACGTGGTCCCGTCTCCCGTGGTCCTGAGCGTCACGTCGAACGTCCACCCGTCGGACTCCAGTGCGAGATACCTCGGTGCGTCACACGCCAGGATCGTCAGGTCGGAGGCGGGTGCGTTCTCCTCGAACCCCATCGTCACCCGCACGGTGCTGCCGGCTCCGGGCGTTCCCTCCCAGCTGCCGTACCACCGCGCGGTGCGCTCACTGACGGTGAGACTGTCCCAGACGTCGTCGATCGGTACGTCCAGGACGCGCTCCAGCACGAGATCGACACCCGTCTCGGCGCGTTCGAGCCGGCCGGTGGGTTCCGGATGTGATGTCATCGGCGCATCGTACTGCGCTCCGCCTGCACACAGGCCGGGTCCGCAGGGCCGGATGTGGCGCCCCGACAGAGGTTCTGTGCAGAACGGCTCGCCGCCGCTAGTGTCGGCTCCATGCGTACCTTCACCTCCGCGGACGACATCGTGTCCGCCCTCGGCGAGACCATCGGCACCAGCGACTGGCTGGAGATCACGCAGGAGCGCGTGAACCAGTTCGCCGACGCCACCGGCGACCACCAGTGGATCCACGTGGATCCCGAGCGCGCCGCGAAGGAGAGCCCCTTCGGTGGGCCCGTCGCCCACGGGTACCTCACGCTGTCCCTGTTGCCGGCCCTGTCGTGGCAGACCTACACGGTCGAGAACTCCACGATGGGAGTCAACTACGGCAGCAACAAGGTTCGCTTCGTCAATCCCGTGCTCGTCGGGTCGCGCGTTCGTCTGACGGCCGTCCTCGCCGCAGCAGATCGGCTGGACGGCGGAGCGGTGCAGATGACCGTCGACTCGACCATCGAGATCGAGGGTGCGACGAAGCCCGCACTGGTCGCCCAGGTCATCAGCCGCGTCTACTTCTGACGCACGTCCCCACGATCGACGAACTCCGGCTGATCGTGCGCGCGGATCGGCGGCAGTTCGCCGGTCCACTTCTCGACGTCCACCAGGACGTGCTGGCCGGTGGACCCCTGCGCGAGCGACGACGTGCCGCGGTCGGCGGTGAGTACGTTGGGGTTGCCGTGCACGCACATCGAGCGCGGGTCCGACGGATCGAGCGGGTCGTACCAGGCGCCGGTCGACAGCTGCACCACGCGCTCGCGCAGGCGGTCGTCGACGACGAGCCCCGCGAGGCACGAGCCACGGTCGTTGAACACCCGCACCACGTCGCCGTCGCGGAGTCCGCGGGATGCGGCGTCCGCGGGATGCATCCGCATCGGCTCCCGGCCCTGGATCTTCGACGCGAGGCTCGCGGCGCCGTGATCGAGTTGGCTGTGCAACCGGGTCCGCGGTTGATTCGCGATCAGGTGCAGCGGGAACGCCTGTGCTCGTTCACCGCCCAGCCACTCGTCCGGTGCGTACCACCGTGGGTGTCCCCCGCAGTCGGCGTAGCCGAACGACTCGATGTCGGCCGAGAAGATCTCGATGCGCCCGCTCGGTGTCCGCAAGGGGGCCCGCTCGGGATCGTCGCGAAAATCGGACAGCAGCGTGAGACCGTCCTCGGTGTCCATCCGGAACGTTCCCTCGGTCCAGAACTCGTCGAACACCGGGGGCGTCACCCGTCCCGCATCGGACACGAAACGTCGCCACTGGTCGTAGAGGTGCCGCAGCCAGTCCGCGGACGAGCGCCCCTCCGTGAATTCGTACTCGACGCCGAGCTCTCGCGCGAGCAGCGCGAAGGTGTCGTAGTCGTCGCGGCTGTCGGCGAAGGGCGGGACGGCGGCCTGCATCGCCACGAGCAGCGGGTCGTTGCGGGTGCAGCTCAGGTCGTCGCGCTCGAGGGTCGTCGTCGACGGCACCACGAAGTCGGCGTGCCGTGCCATCGGTGTCCAGTACGGCTCGTGCACCACGACGGTCTCGGGGCGAGCCAACGCGGTGCGCAACCGGCCGATGTCCTGGTGGTGATGGAACGGGTTGCCGCCGGCCCAGTGCAGCAGCCGGATGTCCGGATACGTCGACGCGGTACCGTCCGCGTCGTACTGCCCACCCGGGTTCAGCAGCATGTCCGAGATCGCGGCGACCGGAATCGACGTCGACACAGCGTTGAGGCCCTGGGGCAGCGTGGGCAACGGATACGGCACGGGCGCCAGGCCAGGTTCGTTCATCGAGCCGTAGCCGTGGCCGAAGCCCGCGCCCGGCAGACCGACGCCGCCGAGCATCGCGGCGAGCGTGAGACCCATCCACGGCGCCTGCTCCCCGTGGCGGATGCGCTGCAGTGACCAGGTGACGGTGACCAGCGTGGTGGCGCGAGCCATGCGCCGCGCCAGGGCGGTGATGTCCGACGCCGGGACGCCCGTCAGACTCTGCGCCCAGTCCGGCGACTTCGGGACGCCGTCCGTCACGCCGAGCAGGTAGCGCTCGAAGACGTCGTACCCGGTGGTGTACCGCTGCAGGAACGCGGTGTCGTGCAACCCCTCCGCGGCGAGCACGTGCGCCAACCCCAGCATGAGGGCGACGTCCGACCCGGGTACGGGCGCGATCCACTCCGCCGCCCCGTCGGTGTCGTCACGCAGCGGTGAGATCGAGACGATCCGGCCGCCGCGGGCACGGAGGCGGTGCAGCGCGTCACGTGTCGGATGATCGCTGGTGCCACCGTGATTGACCGATGTGTTCTTCAGAGGAACCCCGCCGAAGGCGACCAGCAGATCGGTGTGCTCGGCGATCACGTCCCACGAGGTGGAGCGGGAGAACATCTTCCAGTGCGTCCCCATGACCCGTGGCATGATCGTGCCCGTGGCGCCGAGGGAGTAGCTGCCCACCGACCGCGTGTATCCACCCAGGGTGTTCAGGAACCGGTGAACCTGACTCTGCGCGTGGTGGAACCGGCCCGCGCTGCCCCACCCGTAGGACCCGCCGAAGACGGCCTCGTTGCCGTGCTCGCGCACGACTCGACGGAGCTCACCGGCGAGCAGGGGGAGGAACTCGTCCCACTCCATCTCGACGAACGCGTCGGCGCCACGCACGGTGGACGGTCCGGGGCCGTTCTCGAGCCAGCCCCGACGCACCGCCGGTCGACGGATGCGCGAGCGATGGGTCACCGACCCGGGAACGTTGCCCAGGATCGGGGACGGATCGGCGTCGCCCGTCGGCGGACGGACCGCGACCACGTCCCGGCCGTCCGTGTCGGCGGTGTACATGCCGAAGTGGGCCATGTGCTGCACCCCACGGCGCGCGGACGTCACGGCGCCCTACGCGAGCGCGAGACCGTGCGCCGCCACGGCGTCGAGCAGCGCCGACGGTCGTTCGGACGTCGGCAGTGGATCGAGCAGCGCGAAGGACATACCGAGTGCCCGCGCTCCGCCGTCGGCCTCCTCGCTGTCGCCGACCATCAGGCACGAGGCGGGGTCGACGCCCATAGCGTCCACGGCGGAACGGAAGATCGCGGCATCGGGTTTGACGGCGCCCACCTCGAACGACAGTGCGTAGTGCGCGACGGTGTCGTGCACGCCGAGCAGATCGAACGCCGCGCGCAGGTCGAACGCGATGTTGCTGACCACCGCCACGGGAACGCCGCGGTCGGCGAGGCCGTGCAGCACTCGCGCCGTGTCGGGGTACGGCGTCCACGAGGACGGGTCGATCACCTTGTCGTACAACGCCTCGGCGTGCTCGACGCGGTGGACCCCCGACGCCTTCAGCACTGCCAGGTAGGCGGCCCGGTGCATCGCGGGGTCGAGATCGCGAGCCTCCCAGGCCCGGTGGCCGTCGTCGTCCAGGGTGACCACCGACCCGACGGGCTGGGTCATGCGGCGCATCAACTCGGCCTGGAGATGACCGTCGATCTGCTCGTCGTCGCCGACGCGCAGATCGGTGAACCAGCTCTCGTCCTCCTCGAGACGGAACAGCGTGCCGGAGAAGTCGAAGAGCACCGCGGCCGGCGTGGTCACGGAAGTGACTCGACGAGCGCCTCGACCGTCACCCGGGGTCCGCTGAAGAACGGAACTTCCTCCCGCACATGACGTCTGGCCTCGGTCGCACGCAGATCACGCATCAGGTCGACGATGCGGTCCAGCGTCGGAGCCTCGAACGCGAGAATCCACTCGTAGTCGCCCAGGGCGAACGACGGGACGGTGTTGGCGCGCACGTCCTTGTAGCCGCGTGCCGCCTTGCCGTGGTCGGCGAGCATCGTGCGACGCTCCGCGTCGGGCAGCAGGTACCAGTCGAGCGAGCGGACGAACGGGTACACGCAGATGTAGGCGCCCGGCTCCTCGCCGGCGATGAACGCCGGGACGTGCGACTTGTTGAACTCCGCGGGGCGGTGCAACGCGGCGTTGCTCCAGAACGCGTCGCACGCGCGGCCGAGAGCCGTGGACCGACGGAAGCGCGCGTACGCCGCCTGCAGGTCCTCGATCTTCTCCGCGTGCCACCAGATCATGAAGTCGGCGTCGGCGCGCAGTCCGGCCACGTCGTAGATCCCGCGCACCACGACGTCGGTCTCGTCGAGACCGTCGAAGAACGCGCGGGCCTCGGCGAGCACCGCCTCCCGATCCTCACCGAGGGCGCCCGGCCGAGCCGTGAACACCGAGTGCATCGAGTAGCGCAACGTGGAATTGAGTGCTTCGAAATCGAGACGTGCCATGACACCCATCGTGCCACCCGGCCGTCCCGATCGGGCCGTCAGGCCAGCGCCTCCGCCAGCCGGGCCGCCGCCGCGGATGCCGTCGCGACGCACGCGGGAACTCCGACGCCGTGCAGGTACGCGCCCGCGAGTTCGAGTCGGCGCACCGCCGAGGCGGCGTCCTCGACGCGGGCCACGAGGTCGGTGTGGCCGGGGCGGTACTGCGGCAGTCCGCCGTGCCAGCGTTGTACGAACGTCGTCGTCGGCTCCTCGTCCACACCGAGCACCTCACGCAGATCCGTGCGGGCCGCCGACACCAGGTCGGCGTCGGGCCGGTCGACGATGTCCGCGTCCCCGAAGCGTCCGAAGGAGACCCGCACCAGCTGGCCACCGCGCTCGGCGAGATGCGGCCACTTGCGGCTCGACAGCGTGAAAGCTTTGGCGCGCAACGGGACACCGGAGGAATCGAGCTCCCCCGTGGCGACCAGGACACCCGAGTTCTGCGGTAGTCCCCCGTCCTCGAACCCGAGGGCCACTACCGCCGACGAGGCGAGTTCCACGTCCCCGAGTTCCCGCGCGAGTGCCGGCGCCGTGTCGAGCAGCATCGAGACCGTCTGCGGTGCGGGCGCGGCGAGGACGACGCCGTCCACCACCCCGACGCCGTCGACGTGCCACACGCCGCGGTCGTCGGACGTCACGCGCCGCACGTCCGCGGCGACGAGTTCGGCACCGGAAGCGGCGAGCAGCGCGTCGAGAAGCACGCCGTAGCCACCGCGCAGTCCGCCGAACACCGGTCCCGGCGCCGGCGTCGGGCGGGCGCGCTCGACGGCGTCCACCAGCGAGGGGGCACCGGCGTCGAGGGCCGCGGCGAGCGTCGGCACCGCGGCCCGGATGCTCGTGGAGACAGCGAGTCCGGAGTAGACGCCGCCCAGCAGTGGGTCGACGCTTCGCGCGGTCACCTGGGGGCCGAACCGCTCGGACACCAGGTCACCAACCGACGCGTCGTCGCCGGGTGTCCACCGCAGTGGCCGGTCGCGGTCTGTGTCGATGCGGCGGCACGTGGCGTCGTCGACCAGGGACCGCACCGACTCGGACGTGGCCGGGATGCCCATCAACGTCCCGGTCGGCAGTCCGTGCAGCATGCCCCCAGAACGCAGGAGCGGGCGGGCGGCGGGCGACGGCCGCACGAGCTGATCGGCGAGTCCGAGCTCGTCGAGCAGAGCGGGAACCTCGGGACGACGCGCGATGAACGCCTCGGCACCGACGTCGACCGGGCCACCCGCGAGGTCCACCGACCGGAGTTTGCCCCCGATGCGCGGCGCCTTCTCGACCAGCACGATCCGCGCGGCGGGTCCCAGCGACTGCCGCAGCCGGTACGCGGCCACCAGTCCACTGATGCCCGCTCCGACGACGGCGACCGAGGTCACAGCGAGTGCACCAGCTCCACCACCGACGTCACCACGTCGGGATCGGTGGCGGGCAGGACCCCGTGGCCCAGGTTGAAGATGTGCCCGGTGGCGCCGGCCGCGAGTGCGGCGTCCGCTTCGCCCACGATGCGGGTGACCTCGCGGCGCACCGCGTCGGGGCCCGCGAACAACACGGCGGGATCGAGATTGCCCTGCAGAGCCTTGCCCGGACCAACCCGACGAGCGGCGACGTCGAGCGGGATCCGCCAGTCGACACCGACGACGTCCGCGCCCGCCTCACCCATCGCACCGAGCAGCTCGCCCGTCCCGACGCCGAAGTGGATGCGCGGCACCCCGGCCGACGCCATGGCCTCGAACACTCGGCTCGAGTGCGGGAACACGAACTCGCGGTACTCGGCGAGGGACAACGCCCCGGCCCACGAGTCGAAGAGCTGGACCGCGTCGACGCCGGCATCGGCCTGCGCGGTGAGGAAGGCGATGGTCATGTCGGCCAGCGACGAGAGCAACGCGTGCCACGTCTGCGGATCCGAGTGCATGAGCGCCTTGGTGCGCTCGTGGTTACGACTCGGACCGCCTTCGACCAGGTAGGACGCCAGCGTGAACGGTGCGCCCGCGAAGCCGATGAGGGGCACGTCCTTCAACTCGGCCAGGAGCAGGGAGATGGCCTTCGCGACCGGCTCGATCTGCTCCGACTGCAGGACCGGCAACGACTGCACGTCGGCCACGGACCGCACCGGGTTCGCCACGACGGGACCGGTGCCGGCCACGATCTCGAGGTCGACGCCGGCCGCCTTGAGCGGCACGACGATGTCGGAGAACAGGATCGCCGCGTCGACCCCGTGCCGCCGGACCGGCTGCATCGTGATCTCGCAGACCATCTCGGGGTCGAAGCACGAGGCGAGCATGGAGGTGCCCTCCCGCAGCTTGCGGTACTCGGGCAGCGACCGACCTGCCTGACGCATGAACCACACGGGCCGACGCGACGGCGTCCGTCCCGTCGCGGCCGCGAGGAAGGGAGCTTCGGGCAGGCTTCGACGCGGGCCGACGGCGTCAGGGGTGGTGTTCATCGGCGTCCATGCTGCCAGAGACGCACACCTGCCCGGCGCGCCTCCTCCGCTGGGCCGACGGTCGCGGCTAACGTCCGCACACGTGACCACGTCCGAGAGCGCCTCGCAGCCTGCGCCCTTCCGCGCCGCCATCGACGCGATGCACCGGGCGACGGTCCACCCGAACATCGAGGTCGGGCCGATCCGGCCTCCGCAGCGCCTGGCACCGTTCAGTTACGCACTGGGGGCCGAGGTGCGCCACTCCGAGACGGAGTCGGTGCCCGAGCAGAGCGAGGGTGACGCTTTCGGGCGCCTCATCCTGTTGTACGACCCGGACGGCGACGAGGCGTGGAACGGCACCATGCGCCTGGTCGCCTACATCCAGGCCGACGTCGATGCGTCGCTCGCGTCGGATCCGCTGCTGCCCGAGGTGGCGTGGAGTTGGCTGGTCGACGCGTTCGAGGCGCGGTCCGAGCCGCTGACGGCGCTGGGCGGCACGGTCACCTCGACGAGTTCGGTGCGGTACGGGGACATCGCCGGCCCGCCGCGTGCCCACCAACTCGAGCTGCGGGCATCGTGGACCGCGCTCAGCGAGGAACTGTCGGTGCACGTGGAGGCGTTCGGTGAGGTTCTCGCCTACGCCGCGGGCCTGCCCCCGGCGGGCATCACGGCGCTGGGTGCACGCGCCGACTCGGGCAGCTCCGACGCCTGATCGTCGGACAGCCTAGAGTTCGAACAATGCCCGACACGCCCGACTCGACTCCTGCCTTCTCCGGCGACACCGCCGTCGAGCCGGAGGCGACTCCCCTTCTCGCTCCACGCGAGGGGGTCCCGCCGTTGACGGACACGGCGGACGCGGTGCGAGCGGCCGCGGAGCTGCTGGCGTCGGGAACCGGACCGTTGGCCGTCGACGCGGAACGCGCATCGGGTTTCCGATACTCGGCTCGCGCGTATCTGCTGCAGTTCCGTCGCCGGGGTGCGGGCACCGTCCTGCTCGATCCGATTCCGGTGGTCCGCGACGGTGGTGTCGAGGCGCTCGCCGGCTTCGCCGCCGTCGTGAACGACATGGAGTGGGTACTGCACTCCGCCGATCAGGATCTGCCGGGGCTCGCCGAGCTCGGCATGACGCCCGCGTCGCTGTACGACACGGAGCTGGCGGGCCGACTCGCCGGCTTCGACCGTGTCGGTCTGGCGGCCATCGTCGAACGGACGTTGGGCCTGTCGCTGCAGAAGGGTCACGGTGCGGCGGACTGGTCCACCCGACCGTTGCCCGACACCTGGCTCAACTACGCGGCACTCGATGTCGAGGTGCTCGTCGAGTTGCGTGACGCCATGGCCGAGGAGCTCGAGAGCCAGGGCAAGACCGACTGGGCCGCACAGGAATTCGAGTACATCCGCACCGCACCCCCGGCGCCTCCCAAGCCCGACCGCTGGCGCCGCACCTCCGGTATCCACACCATCAAGAACGCACGGACACTCGCCGTCGTCCGCGCTCTGTGGACCGCCCGCGACGATCTCGCGCGCCGCCGCGACATCGCGCCGAGCCGCGTCCTGCCGGACTCCGCGATCGTCGCCGCCGCGCAGAGGAACCCCGCCACGGTGTCCGAGCTGAACGCGTTGCCCGTATTCGGCGGACCTCGTCAGCGTCGCCAGGCGCGTGTGTGGATGGACGCGATCGAGCACGCACGCGCACTTGCCGACGACGCGCTGCCCCCGGTGACCCAGCCCTTCGTCGGGCCTCCGCCGGTCAGTCGGTGGGCGCGGCGCGATCCGGAGGCCGCCGGGCGTCTGTCCGCCGTCCGCGACGCGCTGGCCGCCCTGTCCGCGGAGGTCGCCGTTCCGGTCGAGAACCTGCTGACTCCCGATCTCGTCCGTCGCATCTGCTGGGACCATCCTGCTCTCGTCGCGGAGTACGGGACGGACGAGGACGTGCTCGTCGACCGCCATCTCGCGGCGCACGGGTCGCGGCCCTGGCAGCGCGAGGTGGCGGGTCCCGCCGTGGCAGCGGGCCTGCGGACCGCCGCGGAGTCGACGACGGCCGAAGTTACCGACGAGTAGGCACGGGTTAGAGTGGGCGCGCGAGCCGGGCGTCCGGCTCGTTCCAGCGCCTGCCGGAAGGAACCATGTCTTCTCCGAAATCCGCTCCCGCTCGATCCGCGTCCAGTCGTGGCGTCGCGTTCGTCGACGGTGTTCGTACGCCGTTCGGCAAGGCCGGCCCCAAGGGTATGTACGCGGACACCCGAGCGGACGACCTCGTGGTCAAAGCCATCCGTGAACTTCTCCGCCGCAACCCCGAGCTGCCACCCGAGCGCGTCGACGAGGTCGGCATCGCCGCCACGACGCAGACCGGTGACCAGGGCCTGACCATCGGCCGCACGTCGGCACTGCTCGCCGGGCTCCCCCGCAGCGTGCCCGGCTTCGCCGTCGACCGGATGTGTGCGGGCGCGATGACCGCGGTGACCACCACCGCGTCGGGCATCGGCTTCGGACAATACGACGTGGTCATCGCCGGCGGCGTCGAGCACATGGGCCGGCACCCGATGGGCGAGGGCGTCGACCCGAACCCGCGCTTCCTGGCCGACAAGCTCGTCGATCCCAGCGCGCTCGTCATGGGCAACACGGCCGAGAACCTGCACGACCGCTACCCGTCCATCACCAAGGACCGCACGGACGCCTACGCCGTCGCGAGCCAGGAGAAGTACGACGCGGCGAAGAAGGCCGGACTCATCGGCGAGACGCTCGTTCCCGTTGCGACCAAGTCCGCCGCCGGGTGGGGCCTCGCCACCGAGGACGAGCCGCCGCGCCCCGGCACGACCCTGGACGATCTGGCGAAGCTCAAGACTCCGTTCCGGCCCGCCGGACGCGTCACCGCCGGCAACGCCGCCGGACTCAACGACGGTGCGACAGCGGCGATCCTGGCCGGCGAGGACACCGCCGCGGAACTCGGCCTGAAGGTCGGGATGCGCATGGTGGGCTTCTCGTTCGCCGGCGTCGATCCGGCCGTGATGGGCATCGGTCCCGTCCCCGCCACCGAGAAGCTGCTCGGACGCACCGGCCTGTCCATCGAGGACATCGGCCTCTTCGAGATCAACGAGGCCTTCGCCATCCAGGTCCTCGCGTTCACCGAGCACTTCGGTATCGCCGACGACGACGCCCGGATCAACCAGTGGGGCGGCGCCATCGCCTGCGGCCATCCCCTCGCGTCCTCGGGCGTTCGACTGATGACCCAGCTCAGCCGGCAGTTCGCCACTCGCCCCGATGTCCGCTACGGCCTCACCACCATGTGCATCGGCCTCGGCATGGGCGGCAGCGTCATCTGGGAAAATCCCGCCTACGACGGAAGCAAGTGATTGCCATGACTTCTGCCTTCTCCGATGAAGTGGTGACCCACGCGTTCACCAGGATCGTCACCGTGCCCGGCCTCGACGGCCCGGTCGCCATCGTCACGCTCGACAACGGCTTCGACCACACCAAGCCGTCCACCTTCGGACCCGCCGGACTCACCGAGCTCGATGCGGCACTGGACGCGGCCTACGCGGCGAATCCGGTGGCCGTCGCGGTGACCGGGAAACCGTTCGTCTTCGCCGTCGGCGCAGACCTGAACGGCGTGCCGAACATCTCCGACCGGGCGGTCGCCCTGGAGATCGGCACGCTGGGACACAAGGTGTTCCGACGTCTTCGCGAGTCGACGGTTCCGACGTTCGCGTTCGTGAACGGCGCCGCTCTGGGCGGTGGACTCGAGATCGCGCTGCACTGCCACTACCGCACCGTCGCGGACAACGCTGCGGCTCTGGGGCTCCCGGAGACATTCCTGGGTCTGGTTCCCGGCTGGGGCGGAACTCAGTTGCTGCCCAACCTGATCGGGCCGGCCAATGCCGTCACCGTGGTGATCGAGAACGCACTCAACCAGAACCGGATGCTCAAGCCTGCGGACGCGCTGAAGCTCGGGATCGCCGACGAAGTCTTCGGCGGCGCCGATTTCCTCGAGCAGTCCCTGCTGTGGGCCGCGAAGGTCGTCTCCGGGGACGTCACCCCCGCCCGCCCCGAGATCGACCGCGGCCAGGGCTGGGACGACGCGATCGCGCGCGCGAAGGCCATCGTGTCCGGCAAGACGGGAGACCACGCACCGGGACCGGTGCGCGCCGTGCAGCTGCTGGAGCTGGCCAAGTCGACCGACATCACCGACTCCGCGTCGCTCGACGCCGCCTTCGCTGCCGAGGACGAGGCGTTGGCCGACCTTCTCATGGCCGACGAACTGCGGGCCGGGCTCTACGCATTCGACCTCGTGCAGAAGCGTGCCAAGCGGCCTGCCGGAGCGCCCGACAAGTCGCTGGCTCGGAAGGTCACCGGCGTCGGCATCGTGGGCGCCGGCCTCATGGCCAGCCAGCTCGCCCTGCTGTTCGTACGTCAGTTGAAGGTGCCGGTGATCCTCACCGACATCGACCAGGAGCGCATCGACAAGGGCGTCGGGTACGTCCACGCCGAGATCGACAAGCTGCAGGGCAAGAAGCGACTCTCCCCCGACGCGGCGAACCGTCTCAAGGCGTTGGTGTCCGGATCGCTCGACAAGTCCGCTTTCGCGACGACCGACTGGGTCATCGAGGCCGTCTTCGAGAACCTCGACGTCAAGAAGAAGGTGTTCGCCGAGCTCGAGGAGTTCGTGTCCCCCGAGACGATCCTCGCGACGAACACGTCGTCGTTGTCGATCACCCGAATGGCGGCGGAGCTGAAGCACCCCGAGCGGGTCGTCGGATTCCACTTCTTCAACCCCGTGGCCGTTCTTCCGCTGTTGGAGATCGTCCGCGGCGACAAGACCGACGACGCCACGCTGGCAACGGCATTCGCGACGGCCAAGTCTCTGCGCAAGTCCGCGGTCCTGATCGCCGACAAGCCCGGCTTCGTCTTCAACCGCTTGCTCACCCGCGCCCTCGGCGAGGTCATGAACGCGATCGACGAGGGCACGCCCTTCGACGTCGCGGACAACGCCATCAGCGAGCTCGGCATGCCGATGAGCCCGCTCACGCTGCTCTCGCTCGTCGGCCCCGCCGTCGCACTGCACACCGGCGAGACCATGGCCGAGTATTACCCGGAGCGGTTCCACGACTCCCCCGGCCTGCAGGCGATGGTCGCGAACAAGAAGTCCGCGGTGTGGACCTACGGCGCCGACGGAGCCAAGACCGTCGACCCCGAGATCGCCGATCTGTGGCCGCAGGGCGACTCACCGTCGACGGCCGAGCAGGTGCTCGATCGCACCCGCCGCGCCTTCGCGGAGGAGATCGACATCATGCTGCAGGAGGGCGTCGTCGCAGCCGCCCAGGACATCGACCTCTGCCTGATCCTCGGCGGCGGATTCGGGTTCTGGAACGGCGGCATCGTGCCGTACCTCGATCGCACGGGCACCTCCGAGGCCGTCACCGGTCACCGGTTCCTCGACAAGGGTGTCGCGAGCGTCTGATCGGGCTGCGCCCTCGTGCGCCCTTTGCGCATCCCTGGATACGCGAAGGGCGCACGGGGCCGGAGGCCATACATAGGTTAGGCTAACCATGTGAAACGCTCTCGCCTTCTCCCCGCCGTCGCGGCCACTGCCGCGCTCGCCCTCGTCGCCGGATGTTCGTCCGATGCCGACTCCGACGCGCCCGCCGCCGCGTCGGGTGGCGCGTTCCCCGTCACCATCGATCACGCCTTCGGTTCGACCACCATCGACGCCGCACCGGAACGCATCGTCACGATGGGCTGGAACGCACAGGACATCCTCGGCGCCCTCGACATCACGCCCGTCGGCCAGCCGAAGTACACCTACGGTGCCGACGAGAACGGCGTGATGCCGTGGGCGCAGGAGTTCTACGACGCGGACGCCACCACCCTGTACGAGGATCCGGCTGCGGGTGAGCCCGACGTCGAGGCCCTCGCGACCCTGGCGCCCGACCTGGTGCTCGCGCCCTACGAGGGTTTCCCGCAGTCGTATTACGACACGTTGTCCGCTGTCTCGCCCGTCGTCGCCTACCCCGGTGAGGCCTGGCAGACGACGTGGCAGGACCAGACCACGATGATCGGTGAGGCAGTCGGGAAGCCCACGGAGGCACAGGCTCTGATCGACGGTATGGGCCGGCGGCTCGCCTCGGAAGCCGAGGCCAATCCGGAGTTCGCCGGCAAGACCGTCGCGGTGGTGAACCTGGACACGGACGCCGGTCAGGCGAACGTCTACATGCCGTCCGATCCTCGCGTGCAGGTTCTCAACGAGATGGGCTTCGTCAACGCCCCCGGCGTCGTGGCACTCGACGAGGCCGACTCAGCGGACACCTTCTTCTCCACCGTGTCTCTGGAGAACGTGCAGAGCTTCGACGCCGACGTGATCGTCGCGTTCACTCCGGAGGGCTTCGACCTCGCCTCGGTCCCGGCTGTGGCGACGCTGCCCGCGGTCGCCTCCGGATCCGCGGTCGCGCTCAGTGACGAGCAGGTCATCGCCGGTCTGAGCAACGTCAACCCGGTGAGCACCCCGTGGGTACTCGACCGGATCCTCCCGCAGTTGAAGGACGCCGCCACCAAGGCGACGTAGCGACCGTCAGATGTCGCCGGGCCGGTGTGCGATCCATCCGCGCACCCGGCCGGCGATGTCCGACGGGGTGAGGCCGATGTCGGCGTGAATCCGATCCCGCGAGCTGTGATCCAGGAACTGCTGCGGCACACCGAGATCCCGACAGGGAACATCGACGCCGCCGGCGCGCAGGGCGGCGGACACGGATGCACCGATACCGCCGTGCAGACCGCTGTCCTCGAGCGTGACCACCAGACGGAAGTCCGCGGCGAGCTTGACGAGCGAGTCCGGAACGGGCAGCACCCACCGGGGATCGACGACCGTGGCCGAGACACCGTCCGCGGCGAGCTCTCTCGCCGTGTCCAGTGCCAGCGACGCGAACGGCCCGACAGCGACGAGGAGCACGTCCGACTCCCCCTCGGACTCGTGCAGCACGTCGACGGAGTCGTCCAGACGCCGCACCGCCTCGATGTCGTCGGGGATGGCGCCCTTGGGGAAGCGCAGCGCGGTGGGTCCGTCGGACACTGCGAGCGCCTCGGCGAGTTCCTCGCGCAGTGTCGCTCCGTCGCGGGGGGCCGCGACGCGCATGTTCGGCACGATGCCGAGCAACGACATGTCCCACATGCCGTTGTGACTGGCGCCGTCCGATCCGGTGACCCCGGCGCGATCGAGCACCAGGGTGACCGGCAGGTTCAGTAGTGCCACGTCCATCAATAGCTGATCGAACGCCCGATTGAGGAACGTCGAGTAGATCGCGACCACGGGGTGCAGACCCCCGAGTGCGAGACCGGCGGCGGACGTGAGCGCGTGCTGCTCGGCGATGCCCACGTCGAAGAAACGATCCGGGAACACCTCGCCGAAGGCGGCGAGCCCGGTGGGTCCGGCCATCGCGGCGGTGATGGCCACGACGTCCTCGCGGTCGGTTCCCAGGGCGATGAGTTGACGGGAGAATTCCGACGTCCAGTCCGGAGCCGCGACGCTGGTCGCCAGGCCGGTGAGCGGGTCGATGACGCCCGTCGAGTGCATCTGGTCGGCGACGTCGTTCTCGGCGAACGAGTAGCCCATGCCCTTGCGCGTCACGGCGTGGACGATGACCGGCCCGCCGAAGGCCTTCGCACGGCGCAGCGCCGATTCCAGAGCCGCCTGATCGTGTCCGTCGACCGGGCCGAGGTACTTGATGCCCAGATCGGTGAACATGACCTGCGGGCTGATCGCGTCCTTGAGGCCGGCCTTCATGCCGTGCAACATGGCGTACGCGGCCGACCCGACCACGGGCAGGTTCTTCACCATGTGACGGCCGGTGTCCAGCGCGCGCTCGTAGTTGGGCTGCAGGCGCAGCGTCGCGAGATGGTCGGCGAGGCCGCCGATGGTCGGCGAGTAGGAGCGACCGTTGTCGTTCACGACGATCACGACGGAACGATCCTTGCCGGCCGCGATGTTGTTGAGCGCCTCCCAACACATGCCACCGGTGAGGGCGCCGTCCCCGACGACGGCGACGACGTGACGATCACCACGACCGGTCAGCTCGAAGGCCTTGGCGAGGCCGTCGGCGTAGGAGAGGGATGCCGACGCATGCGAGGACTCGACCCAGTCGTGCTCGCTCTCGCTGCGGGACGGGTAGCCGGACAGGCCACCCTCCTTGCGCAGGGAGTCGAAGCGGTCCGCGCGACCGGTGACCATCTTGTGCACGTACGCCTGGTGGCCGGTGTCGAAGATCACCGGGTCACGAGGGGAGTCGAACACGCGGTGGATCGCCAGAGTCAACTCGACGACACCGAGATTGGGTCCGAGGTGGCCACCCGTGGCAGACACCTTCTCGACCAGGAACCGACGGATCTCGTCCGCCAGTTCGGCCAGCTCCACCGGGCCGAGGGCACGCAGGTCGCTGGGCTCGTGCACGCCGTCCAGAACACCCAACGAAATCGCTCCCCTCCGAAGATTGCCTTGTCGTCCGTCGTGCCGTGGGGCACTCGGACAGGCCAGTTCGGACAAGTCTACGTGGACGCGGATCGGCGGGTTACCGTACGAGCGCCGAGCCGCGGCCCAGAATCGAGAGAGTGGTGACGATGACCGACGTCGTGCAGGAGATTCTGGAGGAGGTCCACGCACTGTGTGTGGCGGACACCTCCGGTGGCGTCGCCGATTACATCCCCGAACTGGCGGCCGCGAACCCCGATCGCTTCGGTATCTGCCTGACGACGGCCGACGGCCACGTGTACCAGGTGGGCGACACGGACGTGCCGTTCACGATCCAGTCGGTGTCCAAACCGTTCACCTACGCCCTGGCTCTCACCGATCGCGGCGAGTCCGCGGTGGCCCGCAAGATCGACGTGGAGCCGTCCGGTGAGCCGTTCAACGAGATCAGCCTCGACCCCGTCACCGAGCGCCCGCGCAACCCGATGATCAACGCGGGCGCCATCACCTCCGCGTCGCTGGTGCGGGGCGCGACGCCCGACGAGCAGTTCGAACGGATCCGGGCCTCGTTCTCGCGGTACGCGGGACGCGAACTCGCCATGAACGCCGCCGTGCACGCCTCCGAATCGCGCACCGGCCATCGCAACCGCGCCATCGGCCACATGCTGCGCTCCTTCGGCATCGTCGAGGGGGATCCGGACGCGATGGTGGATCTGTACTTCCGTCAGTGCTCCCTGGACATCACGTGCCGCGACATCGGCGTCATGGCGGCGACCCTCGCCAACAACGGCCTCAATCCGTGCACCGATGTCCGAGCCCTCGAACCGGTGCTCGTCGAGCGTGTGTTGAGCGTCATGACCACCTGCGGTATGTACGACGGAGCCGGCGACTGGGTCAACCGCGTCGGGCTCCCTGCCAAGAGTGGTGTCGCCGGTGCGGTGCTCGCGGTCCTGCCCGGCCAGCTCGGCATCTCGGTGTTCTCCCCCAGACTCGACACTCACGGCAACAGCGTGCGCGGGGTCAAGGCGTGCCGCGAACTGTCGTCGCGCCTCGAACTGCACTTCCTCCACGTCGGCCGGGCCGCGCGCAGCGCTGTGCGTGCCGAGTACACCGTCGCCGACTCCCCCTCACGTCGGCGGCGCAACGCCGCCGAGCAGGAGACGCTCGCCGCCCGGGGACGCCGAGTGCGCGTCTTCGAACTGCACGGCGATCTGCTGTTCTCCGCCGCGGAGAGCGTCGTGCGCGCGGTGTCCACGGCCGTCGACCACGGCGCCGACGACGGCAGCGCCCTCGACGGCGTGATCCTGGACATGCGTCGAGTCGACGAGGTGAGCGACGTCGCCCGCTCGATGCTGGACACGCTCGCCGCCGGGCTCCGCCGACAGGGCTGCGCCGCCGTCCTGGTCGATCCACGAGCTGCGATGGCGCACACCGTGTCGTCCCTGTCCGAACACGACGGCAGCGGCCGGGTGTTCGACGATCTGGACTCCGCGCTGCGCTGGGGCGAGGACACCGTTCTCGACCGATGGTGCGGCGGCGCACGGCAACCCACGGAGGTCACGGTCGATCAGCACCCGATCATCACCGCGTTGGACGAGGCGTTCCGCGACGCGGTCACCTGCCGCACGACGGACGGGCAGTACCGCGCGGGCACCGTCATCGCCGAGGTGGGTGACGTGTCACTGGGTCTGGTGATGGTGCTGTCCGGCCGCGTCGCGGTGGACTTCATCGGCGCGGACGGCCGTGCCCGCGCCGTGTCGACGCTGTCTGCCGGCATGAGTTTCGGTGAGATGCCGTTGGTCCGTCGCTCGCGCTTCGGGCTCCGCATCACCGCGGTGAAGGACACCACGGTCGCGATCCTCGGCCCGAAGGATTTCGACGCGCTGACCGAGAGCAACCCCCATGCGAAGACAGCCTTGCTGGAGGTGCTTCTCGATCGTGCGTACGAGCAGGCCGAGTCGATCGTCGCCGCATTGCGCCGTTCCGGAGTCGTCTGAGACGCCGGCTGCGCTCAGGCGTCCAGCGTGACCGCGGCGATCGGCGTGGTGGTGGGTGCGTCCGAACCGCTCTCGGGTTCGACCGTCACCGCCCACGTGGTCGCATCGCTCAACCCCGTCACCACGTGCTCGCGAGCGGGCGTGGCGGCATCGGCAGGAACGAGACCGGCCGGGCGAGGCGCGGGATCCTCTCCGATGAGCCACATCTCGAACACCTTGCCGTCGCCGGGCTCGGCGAGTCCGTCGAGCGTGACCACGGCGGCGTCCTGCGAGCGCGACCAGCGCACGGTGGCGGTACCGCCGCCCTCGACCTCGACGGTGCTGGTCCTGATGTCGCCGGCGGCGAGCACCTGGGATGTGGGCGACGACGGTGCGTCCCCCAGTTGCTGCGTGACGACGGCGCCGCCCACTCCGACGATCACCACCGCGGCCGCCGCAGCCGCGAGAACGCGCAGACGCGTGCGTCGACGGTCGTCGAGCGACACCACCGGCGCCACCGGGGCGTCGTCGATCGGATCGGCGAGTGGCTGGGAATCGCCCTGCGGAGTGCTCTCCACCGCGGCGAGGATGCTCGCGCGCAACGACGATGGTGGTTCCGCTGCCGTGGTCGACGCGCTGAGCGCCATCGTCTCGTCCACCGAATCGACGATGCTCTCGAACCACGACCGCGTCGCCGCGTCCGACTGTGCGAGCCTGCGTTCGATGTCCGCCCTCTCGGCGGGATCGATCGCGTCCAGTGCGTAGGCGTAGGCGTCGTCCACCACGCTGTCGTTCATCTCGTTCACGTCCTGCATCGCACTCTGCCCCGACACGTCATCGGATGCGGACGTGTCGTCATGGCGGCGATGGCGACCTTCTCCGTCACTCACCGGTCTCCACCCCCAGACAATTCTTCAACTTGATCAGACCGTCCCGGATCCGGGACTTCACGGTGGGAACGGCCACGCCCAGGCGCTCGGCCACTTCCCGATAGGTCAACCCGCTGTAGTACGCCATCCGTACCGACTCGCGCTGCGTCTCCGTCAGGGTGTCCAGGCATCGAACGACCGACTCCGACTCCAGGGTCTGGGTGACCGATTCGAGAACCTCGTCGTGCGCGGGACTGTGCGTCGAGGAGCCGTAGAGCGCCTCGCGGTCCGTGCCGGACTGCTCCGACCGGACGCGGTCGACGGCGCGGCGATGAGCCAGCGTCATCATCCAGGCGAGTGGGGACCCCTGCGCGGGATCGTATCGATCGGCGGTCTTCCAGATCTGGAGGAACACCTCCTGCGCGGTCTCCTCGCTGAAACCGGGGTCGCGCAACACGCGCAGAACCATGCCGAACACCCGAGACGAGGTCGCGTCGTACAGATCGGCGAATGCCCGGCGGTCACCGGTGGCGACACGGGCGAGCAGCGCCCGCAGTTCGTCGGCCTCCGCGACACGTCGACGCTTGAGGTCGGGATCGGGGACGGGGCACGACGGGTCGGCGGCGTCCTCCTGAGCGCGTCGGTGCCGAGGCTCGCCGGCACTCGGGTCGGCAGCGCTCGTTCCTCCGGCACTCACAGGCCCCCACCTCGCTGCGAGACGTTCATCGTCGAGTTCATCGACCATGAGACTAGTGGCCATCGTCGTCATATCCTCACCCCCTCGGCGATCGAGCTCCTACGCGTCGTGTCCTGGCGCCCACGCCACCGCGTCCTGACGCCCACGCCACCGGGCAATGGCGCCCACGCCACGGCGCGAACATCGTGCAGGAATCATTCGTCACCGGGGCGTGAGTGGATCGGTGACCGCCGTCTTCGGCGAAAAACCCGTTGCGGACCTGCGGTGACTGCGCGACGCTCGTCGCACCGGATCGGACGATCCGGACATACCGATGAGATCGCGGCGGATCAGGAGTCAGCACTCACATGACGACACATGACGGGAAGGCCGGAGGCCGGCCGCCGACGGACGGGAAGGCCGGAGGCCGGCCGCCGACGGACGGGAAGGCCGGAGGCCGGCCGCTGGGGATCGGGAAGGCCGGAGGCCGGCCGCTTGCAGACGGGAAGGCCGGAGGCCGGCCGCCGACGGACGGGAAGGCCGGAGGCCTGGCGATCGAGGCGGTCGGTCTGGTGAAGAGGTTCGGGGACACGGTGGCGGTGGACGGTGTGGATCTCGCTGTCCCGCGGGGCGGGGTCTACGGGGTGCTGGGGCCGAACGGGGCCGGCAAGACCACGACGATGCGCATGTTGGCGACGCTGACCGGCATCGACGGCGGGTCGGCCCGCGTGCTCGGCCACGACGTGGCGACGGAGTCCGACGCGGTGCGGTCGACGGTGGCGCTCACGGGCCAGTTCGCCTCGCTGGACGAGGACCTGACGGGAGTGGAGAACCTGGTGCTCCTCTCGCGGCTGTACGGGTTCTCGCGCCCGGCGTCGCGGGAGCGTGCCGATCTGCTGCTGGGCGTCTTCGATCTGGTGGAGGCAGGTGGCAAGCAGGTCAAGGCGTACTCCGGAGGCATGCGGCGCCGTCTCGACATCGCGGCGAGTCTGGTGGTGACACCGGAGCTGATGTTCCTGGACGAGCCGACCACGGGTCTCGATCCCCGAAGCCGCAACCAGGTGTGGGAGATCGTGCGCTCCCTGGTCGCCGGCGGCACGACGGTCCTGCTCACCACGCAGTACCTCGACGAGGCCGATCAGCTTGCCGACCGGGTGGCCGTCATCGACCGGGGCCGCGTGATCGCCGAGGGCACCACCGGTCAGCTCAAGGCGTCGGTCGGCTCGGGGTCACTGCACGTCCGCGTCGCGGAACAGTCGCGCCGCGACGACGCCGCCGACGTCCTGCGCGCGACCCTGCACACCGACGTGACTCTCGAGTCCGATCCCTTCGCCGTCACAGCGCTGGTCGACGACACCGCGCTGGTGGCCCGCGCACTCGCGACGCTGTCGGACGACGGCATCGGCGTCACCACCTACGCCCTCGGGCAACCCAGCCTGGACGAGGTGTTCCTGGCACTGACCGGACGAACGACAGAACTGGAGGCGTCCTGAGAATGACCACCACCAACTCCCCCACTGCCGCGACCGGCACCGCGCAGCCGACCATTGCCGAGTTGCTCCGTGACTCCGGTCCCCGTCCCGATCGACCGTCGTCGATGTCGGCTGCGCTCTCGTTCGGGTGGCGGGCACTGCTGAAGATCAAGCACGTCCCCGAGCAACTGTTCGACGTGACCATGTTCCCGGTGATGTTCACGCTCATGTTCACGTTCCTGTTCGGCGGCGCGCTGGCGGGGTCGACCAGTGCCTACATCCAGTTCCTGCTGCCGGGCATCCTGGTGCAGACCGTCGTCATGATCACCATGTACACCGGTCTGACCTTGAACAAGGACATCGAGAAGGGCGTCTTCGATCGATTCCGGTCGCTGCCGATCTGGCGGCCCGCGCCCTTGGTCGGCGCCCTGCTCGGAGACGTGGTCCGCTACACCCTCGCCTCGACGATCGTGCTCGTCCTGGGTCTGGCGCTCGGTTTCCGGCCGGCGGGCGGCGTGCTCGGCGTGCTGGCATCGGTGGCGCTGCTGCTGGCGTTCTCGTTCTGCGTCTCGTGGGTGTGGACGATGTTCGCGCTGATGCTGCGCAGCGAGACCGCGGTGATGAGCGTGTCCATGCTCGTGCTGTTCCCGCTGACCTTCGCCAGCAACATCTTCGTCGACCCGACGACGATGCCCGGGTGGCTGCAGGCGTTCGTGTCGGTCAATCCGGTGTCGCATCTGGTGACGACGCTGCGCGGCTTCGCCGACGGCGTGCTCGAGACCGACGCGCTCATGTGGACCGGCATCTGGTCCGTCGGACTGCTGGCGGTGTTCGGACCGATCACGATGCGCCTGTACAACGCCAAGTGACGCGTCAGTCCCGGACGAACGATCCGATGCACTCGACGTGGCTTGTCATCGGGAAGGCGTCGAACGCACGGAGATTCTCCAGGCGGTAGCCGTGCGAGAGGTAGAGCCCCGCGTCCCGCGCGAAGGACGCGGGGTCGCACCCGATGTGGACGACGCGATTCGGGTGCGCACCGGCGACCGCCGCGATCACCTGTCTGCCGGCGCCGGATCGTGGCGGGTCGAGGACGACGACGGACGGCTGCGGCGGCAAGGATCCGATCGTGCGCTCGACGGGCGCCGCCTGCATCGACAGCTGCGGCAGGTCCGTCACCGCCGCGCGCCCGTCCACCACTGCCCGGTGAGAGAACTCCACCGCGGCGACGGTGCCGCCCGGTCCGACCGCCTCGGCGACGACGGACGCGAAGGTTCCCGCTCCGGCGTACAGGTCCCAGGCCGTGTCGCCCGGCCGGGCACCGGACCACTCCCGGACCACCTCGGCATACTGCGTGGCAGCCGCCCGGTGGGCCTGCCAGAACCCCCACGAGTCCACGGTCCACTCGCGCGTCCCGACGCGTTCGACGGCCCGTCCCGAACCTTCGCGCACCCGATGCGCGCGGTCACCGGACTTCGCGGCGCGGCGCGAGGAGGCGCCGCGGCGACCGGTGTCGGCGCGCACGCGGCGGTCGACGGCAGGAGCGATCTCCACGACGTGGCGGGTGCCGTCGGAGTCGACGGCCACCGCGAGATCGGCGCCCGGCGTCCACGACCGAGCCGCCACCCCGTCGTACATCCCCGGCACCGCTTGCGGACAGGCCAGTTCGGTCACGATGTCGGCACTGCGGAGTCGGTGGAAACCGGGCCGTCCCTCGTCGTCCACACCCAACCGGATGCGCGTCCGCCAGCCGGTCTGATCACCGAGCGACTCCACCTCGACGGTGCGATCGATGCCCCCGACGCGGCTCAGCTGCTCGGCGACCACGGCCGCCTTGATCTCGCGTCCCGCTTCGGCAGTCGCATGGGAGAAGTCGCAGCATCCCGACCCACCGGGGCCGGAGATGGGACACAGCGGCGCGATGCGGTCGGGCGAGGCCTCCAGGATGTCGACGGCGTCCGCGCGGCAGAAGGACTTGCCGGTGTCCTCGGTGACCATCGCGTTCACCAGTTCGCCGGGAAGGCTGTGCCGGACGAACATGACGCGTCCCTCGTGCCGTGCGACGCAGAAGCCCCCGTGTCCCGGCTTGCCCACGCGAACCTCGACGACGGTGCCGAGCCACGAGTCGGTCATCGTTCGGACCGCCGTTCGGCCGAGGTGGGTTCGTACCCACGACGGGACGAGCCCGGCGCGTTCTCGAGGCTCTCTCGCTTCGCACGCTCGGACGAGTTGAGCTGCCAGGGCACGCTGGTGACCATGACGCCGGGCTGGAAGAGCAGGCGGCTCTTCAGTCGCAACGCACTCTGGTTGTGCAGTACCTGCTCCCACCAGTGGCCCACCACGTACTCAGGGATGAACACGGTGACGACGTCGCGCGGTGAGTCCCGCTTCACCCGGCGCACGTAGTCGAGCACGGGCTTCGTGATCTCGCGGTACGGCGACTCGACCACCTTGAGCGGGACGCTGAGGTCGCTCTTCTCCCACTCGCGCACCAGGGTGCGCGTGTCCGCCTCGTCGACGTTGACCGTGATCGCCTCGAGGGTGTCCGGCCTGGTCGCACGGGCGTAGGCGAGGGCGCGCAGCGTCGGGCTGTGCAGCTTGGACACGAGCACGATGGAGTGCGTGCGGCTGGGCAGCACACCGTCCCACTCGACGTCGGCGAGCTCGGTGGCCACCGAGTCGTAGTGCTTGCGGATCAGTTTCATCAGTCCGAAGATCGCGAGCATCGCGATGATCGCGATCCAGGCGCCCGCGAGGAACTTGGTCAGCAGGACGATCACCAGGACGGCGCCCGTCATGGCCAGGCCGATGCCGTTGACGACACGCGAGCGCATCATCGACCGGCGCTGCGCGGGGTCGGTCTCGGTCCGCAACAACCGCGTCCAGTGCCGCACCATGCCGGTCTGACTGAGCGTGAACGAGACGAACACACCGACGATGTAGAGCTGGATCAGCTTGGTCACCTCGGCGCCGAACATGACGACGAAGAAGATGGCCGCGGCAGAGAGGAACAGGATGCCGTTGCTGAACGCGAGCCGATCGCCTCGGGTGTGGAACTGGCGGGGCAGGAAGCGGTCCTGAGCCAGGATCGACCCGAGTACGGGGAACCCGTTGAAGGCGGTGTTGGCGGCCAGCACCAGGATCAGCGCCGTCACGATGGTGATGAAGTAGAAGCCGGGTGTGAAGTGCCGGAAGACGGCTTCGGCCAACTGCGCGATGAGCGTCTTCTGCTGGTAGTTCTCGGGAGCCCCGATGAGCTGAGTCGCGGGGTCCGCCGCGTACTTCACCCCGATCTTCTCCGCCAGCAGGATGATGCCGAGCAGCAGCGTGATGCCGATGGAGCCGAGCAGCAGGAGTGTCGTGGCGGCGTTGCGCGACTTCGGCTTGCGGAAGGCGGGCACGCCGTTGGAGATGGCCTCGACACCCGTCAGCGCCGCACACCCGGACGAGAACGCCCGCGCCAACAGGAACGCGAACGCGATGCCGTAGAGGTGACTGTCCTCCGCCTGCAGGTCGAAGTCCGACGACTCGGCCGACACGTCGTCACCGAGGACGTACACCTGCACCAGGCCCCACACGAGCATGACGACCATGCCCACCATGAAGGCGTAGGTGGGAATCGCGAACGCGGTGCCGGACTCGCGGACACCGCGCAGGTTGATGGAGGTGATGAGCACGATGGCGGCGACCGCGAACAGCACCTTGTGCTCCGCGACGAACGGCAGGGCGGACCCGATGTTGGAGGCGGCGGCCGAGATGGACACCGCGACCGTGAGCACGTAGTCCACGAGGAGGGCACTGCCGACGGTCAGACCCGCGGTCGGCCCGAGGTTGGTGGTGGCCACCTCGTAGTCGCCGCCGCCGGACGGGTAGGCGTGCACGTTCTGCCGGTAGCTCGCCACGACCACCGCCATGACGACGGCGACGGCGAGTCCGACCCAGATGGAGAACGAGTAGGCCGAGATACCGGCGACCGACAGCACCAGGAAGATCTCTTCGGGCGCGTAGGCGACGGACGACATGGCATCGGACGCGAACACCGGGAGGGCGATGCGTTTGGGCAGGAGCGTGTGTCCGAGCGTGTCGCTACGGAACGGCCTACCCAGCAGCAGCCTCTTGGTGGCCGTCGAAAGCTTGGACACATCGCAGAGCGTAGGCCGTACCGGGCTCGACCGTGGTGCAGGGTGACCGATAGCGTTGCGCGAAGTCCCTCCCGGCAACGATCACCTGGGCACCGTCCTCTCGACTCCCGAACGGAGCGTCTGTTGTACGTAGTCGTCATGGGGTGTGGCCGCGTCGGCTCCGCCCTCGCGGGTGCACTCACCCGCATCGGCCACGAGGTCGCGGTCATCGACCGCGATCCCACCGCGTTCCACCGACTCGGCCCGAACTTCACCGGACGCCAGGTGATCGGTATGGGGTTCGACCGCGACGTGCTCGTCGAGGCTGGTATCGAGAGGGCCGATGCGCTGGCCGCGGTGTCCTCCGGTGACAACTCCAACATCATCTCCGCGCGCGTCGCCCGCGAGACGTTCGGCGTCGAGCGCGTCGTCGCGCGTATCTACGACGCCAAACGCGCGGCGGTGTACGAACGGCTCGGCATCCCCACGGTGGCCACGGTGCCGTGGACGACGGATCGATTCCTGCACACGCTGATCCACGACAACGAGCTCACCAAGTGGCGCGATCCGTCGGGCAGCGTCGCGGTGGCCCGCCTCGACATCGGCGAGGGATGGGTGGGCAAGGGCGTGACCGCTCTCGAGAGTGCGACCAAGTCCCGAGTGGCCTTCATCATCCGCTTCGGTGCCGGACTCCTGCCCGACCGCAAGACCGTGATCCAGGCCGACGACGAGGTGTGGATCGCGGCGGTCGACGGCATGGTCGCCGAGGCCGTGGCGCTCGCGAGCAACCCTCCGCCGGAAGACTGACGGCTCCTGCCACATCTCGTGTCCGTCCCCGCACCAGAACTGTCACCGAAGGATCCGTCATGAGAGTCGCCATCGCCGGAGCGGGAGCCGTGGGCCGTTCGATCGCCCGCGAGCTCCTCAGGTCCGACCATCACGTCCTGTTGATCGAGCGCAAGGCCGACCACGTCGACCCGGCGTCGGTGGAGTCGGCCGAGTGGATCCACGCGGACGCCTGTGAGCTCGCCACCCTGGAGGGCGCCGGCATCGAGTCGTACGACGTGGTCATCGCCGCGACGGGCGACGACAAGGCCAACCTGGTCCTGAGCCTGCTGGCGAAGACCGAGTTCGGCGTCGACCGGGTGGTGGCCCGCGTCAACGACCCGCGCAACGAGTGGCTGTTCGACGCGTCGTGGGGCGTCGACGTCGCCGTGTCGACACCGCGCATGCTGGCCTCGCTGGTCGAGGAGGCGGTCTCGGTGGGAGATCTGGTGCGCTTGATGACGTTGCGCCAGGGAAAGGCCAACCTCGTGGAGATCACGCTGCCGGCCAACACACCGCTGGCGGGCAAGCCGGTGCGGCGCATCACGCTTCCTCGCGACGTCGCGCTGGTCACCATCCTGCGCGGTGGCCGCGTCATCGTCCCGGAGAAGGACGACCCCCTCGAGGGCGGCGACGAGTTGCTGTTCGTCACCACCGTCGACGTCGAGGACGAGCTCCGAGAGGTGCTGGGACTCTCCCAGCGTTGACGGTCAGGACCGGCTGACAGCCGTCAGGGCTCGCTGCGGTCCGCGTCCACGACCTCGGCGGTCTCGGTCTCCCGGTGCATCGCGGCGGCCACGACGGCGTCGGCTCGTCGCACGGCCCAGAACGTGACGGCGAACGCGACCGCCGCGAGCGGCCAGCCCATCGCGATGCGGGCGACCGCGAGCCACCCGGTCTGGTCGGAGTCGTAGAGCTGCGACTGCACGACGTAGCGCGCGACGAACACGAGAACCCAGGCGAACGTCGCGATGTCGTACGCGCGGACAGCGGCCCGATGCTCGCGCCAGGCCTTGCCGGTGCCGTTGAGGTAGCCCCACACGATGCCGACGAGCGGCCGGCGGGCGAGGATCGAGACGAGGAACACGCCGCCGTACGCGAGCGAGGTGTAGATCCCGAAGAGGAAGTAGCCCTTGGCATCTCCGGTGCGGTAGGCGATGAACGCGCACACGGCCACGCCGAAGAATCCCGACACGGCCGGCTGGATCGGATCCCGCTTCACGAGTCGCCACACCAGAATGGCCACGGCCAGACCGAGGGCGGCCCAGATGGCCACGGTGAGACCGGCGAGAGAGTTGACCGGAACGAAGACCAGCACGGGCAGGGTGGAGAACACCAGTCCGCTGACCCCACCGAGCTGGGAGAGAATCGTCTCGGGAGGCGCGTCCTCGGTGGGCTGACTGTTCGGTGACTCGCTCATGCAGTTCAGGGTGCCAGACGATGCGGCTCCCGAAGAACTAGTCCTCGGTGCGCAGCTCGTAGTAGGGGTTGTAGATGACCTTGCGGCCCTCGCGCTCCCCCACCCGACCACGGACGAGCAACTGCGTTCCGGACTCGATCCCGGCGATCTTGCGCCGGCCGATCCAGATCAGCGAGATGGTGTCGGTGCCGTCGAAGAACTCGGCCTCCACGATGGCGTTGGCAGCTTTGCTGCACGTCTCGACGCTGCGGAGCCGTCCGACCATGGTGACCTCGTCACCGCGAGTGCAATCGCATGCTCGTTGGGCGCCGGACGCCTTCGACGTCGACTCCAACTCCTCGGCATCGAGTTGGTCGATGTCCTCGGTCAACTTCCGGGCCATGCGGCGGAAGTATCCTGCGGCAGCGGGTGCCATGAGTGCTCCTGGAGCGGTTCGCGCGGGCCTTCCGCGGCGGATGTTCTGCTTCTGTCAGCGCCACTGTAGACCTTTCCGAGCACGCCCCACCACACCCGGCCGGTCGGGTCGGTGAACGTCACGGGAAGATGCGGACACCATGGAGACAACCACCGTCGTACTGCTGCCCGGCACCGGCTCGGACGCGTCGTTCGTCGAGGGAGCCTTCGGTGCGGCCGTGGCAGATCTCGGCTGGTCACTGCGGGTCATCGACCCCGAACCCGCCGACGTCGTCGGGGGCTACGTGCGAGCGCTCGACCACGTACGAGGCGCCGTTCGGGGGGAGCTGATCGTGGGCGGTGTCTCACTCGGCGCGGCGGTCGCGGCGCGCTGGGCGCTCGACCGTCCTGGCGCCGCGCAGGGGGCGATCCTCGCGATGCCGGCGTGGACGGGATCTCCGGGCGACTCCCCCGCAGCGGTCGGTGCCGCCGCGACGGCGGCGACGCTGCGGGCCCGCGGCCTCGACGCATCGGTGTCGGCGATGGCGCAGTCGAGTCCGCGGTGGCTCGCCGAGGCGCTGACGCGGTCGTGGCGAGCACAGTGGCCGCAGCTGCCGACGGCGCTGGACGACGCCGCCCGGTACGTGGCACCCACCCTCGACGACTTGCGCTCCCTCACGATGCCGGTCGGCGTGGTGGCCGCGGTCGACGACCCCGTGCACCCACTCCGTGTCGCGCAGGACTGGTGCGCGGCACTTCCCGCGGCGCGCCTCGACACCTTCGCGCTCGACGTCCTCGCCACGTCGCCGAGCGAGCTCGGCAGGCTGGGCGTCACCGCGCTCCGGCGTGCGACGGGCGGGTAGTGGGTCCGGTCGAGCTGATTCTCAGTCGAGCTGATCCTCAGTCGAGTTGCTGCATCGCCGAACCGGAAGGCCCACGCCGACGCTGCGCCTCGGCAGCGGCGTCCGGATCCGGTACCTGCTGCTGGGGTACCTGCTGCTGGGGTACCTGCTGCTGGGGTACCTGCTGCTGCACCGCGGCCTGAGCCTGGGCCTGTGCGGCGGCCATCTGCTGCTGCTGCGCGGCTGCGAGCTGCTGAGCCAGTGCCGGCGGCAGAGTGATGGGCAACGGCGTCCGCACCGGGTGCGGATCCGAGCCGCGATCGACCACGGTCGCCGCCACCACGGCGCGCGCCTGCTCGACCAGTGGTGACCCGGCTTCGACACTGCCTGCCGGTCCGCTGGCCACACCGCGGATCATCCAGCGGTACCCGTCGACGCCGATGAAGCGCAGATCCCCGCCGGCTGCGGAGCCCACGACTTCACGGCCCCACGGGCCGGTCTCGGTGGCCACCCGGGCGTTGTCGCGGCGCAGCGTGTCGGCTAACTCGCCGGCGACGTCCCGCCACTGACCGGGCGACTTCGGAGCAGCGAAGGCCGCCACGGTGATGCGCCCGTTGGGAGTGACGATGTGGACGGCCTGGGGTGCGCCGGCCTGCGTCATCTCGACCTGCAGTTGTCCACCGGCGGGAAGCATCAGCAAAACCGACCCCAGATCGAGGCGTCCCTCGGCGATGCTCTCGCGGTCGCCGTCCAGGTCGTCGATCGACCACGGCCCGGTGGTGTCGTCCGCCGTACCGTCCACCTCGTCGACCTCGTCCGTCTCCTCGATCTCGACGTCCTGTGCGGAGTCGAGATCGGTGGCGTCGATGTCGTCGCGCCCCTTCTTCTTGCGTCCGAACATGCTCAGTTCTCCTTCTCGCTGGCGGTGACGGCATCCAGAACCGCGTGTCCGCCGCTGGAGCCGTAGCCGCCGACACCGCGAGTGGTGTCGTCCAGCTCGGCCACCTCGACGAAGTCGGGCAGTTCGACCCGCTGCACCAGCAGCTGGGCGATGCGGTCCCCGCGCCGCAGTTCGATGGGGGTGCGTGGATCGTGGTTGATGAGGCAGACCGTGATCTCGCCGCGATAGCCGGCGTCGACAGTTCCCGGCGTGTTGACCACGGACAGTCCGGCTCGCGCGGCGAGGCCCGATCGGGGATGGATCAGTCCGACGGTGCCGATGGGAAGCGCCACGGCGATACCGGTACCGACCATGGCACGTTCGCCCGGCTCGATGACGATGTCGGCGGTGGAACACAGATCCACACCCGCGTCACCGGCATGCGCACGCACGGGGAGTGGGATGTCCGGGTCGAGTCGTCTGACGGCCACCGTCTCGACGGCCGCTGCCGATCCCTGGTCTCCGTGGGTCGTGCGTGTCGCCGTCTCGGCCGTCAGATCGCTCACACCGGTCGAGATTACTCGTCGATGCACCGCCGACCTCCCGCCCGTCCGACCCTCTACTCTGGAGAGGTGTCCGACGCAGCTCCGAGAGAGACCTCAGCAGATCAGGCCACCCGGACGTCCGGTGTGGGGAACGACGCCGGGGGTGAGACCGTCCTCTACAGCGAACGACTTCGGGTACCCGTCTGGTACTGGGTGGCCGCGATCGGCGTCGCGGCGATCCTGTCGGCCGAGGTGCACATGGGATCACCCGGCGTGATGGCCTGGCTGCCGTACGTGGTGTTGGTGCCCTTCGCGATCTGGGTGGTCACGTACCTCGGCCGGATGCGCGTCGA
This sequence comes from Rhodococcus sp. BP-349, assembly GCF_019835845.1. NCBI lineage: Bacteria > Bacillati > Actinomycetota > Actinomycetes > Mycobacteriales > Nocardiaceae > Rhodococcus > Rhodococcus sp. BP-349. The sequence goes on along the minus strand of NZ_JABUDR010000003.1, from coordinate 879,992 downwards.
GGTGACGGAGCAGAACGGCGAGCGCATGCTGCACGCCGGCAAGGCCCGGCTCCCCGCATCGGTGATCGATCGGGTGGCGGTCGTGCCGGGGACGGCGAAGAGTGCCGCCCTCGGACGCCAGCTCGACCCCTCCGCCTTCGTGCAGCATCGTTCGTGGGTCAAGCCGATGGTGTTGGTCGTCCTCGACGACGAGAACGATCCGACACCGTACTGGTTGGTGAGCACCCGCAACCCGGATGCAGTGGCTGCGGCTCTGACTCCGCAGCCACCGACCTCCTGACGGAGGCCTCCTCGGATCAGGCTGCGCAGTCGCGGCAGACCAGCACGCCGCCGCTGTCGGAGGACAGTCGCGAGCGGTGATGCACGAGGAAACAGCTCGAGCACGTGAACTCGTCGGCCTGCTTCGGCACGACACGCACGGACAGTTCCTCACCGGACAGGTCTGCGCCCGGCAGTTCGAAGGACTCCGCGGTGTCCGTCTCGTCGATGTCGACGACGGCGGACTGCGCCTCGTTGCGGCGTGCCTTCAGTTCCTCGAGCGAGTCCTCCGACACGTCGTCGGACTCGGTACGGCGTGGTGCGTCGTAATCGGTGGCCATGGTGTTCCCCTTACCTTCCTGCCGAGACCGGGTGTGCCCGGTCTCCTTCGATCGCCTTCATGGGGGATGTTCAAGACGTCGACCGCTTCTTGTTCGACGAACTCGTCCTCTGTCGGACTCACACCCTCGGATCCCGATGCAGGTCGTTCGTGTTTCTCGTCTGCTGTTCGTGGCAGAACATCGATCCGGTCGGACTTCTTCCCGACTTGCGCCGGGAGGATCTCCGTCCTTCTCGCTCACCTATTCGCAGCCGTCGTCCTGACGGATGACGGCCGGCGTTCGGGTGAGCCGACTGTGCCCGAATCCCCGTGACGGGAAACATTCTCTCGCTGCGGGCGTGCAGGCCCGAAGAGCCCGACCGGCCGTGAGTTCGATCCGCCGGGCCGCCAGACAATAGCCGACGACGAGCCGATGTGGAAAACACCCTGCCCACCGCGGTGTGTCGTGGCGTGAACGGTTCCTCCGGGAACCGCATCCTCCCTGTTCATCCCGCCCAACGCCGCCGACAGCGCAGACGTTCCCGCACGCCGTGCGTCGCGCATCACATGCCGACGCGGGCCACTACAGTGAGCGAGTCACCGCCCGTGACACGTCTGCACGACACCGAACAGCAGACGCGACACGTATCAGCAGAAGGGCACGCTCCCGTGGTCTCACTCATCACTCACGGCTCCTCGACCGACGACAAGGGGCGGCCGTACGCGCGGCGTCGGGCCTTCCCGATCCTCGTGGTGCTCGTCGTGCTCGCGCTCGCCGGTGCAGCCGTGTGGGTCAACGTGCTGACCACGACCGAGACCGGTACCGACGCCGTCGCCTGCAACGCCCCCCAGCCCGCATCCGACCCCGCGGCTCCCGCTGCGGCCGAGCCGGGCGACGTCGTGGACGCCGACGTGGTCACGGACACCCAGCCCGCCCCGTTGTCCGCCACCCGCGTGCGCGTGTTCAACGCGAACGGACAGGGCGGCCAGGCCGCCGAGATCGCCGCGAATCTCAGTGATTTCGGCTTCGCCAGCGCACCGGACGTACAGGTGGGCAACGATCCCGTCTACGTCGACCAGAACATGCAGTGCATCGCGCAGATCCGTTTCGGCGCGGCCGGAGTGGCCGCCGCGGGCACCGTCGCACTGGTCGCACCGTGCGCCGAGTTCGTCCAGGACACCCGCGAGGACGACACCGTCGACCTCGCGCTGGGCACCAATTTCCGTGCGCTGGAACCGAACACCGACGGCGAGGAGGTCATCCGCTCGCTCGCGGACGTCGCTCCGGGCGCCGCGGCACCCAACCTCGACGTCGATCTGCTCGCCGCCGCGCACCGCGTCAACTGCTGACCCGGGTCACGCTTTCGGAATGGCGGCGACGCCACCCAGACGGTCGAGGACGGACAGGAACCCGTCGGCCACACCCCCCGCGACGGCGATCGTGACCTCGCCGTCGTCGCTTCGGGAGTGCGGCGACGGGGTCACCACCCGCGCACCAGCCTCCGCCGCGACGAGGGCCCCGGCCGCCCAGTCCCACGGGCTGAGCCCGTGCTCGAAGTGGGCGTCGACTCGCCCGGCCGCCACCATGCACAGATCCAGTGCTGCCGAGCCGATGCGACGAACGTCCCGCACCTCGGGCAGCAGAGCCGCGATCAGCGCGCCCTGACGGCGACGACGCGCCGCGTCGTAGCCGAATCCCGTGGCCACCAACGTGAGTGCCACGTCGTCGATGTCGTTGACGCGCAGGCGCACCCAGTCTCCGCCCGCGTCCGAGCACCACGCACCGCCACCGAGCGACGCCGCATAGGTGCGATCCCCCACCACGTCCTCCACGGCGCCTGCCACCGACGCGCCGTCGATCTGCGCGGCCACGGAGACCGAGTAGGCCGGGATGCCGTAGAGGAAGTTCACGGTGCCGTCGATCGGATCGAGGATCCACCGGACCCCGGACGGGGCGATGTCCTCCCCGCCGCCCTCCTCACCCAGCACCGCGTCGCCGGGGCGCAGCCGGCTCAGCAGATCCCGGATGACGTGTTCGGTCTCGGTGTCCACCACCGTCACCGGATCAGTGGGTGTCGACTTCGACCGGACGGCATCCACCGCCGCACCGCCCGCGCCGAACACCTCCGGCCGACGCCGGCGTACGTGACGTCCCGCCTCGCGTGCGACGTCGACGGCGATGCGGCGCAACATCTCCGGGTCGAGCGAGCTCGTCGAGTCGTCCTGCGGCAGATCGTCATGAGAAGTCACCCGGCTATCCGAACACATCGGGCGTCGGAACGGTACGGCGCGCCACTCGCCGCGGTGCCGCGCGACCGGGAACGCCACCAGCAACTAGGGTGACGTGCGCGCACCAGATCTCGCACGAACGCGCCGATCTCCGACGCGGGAGTACGCCACCAGGAGGTTCTGCCATGACGAACGACCACACCGAACCCGGCCCGGTCTCCATCGCCGGGAAGACGGGCTCGCACCCCGAGGGCCGAGGCTTCGGTGTCGACGTCGGTGGCAGTGGCGTCAAGGGTGGCGTGGTCGATCTCGCGACCGGTGAACTGATCGGTGAGCGCTACAAGATCGAGACCCCCCAGCCCTCGACCCCCACCGCGGTGGCCGAGACGGTCGCGGCGATCGTCGACCACTTCGAGTGGACCGGGGACGTGGGCATCACCCTCCCCTGTGTCGTGACCGGTGGCGTGGCGCAGACCGCCGCGAACGTCGACAAGGGCTGGATCGGAACCGACGCGGCCGCGTTGTTCCGCGACCATCTCGGCGGTCGCTCGGTGACGGTGCTGAACGACGCCGACGCCGCGGGCATCGCGGAGGACAAGTTCGGCGGTGGCAAGGACTCCAAGGGCGTCGTCATCCTGCTGACCTTCGGCACCGGCATCGGATCCGCGATCCTGCAGAACGGCGTCCTCCTGCCCAACACGGAGCTCGGACACATGGAGGTGGACGGCAAGGAGGCCGAGCACCGTGCCGCGTCGTCGGTCAAGGACGACAACGGACTGTCGTACAAGGCGTGGGCCAAAGAGGTCTCGCGCGTGCTCGAGCGCATCGAGGATCTGTTCTGGCCGGACCTCTTCATCGCCGGCGGCGGCATCAGCCGCAAGGCCGAGAAGTGGATCCCGCTGCTCACCAACCGCACCCCAGTGCAGCCCGCGACGCTGCGCAACGCCGCCGGAATCGTCGGCGCGGCCCTCGCCGCCCAGTCCGGTGTGGCGCCCTGATCTCTCCGAAGGCGTACCTGCGCCCCTCCTGACCTGCGCCGCACCGGCCCGCTGATGCACGATGTGACTCACACCGCACTGCCGGTGGGCCGGGAACCTCGGCGTCCTCCCGCGCGTTGGCGCTGTGCACTCGCGGCGGTCGTTACAATGGTCCACGCCCCGGTTTCACGCCGGGAAATCCACAGACCTCTCCGCCGGATCATCACTCTGGCGTGACGCCGCACGACACCGTCACGAAAGGGCGTACGTGGCAGCCATCGATATTCGTCAGACCGCGGACACCGCGCCGGCAGTCGACAGCACTCCGGCCGTCGACACCGCGTCGGCCGACGGCACCGCCTCCGGCGCCGTCGGAACCGCACCCGCGAAGGCCCCGGCCAAGAAGGCGGCCCCGCGCAAGGCAGCAGCCAAGAAGGCCGCGCCGCGCAAGGCCGCAGCGAAGAAAACAGCAGTGAAGAAGGCGACGTCTCCTGCGTCCGGCTCCGGCGACGACGAGCCCACCGCCGACATCGAGGACATCGATGTTCCCGAGGGCGAGCTCGCCGCCGAGTCGGACGTCGTCGAGGTCGTCGCCGTGGGCGACGAGGTCGAGGACGACGCGACCACCGAGCCGACGCCGGAGGACAAGGCGTCGGGCGACTTCGTGTGGGACGAGGAGGAGTCCGAGGCGCTGCGACAGGCCCGCAAGGACGCCGAGCTCACCGCCTCCGCCGACTCCGTCCGCGCCTACCTCAAGCAGATCGGCAAGGTCGCCCTCCTCAACGCCGAGGAGGAGGTCGAGCTCGCCAAGCGCATCGAGGCCGGTCTCTACGCCGTCCAGCTCATGGCCGAGTCCGCCGAGAAGGGCGAGAAGCTCCCCGTGGCCCAGCGCCGCGACATGACCTGGATCTGCCGCGACGGCAACCGGGCGAAGAACCACCTGCTCGAGGCCAACCTGCGCCTCGTTGTCTCACTGGCCAAGCGCTACACGGGCCGCGGCATGGCGTTCCTGGACCTCATCCAGGAAGGCAACCTCGGTCTCATCCGCGCGGTGGAGAAGTTCGACTACACCAAGGGCTACAAGTTCTCGACGTACGCGACGTGGTGGATCCGTCAGGCCATCACCCGCGCCATGGCGGACCAGGCCCGCACCATTCGTATCCCGGTGCACATGGTCGAGGTCATCAACAAGCTCGGACGCATCCAGCGTGAGCTCCTGCAGGATCTGGGTCGTGAGCCCACTCCCGAGGAACTCGCCAAGGAGATGGACATCACGCCCGAGAAGGTGCTGGAGATCCAGCAGTACGCGCGCGAACCGATCTCCCTCGACCAGACCATCGGCGACGAGGGCGACAGCCAGCTCGGCGACTTCATCGAGGACTCCGAGGCCGTCGTCGCCGTCGACGCGGTGTCGTTCACCCTCCTGCAGGACCAGCTCCAGTCGGTTCTCGAGACCCTCTCCGAGCGCGAGGCGGGTGTCGTGCGGCTGCGTTTCGGCCTCACCGACGGCCAGCCGCGCACGCTCGACGAGATCGGCCAGGTCTACGGGGTCACGCGTGAGCGCATCCGACAGATCGAGTCGAAGACCATGTCGAAGCTGCGGCACCCGAGCCGGTCGCAGGTTCTGCGCGACTACCTCGACTGAGAAGTCCGTACCTCACCCGACGGCGACGAACGTCCCGTCGTCGTCGGGCAGGTAGGGCTTCACCTGGACCACCGCGGTGAGCGGGACCGGTCCGTAGAGGTGCGGGAACAGCATCGAACTCGGATCACCGGGTACTCCCGGCTCCCACTCCAGCCGGTCCTTCAGCCGAGTGGGGTCCAACGACAGCAGCACGATGTCCCGGCGCCCGGCGAACAGCCGGTTGGCCGGCAGATGAACCTGCTGCGGCGTCGACAGATGGACGAACCCCTGCTCGGCGAGCGACGCGGGTGCCACCTCCCCCGCGGCCACACTCGCCTCCCAGTCCGCCGCCGGGCACATGTGCACCAGGATCTCGGTCATCGGCCGTCCTCTCGAATCGGGTTCTGCAGTCGCGTCGTGTCGGCCGGCGGCGCCGGTCGTGCGCGTCGTTCCACACCGCCCAGCGCGACGGCGACGATCACACACAGGATGCCCGCGAGTTCGGCGATCGAGGGCACCTGCCCCAGCACCACGACGCCGACCACCGTCGCCGTGGTGGGCAGCAGCGCGAGCAACAACGCGAACCGTGCCCGTCCGACCGTGCGCAGGACGACCTGGTCGAGCGCGTAGGGGATCACGCTCGACAACACACCCACCCCGACACCCAGCAGCCACGTGGACGGCGCGGCGAACACCGACGGATCGTCGAGGACCTGGGGCGTCAGCGCGAGCGGGGCGAGGATCACCGACGCCACCGCCATGCCGACGGCGAGGGAGTCCAGCCCGTCGCCCGCCGTCGCGACCGATTTCCCGAGCACCACGTAGCCGGCCCACAATCCGGCGGCGAGGAGTGCGAAACCGACCCCGACCAGGCCCACGTCGAATCGCGCTCCGGCCACCAGCGCGACTCCCGCGACCACCAGGACGAGTGCGAGCACGTCGCGAGCGCGCCGCGATCCGAGTGCGGCGACGAGGACAGGACCGAGGAACTCGATCGCCACGGCGGTGCCCAACGGGATGCGGGCGATCGCCTCGTAGAACGCCAGGTTCATTCCCACCGTGACGACACCGAACCCACCGGCCACCGCGATGGTGCGGGCCGTCCATCGCGTGCGCCAGGGACGACGCCAGGCCAGCAGAACGGCCGCTGCGCCTGCCGCGCGCAGCCACGCCACGGCCGCCGGCGAGATGGTGTCGAACAGATGGACGCCGATGGCGGCACCGAGATACTGCGCGAGCGCTCCGACCACGAAGACGAACGGCACCGACCACGGCGGGAACGAACGCCCCACCGACGCGAGGCCGCGCGCGTCCACATCCGTCATGGTCGAACCGTATCCACCGGTCGCGACACGGGCGCACAGGGGCGGGTGCGTTCTGCCGACAGCGAACGATGCTCGGGAGGGACGTGGTTCACCAGCATGTTTCGTGTCTGTGACAACACACGGCCATCCGCGTGGGAACAACGCACGAACCCCATACGTCTGTAAGAGTGAACGAACCGCGTCGAACCGACGTGGCGGACCGACCCCAGGACCGTGGTAGTCACGGTCAGTACGGAGGAGTCATGCCCGAATTGTTGACCGACACCACCCTCACCGCTGCCGACAGGTGTGATCGTTGCGGAGCAGGAGCGCGGGTGCGTGCCGTCCTCCCCACCGGCGGAGAACTGCTGTTCTGCCGTCACCACGCCAACGAGCACGAAGCGCGTCTCCTCGAGATGAACGCCACCATCGTCGCGGACGCGGATTCCGACGCCATGGCGTGATGACCGGGGCACTCGGTCCCACAGCATCAGCACTCGACTCCTGACACCACGAAGGGCGACCACCGATCCGGTGGTCGCCCTTCGTCGTGCGCGAGGCTGAGGCAGTCGTGCGATCACCACGAACGCAGGGCCGAGATCCTCTCGGTGAGCTGCTCCGCCGTCGCGATCGCGGTGGGCGGCCCACCGCAGCTCCGTCGGAGTTCGCCGTGGATGATGCCGTGGGCCTTGCCGGTGCGGTGATGATGCATCGCCACCAGGCCGTTGAGCTCCTTGCGTAGATCGGCCAGCTTCGCGGCGTCCGCGGACCGCCCGGCGGGCGGGAGGGTGACCGGAGCCGGAGTCTCCGTGGGCGTCGCCGGGCGCGCCAGCTGCGTCTCCTGCCGTTTCCGCAACAGCGCGCGCATCTGGTCCCCGTCCAGCAGGCCCGGCAGGCCGAGATAGTCCGCCTCGTCGTCGCTGCCCGAGAACGTCGCGGTGCCGAAGGAGGAGCCGTCGAAGATCACCTGGTCGAGCTCGGCGTCCGCACCGAGCGAGGTGAACGCCTTCTCCTCCTCGCCGGGCTCGTCCTTCTGCTGGTTCGCGTCGATCAGCAGGTCGTCGTCGAGACCGTCCTTCTCCCGGTGCGGCTTGCCGATGACGTGGTCGCGTTGCGCCTCGAGCTGGCTGGCCAGGTCCAGGAGCACCGGCACCGAGGGCAGGAACACGCTCGCCGTCTCACCCTTGCGGCGAGAACGCACGAAGCGCCCGACGGCCTGGGCGAAGTACAGCGGTGTGGAGGCGCTCGTCGCGTAGACGCCGACCGCGAGGCGCGGGACGTCCACGCCCTCCGACACCATGCGCACGGCCACCATCCAGGTCGACGTTCCCGCGCCGAACTCGGCGATGCGGGCCGAGGACCCGGGATCGTCGGACAGCACGAGCGTCGGGGTCTCCCCCGTCGCCGCCTCGAGAATTCCCGCGTAGGCGCGCGCGGTGGTCTGGTCCGACGCGATGACGAGGCCACCCGCGTCGGGAATGCCGCCCTGACGGAGTTGGTGCAGGCGGGTGTTCGCCGCGGCGAGCACCGACGGGACCCACTCACCCGACGGGTCGAGGGCGGTGCGCCAGGCCCGCGCCGTCTGCTCTGCGCTGAGCGGCTCCCCGAGACGGGCGGCGAACTCCTCGCCCGCACTGTTACGCCAGCGCGCCTCGCCCGAGTACGCGAGGAAGACGACCGGGCGCACCACGCCGTCCGCCAGCGCGTCTGCATAGCCGTAGCTGTGGTCCGGGCGCGACCGGGGCAGGCCCTCGTCGTCCGGTTCGTAGTTCACGAACGGGATGGGGCTGTCGTCGCTGCGGAAGGGCGTTCCGGTCAGTGCCAGGCGACGCGTCGCGTCGCCGTAGGCCTCGCGGATGCCCTCGCCCCAGCTCTTGGCGTCACCGCCGTGATGGATCTCGTCGAGGATCACGAGCGTCTTGCGGTTCTCGGTCCGCACTCGGTGGCGGGAAGGGTGCGACGCCACCTGTGCGTACGTGACGACGATGCCGTGGAAGTCGCTGGAGGTCTGCCCGGTGCTGTTGGAGAAGCGGGAGTCGAGCGCGAGTCCGACGCGCGCCGCCGCCTCCGCCCACTGGTGCTTGAGATGCTCGGTGGGAGCGACGACCGTGATCTGGTCCACGGTGCGGTCGCTCAGCAGCTCGAGGGCCACGCGCAGCGCGAACGTGGTCTTGCCGGCTCCCGGAGTGGCGACGGCCAGGAAGTCGGTCGGACCCGCCGACAGGTATTTCGTGAGCGCTCGCCGCTGCCAGGCACGCAGCGGCGGCAGGCTGACTCCGGCCGGTCCTGTCACAGGGAGACCTCCTGCGCTGTCGACCTTCTCACCGATCTCGGCCGTCATGAAAGGACCTCGTCCCGGGCCGTACGCCCACCTGACAGGATGCGAACCACCCGTGGCATGAAACTCCCGTTCGGCTCGTCTTCTCGCGTGCACATCCGTCGATCAGACTATCGCGGACGTCGGCGCGCCCACCAATGCGCACGTCGCCGCCGGTGCCCGCAGCAGCGACACACCGGGCGCGGACGTGCCCGAGCGACGCCGGTGGGCCATGCTGGAGTCATCATGAGCGCACCCGCCGACAACACACCCGAGACGGGGACCGGTCCGGTCGCGGGCCGACCGCTGAGAACGGCCTGGCGCGTCGTCGCCCGGACTGCCGACAAGGCGTGGGACGACTCCATCTTCGGCAAGTCCGCCACCGCCGCCTTCTGGCAGACCCTGTCGTTGCCGCCACTGGTGCTGGCGCTTCTCGGCAGTCTCACCTACATCGCGGGCTGGTTCGGACCGAACACCCTCGACATCATCGAGTCGAAGATCGTCACGTTCAGCTCCACCCTCTTCAGCGACAACGTCGTGGACGAGATCATCGCCCCCACGCTGACGGACATCCTCAACAGCGGACACGGTCCCGTCGTGTCCGTGGGCTTCCTGCTGTCGTTGTGGGCCGGCTCGTCGGCGATCTCGACCTTCGTCGACTCCATCGTCGAGGCGCACGGTCAGCAGGACGCCCGCAATCCCGTGTGGCAGCGCATCTTCGCTCTGCTGCTCTACGTCGCGTTCCTGATCGTCGCGGTGTTCATCCTGCCCCTGGTCGCGCTGGGGCCCACCATCATCGGTCAGGTGCTGCCGTCGTCGTGGTTCGAGATCGGCTCGCAGGTGATCGACATCGCGTACTACCCGGGTGTCGGACTGCTGCTCATCGTCGGCCTGACGACGCTCTACAAGGTGGCTCTGCACACCTCGCTGCCGTGGCACCGCCTGCTCGGCGGATCGCTGCTGGCCGGAGTGTTCTTCATGCTGGCGAGTGCGGTGCTGCGGACGTACCTGTCCTGGGTCACCGGAACCGGCTACACCTACGGTGCGCTCGCGGCGCCGATCGCCTTCCTGCTCTTCACGTTCTTCCTGGGTTTCGCGGTGGTGCTGGGGGCGGAGTTCAACGCCACGGTGCAGGAGTTCTGGCCGGCGCGCGCCACTCGCATGGACCAGGTCAAGGGGTGGATTGCCGAGAAGGCGGCCGATCCGGGGGCCGGCACGGTGGGTGCACTCGGCCGACTGGCCACCGGCCCGATCCGCGTCTCACGGTCGGATCGGGACGGCGACGAGTCGCCGCAGAAGCGGCAGACCCCGAGCGATCGGCGGGATCACTCGCCCTTGCGCAAGCCGTCATAGACCTTCTTGCAGTCGGGGCACACCGGCGACCCCGGCTTGGCCGACTTCGTGACGGGGAAGACCTCGCCGCACAGTGCGACGACGTGAGTTCCCATCACCGCGCTCTCGGCGATGCGATTCTTCTTCACGTAGTGGAAGAACTTGGGTGTGTCGTCATCGGTGGTCTCGTCGGTGCTGACGTCGGGACGTTCCTTGGTCTGCGTGCTCATGCATCGATTATGACGGTTGTTCCCGACGCGCGCGTCGCACATCTCACCACCTCCAATTACTGCACACTTCGTTCAGTAGTGACACAGTGGAGTCATGGCACAAGACGGCACCTCACCCCGCGACAGTGTTCGCGAGGCCGTACTGATCACCGAGGCACGAACGTCGGTCGAGGAACAGCACCGAGCGCGCGTGCGCAAATACCTCTTCATCATGTCCTTCCGTATCCCGGCGCTGGTCCTCGCGGCGCTGTCGTACGGCGCGTGGCAGAACCCGTGGATCGCCATGGCCATCGTCGGCGTGTCCATTCCTCTCCCGTGGATGGCAGTCCTGATAGCCAACGACCGACCGCCGCGGACTGCGGACGAGCCCAGCCGCTACGGCTGGCGGGCGACCGACTCCACCGCGCTGGAGGCCCGCAGCCACCCGGTGGTGAACCTCGACGAGGAACCCGATCTCGACCGCCGCGCGATCTCGAATCCGCGCGCCACGTCCTGAGACGGGTCCGTCCCGAGATCGGTCTGCTGACACACTGACGCGGTGACCGACTCGAACCACCGCACCTCGCCTCCCCCGTCCGTCCCGGTGGACGCGGACCGCCTCGTCGACCTCGCGTCCACGTTGCGGGTCGCGTTCGACCGAGCGGACTTCACCGCGGACGGGATCCTGGAGGCCCTGGGCGAGTCGGTGCATGCCGCGTTGGGACGTGGCGAACCCGCACCGGTGCGTCGCCGCTGCGGAGAACTCGGTCCCCTCGGCACGCTGGTCCGACTGTTCCTGCTCTCCGACGACGTGGCGATCGACGCCGCGACCAGCGCCCTCGCGCCGACGACACTCGACGGGGCGGTCGCTGCCGGCCTCCTCGAGACCGGCAGCGACACCGTGCGCAGTCTGCTCGACATCCGCCCCCTCGATCTCGGCACGGGCACGCGGTGGGTGGTGTCCGACATCGACGGCAGCATGCGCGACGTCCGTATCGGATCCGATCACGTGCTCGGCGTCGGGCACGCGTCGCTGTCGCTGGTCCGCGGGACACCCACCCGTGTCGACGGGAGTCCGCCCACCGTCCTGGATCTCGGTACCGGCTGCGGCATCCAGGCGCTCCACGCGGCGCCGTACGCCCGGTCGATCACCGCCACCGACGTCAGTGATCGGGCCATCGCCCTCACCCGCATGACGGCTGCCCTCAACGGTCTGGACTTCGAGACGATCGCGGGCTCGTGGTTCGCACCCGTCGCGGGGCGGACCTTCGATCGCATCGTCGCCAACCCGCCCTTCGTCGTCGGATCGGGCCGAGTCTCCCACTCCTACCGCGATTCCGGCCTGGACCTCGACGGTGCCAGCAGCCTCGTCGTGGGAGCGGCACCAGAGCATCTCGCTCCCGGCGGGACCGCCTCGTTGCTCGCCTCCTGGGTTCACGTGGACGGTGAGGACTGGCGGTCACGGGTCGCCTCCTGGCTGCCGGACCACGGTGTCGACGCGTGGATAGTGCAGCGCGACATCGCGGATCCCGCTCTCTACGTGGGCACGTGGCTGCGGGACGGCGGACTCGATCTGCGAGACCCCGCCGTCGACGAGACGGCTACCGCCTGGCTCGATCATCTCGACGCGGCCGGCGTCATCGGTGTCGGCTTCGGCTTTGTGTACCTCCGCCGGACAGACCGGCCCACCAGCGTCCTCGCCGAGGACCTCATGCACGGGTACGAGGATCCCCTCGGCGACGAGGCACTCGACGTCCTGGACCGGCTGGACTGGCTCCGCACACACGACCTGCTCGACGAGCGCCTGGTCGTCGCGCCGACCACAGCGCTCGAGGAGGTCGCCACCCCCGACCCGGACGGTGGGTGGACCACGGTCGTGCGCCGGGTCCACCGGGGCGACGGGCCCGCGTGGTCCCACGAGATCGACGCGGACGGGGCGGCACTCCTGGCCGGGATGCGCGCAGGCGGACTGACGGTCGGCGACCTCACCGAGCTTCTCGCGGCCGCACGAGACGTGGACGCCGCAGAGCTGACGGACTCGGTCGTCGCATTGGTCGCGGGGCTCGTCGTGCACGGGTTGGTGATCCCCACCTGAGCCGAGCAGTCGTTTCTCTCAGCAACTTCTCAGGGCTCAGGTGGTGAAAGCGCAGCTCAGAGTGTTTGACGGAGGTGGGGTTCGGGAACTTTTCGGACGTGTCCCGGCGTTGTAGCCAGTGAGACACCACCGATCAGGAGGCACGTCATGACCAGCCCCACCACCATTCGCCCTCGACCGAGTGATGCCGACCTCGACGCACAGAGCCCGGCAGCAGACCTCGTTCGCGTCTACCTCAACGGTATCGGCCGCACCGCACTGCTGACGGCCGCGGAGGAAGTCGATCTGGCGAAGAAGATCGAGGTGGGCTTGTACGCGACCCATGTTCTCGCGACCGGCAAGCGCCTCTCCCCCGTCAAGAAGCGTGACCTCGCGCTCGTCGTCCGCGAGGGTCGGTCCGCTCGGGCACACCTCCTGGAGGCCAACCTCCGTCTCGTCGTCTCCCTCGCCAAGCGCTACACAGGCCGCGGGATGCCGCTGCTGGACCTCATCCAGGAGGGCAACCTGGGTCTGATCCGCGCGATGGAGAAGTTCGACTACGCCAAGGGCTTCAAGTTCTCGACGTACGCCACCTGGTGGATCCGTCAGGCCATCACACGCGGCATGGCGGACCAGAGCCGCACCATCCGGCTCCCCGTCCATCTGGTGGAGCAGGTGAACAAGCTCGCGCGCATCAAGCGTGAGCTGCACCAGCAGCTCGGCCGCGAAGCCACGGACGACGAGCTCGCCGAGGAGTCCGGCATCCCGGTCGAGAAGATTGCGGACCTGCTCGATCACAGCCGCGACCCGGTGTCCCTCGACATGCCGGTCGGCAGCGACGAGGAGGCACCGCTGGGCGACTTCATCGAGGACTCGGAGGCCACGTCCGCCGAGAACGCCGTGATCGCCGGTCTGCTGCACACCGACGTGCGCAGCGTGCTCGCCACGCTCGACGAGCGTGAGCAGCAGGTCATTCGGTTGCGCTACGGCCTCGACGACGGTCAGCCGCGGACCCTCGACCAGATCGGCAAGCTGTTCGGCCTCTCGCGTGAGCGAGTGCGCCAGATCGAGCGTGAGGTCATGGGCAAGCTGCGTCAGGGCGACCGCGCCGAGCGACTGCGGTCCTACGCCAGCTGATCGTTCCGCACTCCAGGACAGGCCCCCGGCTCTCGCCGGGGGCCTGTCGTCGTTCCGGGGGCTGTCGCTGTTCAGGGGCTCAGCGCAGGCGCCGCGGGCCCAGATCGATGCGGCTGGGCTCGGGTCCGATGCGGATCCGTGCGTCGGTGGTCTCGGCGCCGCTCGGTGATACGAGCACCGGGTCGCACACCAGCTCGCGCACCTCGGACAGATCGTCCGCCAGCGTGGAGACCCGCAGGACGACGTCGACCAACGCGCCCTTGTTCACCGGGGACGCGGTGCGGTACCCCGACAGCATGGGCGCCGCACGCGGCGCGTCGATCAACTCCGCCGCCTCCCTCTCGGTGAGTGGGAGGACGCGGTACGCCCTGTCTCCCAGCAGGTCCGACATGATGCCGGACAACCCGAACGACACCAGCGAGCCGAACGACGGATCGTCCTGGACCCGCACCAGGCACCCGATTCCCTTGGTGGCCATCCGCTGCACCTGCATCACCGGGGTGCCCGATGCCTCGAACAGATCCCGGTACGCGCGGGCCACGGCGTCCGGCCCCATGACGTCGAGACGAACACCGCTCAGATCGGGGCGGTGTCGCCACAGATCGCCGGTGGCTTTCACCGCGACCGGGCCACCCAACTCGCGTGCCGCCTCCACCGCCTCGGTCTCGTCCGTCACCGTGCGGAAGCCGGCGATCTCCACGCCGTAGCACCGCAGCAACTGCTCGGACTCGACGTCGGAGAGCCACCTGCCCGACGGACTTGCTGCCATCCAGCCGGCCACCAGCGCGCGCGCCGCGTCGGCGTCGACGCCGCCGGGCCGCACCACGCTGTCGGCCGGACGATTCAGCCACGAGGCGTACCGCCACGCCTTCTGCAGCGCGTAGACCGCCCGCGCCGGGTCGGGATACGACGGCACCGATCCGCGGATCGGCGTTCCGTCGTCGCCGCGGACCGCCAACACGTCCGGAATACCCTCGGCGGCGAGGAAGGTCGTCAGCACCGGCTTGTCGGCGCCGCGGACCGCCGCGCCGAGTGCCTCGGCGTAGGAGGCGACACGGACGGCGACCGGAGGGACGAAGACCGCGAGGACGGTGTCGACGTCGTCCGACCGCAGCGCCGTGGTGACCGCGGCCGCGAACTCCTCGGGCGTGGCCTGCGCGCCCACGTCGACCGGGTCCGGCGCGGTCATGCCGCTGTCCCGCGCGGCGTCGACGGCGAGGACACCGAGCGCCGTCGAGTTGCCGACCACCGCGACCCGCGGACCTGCCGGCAGCGGTTGATAACCCAGCAGGATGGCGCAATCGAACAGTTCGGCGATCGAGTCGACCTGGATCACCCCCGCCTGCTCGAAGAGTGCACGCACGATCGTGTCGTCGATGTCGGTGCCGGTGGCCAGGGCCGGCGGCACGGCCCCGCGCCCGCTCTTGACCGCGACGATCGGCTTGGACCGCGCGACCCGGCGCGCGATGCGCCAGAACTTGCGGGCGTTGCCGAAGCTCTCGAGGTAGAGCAGGACCACCTCGGTCGCCTCGTCCTGGTCCCAGTACTGCAGCAGGTCGTTGCCGGACAGATCGGCCCGGTTACCGGCGGAGACGAACGTCGACAGGCCCAGGAGCCGTTTCGACGCCTGCGCCAGGATGGCGATGCCCAGGGCACCCGACTGGCAGAAGAAGCCCACGCGTCCGCGACCCGGGAGGTCCGTCGCCAGCGTGGCGTTGAGCGACACCGCGGGATCGAGGTTCGCGACGCCGAGCGCATTGGGTCCGACCAGGCGCATGCCGTGCGCACGAGCGGAATGCACCAGGCGCCGTTCGTTCGCGCGCCCGTCCTCTCCCGTCTCGCCGAACCCGGACGAGACCACCACCAGCGCCTTCACACCCTTCGCGAGACAGTCGTCGAGCACCGCGTCGATCTGGTCCGCCGGCACGGCGGCCACCGCGAGATCCACCTCGTCGGGAATGTCCCGCACCGTCGGGTACGCGCGTACTCCGCGTACCGACGTGTGTTCCGCGTTCACGGGATAGACCGGTCCGGTGAACGACCCGCGCAGGAGATTGGTCAGCACCGCGTTGCCCACCTTCTCCGGGTCCGTCGAGGCCCCGATGACGGCGACGGAGCGTGGGCCGAGCACGTTGCGGACACTGCGGGCCTCGGCCGCGCGCTCGCGGGAGTTGCGCACCTGGACCAGCGCGTCGCTGGGATCGATGTCGAAGTCCAGGTTGAGCACGCCGCCGTCGAAGCTGCGGCTGACCTGGTAGCCGGCCTGCCTGAACACGGTGACCATGTTGCGGTTCTCCGCGAGGACCTCGGCGACGAAGCGGCGTACCCCGTTCTCGGCGGCCGCCCCCGCCAGGTGCTCGAGCAGGATCGGACCGAGTCCGCGACCCTGGTGCGCATCGGCGACGACGAAGGCCACCTCGGCGGAGTTGCCGTCGCCCTGCGGCAGGCGCTCGTACCGGCCCACGGCGATGATCTCGTCGCCGAGCGTCGCGACGAGGGCCACCCGCGACGTGTGATCGACCGTCGTGAAGTTGAGGATGTCGCGCTTGGGCATGGTGGGGTACGGGCCGAAGTAGCGCAGGTACCGCGTCCGCTCGGACAGCTTGCCGTGGAACTCGACCAGGGCGTCGGCGTCACCGGGCACGATCGGCCGCAGGTGCACCACACGGCCGTCGGACGCGAGCACGTCTGCGGCCCAGTGCCGCGGGTAGTTCTCGGCCCGTTGCCTCTCGAGCTCCTTGGGATCCGCCTGCGCTGCCGGTGTCTCGGGTGCGGGTGTCTCGGTGGCGGGTGTCTCGTCAGTCACGCGGATCCTCCGGGTCGAGTCCCCACAGCGGGTAGACGGCGCGGCGGGTGGCCACGATGGCGGTGTCGATGCGTTGAATGGCGCGATCGACGTGCTCGACGCCCGACTCCGGGGAACCACCCGGCCCGTCCCACGGCGGGTAGTCCACGTCGCCGTCGTCGCTCATCGTGGACGGCAGGTCGATGCTCGGCGCGGCGAGCCGCACCTTCTCGTGCCACTCGTCCGGGATGGACGTCGTCGGATCGAGATCGCGGTCGAGCACCGCGGCGATGAGATGGGTCCAGGCACGGGGCACCACCCGCACCAACCCGTATCCACCACCACCCACCGCGAGCCACCGACCCTCGCAGACCTGGTCGGCGAGGTCGCGCATCGCACGGAACGCGGCGCGCTGCCCGTCCACGGTGAGTCCGAGATCGGCGAGCGGATCCTCACGATGACTGTCCACGCCGCACTGGCTGATGATGATCTGCGGCTTGAACGCCGCCACCGCTCCGGGCACGACCGCGTGAAATGCTCGCAGCCACAACCGATCTCCCGTGCCGGGCAGAACCGGCACGTTGACGGAGGTGCCCTCCGCTGCGTCGGCGCCCACCTCGGTGGACCATCCGGTGTTGGGCCACAGCGTGGCCGGGTGCTGGTGCACCGAGACCGTCATGACCCGGGGATCGGCGAGGAACGCCGCCTGGACACCGTCCCCGTGATGAGCGTCCACGTCGATGTAGGCAATGCGGTCGTACCCGTTGTCGAGCAGCCACGAGATGGCGATGGCCGCGTCGTTGTAGACGCAGAAGCCCGACGCCCAGTCCGCCATGGCGTGGTGCATGCCCCCGCCGATGCTCACCGCGCGACGCGACCGTCCCGAGGCGATGGCCCGAGCGGCAGTCAGGGTGCCACCCGCGATCACCGCGCTCGCCTCGTGCATGTCGGGGAACACCGGGTTGTCCTCGGATCCGAGACCGTGCAGCACCTCGGACGCCCGCGAACCCAGCGGCAAGTCACGCGGCGCGCGCTTGACCGCCTCGACGTACCCCGGTGTGTGCACCCGCAGCAGCTCACTGTCCGACGCGACCTCCGGCGGCAGCAGCTCGGTTCCCTCGAGCAGACCGATCCCCTGCGCCAGATCCATGGTCAACGCGAGGCGGGTGGGATTCATCGGGTGGTCGTCGCTCCACCGGTAGTTCAGGTAGTCCGCGCTCCAGACCAGAGCGGGCTGCCCCGGAGGCGACTGCGATGCCGAGGACGACTGCAGAGTCATGGCCCTCAACCTACGTGTCCGATTCGGCGTTCGTGATCGACTCGCGCACACGTGCTCGACGGGTCGTGGCAGGGCCGACGCACCGCGGCTCACCACGCCGCACCTGGACCCACCGGTGAACCGTCCGTACCGGTAGAATCCACAACGACGAAGGGTGTGATTGTGAAGGATCTGGTGGACACCACCGAGATGTATCTCCGGACCATCTACGACTTGGAAGAAGAAGGGGTCGTTCCCCTGCGCGCCCGCATCGCAGAGCGCCTCGAGCAGAGCGGACCGACCGTGAGCCAGACCGTGGCTCGGATGGAGCGCGACGGGCTGCTCCTGGTCGCGGGCGACCGCCATCTGCAGCTGACGGAGAAGGGCCGCGAGCTCGCGGTCGCCGTGATGCGCAAACACCGACTCGCCGAGCGCCTGCTCGTGGACGTGATCGGCCTGCGCTGGGAGGACGTGCACGCCGAGGCCTGCCGCTGGGAGCACGTCATGAGCGAGGAGGTCGAACGTCGCCTCGTCGAGGTGCTGGACAACCCGACCACCTCGCCGTACGGCAACCCGATTCCCGGTCTCGCACTGCTGGGTTCGTCCCGGCCGACCGAGCAGCCGGAGGATCTGGTGCGCCTCAGCGACATCGCGCCCGGAACGCCCACCGCCGTGGTGGTGCGCCGCCTCGCGGAGTACGTGCAGTCCGACCCCGACACGATCGCGCGCCTGCGCGAGGCCGGGGTCGTCCCGGACGCACGCGTCACCGTGTCCGTCACGCCGGGCGCGGTCACCATCACCGTGCCGGGCCACGACGACGTCGATCTGTCCGAGGAGATGGCGCACGCCGTTCAGGTCAGAACCATCTAGCTGCTCGGACCCCTCGCGGCGTTTGCCAGACACAGGAGTTCCAAGACACAGGAATCGGAGTTCGAGTGAAGTTCGTGGTGACCGGCGGCGCCGGCTACGTCGGCAGCGTGTGCGCGGCCGTGCTGATGGAGAACGATCACGACGTCGTCGTGGTCGACGATCTGTCCACCGGCAACGCCGACGGGGTGCCCTCGGGTGCGGAGTTCGTCGAGGGTCCCGTCGCCGAGGTCATCTCGTCCGTGCTCGGACGCGAGAAGGTCGACGGTGTCCTCCATTTCGCGGCGCAGTCTCTGGTCGGCGAGTCGGTGGAGAAGCCGGAGAAGTACTGGCGCGGCAATCTCGGTGCGGCGCTGGAACTGCTCGACGCGGTCGTCGAGCACCAGGTTCCGCGCCTCGTGTTCTCCTCGACGGCCGCGACGTACGGGGAGCCGGAGCGCACCCCGATCACGGAGGACTTCCCCACTCGGCCCACCAATCCGTACGGGGCGAGCAAGCTCGCGATCGACCACGCGATCACGGGATACACCGCAGCGCACGGGTTCGGGGCCACCAGCCTCCGGTACTTCAACGTGGCCGGAGCACACGCCGGTCTCGGTGAGAACCGTGTCGTCGAGACCCACCTCATTCCTCTCGTCCTGCAGGTCGCGCTCGGCCACCGTGAATCCATCTCGGTGTTCGGCACCGATTGGCCGACCCCGGACGGCACGGCGGTCCGTGACTACATCCACGTTCACGACCTGGCGGACGCGCACCTGCGCGCCCTGTCCCAGAGCGTCCCCGGGACACACCGGATCTTCAATCTGGGTAGCGGCGAAGGGTTTTCGGTGCGCGAGGTCATCGACGCGTGCCGCCGCGTCACCGGCATCGACATCGCCGTCACGGACGCGCCCCGGCGAGCCGGCGATCCGGCAGTGCTCGTCGCGTCGAGCGAGAAGGCCATGGCCGAGCTCGGCTGGAAGCCCGAGCTCACCGATCTGGACGTGATCGTCGCGGACGCCTGGGCGTTCCTGCAGTCCCTCGGCGACAGGGCGCATTCCGCCCGTCGGTGACCCCGGACCTCACACCGCGTCCGGCGGCAACTCGACCCCGAGATCCTCTGCCAGTGACCGCGCGGACAGCACGAGCTCACGCACCACGGTGGGTCGCACACCGTTCTGCAGCGCCGTGTCCAGCAGCTGCGCGAAGTGGTATTCCGGATCCGCGGTCAACGCCGTCTGCAGCGCCACCCCTGCGAGCGGTCCGTCTCCGCGCAGGTACGCCCATGCCCCCAGCATCGTCGCGGGGTGTGCCCGGTCCGGCCCGCTGACCCGCCGAGTCAGTTCCACCCAGACCGCCTCGGCCGTCGGGCCCAGCGCCGTCGTCGCCAGTCCGAGAAGGCCGTCCCGCACCGCGATCGTGCTGATCGCCACCATGATGCGCGCCGCCGTGAGGTGGTCGAGCTCGTCGGAGGCGTGCAGTGCCTCGAGGAAGACGACCGTGTCCGCCAGCAGGTCCGAGTGACTCATCGGCCCGTCCTCCAGCTCGACCCGCAGGCGGCTGTTGCGGAAGCGTTCGCACTCGGACTCCGGAACGGGCTGCAGCAGTAGCGCGATCTCCGACCGGGACGTGCGGATCTGCCGTCCCGCCATCACGCGGGACGCCGCGACCTGCGACGAGCCGGGGTCGGGCAGCGTGCCGCACCGCGGATCACCACCCAGGCTGCGCCAGCGCTGACCGACTGCCAGGTGGGACACGTGATGCACGCCGAACAGGTCGACGCCGAGTGGATCGAGCGTGTCCCGCAAGGCATCGGCCACCACCTCGTACGGCACCGTGAATTTCGACCCGGTGATCAGCACGGCCACGACCGCGTCCAGACCCTCCCTCGTGCACACCTCGCCGCACCGCT
Organism: Rhodococcus sp. BP-349; assembly: GCF_019835845.1. NCBI lineage: Bacteria > Bacillati > Actinomycetota > Actinomycetes > Mycobacteriales > Nocardiaceae > Rhodococcus > Rhodococcus sp. BP-349. The sequence goes on along the minus strand of NZ_JABUDR010000003.1, from coordinate 859,411 downwards.
CGATCACGTCGGCGAGCTCGGGAGAGTCGACCCGATCGGAGAGATCCTGCCGCATGCACATCTCCACGACGGTGGGGCTGCCGGTGCTGAGGCAGATGAGCACGATGGACCGCTCCGGCACGAAGCCGAGCAGAGCCGGAACGGCGGCGATGAGGTCACCCACCGACGTCACGACGGGATGGTCCGCCGTCGCGGACGACGGGGATCGGTGGCGGGGAACGGGGTACGGGCGTCGAGTCATGAGGAGGACTGTCCGCGTGCAACCGACACCTCGTTCGGGTCCGACCTGGGCCGATGGATCCGCCTGTGGATCGACCCACGCCCGGGGATGGAGGCTCGCGGGGCTGCCACACTCGTCAGGACAGGACGACATGACGGGGAGGTGACAGTGCGCGCAGTGATTCAGCGAGTGAGCGGAGCGACCGTTCGAGTCGACGGCGTGGTGGTCGGGAGTATCGGCGCCGGACTCCTGGCCCTGGTAGGGGTCTCACCGTCGGACGGCGCCGCGGACGTCGAGCACATCGCCCGCAAGATCGCGGATCTGCGGATCCTTCCGGACGAACGATCGGTCTCGGACGATCCCGAGGCAGCCGAGGTCCTGGTCGTGTCCCAGTTCACGCTGTACGGGGACACGCGCAGGGGTCGTCGGCCGTCGTGGAACGGTGCGGCGTCGGGCGACATCGCGGAACCGCTGGTCGATGCAGTGGTGGCCTCGCTCCGCGCACGCGGTATCACCGTCGCGACAGGCGTGTTCGGCGCACACATGGCGGTGCAGTCGGTGAACGACGGGCCCGTCACCGTCCTCGTCGACAGCCCCTGATTCACCGGCCCCGTCGGCGTCGCGGACGGCGCGGACGGCGCGGACGGCGCGGACGGCGCGGACGGCGCCACACCACTTCCTCCGGCAGCATCCACCCGCGACGGCGCGCGAGGAGACACAGTGCCGCGCCGACCACGGTCGCGGCGATCAGAGCGATCGTCGGTTGCCCCGCAGCCTGCACCACCACGAGGGTGGCGCTCGCGATCAGTGCGCACGACGCGTAGAGCGTGTTGCCGCCGAAGATGGTGGGAATGCGCCCCACCGCGACGTCGCGGATCGCACCGCCACCCACCGCGGTGACGGCGCCGAGCCCGATGGCCGGAAGCCACCCGAGTCCCACGCCGAGGGTCTTCTGGGCTCCCGCCGCGGCCCAACAGCCCAGTGCCAGCGCGTCGACGTACGGGAAGACGCGGTCCCACCCACGCCCCTCGAAACGCACGGCGAACGCGACGACGGCACCGATCAGTGCCACCGTCAGGTAGCGGTAGTCGGTGAGCGCGACGGGCGGCCCGGCCTGCAGCAGCGTGTCGCGGATGATGCCGCCGCCGAGCCCCGACACGATGGCGAGAACCGAGAACCCGACCAGGTCGAAGCGGAAGGCCCGCGCGACGGCACCGCCGAGCAGCGCATTGGCGAAGACACCCGTGAGGTCGAGGACCCGGAACAGCTCGGGTACGGCCAGTGACATGGGGTTATCCCCCGGCCTTGACCTTCTGCACCGCGGCGGTGAACGTGCGGTCGAGCGTGGCGGAGTCCGGCGTCAGTTCCCCGAAGGACATGTACGTCGCCGTGACGCGGACGTCGTCGACCTGGGCGAGCAACGACAGCATGGACTGGGTGACCTCGCCCGCCTGGCCACCGGAGGTGACGGTGCGACGCAGCGCGAGGGTGTCGTCGGCACCGATGGGCGGCGGCGGGACGATGTCGGTGGTCACCAGGCTCGTCACTCCGGAGGAGGTGGCCTCGACCTCGGAGCACTGCTCCCACAATGCCTTTCGATCCTCCAGCGTCGTGTCCACCCGCGACAGCTCGATGGAGATCGTGGCCCGGTTCTCGGGATCGGTCGCGACGAGCAGTGCCGTCGAGTCGGGATCGGACGATCGGGCCTCCGGCTTGCATCCCGCCGGTTCGACGGACGCGTCGGCGGCGATGCCGTCGAGGTCCTGTGCCGCCTGCGCCACGGCCTGCGGTGGCAGCACCACGGCCTGGTACGGCGCCGTGAAGGTACTGGGATCGAGGAGCAGGGCCGAGAGCGATCCCGCCGCGTCGGGACTCGCCGAGGTGCTGGACGGAGTGCTGGACGGGGTCGTCGACGACGATCCGGGTGCACTCGACGGAGCGGCGGAGGGCGGCGGACCACCGACCTCCGGCGTCCCGCTCACCGTGGAGCCGCCGCATCCCGCCAGCACGGCGGCGGCGAGAGCGACGAGCGCACCGGCACGCACCGCGGACACTCTGCTGGTGGCACCGGTACTCGTCGCTCGCGTCTGCATGTCTCCCCTGTCGGTGAGGTCCCCGGGCGTCCGGTGACCGTGCGTGGCCTCGACGCTGCCACACCGGTGCCCGCACGCCCGCGGGCCACACCGAGGGGTGTCCGGTTCGTTACCCGGCACTCGGCTCAGGATCCGCGTGCGATCCATTCCTCGAGATGGGGTGATTCGTCGCCGATGGACGTCCCGTCCCCGTGTCCGGTGTTGACCACCGTCTCCGGTGACAGGGCGAACAGTCGTTCCCGGATGCTGCCGATGATCGTCGGGAAGTCCGAGTAGGACCGCCCGGTCGCACCGGGCCCGCCGGAGAACAACGTGTCGCCGCTGAAGAGCTGACCGGCCTCGGGGAGGTACAGGCAACTCGACCCGGGTGAGTGACCCGGCGTGTGCAGAACCTCGATCTCGGTGCCGGCGACCGAGATCCGGTCCCCGTCCGCCAGATCTCGGTGAGCCAGTCCCGGGTGCGTCTGTTCCCAGAGCACATCATCGGCCGGGTGCAACAGAATCGGTGCGTCGAGCTGCTCCGCGAGCTGCGGCGCGACCGTCACGTGGTCGTTGTGTCCGTGCGTGCACACCACGGCGACGACCTTTCGGCCACCGACCGCGTCGATGATCGGGGCCGCGTCGTGCGCCGCGTCGACGATCACCACCTCGGAGTCGTCGCCGACGATCCAGATGTTGTTGTCGACGGCCCAGGATCCGCCGTCGAGCTCGAACGTGCCCGAGGTGACGACCTTCTGGACCCGGAAGCCCTCGACCCGGGAGCCGGGGGTCGTGGTCACAGGACCACCACCGAGCGCAGGACCTGACCCTTGGCCATGGTGTCGAACGCCGCCTCGACGTCGTCCAGCGCGATGCGCTCGGTGACGAACTTCTCCAGCGGCAGGCGACCCTGCTGGTACAGGTCGACCAGCATCGGGAAGTCGCGCTCGGGAAGGCAGTCGCCGTACCACGACGACTTGAGCGAACCGCCGCGACTGAAGAAGTCGATCAACGGCATCTCGAGCGTCATGTCCGGCGTCGGCACGCCGACCAGGACGACGGTGCCGGCCAGGTCACGGGCGTAGAAGGCCTGCTTCCACGTCTCGGGACGTCCGACGGCGTCGATCACCACGTCGGCACCGAAGCCGCCGGTCAACTCCTGGATGGCCTCGACCGCGTCCACGTCGGAGGCGTCGACGGTGTGCGTGGCACCGAGGCCCGTCGCCCACTCCAGCTTGCCCTTGTCGCGGTCCACCGCGATGATCGTGCCCGCTCCTGCCAGCCGGGCACCGGCGATGGCGGCGTCGCCGACACCACCGCAGCCGATCACCGCGACCGAGTCGCCGCGACCGACGTTGCCGGTGTTCATCGCCGCACCGAGGCCTGCCATGACGCCGCAGCCGAGCAGTCCGACGACGGCGGGGTCGGCGGAGGGATCGACCTTGGTGCACTGGCCCTCGTGCACGAGGGTCTTGTCGGCGAAGGCACCGATTCCCAGTGCGGGCGAGAGTTCCGTGCCGTCCTCGAGCGTCATCTTCTGCGACGCGTTGTGCGTGTCGAAGCAGTACCAGGGCTCACCGCGCTTGCACGCACGACACTGACCGCACACGGCGCGCCAGTTCAGCACCACGAAGTCGCCGACCTCGACGTGGGTGACCGCGTCGCCGACCGTCTCCACGACGCCGGCCGCCTCGTGGCCGAGCAGGAACGGGAACTCGTCGTTGATGCCACCCTCGCGGTAGTGCAGGTCGGTGTGGCAGACGCCGCAGGCCTGCACCCGCACGACCACATCGTTGGGGCCCGGATCGGGGATGACGATCGTCTCGAGGGACACCGGAGCACCCTTGCTCCGGGCGACGACGCCGCGGACCTGCTGTGGCATGTGTTGCCTCCATCTGTCGGTAGTGCCGAGTGCTGCGAACCTGACCGTCACCCTAACGATGCACAGGTGCGAACTGCTGCATCAGCGGACGATGCGCCTCGTCACCGCGCCGCCGGGGAATGTCCGGATCCCCGCCGTCGTTGGGAGGAGAAACGGGTGAAGCCCGGTCGCGCAGGGTCGCTGTGGGAAAATGGGGTAACCGCACAGTGGTGACCCGGCAGGACACGCACGGCGACGAGGAAGGACACCGGCATGGACGAGAAGTCGAGAATGTACGAGCTGGAGTTTCCAGCGCCCCGAGTGTCGTCCGAGGACGGTGTGGGCCCGGTACTGGTTCACGGCCTCGAAGGTTTCTCCGACGCGGGTCACGCGGTCAAGCTGGCCACCACGCATCTGCGCGAGACGCTCGAGACCGAACTGGTGGCGTCCTTCGACGTCGACGAGCTGCTCGACTACCGCTCGCGTCGCCCCATGATGACCTTCTCCGCCGATCACTTCTCCGACTACGACGAGCCGCACCTCAATCTCTACGCGGTGCAGGACGCCGTCGGCACCCCGTTCCTGCTGCTGGCGGGTCTCGAACCCGATCTGAAGTGGGAGAAGTTCACCACCGCGGTGCGTCTGCTGTCGGAGCAGCTGGGAGTGCGCCGCACCATCGGCCTCAACTCGATTCCCATGGCGGTGCCGCACACCCGGCCGCTGGGCGTCACCGCCCACTCCAGCGACACCGACCTCGTGGGCGAGCACCACAAGTGGTCGGGTGAGCTGCAGGTTCCGGCCAGTGCCTCGTCCTTGCTCGAGTACCGCATGGCTCAGCACGGCCACGAGTCGATGGGCTTCTCGGTGCACGTGCCGCACTACCTGGCGCAAACGGCGTACCCGAGTGCGGCGGAGACGCTTCTCGAACTGGTCGCCGAATCGTCGAAGTTGACCATCCCGCTGAACGCTCTGACGGAATCGGCGGCGCGGGTGCGCGAGCAGGTCGACCAGCACGTCGAGGGCAACCCCGAGGTCCAGTCGGTGGTCCAGGCACTCGAGCGTCAGTACGACACCTTCGTCACGGCGCAGGAGCAGCAGTCGACGCTCCTCGCCGCGGACGAGGAACTGCCGAGTGGTGACGAACTGGGCGCCGAGTTCGAGAAGTTCCTCGCGGAGCAGACCGAGTTCGTCGAGGACGAGCCGTCGCCCGAGACGCACGACGGTCCCGAGACCCACGGGGGTCCCGAGGACGGAACAGACCGCTCCTGACGTCACGAGTTCTTACCCAGCCGTAACCCCGCGGCTGTGTGAACGGAGACGATCCCGGTTTACGCTCGGTCGGCGACACACACGGTGCCGCCGATCGAGAGGGGCCGGGATGTCCGACACACGGCGCCGCGCCCTGCGTCCGGTTCCCGACGCGGAACCGCGGCTGCACTTCCGTACGGTGCACGGTTACCGACGGGCCTTCCGGATGGCGGGAGAAGGACCGGTCCTGCTGCTGATCCACGGCATCGGTGACAGCTCCGAGACCTGGCTCGACGTGCTCCCCCATCTCGCGTCGAAGTACACCGTCATCGCGCCGGATCTACTCGGCCACGGACTGAGCGACAAGCCTCGTGCCGACTATTCGGTGGCCGCGTACGCGAACGGCATCCGCGATCTGCTCGTCACCCTGAACATCGACGCGGTGTCCGTGGTGGGCCACTCGCTCGGCGGCGGTGTGGCCATGCAGTTCGCGTACCAGTACCCGGACATGGTCGAGCGCCTCGTCCTCGTCTCGGCGGGCGGCGTCACCAAGGACGTCCACCCGGCCCTGCGACTGATGTCCACGCCCATCGTCAACGAGGCGTTCAAGCTGTTGCGCCTTCCGGGAGCCATGCGCATGCTGCGCATGGCGGGCGCTGCGATCGATCAGTTGGACGGCACTCCCCTGCATCCGGGAGCCGTCCTGCACGACACGCCCGATCTGGTCCGGGTCCTCGGCAACCTCCTCGACTCCACCGCCTACGACGCCTACCTGCGCACGCTGCGGGCCGTCGTCGACTGGCGCGGGCAGGTGGTCACCATGCTCGACCGGTGTTACCTGACCGAGAACCTGCCCGTGCAACTCATCTGGGGTGATCAGGACACGGTCATCCCCATCGCCCACGCGACGCTCGCGCACGCTGCGATGCCCGGCTCCCGCCTCGACGTCTTCGCCGGCGCCGGCCACTTCCCCTACCGGGACGATCCGATGCGCTTCCTGGAGGTCCTGGAGAACTTCCTCGGTACCACGATGCCGCTGAAGTTCGACGAACAGCGATGGCGGCAGATGCTCGTCTCCGGTGTCGGCGAGGACGCCATCACCGGCAGCGCGACGACGAGGCAGGCGGTCCTGGGTGCCATGGGGTCGGACGAGAGGTCGGCTACGTAACCTGTAGTGATGCTGCTGACCGAGATGGTTCCTGACTCCGCGTCGGCCGACGATCTGTACGACGCGTTCACCACCTGGGTCTCCGATCGTGGACTCGCGCTGTATCCACTGCAGGACGAGGCGGTCATCGAGCTGGTCTCCGGCAACAACGTGGTGCTCGCCACCCCTACCGGGTCGGGAAAGTCGATGGTGGCCATCGCCGCTCACTTCGCGGCGTACGCGGCCGGCATCCGATCGTTCTACACGGCGCCGATCAAGGCGCTCGTCAGCGAGAAGTTCTTCGCACTGTGCGAGATCTTCGGTGCGGACAAGGTGGGCATGGTCACGGGCGACGCCTCGGTCAACGCGTCGGCACCCATCATCTGTGCGACAGCGGAGATCGTCGCCAACATGGCACTGCGAGAAGGACCGGACTCGTCCATCGGCCAGGTGATCATGGACGAGTTCCACTACTACTCCGAACCCGATCGCGGCTGGGCGTGGCAGGTGCCGCTCATCGAACTCCCCCACGCCCAGTTCCTGCTGATGTCCGCCACTCTCGGCGACGTCTCCTTCTTCCGCGACGACCTGACCCGCCGGACCGGACGGGTCACCACCGTCGTCGAGGGCTCCGAACGCCCTGTGCCCCTGATGTTCTCCTACCGACTCACACCCGTCGTCGAGACCATCGAGGAACTCGTCTCCACGCACCTCGCACCCGTCTACGTCGTGCACTTCACGCAGGCCTCGGCGCTGGAACGCGCGCAGGCACTCACCTCGATCACCGTCGCCTCCAAGGAGACCCGTGCGGCCATCGCCGAGGCCATCGGCGGGTTCCGGTTCACCACCGGCTTCGGTAAGACGTTGTCCCGCTTGGTCCGTCACGGGATCGGCGTGCACCACGCGGGCATGCTGCCGCGCTACCGGCGGCTCGTCGAGAAGTTGGCGCAGGAGGGCCTGCTCGCCGTCATCTGCGGAACGGACACTCTCGGCGTCGGGATCAACGTGCCCATCCGCACCGTGCTGCTCACCGGACTGACGAAGTACGACGGTGTCCGCACGCGCCAGTTGCGCGCCCGCGAGTTCCATCAGATCGCCGGTCGCGCAGGCAGAGCCGGGTACGACACCCTCGGCACCGTCATGGTGCAGGCACCCGAACACGAGGTGGAGAACGCCCGGTTGGTGGCCAAGGCCGGGGATGATCCCAAGAAGCTCAAGCGGATCCAGCGCAAGAAAGCACCCGACGGTTTCGTCTCCTGGGGCAAGCCCAGCTTCGAGCGACTCGTGGCGGCGAGCCCGGAGCCGCTGACCTCGAAGTTCTCGGTGAACAACTCGATGCTGCTCAACATCATCGCCCGCCCGGGCAGTTGTTTCGACGCGATGCGGCATCTGCTCGAGGACAACCACGAGACCAGGGCGAACCAACGGCGGCACATTCTCCAGGCGGTGCGGTTGTACCGGGGTCTACGCGACGCCGGCATCGTCGAGCAGCTTCCCGAGCCGGACGAGGACGGGCGCACCGCACGGCTCACCGTCGACCTGCAGCGCGATTTCGCTCTCAATCAGCCGCTGTCGCCGTTCGCCCTCGCGTCGTTCGAGCTGCTCGACCAGGAGTCGCCGTCCTACGCGCTCGACGTGGTGTCCGTCATCGAGGCCACCCTGGACGACCCCCGACAGATCCTGATGGCCCAACAGCACGCGGCGCGCGGCGAGGCGGTGGCGCAGATGAAGGCGGACGGTCTCGAGTACGAGGAGCGCATGGAGCTGCTCGAGGAGGTCACGTGGCCCAAGCCGCTGGCCGATCTTCTGGGCCCCGCCTTCGAGATCTACCGCGGTGGGCACCCGTGGCTGTCCGAGTTCGGCCTCTCCCCCAAGTCCGTGGTGCGCGACATGATCGAGAAGTCGATGACGTTCACGGAGCTGATCTCGCACTACGGTCTCTCCCGCTCGGAGGGGTCCGTCCTGCGGTACCTCGCCGACGCGTATCGCGCTCTGCGACAGACGGTTCCGCCGGAGGCGCGCACAGAGGACGTCCAGGACATCACCGAGTGGCTCGGCGAGACCGTGCGCCAGGTCGACTCCAGCCTTCTCGACGAATGGGAGAACCTCACCGATCCGACGTTCGAGGAGGACGGCACTCCCGTCGTCGCGTACGGAGCCGACACACCGAAACCCATCTCCGCGAACCCCCGAGCGTTCCGGATCATGGTGCGCAACGCCCTGTTCCGACGCGTCGAGCTGGCGTCCCGTCGGCGCTGGGACCTCCTCGAGGAGCTGGGCGACGAGGTCGATTGGCAGGACGAGCTCGAGCCCTACTTCGAGGAGTACGGCGAGATCGGTATGACACCGACCGCCCGCGGACCGCACCTGTTCTCGTTCGTCCAGACGCGCGAGGAGACCACCGCGCGTCAGGTTCTCGACGATCCGGACGGCGACCACGGCTGGTCGCTGGACGCGACGGTGGACGTCGAGGAGTCCGACGCCCTCGCCGAGATCGTGTTCGACGACATCACCGTCACCGCAGGCTGAGAGGAAGACCATGTCATTCGACGTCCATGTCGTGCGGGTGTTCACCGACGACCAGGGTCGGTGGGGCAACCCCCTCGGCATCGTCGATGCCACCGCCGTCGCCCCGTCCGACCGCCAGTCCGTGGCGCACGACCTGCAGTACAGCGAGACGGTGTTCGTCGACATTCCCGAGGGCCCCGTCGACTCCGCCGCCCTCCGCATTCACACGCCCGCCGTCGAGTTGCCGTTCGCCGGGCACCCCACCGTGGGTACTGCGGCATGGCTGGCCGGCCGGGGCAATCCGGTGGAGACGTTGCTCGTCCCCGCGGGCGAGGTTGCCGTCCGAGTCGCCGGCGACACCACCTACGTCCGTGCACGGCCCGAGTGGGCACCACAGTTCTCTTTCCGTCACGTCGACAGCGCAGACGACGTTCTGGCCGTGGACCCCGCCGAGTTCACGACGGGCCACCACTACGTCTGGGCATGGGTGGACGAGGAGCGCGGGGCGATCCGGTCACGCATGTTCGCCCCCGACATGGGCGTTCCCGAGGACGAAGCCACGGGCTCGGCCGCCGTCCGCGTCACCGAACTGCTCGGTCGCGACCTGAGCATCGTGCAGGGTCGAGGCTCGGTGCTGTCGACCACGCTGTCCGACGACGGGTGGGTGGAGCTCGGCGGACGGGTGGTGGTGGACGAGTCGCGTACCGTCGGACACCACTGAAACAGACCGACCGTAACGGAACGGGTGGATGCCGACGATGACACGGCATGAGAACATTCCGGGCCGCGCTCCTCGCCTGCACCCTCATCGTTCTGTCGTCCTGCGGTGCCGAGAACAGTGCGCCGACGGAGCCGAGCGTGACGCCGTCGACGACGATCTCCACGCAGACCACGACGACTGCCGCCGCACCACCCCCCGCCGGCGCGCAGACGGTCACCGAGACAGTCGACGTCGAACCGATCTACACCGAACCCGTCCAAGCGGAACCGGTCATCATCGACTGCCAGACAGGCCTCGGACCGGTCACCACGTACTGGTCGGACGGAACGGTGACGGGGTTCAGCGACTACTGCCAGTCGGTTCACGATCAGGTCCTGCAAGGTGAGGTCGCCGCGAACACGCCGACGTGCGATGGTTCCGTCTGTACCTATCCGAACGGCGCCTCGTACCCGGATCCGAATGCGGTGCCCGACGACAGGTGCACGAACCAGATCGACTACGCCGGCGACCCGAGATCGAACGCGGAGATCAACTCGCTCGGAGAAACGAACGGCGTCTGTCCTGCACCGATCGCGTGACAGATCGAAACAACTAGTCGAGCACGACCGCGATCTCACGCCCCAGTTCGACGCCCTCCGCCAAGGGAAGGTGATCGCCGCTCCAGAACCGGCCGGGGTCGTACCAGTTGGCCCGTCGGCGCGGCGGTTTCAGTCCTACCCGGTCGAAGGGCTTCAGCGGCGTCGGTGATTCGCGCGGATCGAGTAGACCCATCGCCTCGTACGTCAGCGCCACCACCTCGGCGCAGTAGGCGGTCTCGAGTCGACGGTCGTCCTTGGCCGACACGGCTGGGAGCCGCCCCGCGAACCATCTACCCGCCAGCTTCGCGGTGGTCGGGAACGCGGTGCCGTCGAGCCGCGCGATGGTCCGCATCAGCTCGTCTTCGTGTTCACGCGTGATCGGCGACTGCAGTTGCCGGAACCAGCATTTCTGGTCGTAGCGTTCGCCCCAATGAGTGACGGCGTCGCGTAGGTCGTGCAGCTGCACGCCGCGCTGATGGCGCCCGGTCCACATGTCGGGCAACGATTGCCCCAGCTCCGCATGCCACATCAGGGGCGGCAGGTCGTCGAGGACCACGGCCATTCCCACGTGGTTGACCGGGCTGTTGGTCAGCGTCTGGATCGCTCGATCCGCCGCCGACCGGCCGCGGAAAATCCAGAGATCGCCTGTCCGCGTGGTCTCCACGGCAGTGGCGAGGTTGACTGAGGACACTCCGTCGACGCTCATCGACGACGAGCCTAGTTCGTGACGCTAGCCTCGACGCATGGCTGTCGGCTCCCGAAAGATCTCCGCGCGATCACTGCTGAAGGTCGCAGGTCTCGCCGGCGCCGTCGGCGTGGCAGCGTCCGGCGTCCTCGTCGCTCGCAACGAGCGTCAGCGTCGCCAGTACGAACCGGACGAGGTGCGCGAGCGGTTGCACCAGCGGCTGGCCGTCGCCACGTCCACGAAGCGCTAGCGTTCGATCGTCCCCTCGTGGCCGATCGGCGTGGTGATCGAGCGAGCGAGCGCAGTCGCGGGAAAACGCTCGTCGCGCCGGTAGTCCCCCAGTCGGCGTGCGAGCGCCTCGGCAACCTGTCCGGGCGCGTCATCGCCGACCAGCAGTCGCAGCCTGTCGTCGCCGGGGGCGCGGACATGATCGACGATCGCCGCCGCGGCGTCCGCGGGCGCCGACCCACCGCCCGTCCCCTCCCGCGGCCACGGCACGTCGGGAGTGCCGAACACTGCGGTCCGCAGATCGTCGTAGTCGGGAGACGGGGAGCTGAATCGCATGCTCCCTGTGCCCCACTGGGTGTCGACCGCGCCGAGCTCGGCGATGCTCACGCGAATCCCGAAGTCCTTCACCTCTGCTGCCATCGCCTCACTGAACGCTTCGAGCGCCCACTTCGACGCGGCGTACAGGCCCAGAGTCGGCATCGTGCCGACGGCTCCGACGGCTCCGACGGTCGAGATCTGCACGATGTGGCCGGACCGCCGAGGCCGCATGACCTCGACGGCCGCCTGACTGAGCCAGAGCGCACCGAAGAAGTTCGTGTCGACGATGTCGCGGGCCTCCTGCTCCGTCGTCTCCTCGATGGCACCAACCGCCCCGTGACCGGCGTTGTCGACCAGTACGTCGAGGCGGCCGAACTTCTCGACGACGGACGAGACGACCGCCCGCGCCGCACTGCGATCGCGCACGTCCAGGTGATCGACGACGAGTCGCTCGTGAGCGGGAAGGTCTGCCTCGCCCCTCACGGTCGCGATCACCGTGTCCCCCACGTCGAGCACACGGTCCACCAGCGCGCGACCGAGCCCTCGACTCGCACCGGTGATCAGCCACACCCGGCCGCTCACGTTCCGGCCCCCGCTCGACGGGTGTACTCGGCGATGACGACTCCGGAGTCGAACGCCCGCAGTCGGGTGCGTTCGAACGATCGATCCGCGTAGGACGCGCCGCCGAACAGTGGCACTCCGTCGCCGAGCACCACGGGATTGATCTTCAGGATCAGCCGGTCGACAGAGTCGATCAGCGCTCCCGCGAGAGCGCCGCCGCCCGCCGACCAGATCCCGGCGCCCTCCTCCTCGCGGAGCTCGCGGACAGTGGCGACGGGATCCGCGGTGACCGTCACGTCCGGCGACTCCGTCTGCCGGTGCCGGGAAGCCACGAACTGCCGCAGGTGCGGGTACGGGCTGACGATGCCGGCGTCCAGCGCCGCTGCGTACGTCGTCCAGCCCATGATCACCGTGTCGAACAGCGTTCCACTGGAACGGATCCCGAGCGCGTTCTGCACGTGACCGGGAAGAGTGTCCGCGTACTCGTCGACCAGCACGTCCATGTGATCGCCCTCGTCGAGAAACGCACCCCATGTCCCGTCGGGTGCTGCGATGCGCCCGTCGAGGCTCGTGGCGACGTAGTAGGTCAGTTCTCGCATGGGCGAACCCCTCTCGGTCGGCCCTTGCACGGTAGGTGCTCGACCAGCGAGCGCGCGATCCTTTTTCCGTGGTGGCTGAGGCTGGGGCGCGCCTGACGCCACATGATCGCGACACATTCTGCGGATCGGTGGTCATCGTGACAATCGTGTGGCAGAGGGGTCGAGTCCACACACGCTGACGTTCTCGGGAGTCGCTGATGCTGCAAGATCCACCACTCCCGGTGACGTCCGCGGGAATTACGGCGACTCGGCCAGCTCCGGCCCCGCGGGGAAGTCGAGCACGAACTCCTCGCCCACATCACCGACAGCATCGGACGCCGCGGTCGTCACGACGATGCGGTGGTCGTCCAGTGACCGGATGCGCACCGTGCGCTCCTCGAACCGGAACCTGTTCATGAGGAACCGCAGGCCGCGGCGCTCCAACGCCTCTTCCGCATCGGGCCACTCGGACACCGCCGACAGGGGACGGCCCAGCCGGTCGATCGGGATCAGATCCGGTGCCGCCGTGTGCATGTCGATCCACCCGATTACCTCGCCGTCCTCGCGGGCGTGCGGGATCCAGTGGTCGGGAACTGCCACGACGCTCAGCTCACCGTGGCGTCCAGCGCCCGCGCGGTGGCGGATGCCATCTTTTCGACCTGCTCGTCGGTCATCACGAATGCCGGCGAGAACTGGATCGCGCCGTTTCCGGCCGCCCGCGCGGAGACACCTTCGCGGCGCAGAGTCTTGACGAATGGCATCGCGTAGGACGGATCGGCGAACTGCACTGCGGCGACGACACCCATTCCACTGCGGACCTCGCTGACCAGGTCGTGCGCGGCCAGGGGCGAGAGATGCTGATGCAGCGTGGATTCGAGGCGCGACGCGTGCGTCAGCAGATCCTCGTTCTCGATGATGTCGAGGTTGGCCATGGCCGCGGCTGCGGCACCGGCATGACCGCCGTACGTGTAGCCGTGACGCCACCAGGCGCCGCCCTCGTAGAACGGCTCCGCGACGCGCGGGGCGACGAAGACTGCACCCATCGGCACGTAACCCGACGTCAGACCCTTGGCGGTGCACATCATGTCGGGCTCGAGGCCCAGCTTCGACGACGCGAACCACGCTCCGCCGATACGACCGAATCCGGTCACGACCTCGTCGGCCACGAACAGGATGTCGTGGTCGCGGCAGATCTGGCGCACCTCGTGCAGGTAGCCCTCGGGCGGCAGGTAGACCCCACCGGCACCGATGATCGGCTCGGCGAAGAACGCGGCGATGGTGTCCGCGCCCTCCTTCTCGATCAGCTCGAGCAGCGCCTTGCCCTCGTCCCACGCGACCGTCCGCGCGTCCGTCATCAGCTCGCCGTAGTTCTCCCGGTTCAGCGGCAGCCCGGACAGTGCGGTGCCGGCGACGTGCATGCCGTGGTACGCCTTCTGGCGGCCGACGACGACGGTCTTGCCGGGCTTGCCCATCTGATGCCAGTAACGCCGGGCCAGCTTGGCAGCGGTGTCGATGGAGTCGGAACCGCCCGAGGTGAAGAAGATCTTGCTGCCCGCGACGGGCGCGATCGCCGCGAGGCGGTCGGCAAGTTCCAGCGTCACGTCGGGAACGACGTCGCCGAACGTCGAGTAGTGCGCGAGCGTGGACAGTTGCCGCGCCACGGCGTCCGCGATGGCGGTGCGGCCGTGGCCCACGTTCGTGAACCACAGACCCGCGGTTCCGTCGAGGTACTCGGTGCCGGCCGTGTCCCAGATGCGCGCGCCCTCACCTCGGGCGACGACGAATCGGCCGCCGGACTCGACGGTGTGCATGTCGGCGAAGCCGTGCCAGAACGCGGAGGACGTTCGCTGGGGAGTGGTCACGAGAGGTCAGCCTAGGCCACTCGTGGCGTGCTTCCGCGACCGGCGGGACGCTGCCAGCTCCCCCACTCTGTCGACCGCCAGGGCGATGAGCAGGAACGCCACGACCAGGACGGCGAGCCCGATCGCGAGGGGGCCGTACCCCCGCTCCCGTGGGTCCAGGAACGGATACGGATACCAGTCGACGACGGGGCCGCGAATCAGGCTGTAGACGCCGTAGACCACGGGAAACGCCAACCACAGCACCGGCCCGCTCTCCGCGCTGCGCCGACGGGGCGGCGCCAGGATCCAGTCGAGAACGATGAGGACGGGCACGATCCGGTGCAGGACCGCATTGGTCCACGCGTCCTGGATCTGCACGTCGACGTTCGACAGCAACACCGCGTACACGATCCCGGTGATCACCATGTATGTCGTGGCCGCCCCGCGGATCTTGTCGAAGGTCTCGGAACGGGGATCGACGACCCCGCCGACCAGGAAGACCACGACAGCCAGCACGTTGCTCAGCACGGTGAAGTAGCTGAAGAAGTTGGCGAGCGAGAACCCGGCGACGTCCGCGGACCGGACAGGGATCCAGATCAGCGCGGCCAGCCCGAGCAGAGCGGCGACGACACGGAATACGCGCAGCGCGACCGGGGTGTCGACGCGAGCGTCCGGCGAGGTCATGAAGCGATCCTCACACGAGCGCGGTCCTCCGCGCCGAGCAACGGAACACTAGATCGCGACGCGGTGCTCCCTGTCGCCCTGCCACGCGTCCACCGCGTCGGACACCGGCAGTCCCAGTGCCGCACAGATCTGCAGCACGGTCCCGAAGCTAGGGCTCGCAATCCGCCCCACCTCGATCTTGCGGAGCGTCTCGGGTGAGATGCGGGCGTCACGGGCGACGATCTCGGGGTCTCGTCCCGCTCGTGCGGCGCGCAGGACGGCGCCGAGACGACGACCGGCCTCGACCTGCTCGGGACTCAGAGGAATACGGACCACAGGGTCAGCATAGCGGTATTCTTGTACCGGTCTGCTACCGTTCGTTGGTATTGAAATACCGACAGGAAGCGATGGACGGATGATCGAGCTCAAGGGCCCTGCCGAAATCGACAAGATGGCGGTGACCGGCGCGTTCGTGGCCGAGACACTGACGACGCTGTCGGAGCAGGCGCAGCCCGGCGTGAACCTGATGGATCTCGAACATCACTGCCGCGACCTCGTCGCCACCCGCGGCGCAGTGTCCTGCTATTGGGACTACGCCCCCGAGTTCGGCAATGGGCCGTTCCGCAACGTCATCTGCCTGTCGGTCAACGACCGTGTGCTGCACGGCCTCCCGTTCGACCACACGCTCGCGGCAGGTGACGTCCTCAGTCTGGACTTCGCAGTGTCCATCGACGGATGGGTCGCCGACTCGGCACTGACCGTCGTCGTCGGCGACAACCCTGATCCTGCGGATGTCGAACTGATCGAGAGCACCCGGCGTGCGCTGGATGCCGGCATCGCCGCGGCCGTCGTCGGTGGGCGACTCGGGGACATCTCGGCGGCGATCGAGAACGTCGCGCGCGAGACCGGAAAGCAGGTCAACACAGATTTCGGTGGTCACGGCCTGGGCCGGACGATGCACGAGGACCCGCACGTGGCCAACGTCGGTCGTGCGGGATCGGGATTGAGACTCAGGGCCGGGATGACCCTCGCGCTGGAACCGTGGTGGTCGCGCGGAACGGCGAAGCTCGTCATGGACCCGGACGGATGGACCCTCCGGTCGGCCGACGGAACCATGACCGCCCACTCCGAGCACACCATCGCGATCACGGACGACGGGCCACGCATCCTGACGCAGCGGTGACGGATAAACTGGCGTGAGCCATGTCGACATCTGCTCCCCCGTCCTCCGGACACACCCGCCGAGACCTGACGGCCCGCCTGTCCGACCTCACCTTCCGTGATGCCCACAGGCTGCGCCGTCGTCTCGACCGCAGCCGCAAGACCGCCGAACTCGAGTCGATCGCTGCCGAGATCGGCCGCGCCGAGGCGACGATCGCGTCGCGTCGCGCCTCCGTTCCCGCGATCACCTACCCGGAGGCGCTGCCCGTCTCCGCGCGCAAGGACGACATCGCCGCCGCGATAGCCGAGAACCAGGTGGTCATCGTCGCCGGAGAGACGGGATCGGGAAAGACGACGCAGATTCCCAAGATCTGTCTCGAACTCGGTCGCGGCGTCCAGGGAGTCATCGGACACACGCAGCCCCGGCGACTGGCGGCCAGGACGGTCGCGGAACGTATCGCCGACGAGCTCGGGCAGGAGATCGGCGACGCCGTCGGTTACACGGTCCGCTTCACCGACCACTCCAGCGACAACACCCTGGTCAAGCTGATGACGGACGGCATTCTGCTCGCCGAGATCCAGCGAGACCGGCTGCTGCGTCGGTACGACACGATCATCATCGACGAGGCGCACGAACGCAGTCTCAACATCGACTTCATCCTGGGATATCTCGCCCGGTTGCTCCCCCAGCGTCCCGATCTGAAGGTCATCGTCACCTCCGCCACCATCGACCCGGGCCGCTTCGCCCACCACTTCGCGGTGAACGGCGTCGACGCGCCGATCGTCGAGGTCTCGGGCCGGACATTCCCCGTCGAGGTCCGCTACCGTCCGCTCACTGTCGAGAA
Source organism: Rhodococcus sp. BP-349 (assembly GCF_019835845.1). Taxonomy (NCBI): domain Bacteria; kingdom Bacillati; phylum Actinomycetota; class Actinomycetes; order Mycobacteriales; family Nocardiaceae; genus Rhodococcus; species Rhodococcus sp. BP-349. Next base: position 842,176 of record NZ_JABUDR010000003.1, on the reverse strand, counting down.
CGGCGAGCAGACCATCGAACTCGACCCGGTCGACGCCACGTGCGACGCGGTCGAGGAGCTGCTCTCCGAGCCCGAGGGTGACGTGCTGGTGTTCCTGTCGGGCGAGCGCGAGATCCGCGACACCGCCGATGCGCTGAAGGATCGCCGACTGCGCAATGTCGAGATTCTCCCGCTCTACGCCCGGTTGTCCGCCGCTGAGCAGCACCGCGTCTTCACCGGCCACACCGGTCGACGAGTCGTGTTGTCCACCAACGTCGCCGAGACGTCGCTCACCGTGCCGGGCATCCGGTACGTCGTCGACCCCGGCACCGCGCGCATCTCGCGCTACTCGCTCCGCACCAAGGTGCAGCGTCTGCCGATCGAACCCATTTCGCAGGCATCGGCTCGTCAGCGGGCCGGCCGATGCGGACGTGTCGCGGACGGCATCTGCATCCGGCTGTATTCGGAGGAGGACTTCGAAGCCCGGCCGGAGTACACCGATCCCGAGATCCTGCGCACGAACCTCGCATCGGTGATCCTGCAGATGGCCTCGCTGGGACTGGGCCGCATCGACGCGTTCCCGTTCGTCGAGGCACCGGACCCGCGCAGCATCCGTGACGGCTTGGGACTGCTCGACGAGCTCGGAGCGCTGGAGTCGCAGGGCGAGGACGGGCCCGTGCTCACCCCGCTCGGCAAGGAGCTCGCCGGGCTCCCCGTCGATCCGCGCATGGCGCGCATGCTGGTCGAGGCCAACCGCAACGGATGCCTGCGGGAAGTTCTCGTCATCGTCTCGGCGCTCTCGATCCAGGACGTGCGCGAGCGGCCCGCCGAGCATCAGCAGGCCGCCGACGAGATGCACAAGCGCTTCGTCGTGGAGGGTTCGGACTTTCTCGCACTGTGGCAACTGTGGACGTATCTGGGAGACCAGCGACGAGAGCTGTCCTCCAACCAGTTCCGGCGCATGTGCCGATCGGAATTCCTGCACTACCTGCGCATCCGCGAATGGCAGGACCTGCACGGTCAGCTGCGCCAGATCACGCGCGGCCTGGGCTGGACCATGCCTGATGCAGGCGACTCCTCGGAGCCGAACCATGCCGTGATCCACCAGGCACTGCTGCCGGGACTGCTGTCGCACATCGGTCTTCGCGAGGGCGACAAGAAGGATTTCCTCGGGGCACGTGGGTCGACCTTCGCCGTCTTCCCGGGTTCGAGCCTGTTCCGCAAGCCGCCGCGCTGGATCATGGCGGCCGAGCTCGTGGAGACCAGCCGACTCTGGGCGCGCATGGGTGCGCGCATCGAGCCCGAGTGGGCCGAGAAGCTGGCCCCGCACCTGGTCAAGCGTCAGTACTCGGAGCCGCACTGGTCGACGAAGCGCGAAGTGGCGATGGCCTACGAGCGCGTCACGTTGTACGGGATTCCTCTCGCCGCCCGGCGGCCCGTCACTTTCAGCGGTATCGATGCCGAGGTCTCGCGCGACCTGTTCATCCGCCACGCCCTCGTACAGGGCGAGTGGCGCACGCACCACCGCTTCTTCCACGCCAACCAGGAGATGCGCAGCGACGCCGAGGAACTGGAGTCGCGCGCCCGCCGACGCGACATCGTCGTCGATGACGACACCCTCTTCGCCTTCTACGACGAGCGTGTACCTGCGACCGTGGTGTCGGCTCGTCACTTCGACCGGTGGTGGAAGAAGGCGTCCCGCACGACGCCGGACCTGCTGGACTTCGATCGCGCCACCGTCGTCAACCCGGACGCCGCCGCGGTCGTCGAGGGCGACTATCCCGACGCCTGGCGTCAGGGCGAGGCGCAATTCCCTCTGACGTATCAGTTCGAGCCGGGCACGGAGGACGACGGCGTCACCATCACCATCCCCATCGCCCTCCTCCCCCGCGTCGCCGACGTCGGATTCGATTGGCTCGTCCCCGGCATGCGCGTCGAGTTGGTGACGGCCCTGATCAAGACTCTTCCGAAGGAGTTGCGTCGCAACGTCGTCCCAGCACCCGACCACGCGGTGGCCGCCGTCGCGGCGATGCGTCCGAGGACGGAACCGCTCCTGGTCGCACTGTCGCGTGAACTCACCCGCATGGGTGCCGTGCCGATCGCACCGTCGGATTTCGAGCCGTCCGCGCTGCCCCGCCACCTGAAGATGACGTTCGTGGTGGTCGACGATCGCGGCCGTCGACTGGACAAGGACACGTCCCTCTCCGCCTTGCGCACCCGACTCGGTGCCGCCGCGGCCGCTGCGGTCGGCGTCGCCGCCAAGGACTCGGAGAAGGCTCCGGTGACACGGTGGACGTCCGAGACCATCGGCACACTCGAGCCCACTGTCACCCGAACGGTCAACTCGCAGAAGGTGACCGGCTATCCCGCTCTGGTCCCGGAGAAGGGCGGAGTCGCCGTTCGTGTCCTGGGCACCGCCGCCGAGCAGCGAGCAGCGATGCGCGAGGGCACCCGACGCCTCCTGCTCGACGCGATGCCGTTGTCGACGAAGAACCTGCTGACCGGACGCTCCCCGGCGCAGCGGCTGGCGCTGGGTCAGAATCCCCACGGGAGCATCGAGGCGTTCGTCGAGGACTGCCGCACCCTCGCCGCCGACGAGCTGATGATGAAGCACGGCGGCCCGGTGTCCACGCCCGAGGCGTACGCGGCGCTGGAGAAGGCGGTTCGGGGTGAACTCGCCGGCCGGACGGCCGCGGTGCTCCGCACGGCGGAGCCGTCTCTCGGTGCCGCGACAAGGGTCCGCCTCGCGCTCGACGACGCGACCGGTGACGCCGCGGACGACGTGCGCCAGCAGCTGGACGGGCTGATCTTTCCGGGGTACGTCTTCGAGACCGGCGAAGCGCACCTGCCGCATCTGCCGCGCTATCTCGACGCAGCCGAACGCCGACTACGCGCATTCCCGTCCAGCGCTCGCCGCGACGCGGCGGGGATGGACGTGCTGGACCGCGTCTACGCGGACTACGACGCCCTGCTCGGGTCGGTACCGGACTCGGTGGGCCGCAGCGATGCCGTGCGGGAGATCGCCTGGATGATCGAGGAGCTGAGGGTGAACTTGTTCGCTCAGACCCTCGGAACGCTGTACCCCGTGAGCGAGAAGCGGGTGCGCAAGGCGATCGACGACGTCCGACGCACAGTGCGACGGTGACTCACCGCTGAGCAGCGGGCTCCGCGTCCTCGGCGGGGGTGTCATCGTGCTCGGCACGATGGCGACGAAGGTCCTCGATCTCGCGTTCGAAGTCGTCCGCACTGCTGAACGAACGATAGACGGAGGCGAACCGGAGATAGGCCACCTCGTCGAGATCGCGCAGTGGCCCGAGGATGGCGAGTCCGACCTCGTTGCTGGGAATCTCGGCCGACCCGGAAGCCCGTACCGTGTCCTCGACCTGCTGGGCGAGCAGAACGAGCGCGTCGTTGTCGACCTGGCGGCCCTGGCAGGCCCGGCGGACTCCCTTGACCACCTTCTCGCGGCTGAAGGGCTCACTGACACCACTGCGCTTCACGACGGACAGCACCGCTGTCTCCACCGTGGTGAACCGTCGACCGCACTCGGGGCAGGAACGCCGTCGCCGGATCGCCTGGCCCTCTTCCGCTTCCCGCGAATCGACGACGCGTGAGTCGGGGTGGCGGCAGAACGGGCAGTGCATCGGACAGAGACCCCTCGATGGCTCGGGCAATTCCCGAGCGCCACGGCGGCTCTCGGTGTGTCCAGCGTACCGGGGCGGGCTCCGTCGGCCCCGGGGACGTGCCCGGTCGGTGTCAGCGTCCGGCGACGACGCCCATCTCCGCCTGCTGCGAGACGGACGGCTGTGCCGGAACGGCGGCGGAGCGCATGTTCGCCAGTCCCACCAGCCCCAGAGCGGACACAGCTGTGATCAGCGCCACAGCGACGGACGTCGCGAATCCGTGTCCACGACGAGTGCGGTGTTCGACCTGCGAGACACCGTTCGAGCGGCGACGGTAGTCGACGGCGCCGCCGTCGGGCCGGCGGGAATCACGCGGAGCGGGGCTGCGACGGACCGTCGTGCGCTCGCGGAGGTCGGTCATCGTGGACCCGGCCGCGCGGTCGGTCACACCCCAGTAGGAATCGTCGTCGCAGGTCCAGCGTGTGCGGCCGGGTGCGTGCATGTCGATGGAACGTGCGGTGCCGACAGTCAGCAGGTCACTTCGAGTCATTGCAACCACTCCTCGTGGATAGCCGGTGGCCGTCCGCGTCGCCGATGCACCGAGGTGTTCGAACAACACATTCGCCCACGCGTTCGAATGAACGCATGTTCGATGTATAGCAGTCCGGTCCGACAAAGTGCATCGAACACGCGACACGCTTCGAACAGGTGTTTGATCCGAGTCCCGTTTCGGTTTAGGTTCGACACACGCACAACGGACGTGACACCAGCACCACCTGCCCCACGTCCACTGCTACCGATGGAGGTATCTCGATGAAGGACGACAGCTCATCCGGCACGGTCGGCGGGCGCGCGTCAGCGACCGGCTCGGCCACGACCGCCGACACCGAGTCCGGTCTCACCGAACGTCAGCGGCGAGTGCTCGAGGTGATCCGTGCGTCGGTGGTCGAGCGCGGCTATCCCCCGAGCATCCGGGAGATCGGTGACGCCGTCGGGTTGACGTCCACCTCGTCGGTCGCGCACCAGCTGCGCACCCTCGAGCGCAAGGGATTCCTGCGCCGCGACCCCAACCGTCCCCGCGCCGTCGACGTACGTCTGCCGGGCGAGAACGGGCGCCCCGAAGAGGTCTCCGCCGTCGCGCAGGACGACCTCGTCGCCGCGGATACCACGAATCACCTCGACAGCGCGGACGCACCGTCGTCGGACGACGATCGCCTGCCCGCGCCGACTTTCGTCCCCGTCCTGGGGCGCATCGCCGCGGGTGGTCCCATCCTCGCGGAGCAGGCCGTCGAGGACGTGTTCCCGCTTCCGCGCGAGCTCGTCGGGTCCGGCTCGCTGTTCCTTCTCCGCGTCGTCGGTGAGTCGATGATCGACGCCGCGATCTGCGACGGAGACTGGGTCGTGGTCCGCCAGCAGAACGTTGCGGACAACGGCGACATCGTTGCCGCCATGATCGACGGCGAAGCCACGGTCAAGACGTTCAAGCGCACCGGTGGCGACGTGTGGCTGCTCCCCCACAACGACCTGTTCGAACCCATTCCCGGTAACGACGCCGTGGTCCTGGGCAAGGTCGTCACGGTGATGCGCAAGCTCTGATCCACGACAGACGAAAGCCGGCGCTGGACATCCAGCGCCGGCTTCGTCGTGTTCGGTGTGGTTACAGATCCAGCCCGCGGCCGATGATCTCCTTCATGATCTCCGTCGTACCGCCGTAGATGGTCTGCACGCGAGAGTCCATGTACGCCTTGGCGATCGGGTACTCCTTCATGTAGCCGTAGCCACCGTGCAGCTGCAGGCACCGGTCGATGAGCTTGACCTGGTTCTCGGTGGTCCACCACTTGGCCATGGCGGCTTCCTGCACCGACAGCTCGTTCGCGTTGAGCTGCTCGATGTACTTGTCCACCATGATGCGGACGGCAGTCGTCTCGGTCGCGCACTCGGCGAGCACGAAGCGTGTGTTCTGGAACTTGCCGATCGGCTTACCGAAGGCCTTGCGGTCCTTGCAGTACTGAATGGTCATCGCCAGCGCCGACTCCATCGCGGCGGCCGCGACGACGGCGATCGACAGACGCTCCTGCGGCAGGTTCTGCATCAGGTAGATGAAGCCCATGCCCTCCTCGCCGAGCATGTTGGCGGCGGGAATGCGAACGTCGGTGAAGCTGAGCTCCGCGGTGTCCTGCGCCTTCATACCGATCTTGTCGAGGTTGCGGCCGCGCTCGAATCCGGGCATGTCGCGCTCGACGACGAACAGGCTGAAGCCCTGCGCGCCCTTCTCCGGATCGGTGCACGCCACCACGATGATGATGTCGGCGTTGATGCCGTTGGTGATGAACGTCTTGGAGCCGTTGAGCACCCAGTCGTCACCGTCCCGGACGGCCTTGGTCTTGATGCCCTGCAGGTCGCTGCCCGTACCGGGTTCGGTCATCGCGATCGCGGTGATCAGCTCGCCGGAGCAGAAGCCGGGCAGCCAGCGCTGCTTCTGCTCGTCGTTGGTCAGCTCGATCAGGTACGGAGCGACGACATCGTTGTGCAGCGTGAACCCGATGCCGCTGTACCCGCCGGCCGTGGTCTCCTCGGTGACGATGGCGTTGTAGCGGAAGTCCTTGACTCCGCCGCCGCCGAACTCCTCCGGCACTGCCATGCCCAGGAAGCCCTGCTTGCCGGCCTCGACCCACACGCCGCGGTCGACGATGTTCTGCGTCTCCCACTCGGCATGGTGCGGCGCGACATGCTGCTCGAGAAACTTCTTGTACGAGCTGCGGAAAAGGTCGTGCTCGGCCTCGAACAACGTGCGCTTCATGGTTCTCCTCGTCAGACGTACTGCGGATCTCCTTCGACAGTAGAACCCTGTCCATTCCGGGTCGATGACCAGTGCGAGCGCGTTCGGTGACCTCGGCGTCAGCCCGATATCGCCTGGCCCGTCCGCGATCGGCTCCGTAACCTCTGCGCGATGCCGCTCCACTTCCATGTCTCATCGTCACGCAACCGCGACTCGATCTCGCGGTTCGGGCTGGACTGGCAGCGCATGGGTGCGGCACGGGGCATCGCAGGCAGCAATGAGCCCGAGCAGCAGGGGTGCTTTCTGGCGCGGGACGAGTGGGAGTGTCACCGGTTCGTCCGGATGAACAACACCGGCGGGCCGGTCGATGTCTGGGAAGTGGCAGGTATCCGTTCATCCGATCTCGTCGAGTCGCCTCACCACTACTTCTATTACCCCGGCGTCATTCCGCCCGCGCAGCTGACACGACGTCACTGACTCGAATCGGGTGTGCTGAGCCGCGGCATCCGCGGCTCAGCACACCCGGCCGTCTCAGAGCCCGAGCACCCACCGGTGCCCGACGCGCTCGGCGATCACACTGCCGCTGGTCGCCGATGCGAGGACACCGTCGAGGCGGGCACCGTCGCCGATCACCCGGAGCCGCACGTCCGACCCGTAGGTCACGTCGTCGACGGCGAATCCGTGCACTCGCAGAACGCCCTCCACCCGGCCGGCAACGGCATGTGGCAGGGCCATCTCCAGGACGTCGACGCGCACGAGCTCACCGACCTCCGCGCGGTCGAGCGCCGCACTCACCGCGCCCGAGTAGGCGCGCACCAGTCCACCGGCGCCGAGCTTGACGCCCCCGAACCACCGACTGACGACGGCCACCACGTCGACCAGGTCGCGGCCGGTCAGCACGCCGAGCATCGGAACGCCTGCCGTACCGCCAGGTTCGCCGTCGTCCGATGCGCGCTGACGACGGAGCTCCTGATCTGCGCCGACGACGAAAGCCCAGCAGTGGTGGCCCGCATCGGGAAACTCTGCCGACACCGCAGCGACCACGTCGAGCGCCTCGGACTCGGTGTGGACGCTGACCACGCGGGCGAGGAAGCGGCTCCGCTCGATCACCGTTTCCGCATCGACGTGTCGGGTCGAGACGAGGGCATGCGGCACGGAGCCAGCCTAGATCCGGCGGTTGTGCCGAGCCTGCAGAACGAGGGGCGGCAGAACCCAGACGACGAGCGCCGCGGTCACCCACCAGTACCAACCCGGAACGGCATTCAGCGCCAAGGCCCCGACGAACAGAGCAGACCCACTGCAGCTGTGAAGCAGGTCGACGTCACGGCGACGCACCGCGGGGCCGCGCAACCAGGAGATGCGCTGGTCGCCGCTCTCGCGCACGGTCCGCCTCGTCGACGCAACAGCGAGAACCACAGCAACGATCAGGGCAACAGCCGCAACGGACGCACGAGCAGCAGTGTTCGGCAGCGCGAGCGTCGAGGCGGCTGCTACAGCCGAGACAGCCATGAGCGCCGGCACCTTCCACGCCGGCGTCGACGGCCACTCGTCGGGCGCGAGGCGCACGGGTCGCATCGGGTCGAGAGGTGGGTGACTCACCACCTCAGCGTGACACAGACCGTTCAGTCTCGTCGGTGCTCCGACAGTGCGCGCAGCACCGGATACGCGATCAGGATGCCGACCGAGCCCCACACGATGCCGCCGAGTTCGACGGATCCGATGGTCAGCGTCAGGTCACCGACACCGGCGACGAGCGCGGCGGCTGCGACCATGAGGTTGAGCGGCTTGGTGAAGTCGATCCCCGCTTCCTGCCAGATGCGCACGCCGAGCAGGCCGATGAGGCCGTAGAGCACCAGCGTCGCGCCGCCGATGACGCCGCTCGGGACCGTGAAGATCAAGGCGCCGAACTTCGGCGAGAACGAGAGCACCAGCGCTGTCGCGGCGGCGACCCAGTAGGCAGCGGTGGAGTACACGCGGGTGGCGGCCATGACGCCGATGTTCTCCGCGTACGTCGTGGTGCCCGAACCACCGCCGGCGCCGGCGAGCACCGTCGCCGCGCCGTCCGCCATGAGGGCGTCACCCGCGACGTCGTCGAGCGATCGACCTGTCATCGCCGCGACCGCCTTGACGTGCCCGACGTTCTCGGCGACGAGCACCACCACGACGGGTAGAGCGACGAGAATGACGGAGAGCTGGAACGAGGGGCCCGTGAACTCGGGCAGTCCGATCCACGATGCGCTGCCGAGTGCGTCGACACGCACGGGATCCAGGGCGCCGGACACCGCACCGAACACCCACCCCACGACGACGCCGACCAGGATGCCGAGGCGACCGATCAGGCCCGGCACCGCAACGGTGACCAGCAGGACCACCACGAGGGTCACCGTCGCCACCAACGGCTGAGCCTCGTAGGAGGTCGCGGCTGTGGACGCGAGATTGAGACCGATGAGCGCCACGATCGCGCCCGTCACCAGCGGCGGCATGACGGCGTCGAGGACACGACTTCCCGCGAGCCGGACGAGCAGACCGACGAGGAACAGCACCGCGCCGACCACGAGCACTGCCCCGAGCTGCGCTGCGGGGCCGTCGCCCGCCGTGGCTGCCAACGGTGCGATGAAGGCGAAGGACGAGCCCAGGTAGCTCGGGACCCGGCCACGCGTGGCGAGCAGGAATATCGCTGTGCCCAGACCCGAGAAGAACAGCGTCGTCGTGACCGGGAACCCGGTGATGGTCGGCACCAGCAGCGTGGCGCCGAACATCGCGACGACGTGCTGCATGCCGATACCCACCGTGCGCGGCCACGAGAGCCGTTCGTCGGGAGCGACGACCGCGTCGGGGGCCACGGTGCGACCGTCGCCGTGCACGGACCAGCGAGGGAAGAACTGCCTGGATCGAGTTGTCGTCACGGCGGACATGATGTCATGCGGGAAGGCCGGAGGCCGGAGGCCGGTCGGAGGACGGTCGGAGGGCGGGAGCGCGTCACCCGAGCAGGCCGGCGGCCACCTCGCGTGCTTCGGCCGGGCTGGAGGTGGAGAGCACGGCCTCGGCCGCAGCCTTGCACTGCTCCAGCGTCACGGTGCCGAGCTTCGCGCCGACACCGGCCACGGCGGCCGACGCAGCCGAGAGCGACGTGACGCCGAAGCCGACGAGGACGCAGGCCAACAACGGGTCCGCGGCGGCCTCTCCGCAGACTCCGACCGGCTTGTTCACCGCTGCGCCGGCCTTCGCCGCGTGGGCGACGAGCGTCAGCACGGCGGGCTGCCACGGATCTGTCAGTGCGGCCAGATCGGCGGACATGCGGTCGGCCGCCATCGTGTACTGCGCCAGGTCGTTGGTGCCGATGGACAGGAAGTCGACGTGATCGAGGATGCGGTCCGCGAGCAGAGCTGCCGCTGGTACCTCGATCATGACGCCGGGCGTGAGTCCACGCTCGCGGACGTCGGCGGCGAAGGCCTGCGCCTCGGCGGACGTGGCGATCATCGGGGCCATCACCCACGGGGACGACTCGGTGGAGGCCGCGGCGGCGGCGATGGCGTCGAGCTGGCGATGCAGGATGCCGCGATTGCCCTCGGCGATACGGATGCCGCGCACACCGAGGGCCGGATTGGACTCGTCGGCGTGGCTCGCGAAGCGCAGCGGCTTGTCCGAGCCGGCGTCGAGCGTGCGGACGACCACCTTGGTGCCCTCGAACGCGGTGAGCACCTCGGCGTAGATCGAGGCCTGCTCGTCGACGGTCGGCTCGACGTCCCGGTCGAGGAAGCTGAGTTCGGTGCGGAAGAGTCCGACGCCGTCGGCCGCGGTCGACCGGGCTGCGCGAGCGCCGGCACCGTCCTGCACGTTCGCGAGGATGTCGACGCGGTGACCGTCGGACGTCCGGCCCGGTCCGCTCCAGTCGGCGACCTCGGCCAGATGAGTGGCCGATTCCTCGACAGCTGAGCGTGCCGTGGACGGGTCCGGCTCGATCTCGATGCGGCCGGTGGTGCCGTCCACCATGACCAGCGTCCCGGCGGCGACGTCGTCGAGGCCCGTGGCCGCGACGATGCACGGGATACCGAGCTGGCGGGCGATGATCGCGGTGTGGCTGGTGGGCCCACCGAGCGACGTCGCGAGCCCGACGACCAGCGTGGCGTCGAGTCCTGCGGTGTCCGCGGGTGCGAGGTCCTCGGCGAGAAGAATCGACGGCTCCGACGGGGTGGGCACGCCGGGCTCCGGGAGATCGGACAGCTCGGCGATGACGCGGTCGCAGATGTCCATGAGGTCCGTGATGCGCTCGGCCATGCGTCCGCCGAGCTTGGCGAACATGGCAACGAACTGGTCCGTCGCGGTGACGGCGGCGTACGCGGCGTCGGAACCCTTGCCGATGGCCTTGACGCCGGCGCCGATCCACCCGCGGTCCTCGGCCATCGCGGCGTTGGCGGCGAGCACCTCGGATGCGGAGCCGGTTGCCAGGGCGGCGCGGGCCTGCAGACGTCGACCGACCTCGGCCGCCGCGGCGCGGAAGCGCTCCTTCTCGGCGTCGCGCGCGTCCTCGGCGATCTCGACGGCAGTGTCGGGGCGCGAGGGGCGCGGCGCAGGGCGGATCGCGGGGCCGTAACCGACGCCGGGCACCACCGGCGTGCCCTGCACCGCGTGGGCCGTCGGCTGTGCCTCGTTCGCGGTGAGCGATCCCGTCATCTGCTTCCTCCTGCTGCGCGGTGGTGCGGGGGCATCATCTCGCCTACCCGCTGTGCATCGCGTCTCCCGCGATGGCTCTTGTGACTCAGATTACTCGAACCTCTTGACATGTCAACAGAGACGGGCGTAAAACAACATAATCCAACAGTGAAACAATGGATCGGACGGAGGGGCGGTGAACACGATGTACGCGGAGGAGCGCCAGAACGCCATCGCCGGACTCATCGGTCAGCGCGGTCGCGTCTCCGTCGCCGACCTGGCCGACACGTTCGGTGTCACCACCGAGACCGTCCGCCGTGACCTGGCCTCGCTCGACCGCATGGGCGTCGTGCGACGGGTTCACGGTGGCGCGGTTCCCGCCACGTCGGTCACTGCGGTGGAGCCCGGCATGGCCGAACGCGAACACACCCGCGCGAAGGAGAAGGACCGCATCGCCGCTGCCGCCCTCTCCTACCTGCCGGCACCCGGCGGATCCATCGCACTCGATGCAGGCACCACCACCGGTCGCCTCGCCGCGCTGATCCCGGTCGAGTCGGATCTGACGGTGGTGACCAACTCGCTTCCCATCGCGACGCGGCTCGCCGCGGTTCCGTCCCTCGATCTCCACCTGCTCGGTGGCCGTGTCCGCGGTGTCACGCAGGCGACCGTCGGCGAGGACACCCTGCGAGTGCTCGGGACCGTGCGCGTCGACGTGACGTTCGTGGGCACCAACGCGATCAGTGTCGGCCACGGTCTCTCGACGCCCGACACCGACGAGGCCGCCGTCAAGCGCGCGATGGTGACTGCCGCGGACCGCGTGATCGTCGTCGCGGACTCGGCCAAGATCGGCCTCCAGTTCTTCATGTCCTTCGCCGCACTCGACTGTGTGGACGTCCTCGTCACCGACGACGGCATCACCGACACCGACTGCACCCGTCTGCAGCAACACGGATTGGAGGTGGTGGTCGCATGATCCTCACCCTGACGGCCAACCCCAGCATGGATCGCACGGTCTCCCTCGACGTGCCGTTGGTGCGCGGATCGGTGCATCGCAGCGCGACGACCACGACGGAACCCGGCGGCAAGGGAGTGAACGTCGCACGCGTCGTCACCTCCGCCGGACGGACCGCCACCGCGGTGCTCCCGTGCAGCGGTTCCGATCCGCTGCTCAGCGCACTCGGCACTCTCGGAGTCCGGTACCACGCCGTGCCCACGTCGGGTGTCGCGCGCACGAATCTGACCATCAGCGAGCCCGACGGCACGACGACCAAGATCAACGAGCCCGGCGCCGGACTCGCACCCGAGACGGTCGACGCCCTCATGGCGTCCGTCCTGGAACTCGCGCAGCGCGCCGACTGGGTCGTCCTGTCCGGATCGATTCCGCCCGGAGTCGACGCCACCTGGTACGGCCGCCTCGTCACCGCGCTGCACGGGGTGTCGGCCAAGGTCGCCGTGGACACGTCCGACGATCCGCTCTCCGCGCTCGCCGCGGGCTTTCCCGCCACGGCACCGGATCTGATCAAGCCGAACGCGGAGGAACTCGCACACCTCACCGGACACGACGGGGCGACGCTCGAAGCCGCTGCCGCACAGGGTGATCCGTACCCGACGGTCGACGCCGCACGCGTGCTCGTCGATCGCGGGGTGGCTGCCGTCCTGGCGACACTCGGCGGATCCGGTGCCGTCCTGGTGACCGCGACCGGGTCCTGGTTCGCCACCCCTCCCCCGATCACCCCGCGAAGCACCGTCGGCGCGGGCGACTCGTCGTTGGCCGGATACATCCTGGCCGATCTCGACGGCGAGGACGGTGCCGGTCGACTCGCCCGGGCCGTCGCCTACGGATCCGCAGCCGCGGCCCTACCCGGGACCCGGTTGCCGACGCCGTCCGACGTCGACGTCAGTGCCGTCCCCGTCCACACCCTCGACTCGTCACCCGCCGTACCCCAGTCCTGAACCCCCAGCTCCACTCCACTCCCAGAGGAAACGACATGTCCAGTCCCACCACGGCTCGCGATGCCGAGCCCGGCATCATCGCCGAGGACCTCATCCTGCTCGACGCCGACCTCGGCTCGACGAAGGACGACGTCATCGCCCGCCTCGCTCGCGTCCTCACCGACGCGGGCCGTGCGTCCGATGCCGATGCCCTGCGCGACGCCGCCCTCGCCCGGGAAGCACAGTCCGCCACCGGCCTGCCCGGTGGCATCGCGATCCCGCACTGCCGGTCCGCTGCCGTCACCACGGCATCGCTGGGCTTCGCCCGGCTGAACCCGAAGGTCGAGTTCGGCGCACCCGACGGCGACGCGGACCTGGTCTTCCTCATCGCCGCACCGGACGGCGCAGGCGCGGAGCACATGAAGTTGTTGTCCTCGCTCGCTCGCGCACTGGTCAAGCCCGCGTTCGTGACATCGCTGCGCGAGGCCGCCACCCCCGCCGACGTCGTCGCACTGGTCGAGGGCGTTCTCGCCCCCCGACCTGCAACTTCCGGGGCTTCGAAGGCCGCTGCCCCCGTCACGACCACGAAGACCGCGCCTCCCGCTCCGACCGCCACGGCGGACGCTGCCAAGCACATCGTCGCGATCACCGCGTGCCCCACCGGCATCGCCCACACCTACATGGCTGCCGACTCCCTCAAGGACGCCGGCGACCGTGCGGGCGTCACCGTGCACGTCGAGACGCAGGGCTCGAGCGGCTCCACGGCGCTCGACCCGGCACTGATCGCCTCGGCCGAGGCCGTCATCTTCGCCACCGACGTGGGCGTCAAGGGCCGCGAGCGCTTCGCGGGCAAGCCCGTCATCGAGTCCGGCGTCAAGCGCGCGATCAACGAACCCGACAAGATGGTCGCCGAGGCTCTGCGCGCCGGCGGTGACCCGAGCGCCGCACGTGTGTCCGGCACCGCACCGGGAGCGTCGGCCGCCGCCGCGGCCGGTGGACTCGGCTTGGGCACACGCCTGCGCCAGATTCTGCTGACCGGCGTCAGCTACATGATTCCGTTCGTCGCGGCCGGCGGACTCCTCATCGCCCTCGGCTTCCTTCTCGGTGGATACGAGATCAAGGGTGTCGCCGAGGGAATCATGCAGAACAACAGCCTGACCAACCTCCCCGACGGTGGGCTCCGCATCTTCATCGGTGCGGTGCTGTTCCAGCTCGGTGGACTGGCGTTCGGCTTCCTCGTCCCCGCCCTGTCCGGTTACATCGCCTTCGCCATCGCGGACCGCCCCGGTATCGCTCCCGGTTTCACCGCCGGTGCCGTGGCCCTGTTCGTCGGCGCCGGCTTCATCGGTGGCCTCGTCGGTGGTCTCATCGCCGGCTTCGTGGCTCTGTGGATCAGCCGGATCGCGGTGCCGCCGTGGCTCCGTGGTCTGATGCCCGTCGTCATCATCCCGCTCGGTGCGACCCTCGTCGTCGGCGGTCTGATGTTCCTCGTGCTGGGCCGCCCGCTCGCCGCCATCACCACGGGCCTGACGAACTTCCTCAACGGCCTCTCGGGCTCGTCGGTCATCATCCTCGGCATCATCCTCGGCCTCATGATGTGCTTCGACCTCGGTGGACCGGTCAACAAGGCCGCCTACGCCTTCGCCACCGCGGGCCTCAGCGTCGACAACGAGGCATCGCTGCGCATCATGGCCGCCGTCATGGCCGCCGGTATGGTTCCTCCGCTCGCCATGGCTCTCTCGTCGACTCTGCGCCCGAAGCTCTACAGCGAAGCCGAGCGCGAGAACGGAAAGGCCGCATGGCTTCTCGGAGCTGCGTTCATCTCCGAAGGTGCAATCCCGTTCGCCGCGACCGACCCGCTGCGCGTCATCCCCTCGATGATGGCCGGTGGCGCCGTGACCGGTGCCCTGATCATGTCCTTCGGCACCACGCTCAGCGCGCCGCACGGCGGACTGCTGGTGTTCTTCGCGATGAACAACTTCTTCCTGTTCCTGCTGGCCCTGGCCATCGGCACCGTGGTCTCCGCGGCGCTCATCACCGCGGCCAAGCAGTTCGCCGGCAAGAAGCCTGCGGAGATCGTCGACGAGCCTGTTGCCGTCGCAGCCTGACACCCACGTCACCACCCCCACAGCTGGCAGTATCGACACCAGCACTCACCTGACGAAGAAGGAGATCACCACGATGCCCAGCACCACGGTCGCAGTCGGATCCGCCATCGGCCTGCACGCCCGTCCCGCCGCCGTCATCGCCGAGGCGGTCGCCGACTCCGGCGTCGACGTCACCCTCGAGGTGGAGGGCGAAGAAGCCGTCGACGGCGGCTCCGCGCTCATGATCATGACGCTGGGGGCCACCAAGGGCACCGAGGTCACGATCACCAGTGACGATCAGGCCACGCTCGACAAGGTCGCCGCTCTGGTCGCCTCGGACCTCGACGCCTGATCTTTCACGACCGACGACGGCCCCCACACAGTGTGGGGGCCGTCGTCGTCTGCGCTGCTGCGTCTACCGCGAGCGGAACAGTCGACGGACGAAGAACAGCGTCAGCACCACGACCACACCAACGGACGCCGCGGCGGCGATCAACGGAACGAGGATGGACCCGGTGGGTTCGGCAGGCGCCTCGGAGTCCGCGGTCCCGGTGACTTCCGGGACGGCCTCGATCGAGGCCGCCACGTCGCGCATCACGAGGACGGCGGGACGAGCTGCGGCGGTGTCCACACCCTGCTCGGACCCGAGCAGCACCTCGCTGTCCGAGGTGAACGCGATCGATTCCCCCTGCGGCTGCGGCGGGAGCGCGACGACGCGGGCGGGAGCCGACGCGAAGGCCGCGGCCACGTCACCGTCACGTACGGACCAGAGGTACAGATCGGTGTAGGTGCGCACGGCGGCCACCGACCCGTCGGCGCTCACGGCTCCCCCGGTGACCAGACGGCTGCCGTCCAGCAACGGCGGACCCCCGGATGTGGACGTCGTGGACGGCGCGAAGTCGGCCACGCGGCGCAGCGGAGTCGGGCCGGGGCTCGGAAGATCGGACACCGCCACGTCGGCGGTGTACACCGCGCCGGTGCCGAGGCCGTCCTTGGTGACGATCACAGGGCGGCCGTCCGGCCCGATGAGGAGCGCCTCGGCGTCGTGTGGACCGTCGGGATAGGTGAGCCGGTGGAGCTCACCGGCTCCGCCGGCCGCGGGATCCATCCGGGTGAGGGCCACCGCGTCGCGTCGACGATCGTTGTCACCGATGTCCGCGAGCCACAACGACCCCTCGAACGACGAGAGATCCTCGACGTCGTACGGATCCACCGGATTCGGAAGCCACTCCGCGACAGCACACTCGGAGTCGAGGCGCGCGACACGGTCGTCGGCGCCGCTGTCCCCGATGGCGTACGCCGTCCCGTCGAGCACCGTCATGCCCGAGAGTTCGGACAGTCCCGGATCGGTCGGCACACAGTACGGCTCCGCATCCGGTGGCTCGGTCTGCGCCGCCGCGGGAGACGCTGCCACGAGCGCCACCACGGCAGCGCCGAGCACCGGCGCGAAGCGACTGCTCACGCGCTGTGGGCGTAGCGAGTGAGAATCGAGGCCAGTGCCGTCGGCACCGTCGCGTCGATGCGCGTGCCGCCGCTCTCGTGGGTCGTGTTCGAGATCCGGCCGTCGGCATGGATGCGCGACACCAGATCGCCACGGTCGTAGGGCAGCAGCACGCTCACCGACACCTCGGGCGGGCGCACCAGCTCGCCGAGCCGCGTGCGCAGCTCCTCGATGCCCTCACCGGTCTTCGCGGACACGAAGACCGCACCTGGCAACAGGCCGCGCAGCTGGGTCAGCGTGACGGGATCCGCGGCGTCGATCTTGTTGACCACGATCAGCTCCTCGGGCGCCGCCGCGTTCTGCTCGCGGACGACCGAGACGATGACCTCTCGGACCGCTTCGATCTGCCCGATCGGAAGCGGATCGGACCCGTCCACCACGTGCAGCAGCAGGTCCGCGTCCGTCACCTCCTCGAGCGTGGAGCGGAACGCCTCGACCAACTGGGTCGGCAGGTGGCGGACGAAGCCGACGGTGTCGGTGAGCACGCACTCGCGCCCGTCTTCGAGCGTCGCCTTGCGCGTGGTCGGATCCAGGGTCGCGAACAGTGCGTTCTGCACCAGGACGCCGGACCCGGTCAGCGCGTTGAGCAGTGACGACTTTCCCGCGTTGGTGTAGCCGACGATGGCGATGGACGGAACGTTGCCCTGCAGCCGACGCTCACGCTTGGTGTCGCGGGCCTGCTTCATGCCTCGGATCTCGCGACGCAACTTCGCCATGCGCTCGCGAATGCGTCGACGGTCGGTCTCGATCTTCGTCTCGCCGGGACCACGCAGACCCACACCGCCGTTGCTGCCGGCGCGGCCACCCGCCTGACGCGACATGGACTCACCCCAGCCGCGCAGACGCGGGAGCATGTACTCCATCTGCGCCAGTGCGACCTGCGCCTTGCCCTCACGGGAGGAGGCGTGCTGAGCGAAGATGTCGAGGATCAGGGCGGTGCGGTCGATGACCTTCACCTTCACGATCTTCTCCAACGCCGTCAGCTGTGCAGGCGTCAGTTCACCGTCGCACACGACGGTGTCCGCGCCGGTCGCGATGACCACCTCGCGCAATTCCTTCGCCTTGCCGGAGCCGATGTAGGTGGAGGCGTCGGGTCGGTCGCGACGCTGCACCAGCCCCTCGAGCACCTCGGAACCCGCGGTCTCGGCCAGAGCCGCGAGTTCGGTCATGCTGGACTCCGCCTCTTCCGCGGAACCGCTGGTCCAGACACCGACGAGCACCACGCGCTCGAGCCGCAACTGGCGGTACTCGACCTCGGTGACATCGGTGAGCTCGGTGGAGAGTCCGGCCACGCGGCGCAGAGCGCTGCGATCGTCGAGCTGCATGTCGCCGGTGGACCACTCGGCGTCCTGCTCGAACCCGTCGCTGTGGGAGGGACCTGTCGTGTCGGCCCTGTCGGCCGCTGCATTCGTTGTCGTCATACGAGACCCATGATCCACGAGAACGCCCTGACGTGCACTGTCATTTACGCAACCGTGTCGCCGGGAATACCCGCACCCCGGCCGTCACGCTTCCAGCCCCGCCCACCAGGTCTCCGACAACTCCCCCGACGCCACCAGCACCGACGGCCCCCGCATCGACGCGGAACCGTTCGCCACGCGCACCGACACGACACCACCGGGCACGTGGACGGCCAGTTCACCGTCGCCGGACCCGTCGAAGCGCAGCGCGGCGACCGCGGCGGCGACGATGCCCGTGCCACATGATCTGGTCTCCCCCACGCCCCGCTCGTGGACGCGCATGCTCACCGCGCCGTCCTTCGGCACGGTGACGAACTCGATGTTGACCCCGTGCGGGTACACCGCACCGTCGAAGGCGGGCTGCGCCGTGAGGTCGAGGTCGCGGAGGGTCCCCGCATCGAGATCGGCGGACACGCAGGCCAGGTGCGGATTGCCGACGTCGACTCCGATGCCCGTGAAGGACCTGCCGTCGACCTCGGTGTCGGAGGTCTCGAAGACCCGAGGGGTGCCCATCTCGACCGTGACCACGGCGTCGGTGGCATCGTGCGAGTGCACGGTGACCGGCTTCCCGCCGGCACGCGATCCGACGACGAACTCGTCCGAGTCCACGAGACCGGCCGCACGAACGTAATGGGAGAACACCCGGACGCCGTTGCCGCACATCTCCGCGACGGACCCGTCGGCGTTGCGGTAGTCCATGAACCAGTCGGTGGCGCAGACGCCCTCGGGCAACGCGTCGAGCACACCGCGGTCGACGAGGGCACCGCTGCGGGCGACGCGCAGTATTCCGTCCGCTCCGAGCCCTGTGCGGCGGTCGCACAGCGTGGCCACGCGGTGTGCGCTCAGATCGAGGAGTGCGTCCGGATCCGGCAACACGACGAAATCGTTCTGGGTTCCGTGCCCCTTGGTGAACTGCATGGGATCAGTCTCCCACCGGCGCGGACGGTCGAGCGGTCAGCCGCTGACGGGTGATCTCGTACAGCCCGACGGCACCGGCGGACGGCGCTCCGAGGGAACTCGCCGCGCCGCCTGTCGGGATGGACACGACGACGTCGCAGGCCTCCCGCCACGCGGCGCTCATGCCCCGCGTCTCGTTGCCCACCACCAGCACCGTTCCTCCGGTGAAGTCGTGCTCGTGCGCTGCCACCGTGCCGGTCTCGTCGGTGCCGACGATCGTCATGTCCGTGCCCGTGAGCCGCAGCCTGTCCACCATCGCGCGGACCTGCTCCGGACCTCCCACCTGCCCCACGGGGAGTGCGAACAGGGACCCGGTGGTAGCGCGGACGCACGCGGGATCGAACGGATCCGCAGCATGCCCGCTGACCAGTAGGCCGGCGGCACCGAAAGCGTCCGAGGAACGGATCAGGGTGCCGAGATTGCCTGGCGACGTCGGCCGATCGAACGCGACCACGATCGGCGCCTCGCCCGGCGGAGTCCACTGATCGGGGTCCAGGAGCTCGGAGCGCGCGAGCAGCAGGACCTCGGGCGGTCGATCGGCGCGTTCGCCGAGCTCCGCCATCAACTCCGGTGCGACACCCACGACGGACACGCCCGCGGCTCGGCAGCGGTCCACGGTCGACGTGGCCCAGGACGACAGGGTGTCACCGGTTCGGTGGAGCACGGACTCGAGAGGCCACCCGTGATTCACGGCGAGCGTCACCGGCCGCACTCCCTGCACGAGGAAGACCCCCGCCCTGGTGCGCTTGCCGCGGGTGACGAGGTAGGACTGCCACTGCTGGAACCGTGCGTTCCGCGACAGGACGAGCGCATCGCTCATCGGTGTTCTCCCCTCGTGCGCAGTGCGGCGTCCCGCAGGTCCGATGCTCCCCCGCGCAGCCAGTGCACGCGGGGATCACGGCCGAACCAGGACCGTTGGCGGCGAACATAGCGCCGGGTACCGACGAAGGTCGCCTCCCGCGCCGCCGCCTCGTCGATCTCGCCGTCCAGCAGTTGCAACACCTGCGCGTAGCCGATCGCTCTCGGGGCGGTGACCCCCTCGCGCAGGCCCTGTCCCACGAGGGTCTCGACCTCGGCGACGAACCCCTCGGCGAACATCGCGTCGGTGCGTGCCGCGATGCGCGCGTCGAGCTCCTCGGTGTCACGGTCGATGCCCAGGATGACGGTGTCCCAACGCGGCTCGCCGATGGTGGGCGCCGACGCGGCGAACGGCTTCCCGGTGAGTCGGCCCACCTCGAGCGCGCGGACGATGCGTCGACCGTCGGTCGGCAGGATCGACGCCGCGGCCGCCGGATCGGACTCCGCGAGTGCGCGGTGCAGGGCCGCGACCCCCTCGGCGGCGAGCCTGGCCTCGAGTTCGGCCCGCACCGCGGCATCGGTGGCCGGAAACTGCCAGCGGTCCAGCAGAGCCTGGACGTACATCATCGATCCACCGACGACGACGGGCACGACGGACCGCTCGAGCAGCTCCTCGATCTCCCGCACGGCGGCGTCCTGGTACGCCGCCACCGTCGCCGTCTCCGTGACGTCCAGGACGTCGAGTCGGTGGTGCGGGATGCCGCGACGCTCCGCCACCGGCGTCTTCGCCGTACCGATGTCCATGCCGCGGTACTGCTGCATCGCGTCGATGTTCACGATGTGCCCGCCGAGGTGTTCGGCGAGATCGAGCGCGAGGGCCGACTTGCCCGTGGCGGTGGGTCCGATCACCGCGACCGGTGTCGGCGTCGTCACAGTGACCACGAGGCGACGTGGTATCCGACTCCGTAGGGGGCACCACGAAAGAGACTGTGTGGCACCACTCGTGTGGGTCCGATCAGCGCGGCCGCGACCTGCCACGCCACGCGCCCGTCGACACCGAGGGCGTCGCAGAGTGCGGGGTCCAGCGATGCCAGCGCATCGACGTCGGCTCTGCCGAGCGCGTCGTCGATCGAGTGCTGCACCGACTCGGCGCGCTCGTCGAACGCACCGGGCGCCTTGTCGGTCAGCGTCGTCGCCCCGTCGCCGACGACGAGCAACCCCACCGGCCCGGGCGTGGCGTCGACGCGGGTCCGCAGGTCGAGCGCCACGGCCGCCACGTCGTGGACACTCGCGTTCCGAGCGACGAGCTGTACGGGGACCGACCACTGCGGCACCGACTGCCCGCGGAGCAGCCCGACGGTCAGCGCGGCCAACTCCATCGCACGATCGATCGGCCCGCGATCCGGGGCGAGACCGACCACGACATCGGCACCGAACCCCACGTACGTACCCGCGGCGGCACCGTCGATCCAGGTCGTGGACGCACCGACACCGACCCCGATCCAGCTCCGACAGGACTGCCCGAGGTCGTCGCACGCCTCGCGCACGGCCGATCGCAGATCGTCCAGTTCGCCTGCGGCGGCACCGGCGAGCTCCGCGAGCAACAACGGAGGCGACGGGACGAAGACGAGGGCGGACAGCACGGACGCCACGGTAGTCGACCGTTCGAGTGCGTCCATTTTTCCGCGCGTCCCTCGGGGTTTGCATGGTCGCCGACGCGAGGAAGGGGTTGAATGGGCCGGGAACGACCGGGCAGAGAATTACGTAGCGCCAGGCAGCCGTGACGCGCGGCAGAGACGGAGAGAACCATGACCGAGCACGAGACGACCGAGAACGCCCCCGCCGAGGCTCAGGCGAGCACCACCCCGCCCCGGCCCGGACCCCGACCGGGCCCTCGGCCCGGCGGCGCACCGCGCCCGGCGCCGACCCGACCCAGTGCCCCGGCCGATCCGTCCGCACCGCAGTCGTCCACACCCCCGGTCGACGGGGAGTCGCACCCGACGCCGCATCCGGCCGCGCACCACGTGCCGTCGACCCCCGCCGTCGTCCCTGTCGTCACCGACCCGTCCCGCTGGGGCCGGGTCGACGAGGACGGCTCGGCGTGGGTCCGCACCGCGGACGGAGAGCGGCAGGTCGGTTCCTGGCAGGCCGGCGACGCGGCCGAGGGCCTCGCACACTTCGGGCGCCGCTTCGACGATCTCGCGACCGAGGTCGCACTCCTGGAGGCGCGGCTCGCCTCCGGCGCCGGCGACGCCAAGAAGACGAAGAGCGCCGCCGTCGCGCTCGCCGAGACCCTGCCCACCGCTGCCGTGATCGGCGACACCGAGGCACTGGCGACCCGTCTGCAGGCCGTCATCGAGCACTCCGACGAGGTCGCCGCCGAGCATCGCAAGCGCAAGGACTCGGAGCGGACGGAGTCGACCGCACGCAAGGAGGCGCTGGCTGCCGAGGCCGAGACGATCGGCAGCGAATCCACGCAGTGGAAGGCGGCGGGTGACCGTCTGCGCGTCATTCTCGAGGAGTGGAAGACCATTCGCGGCGTCGACCGCAAGGTGGACGACGCCCTCTGGAAGCGCTACTCCAAGGCACGTGAGGCGTTCAACCGCCGCCGCGGCGCGCACTTCGCCGATCTCGACCGCGAACGCGGCGCCGCCAAGGTGCGCAAGGAGGAGCTGGTCGCCAAGGCCGAGGAACTGTCGTCGTCCACCGACTGGGTGGGCACCGCGCAGGTGTTCCGCGATCTGCTGACCGAGTGGAAGGCCGCGGGCCGGGCTCCACGCGACGCCGACGACTCGCTGTGGCAGAAGTTCAAGGGTGCCCAGGACGTGTTCTTCGAGGCGCGCAACGCCGCGCAGTCCGAGCAGAACGCAGAGTTCGAGCAGAACGCCGAGGCCAAGGAGCGGTTGCTCGCGGAGTCCGGTCACATCGACCCGTCCAAGGACATGGACGCAGCCAAGGCGGCTCTGCGCACCCTGCAGGACAAGTGGGACGCCATCGGCAAGGTCCCGCGCGAGAAGATGCACGATCTCGAGGGCAAGCTCCGCGCGATCGAGAAGCGGGTCCGCGACGCCGCCGATTCCGAGTGGCGACGCACCGATCCCGAGGCGATGGCGCGCGCGGCTCAGTTCCGCGAACGGGTCGCGCAGTTCGAGGAGCAGGCCCAGAAGGCCGAGGTCGCGGGCAAGGCCAAGGACGCCGAGAAGGCCCGTGCGCAGGCACAGCAGTGGCGCGAGTGGGCCGATGCCGCCGACAGCGCCGTCGGCGGTCTGTGACTTCGGGCGGTCTGTGACTTCGGGCGGTCTGCGAGTTCGGGGATCAGCTGTCGCGGCGCCGGGACGTGTCCAGCACGTTCTCGCGCCGCGCCTCGTCCATCACGGCCGCGTCCCGGCGGGCGGCGGCGGCCGCCCACTGAGCGTTGGAGCGGTTCCACACCACCTTGAACCAGTGGAACGCCAGCACGACCACGAGCACCCAGCCGAGGACCAGGCCGAGACCGGGGCCGGCCCCGGTGAGACCGACCGGAACTGTCTGACGTGACCAGATGGCCAGGATGCCGAGCACCGTCGCCACGCCGGACCCGTAGAGCGCGACCCAGGCCAGCGCCCAGCGTTGAGTGACCAGGGCGAGGGCCGAGAAGCCGACCGCGAACACGAGGGTCAGCCACACGAAGATGCGTGACGGCAGTGCCACCGACTCCGCCACCGCGTCCTCGTCGTGCACGAGCACGTCCCACGCGTTGGCCGAACCCGTATGCGGCAGTGCGAAACTGAGCAGCAGCAACAACACGACCACCGCCACGACGACGGCGCGGACCCCCGGGTCGATTCGCCCCGAGATCTGCTTCTCGGCGGCCGCCGGGTCTGATCCGGTCGTCGGCTCGGTACTCACAGTGCACATCCCATCGTCGTGACCGGCTCGGGCGCCGGGGCGCCGACGGACGGCAACCCCAACCCGACACCGACCGGTGCGGTCCGGGGCATCGTGCCCCGCTCGTGTCGGTCGCCGGCCGTGGTGCGCCGGTGCGAGCGCACCGGGACGTCGGCGACCAGGTGGTACGGCTTCGCGTCGGTCACTGTGGTGACGACGACGTCGCCGGGCCGGACGGCTCGGTCGATCGCACCCGTCGGGGTGAAGTGCACGAGTCGACCGTCGCGGGTGCGGCCACTCATCCGCTCGGTGGCCGCGTTCTTGCGTCCGGCACCGTCTGCGACGAGCAATTCGACCTCGGAGCCCACGACGCGGCGGTTCTCCTCGTGAGAGATCTCCTCCTGCAGAGCGGCGAGCCGTTCGTACCGCTCCTGCACCACGGCCTTGGGCACCTGGTCCGCCATGTCCGCGGCCGGCGTTCCCGGTCGCTTGGAGTACTGGAACGTGTAGGCGCTGCTGAAGCGCGCGCGGCGCACGACGTCGAGGGTCTCCTGGAAGTCCTCCTCGGTCTCGCCGGGGAACCCCACGATGATGTCCGTCGTCAACGACGCGTGCGGGATGGCAGCGCGCACCCGGTCGATGATGCCGAGGAACTTCTCCTTGCGGTACGAACGGCGCATGGCACGCAGTACCCGGTCCGATCCGGACTGCAGAGGCATGTGCAGCGTCGGGCACACGTTGGGCGTCGACGCCATCGCCTCGATGACGTCGTCGGTGAACTCGGCGGGATGCGGCGAGGTGAACCGGACGCGCTCGAGCCCGTCGATCTCCCCGCACGCACGCAGGAGGGACGCGAACGCACCCCGGTCACGGGGCTGCTCGGGATCGGCGAACGAGGCGCCGTACGCGTTGACGTTCTGTCCGAGCAGCGTCACCTCGAGTACGCCCTCGTCGACCAGTGCCTGCACCTCGGCGAGGATGTCGCCCGGCCTGCGGTCGACCTCCTTGCCGCGCAGAGCGGGCACGATGCAGAAGGTGCAGGTGTTGTTGCACCCCACCGAGATGGACACCCACCCGGAGTAGGCGGAGTCGCGCTTGGCAGGGAGAGTCGAGGGGAACGCGTCCAGCGACTCGAGGATCTCGACCTCGGCGCGCTGATAGTGGCGCGCCCGGTCGAGCAGCGCCGGCAGGGACCCGATGTTGTGAGTACCGAACACCACGTCCACCCACGGCGCCTTGGTGACCACGACGTCGCGGTCCTTCTGCGCGAGGCACCCGCCGACGGCGATCTGCATGTCGGGGTTCTCGTCCTTCGCCGGCCGGAGCTGGCCGAGGTTGCCGTACAACTTGTTGTCGGCGTTCTCGCGTACCGCGCAGGTGTTGAAGACGACGAGATCGGGGGACGAACCCGAGTCGGCCTTCTCGTAGCCGGCCTCCTCGAGAAGGCCGGACAGTCGTTCGGAATCGTGCACGTTCATCTGGCAGCCGTAGGTGCGCACCTCGTAGGTGCGCGCAGTCCCGGACCGCGCAGGCAGAGTCTGGGTGTCGATCGTGTCCACCCCTCCAGGGTACGGCGGCGCTCGTACCCGACCCACCGAGCGGTCCGAGTAAAGTTTCCATTACATATACGCGGTCCCCGCACCAAAACGAGCAGTGGCGGAGGAAACTACCTCTAGGGTCATCGCCATGACCCACCCTGACGGCGAGCGCGCACACAGCTCGCCCACAGCATCGTCTGCCCCCATGATCGCGATGCACGGCGTTCAGAAACATTTCGGTGATCTGCACGTCCTCAAGGACATCGAACTCGACGTTCCCAGCGGCCAGGTCGTCATCGTCCTCGGCCCGTCCGGGTCGGGTAAATCGACGTTGTGCCGCACGATCAACCGACTCGAGCCCGTCGACGAGGGAACCATCGAGGTCGACGGCAAGGCGCTTCCCTCCGAGGGCAAGTCGCTCGCCGCGCTCCGCGCGGACGTCGGCATGGTCTTCCAGTCCTTCAACCTCTTCGCGCACAAGACGATTCGCGAGAACGTCATGCTCGGGCCGACCAAGGTCCGCAAGATGAAGAAGGACGAGGCGGAGAAGACCGCGCAGCGTCTGCTCGAACGCGTCGGCATCGCCAACCAGGCCGACAAGTACCCGGCGCAGCTCTCCGGCGGCCAGCAGCAACGTGTCGCCATCGCCCGCGCACTCGCGATGAACCCGAAGGTCATGCTCTTCGACGAGCCGACCTCCGCGCTCGATCCCGAGATGGTCAACGAGGTGCTCGACGTGATGACGTCGCTGGCCAAGGAGGGCATGACCATGGTGGTCGTGACCCACGAGATGGGCTTCGCCCGCCGCGCCGGTGACCGCGTCATCTTCATGGCCGACGGCCAGATCGTCGAGGACACCGACCCCGAGACCTTCTTCACCACACCGAAATCCGATCGCGCCAAGGACTTCCTCGGCAAGATCCTGAGTCACTGATCTCCCACCCGCTCGTCACAACTTCTGGAGGATCTCGATGAGAATCACCCGTACCGCTCGCGTCGGCGTCGCCGCACTCGCGCTCGCCTTCGCCGCTACCGCGTGTGGTGGCGACGAGGCGACCAGCGCGTCGTCCAGCGCCGAGAGCGGCAAGCTGACCGTCGGCATCAAGTTCGACCAGCCGGGCCTCGGCCTGCGCACCCCCGACGGCTCGTTCAGCGGCTTCGACGTCGAGGTGGCGAAATACGTCGCCGGCAAGCTCGGCGTGACGCCCGAGAACATCACGTTCAAGGAGTCGCCGTCGGCGCAGCGCGAGACGCTGATCGAGAACGGTGAGGTCGACTACATCGTCGCCACCTACTCGATCACCGACGCTCGCAAGGAGAAGGTCGACTTCGCCGGACCGTACTTCGTCGCCGGACAGTCGCTACTCGTCGCCGATGCCAACACCGACATCACGGGCCCCGAGTCGCTCAGCGGCGGCAAGCGCCTCTGCTCCGTGTCCGGCTCCACCCCCGCGCAGAAGGTCAAGGACCAGTACGCACAGGACGTGCAGCTGCAGGAGTTCGACACCTACTCCGCCTGTGTCGAGGCACTGCGCAACGGCGCCGTCGATGCGGTCACGACCGACGACATCATCCTGGCCGGCTACGCGGCTCAGTATCCGGGTGAGCTCAAGGTGGTCGGCGAGCCGTTCACCGAGGAGCGCTACGGCATCGGCCTGGCCAAGGGCGACGACGAGACCCGCACCAAGGTCAACGACGCGATCGACGCCATGATCGAGGACGGGTCGTGGCAGAAGGCGTTCGAGGACACCGTCGGACCGTCCGGGTACCCGCTGCCCGCACAGCCGACCGTCGATCGCTACTGATCACCACTCTCCGCGAGACCCGAACGGGCGGTTCACACCGGTGAGCCGCCCGTTCGACTCGTCACCGCTCTCGGAAGGAGTCGCCGGTGGACATACTGAGTGACTACGCGCCCGAACTCCTCGACGCGTTCTGGATGACGATCAAGCTGACGGTGCTCTCTGCCATCGGCGCTCTCGTCCTCGGCACCCTGCTCGCGGCGATGCGGGTCTCCCCGGTCCCCGTCGCGCGGTGGATCGGTGCCACCTACGTCACCATCTTCCGCAACACCCCGCTCACGCTGATCCTGTTGTTCTGCGCGTTCGGCCTGTACCAGACCCTGGGCGTCACACTCGCCGATCAGGC
Organism: Rhodococcus sp. BP-349; assembly: GCF_019835845.1. NCBI lineage: Bacteria > Bacillati > Actinomycetota > Actinomycetes > Mycobacteriales > Nocardiaceae > Rhodococcus > Rhodococcus sp. BP-349. The sequence continues at coordinate 814,854 of NZ_JABUDR010000003.1, read as the reverse complement.
ATCCCCGACCGGCCAGGCGGACAACAACTTTCGGCTCGCCGTGCTCGGTCTGAGCATCTACACGGCCTCGTTCGTGTGCGAGTCGCTGCGGTCCGGAATCAACACGGTGAACGTCGGGCAGGCGGAGGCCGGGCGATCGCTCGGTCTGACGTTCTCGCAGAACCTGCGTTTCATCGTGCTGCCCCAGGCGTTCCGTGCGGTCATCGGCCCGCTGGGCAGCGTGCTCATCGCCCTCACGAAGAACACGACCGTCGCCGCGGCGATCGGCGTCCTCGAAGCGGCCATCCTGATGAAGGAGATGATCGAGAACGAGGCGGCGATCTTCGTCGTCGGCGGCATCTTCGCGCTCGGCTTCGTCATCCTGACCTTCCCCACCGGCCTCTTCTTCGGCTACCTCGGCAAGCGATTGGCGGTTGCCCGATGACCACAGCGAACGCACCTCTGAGCACCGAGGCACCGCCCAAGAAGGTCGCCTCCGCCGAACGCGCCACCGTTCTGTACGACGCGCCGGGCCCCCGCGCCAAGGTGCGCAACCACATCATCTCGGCCGTGGTTCTGGTCGTCGTGCTGCTGGCGGCGTACGTGGTGTACGCGAAGCTGGACGAGAAGGGCCAGCTGACGTCGGAGAAGTGGAGTCCGTTCGTCGAGTCCTCGACCTGGACGACGTACCTGATCCCCGGCATCCAGGGGACGCTGATCGCTGCCTTCCTCTCCATCGTGTTGGCACTGATCCTCGGCGCGGTCCTGGGTATCGCTCGCCTGTCCGACCACCGGCCGGTGCGCGTGGTCGCAGGCTTCTTCGTCGAACTGTTCCGCGCCATCCCGGTGCTGATCCTGATGATCTTCCTGTACCAGTTCTTCGCCGAGTACCAGGTGTTCAAGTCTCGTTACCTGGCACTGGCCGCGGTGGTGACGGGCCTGACGCTCTACAACGGCTCGGTCATCGCCGAGATCGTGCGGTCGGGCATCCAGTCCCTGCCGAAGGGTCAGACCGAGGCCGCCATGGCCATCGGCCTGCGTAAGGGCCAGATCATGCGCATGATCCTGCTCCCCCAGGCCGTGACCGCGATGTTGCCGGCCATCATCTCGCAGATGGTGGTGGCGCTGAAGGACTCCGCACTGGGCTACATCATCGGCTACGTCGAGGTGGTTCGGTCGGGACAGCAGGTCGGCGCTTTCTACGGCAACTTCCTGCCCGCCCTGATCATCGTGGCCATCATCATGATCATCCTGAACTCGTTGCTGACGTACCTCGCCACCAAGGTCGAGAAGCGATTGCGGCGGGGAAAGAAGAGTCCGGTTCCTGTCGATCAGGGCGCCGCCATGGGCGGCGCGACGATCTGACGTTCTAGTACTCGAGGCCCTCGGAATGGTTTCCGAGGGCCTCGAGTTCGTCTTTGACCACCTCGAACGCCATGCCCTGGGCGAACCCGCGCCGCGCGAGCATCGACACCAGCTTTCGGACGACCTTGTCGCGTTGCGCGCGGCGTTCCCGCGGATCCTCGATCTCCTCGTTCAGAGCGGACAGCAGAGCGGGTGCCCGGAGCTTCTTGACGACCAGTTCGCGGGCGCGCTCCCGCTCGTCCTCGGGCTCGATCGTGTCGAGTGCCTCGGTGGCCAGCACCGGGTCGATGCCTTTGGTGCGTAGTTCTGTGCGCAGCGCCTGCTTGCCTCGGCCCGAGTACGTGTGTCGCGAGCGCACCCACTGATGGGCGAAGTCACGATCGTCGACCAGCTTGATCTCGGTAAGCCTGTCGAGCACGGACGTGATGATCTCGTCCGTGAATCCTTTGGCGGCCAACCGCTGTTCGAGCTCGGCGCGGCTTCTGGCGCGATCGGTGAGCAACCGCAATGCGGCATCCTTGGCCTGCACCGCCGTGCCCCCGCCCGGGGGCGGCGTCTCACCCGATCCGCGGCCGGAACGGGACCGGGCGCCCGACGTACGTCGGGCGCCCGGTCCACGCGAGTCCGGAAACTCGTCGTCGTTCACAGTCGAGAGACCTGCTGTCAGAAGTCGACCGGAGCAGCGACGGCCTCGTCGGGCGTACGCACGTCCGCACCGATGCCGAGCTTCTCCTTGATCTTCTTCTCGATCTCGTCACGGATGTCGGTGTTCTCGAGCAGGAACTTGCGCGCGTTCTCCTTGCCCTGGCCCAGCTGATCACCCTCGTAGGTGAACCAGGAGCCGGACTTGCGCACGAAGCCGTGCTCGACACCCATGTCGATGAGCGAGCCTTCCTTGCTGATGCCCTTGCCGTACAGGATGTCGAACTCGGCCTGCTTGAACGGCGGCGACACCTTGTTCTTGACCACCTTGACGCGGGTGCGGTTACCGACTGCGTCGGTTCCGTCCTTGAGTGTCTCGATACGACGGATGTCGAGGCGCACCGATGCGTAGAACTTCAGCGCCTTACCGCCCGTCGTGGTCTCGGGCGAACCGAACATGACGCCGATCTTCTCGCGCAGCTGGTTGATGAAGATGACCGTGGTGCCGGACGAGCTGATGGCGCCGGTGATCTTGCGCAGGGCCTGGCTCATCAGGCGGGCCTGCAGACCGACGTGGCTGTCACCCATCTCGCCCTCGATCTCGGCACGGGGAACCAGGGCTGCCACGGAGTCGACGACCAGGATGTCGATGGCACCGGACCGGATCAGCATGTCCGCGATTTCGAGCGCCTGCTCACCGGTGTCGGGCTGGGAGACCAGCAGTGCGTCGGTGTCGACACCGAGCTTGGCGGCGTAGTCGGGATCGAGGGCGTGCTCCGCGTCGATGAACGCGGCGATGCCGCCAGCGGCCTGTGCGTTGGCGACCGCGTGGAGCGCGACCGTCGTCTTACCCGAGGACTCCGGGCCGTAGACCTCGACGATGCGGCCGCGCGGGAGTCCGCCGATGCCGAGCGCGACGTCCAGCGCGATCGATCCCGTGGGGATGACGGCGATGGGCACACGGGCCTCGTCGCCGAGACGCATGACCGACCCCTTGCCGAAGTTCTTGTCGATCTGCGCGAGCGCGAGATCGAGCGCCTTGTCCCGATCGTATGCAGCTGCAGCCATCATGGTCTCCTTCTCGAAGTTCTTGTCCCCGAAGCGTCTGTACCCCGTCGATCTGTCGCCAAGGTAGAGGGGGGTACCGACAGGAACCGCTGCCGTGCGATTCCCGTCGACTCTGAAGACGACTATAAGCGAACAGGTGTTCGATACCCAGCGACACGCCGGAGGTTCACCATCGCGATCGGGGAACGTCGAACTCGACGCACAGTGCGCGCCACACGTCCTTCGGATCCTCGCCGTCCTCGACGGCCTGCGCGGCGGTGCGGTTCCCCAGGCTCAGCAGCAGGTGGTCGACCAGCATCGAGTCTCCGGTCACGGTTCCGAACTGTTCGGCGACACGGTCGTGGAAGTCGGTCAGGCGCACCATGTCACCGTAACCCGGGACGTCCGCGCTCCAACTCAGCGCGGGCGGGAGTCGACGATCACGCTGCGGCACACCGCGACGGGATCCTTCACCGCAGCCGCCGTCGCCGCGGCACGAGCTGCCGCGGCCGCGTACGTCGGGTCGCCCAGCACCCGGTCGATCGCGTCCGCCACGGCGTCGGCGGACACGGGGCGCACGATCGCGGCGCTTCCCTGCCGCGCCGCGCGGTTGGCCAGCTCCCACTGATCTCCCCCGCCGGGGATCACGACCACCGGGACACCGGCGGACAGCGCCTTCGCCAGCATCCCGTGGCCGCCGCCGCACACCACGACCGACGCCCGCGGCAGCAGCGCGTCCTGGCGCCCCAGTCCGCCCACCGCCCAGGACGGTAGACCGGCCGGAACGTCGTCCACCGTGGTGATCACCAGTCGACGACTCCGGCCGCGCGCACGTGAGGCCGCCATCGCCTCGACAGTGGCCTCGACCATGGACACGACGCCGGTCGCGGCCGTCGACGGTGCCAGCAGGACCAGCGGTTCGGTCCCGGGCGGTGGTTCGAGGAGAGCGGTCGTCGGCTCCCACAGCAGTGGACCGACGACCCGAGCCTCGGCCGGCCAGTCCGATCGCGGCACCTCGAGAGCCGGGATCGTCGCGATCAGGCGGCGCTCGGGTCCGGGGTCGAGCGAGGGCAGACCGACACCCTCGCGCGCCCTCGCACGCTGCGCCAGTCCGGCGCGGACGGAGCGGTCCGTCAGAGCCCGCATCACGGTGTCCCGCAGCCGTCCTCGCACTCCCGTTCCCGGCGCGAGACCACTCCCGATCGGGGGCAGCGAGACGGAGGGCCGGTAGAGCGGGTGCGGAGCCAGTTCCACCCAGGGCACTCCCAGCCTCTCGGCGGCGAGACCGCCACCGGCCGTGAGGATGTCCGAGACCACCAGATCGGGAGCCGGCGCAGCGAGCACCGGAAGCAGCATCGAGGACATGTGGGCCGCCCGCTCGTGAATTCTGCGGCCGGCGTCCGCGTCGTCGTCCTCGGGCCGCGGTTCCAGTCCCGGCAACACGCGAGTGTCCACCCCGTCCGCTCGTGCGGATTCGAGCCACCGTTCGCCGGTGTAGACCACGGCCGTGTCTCCTGCGGCCGTCAGCGCCTTCGCGAGTGCGATGGCGGGAAACGCATGCCCGGCATCAGGGCCGGCGACCACCGCGACGAGCATGGGCGAAGCCTAGGTCAGCCCTGCACCGGGCGGCGTCAGAAGGGTGACTTCGCCGAGTCGCGGTCGCCGCTCATCGCGCGGAACAGGAAGTAGAGACCCGTTCCCACCACGGCCAGTGCCAGCAGGGGGAACAGCGCCTTCAGCAGGGCGCCGAGAACGACGATGCCGATCCACACCAGAACGATCGCACCGAGAATCTTCCAGAACATGTCGAACTCCTTCTCGTCGGGGACTCCCGTCGCCGGCCGCGGTGGACTTCACCGGCGATCCGTCGACGAGTTCGACACTGCCAGAACCACACTGGGACAGCACCGGTTCGTCGCGGAGTTCAGGGTGAAGATCGGGGTCGACCCCGAGGACCGTGCGTCGATCTCAGGGTCGGAGCGCCGCCGAGGTCAGGGCTTCTGCAGGTGCTCGAGGCCGAATGCCCAGCCCTCGAGGCGATCGGACGCGAACTGAAGAGCGTCCCGTCGCGCGTCGAGTGCGGTGAGCGAGCCGGAGGAGCCCGGCGCGGTGAGCAGGGCGGCCGCGGCGACGAGACCGTCGTACTGGTGCACACCGTCCGCCAACCGGGCCGCAGTGGACTCGACGGACCCGGACAGATGGACCGCGGCAGCCGGACTTCCCAGCGCTGCTCTCTCCATCGCGACGATGTCGTGAGCGACCTCGGTGAGGGCTGCCGACGCGGCCGCGGCGATCCGGGTCGTGTCCTGCACGTCCTCGGCCGCGACGGCCCCGGACCGGGCGAGGATGCCCGTCAGCTCGTGCAGACTGCGTTCGGCGGCCGCGAGACGTTCGATGGGCTCGCGAGCGGCGGAGCCCATCGGCGGCAAGGCGCGGCGGACCGGCGTCGCCGGCGGCAGCGGCTGACCCCGAAGGCGCCGGTACGCCGCCGCCGCAGCCACGGCTGGTACCGCGAACAGCAGCGTGGTGCCCGATCCTCCGACGACGATCCAGTCGGGTGCCGAGGTGGCCGCCACCGTGACGGTGGCGACGCCCATGGACCCGGACGCCGCGCCGAGGAGAGTGGCCCGCCGACGAGTCCGACGGATTCTGCGTTCGGCCTTCTTCCGCGGGTCGTTCCACGACTTCGCCGCGTCGAGGAACGGCCGAGTGACGTCGACGACGCCCCGAGCCCGAGCCCGCACCATGTCGGCAGCACGCCCGGCCTCGGCCGGCGCAGCGGACCGCTCGTGCCACGCAGGCCGTCGGTGCGGGTCGCCGTGTACGGACATCAACGCTCCGTGGGGGTCTCGGGCAGGCGGATCAGTTGGCCTGCGGAGGCTCGGGGGTGGCCTGCGGGGACGACAGATTCTTCTGGGTGGAGACGCCGTCCGCCGAGGGGCCGGCGGTGAGCGAGTCGCCCGCCATCGAGGCGCGGATCTGCTCGAGGCGGCTGTGTCCGGCCATCTGGACGCTGGCCTGCTGGACCTCCATCATGCGGCCCTGCACCGAGTTCTGAGCAAGTTCGGCGGATCCGAGCGCATTTGCGTAGCGCCGTTCGATCTTGTCCCGCACGGCGTCGAGGCTCGGGGTGTTGCCGGGCGCCGACAGAGTGGAGTCCATCGAGCGGAGCGACTCGCTGACGCGCTCCTGCATCTTGGCCTGCTCGAGCTGGCTGAGCAGTTTGGTCCGTTCGGCGACCTTGGCCTGCAGCGTCATGGCGTTCTGCTCGACGGCCTTCTTGGCCTGCGTAGCCGCCTGGAGTGCCTGATCGTGCAGAACCTTGAGGTCCTCCACGCCCTGCTCCGCAGTGACCAGCTGCGCGGCGAACGCCTCGGCAGCGTTGGTGTATTGCGTGGTCTTCTCCACGTCGCCGGCCGCGTTCGCCTGATCCGCCAGAGTCACGGCCTGACGTGCGTTGGCGTTGAGCTTCTCCACCTCGTCGAGCTGGCGGCTGAGCTTCATCTCGAGCTGTCGCTGGTTACCGATGACCGACGCGGCCTGCTGCGAGAGCGCCTGATGCTGGCGCTGGGCGTCCTCGATGGCCTGCTGGATCTGGACCTGCGGATCCGCCTTCTCGTCGATCTTGGAATCGAACAGAGCCATCAGATACTTCCAGCCCTTGACGAAAGGATTGGCCATCGGTTCTTCCTGCCTCCATGAGGTCCGCCGCGTTCGCGACCCGGCTGGCGACCGTCACCGCCGGTGATGCTGCGCGTGTCCGGGACACGCGGTCTGTCTGTGATCGGTACCCGCCATTGTCCCATGCCGAACCACGGATGGTCGGAAACGGGACGCGAAGATCAGGCAGCGGCGAGTGCCCGCGCCGTCGGGGCCGGAATGACCACGCGAGTCTCGTCGGAGATGTGGGCCGCACCGCGCTCGGCGGCAACCCCCGTCGCCGCGGCTGCACTCGCCATCGTGTCCGTCAACGACTCGCTCACGTCGAACAGGACGTCCGACAGCGGGACCTCGAGGGCATCACAGATGGCGTTGAGCAATTCGCTCGACGCCTCCTTGCGGCCACGTTCGACCTCCGAGAGATACCCGAGGCTGACGCGCGCCGTGTTGGAGACCTCGCGCAACGTGCGGCTCTGAGCGACCCGTGTGCGGCGAAGACTGTCGCCCAGTGCCTCACGCAAGAGCAGCGCCATGTGGCCCCTCCTTCATCGTGTTCGAACTACGTCGTGGTCGGCGTTCGGCCACCTCTCGGTGATCTTTGCGACGACCCTCGTCCACCTACAACGCCGGAACGGTCCGATCGGTTCCCGCGCCGAGAGTGGACTCCCGTCGGAACGGGTGAGAGAACCCTAACCCCCGCCCGCGATCCGCACGCGTCGGAGCACCGGTCGGCTCATCGTCCGTCGTGCGAGTTCCGCACCCGCGGCCGCGCCGCCTGGACCACGTAGTCGAGTCCCGTGATCACGGTCAGCGCGACGGCGAGGATCATCAGCACCATGGCGGCCGGGATCACCGCGTCGGGCAGCGGCAGCACGTAGACCCCGATGGCCACGCTCTGGACGAGGGTCTTGAGCTTGCCCCCGCGTCCCGCGGGAATGACACCGTGTCGCAGGACGGCGAAGCGCAGGAGCGTGATGCCGATCTCGCGGGCACCGATGACGAGGGTGATCCACCAGGGCAGGTCCCCCAACATGGACAGTCCGACCAGGGCCGCCCCGATCAGCGCCTTGTCGGCGATGGGGTCCGCCATCTTGCCGAACTCCGTCACGAGACCGTGTTTACGCGCCAGTTGACCGTCGATGCGATCGGTGATCGCCGCGACGACGAAGATGCCGAAGGCCGCGAGCCGCCACCCGGTCTCCTGGCCGCCGTCGGCGAACAGGGCCCACAGGAACACCGGGACCAGCGCGATACGCAGGACCGTCAGGACGTTGGCGATGTTGAGCAGAGGAGCCGGGGTGAGCGGGCCCGAACCCACGACGGCGTCCGGCGTCGGCGCGGACGCGTCCCCGGGGCCACGACCGACGTCGTACTGAGCGCTCACGTCGACGAGCCCGCTCTCGGGACGTGACGTGAGTTACCGGCGCGGGACACACGGTCACAATATCGGTACGCCCGATGACTACTGTTCACCCCATGACTTCCGACCTCGATCCGGAGACGGACTCCCGGGCGGCGCAGGATCGCGCAGACGTCCGGACCACGTCCGGGTCCACCACCGAGCGCGTGCAGCTGCGCCGGGCCCGCACCTCCGACATCCCGGAGATCAAGCGACTCATCGACATCTACGCGGGCCGGATCCTGCTCGAGAAGAATCTCGTGACCCTCTACGAGGCGGTCCAGGAGTTCTGGGTCGCCGAGGTCGACGGTGTCGTCGCCGGCTGCGGCGCGCTGCACGTGCTGTGGGCAGATCTGGGTGAGATCCGCACGGTCGCCGTCGACCCGTCGGTCAAGGGCCACGGCGTGGGCCACCTCATCGTGTCGCGCCTGATCGACGTCGCCCGCGAACTTCAGCTCTCGCGCATCTTCGTGCTCACCTTCGAGGTGCCGTTCTTCGCCCGGCACGGTTTCTCGGAGATCGACGGAACCCCGGTCACGGCCGAGGTCTACGCGGAGATGTGCCGCTCGTACGACACCGGTGTCGCCGAGTTCCTCGATCTCAGCTACGTCAAGCCGAACACTCTCGGCAACACCCGCATGCTGCTCACGCTCTAGTTCACCCACAACCCGCTCACAACGCAGGAGAACATCGATGGCCCACTTCCTCGTCAACTACACGTACTCGTCGGCCACCGCCGGGGGACGCGACCGCGTCCGCGCCGAGCACCGCGACTGGCTCCGAGATCTGCTGGCTCGCGACATCGTGGTGGTGGCGGGCCCGTACGCCGACGACAGCGGCGCCACCATCATCGTCAAGGGTGAGAGTGCGGACCAGGTGGGCACGCTGTTCGCCGAGGACCCGTTCGCGGTGGAGAAGCTCGTCGACGCCGTGGCGATCCAGGAGTGGAAGCCGGTGATGGGCGTCCTCGCGGAGTGACCCTCGCCCCCGCACCCACCGGACACAGCGAACAGCCCGGCACCTTTCGGTGCCGGGCTGTTCGCTGTGCGGGACGGGTCAGCGCGAGTCGCGCTCGGTGTCCGTGACGCTGGTCGACGTGGTGCCGGTCGACGTGGTGCCGGTCGTGGCCGTCGTGGTGTCGTCGCCGAGAACCGGCGTTCCGGTCTCGTCGTCCTTCGCAGCAGGCTTCGCGTCACCGCGGGTCTTGAGCAAGCTGGCGACCGTGGTGACGATCAGGATGCCCATGATCACGGTGAGCGAGAGTCCGGTGCTGATCTCCGGCACCGGAAGGTGTTCTCCGCCGTTGATGAACGCCAACTCGTTCTCGTGGAGCGCGTGCAGCACCAGCTTGACACCGATGAACGCGAGCACCAGCGACAGTCCGTAGGACAGGTAGACCAGGCGATCGAGCAGTCCGCCGATGAGGAAGTACAGCTGACGCAGACCCATGAGGGCGAACGCGTTCGCCGTGAAGACGATGTACGGCTCGGTGGTCAGGCCGTAGATGGCAGGAATCGAGTCCAGGGCGAACAGGATGTCGGTGAAACCGATGACGACCAGTGCCAGCAACATCGGGGTGACCACGCGCTTGCCGTCGATCTTCACCGTCAGACGATCACCGTGGTACTCGTCCGTGGTGGGGAGGATCTTCTTGGCGAACTTCATGATCTTGGTGTCCTGCTGGACCTCGTTCTCCTCCTCTTCCCCGGCCTCCTTGATGAGCTTGTAGGCCGTGTAGATGAGGAACGCACCGAAGAGGTAGAAGACCCAGCTGAAGTTGTTGATGGCTGCGGCACCGAGGGCGATGAAGCCACCGCGCATCACGAGCGCCATCACGATGCCGATGAGCAGCACCTTCTGCTGGTACTGACGCGGTACGGCGAACGTCGTCATGATGATGAGGAAGACGAACAGGTTGTCGACGCTGAGCGCCTTCTCGGTGACGTACCCGGCGAAGTACTCACCGCCGTAGGTCGCGCCGTACTGCCAGAACACGATTCCGCCGAAGATGATGGCGATCGTGATGTAGACGACGGACCACGTCGCCGACTCCTTGAAGGTCGGCTCGTGGGGTGTCTTCACGTGGGCGAAGAAGTCGAAGACGAAGAGTCCCAGGATCACCACGATGGTGACGATCCAGACGGTGGACGAGACATTCATGTGAGCAACTACCTCCGGTAGTCCATGGGCGGGCTCCGGAGGTCTCTCCCACAGATTCAGTGGTGATGTCTCGTGTGACCACTGTGTCTGCCGATGACCCGGATCGAGGCAGGGCTCGATCGTGCTGACGGGTCCTTCGCAAGCTGGGGATACTCCCCTCCTGTGGACAACCATGCCACAGCATCGGCCGTATCGAGACCCGCGAAGGGTAATGCACAGGTAAAACTCAGTTAGCGTGAGAGTCAATTCACAACGGGGCCACCGCTACTCGTCCGTATTGTCCGACTCTCCCGGATCCCCGCCCTTGATCGACCACAGCAGACCGTCCAACTCGTCGGGCTTGACCAGGACGTCCCTGGCCTTGGAGCCCTCGCTCGGGCCGACCACCCCGCGCGTCTCCATCAGATCCATGAGCCTGCCCGCCTTGGCGAAGCCGACGCGGAGTTTGCGCTGCAACATCGACGTGGAGCCGAACTGGCTGGTCACGACGAGCTCGACAGCCTGGAGCAGCACGTCGAGATCGTCGCCGATGTCGGCGTCGACGTCCTTCTTCTCCGCGGCCTTCTGCGCGGTGACACCCTCCTGGTACTCCGGCTCCGCCTGGTTCTTGGCGAAGTCGACGACCGCGGTGATCTCCTCGTCGGTGATGAAGGCGCCCTGCAGACGGGTGGGCTTGCCCGCGCCCATCGGCAGGAACAGGGCGTCGCCCATGCCGATCAACTTCTCCGCACCCTGCTGGTCCAGGATCACGCGCGAGTCGGTCAGCGACGACGTCGCGAACGCGAGCCTGGACGGGACGTTGGTCTTGATCAGTCCCGTGACGACGTCGACGGACGGTCGCTGGGTCGCGAGCACGAGGTGAATGCCGGCCGCGCGCGCCTTCTGCGTGATGCGGACGATCGCTTCCTCCACGTCCCGCGGTGCAGTCATCATCAGGTCGGCGAGCTCGTCGACGATCGCGAGGATGTACGGGTAGGGCTTGTAGACGCGCTCGCTGCCGAGCGGTGCGGTGATCTCTCCCGACCTCACCTTCTTGTTGAAGTCGTCGACATGGCGCACCCGGTTGGCCTGCATGTCCTGGTAACGCTGCTCCATCTCCTCGACCAGCCACGCGAGCGCCGCGGCAGCCTTCTTCGGCTGCGTGATGATCGGAGTGATGAGGTGGGGAATGCCCTCGTACGGCGTGAGCTCCACCATCTTCGGGTCGATGAGGATCATCCGGACCTCCTCCGGTGTCGCCCTCGCGAGCAGCGACACCAGCATGGAGTTGACGAAGCTCGACTTACCCGATCCCGTCGAGCCCGCGACCAGCAGGTGCGGCATCTTCGCCAGGTTCGCGCTGACGAAATTGCCCTCGATGTCCTTGCCGAGGCCGATGACCAGAGGGTGATGATCCTTGCGCGTCGAGGACGCGGTCAGCACATCCGCCAGGCGCACCATCTCGCGGTCCGAGTTGGGCACCTCGATGCCCACGGCGGACTTGCCGGGGATCGGGGCCAGCAGCCGGACGTTGTCGGTGGCCACGGCGTAGGCGATGTTACGAGCCAGGGCGGTGATCTTCTCGACCTTGACGCCGGGGCCGAGCTCGACCTCGTAGCGGGTGACCGTGGGTCCACGGGTGAAGCCGGTTACGGCGGCGTCGATCTTGAACTGTTCGAGGACCTCGGAGATGGCCTCGATCATCGCGTCGTTCGCCTGGCTCCGAGTCTTGGGCGGATCCCCGGCGATGAGCAACGACAACGACGGAAGGACGTAGTCACCGTCGACGACGCGGTCCACGACGAGCTTGTCGTCCTCCGCCGGCGTCGGCGGAGTCGCCGCGACGACCGGAGCGGGTTTCGGCGTCGGCTCGGCCACCGGTGCCTTCGCACGTGTGCGGACAGGCGGAGCCACCGGGACGTACTCGGTGGGAGCATCGCCGACCGGTGCCGACTCCTCCACCGGGTAGGCATCGGCCGGCGCGGACGACCGGCGGCGGCGCGGCGTCGTCGGCTTCTCGTCGACCGGGTACCCGTCGGCGTCGAACAGGGCGGGGTCGTACTCGTCGTACGAGGTGCCGTAGCCCGTGGAGTCGTACCCGTCCGGTGCGAAGTCACCGAGGTGCGACTCCTCCTCCCAGTCCTCGTAGTCGCTGTACTCGTCGCCGCGGTTCGCCGTGCCGAACAGGGTCCGCAGACGCGCGGGGATGTCGCGCACGGTCGTGCCGGTGAGGAGGAGGACGCCGAAGAGGACGGCGAGCAGCAGCAACGGCACGGCGAGCCAGACGGTGACACCGCTGCTGAGCGGACCGCCGACGACGAAACCGACGAAGCCACCGCCGGACGCACGCCCGGCAAGATCGTCCGGAGACCCGGAGCCCAGATGCCAGAGCCCGAGCATCGGCAGCCCGACGAGTAGCGATCCGAGGACGAGCCGGGGGCGATCGTCGGGAGCGGGTTCGGTCCGCATCAGGGCGACGGCGACCCCGATTCCGAGCAACGGCAGCAGGATGGCCGCGCTGCCGACGACGGCGCGCAGCCCGATCTCGATCCATTCCCCTACCGGTCCACCGGCCGAGAACCAGAGTCCGGCGGCGACGACGACGCTGATCGCCAGGCACCCGAGGGCGATGCCGTCGCGGCGGTGGCCGTGTTCGATGTCGGCGGCCTTGCCGACGGTGCGAGTGGTGGCACCGAGTCCCTTGGCGGCGAGGCCCCACCCCTTGCCGATGCCGCGACCGACGGAGTTCAGAGCGGCGCGGCCGGGCGAGATCGTGCGCTTGGGGGCGCTGCGAGGTCGGGCTCCGGACGACGACCGTGCGGTACCGGACGCGCGAGTCGCCGGGGTGCGCCCGGTGGACGATCGGGGGGCGGTGGGCTTGCGCGGCGTCGTGACCGTCCGCCCGCGTCCGGTGGAGGCACCACTCGTGCCGGTGCCTGCCTTGCTCGATCCGGCCGCGCCGGATCGGGACGCGCGCGTACTCGTCTTGCCTGCCATACCCGTCAGGCTAGTCGGTCGACCCCATCCGGACCATCCGCAACACCAGTAACAGCTCTACCGCTGTCACACGCCGCGGTCGAGGCCCTTCACCGCGGCGACGTCCGCCGGGTCGCCGTCGAACTCCAGCACCACGGCATCGCGACCGAACGCGTGCAGCACCAGCTCCGACGGCTCCCCGCGCAGCGCCACCCGGCGCGAGGCCGACTTCTTCCCGAACGTCCGCCGACGACCGTCCGGGGTCTCCACGTCCACGGCCACGGGGGCTCCCCGGTAGGCGACACGGCCGAGCAGACCCAGCAGACCCCACAGGGCGGTCTGCATCTCGGCGCTCAGTTCTCGCGGCGTCGGTGCGGATCCGTCGGCCCGCCGGACGTCCTCGTGGTGGACGAACATCTCCCCGAGGTTGATCTGCGCGTCGAGGAGCTTGTACGGCGACCACACCGGAGGTCCCGTGCGCACGTCGTCGACGAGGCCCACCCACTCCCCCGCGGCGACCGAATCCTGCACGCGGCGCGTGTACTCCGCCAGGGGCGGCAGGAAGATGCCCGGAGCCGCATCGAGGCGGCGTTCGCGGATCACCAGATGCGCCGCGAGATCCCGGACGGTCCAGTCACCGCACAGGGTGGGAGCGTCCGGACCGACCTTCGCCATCGTGTCGGCCAGTTCCAGACGTTCGTCGTGCGCAAGGCTCATGACACACGAATCTAGCCGTGTCGTACGGTCGCCGGTGTGCCCGTCTCCGAAATAGTCCTCGTGCTGCTCGCGGGGTTCGCCGCCGGTGGCATCAATGCCGTCGTCGGATCAGGAACGCTCATCACGTTCCCCACCCTCATCGCCTTCGGCTACCCGCCCGTCACGGCGACCATGAGCAACGCGATCGGGCTGGTGGCGGGAAGCGCGTCGGGTGCCTGGGGCTACCGACGCGAACTGCGCGGCCAGTGGTCGCGGTTGCGCTGGCAGCTACCGGGTTCGCTGCTCGGCGGCGTGCTCGGTGCCTGGCTCCTGCAGCACCTGCCCGAGAAGACCTTCACCGCGGTGGTTCCGGTGCTGCTGATCCTGGCGCTGGTCCTGGTGGTCACCGGCCCCCGCATCCAGGCCTGGGCCCAGAAGCGCTCCGAGCCGGACACCGCCGCCGGGATCGGCCGCGGACGCTTCGTGCTGCTGGTGATCGGCACCTTCGCCGTAGGTGTCTACGGCGGCTACTTCACCGCGGCCCAGGGCATTCTGCTCATGGGCGTCATGGGTGCCCTGCTGCCGGAGAACATCCAACGGATGAACGCCGCCAAGAACCTGCTGTCACTGGTGGTCAACATCGTGGCGGCGGCATCGTTCATCATCTTCGCCTTCGACCGGATCAGTTGGGCGGCAGCCGGTCTCATCGCCGTCAGCTCCCTGATCGGCGGCGCCGTGGGGGCACGGTACGGTCGGCGCCTGTCGCCACGGGTGCTGCGCGCCTGCATCGTCCTGCTCGGCCTCGTCGGTCTGTACAACCTGCTCGCGTAGCACCCCGACACGGCACGACAGGCCGGCGCCGGGGTGTCCCGGGGCCGGCCTGTCGAGTGCGACCGTGTCAGCTCGGCGTGACCTCGAGCACGGTGGGCACGATCATCGGCTTGCGGCGGTACTTGTCCGCCACCCAGCGACCGACGATGCGACGGACCGACTGCGCGATGCGGTGTGTGTCCCGCACACCCTCGCCGGCGAGACGCACCAGCTCCGCCTCGACGAGCTGAGCCGCTTCCTTGAGTGCCGCGGGATCGTCGGAGAAGCCACGACCCGAGACCTCGGGAGTACCGACGGACTTGCCGGTGGTGGTGTCCACGGCCATGGTGATGGCGATGAAGCCGCCCTCACCGAGCACGAGGCGGTCGGACAACGTCGAGTCGCCCACGTCGCCGACGGACAGTCCGTCGACGTACACGTGGCCCACCGGCACCTGGCCGACGATCTCGGCGAGACCGTCGACCATGTCCACGACGACGCCGTCCTCGGCCAGCACCACGCGCTCCTCCGGCACACCCGTCGACACCGCGAGGGCGGCGTTGGCGCGCAGGTGCCGCCACTCGCCGTGCACGGGCATCGCGTTGGTGGGACGGACCGCGTTGTAGAGGTACAGCAGCTCGCCGGCCGACGCGTGGCCGGAGACGTGCACCTTGGCGCTCTGCTGTGTGACCACTTTGGCGCCACGCTTCGCGAGCCCGTTGACGACGGCGAACACGGAGTTCTCGTTGCCGGGGATCAGCGACGACGCGAGGACGACCAGGTCGTCGGCGCGGATGTTGATCTGACGATGCTCACCACGCGCCATCCGGGACAGCGCCGAGAGCGGCTCGCCCTGCGATCCGGTGGAGACCAGGACCAGCTTGTCGTCCGCGAGTTTCGTCGCGGTGTCCATGTCGACCTCGACACCCGACGGCACCGTCAGGTACCCGAGCTCCTGGGCGATCGCCATGTTGCGCACCATCGACCGCCCGACGAAGGCGACCTTGCGGTTGTAGCGGTGTGCGACATCGATGACCTGCTGGATGCGGTGCACGTGGCTCGCGAACGACGCCACGATCACGCGGTTCTTCGCCTTGCCGATGACCGTGTCCAGGACACCGCCGATCTCACGCTCGGGCGTGACGAATCCGGGCACCTCGGCGTTGGTGGAGTCCACCAGGAAGAGGTCGACACCCTCGTCGCCGAGTCGCGAGAACCCGCCGAGATCGGTAAGGCGGCCGTCGAGCGGCAGCTGGTCGAGCTTGATGTCGCCAGTGTGCAGCGCGACACCGGCATCGGTACGGATGGCGACGGCGAGCGCGTCGGGGATCGAGTGGTTGACCGCGAAGTACTCGAGCTCGAACGGTCCGTGGTTCGTGCTCTCGCCCTCGCGCACCTCGACGAGCTTCGGCTTCTGGCGGTGCTCACGGCACTTCGCCGCCAGCAGCGCCAACGTGAACTTGGAGCCGATGACCGGGATGTCCGGGCGCAGGCGCAGCAGGAACGGCACGGCACCGATGTGGTCCTCGTGACCGTGGGTGAGCACCAGGGCGACCACGTCGTCCATCCGGTTCTCGATGTGCCGGAAGTCCGGGAGGATCAGGTCGACACCGGGCTGCGCGTCCTCGGGGAACAGAACGCCGCAGTCGACGATGAGCAGCTTGCCCTTGTGCTCGAAGACCGTCATGTTGCGGCCGATCTCGCCGATGCCGCCGAGGGCGACCACGCGGAGACCGTTCTTCGGCGCCTTGGGCGGTGCTCCGAGTCGCTGCGTCTTGTCCACGACGGTGCGCGCATCGGGCCGCTGGATGGCGGCGGAGTTCTGCGGGGTGCGCGCGGGACGCGACCGCGGACCGCGGCCCCCGCCCGAGCCCGAGTTACCGTTCGAGGAACGCGAGCCGCCCGACTGTCGATCGCGGCCGGTCGGCGCGTCCTTCACGGGCGCCTCCTTCGCGGGCGCGGCTCTCACCGGCGCTTGCTTCGCCGGGGCGTCCTGCACGGGCGCGACCTCGGCCTTCGGTGCGGGAGCAGCGGGCTGCTCTGCCTGCGGAGGAAGTTCCGCGGGCGGTCCGGCACTACGGGTGGCACTGCGCCGCCTGGGCGGTCGAGTCATCAAAGAACTCCTGCACGGTGGAGATCGGCTGCCAGAGCATCGATCTGGTCGGTGGACGGTGGAACTTGCGGCAGACGGGGCTCTCCCACGTCGATGCCGAGAAGACGAAGGCCCGCCTTGGAGCCCGTGACGCCGCCGAGTCGGGCGAACGACCGGACGATCGGGAGCAGACCGACATTGATGGCCTGCGCCGCGGCGATGTCGCCCGCAGCCCAGGCGGAGTGGAGATCGCGGAGCTTGCCGGGCACGAGGTGCCCGATGACGCTGACGAAGCCGACAGCTCCGACGGACAGCCAGGGCAGGTTGAGCGGATCGTCGCCCGAGAAGTACTCGAGGCCGGTCGAGGCGATGAGTTCGGCTCCCGCGGCGAGGTCGCCCTTCGCGTCCTTGACGGCGAGGATGCGCGGATGATCGGCGAGACGACGCAACGTCTCCGTCTCGATCGGCACGACCGAGCGGGGCGGGATGTCGTAGAGCATGACGGGCAGATCCGTCGAGTCGGCCACGGCGACGAAATGGGCGTACAGGCCGGCCTGCGGCGGACGCGAGTAGTACGGGGTGACGACGAGCAGTCCGTGCGCTCCGGCGTCGGCAGCGGCGCGGGCCAGCTCGATGCTGTGCGCGGTGTCGTTGGTACCCGCACCGGCGACGATCCGAGCGCGGTCTCCGACCGCGGCGACGACGGCGCGCAGCAGGTCGGCCTTCTCGCGGTCCGTCGTGGTCGGCGACTCGCCCGTCGTTCCCGAGATCACCAGACTGTCGCACCCGCTCGAGACCAGATGAACGGCCAGGGCGACGGAGGCGTCGATGTCGAGAGCGCCGGCCGGAGTGAACGGTGTCACCATCGCGACGGAGACGGCACCGAACGGCGAGGGCGTGCTGCTCGTCTGCACTCGTGCCGCAGTGTCGACAGTCCCCGCAGCGTCGACAGTCCTCGCGGTGTCACCGATGGTCATGGTCAGGAAGGTTACCCGGTCCCCGTCCGGTCGCCGGACCCCCACGACCCGCGCGGCCTATTCCCCCGCGTACGAGCTCCTGGCGACTTCCGTCCCGTCGGCCAGTGTCTCGATCTCGAAGTCCGCGAAGACGTCGGGGGCGACCTCGACGAGCCGCCGCAGACAGGCCACCGCGAGCCGTCGGATCTCGAGATCGGCGTGCTCCGAGGCCCGCATGGTGACGAAATGCCGCCACGACCGGTAGTTCCCGGTCATCACCAGTCGTGTCTCCACGGCGTTCGGGAGCACCGAGCGCGCGGCCTGCCGCGCCTGCTTCCCGGCGACGACCGCAGCCGAGTCCGCACCGGTCTCCGCTTCGAGTGCGGACAGCAGCGCGTCGTACGCGGCACGGGACGAGTCGGTCGCATTCTGGAACAACTCACGCAACGTCGCGTCGGACTCGAGGGCCGGGGGCACGACCATCGACGCGTCGCGCTCGGACACCGAACGCTGGGAGAGTTGCGAGAAGGAGAAATGTCGGTGCCGGATCAACTCGTGGCTACAGGAACGTGAGATACCGGTGATGTAGAAGCTCGCCGACGCGTGCTCGAACACCGACCAGTTCCCCACAGCCAGTAGATGGTTCAGGTACCCGGAGTTGGTCGCGGTGCGCGGATTGGGCTTCGACCAGCTCTGGTAGCAGGCCCGGCCGGCGAACTCGACCAGCGCCTGACCGCCGTCGGCGTCGGTCTCCCACGGCACGTCCGACGGCGCGGTGAAGGACGTGGCGGCCACCAGCTCGACGGACAACGGGGCACCGGCACGATGCTCGGACACTGGACGCTGGGACATTCGACACAGACTATGGGGTGGCGGCGTCATTCAGGGACGGCGCGTACCTCGCGGCGCAGGTCGGCCGCGAGATCACCACGGTCACCGACCACGACGTCCGCCACGTCCAGCCATCGCGCCATCTCCGTCACCGACGCGGCCAGCGCCGACGCCACCTCGCCGCGGCGACCACGGGCGTCGACGGATGCCTCGGTGAACGCACCGGGCACCGTGAGCACTCCCCCGGCGCGATCGACCCGGACGTCGACCCGGGCGACGAGCTCGTCGTGCAGCAGGAACGGGAAGACGTAGTACCCGAACGTCCGCTTCGGCTCCGGCGTGTAGATCTCGATGCGGTAGCGGAAGTCGAAGAGACGCTCGGTGCGCGGACGGCCGAAGATCAGCGGGTCGAACGGGCACAGCAGTGCGGCCGACTCGACGGACCGCGGTATCCGGGTGTCGCGATGCAGGAAGGCCTGATCCCGCCACCCGGTGACGGCCACGGGCACCAGCACGCCCGCGTCCACCAGGTCGGCCACGGCCCGAGTGGTCTGGGCCGCCGACAGTCGGTAGTGATCGCGCAGGTCGGCCGCGGTGGCGACCCCCATCGCCTCGGCGGACTTCTCGACGAGCTGACGCACCGCGTCCACCTCGTCCACCCGTCGCGACACGACGTCCGCGGGCAGTACGCGCTCGGCGAGGTCGTACAGCCTCGTGAACCGTTCCCGGCGCGGTACCGACAACACGCCACCGGCGAAGAGCTGTTCGCACACCACCTTGACGTCACTGTGGTCCCACCACGGCCCCTTCGGGCCGGGTCTGCGGCGATCCAGCAGAACTTCGAGATCGCGCGCGGTGACGGGCCCCTGGTCGCGGATCGCGTCGAGCACGTCCTCCACCAGTCCGGGACTGCGCGCGGCGACCCTCGCGGCGCCGCCCCACCGGCCGTGCTCGTACTGGTCCATCCGCCACCGCATCAGCGGCCAGTCGGCGACGGGCAGGAATGCCGCCTCGTGCGCCCAGTACTCGACGAGCAGGCGCGGCGATCGCGCCGTGTCGGTCCACGCCGCATCGTCCAGCGCCTGACGGTCGTAGGGGCCGACACGACTGAACACCGGCGCGTAGTGCGCACGCACTGCCGCGGAGACCGAATCGATCTGCAGCAGCTTCGTCGAGCGCACGACACCCGCCACCGCGCGCCTGCCGGAGACCGCGCCGGATCGCGCCCGACCGAACCCCTGGGCCGCGACGGCCGTGCGACGCGCTGCCGCAGCGGACAGCTCACGCACGGGCACCGCCTGCTTTCGTCCGGGCGTGGGTCACTCCGGCGTCGACGACGGACACCGGGAGCAGCACCGCACCGACGGCGCCCACCGCCGTGAGTCGTTCGTCCAGCAGGATCACTGCCAGGACGGTACCGGTGAGAGGTTCGAGGAGTGCGACGACCGCCGAGACGCCGGTGGACAGTGCGGCTCATTCCGGCGTAGCGTACTTAACAGTACGAGCGTACTGCTCACCGGTTCGTCGAAGGAGCCATCATGTGGAGCCCGTCCGACTACCTCACCTTCGCAGATCAGCGCACCCGCCCGTTCGCGGAACTGCTCGGGCGTATCGCTGCCGAGAGCCCCCGGCGAGTCGTCGATCTCGGCTGCGGCCCCGGCAACGCGACGGCGTTGCTCGCGCACCGCTGGCCGGACGCCGTCGTCGAGGCCTCGGACAACTCGCCGGCCATGGTCGAGGCCGCACGCGCCGCCGGTCTGGACGCCACGCTGCTCGACGTACGGGACTGGGTGCCGTCGCCCGACACCGACGTCGTCGTCTCCAACGCGACTCTGCAGTGGGTGCCCGAACACCGGGAACTGCTGGGACGCTGGCCCGGCCAGTTGCCGGACGGCGCCGTGATCGCCGTGCAGATGCCCGGCAACTTCGATGCGCCGTCGCACCGCATCATTCGGGACCTCGCGACATCGGACGCCTGGGCGCCGCGACTTCCCACCCTCGAGCTGCGGCACGCGGACGCCGTGGACGATCCCGAGCAGTACGCCGACCTGCTGGCCGCTCGGGGATGCACCGTGGACGCCTGGGAGACCACCTACGTACAGCAACTCCGGGGTGCCCGGCCCGTTCTCGACTGGGTCTCCGGTACCGCCCTCACGCCGATCTTCGACCTCCTCGACGAGGGGGGTCGGGACGAGTTCCGCGACGACCTCGCTCCGTTGTTGGCCGACGCCTACCCAGCACGTCCCGACGGGACCACCTTCTTCCCCTTCCGACGCGTCTTCGTCGTCGCGGTGGTGCGGAACGGCTGACGAGCAGGACGGTGCGGCCGGACGGATACTCTCGGGTCATGCATCGGTCGGCGCTCGTTCCCCTGATCCTGTCGGCCGCCCTCGTCGCCGGTGGCTGTGGCTCGGCTGTCGAGGGACGTCCGACGGCCGACGCGTGGGTGCCCACCGTCGACGATCCCGACCCCTCTCTCGCGCTCGACGGCATCGAGGTGGTCGACTATCCGCCCGCCTACCACGTACTGCCGAATTACCGTGTGGCGTACACCTTCTCGCCGCCGATGGGCGGTCGACACGACAACGCGTGGGCGACGTGCACCGGCGTGGTTTATCCGGAGGCCGTGCGCACCGAGAACATGGTGCACTCCCTCGAACACGGTGCCGTGTGGATCGCGTACGACCCCGCCGCGCTCGACGACGCCAAGATCGCGGCGCTGGCCGCACGGGTGGAGGGCGAGCCGTACCTGATGATGTCGCCGTATCCGGGCATGGACCGCCGGATCTCGCTGCAGTCGTGGGGGCATCGCCTGGCAGTGGAGAGCAGCGACGACGAGCGCATCGACCGCTTCGTGTCGGCACTGCGCCTGAACCCGAACACCTTCCCGGAGCCCGGCGCGACGTGTGCGACCCTGCCCACCACGTTCGACACCGCGAACCCGCCGGCATTCGTCGAGAGCGCACCGGATCCCGCGTCCCCCCTGACCCTTCCGGAGTGATCAGGCAGGCATGATCGTCGCGGCCAGCGTGCCGCCGAGTTCGACGAGGCGTTCGCGCGCAGCGGCGTCGAACCCCGTCACCTCGACGGGCGCCGCGGCCGGCTCGAGGCCCCATCCGCTCACGATGCTCGTCAGTGCGCGCGTCGCGCCCGCAGTGTCGTTGTTGCCGTACACCCAGGCGCCCCAGGGCTTTCCGTTCATCGACCCGAGCGTCGGGTAGTACACCGTGTCGAGGAAATGCTTGAGAGCACCGGACATGTACCCGAAGTTCGCGGGAGTCCCGAGGAGGATGCCGTCCGCGTCGACCACATCGGTGATCGTGGCACCCAGAGCCGGGCGCACCCGGACATCGACACCCTCGATGTCCGGATCCCGAGCGCCGGCCA
Organism: Rhodococcus sp. BP-349; assembly: GCF_019835845.1. Lineage (NCBI taxonomy): Bacteria > Bacillati > Actinomycetota > Actinomycetes > Mycobacteriales > Nocardiaceae > Rhodococcus > Rhodococcus sp. BP-349. The sequence continues at coordinate 792,875 of NZ_JABUDR010000003.1, read as the reverse complement.
GCACCGCCTCGAGCATCTCCGCCATGGGCGGTGACACCGTGTGGTGCACCACCAGCAGGACGGTCACGCGCTCTCGGTGCGCTCGAGTTCCACGGCGCGCCGCATGATCTCGCGCGCCCGGCCGCGATCGCCGGCGTAGTCGTACGCGCGGGCGAGACGGTAGTTCGCGCGCCAGTCGTCGGGCGACTCCTCGTACTCCGCCTTGACGTCCGCGAACAGCGAATCCGCCGCGGCGCGCTCGATGCGTCCCGACGGCATCCGCGGAAGGTCGTCGACGTCGAGTTCGAGATTCTCGTCGTGGATCCGGCGGGCGAGGTGCTGGTGCCGGAAGCCCGCCCGCAGCGTCGCCGCCACGATCCACAGGCCCAACAGCGGCAGGATCAGCACACCGATACCCAGGCCGATGTTCACCGGACCGCCGAGTTGGATGAAGTCGATGCCGCGCCCGCCCAGGATGACGAAGTAGACGCCGAGAACCAACACCATCACGGCGATGATCGCGACCACCCGCGAATACTTGCTCACTCCGACCGTCCTCCGGACTTCCCGCTGCTCATCACAGATCCATCAACGGTTCGATGCCCAGCGTCAACCCGGGCCGCGCCGCGATGGATCGAACACCCAGCAGCACACCGGGAGTGAACGAGGTGCGGTCGATCGAGTCGTGTCGGATGGTGAGAGTCTCGCCCTGTGTTCCCAGAAGCACCTCCTGGTGCGCCACCAGTCCGGCGAGGCGCACGGAGTGCACACGCACTCCGTCGACGTCGGCGCCGCGCGCACCGTCGAGTTCGGTGGTGGTGGCGTCGGGACTCGGACCCACGCCTGCAGCGCGCCGCGCGTCCGCGATGAGCGCCGCCGTGCGGTACGCGGTGCCGGACGGAGCGTCCGCCTTGTTCGGATGGTGCAGCTCGATCACCTCGACCGAGTCGAAGAAGCGCGCCGCCTGCTGCGCGAACGCCATCGAGAGCACGGCGCCGATGGCGAAGTTGGGAGCGATCAGCACTCCGGTCCCGGGCGAGCCCGCCAGCCAGGACCGCACCTGATCGAGTCGCTCGTCGTCGAACCCGGTGGTGCCCACGACGGCATGGATCCCGGCGCCGATCAGGTACTGCAGGTTGTCCATGACGACACTGGGGTGGGTGAAGTCGACCACGACCTGCGCGCCGTTCTCGGCGAACGTCTCGAGCCGGTCGTCCTTGTCCACGCGAGCGACGAGCTCCGTGTCGGCCGCAGCCTCGACGGCCTCGCACACCGCCTGGCCGACCTTGCCGGCCGCGCCGAGCACTCCGACACGTATCGCCTCTGTCACCTGTTCACCCCTCACCTGAATCCGTCGGGGACAGCCTAGTGGTCGAACTCGATGACCTGACGAATCGCCTTGCCGTCCGCCAGTTCGTCCATCGCCCGGTTGATCCCGTCGAGAGTGATGCGTGAGGACACCAGTTTCTCCACCGGGAAGCGGCCCTCGCGCCACATCTGCTCGTACGTCGGGATGTCCCGTTCGGGAACGGCGGATCCGAGGTAGCTTCCGACGATGGTCCGGGCCTCGGCCACCAGGGTGAGGGGTGAGATCGACGCTCGGGCGTCCGGTGACGGCAGGCCCACCGTCACGGTGGTGCCGCCGGGGGCAGTGGCGGCGAGAGCAGTCTCGAACGCGCGCGCGTTGCCGGCGGCCTCGACCACGATCTGAGCACGCACGCCGGACTCGGCCAACTCCTGCGGGGTGTACACGGCTGTCGCGCCCAACTCGCGCGCCGTCTCGAGCTTCTCCGGCATCGAGTCGACGCCGATGACGTCGCCCAACCCGAGCGAGGCCGCAGTGAGCACCGCCGCCATGCCCACTCCGCCGAGCCCGACCACCATGATGGTGTCTCCCTCGGCGGGTGACGCGGCGTTCAGCAGTGCGCCGCCGCCGGTGAGGACCGCGCACCCGAGCACCGCGGCGACGGCCGGCGGGACGTCGTCGCCCACGGGCACCACCGACCGGCGGTCCACGACCGTGTGTGTCGCGAAACCGGACACCCCGAGGTGGTGCTTGATCTCGACGCCGTCACGCCGCAGCCGCACGTCTCCGCCGAGCAGGGTGCCGGCGTTGTTGGACGCGCTGCCGGGGATGCACGGTGTACGTCCGTTCGACAGGCATCCCGAGCACTCCCCGCATCGAGGCAGGAAGGTCATCACCACGCGCGTGCCGAGAGCGAGGTCGACCCCGGGACCGACGCCTTCGACGATGCCGGCGGCCTCGTGCCCCAGCAGCATCGGGACGGGTCGTACCCGGTTGCCGTCGACCACCGACAGGTCCGAGTGGCACAGTCCCGCCGCCTCGATGCGGACGAGGATCTCCCCCTCGCCGGGAGGGTCGAGCTCGAGTTCGGACACCGTCAGGGGACGCGACTCCGCGAACGGCCGCGCACGGCCGATCTCTTCCAGGACAGCTCCGCGAATCTTCATGCCGTCACGTTAGCCCGGTGGTGTCGGCGGTTGCGGCACTCTCGGATTGAGAAGATGCGCGACCAGTGCCGTCCACCCTGTCTGATGGCTGGCGCCGAGCCCCTCCCCGGTGTCCCCGTCGAAGTACTCGCTGAAGGTCGGGTGCTGCGACCACAGCGGATCGTCCGAGGACTCGATGCGATCACCGTCCGACGGCCGCGAGGATCCGCGCACGCGGAAGAGGTCCGCGAGACCGTTCTCGATGATCGCGGCGGCCTCGACCAGGGTCTGCTGCACGCCGGACCCGGTGGGGATCTCGATGGTGAAGGTGTGACCGAAGTAGCGACCGTAAGCGCGGAGTTTGTCGGCGAGCAGCACGTTGACGGGGAACCACACCGGGCCTCGCCAGTTCGAGTTCCCGCCGAACATCGACGTGCGGGACTCCCCCGGCTCGTACTCGATGGACAGTGACCGGCCCTCGACCTCCATCGTGACGCCGTCGCGGTAGGACGCCGAGAGCGACCGGATGCCGAAGGACGACAGAAATTCCTCACTGTCGAACATGCGCTCGAGGATGCGGCGCAACCGGTCCGGATCCACGAGAGCGAGCAGCATGCGCCACGTTCCGTCGTCGTTGCGCGACATCATCGGGGACACCAGATCCGGCCGCCGGTGCTGCAGCCAGCGCAGCCGCGACGTCAGGTCCGGGCACTCCTTCGGCACCCACGACGGGATCTCGGTGGCCCCGAGGATCGGGAGGAGACCCACCATCGAGCGCACCCGCAGGGGTACCGCGTCACCGTGCGGTGGGGCGAGGACGTCGTAGAAGAAGCCGTCCTCCTCGTGCCACAGCGACATCTGCGCGGAACCGAACGATCCGACTGCCTCCGCGATGGACAGGAAGTGGGCGAAGAACTTCGTCGCGACGTCGTCCCACGCGGAGTCGTGTCGTGCCAGTTCGATCGCGATCTTGAACATCTGCTGGCAGTAGAACGCCATCCAGCTGGTCGCGTCGGACTGCTCGAGTCGGAATCCCGGCGGCAACGGTTCCGAGCGGTTGAACATCCCGATGTTGTCCATCCCGAGGAACCCGCCCTCGAAGATGTTGGAGCCGCCCGCGTCCTTGCGGTTGACCCACCAGGAGAAGTTCAGCAGGAGCTTGGTGAACACCCGCACCAGGAACTCGCGGTCGCGGTGTCCGTCGATGCGGTAGACCTGCCACACCGCCCAGGCGTGGACGGGCGGGTTGACGTCCCCGAACTCCCACTCGTACGCGGGCAGTTGGCCGTTGGGGTGCATCGCCCACTCGCGGCACATGAGAACGAGCTGTTCCTTGGCGAAGTCCGGGTCGACGTGCGCCAGCGGGATGGTGTGGAAGGCGAGATCCCAGGCGGCGAACCACGGGTACTCCCACTCGTCCGGCATGGAGACGACGTCCGCGAGCGAGAAGTGCGACCAGGCATGGTTGCGGGCGGACGCGTCGAGTCGCGACTGCGGCGCCGATGCTCCCACCGGATCACCCTGCGCCCACTCGCGTACGTCGTAGCGGTAGAGCTGTTTGCACCACAGCAGGCCGGCGTAGGCGCGCCGTGCGACGTGGCGGTCGGCCGCGGACAGATCCGGGCCGATGACGTGGTCGTAGAACTGGTCCGCCTCGTACCGTCGGTCGGCGAGCACCGCGTCGAACCCGGGTCCGAAGGTGAACGAGTCCGGCACCGCGGTGCTCAATCGGAGACGGATGCTGCGGGTCTCACCGGGCGCCACGTCGTCGAGCGAGTACCAGAACGCGCTCTTCGTCCCCGTGCCGTCCGGATTGACGGCCGACTCGTCGCCCTCGACGATGCGCCGCCCGATGCCGTCCTTCGTCCAGGCCGAGAGGTTCTCCGCAGCGCCGAACAGTTCCACCGCATTGGTCTCGTTGTCGCAGAACAGCACTCGCGCATCACCCTGAGCGGCGAGGTGGTACCGGCCGAGGAAACCGTGCTCCGCACGCACCACGGCCATGTCACCCGGAAGCGCGTCCGCCGTGACGTCGACGATGGAGGCGGTGCGATCGTCGCGTCCCCAGGACCACGTGTTGCGCAGCCACAGGTGCGGCACCACGTCCACGGATGCGGCCTCGGGCCCGTGATTGGTGACATCGACGACGATGCACACGTCGTCGGGCGACGCCTTGGCGTAGGTGACGACCACGTCGAAGAACCGGTTCTCGTCCAGCACCCCGGTGTCGGCCAGTTCGAACTCGCGGTCCATGCGCGTCCGCGCGCGGCTCGCCTCACGCAGTCCTTCGTAGGGGTACTCGGCCTGCGGGTACCGGTAGAGCCAGGTCATCCAGCTGTGGGTGGGCGTTCCGTCGAGCGCCCACCAGTACTCCTTGGCGTCCTCGCCGTGATTGCCCTCACCGTTGGTGAGTCCGAACAGCCGCTCCTTGAGGATGGGATCGCGCCGGTTCCACAGTGCCACCGAGAAATTCAGGAAGCCGAAACGGTCGCAGATACCCCCGAGTCCGTCCTCACCCCACCGATAGGCCCGCGAGCGGGCGTGATCGAAGGGGAAGGACTCCCAGGCGTTGCCGTCCTCGGAGTAGTCCTCGCGCACGGTGCCCCACTGACGGCCCGCGAGATAGGGCCCCCAGGTACGCCAGGCGCTCTGCGCTCCGGGCGATTCGGCGAGCCGAGAGTGCTCGACGGTGGGGTGTGCAGGCTGATCTGCGGCGTCGGTCACCGCCACAGTGTGCCCCGGCGGACGCGGACGTGCATCGCGCCGGACACCCGGGGCATCACACCGCCGCGGGAAATCCCCGTCCGGTCGCACTGACGGTGCAGCCGGTGACCAGACCGGCAAGAAGCCCCACGAGACCGGCGACCGAGGCGGACGGGTGAGACAGGTCGAACCGCGCGCCGGGTGTGAGTCCCGCACGGACGGCGAGATCGGACACCGACGCGGTCAACTCCTCGTGCGTGACGGTGACACGTCCGGTCGCTCCCGGACCGAGCGCGACCAGTGCGGGCCGCCACGCATCGAGGGCGGTGGGCCGACCTGCTTCGGTCATGCCCTGGTCCCAGGCGGGCGACTCCCACCAGACACCCTCGTGGTGCACGACGGCGTCGCGACGAGCATCGAACGTCACGGACGCAGCCGGCACGGCGCCGACCACTGTGGAGGCGTGCGCGCGGAGTACGTCCGGGAGGTCGGCGTCGACGGCGAAGAGAGGATGTCCGGAGGCGAGGACGGCCAGGACCGAGATGAGCGCGTCGACGGAACCGTCGGCGAGGACGGCGAGCGGGACGCGGTCGCCGTCGTGGACACGGCGCAATGCCGCGCCGCGGTTCCTGCTCGCCACGGCGAGCTCGCCGTAGGTGATCGACTCGGTGGACGACACCAGCGCGAGACTCGACGGTTTCCGCCGTGCCACCGCATCGATCGCGGCGACGACACCACTCTCGAGCGGCACCGAGGACGGCGGTGCATCGAGCACACCGCGCGAGTGGAGACCGGTCATACCGCAACACCGCCAACTGCCGAGAAAATCACCGGCGTTCAGGTCAAGGACGACGTAACCATACCTGAAGTATGTTTCTCCTCGTCACTGTCACCGCGAACGTGATGAACAGTCACGACGTCAGTCGCCGCCGTACCCCAGCTTGCGACCGATCTCGAGAGCCGCGCTCATCGCGTCGGCCGCGACGGACTCGAAGTCCTCGGGTTCGAGCCGATAGGCCGGACCCGAGACGCTGAGCGCGGCCACCACGGCCCCGGTGTGGTCACGGACAGGCGCGGACACCGCGTTCAGACCGATCTCGAGCTCCTCGCGCACCGAGGCCCAGCCTCGCGAGCGCACTGCCTCGAGTTCCTGCTCCAGCGCTGTCAACGAGGTCACGGTGGTCTCCGTGAAGGACTCCAACCGGGACGGGAGCCGCCGGCGTACCTCGTCCCGCGCCACTCCGCTGAGGAGGATCTTCCCGCTCGACGTGGCGTGGACCGGACTACCCTGGCCCACCCAGGTACGCAGCGCGACCTCGGACTCCGACCGAGCCTTGACGATGTTCACGGCGCGGTCCTCGTCGAGCACTGCGAGGTTGGTGGTCTCCCCCACCTTCTCGGCCAACATGTCGCAGATCCCCTGCGCTGCCTTCGCGAGGTCGCGTTCGGCCGTCGCGGACCCGGCGAGACGGACGATGGTGAACCCCAGCCGGTACTTGCCCCGTTCACCCACCTGCTCCACGAAGCCGCGGGCGTCCAACACCCCCAGCAGGCGCGAGACGGTGGACTTGTGCACCCCGAGTTCGTCGGCGATGGCCGTGACACCGGCTGTCCCGAGTCGAGCGACGATCTCGAGGACCTCGAGAGCGCGGTCGACCGACTGCACGGCGTTGCCGCGTGTCACGGCTCTTCCCGCGTCGTCGGTGCCGGACGTGCCGCGATCGGGAATCTCGGAAGAAGCCATGATGGTGTCCGATCGTATCGGGCACCGAATCTCAGCGGTCGCGCACCGCGCGCGGAACGGGCACACCGACGGTCGCGGCCACGTGGCCCACCCGTCGCTGTACCGAGGCGATCTCGCGGATCGCGTCCATCACCATGCTGCGCTCGAGGGGTGCCAGCTCACCGAGGGCCACGACGTCGGTCGGAGTGCGCCCGTCGCTCAGGCACTCCACCTGGTGGCCGAAGCGCAGGTGCTGCAGCCGCTCGAACACGTCGACGAGCACGCGTGCATCCGGTTCCGACAGCAACCCGTTGCCCGCCGCCGCGGTCAGCCGCGCGGGTGTCGACGCGCAGGCGACTCCGACGCTCATGCCGCCCCATCGCGCCAGGTTCACGATCGGCGACACCGCGTGCGACTTGAGATCCACCGTCGTCCCGCGCCGCGCGAGCACGTCCCGTACCGAGCGCACCCGTGCGCGGGTTGCCAGCGCATCGCGGAGCTGGAGCCGGAGAGCCTCGGGATGCTCGACGGCCATCTCCCGGTAGGCGTCCGGAACCGAGTGGAGATCGGGATCGCCCCACACCACCCGACCGTCGACCAGGAGCGAGGACATGACGATGCCGCGGTCGCCGAGGGGATCGTCGAGCCAGCCGCGCGCGGCCGCGCGCCAGGCGGGGGCCGACCGTGCGAAGCGAGGGCTGGACGCGATCGCGTTGTTGGTGTCGGCGGGCAGTCCGCAGGCGTCGAGCGTGCGGTGCACGGCGCGGGCGAGGTCGCGGAGCGCCTCCTCCCGGCCGACGAGACCGTCGCTCCAGGACAGTGCGCTGTCGACGTCGGACGACGGCATCGCCTCGCGCCGTCCGACGCTGCCCAGCGACAACCAGGCGAGGTCCCGGCCTCGCAGCGTCGTCGACGATGCGGCGATCGACAGCTCCACCGCACGACGGACGAGGGCGTCCACCACCACCGACAGGATCCCGGACGCGGCTGCCGCGGTGGTTCCGGTGCGCCACAGGTCCACGATCAGGGGACGCAGACCGGCACTCACCTCGATCAACGCGTCTGCCGACTCCGCGGACTCGACGTGCCGACGCAACGAGAAGCTCCGGGTGGTCGAGTTGGCCAGCAGATCCGCGCTCTCGAGCACGCCGATCAGCCCGCCACGGACATCGACGACCGGCATGTGTTGGACACCGAGCTCCAACATCTCGAACAGGACGCCGGTGGGGGTCCGGTCCGCGTCGACCACCGCCGCCGGCGCTGTCATGACGGATCCGATCCGTGTGTCCACCGGCACACCCGCCGCGACGACTCGGGTCCGCAGGTCCCGATCGGTGAAGATGCCGTACCGACCCCGCGTCGTCGGGATCACCACGCACGACGTCCCTCGCTCCGTCATCAGACAGACGGCGTCGCGGATCGAGGTGTGGGCGTCCACGGTCGCCGCCGCTCGACGCACCAGGGCGGCCACGGTGCCGCCGGGCGCCGATGACAGACCCGCGCCCTCGGGGCTCGGCGAGGCGATCGACCGTCCGCCGAAGGACTGCGCGATCGTGCGCGCCAGGTACGTCACACCCGCGGGGCTCGCGAACACCGGTCGCACCGACGGACCCGGCAGGCGCACGACGACCGACGGCCGCGCCGCCGTCGCCGTGAACGCCGTGCGCAGGCCGACGAGCATGGCCGAGAAGCCGAACAGCCCACCCGGCTCGATGGTGTCGAGCGGCGCGGCGCCGTCGACGTCGTCGGGATGCAGCAGGTCGACGCCGCCGGACCACACCACCCACACCGCGTCGATGTCGTCGACACCCGGTCCGACCACGACATCACCCGCCGCGTACTCCGCGGTGGACGCCGTCGCCGCCAGATCTGTGAGCTCGCTCCTGGTCAGCGAGTCGAACGGTGGGAGACCGGCGAGAAAGTCTGCGAACGTGTCAGCCGGTGACGAGGTCGGCACACCGTTCCGCCATCGTCATCACCGTGATGTTCGGGTTCACCGCCGGCAGTTTCGGCATCGCCGACGCGTCGACCACACGCAGATTGTGCACGCCCTTGACGCGCAACTCGGGGTCGAGCACCGCCATCGGGTCCGACGCGGCACCCATCTTCGCGGTGCCGGCCGGGTGGTACACGGTGTTGTGGGTGCGATGCACGTAGTCGAGGAGATCGTCGTCGGTGACGGCGTCCGGCCCCGGCGCCAACTCGCGGGCGATCCAGTCCTTCAGCTGCGGCTGGTCGGCGATGCGCCGAGCGAGCTTGAGGCCCGCGAGCATCACGCGGTCGTCGTGCCCCTCGCTGTCGGTGAAGTACCGCGGATCTACCTTGGCACGATCACGGAAATCGCGTGAGCGCAGTCGGACGGTTCCGCGTGAACGGCCCTGTGTCACATTGGGAGTCAGGCAGAAGCCGTTGTCCGTGGTGGGGTAGCCCCAGCGCAGGGTGTTCATGTCGAACGGCACGCTGCCGTAGTGCATCATCACGTCCGGATACGTCAGATCGTCCTCGGTCGTGGCGAACAGGCCGATCTCCCACCACTGCGACGACGTGGTGACCATCGGCTTCGATGCCTCCCAGAACACCAGGCCCTCGACGTGATCGTCGAGGTTCGCACCGACGCCCGCCGAGTCGACACGCACCGGAATCCCCATCTCGCGCAGGTGCACCGAGGGCCCGATTCCCGACAGCATCAACAGTTTCGGGGTATCGATCGCACCCGCGGTGACAATGACCTCACGGCGTGCGGAGACGACGTCGTGCCCCGTCAGATCAGGACGCTGGTACCGCACTCCGGTGGCGGTGAGTGAGTCGTCGATGACGATCTCACTGACCCAGCACCCCGTGCGGACCTCGAGGTTGGGGCGCGTGGCCATGATCGGATGCAGGTACGCGTGCGAGGTGGACATGCGCACACCGTCGTCCGACGAGTTGATCTGGAACCAGCCGGCCCCGTTGAGCACCGTCTCACCGCGATTGAACTGCACGGTCGGCAGTCCCACGCCGGCCGCGGACTCGAGGACGGCGGCACCGCACGGATCGAGTGGCGGAACGTCCCGCAGCGTCACCGGTCCGGTGACCCGCGAGACGTACGGGAGGATCGACTCCGCGTTCCAGCCCACGGCGCCCATGGCCTCCCAGTCGTCCAGGATCCCGGCAGGTGGGTGGAACGCGATGCACGAGTTGTGAGACGAGCAGCCGCCCAACACCTTTGCCCGGGCGTGGCGCATGAAGCTGTTGCCGCGTTCCTGCGGCTCGACGGGATAGTCCCAGTCGTAGCCGGAGTCGAGCAGGTGCATCCACCGGTCGAGCACCAGGATGTCGTCGTTCCCGACATCCGTGGGTCCCGCCTCGACCAGACACACGGTCACGCTGGGGTCCTCGCTGAGGCGTGCGGCGAGAACACATCCCGCGGTACCGCCGCCCGCGATGACGTAGTCGAAGATCGCGTCCGTCATACCTTCTCGCCTTCCGCCGTACCCGCCGTGCTGGTCGCTGCGTGCGACTCCAACGTACCGATGTGTCCGCGTCCGACGGTGAAGTACCACAGATACCCGAGCCCGAGGATGACACCGATGTAGACGAACGCTCCCCAGGTGTTGTACCAGGGCGTTCCGTAGACGGCCTCGCGCGGCCACGCCAGATTCAACGCCATGCCGACGCCCCACACGACCGCGACGATGTTCACGGGCAGACCCCAGCGACCCATGGTGAAGTAGCCACCCTCCTTCAGGTCCTTCGGCGGCCATTCACCCTTCAGTCGCTTCTTCAGCAGCGGTCCCGTGACCATGAGATACGCCAGATAGATCATGATGATCGCGATCGACGTGAGCACCGTGAAGATCTTGGGCTGCCCCACGTTGATCACCAGGATCAGGATCGAGAGCAGACCGATCACGACGGCGGGCACCACGGGCGTCTGATACTTCGGATGCACGGTGGCCAGCCGCTCGCCGAACGGCAGCGCGTTGTCGCGCGCCATCGCGAAGGTGAGGCGGATCGCCGCCGTGTGCACCGCGAGCGAGCACACCGTGACGGCCACCAGGATGCAGATCAGGAACACCGTTCCCAGCGGTCCGGACAGCACCGACGTGACGATGGACTGCAGTCCACCCTGCGGCGTGCCGAGCTCGGGATCGTTCAGATCCGGCGCCGCCATGACGGCGAACACGAGGATGGCACCGCCGATGACGAACGACGCGAGAATGGCCCGCAGGATCGCCTTGGGGGCGGTCCGCCGCGGTTCGACGGTCTCCTCGCCGAGCGAGCTCGCCGTGTCGAAGCCGTACATCACGTAGCCCGACGCCAGCGACGCCACGAGGAACGCGCCCAGGTACCCGGCACTCTCCTCGGTTCCGTACCCGTTGGTGGAGAAGAAGATCTCCGGCCCGCGCTGGATGTTGAACGCCAGAATCACGGCGATGAGCACCGCTGCGACGAGTTCGATGAAGACGCCGGCGCTGTTGATCCGCGCCATCAGCCGGATGCCCGCGGCGTTCACCAGAGTCGTGAACGCGATCATGATGGTACCGAGTACGACGGCATTGGTGGCGTAGTCGTACTCCCCCGTGCCGTCCCCGATCAACTGGAACCCGGACCACAGCCGAGGCAGGTTCACCTGCAGTGCGAGCACCACCGCCGACAACGTGACGATCGACGCGGTGAGCATGAGCCATCCCGACGACCAACCGACGATGCGGCTGCCGAGCAGCTTCGCCCAGTTGTAGACCGATCCCGCCACCGGATACTTCGCCGCGAGTTCCATGAAACACAGCGCGACGGCCATCTGCCCGACGAAGACGATGGGCCAGGACCACAGATAGGCCGGGCCCGCGGACCCGAATCCGAAGTAGAACAGCTGGAACGTGCCGGTCAGGATCGAGATGTAACTGACGCCCGCCGCGAAGCTCGCGAACTTGCCCAGACTGCGGTCGAGCGATTCCTTGTACCCGAAATCGCCGAGACCGCCGTCCTCGACGTCGGAAGTGGAAGACACCATGTCGCCTCGCTGACGTGAGAAGGGAAGAAACTAGCTCGTCGGACCCCGGCCGGCCTCCGGCCTACCCGTCGACCCCGGCCGGCCTCCGGCCTACCCGCCGATCCTCGACCGGCCTCCGGCCTACCCGTCGACCCCGGCCGGCCTCCGGCCTACCCGCCGGTGCCGAACCACTCCGCCCGAGGTGCTGCGGTGTTGTTCCAGATGTGCTTGGTCTCCTGGTACTCGTGAAGCCCCGCGGGCCCGAGTTCGCGCCCGTTGCCCGACTTCTTGAAACCGCCCCACTCGGCCGCGGCCGTGTAGTACCCGAAGTCGTTGAGCCACACGGTTCCGTGTCGCAGCCCGCGCACCATGCGTTCGCCGCGTTCGGGATCGGTGGTGCGCACACCGGCCGCGAGACCGTACTCCGTGTCGTTGCCCAGTCGCAGCGCCTCCGCCTCGGTGGTGAACCGTTCGACGGTCAGTATGGGCCCGAACGTCTCGAGCTTCACGATGTCCATCTCACGAGAGCAGTGATCGAACACCGTGGGCAGGAAGTAACTTCCGTCCGCCAGAGCCGGATCGGACGGTGCGCGGCCGCCCGTGCGCAGGACTGCACCCTCCGCGAGGGCGGTCTCGACGAACGCCTCCATCTTGTCGCGCTGAGTCGTGGAGACCAGTGGCCCCGTCTCGCTGGCCGGGTCCGTTCCCGGTCCCATCCGGATGGCTTCGGCGCGGCGCACGATCTCGTCGACGAACCGATCCGCCACCGAGTCCTCGACGATGAGACGTGTTCCGGCCGAACACACCTGGCCGGAGTGCAGGAAGACGCCGGTGAGCACCTGGTCGACGGAGGCGTCGAACGTGTCCTCGTCGGCGGCGTCCGCGAACACGATGTGCGGATTCTTGCCCCCGAGTTCCACCGCCACCTTGGTCACGTGCGGCGCGGCACTCGCGAGGATCGCGCTGCCGGTCGCCAGTCCACCGGTGAACGACACGAAGTCGACGTCCGGATTGTCCGTGAGCGCCGGCCCGATGGTCGCGCCGCTGCCCTGCAGCAGATTGACGACACCGTCCGGCACCCCCGCTTCCTCCAGCAGACGGGTGAACGCGATGGTGCTCAGCGGGGTGACCTCGCTCGGCTTGAGCACCATCGTGCAGCCGGCAGCCAGCGCAGGCGCGATCTTCCACGAGATCTGCAGCAGAGGGTAGTTCCAGGGCGCGATCATCACGCAGACACCGATCGGCTCGTGCACCACGCGCGAGATGACCGCAGGATTGCCCACGTCGACGAGACGATCGCTCGAGACGGCGGCGAGCTGAGCGTAGTACCGGAACACCGAGGTGACGTCGTCGATGTCGATGCGGCTCTCCGCCAACGTCTTCCCGGTGTCGAGGGTCTCGATGACCGACAGTCGCTCCTTGTCGCGCTGCAAAAGATCCGCCACGCGGTCGAGCACCGCACAGCGTTCCGCGACCGGGGTGGCGGGCCAGTCGCCGCTGTCGAAGGTGGCACGGGCCGCGGCGACGGCGGCGCGGGCGTCGTCCGGCGAGGCCTCGTCGACCGACACCAGGACGCGACCGTTCGCGGGGTCGATGCAGTCTCGGGTCTCCCCCGAGGTGGCGGGGACCCACTCACCCCCGATGAGGAGAACTCGCTCGAACAGTGTCGGATCGACGTCGTGCCCGGTCTGTTGATTCACTGCCCCACCCTCTCACCGATCGGTCACCCCTGCAGGCGCCCGTCCTCCCGCAGGCGTTCCGCCAGCCAGTCGTGGAAGAGCCCGATGTGATGCTCGGCCGGCACCAGAACGCCACCGTCACGGTATGCCCGCGAGCTCATCGCCGGTTGGGTTCGCTCACATGCGTCGAAATCCTGCACGTTGACGCGATGGAACAACTCGACCGATCGGCTGACGTCGCGGCCGGACGCGACGACGTCCCGCGTGTACAGCCAGTCGCACTCGACGACGGTGCGGTCCGCGGACACCGGGTACATGCGGTGCAGGATCACGTGGTCGGGAACCAGGTTGACGAAGACGGTCGGCTTGATCGTGATGGCGTAGTACCGCCGGTCCTGATCCTCCGAGAGCGTCGGCAGGGCGCCGAACCCCGCGGACCCGTCCACGGTGAATCCGTCGATCTCCGCGCCGAACTCCGCACCGTGGCCGACGAAGTACTGGGCCGCGAGCCCGTCCGCGAACTCGGGGAGGACCTCGGTCAGCTCCGGGTGGATCGTGGCGCAGTGATAGCACTCCATGAAGTTCTCGACGATCAGCTTCCAGTTGGCCGCCACGTCGTAGACCTCGCGGCGACCGAGTTCGAGAGACGGCATGTCGTACCGGTCGATGGCCGTCGGGTCGCCGAGCCGCTCGGTGACCGCGCCGATCACCTCGTCCTCGAAGGACGGCGGCTCGTCCGCAAGGCACAGCCACGCATAGCCGAGCCACTCCCGGAGCGCGACGGGGATCAGACCCCACTCCGTCCGGTCGAGCGGGGCACCGGACCCGTCCGACAACGCGGACAGATCGGGAGCGGCCACGAGCTTCCCGTCCAGCCCGTACGTCCAGGCGTGGTACGGACACTGAAGATTACGCTTGACCTGGCCCGACTCCTCAGTACAGATCTGTGCGCCGCGGTGACGGCACACGTTGAGGAACGCGCGCAGAGCCCCGTCACGCCCGCGCACCACCAGCACGCTCTCGCGGCCCACGTCGACGCGGCGGAAAGCGCCGGGTGCCGCGAGATCGGCACTGCGGACGGCGCAGAACCACATTGTCTCGAACACGTGCTCCTGCTCGGCCAGAAACGTCTCCGCGCTGGTGTACCAGGATCCGGGAAGAGTGGGGATCAACGACTGAGTGCGGGGCGCGGTGCTGGTCATACGGTCACCAATCGGCGGGGATCGAAGAGGGTGATGGGGTGCGCGGTCGTCCCGGTGGTCGCGAGGTCGGCCAGGATCTCACCGACGACGGGGACGAACTTGAAGCCGTGGCCGGAGAACCCGCACGCGACGGTGACCTTGGTGGCGTCGGGGTGCCGCGCGATGACGAAGTGCTCGTCCGGAGTGTTGGAGTACATGCACGTCGCGGAGTGCACGCTCGGCCCGTCGAGGCCGGGCACCGTCTGCCGCACCCGGGTCTGCATCGCCTCGATCTCGTGCGCGTGCACCGTACGGTCGATGGTGTCCGGCGTGCACTCGATGCCCTTGCGGAAGAAGGCCACCTTGACGCCGCCGTCGGGACCGTCGATCGCCGGGAAACCGTAGTCCTGCATACCGTCCGCGGCCTCGTGGATGAAGATCGGGTTGTTCTCGTACGCGGCGGTACCGGCGCTCGCGCCGAACCAGTGCAGTACCTGGCGCTCGACGACGATCGGTACCGCGAACTGCTCGAGCAGCTGCGGCGCCCAGGCACCGGGGCAGATCACCACCTGGCCCGCCGTGTAGGTCCCCTTGTCGGTGGTGACGGTGACGCCGTCCCCCGCCTCCTCCCAGCCGAGCACCGTCTCACCGAACTGCAGTGTCGCACCGCGATTCTCGGCGAGGTCGAGATGAGCCTGAACGGTGAGTTCGGGCCGCGCGAAACCGGCGGCGGCCTCGAACAGCGCCACCTCGTCGGGGTCGGGATCGACGGTGGGAAACGCCTCGCGCACCTGCGCGGCGTCCAGGATCTCGTGCGGCAGCGACCATTGCCGTGACGCCAGCAGCGAGCCCGAGAACGTCATCGAGCTCTCGCGGCCGAGGAACAGTCCTCCGGTGATCCGATGCACCTCCTTCCCGGACATGCTCCTCAGTTCGTCCCACAGTTCGTAGGACCGCAGGAGGAGCGGGACGTAGGCCGGGTCCTCGAAGTAGGACTGCCGGATGATCCGCGATCCGCCGTGGCTCGATCCCCTGTCGTGCGCGGGGGTGAACCTCTCGAGCCCCAGCACCCGCTGTCCGCGGTCCGCCAGATGGAAGGCGGCGGCGCTGCCCATGCCGCCGAGTCCGATGACGATGACGTCGTAGCTCACGTGGCTCATCTCCTGATCAGCTGTCCGGCGGGATCGACGACCGCGTCGTCGGACACCGTCGCACCCAGTGCGGCGGCGAAGTAGGTCACCGACACCGCGGCGCCGAGTGGGGTGTCCAGCGGAAGCCAGGCGTACGCGACGCACCGCCCGAGGGTCGCCGACCATCCCGCGCTCGTGACGTACCCGACGACGGTGCCGTCGATCGAGACCGGCTCCTTCCCGAGCACCACGGCGTCCGGGTCGTCGAACACGAGGGTCCGCAGCCGTCGCGTCGCGGGCCGAGCGGCCAGGGCCGACCGACCGACGAAGTCCGTGGCGTCCTTGACGGCGAACTCGACGCCCGCGTCGGCCGGGGTGTCCTCGGAGGTCATGTCGTGCCCCCACGCGCGGTACCCCTTCTCGAGTCGCAGGCTGTCGAACGCGAGCCGGCCGGCAGCGATCACCCCGTGGTCGGACCCGGCCTCCCACAACAGGTCCCACAGGGCGCCGCCGTACTCGGCGTCGGTGTAGATCTCCCACCCGAGTTCGCCGACGTACGACACCCGCATCATGATCACGGGGATCGCACCGAGGTACGTCCGCACCGCGCGGAAGTAGCCGAAGGCCTTGTGTCCCAGGTCCGCGTCGGCCAGCGGTGCCACCATCGCGCGGGCACGGGGGCCCCACACTCCGACACAACACGTCGCTCCGGTGACGTCCCGCACCGTCACCGGACCGTCGGGCGTTCCCGACCTGGCGCGGCGCAGCATCGCATCGAGGTCGAGTGGACCGTTCGCTCCGACGCGATAGTGATCGGCGCCGAGTCGCGCGACCGTGAGGTCGCTGCGGATCCCGCCTCTCTCGTCGAGCATCAGCGTGTAGGTGACACGGCCGATCGCGGTGTCCACGTCGTTGGTGGTGAGGTGCTGCAGGAAATGGGCTGCGCCGGGTCCCTCCACGTCGTACCGGGTGAGCGGTGTCATGTCGTACATCGCGACCCGGCTCCGCGTCACCGCGGCCTCGGCCACGGCGATGTCGGAGAAGTGACGCGTGGACCACTCGTCGCGGACCGGGAGATGGAACCCGGTCTCGAGGAGCGCCGCGAGTTCCCCCGCGTTGCTCTCGTACCAGGCGGGGCGTTCCCAGCCTCCGCCCTGGACGAAGCGGGCGTCCAGGGCGACCTCCGCGGCGTGGAACGGGCTGCGCCGCAGTCCTCGCAACGCCGTGCGCTGCTGGCGGGGGTGCACGATGTCGTACACCTCCACGAACGCCTGCGCGCTGGTCGCGGCGATGAAGGCGGGACTGCGCTCGACCGATTCGAAGCGATAAAGATCGGACTCGTGGAGGTCGATCTCCGAGGCGCCGTCGATCAGCGTCTGGGCGAGGGCGCGCGCGATACCGGCGGAGTGCGTCACCCACACCGCCTCCGCCACCCAGAAGCCGGCGAGATCCCGGTGCTCCCCGACGATCGAGTGACCGTCGGGGGTGAAGGAGAAGATGCCGTTGAACCCGGATTCGACCTTCGAGTCCCGCAGCGCCGGGAGCACTCTCGCGGACTCCCGCCAGGCCGGTGCAAAATCGTCCTCGGTGAACGGCAGCATCGACGGCATCGGTGCGGGCGCCACGGACGACGCGTCACCGTCCGCGTCCCACGACAGCGCGCCCATGTCCGCGGGCATCGGGTCGTGGCCGTAGTAACCGATGCCGAGGCGATCCCCGTGCTCCCGGTAGTAGAGGTCGCCGTCCTGATGACGGAGAATCGGCAGACTCGCGTCCGATGCTCCGGCGTTCCGGCCGACCAGCGCCTCGATCTGTCCGGTGTAGGCGTACTGGTGCGCCATCGGGACCAGAGGAACCGTGAGTCCGACTGTGCGTCCGAGCTCGGCACCCCAGAAGCCCGCGGCCGAGACGACGATGTCCGCCGGCACGTCGCCGTGCGGGGTCCGCACTCCGGTCACGCGCCCACCCGAATGGAGAATCTCGGTCACCGGGCTGTCCCCCCGGAACACCGCCCCGCGCGCCTGCGCCGCACGAGCCTGCATCTCCGCGGCTCGCACCGCACGGGCGAGACCGTCGGTCCGAGTGTGGAACGCGCCGAGCACGACGTCCGGATCCACGAGCGGGTGCAGCGCGGCCGCGGCGGCGGCATCGACGAGCCGCCCGTCGACGCCCCACGAGCGCGCCCACCCGGCCTTGCGTTGCAGATCCGTCCACCGGGCCTCGGTCGTCGCGATCTCGAGACCCCCGAGGGTGTCGAAGCACGGCCCGTCGTCGTGTGTGAGTGCGCGGAACTTGTCGGCCGTGTACGCGGCGAAGTGGGCCATGGAGCGGGAGGGGTTGGTCTGGAACACCAGCCCGGGGGCATGTGAGGTGGATCCGCCGGTGGAGAACAGCGGCCCCTGGTCCAGCACGACGACGTCCGTCCACCCGCGGGCGGTCAGTTCGTCCGCCAGGGAGGTGCCGACGATGCCGGCACCGATGACGACGATGCGAGGTGTCACGAGCGTCCCCTCGAGATTGTTGCGATCAGCGCAACGACGGGTGGATTACGCAACACAGACTCGGCGCCTGGGGCCGGGCTGTCAACCCGGCACGCGGTGGTCCGACACACCGGTTCAGCGATTGACGTCGTACGTCGTCTGGTGCATCCTGTTGCGCAGATCGATCATCGTTGCGATCGACGCAACACCGTCACACTTGCGGGAGGCATCATGCCGGACACCGTTCATCGCGTCGCCGTCTGTTCCGCATCGGCACTCCCCCTCGGCGAGGTCGCCACCGTGACACCGCCGGGTCATACCGCGATCTCCGTCTTCCACACCGAGGAGGGCCTGTTCGCGATCGACGACACGTGTACGCACCAGGACGCCTCGCTCGCCGACGGATGGGTGGAGAATTGTGCGGTCGAGTGTCCGCTCCACGAGTCGTGCTTCGATCTGCGGACCGGCGCCCCCTCCGGCACACCGGCGAAGACCCCCGTTCGGACGTATGCGGTCCATGTCGTCGACGGCGCGGTCGTGCTCGACCTCCCCGGCTCGTGACGACCCTCGACGGGTCGGACCGGGAGACAGTGGACTCCGTCCTGGTGGTCGGGGCGTCCCTCGCGGGCTCGACCGTCGCGACCGCTCTCCGGGAGGACGGGTTCACGGGACGGGTCACCGTCGTCGGCGACGAGCCCCATCCGCCGTACGACCGCCCGCCCCTCTCCAAAGCCTTCCTGCAGGGGTCGGCCCCGGACCCGTGGCTCGTTCCCGAACCCGATGCGCTCGACGTCGACTGGCTTCTCGGGACACCGGCCGTCGGGATGACCGGTCGGAGTGTGGAACTCGCGGACGGGCGAGAGCTGACCGCCGACGTCGTCGTCATCGCGACCGGCGCGCGTGCCAGGACCCTGCTGGGCGCCGACGACCTCCGCGGCGTCCACACGCTGCGCACGTTGGACGACGCCGCTGCTCTGCGCTCGTCTCTGGCCACGGCGACCACCATGGTGGTGATCGGTGCGGGCTTCATCGGAGCCGAGGTGGCATCCACGGCAGCCGGCCTCGGTATAGCGGTCACCATCGTCGAGGCGTCCACCGCTCCCCTGTCCGGCCCGCTCGGTCTGACCATGGCGGAGGTCTGCGTCGATCTGCATCGTGCGAACGGCGTGGCCCTCCTCCTCGGCGCGGCCGTCGACTCTCTCGAGGGACGCGACGGGGCCGTCACCTCCGTCCTGCTCGGGGACGGCAGCGTCCTGCCCGCCGACGTGGTGGTGATCGGGATCGGTTCGATCCCCAACACGGAGTGGGCGGCCGCGTCCGGTCTCGCCATCGACGGTGGTTTCGTCACCGACGCCCACTGCCGCACCACCGTGCCGGGCGTCTACGCCATCGGGGACTGCGCTCGCGCGTTCGACGAGGTGTTGCAGGACCACCATCGCAGCGAGCACTGGTCGCACGCGGTCACCCAGGCTCGGCGAGTGGCACGGTCCGTCGTGGGGGCGCAGCCCGTACCGTCCGGCGTACCGTATTTCTGGTCGGACCAGTACGGTTCCCGCATCCAGTTCGCCGGCCGTCGACAGTCCACCGACTCGGTACGCGTCGTGGAGGGTGGTCCGGAGTCCGGCTCCTTCGTCGCCGTGTACGAGCGGGCCGACGAGGTTGTCGCCGTCCTGGCCGTGAACAACGCCCGGTCGTTCACCAGAATGAGGAAGAGCCTCGGACCCTGATTCTCCGGATGCCGATCAGCATTGGGTGCGTATAACAATCTCATGGTCGCTTTTCTGTGATCGACCCGGAGAACGTCGTTGCCACTGCACAGCGCTCGTCGCCGGGGATAGGTTGCGGTCATGACTGCCGAGATTCTGGCCACCGACGCCGTCGCGAACGATCCGACGTTCGACCCGGCACAGCACGCGCTGGACATGGTGGGCTACCACTACCGCGCCGACGACTACTACGAGGTCGGTCGCGAGAAGGTACGTGAGTACGCCAAGGCGGTCCGTGACTTCCACCCGGTGCACTGGACCGAGGAGGGCGCGCAGGAGGTGGGCTACCCGGCACTGATGGCACCGCCGACGTTCTTCTCGCTCGTCGGCATCATCGCCCAGCAGAAGCTGCTCGAGCGTATCGCCACCGGATACGACCTCAGTCGGATGCTGCAGACCGATCAGCACGCGGAGTACTACGCGCCCATCCTGGCCGGGGACCAGCTCACGTGCGACGTCTCGCTCGACTCGTTCCGCAAGGTCGTCGGCCGCGACATGATGGTGACCAAGACCGTCATCACCAACCAGCGCAACGAGCTGGCCCAGATCACCTACACCACCCTGCTCATCGGCCGCGCCGACGACGGGGACGGCGACGGCACCATCGCGGACGTCGCGCGCGGCATGGTCATGAACGGCATGTTCACGCTGTCCACGTCCGACGAGGTGGTCGACGTCAATCCCGGCGGGGACGACCTCGAGACGGTCTACGCCCCGCCCGTCGTCGTACCGCACACCGGTCATGCCCGGCGGCGCTTCGAGGACGTGGCGGTGGGCGACGCGTTGCCCACCAGGACGGTGCTGCTCTCGCGCGGCGATCTCGTGAATTACGCGGGCGTGGTCGGCGACAACAACCCCGTGCACTGGAGCGACCACTTCGCCTCGTTGCTCGATCTCGACACCGTCGTCGCGCACGGCATGCTCACCATGGGCCTCGGGACCGGTTTCGTGTCCGAGTGGCTCGGCGATCCGGGTGCCCTGAAGGACTGCACCGTGCGCTTCACCAGCCCTGTCATGGTGAACCCGGTGACCAAGTCGGAGATCGTGATCAACGGCGCCGTGAAGTCGAAGGACGAGGCCACCCGTACCGCCGTGGTCTCGATCGACGCCCGCTACAACGGCAAACGAATCCTCGGCCACAAGGCGATGGCCACCGTTCACCTGGCCTGAGACGCCTCAGCTCCCGGCCACGGCTCCGCGTACGGAGGCCGGGAGCTTCGTCACCTTCGAGAACGGCCCGACCACCGCAGCCGCCATGGGCCGCGCCAGCAGGGTCCGGGCTACGTCGCGGACCTCGTCGTTGGTCACCTGATCGATGCGCGCGAGTGTCTCCTCGACCGACCTGTGGTCGCCGTAGTTGAGCTCGCTGCGACCGATCCGGTTCATCCTCGAACCCGAATCCTCCAGTCCCAGAACCAGTCCGCCGCGCATGGATCCTTTGGCGCGAGCGCACTCCGCGTCGGTGATGCCATCGGTGGCCACGGACGCGAGCACGTCGCGGATCACCGAGGTGACCTCCCCGAGATTCTCGGGCTGGCATCCGGCGTACACCGAGAACGCGCCCGTGTCGGAGAACGTGTCGACGGACGAGTAGACCGAGTAGGCGAGACCGCGTTCTTCCCGGATCTCCTGGAACAGGCGTGAACTGAGCCCACCACCGATGGCGGTGTTGAGGACCGAGAGTGCCCAGCGGTGACCCTCGTGGCGTCCGAACGCCCGCACCCCCAGGCACAGGTGCGCCTGTTCACTGTCCCGCGTCGTCAGGCTCAGAGCCGGACGCGTGGTGATGCGACCGGCTCCCCCGCGCCGCGGTGCCGGTTCTGCGGCACCGGCGATGCGGTCGGCGAAACTGCGGCGGACCCCCGCCACCACGTCGTCGTGGTCGACGTTGCCGGCGACCGCCACCACCATGCGCGGCGGGGTGTAGCGCCGAGTGTGGAACGAGTGCAGTTGATTCCGCGTCATGGCCTCGATGGACTCCACCGAGCCGATGACGGGACGGCCGATCGGATGATCGCCGAACAGCGCGGTCAGGAACGCGTCACCGAGCAGATCCTCGGGATCGTCGTCGCGCATCGAGATCTCCTCGAGCACCACCTGCCGCTCGACATCGACGTCCTCGGCACGGCAGCGACCGCGGAGCACCACGTCCGCCACCAGGTCGAGTCCGAGGTGCAGGTCCTCGTCGAGCACGTGCGCGTAGAAGCACGTGTGCTCCTTGGACGTGAAGGCGTTGAGCTCACCGCCGACACCGTCCATGACCTGCGCGATGTCCAGAGCCGTGCGGGTGGGCGTGGCCTTGAACAGCAGGTGCTCGAGGAAGTGCGCGGCACCGGCGACCGTGCGGCCCTCGTCGCGCGAACCGACAGCGACCCAGACGCCGACCGAGGCGGACCGCACGCCGGGAACGAACTCCGTGACGACGCGGACGCCGCCCGGCAACACCGTGCGGCGGACGCCGGACGGTTCGGGTGTACGCACACGGCGGCGCGGCCGGGAGCCCGAGAGCTCCGCAGACCGCGCCGCCGCGTTCGTGTACTTCTTACTCAGCGCTGACCTCGTCGGAGGTGGCGACCTGATCGTCGGCCGGCGCGGCGGCTGCCGCGTCGTCCTCGACCGGGACGAGGCTGATCTTGCCGCGGTTGTCGATGTCGGCGATCTCCACGCGGAGCTTCGATCCGACGCTGACGACGTCCTCGACCTTGTTGATGCGCTTGCCGCTGCCCAGCTTGGAGATGTGCACCAGGCCGTCGCGGCCCGGGAGCAGCGAGACGAACGCGCCGAATGCCGTGGTCTTGACGACGGTTCCGAGGAACCGCTCGCCGACCTTGGGCAGCTGCGGGTTCGCGATGGCGTTGATCATGTCGATCGCGGCCTGTGCGGACGGGCCGTCCGCAGCACCGACGTAGACGGTGCCGTCATCCTCGATCGAGATGTTGGCGCCGGTCTGCTCGGTGATCGAGTTGATCATCTTGCCCTTGGGCCCGATGACCTCGCCGATCTTGTCCACGGGGACCTTGATCGCGGTGACGCGCGGCGCGTACGGGCTCATCTCGTCCGGGGCGTCGATGGCCTCGGCCATGACGTCGAGGATCGTGACGCGCGCGTCCTTGGCCTGCGACAGCGCACCGGCCAGAACCTGCGACGGGATGCCGTCGAGCTTCGTGTCCAGCTGCAGAGCGGTGACGAACTCGCGGGTGCCGGCGACCTTGAAGTCCATGTCGCCGAACGCGTCCTCCGCACCGAGGATGTCGGTGAGGGCGACGTAGCGGGTCTCGCCGTCGACCTGGTCGGAGACCAGACCCATGGCGATGCCGGCGACCGGTGCCTTCAGCGGCACACCGGCGTTGAGCATGCCCAGGGTCGACGCACAGACCGAGCCCATCGACGTGGAGCCGTTCGAGCTGAGCGCCTCCGAGACCTGACGGATGGCGTAGGGGAACTCCTCCTGGCTGGGCAGCACGGGGAGCAACGCGCGCTCCGCGAGGGCTCCGTGGCCGATCTCGCGACGCTTCGGCGACCCGACGCGTCCGGTCTCGCCGGTGGAGTACGGCGGGAAGTTGTAGTGATGCATGTAGCGCTTACTGGTCTCGGGTCCGAGCGAGTCGATCTGCTGGGCCATCTTGACCATGTCGAGAGTGGTGACGCCCAGGATCTGGGTCTCGCCGCGCTCGAACAACGCGCTGCCGTGGGCGCGGGGGATGACGGCGACCTCGGCGGAGAGCTCACGGATGTCCGTGATGCCGCGGCCGTCGATGCGGAACTGGTCGCGCAGGATGCGCTGACGCACGAGCTTCTTGGTCAACGAGCGGAACGCTGCGCCGATCTCCTTCTCGCGGCCCTCGAACCGGTCGCCCACGCTCGTCAGGATCTGGTTCTTGACCTCGTCGAGCTTGCTCTCACGCTCGGTCTTGCCGGCGATGGTGAGTGCCTCGTTCAGCGGGATCTGCGCCGCACCCTCGACAGCCTCGAACACGTCGGACTGGTACGCGGGGAAGAGCGGGAAGTCGCCGGTGGGCTTGGCGGCCGCCGTGGCGAGCTGCTTCTGCGCCTCGCACAGCGATGCGATGAACGGCTTGGCGGCCTCGAGGCCCTCGGCCACGATGGCCTCGGTGGGCGCCTGCGCGCCGTCCTCGATGAGGGCGATGACCTTCTCGGTCGCCTCGGCCTCGACCATCATGATCGCGACGTCGGCGTCCGCGCCGGTGCCCGAGACGACGCGGCCGGCGACGACCATGTTGAACACGGCCTTCTCGAGCTGCTCGTTGGTGGGGAACGCGACCCACTGCTTGTCGATCAGAGCGACACGGACGCCGCCGATGGGGCCGGAGAACGGCAGGCCCGCGAGCTGGGTGGACGCCGACGCGGCGTTGATGGCCACGACGTCGTACAGGTCCTTGGGATCGAGGCTCATCACGGTGATGACGACCTGGATCTCGTTGCGCAGTCCGTCCACGAACGTCGGACGCAGCGGCCGGTCGATCAGGCGACAGGTCAGGATGGCGTCGGTGCTGGGGCGTCCCTCACGACGGAAGAACGATCCGGGGATACGGCCGGCGGCGTACATCCGCTCCTCGACGTCCACCGTGAGCGGGAAGAAGTCGAAGTGATCCTTGGGGTGCTTCGAGGCGCTGGTGGCCGAGAGCAGCATGGTCTCGTCGTCCAGGTACGCGACGACGGCGCCGGCGGCCTGCTTGGCCAGCCGGCCGGTCTCGAAGCGGATGGTGCGGGTGCCGTACGACCCGTTGTCGATGACGGCGGTGGTCTCGAACACGCCTTCGTCGACCTCGGTGGCCGCTGCGGTGTTCGTGGTGGTCTCTGACATGGAAGTCTTCTCGTCCTCTCGTCTTCGCCGTGCCCACCCGGGCGCGCACCCGAACCCGGTGGTTCGGTGCGGCGTCCCCGAGTCGACGTGCGAGCGGAGGCGGCCCACGATCGAAGTCCCCCGGGCCGGGTCGCGTTCGCGCGTCCGGAAACCGAGAGACCACTACCGAAGACCGACACCGCGACGTGTGTCGGGGACGAACGGCTGATGGTGCTCACCGCCGAGTCGGCGGCCTACCTGTGGTGCTCCGTACTCCCGGAAAGGGAGTACTGGTGTGACACTACCGGTCCACGACGAACGGCCGACGAGGAACAGCCGTGGGCTGCCTCGCCGGCGCGATCGCGTGAACCATGACGGAAATTATCGACGCAGTCCCAGACGCTCGATCAGCGAGCGGTACCGCGCGACGTCGACCTTCTGCACGTACTTGAGCAGACGACGACGACGACCCACGAGCAGCAGCAGGCCGCGACGCGAGTGGTGATCGTGCTTGTGCACCTTGAGGTGCTCGGTGAGATCCTGGATGCGCTTGGTGAGCATGGCCACCTGCGCTTCCGGCGATCCGGTGTCCGTCTCGTGGACGCCGTACTCGCCGAGGATCTGCTTCTTCTGTTCGGTGGTCAAAGCCACAGTGAAACTCCTGATGCAGTGCCGTCCGCGCGTGGATGGTGCCGCACCCGAGGGCGCGGTGTTGCAGCCGCCGCGGACCGCAGCGAACAACAGTCGTCGATCCTACCTCAGCGTCGTACTTGCGAACGACACGTCGGATTCAGGCCTCCAGGGCAGCGAGGATGTCACGGGCGCGGTCGACGTCGAGATCCATCTGCGCGATCAGCTCGTCCACCGAGGCGAACGTCTCCATGCCGCGCAGACGCTCGACGAAGTCCACCGCGACGTGCTGCCCGTAGAGATCGGCGTCGCCGTCCAGGACGAACGCCTCCACGGTGCGGGTGCGTCCGGAGAAGGTCGGGTTCGTCCCCACCGACACCGCTGCGCGGCAACGCTTTCCGGGAGTCACGGTACCCATGATCGGACCGGGACCGAGCACCGTGAACCACGATGCGTACACCCCGTCCGCCGGGATGGCGGCGTGCATGGGCGGCTTGACGTTGGCCGTGGGGTAGCCGATGGTGCGGCCACGGCCGTCACCGTGCACCACCACGCCCTCGACTCGGTGGGGTCGCCCGAGCGCGTCGGCGGCGGCCGCGACGTCACCGGCGTCGACGCACGCGCGAATGTAGGTGGAGGAGAACGTGACCGACTCCTCGGCCAGGAGCGTGACACCGTCGACCGCGAACCCGAACCGCGTGCCGGCGGACCGGAGCATGTCGACGTTGCCGGCGGCCTTCTTGCCGAACGTGAAGTTCTCCCCCACCACCACCTCGGCGGCGTGCAGCCGTTCGACGAGAATGTCGTGGATGTAGCGATCGGGGGTGAGCTTCATGAACTCGGGTGTGAAGGGCATGACGCAGAAGACGTCGATGCCCAGCTCCTCCGCCAGTTCGGCGCGCCGGGTGAGGGTGGTCAGCTGGGCCGGGTGACTACCCGGACGCACCACTTCCATCGGGTGGGGATCGAAGGTCATGAGCACGCTCGGCACTCCGCGTGCCGCAGCCGATGTCACGGCGCGGTCGATCAATTGGGCGTGGCCGCGGTGTACGCCGTCGAACACGCCGATCGTCAGAACACATCTGCCCCAGTCGGCCGGGACATCGTCGAGACCTCGCCATCTCTCCACGACCTGGAGCCTACGGGCCGACGATCGACCGGTCACGTCGGGCGCACCGACGGCTAAGCTGTCGGCGTGCCAGCCCCTGCCCTCTCCACCGTCGCGCAGGACTACCTCAAGGTCATCTGGACCGCGAGCGAGTACTCCGACGAGCCGGTGAGCACCAAGATGCTCGCCTCCCGGATGTGCGTCTCGCCGTCCACGGTCTCCGAGGCGGTACGCAAACTCGCCGATCAGGGCCTGGTCGACCACGCCCGCTACGGGTCCATCACGCTCACCGAGGCCGGGCGCCGCGCCGCCATCGGCATGGTCCGCAGGCATCGGCTGATCGAGACCTGGCTGGTCGAGGAGATGGGCTACGGCTGGGACGAGGTGCACGACGAGGCCGAGGTGCTCGAACACGCGGTGTCGGACCTGCTCGTCGAGCGCATCGACGCCAAGCTCGGTCGACCGTCGCGCGACCCGCACGGTGATCCCATTCCCACCATCGACGGCACCATTCCGGCGCCGCCGGCGGTGCCTCTCAGCGATTTCGTCGCGGGCCAGAGGGGCCACGTCACCCGCATCTCCGACTCGGATCCGGACATGTTGCGGTACTTCGATTCCCTCGGCATCACCCTCGACCTGTCGATCACGATGGTCGAGCGCCGTGACTTCGCCGGGACCGTGTCCGTGCAGGTGGCCGACACGGTCCTGGACCTCGGTCACGTTGCCGCGGAGGCGATCTGGATGACGACGGACTGACGTCCGAGCTCAGGGTCGCAGCGTGGCCGGCCGCACGACCATCACGGTGCTCGCCCGCTTGCCGCGTTCCTGCACCAGGGCGATGGTGTGGCCGTCCTCGTCCAGTGCCGCATAGATGCCGGGCAACCCGATCGGGTCGAGCCAGCGTCCCTGGCTCAACGACTCGGCCTCGTCCGACGTGACCGTCCGGTGCGGGAACGCCGTGCGGGCGGCGGCATCGATGTCGAGGCTCACGCGCGGGTCGTCCCGCAGCTCGTCGAGGGTGCGGGCGTGTTCCAGCGTGAACGGTCCGACTCGGGTGCGCCGCAACGCGGTCAGGTGACCGCCGACGCCCAGGGCCGCGCCGAGGTCGCGCGCGAGCGCCCGCACGTAGGTTCCGGACGAGCACTCCACGTGCACGTCCAGATCGATCACATCGCTCCCCCGGCGACGCTCCAGGACGTCGAAGCGGGAGACGGTGACAGTGCGCGGTTCGAGCACGACGTCCTCGCCCTCCCGAACGAGAGCGTGGGCACGCTTGCCGTCCACCTTGATGGCGCTGACACTCGACGGGACCTGACTGATCTTCCCGGTCAGCGCGGCGACGGCGTCGTCGATCCCGGAGTCCGTCACCCCACTCGCGTCCGCCGTCGACACCGTGTCGCCCTCGGCGTCGTCGGTGGTGGTGGCGGCACCGAGGCGGATGGTCGCGGTGTACTCCTTGGTGGTCAGCGACAGCAGACCCAGCATCTTGGTCGCCCGCTCGACACCGAGTACCAGCACCCCCGTCGCCATGGGATCGAGCGTGCCGGCGTGTCCTACGCGGCGCGTCTTCAAGGCCTTGCGACAGGCGGAGACCACGTCGTGGCTGGTGACTCCGCCACTCTTGTCCACCACCAGAAGTCCGGCGCCGTCGAGTCCTGTGGGGGGTTTGGGGTGAGCTGGCACGAGGGAGAAGTCTGTCAGATGCGCGCAAAGGCCGGAGGCCGGCCGTCCGAAAGGCGGGAAGGCCGGAGGCCGGCCGTCCGAAAGGCGGGAAGGCCGGAGGCCGGCCGTCAGAAAGGCGGGTAGGCCGGAGGCCGGCCGTCAGAAGACCGTGATCGCAGTGACGACGAGGCCGTCGGAGACGGCCCAGCGCCCGTCGAAGGACGTGAGCGGTGCGCCGCTGGTGGTGTCGCCGGGGACCAGCAGCCGGGAGCGGAAGGTACCGGTGATGGTCGAGCGTCCCGCCGAGTCGGGATCACGCTCGAAGGTGATGTGCGCGTCCTCGAATCCGAGCCACCGCCCTGTCAGCGGGTACCAGGCCTTGTACGTCGCCTCCTTCGCGCAGAACAGCAGTTTGTCCCACTGCACCTCGTCGTCGGTGCGGGTGGCCAGGACCTCACGCTCGGCCTCGATGCTCACGGCTTTCAGCACGCCGTCCGGCAGCGGTTCGTGCGGTTCCGCGTCGATGCCCACCGAGCGGACCTGCAACGCGTAGCCCACGGCGGCGGCGCGATAGCCGTCGCAGTGCGTGAGCGAGCCGACGACGCCGCCCGGCCACACCGGCGATCCCATCTCGCCGCGCAGGATCGGACCGGGCTCGAGTCCGAGCCGACCCATCGCGAGTCGGGCGCAGTGCCGCGCCGAGGTGAACTCGCGCTTGCGCTTGTCGACGGCCTTCTCCACGAGATGCGCCTCGCGGGGGTGCGGGGTGAGACCGGGCGGATCCTCGAACAGCTCCTCGGCGACGACGCCGCGCGCGAGCAGCCCGCCGAGCAGGGAGGTCTCTCGTGCCGTCGTCACAGTCGCTTCTCCGCTCGCATCTTCTCCACTTCCGCTTCCATCTCCGGCGTGACCGTGAAGTGGCCGCCGAACTTGTTCAACGATCCCGGCGGGTACTCGGGGACCGGAAGGATCTGTCGCAGCACCTGATCCGGGAGTCCGCGGCGTTTCCACTCGCGCGGGTAGCCCACCGACACCTCCTCGAACCGGACGCCGTCGTAGTACGTCGTCCGTGGGATGTGGAGGTGGCCGTAGACCGCACACAGGGCGTTGTAGCGGGTGTGCCAGTCCTTGGTCGCCGTGGTTCCGCACCAGAGGGCGAACTCGGGATAGAACAGCACCTCGGTGGGCTGCCGCACCAGCGGCCAGTGGTTGATCAGCACCGTCGGGATCGAGGTGTCCACCTCGGCCAACCGCTTCTCGGTGATCGCCAGCCGCGCCGCGCACCACGCGTCGAGGGACGCGTAGGGCGTCGGGGTGATGAGGAACTCGTCGGTGGCCACCACGTTGCGGCTGCGCGCCAGCGCCAGACCGTCGAGCTTGTTCGTGGTGCCCGCGGGCAGGAACGAGTAGTCGTACAACACGAACATCGGCACCAGCGTGACAGGGCCCGAATATCCCGACCGGCCTCCGGCCTGCCCGACCTCCCCCTCCCACACCGGGAACGGGTCCTCGGGCGTCAGCACACCCAGTTCGCGGCACATCGTGACCAGGTAGTCGTAGCGCGCCTCACCGTGCATCTGCACGGGATCCTTGACCGTGGTCCACAGCTCGTGGTTTCCCGGCACCCAGATCACGGTGTCGAACTTGGACTTCAGCTCGGCGAGCGCCCAGCGGATGTCGTCCGTCTTCTCCGACACGTCTCCGGCGACGATCAGCCAGTCCTCGGGGCTCTCCGGTTCGATGGCCTCGGTGACGGGCCGGTTGCCCTTGTGACCGACGTGGATGTCGCTGACGGCCCACAACTTGGCTGGCACACTCACGACCCTTCTGCGGTTGATGTTCGGCTCCCGACGGTATCGGTCCCCGTTCTGATCCAGGCGCCCGACGCGGTCCGCCAGACCACGGAGACCGCTCTCAGGCTGACGAACACCATCAGGCCCACCCAGATTCCCGGCAACCCCCAGTCGAGGATCGCCGCGAGCCAGATCAGCGGCAGGAATCCGACGACGGCGCTCGCGAGAGTTGCGTTCCGCAGGAAGGCGGCATCACCGGCCCCGAGCAGCACACCGTCGAGAGCGAACACGATGCCGGCGACGGGGATGAGCGCGACGAACAACCACCAGATCCCGTCGATGCTCGTGAGGGTCGACGAGTCGGACGTGAAGAGCGGCGGGATCACCGTGTGGGTAGCGGCGAACAGTCCGGCGAGCACCACGGCGAAACCGACGGACCACGCGGTCACCCGCGAGGCCAGCATCGACGCGGCGCGGCCACGGCCGGCTCCCAGCGCGGCGCCGACCAGGGACTGCGCGGCGATGGCCAACGAGTCCAGCATCAACGCGACGAGATTCCACAACTGCAGGACCACCTGGTGAGCCCCGACCGCACCGGCGCCGAAGCGGGACGCCACGGTCACCGCGGAGAGGAAGCAGGCCTGGAAGGCGAACGAGCGGAGCACGAGATCCCGGCCGAGGACGAGTTGGCGGCGGATGATCGCGAGATCCGGCCGGAGCGAGCGGGTCCGCGGCCCGCGCATCAGGGCGGAGACGAACAGCGTCGCCGCAACCGCCTGACCGATCACGTTGGCCACGGCGGATCCGACGAGGCCCAATGCCGGAACGCCGATCAGACCGTGCACGAGGACGGGGCACAGCACGGCCGACAGCGCGAGCCCCGCCACCACGTACCGCAACGGCCGCACGGTGTCCTGCACGCCGCGCATCCACCCGTTCCCGGCGAGCGTGACGAGGATCAACGGGGTGCCGAGCACGCCGACCCGGAGCCACGTGGTGGCCTCGGCGGTGATCTCTCCCCCGCCGCCCAACACCGACAGGATCGGGTTCGCGAAGAGCTGGACCACCAGGATCAGCAGGAGGCCCAGCACCACTGCGAGCCACGTGGCCTGGACACCCTCGTTGCGAGCGTCGTCGTCCCGGCCGGCACCGTGCAACCGGGCCGCGCGAGCGGTCGTCCCGTAGGAGAGGAACGTCAGCTGCGTGCTGACCTGGGCGAGAACGAGGCCACCGACGGCCAGACCCGCGAGCGGGAGCGCACCGAGTCGACCCACGACGGCGGAGTCGAAGAGCAGGTACAGCGGCTCGGCCACGAGGACGCCGAGCGCGGGGAACGCGAGGCCGAACAGGGTGCGGGCGGACACCCGCCCGTCCACGGCGGAGCGGTCGGTCACCCGAGCGCGGCGACCAGGGCGTCGACGTTGTCCTCGATCGCGCCCGTCGCGGTGTAGCCGGCGGAGAACTTGTGGCCGCCCCCACCGAGCGCGGAGGCCACGACGGAGACGTCGACGGCGCTCTTCGCGCGCAACGACACGGCCCAGCCCGCCTCGTTCTGCTTGAACACTGCGGCCACCTCGGCCTCCGCAGTGGTGCGCACGATGTCCACGACGCTCTCGATCTCCTCGGGACGCAGTCCGCGCGAGTCCTCGAGTCGCACGATCGCGTAGACGAGCCCACGGGAACCGGCCGCGTCCGGCACCAGGCGGGCCGAGCCCAGGACGGCACCCAGCATCGGCAACCAGGCGAAGGGATGCGTGTCGAGCAGGCGACGCGAGATGGCGGCGCCGTCGATCCCGGTCGCGAGAAGTCGCTCGGCCAGCAGGTGGGAGCCCGGCCGGACCCAGCGGAACGATCCGGTGTCGGTCACGAGGCCGGCGAACAGGCAGTGCGCGAGGTCCCGGTCGATCTCGACGCCCCACTCGTCGAACAGCACGGCGACCACCGCGGTGGTGGACTCCGCGCTCGCGTCGATCACGTGATGCGTGCCGTAGAAGGTGTTGGACCGGTGATGGTCGACGACCAGGGACACGGCGCCGTCCAACCGGTCACCGAGTGACCCGAGCCTGCCTCGACTGCCGGCGTCCACGGTGACCACCAGATCCGCGTCCGTCGGGACCTCGGCGGGCGGCACCAGGAACTCTGCTCCCGGCAGGCCGATCATCGATTCGGGCAACGAGGCGGGCGCCGCGAACGACACGGTCGGCTGCGCGCCGCGTCGCGAGAGCGCGATGGCCAGGGCGAGCGCGCTGCCGATGGTGTCGGCGTCGGGTTGCACGTGGCACAGCAGAGTCACCGTCCGGGCGTCCTCGAGAAGACGGACGGCCTTCTGCATGTCTGCGCGCAGCGTGTCGGTCACCGGGGTCTCAGAGCTCGTCGGTGTCGCTTCGGGGCACCTTGTACGGATCCGGATCACCGGCGGGCTGCGCCCCCGCAGCGGCCTGAGCCACCTTGTCGTCGATCTGGCGGGCACGCTCGAGCAGTTCCTCCATGTGGCGCGCGGTGTCGGGCACCGTGTCCGCACGGAAGGTCAGCGTCGGGGTGAAGCGCACACCGGTACCGGCACCGACCTTGGTGCGCAGAGCGCCCTTGGCCTTCTCCAGACCCAGTGCGGCGGCCTGGAAATCGGGTTCCGCGTCGAGTGTCTCGCCGCGCACGGTGTAGTAGACGGTGGCGTCGTGCAGGTCCGGGGTCACCTTGGTGTCGGTGACCGTCACGAACGACAGCCGCGGATCCTTGATCTCGTGATCGATGGCCGTCGCGACGATCGCACCGATGCGCTTGGCCAGTTTACGAGCGCGGGCTTGGTCCACCACGATGCGTCTCCTTCGTCCATCAGTCCTCGGGCCCGAACACTCGGCGCCGAACTGCGAGTAGTTGTAGTTCCGGCCTCTCGGCCACGTGTCGCTCGCACGAGTCGAGTACCTCGTGCAGGTGGGCGACGTCCCCGGTGGCGATGGCGACACCCACCATCGAACGACGGTAACGCTCCTGTTCCCCGGTCTCGGCGGCCGACACACCGAAGCGCTGCAGGGCAGCGACGACGGGCTTGATCACCGAACGTTTCTCCTTCAGCGAATGTACGTCGCCGAGCAGGATGTCGAGTTCGAGAGCACCGAGAAACACGAGCACCTCATCGATAGCAGGGTCGGACACCGTCTTCGACGAACGGGTGTGGCCCGCGGACATGCCGCGGGCCACACCCGTACGTTCTCGTCGATCAGTCGCGCGGCTTCTCGCGAAGCTCGTACGCCTCCACGACGTCTCCGACCTTGATGTCGGAGTACGTCACCGTCAGACCACACTCGTAGCCCTCGCGGACCTCGGTGGCGTCCTCCTTCTCGCGCCGGAGCGACGAGATGGTGACGAGCTCGGCGACCACGTTGTTGTCACGCAGCAGTCGAGCCTTCGCGTTGCGGCGCACCAGACCCGAGGTGACGAGGCAACCGGCGATGTTTCCGACCTTCGAGGAACGGAACAGAGCGCGGATCTCGGCCTGGCCCAGCGTGACCTCTTCGTAGACCGGCTTGAGCAGACCCTTGAGGGCCTTCTCGATCTCGTCGATCGCCTGGTAGATCACCGAGTAG
Source organism: Rhodococcus sp. BP-349 (assembly GCF_019835845.1). Taxonomy (NCBI): domain Bacteria; kingdom Bacillati; phylum Actinomycetota; class Actinomycetes; order Mycobacteriales; family Nocardiaceae; genus Rhodococcus; species Rhodococcus sp. BP-349. The sequence goes on along the minus strand of NZ_JABUDR010000003.1, from coordinate 759,230 downwards.
TACCGGATGTCCACGCCCTCGCGGTTCGCCAGTTCCGTCGCCTTGCCCTCGGCACGGACGTTGAAGCCGATGATGATCGCGTTGGACGCCGACGCCAGGTTGACGTTGGTCTCGGTGACACCACCGACGCCGCGGTCGATGACGCGCAGTTCGACCTCGTCGTCGATCGCGATACCGACGAGCGCCTCTTCCAAGGCCTCCACGGTGCCGGAGTTGTCGCCCTTCAGGATCAGGTTGAGCTGCGACGTCTCCTTCAGTGCGGCGTCGAGATCGTCGAGGCTGATCCGCTTGCGCGACTTCGCTGCCAGCGCGTTGCGCTTGCGAGCGTTGCGGCGGTCCGCGATCTGACGGGCGATGCGGTCCTCGTCGACGACGAGCAGGTTGTCACCGGCACCCGGCACCGACGTGAAGCCGATGACCTGGACGGGACGCGACGGGAGCGCCTCGATGACGTCCTCGCCGTGCTCGTCGACCATGCGACGGACGCGGCCGTAGGCATCGCCGGCGACGATCGAGTCGCCGACACGCAGGGTTCCGCGAGCGATGAGCACGGTGGCCACCGGTCCGCGACCACGGTCGAGGTGCGCCTCGATGGCGACACCCTGTGCGTCCATGTCCGGGTTGGCGCGCAGGTCGAGCGCCGCGTCGGCCGTCAACAGCACTGCCTCGAGAAGGGCATCGATGTTGGTGCCCTGCTTGGCCGAGATGTCGACGAACATCGTGTCGCCGCCGTACTCCTCGGCGATGAGGCCGTACTCGGTCAGCTGCTGCCGGATCTTGTCCGGGTTCGCGCCTTCCTTGTCGATCTTGTTGACCGCGACCACGATCGGCACGTCTGCTGCCTGGGCGTGGTTGATCGCCTCGACCGTCTGCGGCATGACGCCGTCGTCGGCCGCGACCACGAGGATCGCGAGGTCGGTGGCCTTCGCACCACGGGCACGCATGGCCGTGAAGGCCTCGTGACCGGGGGTGTCGATGAAGGTGACCAGACGCTCGTTGCCCTCGAGCTCCGTGAGGACCTGGTAGGCACCGATGTGCTGCGTGATGCCACCGGCCTCGCCCTCACGCACGGTGGCGTTACGGATCGAGTCCAGCAGTCGCGTCTTGCCGTGGTCGACGTGACCCATGACGGTGACCACGGGGGGACGCTGTTCGAGCTCGTCCTCGCCGCCCTCGTCCTCGCCGTAGGTGAGGTCGAACGAGTTCAGCAGTTCGCGGTCCTCGTCCTCGGGGCTCACGACCTGGACGACGTAGTTCATCTCGCCGCCGAGCAGTTCGAGCGTCTCGTCGTTGACCGACTGAGTCGCTGTCACCATCTCGCCGAGGTTGAACAGCGCCTGGACCAGAGCCGCGGGATTGGCATCGATCTTGTCCGCGAAATCCGAGAGCGACGCGCCGCGGGCGAGACGGATGGTCTCACCGTTGCCACGGGGCAACCGCACGCCACCGACTGCGGGGGCCTGCATCGATTCGTACTCGGCGCGCTTCGCCCGCTTCGACTTGCGGCCACGACGGACGGCGCCGCCGGGACGACCGAACGCGCCTGCCGCGGCACCGCGCTGGCCCGGACGGCCACCGCCGCCGGGACGACCACGGAAGCCGCCACCGGCAGGTGCGCCGGCACCGGGAGCCCCGGGAGCTCCGCCGCCGCCACCGCGGTAGCCGCCGCCACCGGCACCACCGGGACGACCGCCCGGTGCGCCGCCGGGGCGACCCGGACGGCCACCCGCTGCGGGAGCCGGACGAGCCGAACGGCTCGGCATGGCGCCGGGGTTCGGGCGAGGAGGCATCGAGCCGGGATTGGGACGCGGCCCACCGGGACGCGGTCCACCCTGACCTGCGGGGGGACGACCTGCTCCGCCCTGAGCGGGTGCGCCGCCGGCCGGACGCGGTCCGCCCTGGCCCGGAGCCGGGCGCGGGGCACCGGGTCGAGGACCCGCCTGTCCCGGTGCGGGACGCGGCGCGGGGCGCTCGACAGGTGCGGACGAGTAGGGGTTGTTGCCGACGCGCGGTGCCTTCGGTCCCGGCTTGGGGCCGGGAGCGGCGGGCGCGGCGGGTGCCGACGCTGCGGGTGCCTCGGGGGCGGGGGCCGCAGGAGCAGCCGGTGCCGCGGGAGCGGCCGGTGCTGCGGGTGTCGGAGCCGGGGCAGCGGGTGCCGGGGCGGCGGGCGCCGACGGGGCCGGAGCCTGCGCGGCGGGCGCCTCGGGTGCTGCTGCAGCCGGTGCCTCGGGGGCGGCCGGAGCGGGCTTCGGACCGGGGCGGGGGCCGCCCGGCTTCGGGCCTGCGCCGTTTCCGGACGGACGGGTGCCGGTGGACGGTGCCGCGTCGCCGGACGCGGACGGGTACGACTCACGGAGACGTCGCGCGACCGGTGCTTCCACGGTCGACGACGCCGACTTCACGAACTCGCCCTGCTCTTTCAGCCGAGCGAGTAGATCCTTGCTGGTGACACCGAGTTCTTTAGCCAACTCGTGCACGCGGGCCTTGCCTGCCACTGCTCTCCTCACTGAGAGGTCGAGCGCGGCTCCTATGGCAGGCGCCCGCACGACCTCGGGTTATCTCGAAACGATGTTCATCGTCGGTGCTTCACGGTGTGCTCATGAATTCGTGTACCTGTTCTCCTCGTGGCGCGGCGAGGTGCCGCGACCGTTCGGCCGGTCGATCGAGGGTGGCTCGCACCGTCACGGTGCGAGCTCCCGGGCAAGCGCGGACAGGTCCAGCGGACCGGTCACACGCAAGGCACGCCCGAAGGCTCGACGTCGCTCCGCCTGCTGCAGACAGTTCGCGTCGGGATGCAACCATGCACCCCGGCCGGGCAGTCTGCGGCGATGATCGACCACGGCGCTGATCGTGCCGGTGTCGGAGACGCCGGCGACGATCCGCACCAAGGCGGAAGGCGACTCGCGCTGTCTGCATCCTACGCACGTACGCACCGGTCCAGCAGGTGCGGACGCGGTGTCGTCGGACAACGCGTGTCGAGCCGTGTCACAGTCTAACGCGGATTCGGTCCGGTTCGGAACGTCGCCCGCTCGCGCACGCCGACTCAGTGATCGTCCTCGGTCGGCGCGGCGTCGCTCCGGATGTCGATACGCCACCCGGTCAGGCGCGCGGCGAGCCGTGCGTTCTGACCTTCCTTGCCGATCGCGAGCGACAACTGGTAGTCGGGCACCACCACGCGCGCTGCACGTGCGGCCGCATCGACGACCGTGACGGAGACAACCTTCGACGGTGACAACGCATTCCCCACGAACGCGGCGGGGTCGTCGTCGTAGTCGATGATGTCGATCTTCTCGCCGGCCAGCTCGCTCATGACGTTGCGGACACGCTGGCCCATCGGACCGATGCACGCACCCTTGGCATTGAGACCCGATACCGAGGTGCGCACGGCGATCTTCGACCGGTGTCCCGCCTCGCGGGCCACCGACACGATCTCGACGGACTCGTCGGCGATCTCCGGCACCTCGAGCGCGAACACCTTGCGGACCAGATTGGGGTGCGTCCGCGACAGGGTGACCTGCGGGCCGCGATTACCGCGGGTGACGCCCACGACGTAGCACTTGATGCGATCGCCGTGCTCGTACGTCTCACCGGGCACCTGCTCCGCCGGCGGGATGGTCGCGTCCACGCCCTCGGAGTCGCTGCCGATCCGCACCACGACCGTGCCGCGTGCGTTCAGTCGTGCGTCGGCCTGGATGACACCGCCGACGATCTCGCCCTCGTGCGTCGAGTACTCGCCGAACGACTTCTCGTTCTCGGCGTCCCGGAGTCGCTGCAGGATGACCTGACGCGCGGTGGTCGCGGCTATGCGGCCGAAACCCTCGGGAGTGTCGTCCCACTCGGAGACGAAGTTCCCGTTCTCGTCGGTCTCGCGTGCCATGACGCGGACCTCGCCACTCTTGCGATTCACGTCGATGTAGGCGTCGGACCGGTGACCGGCCGTGTGCTTGTACGCGGTGAGCAGCGCACTCTGCAGCGTCTCGATCACCGCGTCGATGGTGATGCCCTTCTCCGCCTCGATCGCGCGGAGGGCAGTCATGTCGATGTTCACGTCGTTATCGGCTTTCGTCGTCTGTGTCGTCGTCTTCGTCACCGGAGACGGGCTCCTCCGGCGGGTCGAGCGGGTCGAAGCGTCCGGGCGTGACGCCGCCCGCCATCTCGAGCTCCGCAGGGTTCGGCTTCTTGAACTCCACCTGCACCGTGGCCGACGTGACCGCGTCGAGCGGCACGGTGCGCAGCGTAGGACCGGTGCGCGAGCGGAGCACGAGGTCCAGTTCGACTGTCCCGTCCTCCGGGGTCCTGAGCTCCCCGACACGGGCGTCGATCGTCTCGTCCCCGAGCGCGACGGTGACCATCCGACCGCGCGCACGACGCCAGTGGCGAGGGTCGGTGAGGGGTCGGTCGACACCCGGGGTGGTCACCTCGAGGTTGTACGCCGTGTCCCCGAATTCGGTTGCCGCATCCAGGATGTCGGAGATCTCGTGGCTCAGTCGCGCGAGCGCGTCGAGCTCGAACCCGGAATCCCGGTCGACGATCACCTTCACGACACTGTGTGCCCCGGCCTTCGAGACGGTGACGTCCTCGAGGTCGAGGTCGCCGTCCGTGAATCCCGGGCCCGCCACGTGTGCCGAGAGCAGTGCGACGACCCTCTCCCTGGATGGAACCGGCATCGCTCGACCACTCCTCGCTGAAGTTGTACAACTCGCCACCGGCGAACTGGGAAGGTGCAACGATACCGCGATCGGGGCGCGTCGGACGACACGCTGTGTCCTCGCATCGAGCGCCCTCGTGTCCGGCGCGGCGACCATGCCCGTGTCTGGCACGATGACCGAGTGCCACCGACAGTTCCGCACCGACCGGTCGTCCTGCACGGCCGCACCCTCTCGACGCTCTCGCGGCGCACCGTCCTGCGCGGCGCCGGAGCAGCCGTCGTCGGCACCGCGATCCTCGCCTCGACGGTCGCGTGCTCGGACGGGGCGCAGGACGACGACGCGGCGCAGCCCGATCCGCTCGCGGCACACGCCACGCGGGCTCGCCGGGACGCCGCCGCCGCGACGGCCGCGATCGCCCAGAACCCGACGGCAGTCGACACGCTCACCGTGATCGCCGATCAGCGAACCGCCCATGCCGAGGCACTCGACACCGAGGTCGCACGTCTCACTCCCCCGCCCACGGTGTCCGGTACCGCCGCGGCGGCGACCCGCACCGCCGAGCCGGAGCAGGTGCCCGCCCCGGCACTCACCGACTTGTCCGCGTCCCTGTCGGACGCCGGCCGCAGCGCCGCCGACGACGCGCGCGCACTGTCCGGCTACCGCGCGGGCCTGCTCGGGTCGATCAGTGCCGCCTGCACACTGGCGTCCGCGGCGGTGGCCGGATGAGTGATCTCGGCCCCGAACAGCAGGCCCTCGTGGACGCGCTGAACGTCGAGTTCGCCGCCGTCTTCGCGTACGGACTCATCGCTGCATTCTCGAACCCCACCCGCGACCCGATGGTCGCGCAGTACGCCGCCGATCACCGTGCACGACGCGACGGCACGATCGATGCCCTGACCGCGGCCAGCGTCACCGCACCGGAGCCCGCAGCCGGCTACACGGTGCCGTTCCCGGTGACGGACGCGGTGGCGGCCGCCCAACTCGCCGCGCAGGTCGAGGACGATGCCGCGATCGCCTGGCGGTCGGTGATCGAACGCGCCCAGTCCGGACACACTCGTGACATCGGCATCGTCGCCCTCACGGACTCCGCACGGCGCGCCTCGGCGTGGAAGGCCATCCTCGGCATCTTCCCGTCGACGGTGGCGTTCCCCGGAACACCGGCCGTCTGACCCCTCCGCGGGCCGGGTCGCCGGTCAGCGCTGGTCGGTCACCGCGGCGACGATCACGGCATCGCCGCCGGTCCACGACGCCGCCGCCAGCCGTGGGTGACCGTCGACCATGTCGTGCACCGCAGTCCACGTGGCGCCGTCGGCATCCCCGGTGACCACCACGGCCGTCCCGGGTCGACCGAGCACCAGCGCCCACTCCAGGTACTGCACCGCCTCGGCCGCGCTCACCTGCGAGACGTCGGCGGACACCACTCCGAAGGTCGTGTCGTCGTCCGTGCGGAGCTGTGGCAACGATCCCGCGGGTTCCCCGGCGACGATCTCCACCCGACCTCGCGCCACGTTCGTGTCGGCCCGGACGGCCGCGACACTCTCGTCCGCGGCGAGCACCACGACAGATCCGCGCTCGCCGACCGCATCGGCCGCGAGAGCGGCCGACCGGCCGTGCGTCGGCGCGATCAGCAGGACGCGCCGAGCGTCGACGAGCCTGGCCAGGACAGCAGGGAGAGACTCGCTCGACGACGAGGTGCTCACACGGGTCGCCCGACCGCGCGCAGGACCTCCCGGCCCGCCGACTCGGCCGGAACGTCACGCGCCTCACCGGTGAATCGGTCCTTCAACTCGACGGTACCGTCGGCCCAGCCGCGACCGAGGACGACGACGAGCGGAACACCGATGAGCTCGGAATCCTTGAACTTCACACCGGGCGACACCTTGGGACGGTCGTCCAGGATCACCTCGAGACCGTGCGCGTCGAGTTCGACGGCGAGTGCCTCCGCACCCTCGCGCGCGCCCACGTCCTTGTTGGCGATGACGATGTGCACGTCGGCGGGTGCGACGGACGCGGGCCACCGCAGACCCTTGTCGTCGTGCATCTGCTCGGCGATGACAGCCACCAGGCGGGAGACACCCACGCCGTACGAACCCTGGAGCAGGCGGGTCGGCTTGCCGTTCTCACCGAGGACGTCGACCGCGAAGGCGTCGGTGTACTTGGTGCCGAGTTGGAAGATGTGGCCGATCTCGATGCCGCGAGCGGACACCAGGGCACCGCGGCCGTCCGGCGAAGGATCACCGTCGCGCACCTCGGCGGCCTCGATGGTGCCGTCCGCGACGAAATCGCGGCCCGCGACCAGATCGACGACGTGCTTGCCCTTCTCGTTCGCCCCGGTGATCCACGCCGTGCCGTCGACGACGCGCGGGTCGACGAGGTAACGCACGCCGTTGTCCTGCAATGCCTTCGGGCCGATGTACCCCTTGACGAGGAACGGATTGGCCGCGAAGTCGGCGTCGCCCAGCATGACGAACTCGGCGGGGGCGAGAGATGCCTCGAGGCGCTTCTCGTCCACGTCGCGATCACCGGGAACGCCGATGGCCAGCAGTTCCCATTCGCCACCGGGGATGCGCGTCTTGAGCAGCACGTTCTTGAGCGTGTCCGCCGCGGTGACCGTGCGGCCGAGATCGGCGCCGTTCGCCCAGTCGACGAGCGTCGCGATGGTCGGGGTGTCGCCGGTCTCGTACACCGTCGGCTGCGGGAGGCCCTCGAGGGGGATCGACGGCGGAGCCGGCGTCGTGACGGCCTCGACGTTCGCGGCGTACCCGGACTCGACACACCGCACGTACGTGTCCTCGCCGACGACCGATTCCGCGAGGAATTCCTCGGACGCGCTCCCGCCCATCGCCCCGGACGTGGCCGCGACGATGACGTAGCTGACACCGAGGCGCTCGAAGATTCGCTGGTACGCCTCGCGGTGGGCCTCGTAGGACGTCTTCAGACCCGCCTCGTCCAGATCGAACGAGTACGAGTCCTTCATGACGAACTCACGGCCGCGCAGGATGCCGGCCCGCGGACGCTCCTCGTCGCGGTACTTGGTCTGGATCTGGTACAGCGTGACCGGCAGGTCCTTGTAGGAGCTGTACTCCCCCTTGACCGTCAGCGCGAAGAGCTCCTCGTGCGTCGGCCCGAGCAGCATGTCGACGCCCTTGCGATCCTTGAGCCGGAACAGCCCGTCGCCGTACTCGGTCCAGCGGTTGGTCACCTCGTACGGTTCGCGCGGCAGCAGCGCCGGCAGCGAGATCTCCTGGCCACCGATCGCGTTCATCTCCTCGCGCACCACCTGCTCGACGCGGCGCAGCACCCGGAGCCCGAGCGGCAGCCACGAGTACACACCGGGAGCGATGCGGCGGACGTAGCCGGCGCGCACCAGGAGCTTGTGGCTCGGTACCTCGGCATCGGCGGGATCGTCGCGGAGCGTGCGCAGGAACAGGTGGGACAGACGGGTGATCACAGGCGCACAGCCTAGTCCGTGGGTGTGTCGGTACCGTTCCTGCCGTGCTCGTTCTTCTGCCACCGTCCGAAACCAAGTCCGCGGGCGGCCGCGGTGATCCGCTCGATCTCGACCGGCTGTGGCTTCCGCAGCTCACCGACGTCCGATCGACGCTGGTGAACGCTCTCGTGTCCCTCGCCGACGATCCCGCGGCCTCCCGCACGGCCCTGGGACTCTCGCCGAAGCAGGACGACGAGATCGAGCGCAATGCGGCCCTGACGGTCTCGGCGACGAGACCGGCTCTCGAGCGCTACACCGGAGTGTTGTTCGACGCGTTGGACGCGGCATCGTTCACCCGGGCGCAGAAGGCCAAGGCTCGGCAGCGCCTCGCGATCGGGTCCGCCCTCTTCGGTGCGGTGCGAGCGGACGATCCGGTTCCGGCGTACCGGCTCTCGGGCGGGTCCGCACTGCCCGGGCTCCCCACGCTCCGCGCCCTGTGGAAGCCGGTGCTGCCCGCGGCGGTCACCGCCGCGGCCGACGGTCTCGTCGTCGATCTGCGCTCGGGAATCTACCGCGACCTGGGTCCCGTACCCGGTGCGGTCACCGCCACCGTGCTCACCGAGCAACCCGACGGATCCCGCACCGTCGTCAGCCATTTCAACAAGCATCACAAGGGACTGCTGGCACGGGCGCTGACCGTCACCCGCGCGGAACCCACGAGCGCACGGGCCGTCGCCGCGGTCGCCGTCCGTGCAGGACTCCGAGCCGAGGTCGCATCGCCGACCGAGGTGATCGTGCTGACCGAATGAACCCGGTCCCGGAACTGCTGCAGCGCGGCGCCGATGCCGCCGTCGGTCGCACCGCCTCGCAACGCGTGGTGGACGACGTCGCGGACCAGTTGGTCGCCTGCACCGACGCGGATCCCCTCGCTCAGGGATCCGTCACGCTCCTGTCCACGATCACGGCGCTGTACGAGGAGGGGTGGCAACCGCTCGACCTGCTGCACGTCGTCCGCCGCCACTGCACGGCCGAAGTCACCGGACTCGCAGCCGCCGCGCTCCTGCACGAGGCCGAGCTCTCCGACGCCACCTCGCGCGCGCCCGAGAGCTGGGTGCGCCAGGTCGAGGCGATCCGGGCGCTGCGCCCGGACGTCGAGTCGCCCGTCGACGCGTCTCCGAGCCTGCTCGCCGCGCGTCTGCGCCTCGGCGGTGCGTCCGACTACATCGCCGTCAGTGACCAGTGGATCGCCGTGCTCACGCTGCTCGGGCGGTGGCAGAGCCTGCCCCGACTCACCCGGATCGGCGCGCTGCCGTCGCAGTGGCCGTCGGCCCGGACTGCACGCCTGCTGCCGCCCGACACCGTCGTCGGGTCCGGCATGCTCGGGCGCATCAGGGGGCTTCTCGCCAAGGCGGACTCGACCGAATTCGAGGAGGAGGCCGATGCGTTCACCGCGAAGGCGCAGGAACTGATGACGAAGTACTCCGTCGACACCCTCGTGCTCGCCGAGGGCCGGACCGACGTCGTGAGCAGGCGTGTGCACGTCGACAATCCGCACGCGGATGCGCGTGCACAGTTGCTGCACGTGGTGGCGACGGTCAACCGCACCCGGGTGGTCTGGGACAACGATCACGCCCTCGCGACGGTGGTGGGTGCACCCGTCGACGTGGAGCAGACCGAGATGCTCTTCACCTCCCTCTCGGTGCAGGCGGCGCGCGCTCTGGCTCGCGCTCCCCGACCGGCTCGGCGGAAGAAGGCGGCATCCGGGTTCGACACCGCGTTCCTGTGGGCCTACGCCGTGCGGCTGGGTGAACGCCTCGCCGAGTCGGACGCGCTGGCCCTCGAGGAGGCGAGTCGGCGGTCCGGCGATCTGCTGCCGATGCTGGCGACGCAGACGGTGGCCGTCGAGGCCGAGGTCGAGCGACTGTTCCCGGCCACCCGGTCGGTCCGTGGGCCCCGGCTGGACCTCGCGGGATGGGAGTCCGGGCGCGCGGCGGCGAACGAGGCGGACCTGCCCGCAGACCGTCAGCGGTGAACCGCGTCCTGGGCTGCCTTGGCCTGGGCGACGTCGGCCGCGCTGTAGCGGATGAACAACGCCGAGACGGCGGCGACCGCGGCGAGAACGGCGCAGCCGAGAAGAGCGAACGTGTAGCCCTCTCCGAGTGCGACGATCTCCGGACGGGTCATCCCGACGGCAGAGCCCGTCCGACCGCCCAGTGAGAGCGTCTTCGACGCTGCGATGGCGCTGACCACGGCGAGGCCGAGCGGGCCGCCCAGGTTCTGCGCGACGAGCGAGATGGCGGTGAGGGGCCCGATGTTCTTCTGGTCGACATTGGCGATCGCACACAGCGGGAGAGCGATGACGGCCAGTCCGACACCGAAACCGATGCCACCGATGGGCAGGAACAGGTTCTTCCAGTACGTCGACTCCACCGTGATGGTCGACGCGAAGATCAGGTACCCGACGGTGAGAACCGCGCCGGTCGCGATGATCCAGCGTGGTGCGACCCGCGGCGCCAGCCACGACGACGCGACGGCGGCGAGCGCCATGCCGCCACCGAACGGGATGAACGAGATGCCGGCGCGCAGCGGGCTGTAGTCCAACACGTCCTGGACGAACACCGCGACGATCACGGTCATCGCGAACAGGGCGCCACCGGAGAAGAAGATGGCGACGAAGGTGGCGACGCGGTCCCGGTCGCGGAAGAGCTCGAACGGCAGCAGGGGGTTCCTGGCACGCCGCTCGACGGTGAGGAACGCGAGCAGCAGGAACAGACCGAGGACGATCGCGGTGAGGGTGACGACGTCCGTCCAGCCTCGCTCCGGACCCTCGACGATGCCGAACACGACACCGGTGGATCCGAGCGTCGCAAGGATCGCCCCCGGCACGTCGAGGGGCGCCCGCTCGCCGGCGGTCTCGGTGAGCGCGCGCCATCCCAGTGCCAGGATCGCGAGTCCGATCGGCACGTTGATGAGGAAGATCCACCGCCACGAGACCTCGGTGAGCGCGCCGCCGATGATGAGACCGGAGAAGGAGCCGACGCCGGTCATGGCCGCGTAGATGGCGATGGCCTGATTACGGACGGGACCGGGCGCGAAGGTGGTGGCCACCAGCGCGAACGCGGTGGGTGACGCGACCGCGGCGCCGGCGCCCTGGATCACGCGGGCCAGCACCAGCATCGCCTCGTTCTGCGCGAGGCCGCAGGCCGCGGACGCCACCGTGAACAGCGCGACTCCCACCAGGAACATGCGCTTGCGCCCGAAGGCGTCGCCCATGCGACCGCCGAGGAGCATGAGCCCGCCGAAGGCCAGGACGTACGACGAGACGACCCAGTTGCGACCGGCATCGCTGAGGCCGAGTTCGGCCTGCAGCGGAGCGAGAGCAAGGTTGACCACGGTGCCGTCGAGCACGGCCATCAGCTGCATACCGCTGAGCGCGATGATCGCGAGCCCGAAGGCCCGCTCGGTGACGGGATAGGTCATGGGCCGGGTCACGAGGCTGCCCCGATCACGGCCGCGGCGTCGAACCCCGCCACCGGTCCGATGACGATGATGGCCGGTGGCCGCACGTTCTCTGCGCGCACCCGCTCGGCGACGGAGGTCAGATCTGCCCGCACCACCCGCTGCGACCGCGTCGTGCCCTCCTGGACCACCACGACCGGCGTGTCAGCGGCGCGCCCGTTCTCGACGAGCACGTCCGCGAAGGCTCCGATGCGCTCGACCGCCATGAGCAGCACGATGGTGCCGCGCAGCCGGCCCAGGGACGGCCAGTCGATCAGCGAGTCCGGGTGATCCGGGCGCAGATGACCGCTGACGACGACGAACTCGTGCGTGACGCCACGATGGGTGACCGGGATACCGGCGGCGGACGGCACCGAGATGGCGCTGGTGATGCCGGGAACGACGGTGACGGGAATGCCCGCTGCGGTGCACGCCTCGAGTTCCTCGTATCCGCGGCCGAAGACGTAGGGATCGCCGCCCTTGAGTCGGACCACGAACCGGCCGGCGCGGGCATGCGTGATCAACGCGTCGTTGATGGCCTCCTGCGCCATGAACCGGCCATACGGGATCTTCGACGCGTCGATCACCTCGACGTGCGGTCCCAGTTCGGCCAGCAGCTCGGGTGGTGCGAGACGGTCGGCCACCACCACGTCGGCGCGCGCGAGCAGTCGGCGTCCCCGCACGGTGATGAGGTCCGGGTCTCCCGGTCCGCCGCCCACCAACGCGACCCCGGCGATCGACTTCTCCGGCGCGTCCGCGATGGCCCCGGACTGGAGCCCGTCGAGCACGGCGTTGCGCACGGCGGCGGACCGTCGGTGTTCTCCGCTCGCCAGCACACCGACGGTCAGACCGTCGTACTCCGCGCTGGCGGGCGTGACCGCCGTGCCGTCCCTCGCCACGTCCGCGCGCACGCAGAAGATCCGGGAGCGCGCCGCTTCCGCGACGATCGCCGCGTTGGTCTCGGCCTCGTCGGTGCACGCGATCGCGTACCAGGCCTCGTGCAGGTCGCCGTCCCGATAGTCGCGCAGTTCCAGTGCGATCTGACCGAAGCTCGCCATGCCCTCGACGGCCGGGGTGGCCTCGCGGGTGATGACGACGACCTTCGCGCCGCACGACACCAGCAGCGGGAGCCGCCGCTGCGCGACACTGCCCCCACCGACGACGACCACGCGACGACCGGCCAGATCGAGCCCTGCGAGATAGGGAGAATCGGTCGCGTCCACGTCGGAAGACCCTACCTGTCGAGGCACGGGCACGATCAGCGCTGCCGCACCCCGGACGGCGTGAGGTCGTAGCGAGCCGTGGTGCTGAGCGTCTGACGCCCGTTCACCACCGCGGCGTGGTTCACCTCGAGACGCAGCGCCTGCGAGTCCGTGGTCAACGACATCACCCCGTTGTCGAACCACGGACCCGCCTCCGTGCTCCACTCCGCGTGCACGGGTTCCGCCTTGGCTCCGCGCGCCAGTCGCGCGAGCATCCTCGCGACCGGGCGGCGGATCGCGAGACGGTTGACCGCGCGGATCGGCAGGTTCAGCGGGTTACGGAACGGCGACATGGTCAGCTGGTAGAGCGAGGTCGACGTCGACACGCGGGTCTCCGCCTTGGCGACGTAGGAGCAGTGCACGTCACCCGACAACCACACCAGCGACTTCGGCGCGTCCGGTCCCACGACCACCTCGTCGACCAGATCCACCATGTCGCCGAACGACTTCCCGAACGCGGCCCAGTGCTCGAGATCGAGCGCGATACGCAGCTTCTCCCCGATTCTCCCGAATCGCTTCCCCCACGCGCCCTGTGCCACCGCCTCGTTCCACTGCTCCACCGCGTGCAGCCCCGGAAGCATCAGGAAGGGCAGCGACGACCCCAGGAGCACGTGCTCCTTGCCCGAGTTCAGCGTGTGCTCGCGCACCCATGCCCACTCGACGTCGTCGACCATGGCCCTGCGCTCGGGCGACAGGTCACGCGAACACCGGCTGTCGATCATGACCAGTCGCGTGTTGCCGATGTCACGGTGATAGCTCCAGCGCGCCGAGGACGGTTCCGCGTCCGCTTTCAGGGCGAACTCCGCGAGCAGCGTCTCGCGCTCGGAATCGCTCCCGGCGGATCGCACGGCCGCGTACATCGCGTCGTCCTCGAGTTCGCGCGGGGACAGGTTGCCCAGGTGTTGATAGACCCAGTACGAGGAGAAGGCGCCGATCACGCGGTCCTCCCACCAGGACGCCTGTGTCACCTCCGCGCGCCAGTCCGCGGAGGAGTTCCAGTCGTCCCGCAGATCGTGGTCGTCGAGGATCATGCACGTCGGGACCGTGGCCATCAGTTGGCGGACGCGGTCGTCCCCCCACGACTCCTGGTAGAGCCAGGTGTACTCCTCGAAGTCGCAGATCTCGTCCTCGACCTCCTCCGAGCGGGCGCCGGCAGCACGTTCGCCGGCCTCGCGCCGGGCGTGCAGGCGCTCGACGATCTCGGGCGACGGATCGTCCGCGTAGACCTGATCGCCTAGGAAGACCAGGAGGTCCGGCCACGTGTCCGGCTCCTCGCTCGCGACGCGGTCGGCGAGCCCGACCAGGGCGTCGGCGCCGATGCGCGTCAATGCCTCGTCGCTGTAGGTGTCACCCCGCCGGCAGGATCCGAAGGCGACGGTGACGGGCTCGTCGTCGCACATCGTGTGCACGACGGCCCGGCGATCGGGGGTGGGCCACACCTGCTCGCCGTCGATCGCGACGGTGTAGTCGACGACGGAGTTCTGCGGCAGATCCTCGACGGCGACGAGGGCGTAGTGGTGCCCGTGGAGACCCCACGTGCGCTCGTCCACCGAGGCGCCCGAGGACGTGGTGACCGTGACGGTGCAGGAGTGCGACGTCTCCACCCAGAAGGTCGCGCGATCGGTACTGACGTAGCGGACGAACGGCCCCAGGATCAGTCTCTGGTCGATGTCGGTCATTCGATCCAGATTGCCACCAATGCCCGATTTCCGCGCCGTTCACCGGCAACCTGTCGGAAAAGTCTCCCGTCGAGATGTCCGGGAAAAGCCGCCAGAGGGCACGTAGATGTCCCAATTGACGTGTGCGACAGGGGATGTTTACGTTGTTTGGATGACTGTGCGGATGTATTCGGTCGACGATGTCGCCGACATGCTGGGGCTGCATGTGCGCACCGTCCGCGGCTACGTGCGGTCCGGACGCCTCCCGGCCGTCCGCATCGGTAAGCAGTACCGCATCTCCGGTGAGGACCTCGAGACGTTCACCGGGCAGGCCGCCTCCACACTGCGCACCGAGCATCGGGTCGAGGTCACGTCGATCGTCGACATCGACACCGTCGACCGCGAGACCGCGGATCGGCTGACCGCACTGCTCGCCAGAGCCACCGGGGACGCGCGACCGGACAGTGAGCCGTTGCGCGTCAACACCGCCTACGACGCGCAACGCGACCGACTGAAGGTCGTCGTCCTCGGCGCCCCGCGCGAAGTGTCACGGCTACTGGACTACCTGGAGGGCCTGCTCGCGGCGTGATCGGTGGACGGTCGGCAGGCCGCCACGAACCGAGCGAATCCCCGGGCGGTCGCCACCGGATGGGTGTGCAGATACGACGCGTGCACCCGTCCGCCGGTGCCGACAGACCCCTCCTGCACGGTGCTGCCGTCGCGACGCCAGGCCCAGGCGGGTTCGAACGATCCCGCCCGGACGACGTGGGTGCGGTGGAATTCGTGACCGGTGATGCGCTGGCCGACGTCGAACATCACCGACCCCGTCAGCGCCACCGCGTCTCGATAGCCGAGGGTGAGCCGCGATCCGAACTCGACGTCGAGGTCGAGCACTCCCGCCATGCGGTGCCCGTCCAGCGAGGTGGCGAGGTACAGCAGGCCCGCGCACTCACCGTGCACCGGCCACCCGGCGTCGGCGAGAGCCCGGATGTCGTGCAGCAGCGGCTCGTTGGCTGCCAGCTCGGCGGCGTGGAGCTCGGGGAAGCCGCCGGGAACGACCAGGCCGGTGGCGCCCTCGGGCAACCGGTCGTGGCGCGGATCGAACACCGCGACGTCCGCCCCCGCGGCACTCAGTATTTCCGGTTGCTCGGCGTAGCCGAACGTGAACGCCGGGCCGCCGGCGACGGCGACGACCGGACGCGGACCCTCGATCCGCTCCCCCACCGCGGCGTCCGGACTCCACGGCTCCGCGGCAGGAACCTGCGCCGTCGCCGCGATGTGGACGAGAGCATCGACGTCGACATGGCGGGACACCAGCTCGGTCATCGCCGCGACGGCGTCCACCGCGGCGGAGCCGTGCTCGGCGGCGGTCACCAGGCCGAGGTGACGCGACGGCACCTCGAGCGCACCGGCGCGAGGCACCGACCCGATCACGGGAATGCCGACCCGGTCGCAGGCCTGCCGCAGCACCGCCTCGTGTCGCTCGCTGCCGACCCGGTTGAGGACCACCCCGGCGACGCGAACCGTGGGGTCGTAGGTCGAGAACCCGTGAACCAGCGCACCGATGCTCTGGCTGTGCCCTCGCGAATCCACCACGAGGATCACCGGCGCACCGATCGCGGCGGCGACGGCGGCGGTGGACCCCTCCGCAGCGGGTTCCGCGGCGTGGGGGTCGATGCGACCGTCGAAGAGACCCATGACGCCCTCGACGACCGCGATGTCGCAACCGCTCGCACCCCAGCGCAGCGCGGGCACCATCGCGTCGCGGCCCATCATGACGGCGTCGAGGTTGCGACCCGGCCGGCCCGCGGCGACGGCGTGGTACCCGGGATCGATGTAGTCCGGGCCGACCTTGAACGGAGCGACCCGCCGGCCGGCGGCGCGCAGTGCCCCCATGATGCCGGTGGCGATGGTGGTCTTGCCGCTGCCGGACGAGGGGGCCGCGATGACGACGGCGGGGAGGCCGTTCACCATTCGATCCCGCGCTGACCCTTGCGTCCCGCGTCCATGGGGTGCTTGACCTTCGACATCTCGGTGACCAGATCGGCGGCGTCGAGCAGCGCGGTGGGTGCGTTGCGGCCGGTGATGACGACATGCTGGTTGCCGGGCCGGTCGGTGAGGGTGCGCACCACGTCGTCGACGTCGATCCACCCCCAGTGCAGCGGATAGGTGAACTCGTCGAGAACGTAGAAACGGTGTCGTTCGTCGTGGATGCGCGCCGCGATCTCCGCCCACCCTTCACGGGCGTCCTCGGCGTGGTCGACCTCCTCGCCTCGCTTGCGCGACCAGGACCATCCCGAGCCCATCTTGTGCCATTCCACGGCGCCGCCGACGCCGGTCTCGTCGTGCAGATCGCCGAGGGTGCGGAACACCGATTCCTCCCCGACTTTCCACTTGGCGCTCTTGACGAACTGGAAGACCGCGACGTCGAAACCCTGGTTCCACGCGCGCATCGCCATGCCGAACGCGGCGGTGGACTTACCCTTTCCGGGGCCCGTGTGGACGGCCAGGATCGGAAGGTTGCGACGCTGCCTGGTGGTCAGACCGTCGTCGGGAACGGTACCGGGTGCCGGAACTCCCTGTGGCATGGACGATCTCCTCAGGCTGCGGCCCGGACGACGCCGGCCACGCTCGCCGACGACAGTTCGGGCAGTGAGATGTAGGTGCCGCGCAGGGCGGTCGCGAGGTCGCGCGCGAGTCCGAGGCGCACCATGCCGGATTCGCAGTCGACGACCACGGAGGCCACCTTGTCCGCGGCCAGCAGTGCGGCGGCCTGGCGAGCTCTCCCCACCGGATCAGGTCCACCGGTGGCTCGTCCGTCGGTCAGGGTGACGACGAGGGCACGACGCCCCGGCTCCCGGACCCGTTCACGTGCGATGACGTCGCGTGTCGTCAGGAAGCCCGAGGCGAGCGGCGTTCTGCCGCCCGTGCGCACGTCGCGGAGCCGGGTGACGGCGACGTCCACCGACCGGGTCGGCGGGAGGATCACCTCCGCGTCGCTGCCCCGCACCGAGACGACGGCGACGCGGTCGCGGCGTCGGTAGGCGTCGCGCAGCAACGACACGACGGCACCGGTGACCGCCGACAGGCGGTCGCGCGCCGCCATCGAGCCGGAGGCGTCGACGACGAAGACGATCAGATTGCCTTCGCGCCCCTCGCGATCGACGCCGCGCAGATCACCGCCCGCGATGGACAACCGGCCGGACTCGGCCGCTCCCCTGCGCTCCGCGGCACGCATCAGAGTGCCGACGAGATGGAGTGAGCCGCCGGTGAAGTCGGTCGCACGCACGACACGACCCGAGGACACCCGCGCGCGTGAGCGACGGCCGGGTGCGCCGTCGCCGACACCGTCGATCTGCAGAAGCCGGGCATCGAAGCCGTCCCCGGACGCGGCGGTTCCGGAGCTGCCGCCGGTCGACGGCGGCGGGGGCGGTTCATCGGCCGACGGTGCATCGTCGGAGCTCGAAGGTTCGGGGGCACCGTCCTCGGCACCGGGATCGGGTGCGCCGCCGCCGTCCGGGTCGGGATCGGGGTCGGGTTCCGGCTCCGAACGTCGCACGTCCTCGTCCGCCTGCGACATCGCGTCGTCCAGCTCGCCGTCCGCGAGTCCGGGCGCGTCGAACGGATCGCGCCGACGTCGATGCGGCAACGCCAGTTCGACGGCGACGCGCACGTCGTCCTCGGTCACCGTGGTGCCGCCCCGCCACGCGGCGTGCGCGGTCGCGGTGCGCGCGACGACGAGGTCACCGCGCATCCCATCCACGTCGAAGGCCGCACACACGGCCGCGATACGGCGCAGTTCCGAGTCGGGCAGCTCGACGTCGGCGACACGGTCACGTGCAGCGGCGATGCGGGCCGCGATCTCCGCGTCGGCGTCGGCGTGGGCCTCGGCGAACGCCTCGGCGTCGCGTTCGTAGTCGAGTCGGCGACGGACGACCGTCATCCGCGTGTCGACATCGCGGGAGGCGGACACGTCCACGGCGAGGCCGAAGCGATCGAGCAGCTGCGGGCGCAGCTCCCCCTCCTCGGGGTTCATGGTGCCGACGAGCACGAAGGTCGACGGGTAGGAGTGCGAGATACCGTCCCGCTCCACGTGTACCCGGCCCATGGCTGCCGCGTCGAGCAGCAGATCGACGAGATGGTCGTGGAGAAGGTTGACCTCGTCGACGTACAGCAGGCCACGGTCCGCTGACGCGAGCAGGCCGGGGGTGAAGGCGCGTTCGCCGTCACGGACGATGCGCTCGAAGTCGATGGACCCGACGACGCGGTCCTCGGTCGCACCGACGGGCAGTTCGACGAGCCGAGCGGGCCGGGTGCCCGCCGAGTCCGTGACGGGGGGCATCAGCGCCGTCAGGGCGCGCACGGCGGTCGATTTCGCCGTGCCCTTCTCACCGCGTACGAGCACGCCGCCGATGCCGGGATGAACGGCACAGAGTGAGAGCGCCAACAGCAGTCGGTCCTGACCGACGATGGCGGAGAACGGATATCCGGGATTCACGCGTGTGGTCCTGTTCGACCTCGGTGACCGCGCCGAGGAGTCGAGACGATGCTGCGCGTGGTCTCCTCACGCAGCAGTGACACGAACGCTCGGCGATCTGGCTCCGTGATCCGACCTCCTGAAGGAGGCCGGACCACGTCACAGTGGCGGGACCGCGCCCGAGTCACACGGGCTTCTCCGAGACGTTCGTCGGTTGTTCAGTGTCGGTGCAGGCGAGTCAGTTCTTGTCGCCTTCGCTCCAGGGACTGCCGCCGCCGCGCCGCATGGGCGTGTGCGGGATGCCGTCCTCGAGAACTTCCTGGCCGTCCGGGTAGAAGCCGTGCTTTGCGTACATCTCCACCAGGTAGCTCTGCGCGTTGATGCGGCACGGGGACGACCCGACCTCCGCGAGCGCAGCTCGCAGCAGACGCGTGGTGTGGCCCTGCCCGCGCGAGGAGCGGTGGGTGCACAGGCGCCCGATGCGGAACGACTTCTCGCCGTCGTCGTGCTCCTCGAGGAGACGCAGTGTGCAGACCACGCTGCCGTCGCGCTCGAGCCAGAAGTGGCGGGTGTCGGAGAGCAGGTCCTTACCGTCGAGCTCGGGGTAGGCGCAGGCCTGCTCCACCACGAAGACCTCCACGCGCAGCTTGAGCAGCTCGTAGAGGGTCTCGTTCGACAGGTCGAGTGCCCAGGATCGCTTGAGTGTTGCAGTCGCCGTCGTCATGTGATGGTGGTATCACACAGTTCCGGAGTGCGCGACCTGCCGGCCGGTGGCCGAGGTCGTGTCGAGCTGCAGCACTCGCGTGGTGTGCGACCAGATCTCGTCGAACAGACGCGGGTTCTCGGCCAGCTTGGTGCCGAGCGACGGAACCATGTCCTTGAGGGTGGGCTCCCACGAGCTGTACCGGTCGGAGAAGCAGCGCTTCAGCACGTCCAGCATCGCCGGCACGGCGGTGGACGCTCCGGGCGACGCCCCGAGCAGGCCCGCGATGGTGCCGTCGCCCGCGTTGATCACGGCGGTGCCGAACTCGAGCACGCCGCCGCGACCCTTGCGACGGATCACCTGGACACGCTGCCCGGCGGTGACCAGCTCGAAGTCCTTGCCCTGAGCGGACGGCATGAACTCCCGCAGCGTCTCCACGCGGTCGGTCTCGGACTGCAGCAGCTCGGTGACGAGGTACTTGGTGAGGGCCATCTCGGTGACACCGACGCCGAGCATCGAGAACAGGTTGTTCGGCTTGACCGAGTTGACGAGATCGGTCATCTTGCCCTGCTTGAGGAACTTGGGTGACCAGCCGGCGTAGGGCCCGAACAGGAGCCCGGGCTTGCCACCGATGACACGGGTGTCCAGGTGCGGCACCGACATCGGGGGCGCACCGACCGAGGCCTTGCCGTACACCTTGGCGGAGTGCTGCTCGACGAGCTCGGGGGTGGTGCATCGCAGCCACTCGCCGCTGACGGGGAAACCGCCGAAGCCCTTGGCCTCCGCGATACCCGACTTCTGCAGGAGGTGCAGGGCGCCGCCGCCCGCGCCCACGAAGACGAACTTGGTGACGATCTTGCGCGTGACGCCGGTCCGCCCGTTGTAGACCTTGACGGTCCAGGTGCCGTCGGAGTTCTTGGACAGGTCGCGGACCTCGTGTCCGAAGTTGACCGAGGCGCCCTCGACCGCGAGGTGGTTGAGGAGCTGCTTGGTCAGTGCGCCGAAGTCGACGTCCGTACCGCCGTCGGACCAGTTGAGCGCGATCGGATCACTGAAGTCGCGCCCCTTCGCCATCAGCGGGAGGCGATTGGCGAACTCGGTCTCGTCGTCGATGTACTCCATACCGGGGAACAGCGGGTTGCCCGACAGCGCGTCGTACCGCGCACGCAGGTACTTCACGTTGTCCTCGCCGTGCACGAAGCTGACGTGTGGGATGGGGTTGATGAAGTTCTTGGGATCGTCGAGCACGCCGGCCTCCAACGCGTGCGACCACCACTGCCGCGAGACCTGGAACTGCTCGTTGACGTTCAGCGCCTTGCTGATGTCGACGGAGCCGTCCTTGCCCTGCGGGGTGTAGTTGAGCTCGCAGAGGGCGGAATGGCCCGTACCGGCGTTGTTCCACGGGTCGCTGCTCTCCGCGGCCGCGGCGTCGAGACGCTCGAAGACGGAGATGGACCAGGTGGGCTCGACCTGACGGAGAAGCGTGCCCAGCGTGGCGCTCATGATGCCCGCGCCGATCAGGACGACGTCGGTCCTCTCCACCTTCGATCCCGACCTGGTGCCGGACTGACTGTTCTGATCGTGTTCGCCCACTGCTGGATCGACTTCCTTCGTCCATCGGCACTCCCTGCAGGAGTGCGGTGCGGATGCTGCTGTCCGCGGCGCCGTGCCGCGTCACCGCGACAGTCACCGTCTCTGTACCCGATTGTGCCCCTCGCCACCCCTGCGAAGCGGCCATTAGTGTGTGAGTGTGACTACATGGGCGCCCGATGTACTCGGTGACGATTACGAGCAACTGACCATACCGCTCGGGTCCGACCCGGACGGCGAGGGCGAGGTGCGGGCCACACTCGTGCGCCTGACGCGGTCCGTGACGGGTTCCGCGACGCCGAAGGGCGCGGTCCTCTACGTGCACGGTTTCACCGACTACTTCTTCCAGCGCCACCTCGCCGAGCACTTCGCCGCTCTGGGACACGCGTTCTACGCGCTCGACCTGCGCAAGTGCGGACGCTCCATCGGCGAGGGGCAGTCGCCGCACTTCGTGTCCGACCTGGCGCTGTACGACGAGGAACTCGACCGGGCGCTGGCGATCGTGCGCGAGGAGACGGGCGCCGAGGTCCTGATGGCGGCGCACTCGACGGGCGGCCTCATCGTCCCGCTGTGGCTCGATCGTCTCGAACGCACCCGAGGGGGCGCCGCTGCCGCCGGCATCTCCGGTCTGGTGCTGAACAGTCCGTGGTTCGACCTCCAGGGCCCGCCCCTGGTGCGCAGCGTCGGAACCGTCGCGATCGGTGTCCTGGGCCGCGTCGCGCCCCTGCGCGCGCTGCCGGGCCAGGGTCTGGACACCTACGGACTCTCCATCAGCTCGGGTGGCAACGGCGAGTGGGACTACGACCTGTCGTGGAAGCCGTTGGCAGGCTTCCCCATCAAGCTCGGCTGGATCCGCGCGGTCCGTCGCGGCCACGCGGAGTTGCACCGCGGACTCGACATCGGCGTGCCGTCCCTGATCCTGCGGTCCAAGGTCACCCGCTTCTCCAAGACGTACGTGCCGGACGTCGACGCCGCGGACGCCGTTCTCGATGTCCGTCAGATCGCGCGGTGGGCGGGGTGCCTGGGCAACCGCACGACGATCGTGCCGATCGAGGGCGCCCGCCACGACGTCTTCCTCTCCACACCCGAGCCGCTGGAACGCGCCTTCGCCGAGATGGACGACTGGCTGCGACACCGCGGCACCGGGTTGTCCGACGCGCCCTCGGGCGGCGACCACGCAGAACTGGCGACCGGATCGTGAGCGCCACGGCGGACACCGGGTCCGATGTCCAGCACTTCGACCTCGCGATCATCGGAACCGGTTCCGGCAACTCGATTCTCGACGAGCGCTTCGACGGGTTGACAGTCGCGATGTTCGAGGAGTCCATCTTCGGCGGCACCTGCATCAACGTGGGATGCATCCCGACGAAGATGTTCGTCTACGCGGCGGAGGTGGCCCGCGCTGTCACCACGGCGTCGAAGTACGGCATCGACGCCCACATCGACAAGGTGCGGTGGACCGACATCGTGGACCGCGTCTTCGGCCGGATCGACCCCATCGCGGACGGCGGGGAGAGATACCGCCGTGAGGGTTCGCCCAATGTGACGTTGTTCAGCAGCCACGCGCGCTTCGTCGGACCGCGCCGTATCGACACCGGTGACGGCCGTGTCATCACTGCGGACAAGGTCGTCGTGGCGAGCGGTTCGCGCGCCACCGTCCCGGATTTCATCCGCGACAGCGGCGTCACGTTCCACACCAACGACGACATCATGCGGCTGCCGTCCCTCCCCGATCGGCTGATCGTGCTCGGTTCGGGCTACATCGCCGCCGAGTTCGCGCACGTGTTCTCCGCACTCGGCTCGCACGTGACGATCCTGGCGCGCAAGGAACACCTTCTGCGCAAGTCCGATCTCGAGATCTCGCAGCAGTTCACCACGCTCGCGCAGGACAAGTGGGACGTCCGGCTCTCGGTCGATGCCACCGGTGTCCGGCAGGACGGCGACGATGTCGTGGTGTCCCTGTCGGACGGCACCGAGGTGCGCGGGGACGCACTGCTGGTGGCGATCGGTCGCGCTCCCAACGCCGATCAGCTCGGCGCCGACGAGGCGGGCATCGACCTGCACGACGACGGCCGCATCGCGGTCGACGAGTTCGGCCGCACGTCGGCCGAGGGCGTCTTCGCACTCGGCGACGTCTCGTCGCCGTACCAGCTCAAGCACGTCGCCAATGCCGAGGCGCGTGTGGTGCAGGAGAACGTCCTGCAGCCGTCGTGGGCCGACACGACGGGGTGGAAGCGCTTCGATCACCGCTTCGTCCCGTCCGCGGTGTTCACCGATCCGATGATCGCCGAGGTGGGCCTCACCGAGCAGGAGGCCCGTGACCAGGGATACGACATCGCGATCAAGGTCCAGAAGTACGCCGACGTCGCGTACGGCTGGGCGATGGAGGACGACGAGGGTCTCTGCAAGGTGATCGCCGACCGCGCGACCGGTCGACTGCTGGGCGCGCACATCATCGGTGAACAGGCGCCGACCGTGATCCAACCGCTGATCCAGGCCCTCACGTTCGGGCAGTCCGTCCGCGACGTCGCACGGGGCCAGTACTGGATCCACCCGGCACTGCCCGAGGTGGTCGAGAACGCGCTCCTCGGACTCGATCTCGACTGAATCGGACGCGCTCGCGCCACGCTGATTCGTGTCGGTGGTGTCGGTTACTGTCTGATCAGGCCGTCGGGGGGCGGTCTGATCGGGGCATCACCGGGGGGTGAATTCGTGTACGACACAGTGGTTTCGACGGATCTATTGGTGTCGTCGAAGGTGGACGCTCAGGCGTCGTACGCGCGGACCGTGTCGGCGTCGTGTGCGTACGTGCAGGAGTCGTCGCGCCGGCCGGCGGTGCTCGGTACGGGTGGGGTATTCGACGCCGAGGCTGCTGAGACCTGTGCGGTGGCGGAGGTCGCGGCGGCGTTGTCGGTGTCGACGCGCACAGTGACCGAGTGGTTGTTCCTGACCCGCACCGCGCATCCTGCGGTGGCGGAAGCGTTCGACGCGGGCCGGTTGGCGTACGCGGCGTTCCGGACGGTGTGCCGATCGGTGACCGGGGTTCCGAACGCCACCGAAGCACTGCTGCAGCGGGTGATCGCTGCCGCGTCGAAGTGCACTCCGGGTGCAGTGGCAGCCGCGGTCGACCGGATCCTCGCGGAGTTCGACGCGCAGTGGCACCGGAAGGCGCGTGAACGGGCGGCGTCGGAGCGGTCGGCGACGGTGCGGAAGCTGCCGCGGGGTCAGGCGGAGCTGACGATTCGTGGTCCGGCGGAGCAGGTCGCCGCGATGTGGCGGGTGATCGTGTCGGCGGCGCGTGGGGTGTGCGCCACGGATCCACGGCTGCTCCCGGCCCGCTTGTTCGACGCAGCTCACGCGGTGTTCACCGGTGGCGCTGTCTCGTGTGAGTGTGCTGATCAGGACTGCGCACGGCGGGGGCCGGTCGCCCGTCCGGACACCATTGCGGTGATCGTGCTCGATGCGGCCACGGCGGCGGGGTTGGCGGGGGAGCCGGGTCATCTCGTGGGTTGGGGACCGGTCCCAGCAGATGTGGCCCGGAGAATCGCCGGGGATGCGACGTGGCAGGCACTCATCACCGCCGCGACGGTCCCCGAACCGCGGGCGGGGTGCAGTTGCCCAAGCCCGCAGCACGACCCACCCACAATCCCCGACTCACCGGCCCCGCCGGTGCCGACCGCCGGTCGAGAAGTCCGCCGAACTCGCCGCATGCCGGCAGGGTGGACCCCCATCGAGGGGAAACTGGGCAGCACGAAAAACCGACAACTACGCGAGCAGGTCGACTACCTCCGCACGCTCCCACCCTCTGCGGTGGACCGTGCCGTCGAGAACCCCGACGGGCACGGCGGCTTCGCCGTACCCCCGACGGGTGCGTTGACGTACCGGCCGTCCGAGGCGATCGCCGCCCTGGTGACAGCCCTGTATCCGACGTGCATCCATCCGGGGTGTGCTGTGCCCAGCGAGGACTGCGACCTCGACCACGTCGTCCCGTTCGACCACACCGACCCCCGGAGAGGCGGATGGACGGTCGCCGCCAACCTTAAACCCCTGTGCCGCCGGCATCACGGGTTGAAGACACGGGGGCAGTGGCATTACCGGATGCTTCGCAACGGCATCGTCCACATCCGCGACTCCCGGGGCACCGACTACCTCACCGCACCCGGAGAGTGATCACCAGGCGCTGGTGCGCATCACGATCTCGGTCGCCAGGGCCGCGGCCGCAGCCTCGGGACTGGAGGAATCGAGCGTGACCACGCGGTAGTCGCCGTAGACGTAGCGACTCGTCGCGGACGCCTCCGCCGCGAGAGCCGGATCCACGACCACCATCGTCGTACGCAATTCGACTGCCGGGCAAGCGGAGTCGTCACGCACGGCCGGGTGGCCCCGGTCGATGACGACCAGGCTCGACACCCGCCCGAAGGTACGGGCGGCGAGCGACCAGGCGCGGTCTGCGCCCTCTCCCCTGCCGACCAGATTGACCCACGGCAAGCCGAGGGCATCGAGCAGCGCCACGAGATCGGTGTCGTTCGGAGTCACGCCGGGCTCGAGCGTCACGGTGCGCAGATCCGACGTGGTCAGTCGCGCCGCGGTGTCGTCGAAGACGTCTGCGCCGTCGGCGTCTGCCGGGAGCAACAACACCGCGTGGCCGCTGTCCGGCCCGTCGACCCGCACAGTCAGATCGCCGGAGGGCAGGGAGACGGTCTGCTGCTGCATGGGACCCGACGCTACCCGACCGACCACGACGACTGCGTGACGCGCAGTTCGGGCAGGGCGGGAGCGCCCTCGGCGACGAGCGTGAGAAGCGCATCGACGTCGAGGGAGCTCTCCATGAGGTCGGCCAGCAGATCCACCTGAGCCGTGCGCATGGCGTCGACATCGGTGTCCGGGGCCGCCACGAAGCCCGTGCGGCCGGCCTGCTCCGCCACCTCCGTGAGGAAGGCACGACGGAAGTCGTCGTTCTCGAGCAGGCCGTGCCAGTGGGTGCCGCGCACCCGTCCACGGACGCTGCCCTCCGGTTCGCCGTCCGTGCCCGTGAACCACGGGTCGTCCCCGCTCCGGGTCACCCGGCCGTGGTGGATCTCGTAGCCGGTGACGGGGACGGTGCCGGCATGCCCGGTGACCCGCGAGAGCACCTTGTTCGCAGCGAATTCGATGTCGAGGTCCAGGAGGCCGAGCCCCTGCACCTGCCCGGCACCCGACTCGACGGCGTCGGTGATCGTTCTCCCCAGCATCTGGTAGCCGCCGCAGATTCCGAGTACCGGAGCGCCGCGGGCGACGCGCCGCGCCAGCTCGTCCGCGATGCCGGTGCGCCGCAGCCAGTCCAGATCCTGGACCGTGGCCTTGGAGCCGGGGAGCACCACCAGATCCGCGTCCGCCAGCCGGGAGGCCTCGGTCGCCCAGTGCACCGTCACCCCCGGTTCGCAAGCCAGGGCCTCGACGTCCGTGGAATTCGAGATGCGCGGCAACCGTACGGCGGCGACGCGGAGCCACTGCGATCCGATCGGAGGAGCGGGCCGGCCCAACGGTGCGTCGGCCACGGTCCCCAGGGAGTCCTCGGCGTCGAGCCACAGCTCGTCGCTGAACGGAACGATGCCCAACGTCGGCCGGCCGGTGAGGCTCTCGAGGGTGTCGAGTCCCGGTTGCAGCAGCGCGGGATCGCCGCGGAACTTGTTCACGACGAACCCCGCGATCAGGGCCTGGTCCGCCGCGTCGAGCACGGCGAGTGTGCCGAAGAAGTGTGCCAACACTCCCCCGCGGTCGATGTCGCCCACGACGATCACGGGAAGGCTCGCAGCGCGCGCCAGTCCCATGTTCGCCAGATCGGTGGCCCGCAGGTTGATTTCGGCGGGTGAGCCGGCGCCCTCGCAGATCACCACGTCGAAGTCGGCCCGCAGCGAGTCGAGTTCCTCCGCCACGACCGAGCGCAGATGCTGTCGATGCGTCATGTAGTCGGCGGCGCCCACGGTGCCGGTGGCACGACCGCGAACGACCAGTTGCGACGTCCTGTCCCCGCCCGGCTTCAGCAGGATCGGATTGAACCGCACGCTGGGCTCGAGACCGCATGCCCGGGCCTGCAGTGCCTGCGCACGACCGATCTCCCCGCCGTCCAACGTGACGACGGAGTTGTTGGACATGTTCTGCGCCTTGAACGGTGCCACCCGCACACCGCGTCGAGCGAGGAGACGACACAGTCCCGCGACGACGACACTCTTGCCGGCATCGGAGGTGGTTCCCGCGACCAGGATGGCGCCGCGAACGGTCAAGGCAGGGTGAGGATCTCGGCGCCCGTCTCCGTGACGACGAGGGTGTGCTCGAACTGGGCGGTCCACGATCGATCCCGCGTGACGACGGTCCAGCCGTCGTTCCACTGATCCCAGTCGATACCCCCGAGGGTGATCATCGGCTCGATGGTGAACACCATTCCCGGCTCGAGCACCGTCTCGACGGTGGGCTCGTCGTAGTGCAGCACCACGAGGCCGTTGTGGAAGGTGGTACCGATGCCGTGACCCGTGAAGTCCCGGACGACGCCGTACCCGAAACGATCGGCGTAGGCCTCGATCACCCGTCCGACGACGTTCAGAGCGCGACCCGGCTTGACCGCCTTGATCGCCCGCATGGTTGCCTCGTGGGTGCGCTCCACGAGCATGCGCGCTTCCTCCGAGACGTCCCCGGCGAGGAAGGTGGCATTCGTGTCACCGTGCACCCCGTCGATGTAGGCAGTGACGTCGATGTTGACGATGTCCCCGTCCTGCACGACCGTCGAATCGGGGATGCCGTGGCAGATGACCTCATTGAGCGAGGTGCAGCAGGACTTGGGAAAACCCTTGTAGCCCAACGTCGACGGGTACGCACCGTGGTCGAGCATGTACTCGTGGGCGATGCGATCGAGTCGGTCCGTCGTGACGCCCGGCTCGACAGCTCTACCGGCTTCCTGGAGTGCCTGCGCCGCGATGCGACTGGCCAGACGCATCTTCTCGATGGTCTCCGGGGTCTGCACCCACGGCTCGTGACCTTCGCGGACGGTCTTCTTCCACGCGTACTCGGGACGCTCGATGGACTTGGGAACATCGAGAACGGGTGAGACGGTGCCGGGTTCGAGAACGGTGCGGACGGACATGGGTCCAGCGTAGTCGCCGCCGGTCGCGGTCAGTATCCGGCGGGCAACGCGGTGATCATGTCCCGCGTCACGGCGACGGCATTGTCCGAGCTGCCGCCGCGCACGACGAGTGTCGCGAACGCGAGATCACCGCGGTACCCCACGAACCAGGCATGGGATCCGCCCTCGACCTCGGCCTCACCCGTCTTCCCGTACACCTCGCCCTGGTCGGCGATCCGGTCCGCGGTGCCGCTCGTGACCACCGAGCGCATCATCCCGCGGAGTCCGTCGACCATGGCCGGTTCGATCTGCGGGTGGTCACCGTCGATCGTGGTCTCCTCCCCCTGGATCAGCCGGGGAACGGGCGTCGATCCGTGTGCGACGGTCGCGGCGGCGAGAGCCATGCCGAACGTCGACACCAGCACCTTTCCCTGCCCGAACCCGTCCTCGGTGCGCTGCACCAGTTCCTCGGCGGGCGGGACGGATCCCGACTCGGTGGGCAGACCCACGACGCCGTAGTCGGGCCCGACGCCGAACATCGCCGCCGCGTCGGTGAGAGCACTCGCCGACATCTCACTGGCGAGCTTGGCGAAGGAGGTGTTGCACGAGCGCGTGAAGGCCGTGCTCATCGAGACGTCGCCGAGCGAGAACTCGTTGTAGTTGGGCACGCTGCGCTCGCCGATGACGATGCGGCCGGGGCACGGCACCGTCGTCTCGGGCGTCGCGAGCCCCTCCTCGATCGCCGCTCCCGCCGTGATGATCTTGAAGGTGGAGCCCGGTGGGTAGAGGCCGGTCGAGGCCACGGGACCGTCCCGATCCGCCGCCGGGTTCTGCGCCACCGCGAGGATGTCGCCGGTCGACGGCTGGATCACCACCATCATCGCCTGGTCCCGGGACACGTTGACGGCGTTCTGTGCGGCCACCTGCACCGGTCGGTCGAGGCTGATGCTGATCGACGGAACCGGCTGCGGCGCCGTCTCGGTCAACACACCGGTGTCGGCGCCGTTGGTGTTGACCGCCACGACGCTCCAGCCCGCGGCACCGTCGACGCGGTCCATCACGGTCTTCTTCACCTGGCTCACCAGGTCGGGGGCGAACGTGCGATCGGTGGAGACCAGGTCGGACTGCTCCGTTACCGACACCCCGGACAACGCGAGCAGACCGGGGGCGACGGCGTCGTAGTCCTCGTCCCGGAGAGTCACCAGGCGGTACGGGCCCTGCGTCGCGGTCGCCGACTCCACGATGGACTGCGCCGTGATCGACGCGTCGAAGGGCTTCAGGATGCGTTCGAGGGTGCGCGCCGTGCCCACCACGTCGGTCGACTCGGCGGCGTCGAAGGACACCCCCTGGACCACCCCGGGGACCAGGACGTCGGACCCCGCGTGCTCGTTGACCCGCGCCCGCGGCGCCGACGTGGACCGCAGCACCATCGACTGGGTGTCCCCGAGCTTGGGGTGCAGATCGGTCGAGTTCCACCGGACCACCCAGGCCCCGTCGCGTCGGCCCATCTGGAGAGCGCCGTCGTACGTCCAGGTGCGGTCCTTCGGAAGGTGCCACGTGTAGGTGTAGTCGACGGTCGCGGTGTCGCCGTTCACGCTCACCGCACCGGTCGCCGCGTCGAGCGACTCGGCCTGCAGGCCGTCCCACGCCTGATCGACGGCGGCGGTCGCGAGATCCGGCCGATCCGTGGCCTGCGCCGCGGCGGCACTGTCACGCTCGGCCAGCGCGGAGACGAACGAATCGGCCGCGGACTCGGGGCCCTGCGGTTTCGGGGTGCACGCCGAGGCCGCCACCGCAGTCACCGCCGCGACGAGCACGATCAGGACGCGGGTGGCACGGCCGTGTTCACGAGAGGTCATCGATGTTCATCGTAGGGCGACGGGACGCCCGCGGCCCTCACCCTGACAGCGTGTCAGTCGAGCAGAACCGTGGAGAAAGTGGCGACGCGCTCGAACCCGACACGCTCGTAGGCCCGACGGGCGGGCACGTTGTAACTGTTGACGTACAGGCTGGCCGTGCGGCCGCTGTCGACCACCGCGGCCGCCACGGACGCGGTTCCCGCGGTACCGAGCCCGCGCCCGCGGTAGAGCGGGTGCACCCACACGCCCTGGATCTGACCGACCGAGGTGGAGAGCGATCCGACCTCCGCCTTGAAGACGACGCGCCCCTCCTCGAACCTCGCCCAGGCGCGACCCGCCGCGATCAACGAGGCGATGCGCCGCCGATAGCCGCGTCCGCCGTCGCCCGCGCGCGGATCGACGCCGACCTCCTCGATGAACATGGCTACGGCCGCTGTGAGGTAGACGTCGAGTTCGTCGACGGTGACGCGTCGGACGTGGGGGTCCACGGCGGTGGGCGCGCTCGTCAACGCCAGCAGTGGCTGTTCGGCACGCACCTCACGCGGGGTTCCCCAGTCGGCGGCGAGCAGGTCCCACAGCGGCAGCGTCAGCTCTGCCCGCCCCACCAGCGACGAGCAGACACGCGGAGATCGCAGCGCGCGCTCGGCGAAACTCCGGAGATCGTCGTAGGTACCGAACAACGGCACGAGATTGGCTCCCGAGAAACACAGGGACGATGCCGGACCTCCGCGTGACCACAGTTCACCGTGGTTGTCGCGGGGCTCCACGCCCGATTCCTCGACGCGCGCGAGCACCATGCACGACGCGACGGGATCGCTGCGCAGCACACGGACCACCTCGTTCGTGTCGCGGCTCGTCAGCGCCTTAGCACCGAGCAGCTTGAGCATCCCGCCACCTCCGTGACCACCGATCCACACCGCCCACACCCGTTGTCATGGTGACACTGCCAGGAAATGCCGCCGCAGACGAGGAGAATCAGCTGACCGACACGACGGGTGATCCGCCGGCGGCTTCCTGATCGGACTCGTACGACTCGGCGATACGCATGGCCTCCTCGATCAGGGTCTCCACGATCATCGCCTCGGGCACCGTCTTGATGACCTCACCCTTGACGAAGATCTGTCCCTTGCCGTTTCCGGACGCCACACCGAGATCGGCGTCGCGCGCCTCACCGGGACCATTGACGACGCATCCCATGACGGCGACGCGGAGCGGAATCTCCATGCCCTCGAGCCCGGCCGTCACCTGATCGGCGAGGGTGTACACGTCGACCTGCGCGCGTCCGCACGACGGGCAGGAGACGATCTCGAGCTTGCGCGGACGGAGGTTGAGGGACTGCAGAATCTGCGTCCCCACCTTGATCTCCTCGTTGGGCGGCGCGGACAGCGACACGCGGATCGTGTCGCCGATGCCGTCGGCCAGCAGTGACCCGAAGGCCACGGCGGACTTGATGGTGCCCTGGAACGCCGGCCCGGCCTCGGTCACGCCGAGGTGCAGCGGGTAGTCGCACTTGGCGGCGAGCTGCCGGTAGGCCTCGACCATGATGACCGGGTCGTTGTGCTTGACCGAGATCTTGATGTCGCCGAAGCCGTGCTCCTCGAAGAGCCCGGCCTCCCACAGCGCCGACTCCACCAGCGCCTCGGGAGTGGCCTTGCCGTACTTCTGCATCAGGCGCGGATCGAGGGATCCTGCGTTGACTCCGATACGGATGGGGATGCCCGCGTCACCGGCCGCCTTCGCGACCTCCTTGACGCGGCCGTCGAACTCCTTGATGTTGCCGGGGTTCACGCGCACGGCGGCGCACCCGGCATCGATGGCCGCGAAGATGTACCGCGGCTGGAAGTGGATATCCGCGATGACAGGGATCTGCGACTTGCGCGCGATGGTCGCAAGAGCGTCCGCATCTTCCTGTCGCGGGCACGCGACGCGGACGATGTCGCATCCTGCGGCGGTGAGTTCGGCGATCTGCTGCAGCGTGGAGTTGATGTCGTGAGTCTTGGTGGTGCACATCGACTGCACCGAGATCGGCGAGTCGCTGCCGACACCGACACTGCCCACCTGAAGCTGACGAGTCTTCCGTCGCGGTGTGAGCACCGGTACGGGTCCGGCCGGCATGCCCAGTCCAACGGTCACTTCGATCCTTTCGAGCTTCTGACGGCATCTGGTGCCGACTGACTCTCCCCACTGTAGTCGCGCCGTGAGGACCGCCGTGTGTTCGCGCCGTCACGCCGGACCTGCGCTTCTACCGGAAGATCTGAATGGGGTTCACGATGTCGGCGGTGAGGGTCAGGAGCATGAACGCGCCGCCGATGAGAATGACGACGTACGTCACCGGCATCAGCTTCAAATAGTTCACGGGCGCACCCTTGCCCAGCCCCCGCAGCGAGCGGATCTTGTTCCGAATGCCCTCGTAGACGGTCACCGCGATGTGCCCGCCGTCGAGCGGAAGCAACGGGAGCAGGTTGAAGGCACCGAGGAAGAAGTTGAGGGTCGCCAACAGCGTGACGAAGACCTCCCACAAGCCTCGTTCCGCCGCCTGACCGCCGATGACGCTGGCACCGACCACGCTGATGGGAGTGTTCGGATCACGCTCACCACCGGTGATCGACGTCCACAGTGCCCCCACCTTGCTGGGAAGATCGACGATGGCCTGCACCGTCTGTCCCGCGATGAAGACCGTGTAGGAGGCCGATCCGCCGATGGCGGACACCGGGTCGTAGTCGAGGGTGAGCGCGGTGCGGGCGACACCGATGGCGCCGGTGGTGCGCAGCTCGGTCTCGTCCGGTGCCCCGTTCTCCACCGGGAACAGTCGCTGGGTCTCCTGCACCTCGACGGGAAGGGTGAGAGACTCGCCAGCCCGGTCCACGGTCACGGTGACAGTGCCACGTTCGTCCTGAATCGCGGTCACCACCTCAGCGAACGTGTCGGTCGGCTCGCCGTTCACTGCCGTGATCACGTCACCGTTCCTCAGCCCGGCGGCGCCCGCGGGCCCGAGTCCGTCGCACGGCGCGAAGTTCCCGTCGGCGTCTTGCGGAGCGACACATTGCGTTCCCGCGACCGTGGACGAGTTCACGGCCGTCGTGTCGCGATTGGGTAGCCCCCAGCCGAGGGCGAGGGTGTACACGAGCACGAACGCCAGCACGAAGTTCATCGCGATCCCGCCGAACATCACGGCGAGGCGCTTCCAGGTCTTCTGCTTGTACATCGCGCGCTCGACCTCGTCGGGAGCGAGCTCGTCCACCGCCGTCATGCCCGCGATGTCGCAGAAGCCACCGGCCGGGATCGCCTTGAGTCCGTACTCGGTCTCGCCGCGACGCCAGGAGAAGATCTTGGGCCCGAACCCGATGTAGTAGCGGCGTACCTTCATGCCGGTGGCCTTGGCCACCCACATGTGCCCGCACTCGTGGAGCGCGATCGAGATGCCGATGCAGATCGCGAAGGCGATCACACCGAGAACGAACACCATCTTCTCGTTCAGCCTTTCGATCGTGTGGCGGCGAGTGTGCGGGCGGTGCCCCGAGCCCACGTGTCCGCTGCGAGAACGTCGTCCACCGTAGACGGTTCCGCGGACCAGTCGCCGCGTCCGGCGTCGACCACGTCGGACACGACGTCCACGATCTGCGGGAACGACAGGCGCCCGTCGAGGAACGCCTCGGCGGCGATCTCGTTCGCCGCGTTGTAGACCGCCGTCATGCAGCCGCCCAGCGCGCCGGCGGTGCGCGCGAGCTCGACCGCGGGGAACACCTCGTCGTCGAGTGGTTCGAAGTCCCACGTGTGGGCTCGGGTGAAGTCCAGGGCCGTCGCGGCGCCGGCGATGCGATCAGGCCATCCGAGTGCCAGCGCGATCGGCAGCTTCATGTCCGGCGGGCTGGCCTGAGCGAGCGTCGATCCGTCGGTGAACGTAACCATCGAGTGGACGATGGACTGCGGATGCACGGTGACGTCGATGCGGTCGTACGGGATGCCGAACAGCAGATGCGCCTCGATCACCTCGAGGCCCTTGTTCACCAGGGTGGCCGAGTTCAACGTGTTCATCGGACCCATCGACCAGGTGGGGTGCTTGCCGGCCTGCTCCGGCGTCACGGACTCGAGTCCCTCGCGATCCCAGCCGCGGAACGGCCCACCGGACGCCGTGACCACAAGTCGGGCCACCTCGTCCGCGCGACCGCCGCGCAGGCACTGGGCGAGAGCCGAGTGCTCGGAGTCGACGGGAACGATCTGGCCCGGAGCCGCCGCGGACGTGACCAGCGAGCCGCCCGCCACGAGAGACTCCTTGTTCGCCAACGCCAGTCGAGCTCCCGATTCCAGCGCAGCGAGCGTCGGCGGCAGACCGAGAGACCCGACGAGCGCGTTGAGGACCACGTCGGCCTGCACCTCGCGGACCAAGGACGTCGCCGCGTCGGCCCCCGAGCGCAGCCCCGGCGTGTCCACGGTCCGCGCAGCGTCGACGTCGGCCACCGCCACGTCGCGGACACCGGTCTCGGCGATCTGCCGACGCAACAGATCGACGTTGCCTCCGCCGGCGGCCAGCCCGACCACGGTGAAACGGTCCGGTCGAGCCGCCATCACCTCGAGCGCCTGGGTGCCGATGGACCCCGTACTGCCGAGCACCAGCACCCGCACGGGCCCGTCGGTCCCACGTGCCTTCTGTTCCGTCACCTGGACAGTGTGGACGACCTCACTGAGAGCACGGTGAGCGGGCAACTGCGTCTCACCGTGTGAGGATGGACCGCGTGCCCCTGCTCCCGTCCGCCGATCCGGACTCGTACTTCTCGACGCCCCTCACGTACGCCGAGATCGGAGGGACCGCGCACGAGTCGATGCCGGCGGATTACCACCACGTCGACGTGGAGAAGCGCATCGGGGCCGGCCTCGAACTCTTCGAGCGGGCCGGACGCCGCATCGTCGAGTGGGACATGCATCGCGGCGCCGGGCTGCGGGTGCGGTCGAGCGCGGCGTCGGCGACCGTCGACACCGTGGTGGTCCTGCTGCTCGGTCCGGTCCGTATCCCGTGCCGGGTCGTCGAGGTGATCGACGAGTCGCACCACCGGGGCTTCGCGTACGGCACGCTGCCGGGTCACCCCGAGTCGGGTGAGGAGCGCTTCACCGTCCGACACGATCCGGTCACCGACGCCGTAACCGCCCACATCCGCGCCTTCTCGCGGCCCGGCAACAGGGTCGTCGCACTGGGCGGGCCCCTCAACAGGGCGACCCAGCGCATCGCGACCGGTCGCTACCTCGCGGCCCTCACCGCGTGACACGTCGTGGCGACTGCCCCTACGACGGCCGGTCGTACAGCGCGCTAGGATTCAGCCCACCAGGGACCACCTGCATCACAGACTTTCAGGAGGATCGGCCGTGACCGACATCAGCCGCAACCAGGCTTCGGACGTCGAGCGCGTTCCCACAACCAAGGTCAGCACCGCCGAGGTGCCGTCCGCGGAGTGGGGGTGGAGCGGCGAAGGCCCCCGTACCTCGCGCATCGCGGGCTGGGTCACCGTCGCGATCCTGCTGGTCATGATCATCGGTAACCACACGGGCCGGGTCGAGGACATCTGGCTCGTCGGCTTCGCCGCGGCCATCGCAGGCCTGCTGGTCCGCGACATCCTGCTCCGCCGCAAGCCGCGCCGCTCCTGACGGCTCAGTTCTCGGCGGCCAGCTGCCCGCAGGCCGCCGCGATCTCCTGACCCCGCGTGTCACGCACGGTGCACGAGACTCCGTGCGCACGCACGCGTCGCACGAATTCCTGCTCCACCGGCTTCGGACTGGCGTCCCACTCGCTGCCGGGTGTCGGATTGAGCGGGATCAGGTTCACGTGGACCAGCGCCCCCAGGGCGCGCTTGAGCTTCTTGGCCAGCATGTCCGCTCGCCACGGCTGATCGTTGATGTCGCGGATCAGCGCGTACTCGATGGAGACCCGTCGCCCCGTGGTGTCGGCGTAGTAGCGCGCCGCGTCGAGGACCTCGGCGATGGGCCAGCGGTTGTTGACGGGGACGAGCGTGTCGCGCAGTTCGTCGTCCGGGCAGTGCAGCGACACGGCCAGCGTCACCGTCAGACCCTCGTCGGCCAGCTTGCGGATCGCGGGCGCGAGCCCGACGGTGGACACCGTCACCGAGCGCTGTGACAGGCCGAGGCCCTCCGGCGCGGGCGAGACGATCCGTTTGACCGCCGCGACGACGCGCTTGTAGTTCGCGAGCGGCTCCCCCATCCCCATGAAGACGACGTTGGACAGTCGCCCCTCGCCGCCCTCGACCGCACCGTCGCGGAGATCCGCCGCAGCGCTCCGCACCTGGTCGACGATCTCGGCCGTGGAGAGGTTGCGTTGCAGGCCGGCCTGGCCGGTGGCGCAGAACGGGCAGGCCATGCCACACCCGGCCTGGCTCGAGATGCACAGCGTCGCGCGATCCGGGTACCGCATGAGAACCGACTCGAGCAGAGTGCCGTCGGCGGCCTTCCACAGCGTCTTGCGCGTGTCCCCGCCGTCGCAGGCGATGTGCTTGACGGGCGTGAGCAACGTCGGGAACAGCGCGTCCCCGACCTTCTCGCGGACCGACGCCGGAAGATCGGTCATCTTCGCCGGGTCCGCCTCCAGCCGGGAGTAGTACTGCCGCGCCAGCTGGTCGGCGCGGAACGCCGGCAGGCCCAGCTCGGCGACGGCCGCTCGACGCTGGTCCGCGTCGAGGTCGGCGAGGTGCTTCGCGGGCATGCCGCGACGGGGAGCGTCGAACACGAGAGGGAGAGCGATGGGTGCCATAGTGAGCACCATTCTCTCACTGTTCGGCGACACTGTCGGGCACGGTCGGGGCAGACGTGCATTCGCCACCTCCGTACAGCATGATCTGTACATGGCCCGCTCATCGCACGACGCATCCGATCCGAACGCCCTGACCGGCACGGACGCTCCTCTGGACACCTCCTCCACCGCCGCGGGTCTCCCCGTCGAGCAGACCGGGCCCACGGACACCCGCCTGGCGCAGGGAAAGACGCCCGACGGCGTCAAGCACACCCGTGCGGCGGCGCTCTACACCGGTCTCGTGGTGGGCGCGATCATCCTGGTCGTCCTGATGGTGTTCATCATCCAGAACCTCGACAGCGTCCCGATTCACCTGTTCGGCTGGACCTTCGACCTGCCCATCGGCATCGGCATGCTCCTCGCCGCGGTCGCCGGTGCGCTCGTCATGGCCACCGCGGGTGGAGTGCGCATCCTGCAGGTCCGCCGGGCCGCCAAGCGCAAGTAGTTCGTCGGCCGCGGTCGTGAGCGATCTCACGTCGCGGCCGTCGGTGTTCCGTCGCGCACGTGAACACTATTGACACAACCTTCACGTGTGGTGGTCTGCCGTGCACAGTGGTGATCGAACGGTACGAGTCGCAGCTCGACGCGACCCACGAGCGACACACCGAGCGAGGACTGCACACGTGACGACCTTCCTGGAGAACCCCGTGCTATCTGGAGTGGCCGCCGACAAGGCGCGCTCGTGGCTTCTCGTTCCTGCGAGCAAGCCGGAACTCTTCACCCCGGCCGCGGAGTCCGCCGTCGACGCCGTGATCCTGGACATCGAGGACGCCGTTGCACCGGGCGCGAAGCCCGCCGCACGCGATGCCGTCGTGTCCTGGCTCCGTGCCGGCGGCCGCGCCTGGGTACGCATCAACGACGCCACCACGCCGTACTGGGCCGACGATCTCGACGCGCTGCGCGGCATCGACACCCTCGAGGGCGTCATGCTCGCCAAGACCGAGAGCGGAAGCCAGGTCGAGGCCACCGCCGACCGATTGGGTCACGGTTGCCGGATCGTGGCGCTGGTGGAGTCGGCCATGGGTCTCGAGGCTGCCCCCGAGATCGCGCGCGCCGAGGCCACCTTCCGCCTGGCGTTCGGCAGCGGCGACTTCCGGCGCGACACCGGCATGAGCGACGACCCGATGGCGATGGCCTACCCGCGCGCCCGGCTCGTCGTGTCGAGCCGCGCCGCCCGGCTTCCCGGCCCCATCGACGGCCCCACCCTCGCCGTCAACGACAGCATGCTGAGCCGCGACAGCCAGCTCACCGTCTCCATGGGCATGACCGGCAAGCTGTGCATGCACTCCGATCAGGGCCCCATCGTCAACCGCGAACTCGCACCCAGCGCTGCCGATGTGGCGTGGGCTCGGGACGTCATCGCCCAGCTCGGTGAGGACGGCTCCGGCGTGCGCGACGGCAGCGACCTCCCCCGCCTGGCCAAGGCGAAGAAGATCACCGCTCAGGCCGCGGTCTTCTCGATCGGCTGACGGTCACCGCTCGACGTACGCGGCGAGG
Source organism: Rhodococcus sp. BP-349 (assembly GCF_019835845.1). Classification (NCBI taxonomy): domain Bacteria; kingdom Bacillati; phylum Actinomycetota; class Actinomycetes; order Mycobacteriales; family Nocardiaceae; genus Rhodococcus; species Rhodococcus sp. BP-349. Next base: position 720,718 of record NZ_JABUDR010000003.1, on the reverse strand, counting down.
TGTTCACCCGTGAGGGTGGACCGTGCCGCGACCAGGTCCGCGGGTGTTCCTTCGTAGACCACGGTGCCACCGTCGTGCCCGGCGCCCGGTCCGAGGTCGATGATCCAGTCCGCATGGGCCATCACGGCCTGGTGATGCTCGATGACGATCACCGACTTCCCGGCGTCCACCAGCCTGTCGAGCAGGGCGAGCAACTGCTCGACGTCGGCGAGATGCAGTCCCGTCGTGGGCTCGTCGAGGACCAGGATGCCGCCCTTGTCCCCCATGTGCGTCGCCAGCTTCAGCCGCTGACGCTCGCCCCCGGACAGTGTGGTCAGCGGCTGACCGATCTTCAGATAGCCCAGGCCCACGTCGTTCAGCCGAGTCAGGATTCGATGCGCCGCCGGTAGCGCGGCGTCACCGCCGGCGAAGAACTCCTGTGCCTGCGCCACCGACATCGCGAGCACCTCGCTGATGTCGCGGCCGCCGAGGTGGTACTCGAGGACCGAGTTCTGGAACCGTCGGCCCTCGCACAGCTCGCACACGGTGGCGACTCCGGCCATCATCGCGAGGTCGCTGTAGATCACCCCGTTGCCGTTGCACGTCGGGCACGCTCCCTCCGAATTCGCGCTGAAGAGAGCCGGCTTCACCCCGTTGACCTTGGCGAAGGCCTTCCGGATCGGCTCGAGGAGGCCCGTGTAGGTCGCGGGGTTGCTGCGCCGCGAGCCGCGGATCGCGCCCTGATCGACGGCCACGACGTCCTCGCGGCCCGAGAGCGAGCCGTGGATCAACGAACTCTTGCCCGACCCGGCGACCCCGGTCACGACCACCAGGACCCCGAGGGGCACGTCGACGTCCACCGACTTCAGGTTGTGCGAATCGGCGCCCCGGATCTCCACCGCTCCGGTCGACGTGCGCACCGCGTCCTTCACCGCGGCGCGGTCGTCGAAGTGCCGGCCCGTGATGGTGTCACTCGTCCGCAGCCCCTCGACGGTGCCCTCGAAGCACACCGTGCCACCGGCCGTTCCGGCGCCGGGTCCGAGATCGACGACGTGGTCGGCGATGACGATCGTCTCGGGCTTGTGCTCGACGACGAGCACCGTGTTTCCCTTGTCGCGCAACCGGATCAACAGATCGTTCATGTTGGCGATGTCGTGGGGATGGAGTCCGGTGGTGGGTTCGTCGAAGACGTAGGTGACGTCGGTGAGCGACGATCCGAGGTGCCGGATCATCTTGGTGCGCTGCGCTTCACCACCGGAGAGCGTGCCCGCCGGCCGGTCGAGACTCAGATAGCCCAGTCCGATCTCGCGGAACGAGTCGAGGGTGTCTCCCAGCGAGGTGAGCAGCGGGGCCACGGACGGTGCCGACACTCCGCGGATCCACGTCGCGAGATCACTGATCTGCATGGCGCACGCGTCGGCGATCGACACGCCGTCGATCGTCGAGGACCGTGCACCCTCGTTGAGCCGCGTGCCGTCGCACTCCGGGCACACGGCGAAGGTCACCGCGCGTTCGACGAACGCCCGGATGTGCGGCTGCATCGCGTCGACGTCCTTGGACAGGAACGACTTCTGGATCTGGGGAATCAGTCCGGAGTACGTGAGGTTGATGCCGTCCACCTGGATCTTGGTCGGCTCCCGGTACAGCAGGTCCTCGCGCTGGCGCTTGGTGAACTTCGCGATGGGCTTGTCCGGATCGAAGTAGCCGGAGCCGCGGAAGATCCTCCCGTACCACCCCTCCATGCTGTAGCCGGGGATCGTGATCGCACCCTCGTTGAGCGACTTGCTGTCGTCGAAGAGCGCGGTGAGGTCGATGTCGGAGACGGAGCCGCGCCCCTCGCACCGCGGGCACATCCCGCCGGTGATGCTGAAGGTGCGCTTCTCCTTCGTCTGACGTCCGCCCTTCTCCACCGTCACCGCTCCCGCACCGGAGATGGACGCCACGTTGAACGAGAACGCCTGCGGGGAGCCGACGTACGGCTGTCCGAGACGGCTGAAGAGGATGCGCAGCATCGCGTTCGCGTCGGTGGCGGTACCGACGGTGGACCGCGGGTCGGTACCGAGCCGCTGCTGGTCCACGATGATGGCCGTCGTCAGACCGTCGAGCAGATCCACGTCGGGCCGCGCGAGAGTGGGCATGAACCCCTGCACGAAGGCGCTGTACGTCTCGTTGATCATGCGCTGGGACTCGGCGGCGATCGTGCCGAACACCAACGAACTCTTGCCCGATCCGGACACGCCGGTGAACACCGTCAGACGGCGCTTCGGAAGGTCGACGCTCACGTTCTGCAACGTGTTGACTCTCGCCCCCTGCACCCGGATGACATCGTGGGTGTCGGCGACGTGCCGTGCGGTACTCGACTTCGTGGCCATGGCTGATGTCCTTCGTGGTGCAGCGAACGGGTCAGCGGACACGGTAGCCGGTGGGCACCGGGGCTGCTTCTCGATTCCTGATCGCCGACGCGGCGGCTCAGGCCGGCTCGAGTCCGTACGGTCTGCGACGAGTGTGCACCCGGTATCCGACCTCGAGGGACGTGCCGGTGAGCTGACGTAGCGCGCGAGCAGCCACGCGCGGCGAGAACTCGATTCCCAGCACCGCAGCGGCCTCCTCGCGGTCCGCGAACGACCACCGTGTCCGGACCCGGCGCAGGCCGAAGCCCTGCGCGGCGAAGAATCGTTCGACGGTGAGGGGGTCGTAGTGCGGCAGATCCCGGCGCATCCACGCGCCGTACGGATCGACCGTGGCATCGAGATCCACCACCACCAACACCCCGCCCGGACGTAGGACCCGCATGGCCTCGGTGATGCCCGGCCCGCATCCCGGCCCGAAGAAGTAGGCCGTCCTGGCGTGCACGACGTCCGCCGAGCAGTCCTCCAGCGGCAGCCGATCCGCAGTCCCCCGGAGCACCCGTACAGCGGAGCCCGCGACCCGGTGCCGAGCACGCTCGACCAGTGGTGGGTGCGGTTCGACACCGACCACGGACCGTGCCTCGCGGGCGAACAGAGGCAGATGGAATCCGGTTCCGCATCCGACGTCGACGACGTCGCGTCCCGCCCACGGCGTGAGATCCCGCAACACCGCCTCGATCTCGCCGGTGACGTCCTGGGCGCGATTCTCGGCCTCGTACACGTCGGGCCAGTTCCAGATGTTCGGACTGGCGATCACGCCGTCGCGGCCGGGCACGGGATCAGACGAAGATCGTCAGAACGATCCACGTCACGAGGATGCTGGGCAGAACGGAGTCGAGGCGGTCCATCAGTCCGCCGTGACCGGGAAGCATCGTCCCCATGTCCTTGATCCCGAGCTCCCGCTTGACCTGGGACTCGACCAGGTCGCCGAGAGTCGCGGAGAAGACGATGACCACTCCGAGCAGGGCGCCCACGAACGGGTTCGCATCCAGCAGGAACGTGACCGTCAGGACGCAGCCGACGACGCTGAAGAGTAGCGATCCGCCGAGCCCCTCCCAGGACTTCTTCGGGCTGATGGCCGGCGCCATCGCGTGTCGGCCGAACAGAACGCCCGCCGCGTAACCTCCGACGTCCGAACACACCACCGCGATCATCAGGACGAGGACTCGCGCGCCACCGTTGTCCTCGAGGGTCAGCAGCGCCGCGAACGCACCGAACAACGGCAGCCAGGACAGGACGAAGATGGAGATCGCGCAATCGCGCAGATAGTTCTTCGGTGCCACGTCGAGACCACCGGACAGCAGACGCCAGACCATCGTGACCAGCACCGTCGCCGCGAACGCGCTGAGCGCCCCCAGTGCACCGAACGGCCAGGCCAGCCAGATCATCGCCTGACCGCCGAGTATCACCGGGATGCGGGGCACCGAGATGTCGGACTCCCGCAGCCGCTTCGTCACCTCCCACGAGGCGACGGCGACCGCGGCGGCGGCGATGCCGATGAACACGAGCGGAACCAGGACCAGGACGACGATGAGGGACACGCCCAGTGCGCCACCGACCGCGATCGCCGCGGGGAGGTCGCGGCCCGCCCGCGAGGTCTTCGGGGCGGGATCGGCGGTCGAACCGCTGTCGGCCGATACGGACACTGCTTCTCGTTTCACTTCATCTGGGCCACCGGGACGTGCGGAGGTCACACCTCCATCAATTCCGCTTCCTTGTTCTTCACGATCTCGTCCACCTGCGCGACGTACTTCGCGGTGGTCTTGTCGAGCTCGGCCTCCGCGCGAGTGACCTCGTCCTCGCCTGCCTCGCCGTCCTTCTGGATGCGCTTGAGCTCGTCCATCACCTTGCGGCGGACGTTGCGGATGGACACCTTCGCGTCCTCACCCTTGCTCTTGGCCTGCTTGACGTACTCGCGGCGCCGCTCCTCGGTGAGCTGCGGGATGGAGATCCGGATGATGTGTCCGTCGTTGGACGGGTTGAACCCCAGGTCCGAGTTGCGGATCGCAGTCTCGATGGGGCCCAACTGGGCCTGCTCGTACGGCTTGACGATCACCATGCGCGCCTCGGGCACGTTGATGCCCGCGAGCTGGGTGATGGGGGTCAGCGAGCCGTAGTACTCGACCACGATCTTCGAGAACATCCCCGGGTTCGCGCGACCCGTCCGAATGGACGACAGATCGTTCTGCGCGACCGTGACGGCCTTTTCCATTCTCTCTTCGGCGTCGAAGAGCGCTTCGTCGATCACGACCGTTCCTTCCGAGAACCTCGAGTGTGCAGCGACTGCACGTGGTGACTCACTTGACCAGTGTTCCGATCTTCTCACCCGACACCGCTCGTGCGATGTTTCCCTCGGTGAGCAGATTGAAGACCATGATCGGCATCCCATTGTCCATGCAGAGGCTGAAGGCTGTGGCATCGGCCACCTTCAGCCCCTTCTCGATGACCTCGCGGTGCGAGATCTCGGTGTACATCGTGGCGGTCGGATCCTCTCGCGGGTCCGCGGAGTAGACCCCGTCGACACCCTTGGCCATCAGCACCACTTCCGCGCCGATCTCGAGCGCACGCTGCGCCGCCGTGGTGTCGGTGGAGAAGTAGGGCATGCCCATGCCGGCTCCGAAGATGACCACGCGCCCCTTCTCGAGGTGGCGTTCGGCGCGCAGCGGGATGTACGGCTCGGCGACCTGGCCCATGGTGATGGCCGTCTGCACGCGCGTGGTGATGCCCTGCTTCTCGAGGAAGTCCTGCAGGGCGAGGCAGTTCATGACGGTGCCCAGCATGCCCATGTAGTCGGAGCGGGACCGGTCCATACCGCGCACCTGGAGCTCGGCTCCGCGGAAGAAGTTCCCGCCGCCGATGACGACGGCGACCTGGACACCCGAACGGACGACGTCCGCGATCTCCTCCGCCACCTTCTGCACCACGTCGGGATCGAGTCCGACCTGACCACCACCGAACATCTCACCGCCCAGTTTGAGCAGCACTCGGGAGAATCCGGTGCGGGCGGGCGACGACTCGGTCATGAAGGCTCCTGTCCGTGGGGCGTGTGCGGGTCGGTGTCCGCACGACACTGTTGCGCCTGATCTTGCCCCATGCGTCGGCACGGGGCGCACATGACTGTGCCGTCCACCCCTCGGGGTGGACGGCACGGTCACGACGTCACTCGGGTGTCACGAGGCTCAGTGGGAGCCGACCTCGAAACGCACGAAGCGCGTGATGGTGACTCCGGCGTCGGCGAGAAGAGCCTTGACGGTCTTCTTGCTGTCCTGGACCGAGGACTGCTCGGTCAGCACGACGTCCTTGTAGTAGCCGTTGACGCGACCCTCGATGATCTTGGGCAGCGCCTGCTCGGGCTTGCCCTCCTCGCGGGCGGTCTGCTCCGCGATGCGGCGCTCGCCCTCGACGATGTCGGCGGGGACCTCGTCGCGGGTGACGTACTTGGCCTTGAGCGCGGCGACCTGCATCGCTGCGCCGCGAGCGGCCTCGGCTGCGGCCTCGCCCTCACCGGTGTACTCGACGAGAACGCCGACGGCGGGCGGGAGGTCCGAGCTGCGCTTGTGCAGGTAGGTCGCGACCGGGCCGTCGAAGGAGACGACGCGACGGATCTCGAGCTTCTCGCCGATCTTGGCCGAGAGCTCCTGCAGTGCGGCGTTGACGGTCTTGCCGTCGAGCTGCAGCGCCTTCAGGGCGTCGACGTCGGCCGGCTTGCCCTCGGCTGCCACGTCCGCGATGGACTGCGCGAAGTTCTGGAACTCCTCGTTCTTGGCGACGAAGTCGGTCTCCGAGTTGATCTCGAGGAGGACACCGTTCTTCGCGACGACGAGACCCTCGGCGGTGGAACGCTCGGCGCGCTTGCCGACGTCCTTCGCGCCCTTGATACGGAGCTGCTCGACGGCCTTGTCGAAGTCGCCGTCGTTGTCGGCGAGCGCGTTCTTGCAGTCCAACATGCCGGAGCCGGTCAGCTCACGGAGCCGCTTGACGTCGGCGGCAGTGTAGTTCGCCATCGTGGGCGAGCCTCCTTGCATTGCTCGAGGAAATGGGGGGTGAATCAGAACGAGACCCGGTGCGCCACGAACGGGCACACCGGGTCTCGACCGTGATCAGTTCTGCGCGGTGGGAACGTCCGCGACGGGTGCCTCGGTCTCGGCGGGAGCCGCCGCACCGTTCGCACCCTCGGCGGCCGGAGCCTCGGTGACGGGTGCGTCGGTGGCTGCCGGGGTCTCGGCAGCGGCCTGCTGCGTCGCCTCGGCGGCCGGGGAGGCCTGCGAGAGCTGCTCGAGCTCCCACTCGGCCAGGGGCTCGCCGGCACCGACCTCGGGCTTCTCGTCCGTACCGGCGTTGCGGCCGGCACGCGCCTGCACGCCCTCGGCCACGGCGGACGCCACGACCTTGGTGAGGAGTGCTGCGGAACGGATCGCGTCGTCGTTGCCCGGGATCGGGTAGTCGACGACGTCGGGGTCGCAGTTGGTGTCCAGGATCGCGATGACCGGGATGTTCAGCTTGCGAGCCTCGGCGACCGCGAGGTGCTCCTTGTTGGTGTCGACGATCCAGATCGCCGACGGGACCTTGGACATGTCCCGGATACCACCGAGGGTGCGATCCAGCTTGGTCATCTCACGCGTGAGCATGAGGATTTCCTTCTTGGTGCGACCCTCGAAGCCACCGGTCTGTTCCATCGACTCGAGTTCCTTGAGCCGGATCAGACGCTTGTGGACGGTGGTGAAGTTGGTGAGCATGCCGCCGAGCCAGCGCTGGTTCACGTAGGGCATTCCGACCCGAGTCGCCTCGGCCGCAATGGACTCCTGTGCCTGCTTCTTGGTCCCGACGAAGAGAACGGTGCCACCGTGGGCGACGGTCTCCTTGACGAATTCGTACGCCTGATCGATGTACGTCAGCGTCTGCTGCAGGTCGATGATGTAGATGCCGTTGCGATCGGTGAAGATGAAACGCTTCATCTTCGGATTCCAACGACGGGTCTGATGCCCGAAGTGCGTGCCGCTGTCGAGCAGCTGCTTCATGGTAACGACAGCCATAGCTGTGGATCTCTCTTTCGTGTGCCGGTTGACGCGCGAGCACCGCCGATCGCCCGGACCCGTGGGTCCGTCGTACCGCCGGTATGTCGTGCCCTGGCGCTCGTCGTCCGTCGGACCTGCAGTGCAGGACCAGCCGACGAACTCGTGCTCGGGTGGAGGATCGACAGGTGCCGTTCCGCTCCCGAGCGCGACGAGCGCGCGAAGTCGACCCGTGTGGACAGGCCGCAGATGCCAGTGTACGTCCGCGACGCCGCAGGTCATAACCGGGTCGACGGCCTGTGCACGGAGAACGGACCGTCCCCGGGAGACGACGCCTCGGTTCGGCGCATCGTCGACGCGCCCGCGAGAGTGCCGGGATGACCTGTCTCCGCACTGCCCGCCGTGTGTCGTCGCGTACGGCACTCGTGTACGCGGCGCTGACGGCCGCCCTGCTGGCGTCCGGATCCGTAGCCGCCGCGGACACGGACGGACGCACGTTCGACTGGCCGCTGCAGCCCCGTCCTGCCGTGGTGACCCCGTACGACCCGCCACCCGAGCGGTGGCTGCCGGGCCATCGCGGCGTCGATCTCGATGCGAGTTCCGATCCGTCTCACACCGTCGTCGCGGCCGGGGACGGCGTCGTCGTGTTCGCGGGTGCTGTCGCAGGCCGCCCGGTCGTCTCGATCGACCATGCCGGCGGCCTCCGGACCACGTACGAGCCGGTCACCTCCACCGTCACGGTCGGAACCCGGCTTCGACAGGGTCAGCCGATCGGTGTACTCGTCCCGGGCCACGTGGGGTGCTCCGCCGTGTGGTGCCTGCACTGGGGAGCGCGCCGCGGCCGCGACTACCTCGATCCCACGGCTCTGGTCGACCGCGGTGTGATGGTGCTGAAACCCCTGGCCGAGCCCGAGTGACGCGCCGTCAGTACGCGCGGTGACGCTGCGGCGTCGAGTGCGGAGAGGACGCGTGACGGCCCTCCGCGTCCGGAAAATCGTCCGCCATCATCGCCGCCAGGTCCACGAAGGCGGCGCGCGTGCGGGGGCGGAGTCGATCGAGGTCGACGACGGAGCCTTCCGCGAGATGATCGTCGAAAGGGATCACCACGACGGCACGGCAGCGCGCGAGGAAGTGGCGGGTGAGCTCCTCCATGTCGATGCTCGCGGCGCCCGGCCGGTGGGCGCTGATGACCACCACGGTCCGCTCCACGAGATGCGCGTACCCGTGCAGACCCAGCCAGTCGAGGGTTGCGGCGGCGCTCTTGGCACCGTCGACAGCCGGCGAGCTGACCAGCACCAGCGCGTGCGCCAGCGACAGCACCCCCTCCATGGCCGAGTGCATGATGCCGGTGCCACAGTCGGTGAGAATCAGGTTGTAGTGAGCTCGGAGGGTGTCGATGACCGCGCGATAGTCCTGTTCGGTGAACGCTTCCGACGCGGCCGGATCTCGTTCCCCGGCGACGACCTCGAGGCGGCTCGACGACTGGGAGGTGTGCTCCCTGATGTCGGCATAGCTCCGGATGGTCGGCCGGGCCGCGAGAAGGTCGCGCACCGTGGACATCGTCTGCCGCGGAACGCGTTCACCGAGCGTCCCGAAATCGGGATTCGCATCGACGGCGATGACGTCGTCGCGGCGCAGAGACGCGAACACGGACCCGAGGCCGACCGTGACGGTCGTCTTGCCCACACCGCCCTTGAGGGACAGGAATGCGATCCGGTAGTCGCTGCGCAGCGGCTGTCGGATGCGGTCGATCTGCTGGCGACGCTCCGATTCGGACGCGACCGGACCACGATCGCCCGGTCGCCCACTGCCCATGACCCGATCGAGGGCACGGCGCCATCCCGTCCGAGTCGAGGACGGCGACGGCGAGACGAACGGAGATCCGGGTCTGCGCATCCCACTCCCACCACCGAGGGCGTCCGAGTCACGTCGTGGATCGGCGAGGCCGGGGTGATGCGGTGCGGGACCGGGCGCGGGAGGAATTGGCTGTCGTACGAATCGTTCGGGTTCGGGCGGAGACCACGGCCCGTTCGTCTCGGCCCGGCCGTCGGGCGCTCCGCCGGGAGAATGCGCGCCGTCGTCTCGACGATCCACGGTCCCACCCTCCTGTCGACGGTCTGCTCCGATGGCCGATCAGGGACCGACGGTGTGGTTCACCACGCCGTCACGGTCACGCCCCCCGTGCAGACGGTACCAAACGTGCGCGAGCGCGCAGGGTCGCGAGACCGACCGACGTCAGGCTCGCGGATGCGCCTGATCGTGGACCGCACGGAGCCGCTCGACGGAGACGTGGGTGTAGATCTGCGTCGTGGCCAGTGACGCGTGACCGAGCAGTTCCTGCACCACGCGGAGATCGGCGCCGCCCTCGAGCAGATGGGTCGCGGCGGAGTGCCGAAGGCCGTGCGGACCCAGATCGGGGGCACCGGGCACGGCGGACAGCACCTCGTGCACCACCGAACGCGCCTGCCGTTGATTCAGTCGTCCGCCGCGTCGCCCCAGCAACAGGGCCGCGCCGGAGTCCGGTGCGGCCAGGGCGGGGCGGCCGACGGTCGACCACTGCACCAGCGCGTCCTCCGCAGGCGCACCGAACGGGACGACCCGCTCCTTGTCACCCTTGCCGAGAACACGGAGCACACGCCGGTCGAGGTCGACGTCGTCCACGTCGAGACCGCACAGCTCGCCGACCCGGATTCCGGTGGCGTACAGGACCTCGACGATGACCCGGTCGCGCAAGGCCATCGGATCCTGTTGTTCGGCACCGGATGTCGCGGCCGCCATCGCGTCGTGGGCGTCACGCTCGCGCAGCACGCCCGGAAGCGTCCGGCGCGCCGGCGGTGCCGCCAGCCGCACCGCGGGGTCCGCGGAGAGTGCTCCGACGGTGCACGACCAGGCGGTGAAGGTGCGCGCCGAACTCGCCCGGCGCGCGAGGGTCGACCGGGACGCTCCTGCGACCGACATGGAGGCGAGCCAAGAGCGGAGGTATCGGAGAGTGATCACGTCGTCGAGTGCCGCGAACGGATCCCCGTGCGCGTCACGACAGAATCCGATCAGCGCCGTCGCATCCCCGACGTAGGCGCGCACGGTGTGCTCGGAACGGTTGCGCTGCAGCGCGAGATGCTCGGTGAATCTCGCGAGGAGCGCGAGGTCGTCAGGATTCGCTGGCAGCGAGTTCTCGCTTCCAGGTACGGAACCCTTCCTCGGTGCGCCCACGACGCCAGTATCCCGATATCGACGCCCATTCCGCCGTCACGCCACGCTCCTTGCGGATGTACGGCCGAATCTCGTGCATCACGGAGTGCGCCTCACCGTGCACGAAGACATGGGGCTGTCCCGGTAGCCACTCCACCGCACGGACCGCAGCGGCCAGCGGTGAGCTGCCGGAATCGTGGTCGCGGTACACCCAGCGGATGTCGGCGGAGGCCGGCGCTGCGATCTCGACGCGGTCCTCCGTGGTGGCCGCTTCGAGCACCACGCGCGCGATCGCCCCCTCGGGAAGCGCCGCGAGTGCTGCGGAGATGGCGGGAATGCCCGTCTCGTCGCCGGCGAGGAGGTGCCAGTCGGCGTCCGCGCGAGGCGAGTACGCCCCGGCGGGCCCGAAGAACGAGAGGTGGTCCCCCGCGGTGGCCGCCAGCGCCCACGGGCCCGCGACACCCTCGTCGCCGTGGACGACGAAGTCGATGGCGACCTCGCGGGCCTCCGTGTCCACCGAGCGCACCGTGTACGTGCGTAACGTCGGCTCGTCGGCATCACCGAAGTGCAGCTTGACGTAGCTGTCGGTGAACTCGGACGGCGCGAACTCGTCGAAGTTGGCGCCACCGAGCACCACGCGCACCATGTGCGGGGTGAGTCGCTCGGTACGGAGAACGGTCAGGGTGGTCAGTCGTCGCGCCACAGGGCACCTCCATCGGGTACGGGCCTTGCCGCCGGTGGGGCACAAGACGTGGTTAGCCTACCCTAATTCGCCGACCGGCCCCACGACAGGTCAGTGCGCAGCGTCGTACGCGTCCTGGATCTCCTGGCTGATACGTCCGCGCGTGCTGACCTCGAAGCCGTTCTCCTTGGCCCAGGCACGCACGTCCTGCAGATTCTGACGGCCCTTCTTCGGCGCCGCGGCGGATCCGGTCCGGCGCGACTTCTTGCCGCCGACCTTCTCCGCATGCTCGATCCAGAATGCGAATTGGTCGTACAACTCGTTGGCGTGCTTGCTGTTGAGATCGATCGAGTAGGACACGCCTCCGACCGCGAACTCGACGGTTTCTCCCTGACCGTCCTTGATCAGAGAACCGTCGACGTCGTCGATCATCTGGACAGTGGTGCGTCGTGCCATTGTTCTGCGCTCCTCGATACCAAGTGAAGAAAGAATTTCCTCCAAGGTAACAGTCGAGACGGCCCTCCCTGTCACACCGACCCGACACCGATCCGAAAAGCACCCGAATCATGACGAACCGGTCGCGAATTCGACCACCTATTCTTCGGAACCGGCACGGCACGATCGGGCCCGACCGCGCCCAGCGGTACTGTGACGAACGCACACGACGCGGCCACACCCGTCGACGTCGGCCACGAAGGGTTCTCGGATGACCGCACAGAGTTTCTCGGAAACGCGTGCCGAGTCGTCGACGACCAGACCGTCCGGTCCGCTGACATTCGTCGATCTCTTCAGTGGCGCGGGCGGAATGAGTTGCGGCTTCGCACGACACGGCGCATTCGAGGTCGTCGGCGCGGCGGACGCACAACTGGGTAAACCGAGCAGCGCGCGCGGGTCGCTCGAATGCAATGCGTCCTACGAGTCGAATATCGGAACAGTGCCGCACGCGGTGGATCTTTCCGCCGTCACAGGAGTCGAGTTGGCGAGACTGTTCGCGCCGCGACTGAACGGACGACCGCTCGACGTACTCAGCGCGTGCCCGCCCTGTACCGGTTTCTCGCGGGCGAATCCGAGAAATCATCTCACCGACGATCCACGCAATTCGCTCGTGACGCGGGTCGCCGACGCCGTCGACGCTCTGCGCCCGATCGTTCTCGTCATGGAAAATGCGCGAGAATTGGTCGGCGGCAATTTCCGTGGTCATCTCGACGCGTTGGCGCTGCGGTTGGATCACCTCGGTTACGACGTCGATGCCTCGGTGCACATGCTCAGCGCCGTCGGATTACCGCAACGACGCGAGAGGTCTCTGGTCGTCGCGGTGCGGCGCGATCACGACATGCACACTCTGTCCGAATTGTGGGAGGGCACGACCATCGCACCGGAGGCGATCACGGTGCGGCGCGCGATCGGTCACCTGCCCCGCGTCGATGCGGGCGAGATGGCGCCCGGTGATCCGATGCACCTCTCGCCCAGCATCGGGCGTGAGTCCACTCGCCGGCGCCTGCAGGCGCTCCCCCACGACGGCGGTTCCTGGCTCGACCTCCGGTCCACCCCCGGCGGCGACGATCATCTGACGCCCGCGATGCAGCGCCTCGTCGCCGCCGGGCGGCTGGGGTCGCACCCCGACGTGTACGGCCGACTGTGGTGGGACCGTCCCGCGCCCACCGTCAAGCGGGAATGCGCCCACTTCGGCAACGGCCGCTACACCCATCCCGAGCAGGACCGACTGTGCACGGTGCGAGAATTGGCCCTGCTGAACGGTTTCCCGGACGACTACGTCTTCCGGGCGCGATCGCTGTCGAACATGTACCGACACATCGGCGACGCGGTGCCGCCACTCGTGTCCGCTCAACTCGCCGCGCTGTGCACCTGGATCATCACCGGGACCAGGCCGGACCTGCGCGACGCTATCCTGCCCGGCACCTCACTACGGCCCGAGGACCTGATCCCGGCACAGCGCTCACCGGATCTTCTCGATGCGCACCCATCCCGTCTCGTCGCGGCCGGCGTGTCCCTCGATCTCGAGGACCACCAGCGCTGACCGCACCGCCGACACGGGCACTCCGGAGTCCACGGACAGCTGCTGCACCGTTCGGGCGCCCGAGACCGGGAACGCGTCCAGTACGCGGGCGGGAGTCTGCGGCAGGCGGTCGAGATCACGGCCGAACAGGGCGTCCCGATCGTCGTCGTCCTCGACACCCGCACCCACCGCTCCTGCCTCGGCCACCACGTCGCGGGCGCCCGTCACCAGACGCGCTTCGCCCTCGCGGATCATCCGATGGCACCCCGTCGACGACGCGGACGTCACCGGCCCCGGCACCGCCATGACCGGTCGCCCCAGCGCCCGCGCCCACGACGCCGTGTTGCGCGCCCCGCTGCGCCACCCGGCCTCGACGACGACCACGCCGTCGCACAGTGCGGCCACGAGCCTGTTGCGGGAGAGGAAGCGGTACCGGGCGGGTGGTGTGCCCGGCGGATACTCCGACACCACCGCACCCGTCTCCGACACTCTCCGCAACAGACGCTCGTGCCCCGCCGGGTACGCACGGTCGACGCCGCACGCCAGCACCGCCACCGTGCAGCCGCCCACGCCCAGCGCGGCCCGGTGCGCCGCACCGTCGATGCCGTACGCGCCGCCGGAGACCACCGTCCACCCGTCCACGGCCAGGTCTCCCGCGATCTCACCCGTCACGTGCTCCCCGTAGCTCGTCGCGGCGCGCGTTCCCACCACGGCCACCGCCCGCTCCGTGGACGACGCCACCGGCGCCGGACCCACCACCCACAAGGCCAGCGGCGCACCGCCGTCCCGAGTGGGCAGGGCCCCGTCCGGCCGCTCGAAGCCGAGGAACCGCCATGCCGGCCACTCCTCGTCCGAGGGCACCACCAGCCGGCCGTCCATCGCCTCCATCAGGTCGAGGCTCGCCGCGGCGGTATCGAGATGCGCCCGCGCCGACACTCGGTCCCACACCGCCTTCGGCACGTCCCCGGTGCGCATCGTCGCCGCCGCGTCCACCACCCCGCGCGAGGCGATCAGGTGCTCGACGGCGCGCGACGGTCCCTGCACCACCGTCGAGACGTACGCCCACGCCACGGTCTCCGGATCCTTGGCCCCGCTCACACGCCGCTCCCCTGCTCGCGAAAACTCATCGCCGACGCCACGCACTCGGGTCCCGGAGACATCCGCCCCTCGAGGTCGCCGAGCGTCCAGGCCAGCCGCAGTATGCGGTCCGCACCTCGCGCCGTGATGCCGCCGCGGCGCAGCGACCGTTCGATCGGGATCAACGCCTCGCGTTCGAGTCGGAAGCGCTGTCGCAGTGCTGATCCCGGCACCTCCGCATTGGTCCGCCAGCCGAACTCGGACCACCGTTCCGCCGCCGCCTGCCGCGCCGCCGACACCCGGCCGCGCACCACCTCGGTCGTCTCGCCCACGTCGTCGGTGAGCATTCCCGTGGCTGCGGGCTGCATCGACAGCCGCAGGTCCACGCGGTCGAGGAGCGGGCCGGACAGTTTGCCCAGATAGCGCCGACGGGTGTTCGGCGCACACACGCAGTCGGCCGTCCGCGGCGATGCGCACGGGCACGGGTTGGCCGCCAGCACCAGCTGGAACCGAGCGGGATAGCGGGCGACCCCGTCGCGCCGCGCGATCCGCACCTCGCCGTCCTCGAGCGGAGTGCGCAGGGCCTCGAGCACGCGCACCGACATCTCGGCGCACTCGTCCAGGAAGAGCACGCCGTGGTGCGCCCGACTCACCGCACCCGGCCGCGCCATGCCGCTCCCGCCGCCCACCAGAGCCGCCACCGAGGTGGTGTGATGCGGCGCGATGAATGGGGCCGTGGTGATCAACGGGCACTTCGCCGTGAGCGTCCCGGCGACGGAGTGCACCGCCGTCACCTCCAGGGCCTGACCCTCCGTCAACGGCGGCAGCAGGCCGGGCAGCCGACCCGCCAGCATCGTCTTGCCGATGCCGGGCGGCCCCGTGAACATCAGATGGTGCGCCCCGGCGGCGGCGACCTCGAGCGCCCACCGCGCCTCCGACTGCCCGACCACGTCGGCGAGATCGCCGTACCGCGTCTCCGGACCCGGCTGTGTCGGTATCGGTTCCGGCAGCGAGCACCGGTGCGAGAGCCACTCGATCACCTGCCGCAGGTGCGCAGCTCCGAGGACCTCGATCCCGCCCACCAGGCCGGCCTCGGCGAGGCTGTCCTGCGGCACCACCACGCGGGTCCATCCCGCTCCGCGGGCGGCGAGCACGGCGGGGAGAACCCCGCGCACGCTCCGCACCCGCCCGTCGAGTGCCAGTTCACCCACCAGCACCGTCGAGGCCAGCAGACCTGGCGGCACCACCTTGGCGGCACCGAGCACCGCGCACGCCAGCGCCAGGTCGTACACGGATCCCACCTTCGGAAGCGTGGCCGGCGACAGTGCGAGCACCACCTTGGATGCGGGCCAGCTCTGGCCGGAGTTGTTCACCGCGGCCCGCACTCGATCCCGCGACTCCTGCAGCGCCGCATCGGGGAGCCCGACGACGTGCACGCCCGGCAGGCCTCGCCCCACGTCGGCCTCGATCTCCACCAGGATGCCGTCGATGCCCGTGACGGCGACCGAGAACGTCCGTCCCAACGCCATCAGAACGCCGCCTTCAGATGGGAGAGCAGGGGCCCTCGACCGTCGGCGACGACGACCTCCACGACGTCGAACCGCACCGGCACCCAGGGACCGGACCGCTCGGCGAGCCACAGGCCCGCCAGCCGGTGGATGCGCTGCGCCTTCGCCGGCGTGACCGCCTCGGCCGGAGTGCCGTACCTGTCACCGGAACGCGTCTTCACCTCCACGAACACGACGGTGTCGCCGTCCACGCCGATGATGTCGACCTCGCCGTGTCGACACCGCCAGTTGCGGTCGAGTATCCGCAGACCCACCGTCGCCAGATAGGACGCGGCGGCCTCCTCGCCCGCTCTGCCCGTGTCCCCGTTCGTCACCATGGCTCCCCCCGCCGACCCGGTGCCCGGTGGTGGGCACACCCGGTGTCGAGCACGACTGTGCAGGGATGCGCCGACCGTGCCGCTGCGCCGACCTGCAGCCACGGAATTCCCGGGGATGATGCTCGACCCGGGGATGACGGACCACCGAAACCCCCTGTTGCGCGGCGCCCGGCCGTGGGGTTTGCGATGATCTGGTCATGAACACTGCACGCGACACGTCGGCGAGCGGGACGCCGTCCGGCAGTGAGTTCCTTCTCCGCCGGGTGCCGGACGCTCGGCGGCCCGCTCACCCCTACGCACTGCTGTGGACGTCCAACGATGCCCTGGGGCAGGAATCGACGAGAGAGGTGGGATGCGGCGACTACTCGTGGGCGCTACGGACGGCGCGAATCCTGTCGATTCCTCGCGCGTCGATCGAGCACGACCAGCGCGGCGGTGTGGACGACGGTTACGAGGGGTGGCACCTCAACGCGCGCATCCTGGGAACGGATCAGCGCTGACTCACTCCGGGAGTCCCGTCACTCGGGAAGTCTCAGATCCGGCTTGTCGAGTTCTTCGATGTTGACGTCCTTGAACGTGATCACGCGGACGTGCTTCACGAAGCGCGCGGGTCGGTACATGTCCCACACCCACGCGTCGGACATCCGCACCTCGAAGTAGATCTCGCCGTCCGCGTTCCGCGGGATCATCTCCACCGAGTTCGCGAGATAGAAGCGGCGCTCGGTCTCCACCACGTAGGTGAACTGGCCGACGATGTCGCGGTACTCCCGGTACAGCGACAGTTCCATCTCGGTTTCGTACTTCTCGAGATCCTCGGCACTCATGCCGCCATCATCGCGCATCGACGCCCTGGTGTTCCCATCGACCCCGCTCCTGCGGCGACGCCGTCGATGTGGCGCCGGCATCCTCTAGGCAGGCGACGTTGGACCACGAGCGACGGTGCTCCCGGCTCGCCCCGAGACGGGCGAGAGCGTCGGTGTGCAGCGTCGTGTTGTAACCCTTGTGGACGGAGAAGTCGTAGCCCGGGATCTCGTGATCGAGTGCGCGCATGATGCGGTCGCGGTGCACCTTGGCGAGCACGCTCGCGGCCGCGATGCACGCCGCGGTGGCGTCCCCACCGATCACCGGGAGTGACGGAGCCGGGAGCCCGGGCACTCGAAAACCGTCGGTCAGCACGTATCCGGGATCGACCGACAGCCCGGCCACCGCGCGGCGCATGCCCTCGATGTTGGCGACGTGGATGCCGATGCGGTCGATCTCCGCCGCGGGGACGGTGACGATCGAGTATGCCGTCGCCCAGCGGATCACCCTCGGGAACAACGACTCCCGTGTCTTCTCGCTCAACTTCTTCGAGTCGTCCAGAAGGTCCAGCGCGGCACGGGCGCGATCGCCCAGGATGCACGCGGCGATGACGAGGGGCCCGGCACAGGCGCCACGACCCGCCTCGTCCACGCCGGCCACGGGCCCGAGACCCGACCGGAGGAGGGCCGACTCCATGGTGCGCATGCCACCCGCACGCCGGATGACGGTGCGCGGCGGCCACGACGTGCGGGAGAGCCGAGTGGTCGTCGATCTCGGGGTGGTCGACTTCATGGGCCCCGAACTCACTGCCCCTGGATGTCCGGATCGTCGATGAGACCCCAGCGGCCCGGCGGCAACACGATGACCTGCGCCTTGCCGATCACGTTGTCCAGCG
Source organism: Rhodococcus sp. BP-349 (assembly GCF_019835845.1). NCBI lineage: Bacteria > Bacillati > Actinomycetota > Actinomycetes > Mycobacteriales > Nocardiaceae > Rhodococcus > Rhodococcus sp. BP-349. The sequence continues at coordinate 702,773 of NZ_JABUDR010000003.1, read as the reverse complement.
GGATGGTTCCCTGCAGTTCGTCCGCGACGTGGTAGCGCGAGTCGGCGGAGTTGCTGCGGTTGTCACCCATGACCCACACGTTGCCCTCGGGCACGGTGACGGGTCCGAAGCACCGCCCGGAGCGGATCGGGGTGTCGCACGTGAGAGTGCCGGGCACGAAGTCGAAGTCCATGGTGATGTACGGCTCGTCGAGCGGCTTCCCGTCGACGAGGACGCGGCCCTGCTCGTCGCAGCACTCGACGGTCTGACCGCCGGTGGCGATGACGCGCTTGACCAGATCGTTCTCGTCCGGTGCGACCAGGCCGACGAGGGATCCGAGTTCCTGAGCGCCACGGATCACGACGTTGGACGACCGCGTGGAGACGTAGTCGCCGTCCCAGGACGGTGGTCCACGGAAGACGATCACGTCGCCGGCCGTCGGATCGCCGAACCGGTACCCGATCTTCTCCACGACGATGCGGTCACCGGTGCAACCGTTGCAGCCGTGCAGGGTCGGCTCCATCGACTCCGAGGGAATCAGATACACCCTCGCGACGAAGGTCTGCAACAGGAAGCTGAGCACCAGGGCGACCAGGATGAGAATCGGGAGCTCACGCCAGAAGGACCGTGGCTTCTTGGTTCGCTGCGCCTCGTCGTTGTCGTCGCCCGCGCGCTCGTCCGTCACGGGTCAAGATTAGCGGCAGCGCCGCGGTGCAGAACGGCCGGGACGCAGAACAGCCGGGACGCAGAACGGCCGGACACCGGGGAGCGAATCCCCTGGGTCCGGCCGTCGTGAGAGAAGAACGCCGAAGATCAGCGCTTCTCCTTGATCTTGGCTGCCTTGCCGCGCAGCTCGCGCAGGTAGTACAACTTCGCGCGACGCACGTCACCGCGGGTCAGCACGTCGATCTGGGCGATGTTCGGGGTGTGGACGGGGAAGGTGCGCTCCACGCCGACGCCGAAGGACACCTTGCGGACCGTGAAGGTCTCGCGGATGCCGCCACCCTGACGCCGAATGACGACGCCCTTGAAGATCTGCACGCGCTCCTTGGAGCCCTCGATGACCTTCACGTGCACGTTCAGTGTGTCGCCCGGGCGGAACTCGGGAATGTCGCTGCGGAGCGACTGCTTGTCCAGGAAATCCAGGGTGTTCATGGTTCATCCTTGCTGTGACGAGATCTCGAGCAGAGGACCCGAGCGGCTGCCGTCGGCAGATGCCGTCGACGCTCGACTGGTTCGTACTCCGAATAGGTGTCCACCGGATGCCGGGCATGCGAGAAGCACGCCCGGTGTCAGGCAACCCCACGATTGTGCCAGAGAACCGGTGCCCGACGAAATCGGTCGGTTCAGCCGGCCCCGACCGGTTCGCGGTCGGGCCGCGACTCCCCCGGCGCCGGCGCCGGAACGACGATGCGATCGAGTTCGTCCTCGGCCGCCGCACGTACGTGCGCGACGTCGGGCGTGCCGGCGATGGCGTCCTGCATCCAGATCTTGGCGCGCACGACAGGTCGACGCAGGTTCCGCTCGCGCCGCAGGGCCTTCGCCATCCGCCGCGGGCGCCGGGTGTAGCGCCAGCGCGCCCAGGGCGAGCCGGGCCGACCGATTCGAACGGCACCGACCACGAGCAGGGGCAGAAAGAACAATCCGGCCAGTCCCGTCCAGATCTTGCCCTTCGCGAGCACGACCGCGGCGAGGAGGAGGTTGAGCCCGGCCAGCACGACGATGGCGCTGCGCACCGCGACGCTGGGATCGTCGCGGAAGCCGGCCACATCGAAGAACTCGAGCGGCTTGGCGCCGAACAGCAGCATGACGGTGGCCGCCACGGCGACGAAGACCGCGTCGACGGAGGTGCGGCCCTGCTCGGCCCAGTACACGTCCTCCAGGTAGAAGATGAGGGCGAACTCGTCGAGTACCAGTGCCGCACCGATGCCGAAGAACGCCGCCAGCGCGGCACCCGTGGTCTGGGTTCCATCGACGTACACGGTGATCATCGCGATACCCGAGACCAGCATGGCGACCACACCGAACACCACGTGATGCACGTGGTGTCCACCCGGTGTGACGTTGCCCGGCCACCAGGACACCTGCGCGCGGATCATGCGGACGCTGAACCGGATGAAGACGAACCCGGCGACGAAGCCGAGGAGGAAGAACAGCAGCGGGATGCGCCCCTCATCGGAGATGTGATGCAGCCACCGCTCCATCGCAGCGCCTTCCTGCCGTGCCGGTCCCGTGACGAGGAAGTGTATCCACCGCCGCCGCGACTCCCTCTACTTTCCGAAGCCCGCCTTGCGCAGCGCATCGGCCATGGATCCCGACGCCGCGGCCGGTGCCGAGGACTGCACTCCCTTGCGCGGTCCGGCTCCGGTCTTCTGCCTGTTCCGCGCGCCCTGGCCTCCCGACCCGCCGCGTGGACCCGATGCCGCTGCCGTACCGCCGACCTCGTCGGTCAGTCGCAGGGACAGGCCGATGCGCTGGCGCGGCAGATCGACCTCCATGACCTTCACGCGAACCACCTGCCCGGACTTGACCACATCGTGCGGGTCCGAGACGAACCGGTCGGACATCGCCGAGACGTGGACGAGTCCGTCCTGGTGCACACCCACGTCGACGAAGGCGCCGAACGCCGCCACGTTGGTCACCACTCCCTCGAGCACCATGCCCGGCTCGAGGTCGGCGACCTTCTCGACGCCGGCCGCGAAGGTGGCGGTCGCGAACTCCGGGCGCGGATCACGGCCGGGCTTCTCGAGCTCGGACAGGATGTCGGTGACGGTGGGGAGCCCGAACCGATCGTCGACGAAGTCCTGCGGGCGCAGGGACCGCAGCACCCGCTCGTTGCCGATCACCTCGCGGACCCCCACTCCGGCCCTGTCGACGATGCGGCGCACGACGGGATACGCCTCGGGGTGCACGCTCGACCGGTCGAGGGGGTCGTCGCCGTCGGTGATGCGCAGGAACCCGGCGCACTGCTCGAAGGCCTTGGGCCCGAGCCGCGGAACCTTCTGCAGCGCGGATCGGGATCGGAAGGGGCCGTTCTCGTCGCGGTGCGCGACGATCGACTCGGCGAGGGTGGTGGCCACGCCGGAGACGCGCGCGAGCAGCGGCACGCTGGCGGTGTTGACGTCGACACCGACCGCGTTCACCGCGTCCTCGACGACGGCGCCCAGGGAACGCGCCAACATCGATTCCGAGACGTCGTGCTGGTACTGCCCCACGCCGATCGACTTCGGGTCGATCTTCACCAGTTCCGCGAGGGGATCCTGCAGACGACGGGCGATGGAGACCGCGCCGCGGATGGAGACGTCGAGATCGGGCAGTTCGCGCGACCCGTAGGCGGACGCGGAGTACACCGAGGCCCCGGCCTCGGAGACCATCGCCTTGGTGAGTTTCGCGTCGGGATATTTCGCGATGAGCTCCGCCGCCAGCGCGTCGGTCTCGCGCGACGCGGTGCCGTTGCCGATGGCCACCAGATCGACACGGTGCTTCGCCGCCAGTGCGGCCAGCGTCGCGAGCGCCTCGTTCCACTTGCTCTGCGGCTTGTGCGGATAGATGGTGTCGTACGCGAGGACCTTGCCGGTGGGGTCCACGATCGCGACCTTGGTCCCTGTGCGGAACCCGGGGTCGAGACCCATGGTGGTACGGCTGCCGGCGGGTGCCGCCAACAGCAGATCCTTCAGGTTGGAGGCGAAGACGTCGACCGCGCGCTCCTCCGCGGACTGCCGCAGCCGCATGCGGGTGTCGATGCCCAGGCTGACCAGGAGCTTGGTCCGCCACGCCCACCGCACCGTGTCGAGGAGCCACCGGTCGGCCGCACGGCCGTGGTCGCCGATACCGAAGCGCGCCGCGATGCGGGTCTCGTACACCGACGCGGTGCCGGGTGCGGAGTCGTCGGAGTTCGGCTCCGGGTCCATCGTGAGGGAGAGCACCTCCTCCTTCTCCCCGCGCAGGACGGCCAACACGCGGTGGGACGGAACGGAGGTGAAGGGCTCGGAGAACGCGAAGTAGTCGGAGAACTTCGCCCCGTCGGTCTCCTTGCCCGGTCGCACCGCGGACGTCACCCGGCCGCGGGTCCACATCAGCTCGCGCAGCGACCCGACGAGGTCGGCGTCCTCGGCGAAGTGCTCGACGAGGATCGCCCGCGCACCGGCGAGCTGGTCCTCGTCGAAGGACATCGGGTCGGTGGTCGGGTCGGACAGCAGGGCGTCCGCCACGGGCTGGTGGCCGGCCTCGCGCGCGATCTGCGCCTTGGTGCGTCGCTTCGGTTTGAACGGGAGGTAGATGTCCTCGAGGCGCGCCTTGGTGTCCGCGCGCATGATCGAGTCCTCGAGCGCGTCGTCGAGCGAACCCTGCGAGCGGATGGACTCGAGGATCGCCGAGCGGCGCTCGTCGAGCTCGCGCAGGTACCGCAGCCGCTCGTCGATCGTGCGCAGCTGGGTGTCGTCGAGCGTGCCCGTGACCTCCTTGCGGTAGCGCGCGATGAAGGGCACCGTCGCGCCTCCGTCGAGCAGGTCCACGGCGGCGCGTACGCGCTCCTCCGCGACGTCGAGCTCCTCGGCGATCCGGCGGTTGACAGATTTCACAGCGGTCGTCACGGCGATGGACCCTACCGCGCCGGTACCGTGGAGTGACGGTGCCGCCCCGGGTTCCGAGCGCCGACGCGCTCGGTACGTCCACTCTCGAATGCGGGGGCACTCGATGACAGAACGGTAGTCACGTGACAACTCTCTCGGCGCGGGTGCGACGAGCCTCCACCATGATGGCGGCGGTGGCGCTCGCCACCACGATGGCGGCGGCCTGCGCGCAGCCGACCGAGCCGGCCGTGACGACGGTCCCGGTCGCACCGGAGTTCCCCGAACCCGAGATGCCGATGGCGCCGGACCTCACCGGCCGCCTGCAGCAGGCACTCGACGGCGCGGCCGCGCGCGGCGCCTCGCTCTCCATCGGCTTCCTCGACCGGGAGACCGGCACGTACATGGGTTCCGGTGACAACGATCCGATCGAGACGGCGTCGGTGGTCAAGCTGTTCATCGCCGATGATCTGCTCTACCGCTCGTCGCGTGGCGAGTTCGCCCTCGACGAGGAGTCCCGTGCCCTCATCGCCCCGATGCTCTCGTCCTCGGACGACAGTGCGGCACAGGTCCTCTGGGATGCCGCCGGTGGATCCGACGTCGTGGGACGCGTCGCCGGTCGCTACGGCCTGCCCGCCACCACCGCGTCGGCGGACGGCATCTGGTGGAACACCCGGACCACCGCGGCGGACCTTGTGCGGTACTACGACGCCGTCCTCGACGGCACCGGCGGACTGAATCCGGCCGACCGCGCGACCGTCGTGGGCGATCTCGAGGCGTTCACTCCCGAGGGAGCGGACGGCTATCCCCAGACGTTCGGTATCCCCCGGGCACTGACGGGCGAGACGGTCCGCGGGGTCAAGCAGGGCTGGATGTGCTGCGTCGACGGTCGGTGGATCCACTTGAGCACGGGGTTCGTCGGCGACGGCGAACGCTACGTGGTGGCGGTGCTCTCGCGGGAGGAGCCCTGGTACGGCGCGGACGGCGGCAGCGCGGAGACGACGGCAGACACCGCGGTGACCGACGACGACGGAGCCAAGCACGCGCGTGTCACCGTCACCGGTGCGCTGAAGATCCTGTTCCCCGCCGGGGTCGTCGCCTGAGCGACCAGGTCAGGGCAGGAGGTCGGGACGCCGCTGAGCCGTGCGCTCGAGCGACTGTTCCCGCCGCCACTGTTCGATGCGGGAGTGGTTGCCGGACAACAGGACCGGCGGCACGTCGAGGCCGCGCCACGTGGCCGGACGGGTGTAGCCCGGCCCCTCGAGGAGACCGTCGGAGAACGAGTCCTGTTGATGCGATAGCTGATTGCCCAGGACGCCGGGCAACAGCCGCGTCACGGCCTCGGTCATCACCAGCACCGCGGCCTCGCCGCCGATGAGCACGTAGTCTCCGATGCTGACCTCTTCTACGCGCACCCGGGTCGCCGCGTCGTCGAAGACCCGCTGATCGATGCCCTCGTAGCGACCGCACGCGAACACCAGGTGATCCTCGCGCGACCATCTCTCGGCGGTGCGCTGGGTGAACGGCACCCCGGCGGGCGTGGGCACCACCAGGATCGGATCGGTGTCGCGCATGACGTCGTCCAGCGCGTCTCCCCACACGGTCGGCTTCATGACCATGCCGGGGCCGCCGCCGTAGGGCGAGTCGTCGACCGCCTTGTGCACGTCGTGTGTCCAGTCACGGAGGTCGTGGACACCGAGGGTCACCAGACCGTTCTGCACGGCCTTGCCCAGCAGCGCGGTACGCATGGGCTCGAGGTACTCGGGGAAGATCGTCACCACGTCGATACGCATGGTCACTCGCCGTCCAGAAGCCCTTCGGGCGGGTCGATCTCGACGATCCGCGTCTCGCGGGAGACCGACACCACGATCGCGGACACGAACGGGACGAGCAGTTCCCGACCGACGGTCTCGTCGGCCGGCCTGATCGACAGCAACTCCCCCGCAGCGGAGTGCAGCACCTCGCTGACCGTGCCGATCACCGTGCCCGCCGACTCGTGACCCGGAGCAAACCGCACCGTCATGCCCTCGAGCTCGTGGTCGTAGAACTCGTCCGGATCGTCGGACGGGGGTAGATCCGCGGTGTCGACGACGAACAGGATGCCGCGCATCGCGTCGGCGGTACTGCGATCGTCGATTCCCTTCAGACGCAGCAGAAGCCGCCCGGAGTGCTCCCGGGCGGCTTCCACCGTGTAGTCGGTCGTGCTGTTGTCGCGACGCGCGCGGCCGTGCAGAACGGATCCCGGAGCGAACCGCTCGTCAGGATCGTCCGTGCGGACCTCCACGACGACCTCGCCCTTGATGCCGTGCGACTTGGCCACGCGGCCCACGACGAGCTCCACGTCGGTGATCAGCGATCGGTGTCGACGACGTCGACACGGATCCCACGGCCGCCGATACCCGAGACGAGGGTACGGAGCGCGGTGGCGGTACGACCGCCACGGCCGATGACCTTGCCCAGATCGTCGGGGTGCACATGCACCTCGACGGTCCGGCCACGGCGACCGGTGATCATCTCGACACGAACGTCGTCCGGATTGGACACGATGCCGCGAACCAGATGCTCGACGGCGTCGGCGACCATGGTGCTCACAGGTGGGTCCTACTTCTCGGTGGACTCGGCGGTGGCGTCGGCGGTCTCGTCAGCCGGTGCGCTCTCGGCGTCGTCGGCCTTGGCGGCCTTCTTCTTCTTCGGCGTGGTGGCCTCGGCGACGGGCTCGTTGTCGGCGGCGGCGAGCGCAGCGTTGAACAGGTCCAGCTTGGACGCCTTCGGCTCCTTGACGCGGAGCGTGCCCTCGGCGCCCGGGAGTCCCTTGAACTTCTGCCAGTCACCGGTGATCTTGAGGAGTGCCTCGACGGGCTCGGTGGGCTGTGCGCCCACGCTCAGCCAGTGCTGCACGCGATCCGAATCGATCTCGATCAGCGACGGCTCTTCCTTCGGGTGGTACTTGCCGACGGTCTCGATGGCGCGGCCACCGCGACGGGTACGCGCGTCGGCGATGACGACGCGGTACTGGGGGTTGCGGATCTTGCCGAGACGGGTGAGCTTGATCTTGACTGCCATGTGAAACGAAGCCTCTTTCGATGTGGTCGCAGGACGCGACCGCTGGTCACGGCGCAATTCAGCGATGCGCACGGCATGCGCACCCGGTTTTGCGGTGGATGGGTGTTGTGACCGCCGCTCGGTACGGAACCGAAGACGGGCGAACAGCGCCTTATTCTGCCAGACACCGCCCGAGCGTCATAATCCCAGCCCGGTCACCAGATCCGGCCGCGCAACACCACCACGTCCGGCGCCGACAGGACGTCCGGCCCGGTTCGTGGGTCGGTGGAGTAGAACACCAGATCCGCGGGTGCGCCGTGCTCGATGCCCGCACGTCCGAGCCACCGCCGCGCCGTCCAACTGGCCGCGCCCAGGGCGTCGGTCGGCGACAGGCCCACGCCCACCAGCGCCGCCACCTCGTCGGCCACCCGCCCGTGCTCGATGCTGCCGCCCGCGTCGGTGCCCGCGTAGATCGGGACTCCGGCGTCGTGGGCGCGCCCCACCGTGTCCGCCACGCGGGCGTGCAGGTCACGCATGTGATCGGCGTAGCGCGGATAGCGGGTGGCCGAGTCGGCGATCGACGGGAAGGTCTCGATGTTGATGAGCGTGGGTACCAGCGCGGTTCCGTGCTCGACCATCATCTCGATGGTCTCGTCGGTCAGGCCGGTGCCGTGTTCGATGCAGTCGATGCCGGCACCGATCAGCCCGGGCAGCGCGTCCTCGCCGAAGACGTGCGCCGTGACCCGGGCGCCCTCGGCGTGGGCGGCCTCGATGGCCCGGCGCAGGACCGCGTCGTCCCACAAGGGTGCGAGATCGCCGACCTCGCGGTCGATCCAGTCGCCGACCAGCTTGACCCACCCGTCGCCGAGGCGCGCCTGCTGAGCCACGGCCTCGGGCAGTTGCGACTCGTCCTCGAGATCGACGGCGAGGCCGGGAATGTAGCGCTTGGGCATCGCGATGTGCCGACCCGCGCGGATGATGCGCGGCAGATCCTCGTGGTCGTCGAGTGCGCGGGTGTCGACGGGCGATCCCGCGTCACGCAGCAGCAGCGCACCCACCTCGCGCTCGGTGGTGGCCTGCGCGACGGTGCCGTCGTGATCCTCGTGTCCACCGCCGTACGCGATACCGACGTGGCAGTGCGCGTCGACGAGACCCGGGACTATCCAGCCGCCCCGCGCCACCGTGGTCGCACCGGGAACCGGATCCAGTGAGACGAGACCGTCTCGCACCCAGACGTCCACCTCGTCGTGGCCGGGCAGCACGACGCCGCGCAGATGCAGACTCGGCGAGATGCGCACCGCGTGCTCCGCCCTACTTCTTGGGGAGCTTCAGCTGCGACAGGTCGATGCCCTCGAGGCCCGGCGGAAGCTGGTCGAGGCCCTTCGGCATCGAGGACAGATCGGGCATCCCGGCGGGCATCCCGCCCGGCATGCCGGGGAAGCCTCCCCGCACGCCCTTGGGCGGGGTGGGCCCGCGGCCGCCCTTCTTCCCTTTCTTGCCCTTCTTGTTGCTGCGCTGGACCTGCTTGCGCGCGCCGGGCATGCCCATGCGGCCGGCCATCGACGCCATCATCTTGCGGGCCTCGAAGAAACGGTCGACCAGCTGATTGACGTCGGAGACCTTGACGCCGGAACCGTTGGCGATGCGCAGACGACGGGAGGCGTTGATCATCTTCGGATCGGCCCGCTCGGCAGGTGTCATACCGCGGATGATGGCCTGCACGCGGTCGAGCTGCTTGTCGTCCACGGACGCGAGGGCGTCCTTCATCTGACCGGCACCGGGCAGCATGCCGAGCAGGTTGCCGATCGGTCCCATCTTGCGGATCGCCATCATCTGCTCGAGGAAGTCCTCGAGCGTCAGCTGGCCGGACCCGATCTTCGCGGCGGTGTCCTCCGCCTGCTTCGCGTCGAAGACGGTCTCGGCCTGCTCGATGAGGCTGAGCAGGTCGCCCATGCCGAGGATGCGGCTCGCCATGCGATCCGGGTGGAAGATCTCGAAGTCCTCGAGCTTCTCGCCCGTCGACGCGAACATGATCGGCCGACCGGTGACCTCGCGGACGCTCAGGGCGGCACCACCGCGGGCGTCACCGTCGAGCTTGGTGAGCACTACGCCGGTGAAGCCGACACCGTCCTGGAAGGCCTGCGCCGTGCTGACGGCGTCCTGGCCGATCATCGCGTCGAGCACGAACAGGATCTCGTCGGGGTTCGTCGCGTCGCGGATACCGGCGGCCTGGCCCATGAGCTCGGTGTCGATACCGAGACGGCCCGCGGTGTCGACGATGACGACGTCGTACTGCTTGGCGCGAGCCTCGGCGACACCGGCGCGAGCGACCTCCACCGGGTCGGCCGCGGTCACGCCGAGGGCGTTCTCGCCGCCACCGATCGACGTGCCCGGATGCGGCGCGAAGACCGCGGCGCCCGCACGCTCGCCGACGATCTGGAGCTGGCTCACGGCACCGGGGCGTTGAAGGTCGCAGGCCACGAGGAGCGGGGTGTGGTTCTGGTCCTTGAGCCACTTGGCGAGCTTGCCGGCGAGTGTCGTCTTACCGGAGCCCTGCAGACCGGCCAGCATGATGACCGTCGGCGGGTTCTTCGCGAACTCCACACGCCGGGTCTCGCCACCGAGGATGCCGACGAGCTCGTCGTTGACGATCTTGACGACCTGCTGCGCGGGGTTGAGAGCAGCGGAGACCTCGGCGCCCTTCGCGCGCTCCTTGATCCGGGTGATGAAGGCGCGCACGACCGGCAGTGCGACGTCGGCGTCGAGCAGTGCCAGGCGGATCTCGCGGCACACCGCATCGATGTCGGCGCCCGAGAGCCGACCCTTGCCTCTCAGATCCTTGAGGCTTCCGGTCAATCTGTCGGACAGTGATTCGAACACCGATACTCCTGAACATCGCGAGAGAAGTGAAGACTCCGTCGACCAGCCTAACGGTCGACCGACCCGGCGGTGGCCCGGCCCGACGGGTGTCTCGGTCCCCCGTGTACGTCAGTCGTCCGACTCGGGCTCCTTCGGGCGCAGGGAGGGGACGACGGCCAGCAGTGCACGCTCGAGCTCCTCGCGCTGAGCCCGTGATCCGGGGTCGCCCTCCGCCGCACCGCTGGTGTCGACGCAGAACGCGTCCACCACCGAGGATCCGCGGGTGGTGACCTTCGCCCAGCGCACGTCGGCACCGTGTTTCTCGAAGACGGACGAGAGGCGGCACAGCAGCCCGAGCCGATCCTCGGCGCGAACCTCCACGATCATGGAGTCGCCGTCCGGACCGTCGAACCACAGCACCCGCGGCGGCGCCTGCGCGTACAGCAGCACCTCCGACGAGTCGAGCAGCCCCGGGTCGCCGTCCGCCGCGGCAGTACGTGCTCCGGCCTCCTTGAGGTCGAGTTGCGCGAGCAGGTCCAGGTCGCCGTCGAGTGCCCGGATGAGCTCCTGGCGCAGCAGGCCGGGCTGGGGCGGCGCCCCGAAGGTGGGCGTGACGACGAAACGGTTGATCGCGAACCCGTTCGCGCTGACCACGGACGCGGACAGCACTCGCAACGCGGCCAGGGCGAGTACGCCCGACGCGTTGGACAGCAGGCCGAGCCTGTCCGGCGCGGTCACCGTCACCTCGAACGTGTGCGGACTGTCCGACGGCTGCAGATCGACGTCGACTCCGCCCTCGGCGGCGCGGGCCGCGAGCGCCGCATCTATCGGATCGGGTGTCGGCAGCGGTTCACCGGCCATGATCATGCGGCACCGCCGTACGAGCTCACCGATGAGCGAAGACTTCCAGTCCCCCCAGACGCCGGGTCCCGTCGCGAGCGAGTCCGCCTCGGCCAGCGCGTGCAGGAGTTCGAGCAGGATCGGATCGCCGTCCAGCGCGTCGACCACCCGCTGCACCGTCGCGGGATCGTCCAGGTCGCGCCTGGTCGCGGTGTCCGGCAGGAGCAGATGGTGGCGCACCATCGCCTCGAGCAACCGGACGTCCGACGGCCACAGACCGAGCCGTTTACCCACCTGCGTGGCCAGATCCGCGCCGACGATGCTGTGGTCTCCCCCGCGGCCCTTGCCGATGTCGTGCAGCAACGCCCCGAGGACCAGCAGGTCGGGCCGCGCGACCCGGGTGGTGAAACCGCTCGCGTGGGCGGCGGTCTCGACGAGATGGCGGTCCACCGTCCAGGTGTGCACGGCGTCGCGCGGCGGCAGGTCGCGCACCGCGCCCCACTCGGGAAGGAGACGCCCCCACAGGCCCGTCCGGTCCAGAGCCTCGATCGCGTCGATGGCGCGACGGCCGGAGCCGAGGACCACCAGCAGGTCGTTGAGCGCCTCCTTCGGCCACGGCTCGCGCAGTTCCGGTGCACTGTCGGACAATCGGCCCAGGGTCGACGCGGACATCGGCATCCCCGTCACCGCGGAGGCCGCCGCGACACGCATGATCAGTCCCGGATCCTTGTTGGGGCGGGCGTCCCGCGCCAGCACCACCTCGCCGGCGTGCTCGACGACCCCCTCGTCGAGGGGCCGACGCACCGGTACCCGGCGGAGCCGCGAGAGTCCGCGTCGCGGTATGGCATTCCGGGCGGTACGCAGGCCCACGTCCGTCGAGTAGACGATGGTGCGCGCCGAATCACTGAGTACGCGTGCAAGATCGAACCGATCGCCGATGCGGAGCGCGGCGGCGATCTCGTCCGCGTCCTGCGCTCGCAGCTGATCACGGGCACGGCCCGCCACCCGGTGCAGCTCGGTGCGGACGTCGAGAATCCGCCGGTGTGCGAAATCCAGTCCACCGCCCGGTGATTCGGGCCCGAGGCCCGGCATCGCGTCGGTGAGCTGCGCGATGGAGAGCGCGTCGAGAAGCTGCACGTCGCGCAGGCCGCCGCGTCCACTCTTGAGATCGGGCTCGGCCCGGTGAGCGATCTCGCCGCTACGCCCCCAGCGAGTGCGGGTGAGCGCGTGCAACTCGTCGAACCGATCGCGGATCCCGATGCGCCACTGGCGCCGGATCCCGTCGATCAACATCGAACTGAGTTCGGCGTCGCCCACGATGTGTCGGGCGTCGAGCAGACCGAGGGCCGCGGTCATGTCGTGGGCGGCCACGTCCAGAGCCTGCGGAACCGTGCGGACACTGTGATCGAGCTTGATGTGCGCGTCCCACAGCGGATACCAGAGTTGGTCGGCCACACCGCTGACGAGCGCGGGGTCGAGATCGTCGTGCAGCAGCACGAGGTCCAGGTCGGAGTACGGCAGCATCTCGCGGCGGCCCAACCCGCCGACGGCGACGATGGCGAATCCGCTGTCCGGCTTGATCCCCACCTCGGAACCCTTGGTGGTCAGCCAGAACTCGTGCAGGTCGACCAGCGCCTGACGCAACGCCGTCGCATCCAGTCGTCGATTCCGGCCCTGGCCGGCGAGCAGTTGCTCGCGCGCCCGGACGAGATCCGCCGCTGCTTCGGAACCACCCACGGGGCTCACTCCTTCTGGTGTCGTGTCGCCGAGAAACAGATCGGCCGCGGATCCGCCCCGTCGAACGAGGCGGATCCGCGGCCGGACCGACGGGAACTACAGAGCGTCGGAGCCACGCTCGCCGGTACGCACGCGCACGACGGCCTCCACGGGCGAGACCCAGACCTTGCCGTCACCGATCTTGCCGGTACGGGCTGCCTCGACGATCACCTCGACGACCTTGTCCACGGCCGCGTCGTCCACGACGACCTCGACGCGCACCTTGGGAACGAAGTCCACGGAATACTCGGCACCGCGGTAGACCTCGGTGTGGCCCTTCTGTCGGCCGTACCCCTGTACCTCGCTCACGGTCATACCGAGAACGCCTGCCTGCTCGAGAGCCGTCTTGACGTCCTCGAGAGTGAACGGCTTGACGATTGCAGTGATCAACTTCATGTCTCACGCCTCCTTGCTGGGAACGCGTCCCAGTGTTGACCCACCGAGTGCCGCAAAGTCGTAGGCGGTCTCGGCATGTTCCGATTCGTCGGCTCCCATGGATTCACCATCGTCGTCGATCCGGAGGCCCACGGTGTACTTGACGATGAGCGCGACGATGGTCGTACCCACCAGAGAGTAGAGCAGCACCGCACCGGCACCGACTGCCTGACGCCACAGCTGGTCGAATCCGCCGCCGTAGAACAGCCCCTCGACACCGGCCGGTGCCTCGGAGGTGGCGACCAGTCCGACGAGCAGCGTGCCCACCAGACCGCCGACGAGGTGGACGCCGACGACGTCGAGCGAGTCGTCGAAACCGAACTTGAACTTCAGACCGACGGCCAGTGCGCAGAGCACTCCGGAGACGACGCCGATGACGAGTGCACCGAGGATGTTGACCGAGGAGCAGGCCGGGGTGATGGCCACGAGTCCGGCGACGATGCCCGACGCACCACCGAGACTCGTCGCGTGCCCGTCACGGATGCGCTCCGTGAGGAGCCAGGCCAGCATGGCTGCGGCCGTGGCCGCGATGGTGGTGACGAAGGTGGCACCGGCGATGCCGTTGGAGCCGACGGCGGAACCGGCGTTGAAGCCGAACCAACCGAACCAGAGGAGGCCGGCACCCAGCATGACGAACGGCAGGTTGTGGGGGCGGAACGGAGTGCCCGGCCATCCCTTGCGCTTGCCCAGGATGACGGCGAGCACCAGGCCCGCGGCACCCGCGTTGATGTGGACGGCCGTACCGCCGGCGAAGTCGACCGCGGCGAGCTTGTTGGCGATCCAGCCACCGGTCGTGGTGGTGACCTCGTCGAAGGAGAAGACCCAGTGCGCGACCGGGAAGTAGACGAGAGTCGCCCACAGTCCGGCGAACAGCAGCCACGGTCCGAAGCGCATGCGGTCGGCGACGGCGCCGGAGATGAGCGCGACCGTGAGAATCGCGAACATGGCCTGGAAGGAGACGAACACGGTCGCCGGGATGGTGCCGACGAGCGGGATCGCGGCATCGGTGAGGACACCGGCCTCGTCCTCGGAGGCGAGGTACGTTCCGCCGATCAGGCCCTCGAGCCCGAAGTACTGGAACGGGTCACCGATGAGGTTGCCCTTGTCCTCGCCGAACGTGACCGAGTAGCCGTACAGCACCCAGAGAACGCCGACGACGCCCATCGCGCTGATGCTCATCATGATCATGTTCAGCACGCTCTTCGCGCGGACCATGCCGCCGTAGAAGAACGCAAGACCCGGAACCATGAGCAACACGAATGCCGCGCTTGTCAGCATCCATGCGGTGTCACCGGTGTCGGGCGCACCGATAGTGGGAAAATCCACCTTGAGCCTCCTCCTTCTTCCTCGCCCCAGCCGATGGCGGCTGACGACCTGAGGAGAAGGGTGCTCACTCGACGTTTCGGCGACGACACTGCGGTGTTTCGTCGGTGTGAACGCACAGCCGAATCATGTTGCGACCGTGTTGCGTCTCGGTCTTTTCACCCGATTCGGCCGCCGGGACTCGACGAGAGTCGAATTCTCAGCGGCCCGATCGGGGCTGTCGGTCAGCCCAGAAGAGCGTCGACGAACGCGCCCGGCTCGAACGGAGCGAGGTCGTCGGCGCCCTCGCCGAGACCCACGAGCTTCACCGGGACGCCGAGTTCACGCTGCACCTGGAACACGATGCCGCCCTTCGCCGTGCCGTCCAATTTGGTCAGCACGACGCCGGTGATGTCGACGACCTGAGCGAACACGCGAGCCTGCGCGAGACCGTTCTGACCGATGGTCGCGTCGAGCACGAGCAGGACGTCGTCGACGGGCGCCTTCTTCTCGATGACGCGCTTGACCTTGCCCAGCTCGTCCATCAGACCGGTCTTCGTGTGCAGTCGGCCCGCGGTGTCGATGAGCACGGCGTCGACCCCGTCGGCGATGCCGCGCGTCACGGCGTCGAACGCGACGGCGGCCGGATCGGCGCCCTCCTTGCCGCGCACCACCTCGGCGCCCACGCGCTCGGCCCACGTCTGCAGCTGGTCGGCCGCGGCGGCACGGAAGGTGTCGGCCGCGCCCAGCACGACTCGACGACCGTCCGCCACCAGGACGCGCGCCAGCTTGCCGGTCGTCGTGGTCTTGCCGGTGCCGTTGACGCCGACCACGAGCAGGACGGACGGGCGGTCACCGTGCGGCAGCGCACGGATGGAACGGTCGAACGACGGGGTGAGCTGCTCGATCAGCACCTCGCGCAGCAGAGCGCGTGCCTCGGGCTCGGTCCGCACGTTGCGCACGGCCATCTGCTCACGCAGAGTCGCGACGATCTCGGCGGTCGCCGCGCTCCCCAGGTCGGCGACGAGGAGGGTGTCCTCGACCTCCTCCCACGAGTCCTCGTCGAGGTCGCCGCCACCGAGCAGTCCGAGCAACGACCGGCCCACGGCGTTCTGCGATCGCGACAGTCGACCGCGCAGCTTGGTCAGGCGGCCCGACGTGGGCTCGATCTCGTCGAGCACCGGAGCGGAGCTCACCGGTTCTGCGGGCGCCTCCTCCTCCACCGGAGGAACCACCACGGGCGGGGTCTCGACAGGCGGTGCCTCCGTGGCCGGAGCGGGCTCGTCGAGCACCGGGTCGGGCAGCGAGATGTCGGTGATGCCGCGCTTCGGCGCGTCGCGAGGGACCGACGCGTCGTCACCGACCCGCGGCTGATCGTCGGTGTCGGTGCGCTCGAGCGTGGGTTCAGGGATCGGCTTCCGGGGCGCCGGCGCGGGCGGAGCCGCCGTGCCCTGCGAGAAGTCGAATCCGGTGCCGGCCGTGTAGCCACCCGATCGGTCGACCTCGCGGACCTGCTCGGTGGTGTCGGGACGGGCCAGAGAGATGCGGCGACGACGCTGCAGCACCAACCCGACGACGAGCACGACGACGAGCAGTGCGAGGACGGCCGCCACGACGATCCAGAGTTCGGTAGTCACGTCGACCATCCTGTCAGGACGGCGGCTCGGCGCCCGGCTCGGGAGTCGCCACCTCCCCCGCGGGCTCGAGGACGGCACGCTTGGGCAACCGTTGCGAGATCACCGTCGTGATGCCGTCGCCGCGCATGCTCACCCCGTAGAGAGCGTCGGCCACCTCCATGGTGGGTTTCTGGTGGGTGATGACGATGAGCTGAGACTTCTCCCGCAGCTGCTCGAACAGGCCGATCAGTCGCCGGAGGTTCGTGTCGTCCAGCGCTGCCTCGACCTCGTCCATGACGTAGAACGGGGACGGCCGGGCCCGGAAGATGGCCACGAGCATCGCGACCGCGGTGAGCGACTTCTCGCCGCCGGACAGCAGCGACAGCCTCTTGACCTTCTTGCCCGGCGGACGGGCCTCGACCTCGATGCCGGTGGTGAGCATGTCCGAGGGGTCGGTCAGTACCAGTCGGCCCTCACCGCCCGGGAAGAGCTTGGCGAAGACGCCGACGAACTCGCGCTCGACGTCGGCGTAGGCCTCGGTGAACACCTGCAGGATGCGGGCGTCGACGTCCGCGACCACGCCCAACAGATCCTTGCGCGCCGACTTCACATCCTCGAGCTGGGTGGACAGGAAGTTGTAGCGCTCCTCCAGGGCGGCGAACTCCTCGAGAGCCAGCGGGTTGACCTTGCCCAGCGTCGCGAGGTCCTTCTCCGCACGCTTGACCCGGCGCTCCTGCTCCGCGCGGTCGAACGGCATCGGGGCCGGGGCCACCACCTGCTCGCCGCGTTCCTTCGCCTGCTCGTACTCCGCCATCTCGAGGTCGGTCGGCGGCAGCGTGACGTCGGGTCCGTACTCGGCGATCAGGTCGTCGGGCGCAATGGAGAACTGCTCCACCACGTTCTGTTCGAGCTGCTCGATGCGGAGCACCGCCTGTGCTTTGGCCACCTCGTCGCGGTGCACCGCGTCGGTCAACTGTGTGGCGCGCGCGGCGAGGGCGCGAACCTGTTCCCGCGTCCGGTCCAGCTCGGCCGCTCGGTCGGAGCGGCGGCGAGCCAGTTCGTCGCGGCGCACGGCAGCGTCCGCGACGACGCGCTCCAGCCGGCCGGCGACACGAGTCCCGGCCTCGGAGACCGCGGCGGCCACGGCAGCGGACTGCACGCGGCGT
The DNA here is from genome assembly GCF_019835845.1 of Rhodococcus sp. BP-349. Classification (NCBI taxonomy): domain Bacteria; kingdom Bacillati; phylum Actinomycetota; class Actinomycetes; order Mycobacteriales; family Nocardiaceae; genus Rhodococcus; species Rhodococcus sp. BP-349. The sequence continues at coordinate 685,190 of NZ_JABUDR010000003.1, read as the reverse complement.
GCCCGTGCCCGCTCGGCCCGCGCTCGCCCTTCTCGTTCCATCCGAGCCTGCCGACGGAGCCCGTCGGCCTTGCCGCGGACCGAGTCGGCGCGCTCCTCGGCGGTGCGCAGGGACAGTCTCGCCTCGACCTCGACGGACCGCACCTCGGTGACCGCGGCGGCAGCGCCCTCGCGGGCCCGCGCCCACTCCTCCGCCTCATCGTCCCCGTCGGCGTCGCCGCCCTGGTCGTCCTCGGCACGACGCACGCGCTCCTCGAGCTCGGCGAGCGCGGTCACCGCCTCGTCCCGCTGATGCTCGGCCCGCTCGCGCTGGGTCTGCAGCCGGGTCGACTCGGCGTGCGCGACACGGGCGACCTGACCCAGTCGACCGAGTTGCTCGTACACCGCGGACATCGCGGCGTCGGACTCCGTGAGCGCGGCCAGTGCCTGGTCTGCGGCCTCCCGGCGGTCCGCCTGTTCGGCGAGCGCCCCGGACAGCGCCGCGGCGAGTTCCTCGGTCCGACGCTCCGTCGCCGCCAGTTCGGTCACCGACTCGTCGATGGCCGCCTGCACCTCGAGCGTGCTGGGCCGTCGGTCGGACCCGCCGGTGATCCACCCGCGCCCCACCAGGTCGCCGCCCCGCGTCACGACGCGCACGTCGGCGCTGCCCTCGACCAGGGCCGTGGCCTCCGCCAGCGTGTCGACGACGCTCGTGCCGCCCAACAGCGAGGCGAGCGCACCCCGCGCCGACTCGGACGCCTCGATCACCGACAGGATCGACGTCCCGGAGCCGATCTGTCGCTCGTCCACCCCGGGGCCCGTCGGGTAGACGATCGCCGCGCGCCCCGCGTCCGCGCTCTTGAGCGCCGACACCGCCTCGCGGGCGTTCTCGACCGACGAGACCACCACGGCGTCGGCCGCGGCTCCCAGCGCCACGGCCACCGCCACCTCGTAGCCCGGTCGCACGGTGAGGTGATCGCCCAACCTGCCGACGACGCCGTGCTGCTGCTTCTCTCCCAGCCACGCGCCACCGTCGCCGCGTTCCAGGTTCATCGTCAGAGCGTCGATCCGGGCGCGCAGCGATGCCACGCGCTGGCTCGACTCCCGTTCTCCCGTCTGCAGTTCCGCGACGCGGGCATCGGCGATGGCCAGTGCCTCGACGGCGTTCTCGTGCTGCGAGTCCAGTCCCGCCTCACCGGCGTCGAGTTCGCCGACCTTCTCCTGGACGATGTCGAACTCGGCCTGTGCGGCGTCGCCTCGGTTCCTCGCGTCCTCGATCGCGGTCGCGAGACGGGCCACCTCCGTGTCGTACGACTCCGCCCGGGCGCGCAGACCGTCCACCTGGCCGGACAGCCGCGCGAGCCCTTCCCTGCGGTCGGCGACGGCCCGTACGGCGGCGGCGTGTGCGCGCTCCGCGTCCGACGCGGCCGCCTCCCGTTCCGCGAGCTGCTCCCGCGCGGCGTCGAGTGTGGCGCGCGCGAACTCCACCGCCTCGGTCAGCTGCAGTTCCTCCTCGGCGACCCGGTCCGCACGCTGCTCGAGCTCGTCCGGGTCGGGACCGCGTCGGTCCTCCGGCTCGTCACCGAGGTGGCGCGCCCGCTCGGTCGCGATGCGCACGGTGGCGCCGACACGCTCCGCGAGCGCGGACAGCTGGAACCACGTCTGCGCCGCCGCCTCCGCGCTCGGGGTGAGTCGCGCGAGGTCCTGCTCGCCCTCGGCGAGCACCGCCTCGCCCTCGGCCAACGCGTCCTGGACCGCGGCGTACTCCTCACGGGCCTTCGTCTCGTCGTGCGACTGCTCCGCCAGTTCGGTCCGGCGTGTCACCAGATCGTCGGCGGCGATGCGCAGTCGCGCATCGCGGAGGTCGGCCTGCACCGTCTGCGCGCGCCGGGCCACCTCGGCCTGACGACCGAGAGGTTTGAGCTGCCGACGCAGTTCGGTGGTGAGATCCGTCAGACGTGCGAGGTTGGCCTGCATGGAGTCGAGCTTGCGGACGGCCTTCTCTTTGCGCTTGCGGTGCTTGAGGACGCCGGCGGCCTCCTCGATGAAGGCGCGCCGGTCCTCCGGCCGCGACTCGAGAATGGCGGCGAGTCGACCCTGACCGACGATGACGTGCATCTCACGGCCGATACCCGAATCGCTGAGCAGTTCCTGGACGTCCATCAGTCGGCACGAGCTGCCGTTGATCTCGTACTCGCCGGCACCGTCGCGGAACATGCGGCGGGTGATCGAGACCTCGGAGTAGTCGATCGGCAGCGCGCCGTCGCTGTTGTCGATGGTCAGCGTCACCTCGGCCCGGCCCAGCGGGGCGCGGCCGGACGTGCCGGCGAAGATGACGTCCTCCATCTTGCCGCCGCGCAGCGCCTTCGCGCCCTGCTCCCCCATGACCCAGGTCAGCGCGTCGACGACATTCGACTTGCCCGATCCGTTGGGCCCCACGACGCAGGTGATGCCGGGCTCGAAACGCAGAGTCGTCGCCGAGGCGAAGGACTTGAAGCCCTTCAGCGTCAGACTCTTGAGGTGCATGGCGGTTCAGACTACCCAGCCCTGCTCTCTCAGCGTTCGACGAACCCGTCGAGTCCGCCGCGCGCGGATTCCCAGTTGTCCACCACGGTGGTCACCGAGCCCGGGGTGTCACGCGATCGCAGAGCGGCGAGCAGCGCCTCGAGATCCGCTCGATCTCCCTCGGCGACCACGTGCACCCGGCCGTCGGACGTGTTGGTCGCTGATCCGACGAGCCCGAGTTCCAACGCGCGCGACCGCGTCCACCAGCGGAAACCGACGCCCTGGACACTGCCGTGGACCCACGCGCTCAGCCGTTCGAGGTCGACTGCCGTCACTCCTCGACCTCGATACGGAGGTCCACCTCGGTGCCCGCCTTCAACGTGCGCCCCACCGTGCACACCTTGTCGACGGCCTTGGTGACGACGGTGAGCAACCGTTCCCTGGCCTCCGGATCGAGGGCGCTGAGGTCGACCGTCAGCACCTCCTCGAGCCGCGGGTAGCGCTCCTCGTCACGATCGGCGACGCCCGACACCCGGACGGTCGCGTCGTAGTCGTCACCGAGCCGGCGGGCGAGGGGACGGTCGGAGCTCATGCCCGTGCACGCCGCGAGAGCGATCTTGAGCAGCTCACCGGGAGTGAAGACACCCTCGACGTCCTCGGACCCGATGAGCACTTCGGCACCGCGCGAACTCTTGCCGGTGTAACGACGTGTCCCGGTGCGATCGACCCACAGTTCAGTCATGATCGCGATGGTAGTGGGAGGACGTCAGATCATGTCCTTGCGCGCCAACCACCGCATGATCGGCCAGCCGAGGAACACCGGGATCCAGCACGTGAGCACGCGATAGAGCAGAACGGACGGTACCGCGATGGTGGCGGGCAGTCCGAACGCCGCCAGACCGCCGATGAGGGCGGCCTCCACGGCGCCGATTCCACCCGGCGTCGGGGCGGCGGAGGCGAGTGTTCCGCCGATCATCGTGACGATGGTGACGGTGATGAAGGTGGTGCCCCCGCCGAACGCCTCGATGCTCACCCACAGCGCGAAGGCGGCACCGAGAGTCGTTGCGGCGCAACCCAGCACGATGACGGTGAAGCGTGCCGGGTGGCGCACGAGCTCCGAGAGGTCGGAGTAGACCTCCGCGAGCTGGGGCCGTACCGCCGTGCGCAGGAAGCGCCGCAGGGTGGGCACGAAGAGAAAGGCTCCGAGAGCGCCGAACGCGACACCGGCGATGAGGTACAGAATCGTGGCGCTCGGGACGAAGCGGGACAGATCGGCGGACTGCCCCGCCGCGACGCTGAACACGACGAGCAACGTGACGTGCGAGATCACCTGCACCAGTTGTTGCAACGCCACCGCAGCGGTCGAGCGCGTGAGCGTCAGTCCGCCCTTCTGCAGGAAGCGCACACTCAGCGCCAGTCCGCCGACGCCCGCCGGAGTCGTCGTCGCCGCGAAGGTGTTGGCCACCTGCATGATCGTCGTGTTCAGAAAGCCCACAGCACCCGATGCGCACGCCCACAGCGCCGCGGCCGCCCCGAAATAGGTTGCGGCAGAGATCACGAGACCGAGCAGTGCCCACCACCAGTCGATCGAGGCCAGCTCGGAGGCGAAGGTCGGCACCTGGCTGATGAACGGATACGCGACGTAGACCAGTGCGATGAGCAGAACCAGCTGCACGACCTGGTTACGCGAGAACCGTGTCACCTGCTCGGTCGCGATCGCCGAGGTTCCGGTTCTGGCCAGCACCGTGTCTCGCGTCGCCGTGAGCAGTGCCTTCGCATCGTGCACCGATCGGCGCACGCGCGCCGGGATGGCGGCCGGCGTCAACCTGCGCGACGCCGTGAGGACGTCCTCCGGACCGATCCTGTCGATCGCGGCGTCGACGGCGACGTCGGATCCGTACAGCGCAGCCGTGGTCAGCATCAGCTGCGCGGCGTCCGAGTGCAACTGAGCCTGCGACGCACCGAGTTCCGCGGTGTCGAAGCCGCCGAGCAACGCGGTGCCGTCCTCGCCCATCCGGATGTCGTCGACCCGGAGGTCCCCGTGCGAGATCTGCCGGGACCGCAACACCCCCAGGGTCCGCCACAGTGCCTGCGCATCCTCCGGACGCTCGGGGTCCACGGGCCGACCGCGAGGAACGCTGTGCGCGTACAGGACCCAGCCACGCTCGAGAGCCGACACCGCCGTCGGGACGCAGGCCGCCACGCCCAGGTCGTTCAGCGCGATGCCCATCAGCGCGCGGTGCTCCACCGCACGGCGCTGCGACGCGTGCAGGGGCGGACTCTCCGACGACCGCAGGGTGACCAGTCTGCGGAGCAACCGCAGGGCGCCGCGGCTGCGCTGATTGGGACCGAACAGCTCGACGACGACGTCGTGGCCCACCGGCCCGATCCGCCCCGAGAGCACCAGCGGACCGGAACCCGCCGGGCGCAGGACCACGAAGCCGGCGATGTCGACACCTCGTCGTTTCAGCGCTCGCACGGCCTCGGCGAGAGGCACCTCGAGTGCCGGCGTCCCCACCACCCAGATCACGAGCGATCCGGCGAGCCACCCCACGGCGAGACCGAGCAGCGAGCGCGCGGGGACGACGGTGCTGATGAGCAGATGGATCGGGACGAAGGCCAGGAGCAGCACCCACCACGTCCGCTTCCAGCGGATCGGCAGCCCCGGGCCGGAGACGGTCAGCACGGCCGCGACGATGGCGATCCAGCGCGGATCGTCGAGGATCTGCGAGAGCAGGGTGTCCAGGCGGGTCGATTCGTCGATGTGCCACTTGGGCGCGGAGATCCCGCTGCCACTGACCGACAACGCCAGTGCGGCCACCACGGCCGCGGCGACGTAACCCGCGAGCAGCCGCCAGCGGCGTGCCGCCACCAGTCCGGCGAGCACGGTGAACGGGAGTGCCAGGATGGCGACGCCGTAGACGAGATAGACGGCGTTGGACTGGCTCGGGGAGAGCACGCCGACGATGTCGGAGATCGACCGCTCCAGTGCGGTCCACTCGTTGCGGGTCACCAACGATCCGACGACGATCGCCCCCAGGACGATCGCCGCGGTCACGACCCGCAGGATGTCGCTCGTTCGCCGGGTCAACGGTTGCAGGACGCTCCCGGTGACCAGGATGTCTCTTCCGTCGACCAGCACACCGGCCAACCTATCCGAGCCGTGGGTCGCGGTCGGTGAGGCGCATCAGGTCCGGAAGCGATACCCCATGCCGGCCTCGGTCAGCAGGTGGCGCGGATGCGCGGGATCGGGTTCGAGTTTGCGGCGCAGCTGACCGAGATACACGCGCAGATAGTGGGTCTCGGTCTCGTAGGCCGGACCCCACACCTCGCGCAGCAACTCTCGCTGTCCGACCAGCTTGCCGCGGTGTCGCACCAGCATCTCGAGCATGCCCCACTCGGTGGGGGTGAGGTGCACCGGCTGCCCGTCGCGCGTCACCGATCTCGCGGCCAGATCCACGGTGAACGAGTCGGTCACGACGACCGCCTCGCCCTCGCCGTCGGCCGTGCGTGCGGCGCGCCGCACGGCGACCCGCAGCCGGGCGAGGAACTCGTCCATGCCGAACGGCTTGGTCACGTAGTCGTCCGCACCCGCGTCGAGCGCGTCGACCTTGTCGCCGGAATCGGAGCGGGCGGACAGCACGATGACGGGCACGGTGGTCCACCCGCGAAGTCCGGCCAGCACCTCCAGGCCGTCGAGATCCGGCAGACCCAGGTCGAGGACGATCACGTCCGGGTGCCGTTCGGCGGCGGCGCGCAGAGCTCCCGCTCCGGTCGACGCCGTCGACACGTCGTAGCCCCGCACCCCGAGATTGATGCGCAGCGCCCGCAGCAACTGCGGCTCGTCGTCGACGACGAGGACGCGGGTGGGCGGCGGTCCGGGCCGAGGCGTCTCGGTCGTTCTCGCGTCCTCGGTCACGACGCCGCCGGCAGGTCGACGGTGACGGTCAGTCCGCCGCCGACGGTGCGCTCCGTCGACACCGTCCCGTGCATGGCCTCGACGAAGCCGCGCACCACGGACAGTCCGAGGCCGACGCCGGTGGTGGTGTCACGATCCCCGAGCCGCTGGAACGCGTCGAAGACGGTCTCCTCCGAGCCGTCCGCGATACCGGGCCCGTGGTCCGCCACGGCGAGTCGGACGCGGTCGTCGTCGACACGAGCGGACACGCGGATCTCGCCGTGGGGTGCGTACCGCACCGCGTTGTCGATCAGGTTGGCCACCACCCGTTCCAGCAGACCCTCGTCCGCGAGCACCGACAGATCTCCCACCTCCACCTGCAGACGGGACCGCGCCGGACCGACGGAGGCCGACGCACGGTGCACCACCTCGTCGAGGAAGACACGCGCCGACACCGGCCGTACGACGCCGGCGGCCAGGCGCGAGGAGTCGAGCAGGTTCTCCACCAGCGCGGTGAGCTGATCCGCCGACTCCTCGACCGTCGCCAGCAACTCCGCGGTGTCCTCGGGCGAGAAGGTGACATCCTCGCTGCGCAGACTCGAGGCGGCGGCCTTGACCGCGGCCAGCGGCGTCCTCAGGTCGTGTCCCACCGCGGACAGCAGTGCCCGCCGCAGTGTGTCCGACTCGACGGCGGCCGCGGCGGTGCTCGCCTCCGCGGCGAGTTCGCTCTGGCGGATCAGGCCGACGGCCTGATTGGCGACCGCCGTGAGGACCCGCCGGTCGGTGGCGCGGGTGCGATGCCCCGCGAGGACGAGCGCGTACTCCTCGTCGCTCACCTCCACCGCGGTGTCGGCGTCGTCCACGTTCGTGGGCGGATTCTCACCCACTGCACTGACGACGCCGTGACCCGAGCGCAGCACCGCCACGGCGCGCTGCCCGTACGTCTCGCGCACCCGCTCGAGCAGAGCCGGCAGGTCGGCGCCACGCAGCACCGATCCGGCGAACAGCGCCAGCAGCTCCGCCTGTTGCGAGGCGCTGCGGGCGTCCCGCGCCCGCCGGGCGGCCGCGTCGACCAGCACGGCCACCGCCACGGCGACGACGAGCAGCACCACTGTCGTCACGAAGTTGTCCGGCTCGGCGATGGTGAAGCTGTAGCGCGGTTCGGTGAAGAGGAAGTTCAGCAGCAGGGCGGAGAACAGCGCCGACAGAACGGCGGGGGCCACACCGCCGAGCAGGGACACCGCCAGCACGACGATGAAGAACAGCGCGCTCTCGCCGCCGAGATCGAGAAGGTCGTCCACGAGCGAGATCAACCCCGCCGCCACCGCCGGTACGGCGAGCGCGGCGATCCAGGCGACCGGGCGCCGGACGGTCGGTGACGACAGTCGCCGGACTCCGGTGGAGGCGTGATCGTGCGTGACCATGTGGACGTCGATCGCACCGGAGTTCTGCACCACGGTCGAACCGATGCCCTCGTCGACGGCCCGTGCCCACCGTGAGCGGCGCGACGTTCCGAGCACGAGTTGCGTCGCGTTCACCCCGTGGGCGAACTCGAGCAGCGTCACGGGCACGTCGTCGCCGACGACACTGTGCATCGACGCGCCCAGAGCACCTGCCAGAGTGCGTACCGCGCCCATGTGTGCGGCCGACACCCCCGCCAACCCGTCACCTCGCACCACGTGCAGCACCATGAGTTCGGCGCTGGACTTCGCGGCGATCCGGCTCGCGCGGCGCACGAGGGTGTCGGACTCGGGTCCGCCCGTGACCGCCACGACGACGCGCTCTCGCGCTTCCCAGGTGTCGGCGATGGCGTTGTCCGCGCGATACCGCGCGAGTGCCGCGTCGACCTGGTCCGCGAGCCACAGCAAGGCCAGCTCTCTGAGCGCCGTGAGGTTTCCGGTGCGGAAGAAGTTGCTCAACGCCGCGTCGACCTTCTCCGGCGCGTAGACGTTGCCGTGCACGAGTCTGCGGCGCAACGCCTCCGGTGCGACATCGACCAGTTCCACCTGGTCCGCCGCGCGCACGAATTCGTCCGGAACCGTCTCGCGCTGAGCCACTCCCGTGATCTGCTGCACGACATCGTTCAGGCTTTCGAGGTGCTGCACGTTGACCGTCGAGACGACGTCGATGCCGGCGTCCAGGATGTCCGCCACGTCCTGCCATCGTTTCGGGTGCCGACTGCCCGGCGTGTTGGTGTGCGCCAGTTCGTCCACCAGAACCAGGGAGGGACGGCGGCGGATCACCGCGTCGACATCGAGCTCGGGCATCGCCGTTCCGCGATGGGACACCAGCGCGGGCGCCAGGAACTCGATGCCGTCCGCGAGTTCTGCCGTCCTCGGTCGGCCATGGGTCTCCACGATGCCGGCGACGACGTCGCAGCCACGACCCTGTCGACGATGCGCCTCACCGAGCATGGCGAACGTCTTCCCGACGCCGGGGGCCGCGCCGAGATAGATGCGCAGCGATCCCCGTTCCTGCCCAGCGTTGCGCAGGTCACGGCGCCCGGTCGTCCTCACGCTGCCATCATCCCCCGTCGGTGGCAGACGTGCCGCAGCCCGGCGCCGTGAGTCCCAGTGCCACGTTGAGCGCCGGCACGTGGACCGCGGGCTCGCCGAGGACGCCCAGCGTGCGACCGCTGGTGTTCTCCTGCACCCGGGCCCGGACCTCGGCATCGGACAGACCGGTGGCCGCGGCGACGCGCGAAACCTGCAGTGCCGCGTAGGCAGGCGAGATGTCCGGGTCCACACCGGATCCCGACCCGGTGACGGCGTCGACGGGCACCTCGGCCGGGTCGACGTTCTCGCGCTGGGCGACCGCAGCACGGCGGGCGTCGACCATGGCTGCGAGGAGCTCGCTGCTCGGACCCTGGTTCAGCGGCAGCGCTGCGGACGGGTCGCCGGCGGCGAACGCGTCGGGTCCGCCGTCGGCGCCGCCGGTGAGCGACCCCGTCACCCGCGGGTGGAAGAACGGGTCCGGCTGCCCGTCGGCGACCACCGGGTCGACCGCCGTCAGGGCGCTGCCGACGACGCATCCGTCGGCATCGACGAGCGCGGATCCCTCGGCGGAGTGCGCGCCGAGACGCGAGACTCCCCACACGGCAGCCGGGTAGGCGACTCCGAGGACGACGGTGAGAGCGAGCAGCACGGCGAGTCCGGCGAGGACCTGGCGCAGTGCGGTGGAGACGGTGGTCATGGTCAGCTCATTCCGGGGATGTGTCGGACGACGAGATCGAGGAGCCAGATGCCCAGGAAGGGAGCGACGACTCCGCCCACGCCGTAGATCGCGAGGTTGCGGCGCAGCAGCGTCGAGGCGGTGGCCGGGGTGTAGCGAACACCTCTGAGCGCCAACGGGATCAGGAACACGATCACCAGGGCGTTGAAGACCACGGCCGAGACGATGGCCGACTGCGGTGTCGCCAGATGCATGATGTTCAGCACGCCGAGTTGCGGATACAGCGTCGAGAACATGGCCGGCAGGATTGCGAAGTACTTGGCCAGGTCGTTCGCCAGGGAGAACGTCGTCAGTGCACCGCGGGTGATGAGCAACTGCTTGCCCACCTCGACGATCTCGATGAGTTTGGTCGGATCGGAGTCGAGATCCACCATGTTCCCGGCCTCCTTCGCCGCCGAGGTCCCGGTGTTCATCGCGACACCGACGTCCGCCTGCGCCAGCGCGGGCGCGTCATTGGTGCCGTCGCCCGTCATCGCGACGAGGCGTCCACCCTCCTGCTCACGCCGGATGAGAGCGAGCTTGTCCTCCGGGGTGGCCTCGGCCAGGACGTCGTCGACGCCCGCCTCGGCCGCGATCGCGCGCGCCGTCAACGGGTTGTCGCCCGTCACCATCACGGTCCTGATTCCCATGGCACGCAGTCGGGCGAATCGTTCCGCGATGTGCGGCTTGACCACGTCCGACAGCTGGACCACACCCAGTATCCGGGCCGCGCTCCCGGAGCGGGCCTCCGCGACCAGCAATGGCGTACCCCCGGCCTGCGCGACCTCCTCGATACGGGCCCGGACCTCGTCGGGCGCGGTGTCCGGTCCGCCGAGGTCGCGGACCCAGGCGACGACGGTGTCGGCGGCACCCTTGCGGACGGACGCGGCACCGGTGTCGAGTCCACTCATCCGGGTCTGCGCGGTGAAGGGGACGAACTCGGCCCCGTCGGGGACCCCCGAGTCCGTGTCGCCCGCTCCGTCCGCGGCACACAGGTCGACGATGCTCCGGCCCTCGGGAGTCCCGTCCGCGGCGGACGACAGCCACGAGGCACGCATCAGCGCGACCCGGCTGATCCCCGGCGCCGGGAACACTGCCGTCGCGCGGCGATTGCCGAAGGTGATGGTGCCGGTCTTGTCCATGAGCAGTGTGTCGATGTCGCCCGCCGCCTCCACGGCGCGTCCGGACATGGCCAGCACGTTGCGCTGCACGAGACGGTCCATGCCCGCGATCCCGATGGCGGACAACAGCGCGCCGATCGTGGTGGGAATCAGACACACCAGGAGCGCGATCAGTTCCACGGGGCTCCGGCCGTCACCGGCGTAGTCGCTCATCGGGCCGATCGCGACGACGGCGAAGAGGAACACCACCGTCAAGGACGCCAGCAGAATGTTCAGCGCGATCTCGTTGGGCGTCTTCTGGCGTGCCGCACCCTCCACGAGCGCGATCATGCGGTCGACGAACGTGTGTCCCTGCGCGGCGGTCACCCGGACGACGATGCTGTCCGACAGCACCGTGGTGCCGCCCGTGACGGCGCTGCGGTCCCCGCCCGATTCGCGGACCACCGGTGCGGACTCGCCCGTGATCGCCGACTCGTCGACGGAGGCGATGCCCTCCACGACGTCGCCGTCCCCGGGTATCACCTCCCCCGCGTCCACGACGACGAGGTCGCCCACTGCGAGTTCCGTTGCCGCGACGCGTTCTTCGCCGCCGCCCGGAAGCCTGCGCCGCGCCTCGGTGTCGCGCTTGACGCTGCGCAGTGTCGCGGCCTGCGCCTTGCCGCGTCCCTCCGCGACCGATTCGGCCAGGTTCGCGAACACGACGGTGAACCAGAGCCACCCCGCGATGACCCACGCGAACACGGTGGGGTCGAGCACGGCGAACACCGTCGTGACGATCGAGCCGACGAACACCACGAACATGACGGGGTTACGGGCCTGGTGGCGCGGATCGAGCTTGCGCAGCGCGCCGGGAAGCGAGGTCGCCAGTTGTCTCACGTCGAAGTACCCCGACGCGACCGAAGCCGGTGCGGGTTCGGCGGAGAGTTCCTCTCGCGGAGTGGAGGCGGTGTCGAGCGTCATTGGACTGCCTCTGCGATGGGTCCCAGCGAGAGCGCCGGGAAGAAGGTGAGGGCGGCGACGAGCACGACGGTGCCCAGTAGCAGCCCGGAGAAGAGGGGTCCGGTCGTCGGGAGGGTGCCGACGCCGGGAGCGACGCGGCGCTGTGTGACGAGCGATCCGGCCATCGCGAGGACGAACACGATGGGCAGGAAACGGCCGAGCAACATCGCCACCGCCAGTGAGATCTGGAACCAATCGCTGGTGACGGTCAGTCCGCCGAACGCACTGCCGTTGTTGTTCGAAGCGGAGGCGTACGCGTACAGCACCTCGGTGAACCCGTGCGCGGAGGACGGCGTACCCGGATCTCCACTGTTTCCCTGGTATCCCGTCGTGGACGGCAGCGCGACCGTGACGGCGGTGCCCACCAGGACGAGGGCGGGCATGACGAGAACCGACAGCGCGGCCATCGTGATCTCGCGGCGCCCGAGCTTCTTGCCCAGGTACTCCGGGGTCCGGCCCACCAGCAGACCACCGACGAAGACGGCGATCACCGCCAGCACCAGCAGGCCGTACAGGCCGGTACCCACACCACCGGGAGCGATCTCGCCGAACAGCATGTTCAGCAGCACGGCGCCGCCGCCCAGCGGAGACATGCTGTCGTGCGCGGAGTTGACTGCGCCGGTGGAGGTTCCGGTGGTGCTCACCGCGAACAGCGCCGATCCTGCGAGTCCGAAGCGCTGTTCCTTCCCCTCCATCATCGCGCCGGCCGCGGCGGCGGCTGCTCCACGTGCGCCGGACTCGGCGGCCATGGTCACCGCGAGCATGGCTGCCCACAGCACGCCCATGACGGACAGCAGGGTCAGACCCTGTCTGCGACTGCCGACCATCGTGCCGAAGGTCCTGGTGAGGCTGACGGGGACGAGGAGCAGCGAGATGATCTGCACCACGTTGCTCAGGGGCGTGGGGTTCTCGAACGGGTGCGCCGAGTTCGCGGCGAAGATGCCGCCGCCATTGGTGCCGAGTTCCTTGATCGCCTCCTGCGAGGCTGCGGGCGCGAGGGCGTTCCGGATGCCGGATCCGTCCAGACCCGTGACGTCGAAACCGGTCCGGAAGGACATGACCACGCCCTGTGTCAGCAGGATCAGCGCGACGACGAACGCGAGCGGGAGCAGGATGCGCAGGGTGCCACGGGTCAGGTCGACCCAGAAGTTCCCGAGCTCACCGCCGGCACGTACTCGGACGAAGCTGCGCACCACGGCCACGGCCACGGCGAGGCCCACCGCGGCGGACACGAAGTTCTGCACCGCGAGACCCACCGGTTGCACGAAGTTGCTCATGGTCGTCTCGGGTGTGTACGACTGCCAGTTGGTGTTGGTGACGAACGAGACGGCCGTGTCGAACGCCACCGCCGGACTCACCCCCGCCAGACCACCGTTCAACGGGAGAACACCCTGTAGACGTTGCAGCCCGTAGAGGAACAGCACGCTCGCGGCGCTGAAGCCGAGCAGGCTGGTGGTGTAGCCGATGCGCGTCTGCTCCACGCGAGAATCGATGCGGCACAGACGATAGAGCAGGGACTCGACCCGCGAGTCGGACGACGGGGTGGCGAACACGCGAGCCATGTAGTCCCCGAGCGGGACGTACGCGAGCGCGAGGACGAGGACGACCAGCGCGATCTGCAGACCTGCTGCAGCGGTGAACACGGAGTCAGAACCGTTCGGGATCGAGCAGCGCCACGAGCAGGTAGACACACAGCGCCGCCGCGATCACGAGGAGAACGACGGTGGTGGTGCCGGCCGCGGTCACGATGCGACCGCACGGACCACGGCGAACAGCAGTGCGAAGCCGCCCACCGTGATCGAGAGAAAGACGAGATCAGCCATGCGTTCAGGATCCGACCGCAGATCCAGCCGAACGACGATCCTCACGACATCCTGACACCGGCCGGGCCGGCGCTTACGGGATCTTTACGCCCGGCGTTCGCGCGGCCGCGGCTGACACTTCGGACAGCTGAAGGACGACCGATTCATGAACTTCTCGCGGCGGATGGGAGCGCCGCAGCGAGGGCACGGGAGTCCCTCCTGGCCGTACGCGGCCAGTGACCGGTCGAAGTACCCCGACTGACCGTTCACGTTGACGTACAGCGCGTCGAAGGAGGTGCCGCCCTGCGCCAGTGCCTCCCCCATGACAGCGTGCGCGTTGTTCAGCACCCTGCGCAGCGCCGGGCGAGTCAGTGAATCGGTGAGTCGATTGCCGTGAAACTTGCTGCGCCACAACGACTCGTCGGCGTAGATGTTGCCCACGCCCGACACGACGGTCTGATCGAGGAGCGCGCGCTTGATCTCGGTGTGCTTGCCCCGCATCGCCGTCACCACGGACTCCGCGTCGAACTGGGGGTCGAGTGGGTCGCGGGCGATGTGCGCCACAGGGACCGGGACCCGGGAGCCGTCGACCTCCACGAGGTCGGCGACAGCCCACCCGCCGAACGTTCGCTGATCGACGAATCGCAGATCCGTGCCGCTGCCCAGTCGGGCCCGGATGCGGAGATGCTTCTCGTCGGGTGCGTCCGCGGGCTGGACGAGCATCTGCCCACTCATGCCGAGGTGCACCACGATCGACTCGAGCGGCCCGGTCGCGTCGTCGTCCGCGACGACCACGAGCCAGAGATACTTGCCACGGCGCTCAGCGGACACGACGGTGGTGCCGGCCAGCCGCGACTGGAGATCGAGACTTCCCTCGAGATGCCGTCGAGCGGCACGCGGATGCAGGACCTCGATGTCGACGAGGGTCTCCCCCACGACGTGCGAGGCGAGTCCGCGTCGCACCACCTCGACCTCGGGGAGTTCAGGCATTCCGGTCGGACGACATCTCCGGGGTGGGGCCGGCGATCAGCGCCGCGGAGGACGATTCACTGAGAGCGTTCCAGGCCGCGCTGGCGGCGCGCTGCTCGGCTTCCTTCTTCGAACGACCCACGCCCTGCCCGTGCGGCGACCCGCCGACGAGCACGGTGGCCGTGAACTCCTTGTCGTGGTCCGGTCCCGTCGCGGTGATCTCGTACGCGGGAACGCCCAGACCCTTCTCGGCCGTGAGCTCTTGGAGACTGGTCTTCCAGTCGAGACCGGCACCGAGGCGCGGTCCACGCTCGAGCAACGCGTCGAACAGACGCAGCACCACCTCGCGTGCGACGTCGATGCCGTGCTCGACGTGAATGGCACCGAGAAGCGACTCCATGCCGTCCGCGAGGATCGACGGCTTGTCGCGCCCGCCGGTCATCTCCTCGCCCTTGCCCAGCAGCAGGTGCGCGCCGAGTCCGCCGTCACCGAGCTGGCGAGCCACCTCCGCGAGCGCGTGCATGTTGACCACGCTCGCGCGGATCTTGGCCAGCTCGCCCTCCGACTTGTCGGGGTGGGCGCTGTAGAGCTGCTCGGTGATGCTCAGACCCAGGACGGAGTCTCCGAGGAACTCGAGACGTTCGTTCGTGGGCAGTCCACCGTTCTCGTACGCGTACGAGCGGTGGGTGAGAGCGTGGACGAGCAGGTCGTGGTCCAGAGACACGCCAAGAGCGGCGAGAAGCGATGCATGATCGTCCTCGCCGCTCCGGTCTGTCGCTGGCGACTGTGAGGTCACCGTCAGACTGCCGCGGTGACCTGGCGACCCTTGTAGGTGCCGCAGTTGGGGCACACCGTGTGGGGCAGGGTCTTCTCGCCGCACCCGCGGTTGGGGCAGGTGATGAGGGTGGGTGCAGTGGTCTTCCACTGGCTGCGTCGCGATCGGGTGTTGGACCGCGACATCTTGCGCTTCGGAACAGCCACTTCTACTTCTCCTCGTACTCGTTCGGTGCAATGTCGTGCTGGTGAAGCACGGGTCGTGCAGGCGCAGGGTGCGCCGGCCGACTAGATCTGGTCGGTGTCGGTCTGCAGCTTCGCCGCGAGACCGGCCCAGCGAGGATCAAGTGTCTCATGTCCATGACCCGGTTCCGCAATCGACAGGCGGATCCCGCACTCCGGGCACAGTCCCTGGCAGTCCTCGGTGCACAGGGGCCGCAGCGGCAGGGTGAGCCCCGCCACGTCCACGATCAGTGGTTCGAGATCGATCGCGTCGTCCTCGACCCGGTAGAGATCGTCCTCGTCCGTCGTGGCCTCGGTGACGCTGTTCGGGTACGCGTACAGCTCCGTGAGGTGGAGCTGTACGTGCGAGGTGAACGGCTCGAGGCACCGCGAACACTCCCCGACGGTGTCGGCGTCGACGGTGCCGCTGACGAGCACGCCCTCGGACACCGACTCGAACCGGAGATCGAGGTCGATGTCGGCCCCCTCCTGGATCGCGATCAGGTCCAGACCGATACGCGACGGGGAGGGAACGGTGCGAGCGACCGGCATCATCGACCCTGCGCGGCGACCCAGACGACGGGTGTCCACCACCAGCCCCGAGACGGGTTCGGTGGAGTGGCGACGAGCAGCGGGAGACAACGAACGATCCTTTCACGGGCGGTGCAGGCAACCACTCCACGATACGGGAGCGGCAGATCAGCGCCAAATCACCGCAGCCCCCCCGCGAGGAGGGACCAGCGTGGCGGTCACCAGCGCGAGCGGCCCTCGCCACGCGACTCGGCGAAATCGGTGTCGTAACTCGGAACACCGTTCCCCGTGCGGAGTTGCTGACGTCCACGGCCGACGGACCGCAACGTGCCGGAGAGGATCTCCTCGAACTCCGCGAACTTCGTGTCGACGTAGAGGTCGCACTCGGTACGCAGACGATCCGACTCGGCGTGCGCCGCATCGATGACACGAGCGGACTCGGCGTGCGCGGACTGCACCACCTCGGTCTGCGACACCAGTCGGTCCTGCTCGGCGAGACCCTCGGCGACGGACCGCTCGTAGGCCGCCTTACCCGCGTCGATCGAGCGAGCGGACTCGACGCGGCCGCGCTCGGTCAACGTCTCGTACTCGTGTTCGGCGTCCGCGATGGTGCCGTCGGCGCGGGCCGTAGCGTCGGCGACCAGGCTCTCGGCGTGGGCGGTGGCTTCGGCGACCATCCGGTCGGCGTGCGCCTTCGCGTCGGCCAGGAGTCGATCGGCCTCCTCCCGCGCGTTCTCCACCGTGCTGGTGGCTTCAGCGTCGGCCGACGAGATCGTCTTCTCGGCACCGGTCCGTGCGTCCGACACCAGCTTGTCGCGGTGGTCCAGCACGTCCTGCGCGTCGTCGAGCTCACCCGGAATGGCGTCTCGGACGTCGTCCAGCAGCTCCAGCACATCACCACGCGGGACGACGCATCCCGCGGTCATCGGGACGCCGCGCGCCTCCTCGACGATCGCGACGAGCTCGTCGAGCGCCTCGAATACCCGGTACACCGTGCTCGGCCCTCACTTCGATCGACAGTCACTGACTTCGGCGACCACACCCGTCGGGCGCGATCTCCGGTGTCAGTGTGCCCGGTACGCGCACCGGTCCGCACGATTGTCCCTCGGTGTGTCGCCGTCCGGCCCGGTCAGGCGCGCTCGGCCAGCCGGGCCAGCAGCCGGTCGTGCACGGCGGTCGGCACCATCGTCGTGACGTCTCCGCCCAGTCTGGCGATCTCCTTGATGAGCGAGCTGGACAAGCTGCTGTGCACCGGGTCGGTTCCGAGGAACACCGTGTCCACGCCGGTGAGTCGCCGGTTCATCTGCGCCATCTGCACCTCGTAGTCGAAGTCGGCGGCGTTGCGCAGGCCCTTGACGATGGCGGTGGCTCCGGACTCCGACGCGAAGTCGACGAGCAACCCCTGCCACGTCGCGACCCGTACGCCCTGCAGATGGGTGCTGGCCTGCGCCAGCATCTCGACCCGTTCGTCGACGGTGAAGAGACCACTCTTGTTGGGGTTGACCACCACCGTGACGATGACCTCGTCGAATTGCGTTGCGACACGGGAGATCACGTCGAGATGACCGTTGTGGATCGGATCGAAGGATCCCGGGACCAGGGCGCGGCTCATGGTGGGTGAACGTATCAGCTTCCCTGTGCGGGGTGCTCGATCTGCGCGACCTCGAACCGGGCCATGTCGATGCGAGCCTCGCCGTAGCGCTTGGCCTTCAATTCGACGAGCCCAGCGGGCCACAGCGTCGCGGGCGAGCGCGAGGACCGCTCGACGACCACGAGGGCGTCCTCGGCGAGCCACTCGCCCTCGACGAGTCGGTCCAACACCGAGGACACGGCGCCGTCCGACACGGAGTACGGAGGATCGGCGAGCACGAGGTCGTAGCGGCGCTCCGGTGTCCCGCCGACGACGGCCGCGACGGGCGCGGTCCGCACCTGTGCTCCCGGCAGTCCCACGGATTCGATGTTCCGGGCGACCACGGCCGCCGCGCGCGCGTCGTTCTCGACGAGGACGACGTGCTCGGCTCCGCGCGAGAGCGCTTCGAGGCCGAGAGCGCCCGACCCCGCGTACAGGTCCAGCACCGACGCACCGTCGAGGTACATCCGGCTCTCGAGCGCACTGAAGAGCGCCTCTCGGACCCGGTCCGCGGTGGGTCTGGTGCCGCGGGACGGCACGACGAGCGCACGCCCGCCGGCCGTCCCGGCCACGATCCTGGTCACTGCGAGAACCCTGTCAGGAGCGGTCGGTGGTGTCGCCGACGGCGATGACGCAGATCAGGTCCCCGCCCTCGACCTGCGCGACACCGGACAGAGCCAGACGGGTGACGGTGCCCGCCCGCGGCGCGGTGACGGCTGCTTCCATCTTCATCGCCTCGATCGTCGCCACCGTCTCCCCCGCCGACACCGACTGCCCCACCTCCGCGGTCAACGTCACCACACCCGCGAACGGCGCCGCCAGATGCGACGGATCGTCCCGATCCGCCTTCTCCGTCGTCGGCGCATCCGCCGAGATCGACCTGTCCCGCACCGACACCGGCCGCAACTGACCGTTGAGGATGCACATCACCGTCCGCATCCCCGCCTCGTCCGGCTCGGAGATCGCCTCCAACCCGATCAGCAGGTCCACACCCTTCTCCAGGCGCACCCGATGCTCGTCGCCCTGACGCAACCCGTAGAAGAACTGGTTCGCCGACAACCCCGAGGTGTCGCCGTACTTCTCCCGGTGTTCCGCCAACTCTTTCGCCGGCCCCGGGAACAGCAGATGGTTGAGTCGATCCCGCCGCTCCGCCGACGTGCCGGAGAGCAGCACCTCGTCCTGCGTCGTCAACGTCGCCTCCCCGCGCCCGGCGCCGCGCCCCGCCAACGCGGTCGACCGGAACGGCTCCGGCCACCCACCGGCCGGGGTGCCCAGATCGCCGCGCAGGAACCCGATCACCGAATCGGGGATGTCGAACTTCCCCGGATCCGCCGCGAAGTCCTCCATCGACACACCCGCGCCGACGAGGTGCAACGCCAGATCGCCCACGACCTTCGACGACGGCGTCACCTTGATCAACCGGCCCAACAACCGATCCGCGTCCGCGTACGCCTTCTCCACGTCCTCGAACCGGTCTCCGAGGCCCAACGCGATGGCCTGCTGACGCAGATTGGACAGCTGCCCACCCGGAATCTCGTGCGTGTAGACGCGGCCCGTCGGGGCGGGGAGCCCGGACTCGAACGGGGCGTACACCTTTCGGATCGCCTCCCAGTACGGTTCCAGATCGCACACCGCCGCCAGATCCAACCCGGTGTCCCGGTCGGTGTGCGCCGCCGCCGCGACGATCGCCGACAACGCCGGCTGGCTGGTCGTGCCCGCCATCGACGCCGACGCCCCGTCCACGGCGTCCGCACCGGCCTGCCACGCCGCCAGATACGTCGCCAACTGGCCACCCGGGGTGTCGTGCGTGTGCACGTGCACCGGCAGGTCGAAATTCTTGCGTAACGCCGTCACCAACGTCGTCGCCGCCGGCGCCCGCAGAAGCCCCGCCATGTCCTTGATCGCCAACACGTGCGCGCCCGCGTCGACGATCTGCTCCGCCAACCGCAGGTAGTAGTCGAGGGTGTAGAGCTTCTCGTCCGGGTTCGACAGGTCACCGGTGTACGACATCGCCACCTCGGCGATCGTCGTGCCCGTCTCGCGGACGGCGTCGATCGCCGGGCGCATCTGATCGACGTTGTTCAGCGCGTCGAAGATGCGGAAGATGTCCACACCCGTCGCCGCCGCCTCCTCGACGAACGCTGTCGTCACCCGCTCCGGGTACGGGGTGTAGCCGACGGTGTTACGCCCGCGCAGCAACATCTGCAGAGCGATGTTCGGCACCGCCTCCCGCAGCGCCGCCAACCGCTCCCACGGATCCTCGTGCAGGAACCGCAACGCCACGTCGTACGTCGCGCCGCCCCAGCACTCGATGGACAACAGCTCGGGTGTGGTCCGCGCGACGTAGGGGGCGACCATCAGCAGTCCCGAGGTCCGCACGCGCGTGGCCAACAACGACTGGTGGGCGTCGCGGAACGTGGTGTCGGTGACGCCCAACGCCTTTCGCTGACGCAGGTCGCGGGCGAAACCCTCGGGACCGAGTTCGAGCAGCCGCTGCCGAGACCCGTCACGCGGCGCGACGGACAGATCGATGTCCGGCAGCTTGTCCTGTGGGTAGACCGTGCTCGGACGCTCGCCGTGCGGCTTGTTCACCGTCACGTCCGCGAGGTAGGTCAGGATCTTGGTACCGCGATCGCCGGACGACCGCGCCGTCAACAGCTCGGGTCGCTCCTCGATGAACGACGTCGTGACGTTGCCCGCACGGAAGTCCTCGTCCTGCAGAAGTCCCTGCAGGAAACCGATGTTGGTGGACACACCGCGGATACGGAACTCCGCCAACGCCCGCCGCGACCGCGCCACCGCGTCCTCGAACGTGCGTCCACGGCAGGTCAGCTTCACCAGCATCGAGTCGAAGTACGCCGACACCTCCGCACCCAGCGTCGTCCCACCGTCGAGACGGATACCCGCACCGCCCGGGGTGCGGTACGCGGTGATGCGGCCGGTGTCCGGGCGGAACCCGTTCGCCGGGTCTTCGGTCGTGATGCGGCACTGCATCGCCGCACCCCGGATCCGGATGTCCTCCTGCCGCAACCCCAGATCCTCGAGCGACTCCCCCGAGGCGATCCGCAACTGCGACTGCACCAGATCGACATCGGTGATCTCCTCGGTCACCGTGTGCTCGACCTGGATCCGCGGATTCATCTCGATGAACACATGATTGCCGTCCCGGTCCACCAGGAACTCCACCGTGCCCGCACACGAGTACCCGATCTTTCGCGCGAACGCCACAGCGTCACTGCACAACCGGGCCCGCAGTTCGTCCGAGATGTTCGGCGCCGGCGCCAGCTCGACCACCTTCTGGTGACGACGCTGCACCGAGCAGTCCCGCTCGAACAGATGCATCACGTTGCCGTGGGTGTCCGCGAGGATCTGCACCTCGATGTGCCGCGGCTCGACCACCGCCTGCTCCAGGAACACCGTCGCATCGCCGAACGCCGACTCCGCCTCCCGCGCCGCCGCCTCGATCGCCGCACGCAACCCCGACGGCTCCGCAACCCGCCGCATACCGCGGCCACCACCGCCCGCGACCGCCTTGACGAACACCGGGAACGTCATCGACTCCGACGCCGCCACCAACGCATCGACGTCCGTCGACGGCTCCGACGACGCCAACACCGGCAACCCGGCATCCTTCGCCGCCGCGATCGCCCGCGCCTTGTTCCCCGTCAGCTCCAACACCTCCGCCGACGGACCCACGAACGTGATCCCTGCCGCCGCACACGCCGCCGCCAACTCCGGATTCTCCGACAGGAACCCGTACCCCGGATAGATCGCGTCCGCACCCGCACGCACCGCCGCGTCCACGATCAGATCGACCGACAGGTAGTTGCGCACCGGATGCCCCGGCTCACCGATCTCGTACGCCTCGTCGGCCTTCGTCCGATGCACCGAATTGCGGTCCTCGAACGGGAACACCGCCACCGTCTGCGCCTCGAGTTCGTACGCCGCGCGGAACGCACGGATCGCGATCTCGCCGCGATTTGCCACCAGCACCTTGGAGAACATTCCGGTCAACCTACCTTCAGTACGGGCGAGACGGAGCTATGACTTGTCCAGATATGAGACACGGGTCGCGTCCACCGCGGATCGCATCATCGCCGCGAGCCCGGGGTGCTCCACGAGCCCCGGGTCTCGATCGACGACGTCGCGGGCAAAGGTCTGGGCCGCGGTGATGATGTCGAGGTGATCGAGGAGCGACAGCAGCCGCAGGGTCGTCGTGGTGCCCGACTGCGCTGCGCCCAACACGTCGCCCTCCCGTCGTTGCCGTAGATCGAGAACAGCGAGCTCGAACCCGTCGGTGGTCGCGGCGACGGCGTCGAGCCGCGCGTACGTGGGTGTGCCCGGCGCGAGTTCGGTGAGCAGGATGCACAGACCCTGGTGGCCGCCACGACCGATGCGGCCACGCAACTGATGCAACTGACTCACACCGAAGCGGTCGGCGTCGACGATGACCATGACCGTGGCGTTGGGGACGTCGACACCGACCTCCACCACGGTGGTGCAGACGAGGACGTCGATGTCGCCGTCGTTGAACGCGGACATCACCTCGTCCTTCTCCTCCGTGGGCAGCCGCCCGTGCAGCAACCCGACGCGCAGGTTCGCCAGAGCGCCGGCGCTCAGCGACTCGTACACGTCGACGGCCGACGCGGTGTCCGGAGTGTCCTTGCCGAGATCCTCGGGCTTCTCGTCGCCGATCCGCGAACACACCACGTAGGCCTGGCGGCCGGCGGCCACCTCCTCGGAGATCCGGCTCCACGCTCGCTCGACCCAGGCGGGCCTGTGCTGGGCGGGAACGACCGAGGTGCGGATGGGCGCGCGTCCGCGGGGAAGCTCACGCAGGGTGGACGTCTCGAGATCGCCCAGCGTGGTCATGGCGATCGTCCGCGGAATGGGCGTGGCCGTCATGACCAGCAGGTGCGGGCTTACGCCCTCTCTCGCCTTCGCGCGCAACGCGTCCCGCTGCTCGACTCCGAAGCGGTGCTGCTCGTCGACCACCACCATCCCGAGGTCGAAGAACGACACCGTGCTCTGGATGAGTGCGTGAGTGCCGATGACGATGCCTGCGTCTCCGGTCACGATCGACAACAGTGCGGCACGTTTCGCGGCCGTCGACATCGATCCGGTCAGCAGCACCACTCGGGTGGCGCGGTCGGGCGCACCCAGTTCCCCGGCCGTCGCGAGCGCCCCGAGTTGCCGCGTGATCGACCGGTGGTGCTGTGTGGCGAGCACCTCGGTGGGTGCCAGCAGCGCGCACTGCAGTCCCGCGTCCACCACCTGCAGCATGGCGCGCAGAGCAACGATCGTCTTGCCCGATCCCACCTCACCCTGCAGGAGCCGGCTCATCGGCCGAGTGCGGGACAGGTCGCTCTCGATCTCCTCGGCGACCTCCTTCTGCCCGTCGGTCAGCTCGAACGGCAGAACCTCGTCGAAGGCGGCGGCGACACCGTCGGCCACGCGCGGGCAGGCCGGCGCCGTGCGCACCGCCACCGAGTGACGCCGTTCAGCGAGCACCAACTGCAACGCCGTCGCCTCGTCGAAGCGCAGACGGTAGCGCGCGTTCTCGATGTCGTCCTCGGACTCCGGAAAGTGCACGACCCGCAGTGCGTCGTCGAGGCTCGTCAGCGCGTGCTCGGCGCGCACCGTCTCGGGCAACGGATCCTCGACGGGATCGAGCTGGTCCAGGACCTGACGCACGCAGCGCAGGAAGGTCCAGCTCTCGACCTCCCGCGTCGCCGCGTACATGGGAAGGAACGGAAGCGACAGCATGGACATGTTCACCGCACCGGAACTGTCCGTGGCGCCGCGAGCCATGCCGGCGAGCTCGCCGCCGCCGTGCGGGCGCCCCACCAGGTCGTCCTCGTCCCCCTCGAGCATCAGGTAGCCGGGGTGGTTCAGCGACCAGGACGTCCGGAACCACTTGACCGTGCCCGAGAACATCGCGCGCGACCCCACGGTGATGTTGTGACGCACCTTGTGACCGTTGAAGAAGGTGGCGGAGACGTTCTGACCGTCGCACGTCAGCACGACCTTGAGCATGTGGCCCTTGCGCGCCTTCATGGGCACGAGGTCCGCCTTGGACACCGTCCCCACGACGGTGATGCGTTCACCGTCGTCCGGGTCCTTGCGGGCCAGCTCCTGACCCTGTGTCACGTAGCGGAAGGGGTAGTGGCGCAGCAGGTCCTCGACCGTGACGAGACCGAACGCCGTCTCGAGCGGATCGGCGGCCCTGCGACCCAGTACGTGGTCGAGCCGGTCACCGAGCTGAACCACCGCGCTGCTCCCGTCCTGATGCTGCCGCCATCTGTGCGACCATTCCACCAGGCACCTGCGGCATCGGCGCGTGCGGGCCGGTTTGGACTCGGGGCACCCGAGCGGCTAGTCTTGCAGGGTTGCGTCTGACGCGTCCGGCATGCCCGGAGGTATCGGGCGCAGTTGCACGAAGATCTTGCCCCACACCGGCCACGGTTCGAATCGTGTCCCGGTCTCACCTCGAATACCAAGGAGTTCGCGACTATGGCTGCCGTCTGCGACGTATGCGCCAAGGGACCCGGCTTCGGTAAGTCGGTTTCGCACTCGCACCGCCGTACCAACCGTCGCTGGAACCCCAACATCCAGACCGTCCGCGCGCAGGTCGCGCCGGGTAACTCTCGTCGGCTCAATGTGTGCACCTCGTGCCTCAAGGCCGGCAAGGTGGTCCGGGGCTGACGTTCCCGCACGAGATTTTCACGGCTGGGCCCCGATACCTCGGTATCGGGGCCTCTGTCGTCTCCGGCGACTCTGTCGTTTCCGGAGCCGAGCAGTCCTGGTCTAAGTTCGAACGATGACCGAATCAGTCGACTCCCCGGCCACGTCCCCTGTCACCGTGGAGGACGGCGTCCTGTACGTGCGGGTGGCGACGCCCCGCGGCGGCAACGTGCTGAACGGCGAGGCGATGGCCGCAGGCGCCGCGGCGCTGTCCGATCTCGACGAGTCCGTGGGCGCCGTGCTGCTGGTCGGCGCCGAATCCAATTTCTGCGCCGGCGGCGACGTCCGCGCCTTCCACGGGGCACCCGACAGAAGTGCGTTCGTCCGGCAGCTCGCCGACACCTTCCACGATTTCGTCCGCGCGCTCACCTCGGCGCCGGTCCCCGTCGTGGCGGGAGTGCCGGGCTGGGCGGCGGGGGCGGGCATGTCGCTCGTGTGCCACGCCGACATCACGATCGGCGGTCGATCCACCCGGCTCCGTCCCGCGTACCCGGCGCTCGGCTTCACTCCGGACGGCGGCCTGACGTGGGCCCTCCCCCGCATCATCGGCACCCGCCGCGCGCGCGACATCCTGCTCACCGACGGCGTTCTCGGCTCGGACGAGGCCTACCGCCTGGGCCTGCTGACACGGTTGGTCGGTGACGACGTCATCGCGTCGGAGGCCGAGCGGGTGGCCCGCTCTCTCGCCGCCGGGCCCACCGAGGTCTCCCGTGCGACCAAACGGTTGCTCCTCGCCTCGGACTCCTCGACGCTGTCCGATCAGCTCGACGCGGAGACCGACTCCATCTCCCACCAGGCGTCCACCCCGGACGGCATCGAGGGTGTCGACGCGTTCGTGGAGAAGCGTCGGCCGTCCTTCGGCCACTGACGGCCGCCTCAGTCCAGACGCCAGTCCACGGGGTCCTCGCCGAGTGCGGCCAGATGCTCGTTCACGGTGCTGAACGGCCGTGAGCCGAAGAACCCCCGGGACGCGGACAGCGGTGAAGGATGAACGGACTCGACCGTGGGCGTGGACCCGAGCAGGGGCTTGGCCGTCGCGGCGTCGCGTCCCCAGAGGACGGCGACCAGGGAACGGCCGGGGCGGTCCACCAGAGCGGTGATCGCTTGCGCCGTCACCGCTTCCCAGCCCTTGCGCCGGTGCGACGCCGCCTTGCCCGGTTCCACGGTGAGAACACGATTCAGCAGGAGCACCCCGCGATCGGCCCACGGCGACAGATCACCGGTGGTGGGTGTCGGCAGGCCGAGATCGGCGCTGTACTCGGCGAAGATGTTCGCGAGGCTGCGCGGTACCGGACGCACGTCGGGCGCCACCGAGAAACTCAGTCCCACAGCATGTCCCGGCGTCGGGTAGGGATCCTGCCCCAGCACCAGCACACGCACCTCCTCGAACGGGCGGCTGAAGGCGCGCAGCACGTCCTCGCCGGCGGGCAGGTAGCCCCGCCCGGCAGCATTCTCGGCGCGCAGGAAGTCGCCCATCCGGGCGATGTCGTCGGCCACCGGACCGAGCGCGGACGCCCACCCCGGATCCGCGACGGGCGCCGTCACGAGAGCACGCGCAGCGCGCCGCGGTAGTACTCCGCGTTGGCCTTGTACATCGCGACGTTGACGTCCACGTGCCCCTCCGCCACCTCGTGGCCCTCGCGGACCTTGGCCGGAACTCCCAGCGCCATACGGCGTTCGGGCACGACCGCGTCGAACGGGACCACGGCTCCGGCGCCGACGATCGCGCCGGGTCCGATGGACGCACCGTTGAGGACGACGGACCCCGACGCGATGAGGCACGCGTCCCCGATGGTGGCCCCCTCGACGTGCGCGTTGTGCCCGACCACGCATCCGGCACCGATGACGGTCGGATGGATCGGCGTGCAGTGCACGACGGTGCCGTCCTGAATGTTCGTGTCCTGCCCCACGGTGATGGTCCCGTAGTCGCCGCGCAGCACCGCCCCGGGCCACACCGACACTCCCGCAGCGAGTGTCACCGCACCGATGACCACGGCATCGGGATGCACGTAGGCGGTGGGGTGGATGTCGGGTTCGCGGTCACCGAGTGCGTAGACGGTCATGGCTCCAGCATGTCATCCGGTCAGATCCTTCACCATGCACACCGACTGCTCCTCGTGCCGGTAGAGGCCGAACTTCGGTACGAGCGGGCGATACCCACTCGAGGTGTAGAGGCCGATGGCCTCGGGTTGACGCAGTCCGGTCTCGAGGACCAGCCGGAGCCGGCCTGCAGTGCGGGCCGTGTCCTCGATCGTCCGGAGCAGCGCACGCGCCACGCCCGCGCCCCGCGCCTCGGTGCGGACGTACATCCGCTTGATCTCCGCGTCACCGGTGCGCAGGCCCTCCGCCTCGGGTCCCCCGTGCTCGTGGGTCCGCCAGCCGCCCATACCGACGACGGCGCCGTCCAGCACGGCCCGCAGCATCACGCCGTGCGGCGGCAGGAACTCCCGGACGTCGAGCGGCGTCTCGTCGGGACCGCCGTAGCGCCGCACGTACTCCTGCTGGACCTCGTCGATCATCGCCACGACGTCCTCGTCGTCGAGCCGTGTGGTCGTGATCGTCAGAAGCTCGTCCATGCCGCAGGTCCTTCCCATCGCACACCGTCCACCGTGACTCCTGTTCCCGCACTGACGGATCCGATCCGACGCCAGCCGTTCGGCACGTCGTCGGAGGCGAAGGTCGCGAGCAGCACGTGGTCCTCACCGCCGCCCAGAGCCCAGTGCAGTGGGTCGACGCCGAGCTCGGTACCGGCCTGCGAGAGGTCCTCGGGGATCTCCATGTCGGCCGACGAGATGTCGAGCCGCACAGCGGACATCGACGCCAGATGTCCCGCGTCGCCGATCACACCGTCGGACACGTCGCACATCGACGTCGCTCCTGCGAGTGCCGCGATCGGGCCGTCGGCCGGGTCGGGCGTCGGGACGCGGTGTGCTGCCAGCAGATCCGGGTGGGTGATCGAACTCGCTTCGTACAGTGCCCACCCGGCAGCGGACCGGCCGGTGGTTCCGGACAGTGCGAGGACGTCGCCCGGCCGCGCACCGGAACGCAGCACCGGTGGACGACCCTCGAGGTCACCCAACGCGGTGATCGACAACACCAGCCGGTCGCCGCCCGTGACGTCTCCGCCGACGATCGACGCACCGACCCGGGTCGCCTCCGCCCACAGACCCGCTGTGAGCGCGTCCACGTCCGAGACCGCGGTGGTCGACGGGCACGACATCGAGACGAGGAACCCCGTGCACCGCGCGCCCATCGCGGAGACGTCCGCGGCGTTCTGCGCGATCGCCTTTCGGCCGACGTCGTGGTGACTCGACCAGTCGAGGCGGAAGTGTCGACCCTCCACGAGCATGTCCGTCGTGACGACGACGCGAGAATCGGGGGCAGCGATCACCGCCGCGTCGTCTCCCGGTCCGATCGTGACCGTCGGAGGGTGGACACGGCCGGCCGTCGCGCGGCCGATGAGTGCGAACTCGCCGAGGTCTCCCACCGTCCCGGTCGGGGGATCGTCCGCCTGTGACACAGAACTCCTCCATCGCCGTCGTGGTTCGCCGTCGTGCAGCATCCCACGGGGCCTCGTCGTCCTCTGGCGTCCGGGTCCCCGTCCGGTGCGCGGGTAACGTCTCCGCCGAGACCGTTCGACACGAGGGAGCACGATGAAGCAGGACGAATCGACCGCGACGGACGAGTCGGCCACGGGTCTGCATCCCGCCCTGGTCGCCACCGCGATCGCCCTGCCCGTCGCACTCGTCGTCGGCATCATCGTCGCTGCGGTCATGGCGAACAGAACACCCGTTCGCGAGGCCGTCGCTCTCGGCGCCGTTCCCTCACCGCTCGCCGAGAGCACCGAGTGCGCGACGCTGATCGGCGCACTTCCCGAGACCTTCGACTCGTTCACCCGCGCCGAGTTGGCCGATCCCGCGCCCGTGGGTGCGGCCGCCTGGCAGTCCGAGGACGTCGCCGACCCGATCGTGCTGCGGTGCGGCCTCGACCGCCCGGTCGACTTCGACCGGGCCGCCGCACTCGACGTCGTCGACGGGGTGCAGTGGTTCCGGGTGTCGGGAGCAGATCAAGGCATCGCCGCCAGCACCTGGTTCGTCGTCGACCGGGGTGTGTACGCGGCCGCCACGATCCCGGACGGCACCGGCCCCACACCGATCCAGGCCCTGTCGGCCGCGGTGTCCGGCGCC
The DNA here is from genome assembly GCF_019835845.1 of Rhodococcus sp. BP-349. Classification (NCBI taxonomy): domain Bacteria; kingdom Bacillati; phylum Actinomycetota; class Actinomycetes; order Mycobacteriales; family Nocardiaceae; genus Rhodococcus; species Rhodococcus sp. BP-349. Next base: position 656,620 of record NZ_JABUDR010000003.1, on the reverse strand, counting down.
CTTCCGCAGACGCCGCTGGACCCCGCTCCGATCAACTGACCCCCGTCAGCGCAGTCCGGTCCCGCGGGCGAGGGCGGTGTCGACCAGGGTGCCGACGAGCTCCGAGTACCCGACGCCGGTGGCCTCCCACATCCGCGGGTACATCGAGATGGCCGTGAAGCCGGGCATCGTGTTGATCTCGTTGATCACCGGACCGTCGTCGGTCACGAAGAAGTCGACGCGCGCGAGACCTTGCAGATCCAACGCGGCGAAGGCACGGACCGCGATCTCCCGCAGCACCGTCGAGACGTCGTCGTCCAGCAGAGCCGGGATGTCGAACTCGACCACGTCGTCGAGGTACTTGCTGTCGAAGTCGTAGAACGTCGCACTGCCGGCCGACTCCGGGGCCTCGTCCATGCGGATCTCGGCGACGACGCTGGCGCGGACGGAACCGTCCGGCATCTCCAGTACACCGCACTCCACCTCGCGGCCGACGATGCCCGCCTCGATCACGACCTTCGGATCATGTTCTCGCGCAACGGCCACCGCGTCGTCCAACTCGTTCCAGTCGACGATGCGCGTGATGCCGATCGACGATCCGCCGCGGGCCGGCTTCACGAACGCGGGAAGCCCGATGACGTCGCGCTCGTCGGCGGTCAGAGTCTCGCGATCGCGGCGCAGGACGACCTGGCGGCCGACGGGCAGGCCTTCGGCCGCGAGCAGCTTCTTGGTGAACTCCTTGTCCATCGCCGCGGCGCTCGCGAGGACTCCCGGTCCCACGTAGGGGATCCCGGCGACCTCGAACAGGCCCTGGACCGTGCCGTCCTCGCCGTAGGCGCCGTGCAGAACCGGGAAGACGACGTCGACCGCGCCGATGTCCTCGCCCGTCCCGTCGACGACGCGCGTGAGACGTCCGGGGTTCTCGGGATCGACCCCGAGAGCGAGCGGAACGCCCTCATCGGCGACCGACGGGAGGACGCGATCCCGGATCTGCAGCTCCGTCGGGTCGGCGGTGCCCTGGACCCACGTTCCTGCGCGCGTGATCCCGATGGGGATCACGTCGAATCGGTCCGAGTCGAGGTGACGCATGACGCTTCCTGCCGAGACGCAGGAGACGGAGTGTTCATTGCTTCGACCGCCGTAGATCACGGCGACCTTGATGGGATCGGTCACGTGAGCACCGTACCGGCGAACCCGAGACGAGACGTGACGCGCACCGCCCCGGTTCACTCCGGCTTGTGACGACGCCCCAGGAGGCTGTGCACGGCGTCCGGAACGGAGAGGCCCTCGTGGCAGACCCGGTGGACCGCGTCGGTGAGCGGCATCTCGACGTCGTAGGCCTCCGCGAGGGCCCGGATGGATGTGCACGATTTCACACCCTCGGCCACCTGACCGTGCGCTGCCTCCTGGGCACTCTCCAACGAACCACCCGAGCCCAACCGCTCACCGAACGTGCGATTACGCGAGAGCGGGGACGAACACGTGGCGACGAGGTCGCCCACCCCGGCGAGACCTGCGAGCGTCGACGGGTTGGCCCCGAGCGCGACACCGAGCCTGGTCACCTCGGCGAGACCGCGGGTGATGATGCTGGCGACCGAGTTCTCCCCGAAACCGATACCCGCCGCCATGCCGCACGCGAGGGCGATGACGTTCTTGCACGCACCGCCGATCTCGCACCCGATCACGTCGGAGTTCGTGTACGGGCGGAAGTAGCTCGTGGCACACGCCGATTGCAGCGCGATCGCGCGATTCGAGTCCGGGCACGCGATGACCGTCGCGGTGGGTTGCTCGGCGGCGATCTCCTTGGCGAGGTTCGGACCCGACAACGTGCCGACGCGGCTCGGGTCCGCACCGGTGACCTGACAGATCACCTGCGACATGCGCATGAGGGTGCCGGTCTCGATCCCTTTGGCGAGCGAGAGCAGGGTGACGTCCGGGCCCATCAGTGGAGCCCACTCCGCCAGGTTGGCACGCAACGCCTGCGAGGGCACCGCGAGGACGACCGTGCAGGCCCCGTCCAACGCCTCAGCCGCGTCGTGCGTCGCTCGAATGGCCGCCGGCAGTGCGACTCCCGGAAGGTAGTCGTCGTTCCGGTGGTTCTCCTGGATGGACGTCGCGAGTTCCTCTCGACGCGCCCACATGGTCACGTCGGTGCCCGCGTCGGCGAGCACCTTCGCGAACGCGGTTCCCCACGAACCAGAACCGAGCACCGCTGCCTTGACCATGACCCAGCCTTTCCTCGATCGACACGAGGCCGTCGCCCGCTCGGCAGCCCTGGCGGCTCACAGTAGCGATGTCGGAGGCCTGCCGAACGAAGTCGGCGGTAATGACTGCTGGCAGGATCGACGGTCATGAGCACGCCCAGTCGACCTCCGACCGACACCGCGCCGCGGCGCGGTGTCCATCTCGTGCTCGCGGTGAAGAACCTCGTCGACGCGAAGAGCAGACTGTCCACGACCTTCCCCGGCGACGAACGCGCCGAACTCGTGTTGGCGATGTTGCGCGACACCGCGTCCGCAGCCGCGGCCGCGGACGTCGTCACGGGATGGTCGGTCGTCACGCCGGACGCCCGCGTCGCCCGCGTCGCGATCGCCCTCGGCGGACACACGGTGTCCGAACCCGAGTCGGGCGCCGCCACCACCGTCGAGCGTCTCAATCGCGCCCTGTCCGCAGCGGACGACGCGATCAACGATGCCCACGGCGGCGACGTGATCGCGCTGCAGGCCGACCTCCCCGCCCTGCGCACCGCGGAACTGATCGAGGCCTACGCCGCCGCTCCCCCGGACACCCGCTCGGTGGTGATCGATCACACCGGCACCGGAACGTCGGCGTTGATCGTCCGGGGTCGGCCCCGGCGCCTCGAGCCACGGTTCGGTCCCGATTCGGCCTCACGCCACGTCGATTCGGGGGCGTTCCCCCTCCGCGGCACCTGGCCCGGTCTGCGTCTGGACGTGGACACTGCGGACGACGTCCGCGCCGCCCTCGACCTGGGCGTCGGGCCGCACACCGCCGCGGTGCTCGCCGAGCTCGGCTGGACCGCCACACGCTGACCGCGCTCGGGCGAGGCCTGTCGCGAATTCGCACGCGGTCGACTACTCGCGCCCGGCCCGCGTGAGGGATGATCGACGCGTGACCAACGAGGCGACCGAGAATCCGACCGACGCCCCTTCCCGTTCCGGGGCCCCCACGAGTTCCGCAGCACCCGGTGACGCCGTCGACGGTGAGTGGAGCGCGCCGTTGGCCAGCCGCGCACCCTCCGCACCGACGGCACCGCCGGCCGCGACATCGGACACCGCGGTGCCGGTGGACCTGCTCCCGGAGGACCGCTATCTCAACCGCGAGTTGAGCTGGCTCGACTTCAACTCACGGGTGCTGGCACTCGCGGAGGACTCGTCGCTGCCGCTGCTCGAGCGGGCGAAGTTCCTCGCCATCTTCGCCAGCAACCTCGACGAGTTCTACATGGTGCGGGTGGCCGGCCTCAAGCGTCGCGACGAGACCGGACTGTCCGTCCGCTCCGCCGACGGTCTCTCCCCCCGCGAGCAACTGTCGTTGATCGCCCGGCGCACCCAGGAGATCGCCGACCGTCACGCCCGCACCTTCATCGACCGCATCCTGCCGGAGCTGGCGAACGAGGGGATCTCGGTCATCCGGTGGTCGGAGGTCACCTCCGACGAGCGGACCCGTCTGACACGGTATTTCACCGAGCAGGTGTTCCCCGTCCTCACCCCGCTGGCGGTGGATCCGGCCCACCCGTTCCCGTATATCTCCGGCCTGAGCCTCAATCTTGCTGTCACGGTGAAGGACTCGACCACAGGCGGCGAGCATTTCGCCAGGGTCAAGGTGCCGGACAACGTCGATCGGTTCGTGCAGTTGCACCGGGGCGACGTCGGCGCCGTCCCCGCGTTCCTTCCCATGGAGGAGCTCATCGCGGCGCATCTCGACGTCCTGTTCCCCGGACTGCAGATCGCCGAGCACCACGCCTTCCGGATCACGCGCAACGCCGATTTCGAGGTGGAGGAGGACCGGGACGAGGACCTCCTGCAGGCCCTCGAGCGCGAACTCGCCCGCCGTCGTTTCGGATCTCCCGTGCGCCTCGAGGTCGCGGACGACATGACCGACCACATGCTCAGCCTGCTGCTGCGCGAGTTGGACGTCGATCCCGGCGACGTCATCCAGGTGCCGGGACTGCTCGATCTGTCGTGCCTCATGCAGCTCTACGGCGTCGACAAGCCCGTGCTGAAGGACGCCCCGTTCGTGCCGGCGACGCACCCCGCCTTCGGCGAACGGGAGACTCCCAAGTCGATCTTCTCCACGCTGCGGGACGGGGACGTGCTGCTGCATCACCCGTACGACTCGTTCTCCACCAGCGTGCAGCGCTTCATCGAGCAGGCCGCGGCGGATCCGCACGTCCTCGCCATCAAGCAGACGCTCTATCGAACATCGGGCGACTCCCCCATCGTCAACGCACTCATCGCCGCGGCGGAAGCCGGCAAGCAGGTCGTGACCCTCGTGGAGATCAAGGCGCGCTTCGACGAACAGGCCAACATCGCCTGGGCGCGCAAGCTGGAGCAGGCCGGCGTCCACGTGGTCTACGGACTGGTCGGACTCAAGACCCACTGCAAGACGTGCCTGGTCGTCCGCCGCGAAGGCGACACCATCCGCCGGTACTGCCACATCGGCACCGGCAACTACAACCCCAAGACCGCCCGTCTGTACGAGGACGTGGGTCTGATCACGGCCGCCGACGAGATCGGTGCCGACCTCACCGACCTGTTCAACTCGCTCACCGGCTACTCACGCAAGGAGCAGTATCGGAACCTTCTCGTCGCGCCGTTCGGTGTGCGAGCGGGAATCATCGAGCGCATCGAGGCCGAGGTGCGTGCGCACAAGGACGGCGCGAAGGCCCGGATCCGCCTGAAGGCCAACGCACTCGTCGACGAGCAGGTGATCGATGCTCTGTACTGGGCATCCACCGAGGGCGTCCAGGTCGAGGTGGTCGTGCGTGGCATCTGCGCGCTCAAGCCGGGCGTGCCGGGTCTCAGCGAGAACATTCAGGTGCGGTCGATTCTCGGACGGTTCCTCGAACACTCTCGCGTACTGCACTTCGAGGCGATCGACCAGTTCTGGATCGGCAGCGCGGACATGATGCACCGCAACCTCGATCGACGCGTGGAGGTCATGGCTCAGGTGAAGGATCCGAAGCTGTCGGGTCAGTTGAACTCCATGCTCGACTCGGCCATGGACGTCACGACGCGCTGCTGGGTACTGCAGTCCGACGGCGCCTGGACGGCGTCCCCCGCGAGCGGCGAGACGGTGCGGGATCACCAGGTGTCCCTCATGCGCCAGCGTCGCTACACCGGTTCGTGAGGCGGGTCGGTGAGCAGCTCACGCGCATCGAAGACTCCTGATCCGGTCCTGGCCGCGGGTGCGGTGCTGTGGCGGCCGGCGCCTCAGGGCGACGAGCCGATGGTGGCGCTGGTGCATCGACCGCGCTACGACGACTGGTCCCTTCCCAAGGGCAAGGTCGAGGCCGACGAGGTACCCGCAGTCGCCGCGGTTCGAGAAGTGCGGGAGGAGACCGGCTTCCGGTGCGTTCTCGGACACGGTCTCGGTACCACCACCTACCCGCTCCCGCGCTCGAAGAAGACCAAGCATGTCGACTACTGGGCAGCACGCGTCGTGGACGGCGAGTTCGCGGTCAACGAGGAGGTCGACGAACTGCGATGGCTGACTCCCGCCGAGGCCCGCGATCTCGCGACCTACGAGGCCGACCGCGACGTCGTGGGCCGCTTCGCGCAGCACCCGGTACCGACGAGCACCGCGGTGCTGGTGCGCCATGCCAGGGCGGGGAGCAAGGCCCGTTACAAGGGAGACGATGCCGAGCGGCCACTCGACAGTGTCGGTGTCCGTCAGGCAGCCGCACTGGTTCCGCTGATCCAGGCCTACGGCGGCACCGACGGATTCACCGCCGAGCGAGCTCGGTGTGTCCAGACCATCGCGCCGTGGGCCGAGTCCGTCGGTGTCGACCTCGAACTGGAACCCACTCTGACCGAGGAGGGGTACGCACAGGACCCCGATCAGGGACATCAGCGCGCACGCGAGATCGTCGCCTCGTCGTCCGGCGTCCCGGTCATCTGCAGTCAGGGCAAGGTGATTCCGAACCTGATGGAGTGGTGGGCCGACAGCGACGGCGTCGAGCTCTCCCGCACCCGGTCGCGTAAGGCCAGCATGTGGGTGCTCAGCTTCGTCGGTGGTGTGCTGGTGGCGGCCGACTACACCGACTCGCCACTCCCGCGTAGCCGGCACGACTGAACTGCCGACACGACTGAACTGACACGAACACGAAGGAGCCCCGGACCATTGGTCCGGGGCTCCATCGCGTCGTACGGGAACGTTACTTGCGTGCAGTACGTTTCGCCGGAGCCTTCTTGGCGGGCGCCTTCTTGGCGGGCGCGGCCTTCTTGGCCGGGGTGGTCTTCTTGGCTGCCGTCTTGGCCGGTGCCTTCGTCGCCGTGGTCTTCTTCGCGGCGGCCGTGGTGGTCTTCTTGGCTGCCGTCTTGGCCGGTGCCTTGGTGGCGGTGGTCTTCTTGGCTGCCGTCTTGGCCGGTGCCTTGGTGGCGGTGGTCTTCTTGGCTGCCGTCTTCGCCGGTGCCTTGGTGGCGGTGGTCTTCTTGGCTGCCGTCTTCGCGGGAGCCTTGGTCGCCGCCTTCGCCGGAGCCTTGGCCGCGGTCTTCTTCGCCGCTGCCGTCTTCTTCGCTGCCGCAGTCTTCTTCGCGGGGGCTGCGGAGGCGCCACGCTTCACGGCGGGGCCCGTGGCGGACAGCTTCTGGCCACCGGCGATGACTGCCTTGAACTGCGCGCCGGGACGGAACGCGGGGACGGACGTCGGCTTGACCTTGACGGTCTCGCCGGTGCGCGGGTTACGAGCGACGCGCGCGGCGCGGCGGCGCTGCTCGAAGACACCGAAGCCGGTGATGGTGACCGACTCGCCACGGTGCACGGCGCGCACGATGATGTCGACGATGTTCTCGACAGCGTCCGTGGCGCTCCGGCGATCCGCGCCTGTCTTCTCGGTCAGGGCGTCGATCAGTTCTGCCTTGTTCATCGGTGATTCCTCCGCATACTGATTGGCCCGTCGTCGGACCGACTGAGTACCACGGTAAACCGGAAATGCGCACGAGTCCACGAGCCACGCCAAAACAGTCTGTTCGGCTGTAATCGTCGCAGCCACAATGAGTGTCGCGGGAAGGGCCTTTTCGGCCCGGAATCACCGAGCCTGATCAGGCGCCGGAAGTGTCGTCGGCTTCCATTCCGGACGCGACTTCTCGAACTCGGAAATGGCTTCTACCTGGCGTAACGTCAACGCGACGTCGTCCAGGCCCTCCAGCAGACGCCACCTCGTGTAGTCGTCAATATCGAAGCGCACCACCAGTGTTCCGGCGCTGATCGTCTTCGTCTCGAGGTCGACGGTGAGTTCCGTCCCGGGGCGCTCGTCGAGCAATTTCCACAGCAGTTCCACATCCGATTGCTCGACAACGGCGGCCAGCAGACCCGCCTTTCCGGCGTTGCCGCGGAAGATATCGGCAAATCTGGACGCGATCACGGCCCGAAATCCGTAGTCGGAGAGTGCCCACACGGCGTGCTCCCGCGAGGACCCGGTACCGAAATCGGGACCAGCGACGAGGACCGAACCCTTGTCGAACGGCGGGGTGTTGAGGACGAATCCGGGATCGGTGCGCCACCCCGCGAAGAGCCCGTCCTCGAAACCTGTTCGGGTCACGCGCTTGAGGTACACGGCGGGGATGATCTGGTCGGTGTCGACGTTGCTGCGGCGCAGCGGGACACCGATTCCGGTGTGCGTGGTGAACGATTCCATGACGAGCTCCTGACGGGGCGTACGAGGGACGGGGCGGAAGGGTTCTCGGTGGACTCAGCCGAGATCGGCGGGAGCCGACAACCGTCCACGCACCGCGGTGGCGGCGGCGACAGCCGGCGAGACGAGGTGTGTACGGCCGCCCTTGCCCTGGCGCCCTTCGAAGTTGCGGTTCGACGTCGAGGCCGATCGCTCACCCGGAGCGAGCTGATCGGGATTCATTCCGAGACACATCGAGCAGCCCGCCTGGCGCCATTCCGCGCCTGCGGCAGTGAAGATCGCGCCCAGTCCTTCGTCCTCCGCCTGTGCGCGCACCCGCATCGACCCGGGAACGACGAGCATGCGCACACCGTCGGCAACGGTACGACCGTCCAAGATCTTCGCTGCCACACGGAGATCCTCGATGCGACCGTTGGTGCAGGACCCGAGGAAGACGGTGTCGACCGCGATGTCGCGCAACGGCGTGCCCGGCTCGAGACCCATGTAGGTGAGCGCCTTCTCGGCGGACTGGCTCTCGCCCTCGTCGAGGATCTCGGCCGGATCGGGTACCGACGCACTGAGGGGCGCGCCCTGGCCCGGATTCGTGCCCCACGTGACGAACGGGGTCAGCGCGGAGCCGTCGATACGCACTTCCTTGTCGAAGACCGCACCGTCGTCCGTGACGAGCGTCGACCAGTCGGCGACGGCCTGCTCCCACAGCTCACCGGAGGGAGCGTGCGGCCGACCCTTGATGTAGTCGAACGTGATCTCGTCGGGGGCGATCATGCCCGCGCGTGCGCCCGCCTCGATGGACATGTTGCAGATGGTCATCCGCGCTTCCATCGACATCGTCCGGATGGCCTCGCCGCGGTACTCGATGACGTAGCCCTGCCCACCGCCCGTACCGATCTGAGCGATGACCGCCAGGATGAGGTCCTTGCTGCCGACGTCGTCACCGAGCTCGCCGTCCACCGTGACCGACATGGTCTTGAAAGGTCGCAACGACAGTGTCTGGGTCGCCAGCACGTGCTCGACCTCGCTGGTGCCGATACCCATCGCGAGAGCGCCGAAGGCACCGTGCGTCGAGGTGTGGCTGTCGCCGCACACGACGGTGGTTCCCGGCTGCGTCAGGCCGAGCTGAGGCCCGATGATGTGCACGATGCCCTGCTCGATGTCGCCCATCGAGTGCAGGCGGATGCCGAACTCCTCGCAGTTGCGCCGCAGGGTGTCCACCTGCGTCCGGGAGACGAGATCCGCGATCGGCTGGTCGATGTCGACCGTCGGGACATTGTGGTCCTCGGTCGCGATGGTCAGATCGGGGCGTCGCACGGGTCGTCCCGCCAGGCGCAGTCCGTCGAAGGCCTGCGGACTGGTGACCTCGTGAACCAGGTGGAGATCGATGTAGACGAGATCCGGCTTGGTCGCATCTCCCTCACCACCGCCGCGAACGACGACGTGCTGATCCCAGACCTTCTCCGCCAGGGTCTTCGCTGCCATGACTCCACCTTTCGAACGACGACGATCACCATCTCACGTTGTGAGACGCTAGTATCGCTACATGGGACAGCATAGCGGCATCGGTGTTCTGGACAAAGCAATGAGCGTTCTGCAGGCTGCGTCGCTGGAACCGTGCAGTCTCGCCGACCTGTGTTCTGCCACCGGGCTCCCCCGCGCCACCGCGCACCGGCTCGCCATCGGACTCGAGACGCACCGCATGCTGAGCCGCGACACCGACGGGCTGTGGCGACCCGGGCCGGCACTCGCCGAACTCGCGCACACCGCCGCGGACCCTCTTCTCGACGCCGCGGCCACCGTGCTGCCGACGCTCCGCGAGATCACCGGGGAGAGCGTGCAGGTCTACCGGATCGACGGCACCGTGCGCGTGTGTGTCGCCTCCATGGAACCTCCCACCGGTCTGCGCGACACCGTGCTCGTCGGCGCCCGCCTCCCTCTCACCGCCGGGTCCGGCGCCAAGGTGCTTCTCGCGTGGGCCGATCCCGCGCTCCAGCGCGCCGTCCTCCCCGACGCCGCCTTCGGTGAGCGAGTGCTCGCGGAGGTCCGCAAGCGCGGTTGGGCACAGAGCGCCGCCGAGCGTGAAGCCGGCGTCGCCAGTGTCGCCGCACCGATCCGCGGGCGGGACGACCGTGTGGTCGCCGCCATCTCCGTGTCCGGCCCGATCGACCGGATGGGCCGCCGACCCGGAGCGCGCTGGGCAGCCGACCTTCTCGCTGCCGCAGACGCCGTGCAGAAACGCCTCTGAGGGGGCGCGCAGACTGCTCTACCGGAACTCGTGCACCGTCGGCTGCGGTGTGGAGAGCCACTTCCGCACATTTCCCCGGTGCAGGCGTAGAACACCGCCCACCATGCCCACCGCGGACTTGGCGAGGTACTTCCGGTTGCCCATCATCTCGATGGCGGTGGCTCGGCCGAAGTGGTTGATGAAGGCACGTTCGGTGACATAGCTGCCGAATCCCTCTGCTGCGGCGCGGATGCAGAAATCGACGTCCGCGCCCCACCCCGTGGACCCGAAGTTGCGTTCGTCGTATCCGCCGAGTGCGAGCCAGGCGTCCTTCGAGATGGTCATGGCCGTCCCGTCCACCGCGTAGCACTTGCGGTACCGGTCGACCGGGACGTAGTCCTCGGCCGGCCCGGAGTACGTCGTCTTCATGTCTCGGTGGCCGTACGCGTCGTCGTAGACGGGCACGACGATGGCCGCGTCGGACGGCAACTGCGGGTCGGTCACCGCGTCGAGGAACCCGCGGGACAACCTGGTGTCGTTGTTCAGGGTCATCGCATGGGTGTGGCCGTCGCTGAAGGCGATGCGGAACCCCAGATTCGATCCGCCGGCCCAGCCGAGGTTGCGGCCGGGTGTGACGACGCGCTCGTCGGCGAGCGGGGTGTAGTCACCGCGGTTGTCGATGATCACGAAGGTGGCGTTCTCGCGTCGCAGATCCTGGACCACAGCGTGGGTGTAGTCGATCTGGCCGTAGACGGGAACAGCGATGAGTAGTGAGGACACACTGTGAACGTACGACACGGCGTCACGCGCCACCACCGGGACAGAACCGAGCGGTACTCGGTCTACTCGACAAACGACTCGAGGACCACCGCATCGCGGTGGTCCTCGAGTGTTGTAGCCCCGACGGGATTCGAACCCGCGCTACCGCCTTGAGAGGGCGGCGTCCTAGGCCGCTAGACGACGGGGCCAGGATCTTCATCTGTGAATCAGGTGGAGCAACCGGAAGAGCATAACCGGCCGAGAGCATCCGACGAAATCGGGTGTTTCTCTGCTGGGGTACCAGGACTCGAACCTAGAATGGCGGTACCAGAAACCGCTGTGTTGCCAATTACACCATACCCCAATGGCCTGGTCCGGACGCGTTCTCCGGGCCGTTTCGAGCCGTGGAGAACACTACCAAACACCATGCCGAATTCACCAAATCGGCTGGTCAGCGCGCTGCATCGGTCGACTGCGGCCCGTCGGGCTCACCGAAGGTGACCTCGATCTCCTCGAAACCCTTGCTCCGCTGCGCCTCTGCCTGCGCCGTGTACGCGTCCCGGTCACCGTCGGTCAGCTCGACGTTGTCCGTGAAGGGAGTGAGCAGAGCCCGCGGGTGCAACCTGTCGGTCCGTACGACGTTCACCTCGATGCACAGCACGAGCACCAGCGAGGAGATGTAGAGAAACGCGAGCAGACCCAGGACGATCGCGAACACCCCGTTGGTGGTGTCCGCACCGCCGACGACGCGCTGGACGTACAGGCCACCGAACGACTGCAGCGCCTGCCACAGCAGCGCGCCGATCAACGCGCCGGGAAGCACGTCGCGCACGCTCACCGCACGTGTGGTCCCCAGGCGGAAGGCCACGACGAACGTGGCGGTGTTGAGGACGATCGCCGCGATCGTGACCAGCACCTGAGCGACCGTGCCGAAGAACCCGGCCGAGTTGAAGCCGTTCAGGATCGTGACGCCGATGACAGCGGTCCCGACCGTGAGCAACAGACCGAAGCCGCGCACCCGTGCCCGAATGGGATCGGGCCGATCGTTCTTCGGCACGGACCAGGCGACGTTCATCGCATTCTGTGCAGCCACCGCGACGCCCAGTCCGCCGTAGAGCGATCCCAGGACGCCGATGACGATGGCGCCCGTTCCACCGCTCAGCCCCTCGGGTTGGCCGAGCTGGTCGCCGATCAGCGGGATCTGACTCATCGCCGAGTCGATGATCTGTTGCTGCAGTTCAGGATTGCCGGCGAGGACGATACCCAGGACGGTCGAGAAGAGCAGCAGCAGAGGGAACAGCGAGATGAAGCCGAAGTAGGCGATGAGCGCTGCCAGGTACCCGCCCTGATCGTCGAAGAACTTGTAGAACACGGCCAGCGGAAATCCCATGGCTGGGTGCCGCTGCTGAAACCTGTCGATTCGATCGGTGACACTCATCGCCCCAGCCCTTCCACCGACCCCAGCCCTTCCACCGACCTCAGCCCTTCCACCGAACAGTCCCGAGTCACCTCAGACGATCGATGCACGGGCCGACCGCAGACGGGCCGTCGTCAGCTCCCGGCCCAGCAGCACCATCGACTCGTACAGCGGTGGGCTGATGTGGGAACCGGTGACCGCCACGCGCACCGGCGCGAACGCCTTGCGCGGCTTCAACTCCAACTCGTCGATCAGCGCGACCTTCAGAGCCGACTCCAAGGCCTCGGCCGTCCAGTCCGCCGTGCCCTCCACGGCTCGCAGCGTGGCATCCAGAACGGGTGCCGCGTCGGCGCCCAGGTTCTTCGCGGCCGACGCCGGATCGACCGTGAACTCCTCGGTGGGGGCCAGCAGGAACTTCAGGAGACCCCATGCGTCGGACAGGACGACGATACGGGTCTGCACCAGTTCCGCGGCCTCGGCGAAAGCGGTGTCCGACACCTCGACCGGGTGGCCGTGGGTCTCGAAGTACGTCCGCAGGCGCGCGGCGAAGTCGGCCGGGTCGAGCAACCGGATGTGCTCGGCATTGATGGCGTCGGCCTTCTTCTGATCGAAGCGGGCCGGGTTCGAATTGACCGTCGAGATCTCGAAGGCACCGACCATCTCGTCGAGCGAGAACACGTCCCGGTCGTCGGAGAAACCCCAACCGAGGAGGGCCAGGTAGTTGAGCAGACCTTCCGGGACGAATCCGCGCTCCCGGTGCAGGAAGAGGTCTGCCTCGGGGTCGCGCTTCGACAGCTTCTTGTTGCCCTGCCCCATCACGAACGGAAGGTGCCCGAACTCCGGAACCCGTTCTGCCACACCGATTCGTATCAACGCCTCGTACAGTGCGATCTGACGCGGGGTCGAGGACAGCAGGTCCTCACCGCGCAGGACGTGCGTGATCTTCATCAGCGCGTCGTCCACGGGGTTCACCAACGTGTACAGCGGGACACCGTTGCCGCGGGTGAGCGCGAAGTCCGGAACGGTGCCGGCGCGGAATGTCGTCTCCCCGCGCACCAGGTCGTTCCACGACAGATCGTGATCGGGCATGCGTAGCCGAACGACGGGCTTGCGGCCCTCGGCGAGGAAGGCCTCCCGCTGCTCGTCGGTCAGCGTCCGATCGTGATTGTCGAAGCCCAACTTGGGATCTCGGCCGGCGGCGAGATGCCTCGCCTCCACCTCCTCCGGTGTGGAGAAGCTCTCGTACGCCTCCCCCGCGTCGACGAGTTGCCGGACGACGGCGAGGTGCTGATCACGGCGCAACGACTGCCGGTACGGCTCGTACGGCCCGCCCACCTCGGGACCCTCGTCCCAGTCGAGCCCGAGCCACCGCAGCGCGTCGAGCAGCGCCCGGTACGACTCCTCGGAGTCACGCGCGGCGTCGGTGTCCTCGATGCGGAACACGAACGTCCCACCGTGGTGACGGGCGAAGGCCCAGTTGAACAGAGCCGTGCGCACCAGCCCGACGTGCGGAGTACCCGTGGGCGACGGGCAGAACCGGACGCGGACGTCGGATGCGGGAACACTCGCGGCGGTCACTTGTCCACCACCGGGTTCGTCAGGGTGCCGATGCCCTCGATCTCGACGGACACGCTCTCGCCCGCATCGATCGGACCCACTCCCTCGGGAGTTCCGGTCAGGATGACGTCGCCGGGAAGCAGGGTCATCACCGACGAGATCCACTCGATGATCTTCGGCACGTCGTGCAACAGGAGCGAGGTGCGGCTGTTCTGCTTCACCGCGCCGTCCACCGTCGTGGTCAGAGCGAGATCCGAGGCGTCGAGGGACGTCTCGATCCACGGGCCGAGCGGGCAGAAGGTGTCGTAGCCCTTCGCGCGGGTCCACTGGCCGTCGTGGCGCTGGTTGTCGCGGGCCGTGACGTCGTTCGCGACGGTGTAGCCGAGCACCACGTCGAGAGCGCGTGCGGCCGGGACGTCCTTGCACGGGCGGCCGATGACCACCGCGAGCTCACCTTCGTAGTGCACCTCGGACGACGTCGGCGGACGCACGATGTTCGCACCGGGTCCGACGATGGACGTGTTGGGCTTGATGAAGATCACCGGGTCCTCGGGTGCGTCCGAGCCCATCTCCGCAGCATGCGCCGCGTAGTTCTTGCCGATGCAGATCACCTTGCTGGCAAGAATGGGCGCCAGGAGGCGGACATCGGCGAGAGGCCAACTCCGGCCGGTGAAGGTCGGTGTGCCGAAGGGATGTTCCGCGATCTCTCGCGCCGTCCTCTCGTCTCCGTCGCCTTCAATGGCGACGAACGCAACACCGTCGGGACTCGCTACTCGACCAAGACGCATGGCGGAAGTCTATCGAGCGGCGTCGGGCGGATACCGGCGGGCGACGAACGACGATCGAGTACGGGGTAGCATCGGCGACCGGGAGTTCATCATTCGAGAATGATGTCCCACATAGTGAGAACGGAGTCGGCATGAGTCGCGTCCAGCGCTACACCACGTCCACGGCGGGTCGGTGGGCGATGCTCGTGATCGGCATGCTCGCGACCGCATCCACGGCACTGCTCTTGAACGGCGCCGCGTTCCTCATTCCCGCACTTCGAGATCAGCGCGGACTCTCACTCGCGTCGGCGGGCCTGGTCGTGGCGATGCCCACGGCCGGCATCGTCCTGACGCTGTTCGCGTGGGGCGCCGTCGTCGACCGCGTCGGCGAACGGCGGTCCCTGATCGCCGGATCCGTGCTGACGTCGGTGGCCGCGTTCTGCGCCGCCGCGACGGAGTCCACGGTCGCGCTGGCCGTCTTCCTGCTCCTGGGCGGGATGGCTGCCGCCAGCGTCAACTCCGCCACGGGTCGCGTGGTCGTCGGATGGTTCCCTCCACATCGTCGCGGACTGGCCATGGGTGTCCGGCAGATGTCGCTTCCCCTCGGAGTCGCGCTGTCGGCGTTGCTGATTCCCGGTATCGCCCGCGATCACGGTGTGGGGACCGCGATGCTCCTTCCCGCGGTCGCGTCCGCCCTGGCGGCTCTCGCATGCCTCGCCGGTGTGTTCGATCCGCCGCGGCCCTCCCGATCGGCCGCCTCCAGTGCCGATCTCCTCGCCAACCCCTACCGCGGGCGTCGTGATCTCTGGCGCATTCACGGCGCGTCGGTCGCGCTGGTGGTGCCGCAGTACGTGGTGTGGACGTTCGCTCTCGTCTGGCTCGTCGACCAGCGGGCGTGGTCCCCCGAAGCCGCCGGGGTCCTCATCACCGTCTCGCAGATCCTCGGAGCGGGCGGACGCATCGCCGCCGGCGCAGTATCGGACCGGGTGGGCAGCAGACTCGGACCGATGCGGTGGGTCGCCGTCGGCGTCGTGGCCGCAATGGCCGCGCTCGCGTCGGCGGACGCCCTCGGCCTCGCGGCGTCGGTGGTGATTCTCGTGGTCGCGTCGGTGGCGACGGTGTCACCCAACGGGCTGGCGTTCACCGCCGTCGCCGAGCGGGCGGGTCCGTTCTGGAGCGGGCGGGCACTCGGCGCCCAGAACACCAGTCAGTTCATCGCCGCGTCGGCAGTTCCCCCGGTGTTCGGCGCCCTGATCACGCACACGTCGTATGCGGTGGCGTTCGGGGTGTCCGCGGTGATCGCGCTTCTCGCGGTACCGACCATTCCGCGAGAAGCGCGAGACCGACTACACCAGTGAGGCGATCCGGTCGCCGATCGTCGCGGTCGTGCCCGGATCCCCGGCGGTGCGCGTCGCCAGGTCCTGCGCGACGGCGGACTCGACGCGCGCCGCCGCCTCGGTCTCGCCGAGATGCGCGAGAAGGAGCGACACCGACAGAATGGCGGCTGTCGGATCGGCGATTCCCTTGCCGGCGATGTCCGGCGCACTGCCGTGCACGGGCTCGAACATGCTCGGGTTCGTCCGCGTCGCATCGATGTTCGCGCTCGCGGCCAGACCGATACCACCGGCGACCGCGGCCGCGAGATCGGTGATGATGTCGCCGAAGAGATTGTCGGTGACGATCACGTCGAAGCGGCCCGGGTCGGTCACCAGGTGGATCGTCGCCGCGTCGATGTGCTGGTACGCCACCTCGACGTCGGGGAACTCGGCGGCGACCTCGTCGACCGTCCGCTTCCACAGCGATCCCGCGAACCCCAGCACGTTGGTCTTGTGCAGCAGGGTCACGTGCTTGCGACGACCCATCGCTCGCGCGAAGCCGTCACGGACCACGCGCTCCACACCGAACCGCGTGTTGAGGCTGACCTCGGTGGCGACCTCGTGCGGAGTGCCGACGCGGATGGCGCCGCCGTTGCCCGTGTACGGGCCCTCGGTGCCCTCCCGCACGACGACGATGTCGACCGGCTTGTTGCCCGCCAACGGACCGACGACACCCGGGTACAGCTTGGACGGGCGCAGGTTGATGTGGTGATCCAGCGCGAATCGTGCGGTCAGCAACAATCCGCGCTCGAGCACACCGCTGGGCACCGACGGATCACCGATGGCGCCGAGCAGGATGGCGTCGTGGCCGCGGAGCTCCTCGAGCACCGACGGCGGCAGGATCTCCCCCGTCGCGTGATAGCGCCGTGCACCCAGGTCGTACTCCGTGGTCTCCGCACCGGGCGCGACCACCTCGAGCACCTTGAGTGCCTCGGCCACCACCTCCGGTCCGATGCCGTCTCCGGCCACGACACCCAGCTTCATCGAAGTCCCCTCGTTCGGCGTCGACATCAGGACAGGTCGACCAGCTCGATGGTCGTCGCGCCCACGGAGGCGGCGATGGCGTCCCGAACGTCCTGCGCCACATCACGATCGACGCGCAGCAGGATGGTGGCGCCACCGCCCTCCGCGTCCTGGCTGAGTGCCGCGGCGGCGATGTCGACACCGGCGTCGCCCAGGGCGGTGCCGATGCGTCCGAGCGAGCCGGGACGGTCGTCGTACGTCACGATGAGGTTCTTGCCCTCGGCGCGCAGATCGAAGTTGCGGCCGTTGATGTTGACGATCTTCTCCACGTGCTGGGGACCGGTGAGGGTGCCCGCGACGTTGACGACGGTCCCGTCGCCGTAGACCGCACGGACGTCGACGACGCTCCGGTGGTTGGGGCTCTCGCTGGCCTTGGTCACGTCGGCCGTGACACCACGCTCCTCGGCGAGCGACGGTGCGTTGACGAAGGTGACCGCGTCCTCGATGACGGCGGAGAACAGTCCCCGCAGCGCCGACAGCTTGAGGATGTCGACGTCCTCGGACGCCAGCTCACCGCGCACGTCGACGGACAGCGACGTCGGGAGCTCGTCCGACAGGGCACCGAGCAGGACGCCCTGCTTCCGCACGATGTCGAGCCACGGCGCGACCTCCTCGCCCACGGCGCCGCCGGAGACGTTCACCGCGTCGGGCACGAACTCGCCGGCGAGGGCGAGCAGGACGGACTTGGCGACGTCGGTGCCGGCGCGGTCCTGGGCCTCGGTGGTGGACGCACCGAGGTGCGGGGTGACGACGACCTGCGGGAGCTCGAACAGCGGGCTGTCGGTGCAGGGCTCGCTCGCGTAGACGTCGATACCCGCGGCGAAGACGTGGCCGCTGGTGATCGCGTCGGCGAGAGCCTGCTCGTCGACGAGTCCACCGCGAGCGGCGTTGACGACGATGACGCCCTTCTTGGTCCGGGCGAGCGCCTCCTTGCCGATCAGACCCTTGGTCTCGGGAGTCTTCGGCAGGTGCACGGAGAACATGTCGGCGCGCTCGAGGAGCTCGTCGAGGCTGACCAGCTCGATACCAAGCTGCGCGGCACGAGCCGGCGAGACGTAGGGGTCGTAGGCGATGATGTGGGTCTCGAACGCGGCGAGACGCTGCGCGAAGAGCTGACCGATACGGCCGAGCCCGACCACACCGACGGTCTTGCCGAAGATCTCGACACCGTTGAACTTGCTGCGCTTCCACTCGTGCTGACGCAGCGTGGCGTCGGCGGCGGGGATCTGGCGAGCAGCCGAGAGCAGCAGCGTCACCGCGTGCTCGGCGGCCGTGTGGATGTTGGAGGTCGGGGCGTTGACCACGAGCACACCGCGCTCGGTGGCGGCGGGCACGTCGACGTTGTCGAGGCCGACTCCGGCGCGCGCGACGATCTTGAGCTTCGTTCCGGCAGCGAGCACCTCGGCGTCGACCGTGGTCGCGGAGCGGACCAGGATGGCGTCCGCGTCGGGAACCGCGGCCAGGAGGGCCGGGCGGTCCGGACCGTCCACCCACCGCACCTCGACACCGTCGCCGAGAGCCTCGACGGTGGACTGCGCAAGTTTGTCGGCGATGAGTACGACGGGGCGGCCTGGCTGGCTCACGTGGAGAACTCCCTGATCAGGTGACGGAGAAGAGGTGTGGTTCCGGATTCGTGCGGGCGTCAGCCTAGTGGCCGAGCCGAGACCCGACGCAGGGCACCCGAGGTCGACGAACTCGACCGCGGGTGCCCCGTGTCAGGAATGCGAGGGTCAGGCCGTCTCGGTGATGGGACGGTCGACCCAGCTCATGAGGTCGCGCAGCTTCTTGCCGGTGACCTCGATGGGGTGCTCGGCGTTCTGCTTGCGCAGGCCCTCGAGCTCGGTGTTGCCGTTCTCGACGTTGGCGACGAGGCGCTTGGTGAACTCGCCCGACTGGATGTCGGCCAGGATCGCCTTCATGCGCTCCTTGGTGCCGGCGTCGATGACGCGCGGCCCGGAGAGGTAGCCACCGAACTCCGCGGTGTCGGACACCGAGTAGTTCATGCGGGCGATGCCGCCCTCGTACATGAGGTCGACGATCAGCTTGAGCTCGTGCAGGACCTCGAAGTACGCCATCTCGGGCGCGTAGCCGGCCTCGACCATGACCTCGAAGCCGGTCTTCACCAGCTCCTCGGTGCCGCCGCACAGCACGGCCTGCTCGCCGAAGAGGTCGGTCTCGGTCTCTTCCTTGAAGGTGGTCTTGATGACGCCGGCGCGCGTGCCGCCGATGCCGCGGGCGTAGGACAGTGCGAGAGCCTGGCCCTCGCCCTTGGGATCCTGGTCGACGGCGATGAGGGCGGGGACACCCTTGCCGTCGACGAACTGACGACGCACGAGGTGGCCGGGCCCCTTGGGGGCGACCATGCCGACGGTGATGTTGGCCGGGGCCTCGATCAGCTTGAAGTGGATGTTGAGACCGTGGCCGAAGAACAGCGCGTCGCCGTCCTTGAGGTTGGGCTCGATGTCGTCCTTGAAGATCTGCGCCTGGGCCGTGTCCGGAGCGAGCAGCATGATGACGTCGGCCCACTCGGAGACCTCCGCCGGCGTGCCCACGCCGAGGCCCTGCTCGGCAGCCTTGTCACGCGACTTGGAGCCTTCCTTCAGGCCGATGCGGACGTCGACGCCCGAATCGCGGAGGCTGAGCGAGTGCGCATGGCCCTGGCTTCCGTATCCGATCACAGCGACCTTGCGGCCCTGGATGATCGAGAGATCGGCATCGTCGTCGTAGAACATCTCGACTGCCACTGTGGTTTCCTCCTACATCTGTCCCGGTCGCATGTGACCGGGTAATCGAAACTACTGGGTTGGGTGATCAGCGGGACGCGGTGATGGACTTCGGTCCACGACCCACCGCGACGACGCCGGACTGGACGATCTCGCGGACACCGTACGGGTCGAGCATCCGGAGCAATGCCTCGAGCTTCGAGCGGGTGCCGGTCGCCTCGACGGTGACTGCCTCCGGGGAGACGTCGATGACCTTGGCGCGGAACAGGTTCACCGTCTCGATGACCTCGCTCCGCACGCTCGCGTCGGCACGGACCTTGATGAGCACGAGTTCACGCGCGACCGACGAGTCGGCTTCCTGCTCGACGATCTTGATGACGTTGACGAGCTTGTTCAGCTGCTTCGTCACCTGCTCGAGCGGGAACTCGTCGACCGTGACGACGATGGTCATGCGCGAGATCTCGGGAACCTCGGTGCCGCCCACCGCGAGGGACGCGATGTTGAACCCGCGGCGCGAGAACAGAGACGCCACACGTGCGAGCACGCCCGGCTTGTCCTCGACGAGCACGCTCAGGGTGTGACTGGTGCTCACAGGTCGATGCCTTTCGAATTCGCGCCCTGGGCCGCCTCGGTGACGTCGCCGACCGAGCCGGGCTCCTGAGCCGCTTCCTCGTCGTTGTCGAACAGCGGGCGGATGCCGCGGGCGGCCATGATCTCGGAGTTGCCGGTGCCCGCTGCGACCATCGGCCACACCTGGGCGTCCTTGCCGACGATGAAGTCGATGACCACGGGCCGGTCGTTGATCGCACGCGCCTGCGCGATCACCGCATCGACGTCCTCCTCGCGCTCACAGCGAAGACCGACGCAGCCCAGCGCCTCGGCCAGCTTGAGGAAGTCCGGGATGCGCACGGCACCGTGTGTACCGAGCTCGGTGTTGGAGTAGCGCTCCTCGTAGAAGAGCGTCTGCCACTGCCGCACCATGCCGAGGTTGCCGTTGTTGATGACGGCGACCTTGATCGGGATCCCCTCGACCGCGCAGGTCGCGAGCTCCTGGTTGGTCATCTGGAAGCAGCCGTCACCGTCGATGGCCCAGACTTCGGTGTCGGGCAGGCCCATCTTGGCGCCCATCGCGGCCGGGACCGCGTAGCCCATCGTGCCGAGTCCGCCGGAGTTGAGCCAGGTGCGCGGCTTCTCGTAGCTGATGAACTGAGCGGCCCACATCTGGTGCTGACCGACGCCGGCGCAGTAGATCGCGTCGGGCCCGGCGAACTTGCCGATCGACTGGATCACGAACTCGGGTGACATGGCGCCGTCCGACGGTCGGTCGTAGCTCAGCGGGTACGTGCGTCGGACGTTGTCGAGGTAGGTCCACCAGTCGGCGAGATCCAACGCGGTGCCGGTGGCCTGGTCCGCGCGGATCGCCTCGATCAGTTCGACGATGACCTCGCGGCAGTCACCCACGATCGGCACGTCGGCGAACCGGTTCTTGCCGATCTCGGCGGGATCGATGTCCGCGTGCACCACCTTCGCCTCGGGGGCGAACGAGTCGAGCTGTCCGGTCACACGATCGTCGAAGCGTGCGCCGAGCGTGATGAGCAGATCGCTCTTCTGCAGTGCGGCGACCGCGGCGACGGTTCCGTGCATACCGGGCATGCCGAGGTTCAGGTCGTGGCTGTCCGGGAAGACACCCCGGGCCATCAGAGTCGTGACGACGGGGATGCCGGTGAGCTCCGCCAACTCGAGCAGCTCGGGCGACGAGTTCGACTTGATGATGCCGCCGCCGCAGTACAGCACCGGCTTCTTCGCGGCCGCGATGAGCCGTGCTGCCTCACGCACCTGCTTGCCGTGCGGCTTGGTCACCGGGCGGTAGCCGGGCAGCTTCATCTCCGGCGGCCACGAGAACGTGGTCTGTGCCTGCAGCACGTCCTTCGGGATGTCGACGAGCACCGCACCCGGACGCCCGGAGGACGCCAGATAGAAGGCCTCGGCGATCATGCGAGGGATGTCGATCGGATCGGTGATGAGGAAGTTGTGCTTGGTGACGGGCATCGTGATGCCCGAGATGTCGGCTTCCTGGAAGGCATCCGTACCGATCAGACCACGGCCGACCTGTCCGGTGATGGCGACGACCGGGACGGAGTCCATCTGCGCATCGGCCAGCGGCGTCACCAGATTGGTCGCGCCGGGACCCGAGGTCGCGATGCAGACACCCACGCGGCCGGTGGCCTGCGCGTAGCCGGTGGCGGCGTGGCCGGCACCCTGCTCGTGTCGCACCAGCACGTGCCGGACCTTCGCCGAGTCGAGCAGCGGATCGTAGACGGGAAGTACGGCACCACCGGGAATGCCGAAGACGACGTCGACCTCGAGCTCCTCGAGTGCGCGGACGACGGACTTCGCTCCGGTCACGCGCTCGGGCGGAAGGGGACGACGCTGCGGCGTCGCGGACGGAGTGGGGCGATCGGCGGCGGGCGGAGCCTTGCGTGGTGCCGGGCCGGGCCGGGCGGTGGGTGCGCTCACTGGTGCTTCCTTAGATCTTCATCCGGGCAAGAAAAAACCCTCGCCAGCAGATGCTGTACGAGGGTGGCGCGTCGTGGCTGAGCGTGAAGACGTTTCGGCTCAGGCGACGACGCGCCTGCCGATTACGAGGAACTCTTCACGCTTCACGCGTGTGACGTTAGGCGCGTGATGCGGTGCCAGTCAAACTTACCGAACTCGTGATCCCATTATGTGGGATGGCGTTATGCAGTGCGAAGATGGAGGGGTGTCGTCTTCGCAGCAGTCCGAACCACCGGTGACAGTCTCCCACACCGAGAGCCCCACTCCCGACGTGTCCCCCACGGCCTCCGCGGTGTTCCGCATTCCGGCCCTGGCGCTGTCCGGCGTCGCGCTGTTCCTGTTCGGGGTCACGTTCCCCGTGGTCGGCGCGCCGGAACTCTTCGGGTGGATGCTCGCGCTCCCGGTTCTGCTGGGCTATTGGATCATCCGCGTCCGCACCACGGTCACCCCGCAGCAGTTCGTCTCACGTCGGGCGTTCCGCTCGACGACGGTGCCGTGGACGTCCGTCACGGGACTGCTGTTCCCGAAGCTCGGGTGGGGCAAGGCGACTCTCGACGACGGCTCGACCGTTCGGATGCCGGGCGTGACCGTGGACAAGCTCCCGCTGCTCTCCGCGGCGAGCGGCGGCGCGGTGCCGGACCCCTCGCCCGTCGAGGAGCCCGTTCGCGACGAGTCGGCCGAGCCCGAGCCCGGTGCCTGAACGACGGTGACGCACGGGTCAGGCGAAGGGGTCGGCGCCGTTCAGGAAGATCCACAGCGCCGCGGCGCCGCCGATGCCGATGGCCAATGCGAGGAACGACCCGATGAAGGGGCGGCGTGCCCAGCCGCGTCCGCCGTCCACGGCGATCCGTCCCGGGCCCGTGAGGATGATGGACGCCGAGGCCAGCACCAGCAGCGTCTCGTACTCGACACCCGTGGGGGCGAAGAACTGCAGCCCCGGCTCGCCGACCTGGCGTACGAGCCAGGCATTGATCATGACGGCCAGCACGGCGGCACCGGCGAGCGGCGTCGCCAGTCCGAGAATCAGCAGCGCACCGCCGGCGACCTCGCCGACCGCGCCGAGAATGGACAGCAGACGTGCCTGGTCGTAGCCGGACCCGGCCACGATCTCCTGGAAGCCCGAGAGCCCGGGACCGTCGAACCATCCCGTGAGCTTCTGCAGACCGTGCACCAGCACGATCGCGCCGACGCTCACGCGCAGGATCAGCAGTCCGAGATCGAGCGTGCCGCGACGGTCCGGGACCACCTCGGGGCGCACCTCGGCCGGCGTCGCGGTGCGATCCGTGCCGGTCACCGGGATCGCGCGGGTCGCGCTGTCGTCGTACGCGGGTTCGGTGCGGCTCGACGTCGCCGCGGTGTCAGCGGGGTAGCTGGGCAGCTTCTCGGTGGGATGCGCGGTGCGCGACCGGTCGGCGTCGAGCTCGTCGTCGGTGCGCGGGAGCTGTGATCCGCTGCCCCCGCCTATCCGCTCTGTCGGCTGGTCGTAGGGACTCGCCGCCGGCTCGTAACCGGACGGGGAACGGCCTGTGTCATCGGACTTCTCACTCACGTGCATCAGCGTAGATGCGGCGGGCCCGTTCCCGGCGCAGGCGCGACCCGTACCGTGGGATCTCATGACAGTGGGTGGGACTCGGCGCGCGGCCCGGCGATCGTTCGTGCTCGGAGCGGCGGTGATGGCGATCGTCACGGCCTCCGCGGGATGCGCACGGTTCGACGACTCCGCCTCGACGGAATTCTCCCCCGAACCCACCTTCGGCGCGGCCGACATCGCACCGGTGGAACCGGGCGCACCGGGGTCCAGCACGCCGCCCCCGCCGTCGCCTGCCGCCGGTCCCTGCGTGGATCCGGACCCCAATGTCGTCGCGACCTGCCTCGACACGTTGTCCGGGCTCGTCGTCCTCCCGGGCGGCGCATCGGCCCTGGTCGGCGAGCGTCGTACCGGGACCGTCTTCCAGGTGGCTCCGGGCCAGACACCTCGACCCGTCGTGACCGTCCCGGTCGACGGTGACGGCGACGGCGGACTTCTCGACATCGCGCTGTCCCCCACCTACGACGAGGACCGTCTTCTCTACGCGTACATCACCACGGCGACCGACAACCGCGTGGTGCGCATCGCGGCAGGAGACGTCCCGAAGACCGTGCTCGCCGGCATCCCCCGCGGGTCCAGCAGCTCGGGTGCGCTCGACTTCTCCTCCCCCGACGAACTCCGGGTGATCACCGGCGACGGAGGCGATCCGACCGCTGCGGCGAATCCGTCGTCCCTCGCCGGCAAGGTCCTGGCCGTCACCGACCCACGCGTCGACTCCACCTCGGCCCCCCGCGTCGTCATGAGCGGAATAGGCAGGGCCGGCGACGTCTGCATCGACGCCACGGGCAGCACCTGGGTGACCGATGCGACGGCCACCGAGGACCGGCTCTCCCGCATCACGCCCGAGGGCGCCGTCGTCAGTCCAGTGTGGACGTGGCCGGACAAGCCGGGAGTCGGCGGATGCGCTGCCGCACCCGGCTCGGTGGCGGTGTCGATGACCGGGGCCCGTGCGCTGGCTCTGGTTCCCGTCGACCCCGACACCAACGCCGTCACCACGCCGCCGACTCTCACCGCACAGGACCGCTACGGCCGGCTGCGCGGCGCGTCGCTCGGCGCTCAGGGCCAGGTGTGGGTGACCACCGTGAACAAGGACGGTGGCCAGCCCGTTCCGACCGACGACCGGGTGGTCATCGTTCCGGTGCCGGCCGGCGGCGGCGGGAGCGACTAGCGGGAAGGCCGGAGGCCGGTCGGTCGGCGGGAAGGCCGGAGGCCGGTCGGTCGGCGGGAAGGCCGGAGGCCGGTCGGTCGGCGGGAAGGCCGGAGGCCGGTCGTTCTAGCTGCAGGCGGCGATGACGAGTTCCTTGACTCGCGCGGGGTCGGCCTGGCCCTTGGTCGCCTTCATGACGGCACCGACGATGGCACCGGCGGCCTGCACCTTGCCGCCGCGGATCTTCTCCGCGACGGAGGGGTTGGCCGCGAGCGCCTCGGACACGGCTGTCTCGAGCGCCGAATCGTCTTGCACGACAGCGAGTCCGCGTGCCTCGACGACAGCGTCGGGGTCACCCTCACCGTCGAGGACGCCGTCGACCACCTTGCGGGCGTTGGCGTTGGTGAGTGTGCGGTCGGCGACCAGCGCGGCGACGCGGGCCACCTGCACCGGGGTGATCGCCAGGTCCGCGAGGTCGACGCCGCGGGTGTTGGCCTGCTGCGACAGGTACGCCACCCACCAGCTGCGGGCGGCGTCGGGTGTCGCACCGGCGTCGACCGTCGCGGTGATGAGGCCGAGCGCATCGGCGTTGACGACGTCGCGCATGACGAGATCGGACCAGCCCCACTCCTTCTGGATGCGCCCGCGGGTGATCCACGGCGCCTCGGGAATGGTCGCGCGCAGTTCCTCGACCCAGGCGGCGTCCGGGGCGACCGGCTCGAGATCGGGCTCGGGGAAGTAGCGGTAGTCCTCCGCGGTCTCCTTCTTACGACCGGGTGCCGTGCTGCCGTCGGCCTCCTGGAAGTGCCGCGTCTCCTGGACGATCTCGCCGCCGTCGGCGAGAACTGCTGCCTGACGGCGCATCTCGTAGCGGACGGCGACCTCGACGCTCTTGAGCGAGTTGACGTTCTTGGTCTCGGTCCGGGTGCCGAACTCGGTGGCGCCCTTCTCCATCAGCGAGACATTGGCGTCGCACCGCAGCGAGCCCTGATCCATCCGCACGTCGGACACGCCGAGCTCGCGGATCAGTTCCCGCAGCGCGGTGACGTAGGCGCGGGCCACCTCGGGCGCGCGGTCGCCGGCGCCCTCGATGGTCTTGGTGACGATCTCGACGAGAGGCACACCGGCCCGGTTGTAGTCCAGCAGTGAGTGACTCGCTCCGTCGATGCGACCGGTGGCGCCGCCGACGTGCAACGACTTGCCGGTGTCCTCCTCCATGTGGGCGCGCTCGATGTCGACCCGCCACGTGGACCCGTCGTCGAGCACCACGTCGAGGTAGCCCTCGGTGGCGATCGGCTCGTCGTACTGCGAGATCTGGTAGTTCTTCGGCTGGTCCGGGTAGAAGTAGTTCTTCCGCGCGAACCGACCCCACGGCGTGATGGAGCAGTTCAGCGCGAGGCCGATCCGGATGGCGGACTCGACGGCAGCCGCGTTGACCACCGGCAGCGCACCCGGCAGGCCGAGGCACACCGGGCACACCTGGGTGTTGGGCTCGGCACCGAACTCGGTGGGGCACCCACAGAACATCTTGGTGGCGGTACCGAGCTCGACGTGCACCTCCATGCCCAGCACGGGGTCGTACCGGGAGATCACCTCGTCGTAGTCCATCAGGCTCGTCGAGTGCGATGAGGTGGCAGCAGTCATGGTGCCGAGTTTACTGCGGACCGGTGGGCCGAACCCCCTCGGTGTCAGCCGAAGAAGGCGGCCGCGTCCAGGTAGCGACTCTCGGGAACCCGCTTGAGCTGGCGGACGGCCTCCTCGAGGTCCACCAGGCCGATCTCGGCGCCCTGGAGGGAGACCATCTTGCCCTTCTCCCCCGCGTGCAC
The DNA here is from genome assembly GCF_019835845.1 of Rhodococcus sp. BP-349. Taxonomy (NCBI): domain Bacteria; kingdom Bacillati; phylum Actinomycetota; class Actinomycetes; order Mycobacteriales; family Nocardiaceae; genus Rhodococcus; species Rhodococcus sp. BP-349. The sequence goes on along the minus strand of NZ_JABUDR010000003.1, from coordinate 629,811 downwards.
GGCGTCGACGGCGTTGACGCCGAAACGGGTGGCGAGGACGCGGTCGTACGGCGTGGGCTTGCCGCCGCGCTGCACGTGGCCCAGCACCGTGGTGCGGACCTCCTTGTTGATGCGGCGTTCGATCTCGACGCCCAATTGCTGTGCGACACCGGTGAACCGGACGTGGCCGAACTCGTCGATTCCTCCGTCGCGGATCTCCATCGACCCCTCCTTGGGCGTCGCTCCCTCGGCGACGACGCAGATGAAGTGGGAGTCCCCGCGCTGAAACCGCTTCTTCACCAGATCGCACACCTCCTGGACGTCGAAGGGCTGCTCGGGGATCAGTGTCATGTGCGCGCCGGACGCGAGGCCCGAATGCAGCGCGATCCAGCCGGCGTGCCGCCCCATCACCTCGACGAGCATGACGCGCTGGTGCGACTCGGCGGTGCTGTGCAGCCGGTCGATCGCGTCGGTGGCGATGGTGAGGGCGGTGTCGAAACCGAACGTGACGTCGGTGCAGTCGATGTCGTTGTCGATGGTCTTGGGAACCCCGATGACCGGCACGCCCTCCTGGGACAGCCAGTGTCCGGCGGTCAACGTGCCCTCACCCCCGATGGGGATGAGCACGTCGATGCCGTTGTCGTCCATCGTCTGCTTGATCTGGTCGAGCCCCGCCCGCAGCTTCTCGGGATTGACGCGTGCGGTCCCCAGGATGGTGCCGCCCTTGGTGAGCAGTCGATCGTTGCGATCGTCGTTGCGCAGCTGGATACGACGGTCCTCGAGCAGGCCGCGCCACCCGTCGAGGAAGCCGACCACGGAAGATCCGTAGCGGGCGTCGGCCGTGCGTACGACGGCCCTGATGACCGCGTTGAGTCCCGGGCAGTCGCCGCCGCCGGTCAGTACTCCGATACGCATGGGTCGGTGCCTCTCGTTCGCGGGTGTCGACGCGGGGTCGCCGCGCACGATGCTCGTCACCATCTTGCTACCTCCGGCGCGCGGAGGCACGGTCGGATCAGATCGCGGACGGCTGGGGAAACTCTCCCCGTGCGGCTTCGTACGCCGCACCGACCCGGTAGAGGCGATCGTCCGCCATCGCCGGAGCCATGATCTGCAGCCCGACCGGGAGACCGTCCGCAAGACCGGACGGCACCGACATGGCCGGGTGACCGGCCAGGTTGGTCGGCAGAGTGCAGAGGTCGTACAGGTACATGGCGATGGGGTCGTCGACCTTCTCGCCCAGCGCGAACGCCGTCGACGGCGTTGTGGGCGACACCAGGACGTCCACCTTCTCGTAGGCACGATCGAAGTCGCGAGCGATGAGCGTCCGGATTTTCAGAGCCTGGCCGTAGTACGCGTCGTAGTAGCCCGCGGACAGCGCGTACGTCCCGATCATGATGCGCCGCTTGACCTCCGGGCCGAACCCGGCGGCACGCGACATCGCCATGACCTGATCGGCACTGTGCGTTCCGTCGTCACCGACCCGCAGCCCGTAGCGCATGGCATCGAAGCGAGCGAGGTTGGACGACACCTCCGACGGGAGGATGAGGTAGTACGCGGCGAGGGCATGATCGAAGTTGGGGCACGACACCTCCACCACCTCGGCGCCCAGCGAGGTGAGCACCTCGACGGCGGCATCGAAGGAGGAGATGACCCCGGGCTGATAAGCGTCCGAGTGCAGTTCCTTGACGACGCCGACGCGCACACCGGTCAGATCCCCGCCCGCGCCGCGGCGCGCGGCCGCGACGACGTCCGGCACCGCCGCGTCGACCGACGTCGAGTCGCGGGGGTCGTGTCCGGCGATGACCTGGTGCAGCAGCGCGGTGTCGAGCACCGTTCGCCCGCAGGGACCGCCCTGATCCAGGGAGGAGGCGCAGGCGATGAGCCCGTACCGGGACACGCCGCCGTACGTCGGCTTGCACCCGACGGTGCCTGTGACGGCGGCCGGTTGCCGGATCGAGCCACCGGTATCGGTGCCGATGGCCAACGGTGCCTGGAACGACGCGAGCGCCGCGGCCGAACCGCCGCCCGATCCACCCGGCACCCGAGTGGTGTCCCACGGGTTCAGGGTGGGTCCGTACGCACTGTTCTCGGTGGACGAGCCCATCGCGAACTCGTCCATGTTGGTCTTGCCCAGCAACGGAATTCCTGCGGCACGCAGCCGCGCGGTGACCGTGGCGTCGTACGGCGAGACCCATCCCTCGAGGATCTTCGAGCCGGCAGTGGTGGGCATGTCCGTGGTGGTGAACACGTCCTTCAGCGCCAACGGGACGCCGGCCAACTCCGACGCAGGCGTCTCACCCGCGTCCAACGCGTCGTCGACGCGCTGGGCGGCGGCGATCGCCTCGTCCCCCGCGACGTGCAGGAAGGCGTGCAGCGTTCCGTCGACCTCGGCGATGCGATCGAGGTGGGCGCGAGTGACCTCCACGGCGGAGACCTCGCGGGTACGGATCTTCGCGGCCAGGTCGGACGCGGTGGACCGGATCAGATCGGTCTGCTCGGCGGCGGTCATCACTCTTCTCCCAGGATGCGCGGCACCGCGAAGCGGCTCTGTTCGGACGCGGGCGCCTCGGCCAGGGCGCTGTCCGGGCCGAGGCCCGGGACGATGACGTCAGGTCGGGTGACGTTGGTCACAGCAAGCGGACTCGCGGTGGCGTCGACGTCCGAGACGTCGACCTCCGACACCGCCTTCACGTGGCCCAGAATGGCGTCGAGCTGACCGGCGAACGCATCGAGTTCGTGCTCCTCGAGCGCGAGCCGGGACAGTCGTGCGAGGTGGGCGACCTCGTCGCGGGATATGGCAGACACGTCCGTCAGGCCCCCTTCGATTCGTAACGCATGCCGAGCAGCCTAGTTCGTGGCGAGCACCTCACCGTCACGGCCTCGCGTCGCGCCGAGAGGCGACGCGCGCGGCCGTCCTCCGCCTTCCTGCGGGCCGCGTGCGACTCGATGGAGACGGCGTCGAGTGCGAGGATGTCGGCGTGTCGTATCTCCTGCGGGTCCGGTTGCCCGACCGTCCGGGCAGTCTCGGGTCGCTCGCCGTCGCCCTGGGCTCGGTGGGGGCCGACATCCTGTCCCTCGACGTCATCGAACGCGGAGCCGGATTCGCGGTGGACGATCTGGTGGTGGACGTCGCGCCGGGCGCGCTCCCCGACACGCTCATCACCGCTGCCGAGAAACTCGCCGACGTCCGCGTGGACTCGATCCGTCCCTACGCCGGCATCCTCGACACACACCGCGAACTCGAGCTCATCGATCGCGTGGCCACGGCCCACGACGACCGTCTGCAGGTGCTCGTGGACGGTGCGCCGCGAGTGCTGCGTGTCGGGTGGAGCACCGTGGTGGGCATGTCGAATCACGGTCCGGCCGTCATCGTCGGCAGCTCCGGGGCGCCCGAGTCGCGGGCCGACGACATGCCGTGGATGCCCCTCGAGAAGCCGGCCGTCCTCGACCCGACCGGAGCATGGGTTCCGCAGTCGTGGAAGGACATGGACACCACACTGGCCGCGGCGCCGCTCGGATCGTCGGGCACCGTGCTGGTGCTGGGACGACCCGGCGGACCGGACTTCCGACCGTCAGAGATCGCCCGGCTCGGCTACCTGGCCGGCATCGTCGCCACCGTCCTCGGCTGAGTCTGCCCCGGCGACCAGCGCGCGGGCCGCGTCGGGCCCCTCGCCGAGCAGCGTGCGGAACCCGTCCTCGTCGAGCACGGGAACACCCAGTTCGAGCGCCTTGTCGTGCTTCGATCCGGGCGCGTCGCCGACGACCACGAACGCCGTCTTCTTCGACACCGACGAGGCCGCCTTTCCGCCGCGGGCCAGGATCGCCTCCTTCGCGTCGTCACGAGTGAACGTGGCGAGCGATCCGGTGACGACGATCGACAGACCGTCGAGCGTGCGCTCGATGCTCTCGTCGCGCTCGTCCTCCATGCGCACGCCCGCTGCCGACCACTTCTCCACGATGGCACGGTGCCAGCCGACGTCGAACCACTCGACGACTGCGCGGGCGATGGTGGGGCCCACCCCGTCGGCGGCGGCCAGTTCCTCCTCCGTCGCCGCCCGGATGGCCTCGAGCGACCCGAAGCGAGCGGCGAGGGCGCGGGCGGCGGAAGGACCGACGTGGCGAATGGAGAGCGCGACCAGAACACGCCACAGCGGCTTGATCTTCGCGCGTTCGAGGTTGTCGAGCAGACGACGACCATTGGCGGACAGGTGACCAGCTTTGGTCCGGAAGATCTCCGTCTTGGTGAGATCGTCCTCGGTGAGAATGAAGAGGTCACCCTCGTTCTGGATGACGTCAGCTTTGAGAAGCGCCGTCGCCGCTTCGTACCCGAGCGCCTCGATGTCGAACACGTTGCGCCCTGCGATGAAGAAGACCCGCTCACGCCTCTGGGCGGGGCACCATTCCGAATTGGGGCAGCGGATGTCAGCATCCGCTTCCTTGGTCGGTGCGAGTTCGGTTCCGCACTCGGGGCAGTGCGTCGGCATGACGAATTCCCGCTCGTCCCCGGTGCGTGCGTCGACCACCGGACCGAGCACCTCCGGGATCACCTCGCCCGCCTTGCGGATGACCACGGTGTCACCGATCAACACACCCTTGCGCACGACCTCGGACGCGTTGTGCAAGGTCGCACGCGACACCGTCGACCCCGCCACGAGCACCGGCTCCATGAACGCGAACGGTGTCACTCGCCCGGTGCGCCCGACACTCACCTCGATGTTGACCAATGTCGTGGTGGCCTCCTCCGGCGGATACTTGAAGGCGATGGCCCACCGCGGCGCTCGGGACGTGGAACCGAGTCGGCGGTGCAACGCCATCTCGTCGACCTTCACCACGAGGCCGTCGATCTCGTGCTCGACCGAGTGCCGGTTCTCGCCCCAGTACTCCATGCGTTCGACCACCGCGTCGACGCCCTGCACCAGTGCGGTGTGAGTCGAGACCGGCAGACCCCAGGCGGCCAGCGCTTCGTACGCGACGGACTGGGCGGCGGGGGCGAAGCCCTCCATCCGGCCGAACCCGTGACAGATCATGCCGAGCCGCCGCCGCGAGGTGACCGCGGGGTTCTTCTGCCGCAGCGACCCCGCGGCGGAGTTGCGCGGGTTGGCGAACGGCGGCTTGCCCTGCTCGACGAGAGAGGCGTTGAGCGCCTGGAAGTCCTCGAGCCGGAAGAACACCTCGCCCCGCACCTCGAGCAGCGTCGGGACCGGGAACTCGTCCGACGGGGTCAGCACCTCGGGGATGTCGTCGATGGTGCGCGCGTTGAGTGTCACGTCCTCCCCGGTGCGTCCGTCACCGCGGGTGGCGGCGCGCACCAGTCGGCCGTTCTCGTACACGAGATTGAGCGCGACGCCGTCGATCTTGACCTCGCAGAGGTAGTGCAGGTTCTCCCCCGCCTCGGCCTCGACCCTGCGCGCCCAGGCACGCAGCTCGTCCGCGTCGAACACGTTGTCCAGGGACAGCATTCGCTCGAGGTGGTCGACCGCCGTGAAATCCGTCTCGAAGCCGCCACCGACGAGCTGCGTCGGCGAGTCGGGCGTCCGGAGATCCGGATGCTCCTCCTCCATCGCCTGCAGGCGCTTCAACAGGTCGTCGAACTGCCCGTCCGAGATGATCGGCGCGTCCCGGACGTAGTACCGGAACTGGTGACCACGGACCTCCTCGGCCAGCGCGTCCCACTCCTGCTTCTGCTCGGGTGAGGCCGGGACCAGGTCCGGCGGTGTCTCGATCTCGTCCACGATCGCAGACTATCGGAGCGCTCCGACACCGTTCCCGGTGACGAAGGCCGGTGTCACAGCGCGTCGGGATCTTCGGTGAAGGCAGCGCGGACGTCGCGCAGCACCGTCAGAGCGTGCCGGGCCCACGGCAGGCTCGCGCCGGACAACCCACACGTGGGCGAGACGGCGACCCGCTCCGCGAGGTACCGCCGCGGGAAGCCCAGACGGTCCATCAGTTCCACTGCGGGCGCCGCACTCTCGCGCCACGCCGGGTACCTCTCCGGGTCTGTTCCCGGCACCACCCCCAGGACGGCGACACCGCCGCTCTCCAGGTAATCGCCGACGGCGTCGTACCGCGACGTGGACAGCAGGGACAGATCGAACGAGACGCCGTGCACCCCGCTGCGTCCGAAGACCTCGAACGGGACGTCGGCGGAGCACGTGTGCACGATCACGGGTCGGTTCACCCGCTGCACCACCGAGCCCAGCAGGTCGGCCACCTCCGGCGCCGGCACCGCGGCGATCTGCTCGAGGCTCGTCACGCCCTGCAGGCGACCGGCCAGCACGGCCGCGATGCGAGGTTCGTCGAACTGGACGACCACCTCGGCGCCGAGCCGCCTCGCGACCTCGTCGGCGTGCGCGGCCACTCCCTCGGCCAACGACCCGGCGATGTCGCGCACCGCACCGCGGTCGGTCAAGGCGCGGTGACCGAACGCCAGCTCGATGTCCGCGGCCATCGTCAGCGGGCCCGCGGCCTGCACCTTGACGGCGCGGCCGGATCCGCGCAGCCCGGCCAGTTCCCACTGCTCCTCGAGAACGTCGAGGTCCTCCGTCAGGAAGTCGCGGGCCCGGCGGCTCGTCGTACTCGGCCGTCGGCTCACGCGGTATCCGCTGGTGGCCGCATCGATCTCGATGTCGACCAGCAGCACGCCGGTGCGCCCGATCATGTCGGCGCCGAGACCTCGCGCCGGGAGTTCCACGACGTGCGGCAGGTCGGGGAGCTCGCCGATCACCGTCGTGACGGCGTTCGCGATGTCCGTTCCCGGCCACGAGCCGATACCCGTCGCCACGCCTGCCAGAGCGGCAGCAAGATCCGTCACGGGCGAGCGGACGCGGTGAGTGGCGACTCGGCGGAGGTTCCCGCGATGGTGCCGCTGCCGACCACGATGTCGCCTGCCGGGTCGGGGCGGTACAGCACGGCCGCCTGACCACGGGCGACTCCGGTGAGCGGGGACCGCAGACCGATGCGCAGGGTGTCGCCGTCGACACGAGCGACGGCGTCCGCGAGTCCGCCGTGTGCCCGGACCTGGACGACGCAGTCCACGTCACCCTCGGGCGCCGTGCCGGACGTCCAGACGGGTGTGCTCGCATCGATGCCGTACACGTCGAGGCGGCTCGCCGAGCCGACCCGAACGGTCCCGGTCTCGGGCTCGATGGAGGTGACGTACCGCGGCTTGCCGTCGGCGGCCGGTCCCTCGACGCCCAGGCCCTTGCGCTGGCCGACGGTGAACCCGTGCACACCGTCGTGCTCGGCGAGCACCGCGCCGGAGTCCGCGTCGACCACCGATCCGGGGCGCACGCCGATGCGGGCGCCGAGGAACGCCCGGGTGTCGCCGGACGGGATGAAGCAGATGTCGTGACTGTCGGGCTTGTCCGCGACGGCGAGACCGCGGCGGGCGGCCTCGTCACGCACCTCCGCCTTCGGGGTGTCCCCGATCGGGAACAGGGCACGGGACAGCTGGCGCGCGGTGAGGACGCCCAGCACGTACGACTGGTCCTTGTCGGCATCGACCGCACGACGCAGCACGCCGTCCTCGAGCCGGGCGTAGTGGCCGGTGGCGACCGCGTCGAAACCGAGCGCCTCGGCCCGATCGGCGAGCGCCGCGAACTTGATCTTCTCGTTGCAGCGCAGGCACGGGTTCGGGGTCTCGCCTGCGGCGTAGGACGCGACGAAGTCGTCGATCACGTCCTCCTTGAACCGATCCGCGAAATCCCAGACATAGAACGGGATCCCGAGCACGTCCGCGGCGCGGCGCGCGTCCCCGGCGTCCTCCTTGGAGCAGCACCCGCGCGACCCGGTGCGCAGAGCGCCGGGAGCGGTGGACAGCGCCAGGTGCACCCCGACCACCTCGTGGCCGGCATCGACGGCACGCGCCGCCGCCACGGCGGAATCGACGCCGCCGCTCATCGCTGCCAGAACTCTCATGTCACCACTCTTCTCGTCTCGACGTTCTCGTCATCTCGAACTGGACGCCATGCCGGCGGCCCGCGCACGTTCGACGACGCGCGGCAGGACCTCGAGCAGTGCGTCGACATCGGCGTCGGTGCTGGTGTGGCCCAAGGAGAACCGCAGTGATCCGCGGGCATCGGCCGCGTCGACGCCCATCGCCAGCAGCACATGACTCGCCCGCGCGACACCCGCCGTGCACGCGGATCCCGTGGAGCACTCGATCCCGGAGGCGTCGAGCAACATCAACAGTGAATCGCCCTCGCATCCGGGAAACGTGACGTGCACGTTGCCGGGGAGTCTGTCCGCGCCGCGGGCACCGTTGACCGACGCGCCGGGCACCGCGTCGAGGACACCCTCGATGACGCGCTCGCGCAACGCCACGAGCCGCGCCTCGGTGTCGGCCCGTCCGGCGACGGCGACGTCGAGGGCGGCCGCCATGCCCACCGCACCTGCCGTGTCGGGCGTCCCGGACCGGACGTCGCGTTCCTGACCGCCTCCGTGCAGCAGTGATTCGCAGGGCACCGAGCGGCCGAGCAGCAGCGCGCCGACGCCCTGGGGTCCGCCGAACTTGTGTGCCGCGATGGACAGCGCGGAGAGACCACTGGACGCGAAGTCGAGCTCACGGACACCGGCCACCTGGACCGCGTCGCTGTGCATGGGCACATCGAACTCGGCCGCGATGGCAGCGAGTTCGCGGATCGCCATGATGGTGCCCACCTCGTTGTTCGCCCACATGATCGACACGACGGCGACCTCGTCGGCGTGCAGCTCGAGTTCTCGGCGCAGCGTCGACGGGAGGACGCGGCCGTCGGCCTCGACCGGCAACCAGGACACCGCGGCGCCCTCGTGACGTTCCAGCCACTCCACGGCATCGAGCACGGCGTGATGCTCGACCGAGCTGGTGATCACGCGGACGCGACGAGGATCACGCGCTCGGCGTGCCCAGAAGATGCCCTTGACCGCCAGATTGTCGCTCTCGGTGCCGCCGGAGGTGAAGATGACCTCGGACGGACGAGCGCCCAGCGCCGCGGCGATGGACTCCCGCGACTCCTCGATGCGGCGGCGGGCCGTGCGCCCCGATCCGTGCAGGGACGACGCGTTTCCCACGGTCCGATGGATCTCCGTCATCGCCTCGATCGCCGCGGGGACCATCGGAGTGGTCGCGGCATGATCGAGGTACACCGGCGTTCCGGGCACACGTGGGGGCTGTGGCATGACGTGGTCCAGGATAACCGGTCGCGGACCCCGCCTCTCCCCCGCGCGAGCACGCCCGTACTGCCGTGCGTCAGCTCGCCCGCACGACGGTTCCGGCGTACTCACCGGGGCGGACCGGCTGGGCGAGCCGATCCCGGCGCGGCAGTCGCGTGCGGGTGACGCGCAGGGGCGGAATTGCCGTCTCGTCCTGGTGTCGGCGCACGGCCAACTCCGCGCTGCGCGCCAGCAGTCGACGATCGTCGATGGGCGCGATGTCCTCACACACCCGCACGGCGGCACGGACGCCCTTCAGCCGCAGGATCCTCGACATCGACTCGCCGATGGTCTCGTCGCCCACGAAGGCGGTGGCCGTCGTCGGACGGTGGTCGACGTCGCGGTAGGTGACCGCGATCGGCCGCACCACCGCACCAGCGTCGATGGCCGCCTGGAACAGGGCGGGACGGAACGATCCGTAGGCGGTTCCGCACCAGGTGGTGCCCTCGGGGAAGACGACCACCGTGGCTCCCGATCGCAAGGCCTCGGTCACCTCGTCGACGGTGCCGGGCAGTGAGCGGAGCCGCTCACGGGCGATGGGGACGACCCGCACGATGCGTGCGAGCAGACCCAGGACGGGCCAGTCCACGAGGTCCGCGCGGGCGACGAAGCGGCACGGGAAACAGGCTGCCAGCACCAGGACGTCCGTCCAGGACACGTGATTGGCGACGACGAGCGTTCCGACGCCGGTGGGCTCGGCAGTGCGGTCGCCGTCCAGAGCCACCCGGACACCGAGCGCGCCGAGGAGTCCCCTGGCTCCGGCACGTGCGGCGGCGCGTCGACCGCCCGCCGGCAACACCCGGCCCGCCAGCAGGAGCGGGACCACGGCGAGCAGCACCGCCACCAGGACGCAGCGCACCACCACGCGTGCGGTGCCCACGGTCGCCGAGACCGCCGGATGGCACCCCGTCCCGCACGGGCTGGCGGGCATCCAGGCGTGTGTCGTCACGCGTGCGACTCCGCGGTCGCCGCGGCCGAGCGGAGCCGGTCGAGATAGCGGACGTTGGCGTCCTTCATGTGCAGGAGGGTGACGAAGTCCGCGACGCCGAAATCGGGATCGTGGGCCGGCTCCCCGCAGATCGAGGCGCCCATGCGCAGATAGCCGCGCATCAGGGCCGGCACCGAGGTGCGGGCGGGCGCCGTCATGTCGGCGAGGGCGACACCGCCGACGCGCACGGGGGTGCGGGGGTACGCGCGCACCTCGGAGCGGTGCCGCTTCTCGACGAGGTCGTACACGCCCTTGACGTGCGCACCGTCCGGTTCCCCGTCGCCGAGTGCCATGGGGACCGACACACAGCCCATCACCCGGTCGTAGCCACCGAGGTCGATGTACCGGAGGATCCCGGACCACATCAGCGCCAGCACCGAGCCGGATCGATGGCCCTCCAGGACGCACGCACGACCCATCTCGACCGTCCGCAACTCGTGTGCACGCAGTTCGCTGATGTCGAACTCCGTCGCCGTGTAGTACCCGCCGGCGTGCTCCGCACCGTCCGGGGTGAGCATGCGGTAGCAGCCGACACGGTCGCCGGTGCGGTTGTCGACGACGAGCAGGTGATCGCAGTGGTCGTCGAAGCGGTCGGCGTCGAGGCCGCCGTCGAAGGCGGTCGACTCGTACCCCGCTTCCGAGCCGAACACGGTGGCGCGCAACCGCTGCGCCGCGAGCACGTGTTCCGGGGTGGATCCGAGAACGAGTGAGTGGTGCTTGTCGGAGACGAGCACGTGCTCGTCGGCCGAGGACGGGGTGATGACGGTCGGTGCCGAGTCGCACACATCTGATGTCATGGCACATAGATCTATCGAGCCCACTCGACGGCACTCACAACACGACGTGACCGGAAGGTGCACGAACGACGAAAGCCCCGCTACCGACGAACGGTAGCGGGACTCTCGGGTACTGCTGAGGGGATCAGCCCTTGCGCTTCTTCACTGCCTCGGCGAGCTGAGGCGTGACGTCGAAGAGGTCGCCCACGACGCCGAAGTCCGCGATCTCGAAGATCGGTGCTTCCTCGTCCTTGTTGACGGCGACGATGGTCTTGGACGTCTGCATGCCGGCGCGGTGCTGGATCGCACCGGAGATGCCGAGCGCGACGTACAACTGGGGCGAGACGGTCTTGCCCGTCTGACCCACCTGGAACTGGCCCGGGTAGTAGCCCGAGTCGACGGCTGCGCGCGACGCGCCGACGGCCGCACCGAGCGAGTCGGCCAGGTCCTCGACGACGGAGAACTTGTCCGCGCTGCCGACACCGCGACCACCGGAGACGACGACCGACGCCTCGGTGAGCTCGGGGCGGTCGCCGCCGGCGACGGGCTCACGCGAGGTGACCTTGACGACGGCCTCCTCCTGCGCGGGAACCTCGACGTCGACACGCTCACCGGCACCGGCCTGCGGCTCCGCGTCGATGGCACCCGGGCGGAGCGAGATGACCGGGACGTCGCCGTTGGTCTTCGCCTCGACGGTGAACGCGCCACCGAAGATGGAGTACGTGGCGGACTTGTCGGCGTTGATCGCCACGACGTCCTGGTGCAGTCCGGCACCGAGGCGAGCGGCGAGACGACCCGCCACCTCCTTGCCCTCGATGCCACCGGACGTGAGGATCGCGGCGGGCGAGACCGACTCGGCCAGGGACGACAGCACGTCGACCTTGGGCGTGACGAGGAAGCCGTCGACGTCGGCGGACTCCGCGACATAGATCTTCGCGGCGCCGGCCTCGGTGAGTGCGGCGGCGATCGCGTCGGTGGTTCCCGGCGCTCCCGTGACCACCGCGGACGGCTCACCCAGAACGCGGGCGGCCGTGATGAGCTCGCTGGTGACCTTCTTCAGTGCCCCGTCTGCGTGCTCGACGAGTACGAGTACCTCTGCCATGGTGTTTCTCCTGTACTGCAGTGAGACGAATGTGTGCTGGTGACGGGGATCTAGATGATCTTCTGCGCGACGAGGTACTCGGCGACCTTGGTTCCGCCGTCGCCCTCGTCGTTCACGCGCTCACCAGCGGTCTTCGGCGGCTTCGGGGTCACCGTGGTGACGGTGGTGCCCGCGTTCGCGACGCCCACGGTCTCCGGATCGACGCCGATGTCGGCGAGGGTGAGGACCTGCACCGTCTTCTTCTTGGCGGCCATGATGCCCTTGAAGGACGGGAAGCGCGGCTCGTTGATCTTCTCGGTGACGCTGACGATCGCGGGGAGATCCGCCTCGAGGCCGAAGATGCCCTCGTCGGTCTCGCGCTCGCCGCTGACCTTGCCGTCGGCGACGACCAGCTTGCGCATCTGGGTCAGCTGCGGGATGCCGAGGTACTCGGCGATGATGGCGGGGACCGCGCCGATTCGGCCGTCGGTCGCCTCGTTGCCGGCGATGACCAGATCCGCGGCCTCACCGTTCTCGAACTCCACCTGGCCGAGTGCGGCAGCGAGAGCCCACGCGGTCTGGATGGCGTCGGAACCGTGCATGGCCGGATCGTTGACGTGCACAGCGCTGTCCGCGCCCATGGAGAGGGCCTTGCGGATGGCCTCGGTCGCGCGGTCGGGTCCTGCCGAGAGAACCTTGACCTCGCCGCCGTCGCGCTCCTTGATCAGGAGTGCCTCCTCCACGGCGCGCTCGTTGATCTCGTCGAGCACGGCGTCGGCCGCGTCGCGGTCGAGCGTGTGGTCGCCGTCCGAGAGCTTGCGCTCGGACCACGTGTCGGGAACCTGCTTGATCAGTACGACGATGTTCGTCATGGGTCTTCGTCGACCTCCTGTGTCCTGTCTCGGTGAATCAGGTCTTGATCTCGTAGCGCGGGGCCCGAAACGTATTCGGAGTTCACGCTGCGCGCGGTGGGCCGAAGCCCCGGAACCGACGTGTCACGGACGTTACCCCATTCGTGGTTACTGATGGGTAACTTACTCCTGTCGCGCCGATAAATCACCCCCCGGGGCCCCTCGGACCGCCGACCGGCGTCGCTCGACCGGGCAGGTGGGAACTACTGTCGCCCGGATGAACGACGCCGCGACCGACACGACCGTGTCGACCGAGACACCCCTCCCGCTCACCGGCGAGCGCACCGTGCCCGGCATCGCCGAGGAGAACTACTGGTTCCGTCGGCACGAGGTCGTGTACCGCCGTCTCGCACCGGCCTGCGCCGACCGAGTGGTGCTCGAGGCGGGCTCCGGCGAGGGCTACGGCGCCGACATGATCGCGCGGACGGCGACACGGGTGATCGGTCTCGACTACGACCGCAGCGCCGCCGAACACGTCGCTCGCCGGTACCCGTCGGTCGCCATGACCCGAGGCAACCTCGCGATGCTGCCGCTGCGCGGCGAGAGCGTCGACGTCGTCGTCAACTTCCAGGTGATCGAACATCTGTGGGACCAGGCCGAGTTCCTGCGGGAGTGCCTCCGGGTTCTGGTTCCCGGCGGCGTCCTCCTCGTCAGCACTCCCAACCGCATCACGTTCTCCCCCGGCCGCGACACCCCGCTGAACCCTTTCCACACCCGCGAGCTCGCAGCTGCCGAACTGCGGGAACTGCTGTCGGACAACGGATTCGAGATCGATTCGATGACCGGTGTGCATCACGGCGAGCGACTGCGCGAACTCGACGCGGCCCACGGCGGATCGTTCATCGACGCGCAGATCGACCGCGCGCTCGCCGGTGAGCCGTGGCCCGCGACCCTCGTCGCCGACGTCGCCGGCATCACCGTCGACGACTTCGACATCCACGCCGAGGCGATCGACGAGAGCCTGGATCTCGTCGCGGTTGCCCGGAAACCGTCCAGCACGTGACGATCGCGACCTCGGCCGACGAACCGGGCATGTTCGCGCTCGTCCTGCACTCCCATCTCCCGTGGCTCGCCCACCAGGGGCGGTGGCCCGTCGGGGAGGAGTGGCTCTACCAGTCGTGGGCCGATTCGTACCTGCCCGTGGTCCGCGAACTGCGGACCCTTGCCGACGAGGGCCGCACCGATCTGCTGACCCTCGGCGTCACCCCGGTACTCGCCGCCCAACTGGACGATCCGTACAGCCTCGACGGGATGCATCACTGGCTCGGCAACTGGCAGCTCCGCGCCGCCGAAGCCGCCGGCTCCCGTGACCCGGACCGCCGCGCGCTCGGCCACCGCGAACATCGTCGCTCGGCCTATGCGCTGACCGAGTTCGAGACGCGCTGGCGCCACGGCGGCGCCCCCCGACTGCGCGAACTGGCCGACTCCGGCGCCGTCGAACTACTCGGTGGGCCGTCGATGCACCCGTTCCAACCTCTGCTCGACCCACGACTGCGGACGTTCGCGCTCCGCGAGGGACGCGCCGACGCCGTACGCCGGTGGGGCCGCGGCACCGAGGGCATCTGGGCACCCGAGTGCGCCTTCACCGCAGGGATGGAACTCGACTACGCCGCCGCGGGCGTCGGACACTTCATGGTCGACGGCCCGGCTCTGCACGGGGACACGACGTGCGGCCGTCCGGTCGGCGACACCCACGTCGTCGCGTTCGGTCGCGATCTCCCGGTCAGCTATCGCGTGTGGTCACCGAAGTCCGGTTATCCCGGTCATTCCGCGTACCGCGACTTCCACACCTACGACCACGACACCGGGCTGAAGCCGTCCCGGGTCACCGGCAGAAGCGTCGCGGGCCCGGACAAGGCGCCGTACGACCCGGAGCGCGCCGCAGCCGCCGTCCGCACGCACGTCGAGGACTTCGTCGACGTGGTTCGCCGCCGGCTGCGCTCCGAACACGCGCGCACCGGGTCCCCGGCACTGGTGGTCGCCGCCTTCGACACCGAGCTCTTCGGACACTGGTGGCACGAGGGTCCGGCATGGTTGGCCGGCATCCTGCGCGCGCTGCCCGAGGCCGGCATCCGCGTCGGGACACTCGCGGGCGCGAAGCGGGACGGCTATGTCGGCGACCCCGTCGACCTCCCGGACACCTCCTGGGGCAGCGGGAAGGACTGGCGGGTGTGGGCGGGCGATCCCGTCCGCGACCTGGTCGATCTCAACGCCGAGGTCACCGCCACCGCGCTCGACGCCGTCGACGCGGCACCCACCGACGGTCTGCGGGACCGTGTCGCGGACCAGATCCTGCGCGAGACGATGCTCACCGTGTCGAGCGACTGGGCGTTCATGGTGAGCAAGGACTCGGCCGCGCAGTACGCCCGCGACCGCGCCCACAAGCACGCCCACGCGGTACGCGAGATAGCCGACGCACGCGTGCACGGGCACCACGCGCGAGCCGCTGATCTTGCGTCCGGATGGAACCAGGCGGACGATCTGTTCCCGGACCTCGATGCACGGCGTCTGCAGCCGGTGGGTCGGGAGGTGCGCACGTGAAGATTCTCATGATCTCGTGGGAGTACCCGCCGGTGGTGGTCGGTGGCCTCGGTCGCCACGTCCACCATCTCGCGGTGGAACTGGCCGCGGCCGGACACGAGGTGGTGGTCCTCTCTCGCCGCCCCACGGGTTCCGACGCGTCGACCCACCCCACCGTGAGCTCGGTCGCCGAGGGCGTGCTCGTCGTCGCCGTGGCCGAGGATCCGGCGCACTTCACCTTCGGGGTCGACATGCTGGAGTGGACGCTCGCCATGGGTCACGCGATGGTGCGCGCCGGTCTCGCGCTCTCCAAGCCCGGCGTCGGCGAGGGGTGGGTTCCCGATGTCGTCCACGCCCACGACTGGCTGGTGGCGCACCCGGCGGTCGCACTCGCCGAGTACTACGACGTTCCGCTGGTGTCGACGATCCACGCGACGGAGGCCGGACGCCACAGCGGCTGGGTCTCCGGCCGCGTGAACCGTCAGGTGCACTCGGTCGAATGGTGGTTGGCGCACGAATCCGATTCCGTCATCACCTGTTCCGCAGGCATGCAGGACGAGGTGCTCCGCCTCTTCGGACCGCTGCCGTCCCCGGTGCACGTGATCCGCAACGGCATCGACACCCGCACATGGACGTACCGGCCCCGCGCACCCCGCATCGGCGCGCCGTCACTGCTCTTCGTGGGGCGGCTGGAGTACGAGAAGGGCGTGCAGGATCTGATCTCGGCACTCCCCCGCATCCGACGGACGCACCCCGGCACCACGCTCACCGTCGTCGGCGACGGGACCCAGCTCGATCACCTCGTCGAACTGGCGCGTGTGCACCGGGTACGCCGAGCGGTGACGTTCGTCGGATCCCTCGGCCACGACGGCGTTCTCGGGCATCTGCACCGGGCGGACGCGCTGGTGCTGCCGAGTCGATACGAGCCTTTCGGCATCATCGCCCTCGAGGGCGCCGCGGCCGGAACGCCGCTCGTCGCCTCCACCGCGGGGGGTCTGGGCGAGGCCGTCGTCGACGGCGTCACCGGAATGTCCTTCGCCCCCGGCGATGTCGGCTCGCTGGCGACGGCGGTGCGGCGCACGCTCGACGACCCCGCCGCCGCGCGCAGCCGGAGCGATGCTGCCCGTGCGCGACTCACGTCCGACTTCGACTGGCACTCCGTCGCCCGCGAGACCGCCGCGGTCCACTCCACCGCGAAGCGCCGGGTGCGCTTCCCGCTGGGCAGGCCCGCGATCAGCGAACGCCCACTGCCCGAGCGGGACTGAGTCACTCGCTCCCGAGCGACTTCTTGCGGGCGATGTCCTCCAGGGCGGCGACGTACGCCGCGCGGTCCTCCGCGCCGGCCTCCCAGTCGGCGCGACGGTTCCGGACCACTCGTGCGGGTGCGCCGACCGCGATCCCGTAGTCGGGCACGTGTCCCTTGACCACGGCGTGCGCGCCCAGGACACAGCCACGACCGACGACGGTCTCCCGCAGCACGGTCACCTTGGCGGCGATCCACGTGTCGGGTCCGATCCGGACGGGCGACTTCACGATGCCCTGATCCTTGATCGGCATCGTGATGTCCTCGGTCCGATGATCGAAATCGCAGATGTAGCACCAGTCGGCGACCAGAGTGGACGATCCGATCTCGATGTCGAGATAGGTGTTGACGACGTTGTCCTTGCCGAACACCACCTTGTCTCCGATGCGCAGCGACCCTTCGTGACAACGGATGGCATTGCCGTCCCCGATGTGCACCCAGCGGCCGATCTCGAGTCGCGCCAGCTCGGGCGTCGCGTGGATCTCGACGTTCTTGCCGAGGAACACCATGCCGCGCAGCACCACGTGCGGGTTGGCGGCCTTGAAGCGCGCGAGGCGGTAGTACCGCACCAGGTACCAGGGCGTGTACGCCTTGTGGTCGATCACCCAGCGCAGCGACGCGACCGTGAGGAAGCGCGCCTGGTCGGGGTCACGTCGACGCGATCCTCGCCACCGGGTGCGCAACGGCGCGTTCCACATACTGGTCATGGGCGGCACATTACTGTCGGCGCCGCCGCAGGGAACCCGAGGGCCGACCGTAGGGGGTCAGGGGTCAGGGTGGCCAGGGGCCAGGGGGTCGGAACCGTGACGCATCGTTTCAGCCGTTAGTCTCGTGCGAGCCGATCACCCGACATCAGGAGAGTGCATGCACGACGAGAACCCGCGTACCTCGGTGCGCACTCGTCGAGCCGGTGCCGCCCTTCTCGCGGTCGGCGCCCTCGCTCTGGCGTCCTGTGGCAGCGACTCGGGGCCCATCGACATCCTGGGCGACGAGGGATGGCGCGGCGGTCTCGCCGACGCCCACAACTCCGCGTCGGTGACGACAGAAGGCTCACGATCGCTCTCGCTCGACTGGACCCGCCCGCTCGGGGCCCCGACGTACACCCGCCCCTCCGTCGCGCCCAACGGTCAGATCACGGTCACGATGACCGGGGACGCGGGTTGTGCGCTCGGATCGTTCCAGGGCGAGACCGGGCGCAAGCGGTTCTGCAATTCACTCGGGCCGTCGGGCATCTCGTCGACAGCGGTGTCGGACTCGGCGTCCAACCTCTACGCCGGCGATGACGGCGGCATGAGCTCGATCAATCAGAACGGCCAACTGCGCTGGCGCACACCGGTCTACGGGGTACCGCGTACCCCGCAGTTCCTGCCGGACGGCAACGTCCTCGTCGTCACCCAGTTCGGTCAGATCAACGTGCTGAGCAACCAGACCGGAAACGCGGTCGCACCCGTCCTCGACCTGATTCCGAACCCCACCCCGTTGGACGCGCCGAACACGACTCTGCGCCCCGCGGACGACGGTCTGCTGGCCTGCCTCGGCGGTGGGCCGGAGTGCGCTGTCGGTGCAGCCCCGGCCGTCGACCTGACGTCGTCGACCGTCTACCTCGTCCTGTGGCGCGACGGCGCCATCGCTCCCCAGCTCGTTGCGCTGTCCTACACCGGCGGCGACTCCCCCGGCCTCACCGAGGCGTGGTCGTCGCCCCTGCTTCCCGCCGCCGTGACGTCGAGCCCCGTGGTGTCACCCGACGGTGACCGTGTGTACCTCACGGACGTCGAGGGCACCGTCCGGGCGTACTCCACCGAGGACGGTTCCGAGATCTGGTCCTACTTCGTGGGCGACCGCGCAGCGGGCAGTGTGTCCGTCGGCGCGGACGGCACCATCGTCCCCGCGGGCGGCGCGGGCTCGCATCTGCGGGCGATCCGCGACGCCGGCGACCGCCCCGAGACCGTCTGGGAGCGGCCGGATCTCGTGACCCGCGGTTCGTCCGCTCTCACCAGTGGCAGTACGGGGTACACGGTCGCCGGGGGTGACGAACTCTCGCTCGTCACGTTCGACACGGCCACCGGGGAGACGGTCGACACCGACGCACTCCCCGGCGCCGAGGGCTACAGCCCCGGAGTCGTCGTCGGCTCGGACGGCGAGGTGGTCGTCCCGACCGCGCTGGGATCCCTCTACTCGTTCCGCTGAGGCCCGGTGCGCGGCCCGCACACGAAGGCCACCCCCGAGCGCCCGATCCGGGTGATCACGAGCCCCAGCGGCACGGTGCCCCGGAGATCGAGCCGGGGGCGCAGCAACGCAGGATCGACGTCGATGCCGCGGACGAGAATCTCGAGCGACCCGCATCCCAGCTCCGCGAGCCGCTTGCGCAACACCTTCTCGGTGAAGGGCAACCTGTCGAGGATCTCGAAACCCGTCGTCCCCTCCGGTATCGCGTCTCCCGTGAGGTGCGCGATGCGCAAATCCAGTTGCCACAGTCCGTGTCTCGCGGCGTAGTGGCGGACGAGACCGGCCCGCACGACGGCGCCGTCGGGATCGACGATGTACCTGCCCGGGGCGCGATCGTCGTCGATGGCGTCCGAGTCGGCGTCCGTCACCTCCCACGCGGAACCGTCCGACCGGAGCACCGTCGCACGGCGACGCACAGCGGGGTCCGCCACCTCCCCCAGCCAGAGGCACGCCTCGCGGACGGCGCCGTCGAGGGAGACCAGTTCGACCTCGGCCCGCGTGTGTCGGCTCGCGAGGTCGAGACGGTCGACGTCGAGACCTGGTGCGCACTTGACCACCAGATCGCGGCCGGCATAGGCGTCGAGGAGGTCCGGAAGCGGGGGCTCGAGGGCTGCGGGGTCGTGACGGCGGCGGCCGCCGGCGCGGCGGCCGGGGTCGGCGACGACTACGGTGCCGCGCGTGGTGGGGACCACCGCGTCGGCACGCAGCACGGTCACGTCGGGAACGTTGTGTCGTGCCATGGCCAACCGCACCGGATCGAGATCGCTGCCCACCACGATGTCCGCGACCGAGTGCAGGGTGTGCAGTTCGGTGCCGATCGAGCAGGTGACGTCGTGGATTCGACGTCCGCGCAGCCGCTCGGCCCGGTGCCGGGACACCTGTTCGGTGGTGGCCTGCTGCACCGCGTCGTCGGTGACCAACCACGTTCCCGCGAACGGCAGCTTGGTCGCGGCCTTGCGACGCAGGGTGACCGTCTCGATCAGCGCGGCGGCGCGGTCACCGAAGGCGCTGCGGATCCGGCCGATGTCCGAGACCAGCGTGGCCGGCGTCAGCGCACGGTCACCGACGGCGGCCAGCGCGTCGGACGCCCCGGCCAGGTACTCGACGTCGTCGAGGTCGAACGAGTATCCCACCGACGCGTCAGAGCGCGCCGGTGTCCGGCTTCGTGCCCGTGATCATCACGTTGTAGAAGTAGCCCCGGGGCACGACGTGATGCAGCACGTTCTCGTCGAGCCAGGACAGTGACTTCCAGCCGTTGAACGCGAACCTCGCCCAGCCCCAACCCAGCTTCTCCGCCGGCACCGCCGCCTCGAAGGTGCGGACCGGCCAGCCCAGCAGCGCTGCGGCGAACTCCTCGGTCTTGGCCTGCACATCGTCCGCACCCGCGGCGACGGCGATGTTCTCGAGCTCCGTCGGGTCGAAGGTGTGCAGATCGACGACGGCCTCGAGTGCCGCGGCACGGGACGACTCGTCCAGCTCCTGCTGCGGGCGACGCCAGTCCGCGAGGAACGGCAACCGCGTCGTGCGGGTGGTGGCCTCCCACGTGAGACGCCCCAGCCAGCGCGCGTAGAAGTTGCCGACCGTCGTGGGCTCGCCCGCGAACACGAACCGACCGCCGGGCTTGAGCACGCGCAATACCTCGCGCAGCGACTGCTCCACGTCCGGGATGTGGTGCAGCACTGCGTGACCCACGACGAGATCGAACGTGTCGTCCTCGTACGGGATGGTCTCGGCATCGGCGACGCGGCCGTCCACGTCGAGGCCCAGGTTCTCGGCGTTGCGCAGCGCGACCTTGACCATGCCCGGCGACAGGTCCGTGACCGACCCGGTCGCGGCGACGCCGCTCTGCATGAGGTTGAGCAGGAAGAAGCCGGTACCGCAGCCCAGTTCCAGCGCGCGACCGTACGGCAGGGTCTCGGATCCGGCGACCGCGTCGAAACGGCCGCGGGCGTAGTCGATGCAGCGCTGGTCGTAGGAGATCGACCACTTGTCGTCGTAGGTCTCCGCTTCCCAGTCGTGGTAAAGCACCTGGGCCAGCTTGGTGTCCGACCGTGCGGCCTGCACTTCCTCGGCACTCGCGTGCGGGCGCGGCGCCGGATCCGACGGTGCGGTCGAGGCGGCGGTGTCGGTGTGCGGTTCACGAGCGGTCATGGAAGGGAACCCTATCTGAACGAGTGCGGGAGGCTAGTTGCCGGTGAAGTCGGCCTTGCCCGGGCCGTTCTCGAGGAACGACGCCATGCCGATCGCGCGGTCCTCGGTACCGAACAGCGAGGCGAAGACGTGCGCCTCGATCTTCAGGCCAGTCGCGAGGTCGGTGTCCAGACCCTCGTCGATGGCCGCCTTGGCTGCGGCGAGGGCGCGCGAGGCACCGCGGACGAACTGACCCGCCCACGTGCGCGCCGCCTCGTACACGGCATCGGGGGCCACCACCTCGTCCACGAGACCGACGGCGAGCGCCTCCTCGGCCCCGACGAAACGGCCGGTGAACACCATATCCTTCGCGCGGCTCGGGCCGATCAGCCGGGCGAGCCGCTGGGTGCCGCCACCGCCGGGAATGACGCCGAGCAGCACCTCGGGGACGCCGAGCTTCGCGTTGTCGCCCGCGATGCGGCGATCGGCACCGAGGGCCACCTCCAGACCGCCGCCGAGGGCGTATCCGGTGATGGCGGCGACGGTGGGCTTCGGGATGGACGCGATCGCTCCGAGACCGGCCTGCAGAGCGCCGATCGCGTCGGTCATCTGGCCCGCGGACATCTCCGCCATCTCCTTGATGTCCGCGCCGGCGGCGAACACCTTCTCACCGCCGTACACGATGACCGCCTTGACGTCCGGATCCTCGGCGGCGGCCCGCGAGACCTCGAGGAGCTCGCCCTGCACCTGGCGGTTCAGGGCGTTCATCGGCGGCCGGGAGAGCCGGATGGTGCCGATGCCGTCGGTCACGTCGAGAGTCACGAATTCAGCCATGGCCAGCACGCTAGCTGTTCGACGTCCGCTCGGCGCGTGGGGGGAGGTCGGCGCGATACTCGTCGGCGCCGTCGAAGTTCACCCGCACGGATCCACCCGATCCGCTGATGACGGGCTGCACCGGCGCCAGATCGGCCTCTGCGGCCATGGCCTCGGCCACCGACCCGTGACCGGCGAGATGCCGCAGGCACGCCCAGGTGGGCGGCATCAGCATGCGGTCGCCGCGACGGAACTCGTCGAGGGCATCCGCGGGCCGCACCCACGCGGCGTCGACGGCCTCGGACGTCTCGCCGTCGGGACGTTGCCCGGACGGGAGCGCCGCGACGAAGAAGCGGGTGTCGTACCGACGGGTCGTCTCGCCCTCGGGCGTGATCCAACGGGCGTGCGGGCGCAGCAGATCGGAGCGCACCACCAGGCGGGTCTCGGCCAGGAACTCACCGAACGAGATCTCGTGCTTCTCGACGGCACGACGCCGGTCGGCGTGATCGGACGTGTCCGCGACGACGGTGTGCGCGTCGGGCCCGGCGAACAGGACGCCGCACTCCTCGAAGGTCTCGCGCACCGCGGCGAGCACCAGGGCCCGCGCCGCGGCGTCGTCGTCGGTGCCGAACCGTGCCGCCCACCACGCGGGTGACGGGCCGGCCCACCGGTCCTCCCCGTCCGCGGGCGTGCGATCGGTCGGATCCACACCGCCACCCGGGAAGACCGTCATGCCGGCGGCGAACGCCATCCGTCCGACTCGCCGCTGCAGGAAGACCTCGAGCCCTGCCGGCGCATCGCGCAGCAGGATGACGGTGGAGGCGTCCCGCAGCGCGACCGGTTCGGTCACCGCGCTCGCCGATGGGACGACCGCGACCGCTTGCGCCGCGCGAAGAAGCGCCCGTCGGTGCGCTCGAGGGCGATGGCCTGACTGAACGCGGTGGACAAATTCTCCTCCGTGATGACGTCGTCGATGAGACCCTGCGCCACGACTCCGCCCTCCTTGAGCAGCATCGCGTGGGTGAAGCCCGGTGGGATCTCCTCCACGTGGTGCGTGATCAGCACCGTCGCGGGGGCGTCGGGGTCGAGTGCGAGGTCGGTGAGGATGGCGACGAGATCCTCGCGGCCTCCGAGGTCGAGACCCGCGGCCGGCTCGTCGAGCAGCAGCAACTCGGGGTCCGTCATCAGAGCGCGGGCGATCAGGACACGCTTGCGTTCGCCCTCGGACAGCGTCCCGAAGGTCCGGCGAGCGAGATGCTCGATACCGGCCGTCTCGAGCATGTCGACCGCACGCTCGTCGTCCACCTCGTCGTACTTCTCACGCCAGCGACCGAGCACCGCGTACCCCGCCGACACGACCAGATCGGCCACCACCTCGTCGGACGGGATGCGTCCGGCGAGAGCAGAGGACGACAGGCCGATGCGCGGCTTGAGTTCCGAGATGTCGACGTGCCCGAGCGTCTCGCCGAGCACGTGCGCGGTGCCGGAGGTCGGGTAGATCTCCGCCGCGGCGACGCGCAGCAGCGTGGTCTTGCCCGCACCGTTCGGTCCGAGGACCACCCACCGCTCGTCCAGCTCCACGTTCCAGGAGACGGGGCCGACGAGGGTCGTCCCTCCGCGGACGACGGAGACATCGGCGAGTTCGACGAGCAGGTCTGGGTCAGGAGAGGACACGCCTTCCATCTTCCCGCACGCGCGGGGTGCATCCACGGCAGGATCAGCACGCGTGTCGCACGAACAGAACTCACCGAAGTCCGCCGCCGCGTCGGGCAGGCCCTTCCCGCTGGGCGCCCACCCCGTGGAGGGCGGCGTCTGCTTCGCCGTGCACGCACCCGACGCGCACGCCGTCGAGGTGTGTCTGGTGGACGGGTCGGGCCCCGACTCACGGGAGTCGCGTCACCTCCTCACCCAGCGCACGTACGGCATCTGGCACGGTGTGGTCGCCGAGGCCGGCGTCGGATCCGTCTACGGCTACCGCGTCTCCGGACCGTGGAATCCCGAGGCCGGTCACCGGTTCGATCCGCACAAGATCCTTCTCGACCCCTACGCACGGCGCATCGTCGGCAGCCTCGGCGACGCGCGAGCCCTCCTGCCGTATCGCGACGACCCGTTCGGACCGCAGTCGACTGTCGACTCGCTGGGACACGCTCCCCTTGCGGTGGTCACCGCTCCCCTGCCGGCCTCGGACGCACCGCGACTCGAGACCGACTGGGACCGCACCGTCGTGTACGAGGTGCACATCGGGTCGTTCACCGGCGCCCATCCGGACGTCCCCGAGAATCTGCGCGGCACCTACCTCGGACTCGTTCACCCTGCGGTGCTCGAGCACCTTCGTACGCTGGGCGTGACGGCGGTGGAACTGCTTCCGGTGCACGCGTGCCTCACCGAACCCGGTGTGCGCGCCCGAGGGATGCGCAACCACTGGGGCTACAGCACCGGTTCGTACTTCGCCGTCGAACCGTCGTACGCCTCGGTCCCCGGCGCCGAGGTCACCGAGTTCCGCACGATGGTGGACACGCTGCACGAGGCGGGTATCGAGGTGATCCTCGACGTCGTCTACAACCACACCTGCGAGGGCGGTGTCGACGGCCCCTCCCTCTCGTGGCGCGGCCTGGACGCGCGCGGGTACTACCTGCTGGACGCCCGCGGTCACGACATCGATCTGACGGGATGCGGCAACACCGTCGACGCCGCGTCCCCGGCCGTCGTCCGGATGGTCTGCGACTCGTTGCGGTACTGGGTCACCGAACTGGGGGTCGACGGCTTCCGCTTCGATCTCGCCAGCACTCTGGGCAGGCCGGGCGGATGGCGCTTCGATCCGCACGCCCCGATGTTGAGCGCCATCGCGGCCGACCCGATCCTGTGCCGCGCCAAGCTGATCGCCGAGCCGTGGGACGCGACCGGGCCCGGGTACCAGGTCGGCGGGTTCGGCGGCGTGTGGAGCGAGTGGAACGACCGCTACCGAGACACGCTGCGCCGCTTCTTCGCCGGGCACGGCGGTGTGCGTGAGCTGGCGTCCCGCCTCGCGGGATCCGAGGATCTGTTCGCGCCGACCGGACGCAGGCCGTGGGCGTCCGTCAACTTCGTCACCGCTCACGACGGCTTCACCGCGCGAGACCTGGTGTCCTACACCGCCAAGCACAACGAGGCCAACGGCGAGTCCAACCGCGACGGCACCGACAACAACCTCTCGGTGAATCACGGCGTCGAGGGCGAGACCGAGGACCCCGCCGTGCTCGCGGCGCGCGATCGACACGTGCGTGCGCTGCTGTCGACCCTGGCCCTGTCCACCGGGACACCCATGTTCCTGGCCGGCGACGAACTGGGACACACGCAGCACGGCAACAACAATGCCTACTGCGTGCCGCAGGGAACATCGGCCGCGGATGCGCACGCGATCGACTGGTCGAGACGGGACGACGCCCTGACGGCGACTCTGGGACGAGCACTGCGGCTGCGTCGATCGGCACCCGTTCTGCGCCAACAGGAGTTCTTCGCCGGTCGTGACACACCCAGCGGCGAACCGGATCTCATGTGGTTCGACCACGACGGGGCCGAGATCGTCGGCGATCGGTGGAACGACGATCACGCCCGGACCCTGCAGGCCTGGGTCGACGGATCCGACGTGCGCATCCCCGCGCTCCGACACGCAGGGGTCGAGGCGGAGACCTTCGATTCGGCTCTGCTGGTGGTGCACTCGGGAGGCGACGCGAACATCGTCCTCCCCGATCACCGTCGACACGGGCCGAACGAGGCTCCCGGTTACGTTCCCGTCTTCGACTCCGCGACACCCGACGGTCGACCGGTGGACGCGTCGCCCGTCACCGCGGGAAGCACCGTCCGAGTGGCCGGTCCGATCGTGCTCGTCTACATCTCGACGATCCCGTCCTGACTCAGGCGGTGCGCGGGACGTCCAGCTCGGCGATCACGGTCATCGACCCGGGGGCGACCTCCGTGTAGCCCGCGTCCCGCACGCCGACGGCGGTGCCGCGCTCGCACTCGGCCACGAGGCGAGACCAGGTCTCGGCATCGGCATCACGGACGCTGACGGCCCACTGCGCGTCCTGCCACGCCCGGACGTCCTCGACCGTCATGGCACCGGCAGCGAGCATCACGGCGTGTCCCACCTGGGCGGCGGTCTTGCCGACGGTCATCTCGAGCTCCGCGTCCACCCAGAGCCGCACGGCACCCTCGGCGTGCGATCCCGGGTCGTCGGCCGGCAGGTCGGTGCCTCCCACCTGGAGCTTGCGCAGCCTCGGGTCCAGATCACCCACACGGCACGGCACGTAGGCCCGAGCCGACGCCCCGCCCACGTCGACGGTCACGCCGTCCACGTCCTGCGCCGCCGTCCACTGCGTGCCCCGCGCGCGACGGGACACCTTGCGGATCCGCGCACCCAGCCACGCCGTGTACTCCTCGTGCCAGGGACCGCCCGGGGCGATGCGCTCGTCCAGGCACACCTGCAGCGTCGCGGACGCCGCCGCGGCCAGCAGGTCGGACCGGGCCGGCGGATCGACCTTGGGGATGTGGAGCACCAGCGGCATCGCGCGCACGTCGGCCGGATCGGGCGGATCGACTCGCGAGCCGTAGGAACCGGCCGCACTCGTCCCGTCCACGAGCAGCGCGTGGCGCTCCTCGAGGGTGGACGGCCGGACGTCCTCGCCCGGACTCTCGTCGATCACGGGATGGGGATGCGGCGAACCCCACCGTCGAGGGAGTCGGCGGCCTCGATCTCACTGCGAGTGACACCGAGGACGAAGAGCAGTGCGTCGAGGAACGGGTACGAGAGCGCGGCGTCCGCGACCTCGCGCAACGCCGGTTTCGCGTTGAAGGCGATGCCGAGACCCGCCGCGGTGAGCATGTCGATGTCGTTGGCACCGTCGCCGACGGCCACCGTCTGCTCCATCGGCACGCCGACCTGCGAGGCGAACTGGCGCAGCGCCACCGCCTTCGCCGCACGATCGACGACGTCACCGATCACACGGCCGGTGAGCTTGCCGTCGACGATCTCCAAGGTGTTCGCCTTGACGAAATCGAGCTCGAGTTCGTGTGCGAGACCCTCGATCACCTGTCGGAAACCGCCCGACACGACGCCGCAGTGATAGCCGAGCCGTCGCAACGTCCGAATCGTGGTGCGCGCGCCCGGCGTGAGCTCGAGATCCTCGGCGACGTCGTCGATGACCGATGCGTCCAACCCGGCGAGAGTCGCGACTCGACGGTGCAGTGACTCCGCGAAGTCGATCTCGCCTCGCATGGCCGCCTCGGTGACGGCTCGGACCTCGTCCTCGACTCCGGCCCGCGCCGCGAGCATCTCGATGACCTCGCCCTGCACCAGCGTCGAGTCGACGTCGAACACGATGAGACGCTTCGCTCGACGAGCCAGTCCGGACCGTTCGACGGCGACGTCGATACCGACTCCGGCGGCCACGGTCGCGAGCGCCGACCGCAACGCCTCGTCGGCCTCGTCGCTCGACAGCCCGCCCTCCTCCTGCGGACGGGCCGAGACCAACAGCTCGAGTCCCGTCACCGGGTAGTCGGCGATACCGCGGATCGAGTCGATGTTGGCGCCCTGTCGCGCGAGTTCGCTCGACAGCACGCTGATGGCTCGCGCGGTGACGGGCCGTCCCAGCACGACGACGACATGGGTGGAGAGGGGCGAACGACCGTGCGCTCCCCCGACCTCGACGTCGACGTGGACACCCACGGTGCCCATGGCCTCCTCGAGGTGCTCCTGCAGGCTCTCGACGTCCCCGGGGCAACTGCCCAGGACACCGAGCGTCAGGCGACCGCGAATGACCACCTGCTCCACGTCCACGACGCTGACGTCGTGTCGCGCCAGCGAGGCGAAGAGCACGGATGTGACACCGGGCTTGTCACCGCCGGTGACCGTCACGAGCACGGACGTCGGGGCGGGTGGTGTCTCCACCATCGAGGTATCTCCTTGTCACACGAAAAGCCCCTCACCGTGAGGAGAGGGGCTCGTCGCTGGAACGGTCGTGGAACGAGAGGACTACTTGTCGCGGTCGCCCGAACCTTCGTGATCGCTGGTCGCGATCGGCGCGCGGCGTGCCTGCTCGAGCACCTCGGTGGTCTTGCCTCCACCGTGGCCCGGTCCCACATGCGCTTCGTCTCGCATGCGTTCGACCATGTGCGGGTAGTGCAGCTCGAACGCGGGGCGCTCGGAGCGGATGCGCGGGAGCTCCACGAAGTTGTGGCGCGGCGGCGGGCAGCTGGTGGCCCACTCCAAGGAGTTGCCGTAGCCCCACGGATCGTCGACCGTGACGACCTCGCCGTAGCGGTAGCTCTTGAAGACGTTCCAGAGGAACGGCAGCGTCGAGGCGCCGAGGACGAAGGCACCGACCGTCGAGATGGAGTTGAGCACCGTGAAGCCGTCGGACGGGAGGTAGTCCGCATAGCGACGCGGGAATCCCTCGGCGCCGAGCCAGTGCTGCACCAGGAACGTGGCGTGGAAGCCGACGAAGGTGGCCCAGAAGTGCCACTTGCCGAGAGCCTCGTCCATCATCCGGCCCGTCATCTTCGGGAACCAGAAGTAGATACCGGCGTAGGTCGCGAACACGATCGTGCCGAACAGCACGTAGTGGAAGTGCGCCACCACGAAGTAGGAGTCGGTGACGTGGAAGTCGATGGGCGGGCTGGCGAGCAGCACACCGGACAGACCACCGAAGAGGAACGTGACCAGGAAGCCGACCGAGAACAGCATCGGCGTCTCGAACGTCAGCTGGCCCTTCCACATCGTGCCGATCCAGTTGAAGAACTTCACACCCGTCGGGACGGCGATGAGGAACGTCATGAAGGAGAAGAACGGCAGCAGCACCGCACCGGTCGCGTACATGTGGTGAGCCCACACTGCGATGGACAGCGCCGCGATGGCGATGGTGGCGTAGATCAGGCCCGTGTAACCGAACAGCGGCTTACGGGAGAAGACCGGGAAGATCTCCGACACGATGCCGAAGAACGGCAGCGCGATGATGTACACCTCGGGGTGACCGAAGAACCAGAACAGGTGCTGCCACAGCAACACACCGCCCGTGGCCGGATCGAACAGGTGCGCACCCAGGTGTCGGTCGGCCGCCAGTCCCAGCAGTGCCGCGGTGAGCAGCGGGAAGGCGAGCAGCACGAGGATCATCGTCACGAAGATGTTCCAGGTGAAGATCGGCATCCGGAACATGGTCATGCCCGGGGCACGCAGGCAGATGACCGTCGTGATCATGTTCACGCCACCGAGGATGGTGCCGAGGCCCGAGAGCGCGAGGCCCATGATCCAGAAGTCCGCGCCCACGCCCGGGGAGTGCACGGCGTCGGTGAGCGGCGTGTAGGCCGTCCAGCCGAAGTCTGCAGCGCCACCGGGGGTGATGAAGCCCGCCGAGGCGATGAGTGCGCCGAACAGGTACAGCCAGTAGCTGAACGCGTTCAGACGTGGGAACGCCACGTCGGGCGCACCGATCTGCAGCGGGAGGATGTAGTTGGCGAACGCGAACACGATGGGCGTCGCGTACAGCAGCAACATGATCGTGCCGTGCATGGTGAAGAGCTGGTTGTACTGCTCGTTCGACAGGAACTGCATGCCCGGGAGGGCGAGCTCCGCACGCATGAGCAGTGCGAGGACGCCACCGAACAAGAAGAAGCCGAACGACGTGACCATGTACATGATCCCGAGCGTCTTCGGATCGGTGGTCGTCACCATCTTGTGGATGAACGATCCCTTGGGCCCCATACGGGGCGGGTACGGCCGTGAAGCCGTCAGCTCGGGGACTGGCTGGGGCGCTAGGGCAGTCACTGATCCTCCTGAAAGCGCGTCTCCCCGTGCCCGAGGTGGACGCATGAAATTCGTGCGCTCCATGGATCGTAACCCCATGACACACGAACTGCGGCACGGGTCCTACGAAGTGTCGTACTTCCACCCGGGTGTCGCATTTTCCGGCCCGCGGGACGCGCTCTTCCGAAGGCCTCCACGACCGGAGCTCGGCCTGCCCGCCACTCGCCGAGCGACCGGCTTCCGGGCTGCCCGTAAGGTCTCGGCCATGTCGGATCGCTCTCGTCGTCACGCTCGATCGGTCGTCGCCCTCGCGACGATTCCCGCGATGCTCGCCCTCTCTGCCTGCGGCGACACCTCGAGTGACGACGCCTCCACCATCGTCCGGACCACCACGAACGTGGCCGGAGCCGGCGTGGTCGGCATCGAACGTGACACCGCCGGCCTGTGCGCGCTCCCGCAGCCGGTCGACTCGGTCGGTCAGCAGGGTGACACCCGGCTCGTCGTCGGCAGCGGCCGAGCGACCACGGTGCCCGCCGATCCGCAACGTGTCGTGGTTCTCACCATGACGGCACTCGACGCGTCGTGCGCCGTCGGCACCTGGGAGCGCGTCGTCGGCGCACCCACGGCGCCGCTCGCTCCCATCGCTCCCCCGTCCGGCCTGCTGCGCCCGGACTACCTCGGCACCGGCATCGCCGAGATCGCCGGCGTCGGACCCGAGGGCTCCCCCGACGTCGACGCGATCCGAGCACTGGCTCCGGACGTCATCATCGGCGGCGACGCCCTCGACCCCGCCGTCACCGCGCAACTCGACGGCATCGCCCCGACCGTCCTCACGCGCGCGTCGTCGTCATGGCTCGAACGGTCCACGCTCGCCGCCGCGGCCATGGGTCGGCGCGACGCCGCCACCCGTGCGACGGAGCAGTACCGCGCACGCGCCGAGACCGTGGGCCGCGAGCAGAACTCCCGCATCACCGAGGCGTCTCTCGTGCGCTTCGGCGCCGACGGCGCACAGCTGCTCGGCGACGACAGCTTCGCGGGGCAGGTACTCGCGCAGGCGGGCGTGCGACGACCCGGGCCTCAGCTCGGCGAGACCCGCGCACTCCCGCAGGACGATCTGTCCGACGCGGAGGGCGACCTGATCTACGTCATGTTCGACGGACAGGCGGGGCTGGAACGCGGCACCGTGGTCATGGACTCGGACGCGTGGAAGGACCTCGGCGCCGCGACGGACAGTCGCGTGTTCAGCGTCGACGACACGGTGTGGTCGGGCGAGGGCCTCGTGGCCGCGGGCGCGATCCTCACCGACGTGTCCAACACGCTGAACGGCTACGTCTGACGCGTCGGCGGTAGCGTTCCGGGAGTGCCGATACCCGAGTTCATCACCACCCTGCGCGCCAAGATCGGTCACGATCCGCTCTGGCTCTCCGGTGTCAGTGCCGTCGTGCTCGACAGCGACGATCGTCTGCTGCTGACCCGTCGCAAGGACAACGAGCGCTGGGCGGTGGTGTCCGGCGTCCTCGAGCCCGGCGAGGAACCCGGACCGGCCGCCCTCCGGGAGATCCTGGAGGAGACGGGCGTGACGGCCGAGCTCGTGCGGTTGACGAGTGTCGACGTCACCGAGCCCATCGTCTACCCGAACGGCGACCGCACCCAGTACCTCGACGTCTGCTTCCTCGCCCGGTACGTCGCCGGCGAGGCGCGGGTCGCGGACGACGAGAACCTCGACGTGCAGTGGTTCGCGCGCGACGCGCTGCCCGCGGACATCACCGACACCTCGACTCTCCGCATCGCGAAGGCGCTGGACCACGGCCCGGAGGCCTGGTTCCGGCGGTAGGTGGCGCCGGACCGTGCCGTCCGGCCGCGCCGACGCGTCCTGTGGGCACCGCTGGACAGTGTCGGGCGCGCCCGCACACCCTCACCGATTTCGGCCACCTTCACCGGTTACAACCGGTGCAGATTGCTACAACCGTTGCAGGAGGGCGCAACGGCGCACGTGCTCGGCCCTCACCAGACATGACTCGGGGCACCACCCGCAAAGCGGACGGTGCCCCGAGGTGAGGTGGGTCAGAAGTCCCAGTCGTCGTCCTCGGTGTTGACTGCCTTGCCGATGACGTACGAGCTGCCCGAACCCGAGAAGAAGTCGTGGTTCTCGTCGGCGTTGGGTGAGAGCGCCGACAGGATGGCCGGGTTGACGTCGCACTCGTCCTTCGGGAACAGGCCCTCGTAGCCGAGGTTCATGAGCGCCTTGTTCGCGTTGTAGCGCAGGAACTTCTTGACGTCCTCAGTGAGGCCGACCTCGTCGTAGAGGTCCTGCGTGTACTCGGTCTCGTTCTCGTACAGCTCGAAGAGCAGATCGAACGTGTAGTTCTTCAGCTCCTCGCGCTCGGCGGGCGAGCGGGTCTCGAGTCCGCGCTGGTACTTGTAGCCGATGTAGTACCCGTGCACGGCCTCGTCGCGGATGATCAGGCGCACGAGGTCGGCAGTGTTGGTGAGCTTGGCCCGCGAGGACCAGTACATCGGCAGGTAGAAGCCCGAGTAGAAGAGGAACGACTCGAGCAGGGTCGAGGCGACCTTGCGCTTCAGCGGGTCGTCGCCCTTGTAGTAGTCCATGACGATGGACGCCTTGCGCTGCAGATTCGGGTTCTCCTCCGACCAGCGGAACGCATCGTCGATGTCGCGCGTGGAGCACAGCGTCGAGAAGATCGACGAGTAGGACTTGGCGTGCACCGACTCCATGAACGAGATGTTGGTGTACACCGCCTCCTCGTGCGGAGTGATGGCGTCCGGGATGAGCGACACGGCGCCGACGGTGCCCTGAATCGTGTCGAGCAGCGTCAGACCCGTGAAGACGCGCATGGTGAGCTGCTTCTCGTGGTCCGTCAGCGTGTCCCAGGACGGGATGTCGTTCGAGATCGGCACCTTCTCGGGCAGCCAGAAGTTGCTGGTGAGCCGATCCCAGACCTCGGAATCCTTGTCGTCGACGACGCGGTTCCAGTTGATCGCGGAGACGCGATCGATGAGCTTCACCATGGGTACCTACCTGCTGATCGATGACTCTGCTTCACGGCTGCACCTGCGGTGCGCCGGGGACTGCGAGAAATGCGGCCGTGGCCGCGAATTGTCACTGACGGCAACACTACCCGTTGTGGCATGCCCCGGGGGCCAACACAACACCGTGTGTCTCCGACCCGTGCGCCTCATGCGCGTTCAGAGATGCGCACGACGCTCACAACGGGCGCAGCCCGACCACTCGCCTACCCACCCCTCACGACGGAGGACGGTCGTCACCTCACGTGCGACACCGCAGGGATCGTCGACCACCTCGTCGTACCCGAAGACCAGACGCGGGCGGCCGGCAAGTTCCGCGGCGTTATCGCGTCGACGGTCGCGGAAGGCCACGCCGGGCATCGCGTGGAACCGACGGCCGTCCAGTCGAACGATCAGGTCGACGCCGACGTTCGAATAGTCGACATCCTCGAACAATGTCCGCCCGTCGACGCGAACAGGGCTCTGACGTGCACCGACGGGAAATCCATGCGCCTGCTCGACCTCGAGTGCGTACGCGAGTTCGAGAACGGACTGCACCCCGTCGGACATGTACCGCACAGCCTGTTCGAGGGCCACACGGTAGCGGTAGGGGCGACGCTTCTCGAGTCGCTCACGGATGTCGTCGAGGCGCACGATCCGACTGCTCACGTAGGACACCAGACTCGTCATCGCTTCGCGCGCAGTCGATTCGGATGTCGCAAGGTCGATCGCCGTGTCGGCCGCACGGGTTCTCGGTAGCGGCCCGTCGTGCACGATGTGTGCATGAGCGCGGGACCGATGCACCACGACCCCGGGATGTAGAACTGACCCGACGCGGGCCACCGGTCCCGTCGCCGTCACTCGGGAGCGAACCCTGGTGGGACTCTGGCACCGCGCCGAACGGCCGTAGGGAACCGTGACATGGGCGCGTGCACCCGATGAGACTCGCCGCAGACCCCACTCCTCCGCTGCGCTCCGGTGACTGAGCAAGGAGTCCGGGCCGCCGTAGAGCAGGGCGGCGCGCAGAGTCTGTTCCCGATCGAGCGGACCTGCTGCGATGGCGTAGACGCCCCGAAGAACGATCGCCCAGCGGCCCGACTCGACGTGGCGCCGAACTCTGTCTCGGCTGTACCCGAGGCCCGTCACTTGCGATTGAGTGAACAGGCCTGACTGGTCGTCCACTAGCCGATGCGATTCATGTTCGTCCCCCCGGATGCGCATGCGGGGATGGTGCACGACCGGTACGACACCCGTCCGTGCGCCTTTTGCGCATCGTCAGATGCGCAAAAGGCGCACGGGGGCGAAGCCCACTAGAGCATGCACGAGACGCAGTTCTCCACCTCGGTCCCCTCGAGGGCCATCTGGCGCAGCCGGATGTAGTACAGCGTCTTGATTCCCTTGCGCCACGCGTAGATCTGCGCCTTGTTGATGTCGCGGGTGCTCGCGGTGTCCTTGAAGAACAGCGTGAGGGACAGACCCTGGTCGACGTGCTGCGTCGCAGCCGCGTACGTGTCGATGATCTTCTCGTAGCCGATCTCGTACGCGTCCTGGTAGTACTCCAGGTTGTCGTTGGTCAGGTAGGGCGCCGGGTAGTAGACGCGGCCGATCTTGCCTTCCTTGCGGATCTCGATCTTCGACGCCACCGGGTGGATGGAACTGGTGGAGTAGTTGATGTACGAGATGGAGCCGGTCGGCGGGACGGCCTGCAGGTTCTGGTTGTAGATGCCGTGCTGCTGCACCGACGCCTTCAACTCGACCCAGTCGTCCTGCGTCGGGATGCTGATTCCCGACTGGGAGAACAACTCTCGGACACGCGCGGTCTTCGGCTCCCAGGCGCGCTCGGTGTACTTGTCGAAGAACTCGCCCGACGCGTACTTGGACTGCGGGAAGCCTCCGAAGTAGCTGCCGCGCTCCTTCGCCAGACGGTTCGAGGCCCGCAGCGCATGGAACAGCACGGTGTAGAAGTAGATGTCGGTGAAATCGACACCCTCCTCGCTGCCGTAGTGGATGCGCTCACGAGCGAGGTAGCCGTGCAGGTTCATCTGGCCGAGGCCGATGGCGTGCGAGGTGTTGTTGCCCTGCTCGATGGACGGCACCGAGTAGATGTGGGTCTGGTCCGACACGGCCGTCAAGCCGCGGATAGCGACCTCGATGGTCTGCGCGAAGTCGGGTGAGTCCATGGTCTTCGCGATGTTCAGCGAACCCAGGTTGCACGAGATGTCCTTGCCCACATGGCTGTACGAGAGATCCTCGTTGAACGTGGACGGCGTGGAAACCTGCAGGATCTCCGAGCACAGGTTCGAGTGCGTGATCTTGCCCTCGATGGGATTGGCCCGGTTCACCGTGTCCTCGAACATGATGTACGGGTAGCCCGACTCGAACTGCAGCTCGGCGAGGGTCTGGAAGAACTCGCGCGCCTTGATCTTCGTCTTGCGGATGCGCGCGTCGTCGACCATCTCGTGGTACGTCTCGCTGACGTTCACGTCGGCGAAGGGCTTGCCGTAGATGCGCTCGACGTCGTACGGCGAGAACAGGTACATGTCCTCGTTCTTCTTCGCCAGCTCGAACGTGATGTCCGGGATGACGATGCCGAGGGACAGCGTCTTGATGCGGATCTTCTCGTCGGCATTCTCGCGCTTGGTGTCGAGGAACTTGTAGATGTCCGGGTGGTGCGCGTGCAGGTACACCGCGCCGGCACCCTGCCGCGCTCCGAGCTGGTTCGCGTACGAGAACGAGTCCTCGAGCAACTTCATGATCGGGATGACACCCGACGACTGGTTCTCGATGCGCTTGATCGGCGCACCGGACTCACGAATGTTACTGAGCAGCAACGCGACTCCGCCGCCACGCTTGGACAGCTGCAGGGCCGAGTTGATGGAGCGACCGATGGACTCCATGTTGTCCTCGATGCGCAGGAGGAAGCAGGAGACGGGCTCGCCGCGCTGCTTCTTGCCCGAGTTGAGGAACGTGGGGGTGGCCGGCTGGAAGCGGCCGGCGATGATCTCGTCGACCAGATCGGTCGCGAGCATCTCGTTGCCGGCGGCCAGCGTCAACGCGACCATGCAGACCCGGTCCTCGAAGCGCTCCAGGTAGCGCTTCCCGTCGAACGTCTTGAGCGTGTAGGACGTGTAGTACTTGAACGCACCCAGGAAGGTGGGGAACCGGAACTTCTTCGAGTAGGCGTGCTCGATCAGACCCTTGACGAAGGATCGCGAGTACTGGTCGAGAACCTCTGCCTCGTAGTAGTTCTCCTCCACGAGGTAGTCGAGCTTCTCGTCGAGGTTGTGGAAGAAGACCGTGTTCTGGTTGACGTGCTGCAGGAAGTACGCCCGCGCGGCGTCCCGGTCCTTCTCGAACTGGATCTCGCCGTTCGGCCCGTACAGGTTGAGCATCGCGTTCAGAGCGTGATAGTCGAGCTCCGAGTCGTCACGGCGCGACACGGCGGGAGACGAGTCGGTGATGGTCGGTGCCATGTGCGTACTCCTGAGATCGATGATGGGCGGTACTGGTGCGGACGATCAGATGGTGCAGGTCGCGTCGAGCCGGTCCCAGAACTCGGTGAGTCCGGTGCGGACCCGCTCCACGTCCTCCGGGGTACCCATGACTTCGAAGCGATAGAGGAACGGGACCTGACATTTCGCCGAGACCACGTCCCCGGCGAAACAGTACGAATCGCCGAAGTTGGTGTTGCCCGCGGCGATGACGGCGCGGATGAGGGACCGATTGTGCTCGTCGTTGAGGAACCGGATGACGGGCTTGGGGACGTAACTCGTGTCGCGCCCCAGCGCGGTGGCGCCGCCGCCGTAGGTCGGGAGGATCAGGACGTACGGACGGTCGATCTCCACGTCGTCACGGGGATAGCGGACGGGGATGCGCGTCGCGGGGATCTCGAGCTTCTCCACGAACCGGTGGGTGTTCTCCGAGACGCTCGAGAAGTAGACCAGCGATTCGGACACGATGCTCCATCCTCCGCCGACTCTGCGCACTGCTTTCACTGTTGCGACGGCGCGGACCGGGTGGGCCGGCCGTCAGCGGTGAGTCGGGGACTCACCCGGGCCGGCCTCCTCGACGTCAGGCGCGGCGGTCGCGCTTCAGGCAGCGGCGGTGACGAGGGTCTTGATGCGGTCGGGGCGGAAGCCGGACCAGTGGTCGTCGCCTGCGACGACGACGGGTGCCTGCAGGTAACCGAGCGCCATGACGTAGTCACGTGCCTCGGGATCCTGCGAGATGTCGATGACGTCGTACTCGATGCCCTCTTTGTCGAGAGCGCGGTACGTGGCCTTGCACTGCACGCAGGCGGGCTTGGTGTAGACGGTGACGGTGGTGGCGCTCATGAATCCTCTTCTCCGCATCCTGTGTCCGGATGCGCTCGCTGTTCGCCCGAGAGCTGTCCTGCACTGCTGCTGTGGGATCGCACTGGAGAAAGCGAGACCCGCCGACTCTGCTGTGCACACCACTGACAACCTGCCCGAGAGACCTGGCCGGGCCCGGATCCACCCCTCCGAAAAGGGGGTGATGCGGGCCTCGAGCCGTGGTGGCCTCTCGGTGTTCAAGACACTACACCTAGTGTCCGACAGTGCAAGGCAACACCACACTTTGTAATGACACTCGTGGAATTACCTGGTCGGACGCGGATATTCGCGGCGTGTCGCGGTACGTCGGGCGCGTCGCGACACGCCCCCGCTCGCAGTCAGGCGTCGACGAGCTCGGCGCGGGTGAGAGCAGTCACGACCTCGGCGATGTCCGCGGCGATCTGTGAGTTGTCACGGGGATGCCCTCCGTCGATCGCGGCCACCACGCCACCGATGGCGAGGTCGACGTCGTCCAGCACGCTCGCGCCGGCGATGCGTGCCGCCTTGGCCGTGTCCTCCTTGGCCCACCGGGCACCGTTCGCACTCGGTGAGGAACTGATGACGGCGGTGGACTTCGCCGAGATGGCGCCGCTACCGTACGGGCGGGAGAGCCAGTCGATGGCGTTCTTGAGGACTGCCGGGATGGTGCCGTTGTACTCGGGCGTGAGCAGCAGCACGGCGTCGGCGTCCTGCACGGCCGAGCGCAGAGCGGTCACGGTGTCGAGCGAGGCGACCGACTCGGGGGTGTCGATGTCCTCGTTGTAGAACGGAAGGTCTCCGAGACCCTCGTGGATGACGACCTCGACACCCTCGGGTGCGACGGACGCGGCGGTCTCGGCGAGGCGACGGGTGATGGAGGCGGCGCGGAGGCTGCCGACGAGTGCGATGACGCGGCTCATGAAATGAGTCCTTTCGAGGAAGTGTGTGTCTGTGATCTACAACCGGACCGTAGTCCACTTTCTTCCGTGACGCGCTATCCTGGGGGTGTGACACATGCCCCGCTGCCGATGGCAGCCGACGACAGCGAGCGCTGCGACGCCGCGCGCAACCGCCGTCTGCTCCTCGATGCCGCGATCGGGCTGGTCGACGAGCGCGGAGCCGACGCCGTCACCATGGATGCCGTGGCGTCCCGCGCGGGCGTGGGAAAGGGCACGGTGTTCCGCCGGTTCGGAAACCGCGCAGGTCTGATGTTCGCGCTTCTGGACCATACCGAGACCGAACTCCAACAGGCTTTCCTCTTCGGTCCTCCCCCGTTGGGCCCCGGCGCACCACCGCTCGATCGACTCGTCGCGTTCGGCCGTGCCCGCCTCGACCTGGTCGCGGTGCAGGGCGAAGTGCTGCGGGCCGCCGAGAACTCCCCCGTCTCGCGCTTCTCCGCGCCCGCCCACGCGGTCGGCCTGACCCATGTGAGCACACTGCTGCGGCAGACCGGCGTGTCCGGCGACGTCACGCTGCTGGCCTATGCGCTGCTCGCTCCGCTCGAGGCCACTCTCGTGCTGCATCTGCAACGCGACGCAGGAATGACGACCGAGCGCCTCGCCGACGGTTGGGAAGACCTCGCCCGCCGCATCGCCTCCGCCTGACCTCAGGCCAGCGCGAGGGTCCGCGTCGCGGCGTCGGCCAGTGCCACGCCGTAGCTCCGGCCGTGACCGGCCGCGTGCACCGCGAGTGGGTGCAGCTGGTGCAGGGGCACCCGTTCCTCGGCACCCGGAGCGAGCTCGTGCTGCTCCTGATAACCGTCGAGCACATGCTCGAGGTGCGGACAGCCGAAGAGTGACAGCATCGCGAGATCCGTCTCGCGGTGCCCGCCGTGCGCCGCCGGGTCGATGAGCGTCACGCCGCCGGGCGTCCAGAGCACGTTGCCGGTCCACAGGTCGCCGTGCAGACGCGCGGGAGGGTCGGTCGAGTCGAACGACCCGTCCGCGACGACGGAGCAGGCGCGCTCCACGAGGTCGGCCTCGTCCCGCGTGACCGTGCCGGCGTCGACCGCGACACGGAGATAGGGCAGCACCCGTTGCTGTGCGTAGAACTCGCCCCAGCGGTAGTGCTCCACCGACGACATGGTGCGTGATCCGATGAACAGCGTTCCGTCGAAACCCGCAGGCGGCGAGCCGAAGCGGGGAGCACCACTGTCGTGGGTTCGGGCGAGCAGTGCGCCGAACCGGCGAGCGGCGTCGGGTGTGGGCCGGACGGAGTCGAGGCGTTCGAGAACGATGTGGTCGGCAGCGACCTCGAGGACGTCGACCGTCGGCGCTCCCCCGTCGGCGAGCCACCGCAGACCCGCTGCCTCGGCGGCGAAGAAGTCGGGATGCGCATCCTTGCGCCGTTTGACGAACGACACCGCTAGCCGCCGGCGAAGGGCGGCAGGACGTCGACCCGGGAACCGACCGGGTAGGCGTCATCGCGGACCATCTCGTCGCCGATGAGGAACACCGCCACCGCCAGCACACGATCGAGTTTCTCCCCGTGGCGTCCACGCAGCGCCGACTTCACGTCCGCCACGGTCGCACCGACCCTCAGCTCGTACGACTCCTGCGTGGTGCCCGCAGCGTCCGCGGCCCCCGCGAAGTACCGCACGCCCACCGTCACGGACTCAGCCACCGATGGCACCCATCGAACGTTCCGGCGGCACGAAGTCCTCACGTTCCATCCCGTGCCCGGCCCACTTGTTCCACATCGCTCCACGCCAGAGGTCGGCAATGTCTTCGTCGGCCGCACCCCCGCGCAACGCCACCCGCAGATCGGTCTCGGAATCGCTGAACAGGCACGACCGCACGGTCCCCTCCGCCGTCAACCGCGTCCGATCGCAATCGGCGCAGAACGAGCGGGTCACCGAGGCGATGATCCCCACCGTGGCGGGGCCACCGTCGACGGTCCACTCCTCGGCCGGCGCCGACGGGTCGGTGCGCCCGATCTCGGTGAGCGTGAACCGCTCCCCGAGCACGTCCAACAGTTCCGCCGCCGACACCATCGTCGAACGGGCCCACTCCCGGTCCGCGTCGAGCGGCATCTGCTCGATGAACCGCAGATCCACACCCCGGTCCAGGCACCATTGCACCAGGTCGCGGGCGCCGTGCAAAGTCTCGCGCATGAGAACGGCGTTGATCTTGACCGGCGTCAGACCGGCCGCCAGGGCACCGTCGATACCGGCGAGCACCGTGGGCAGCCGGTCCCGCCGGGTCAGCGACGCGAAGTGCTCGCGGTCGATCGTGTCGAGGGAGACGTTGACCCGGGTCAGACCCGCCGCGCGCAGCCGCTCCGCTCGGCGTTCGAGGCCGATGCCGTTGGTGGTCATCGACAACTCGACACCGGGTGCGTGCTCAGCGGTCAGGGCGATGATGTCCACGATGTCCTTGCGGACCAACGGTTCGCCGCCGGTGAAGCGGACCTCGCGCACCCCGAGGAGCTGATCGGCGATGCCGACGAGGCGGGCGATCTCCTGCGCGGTGAGCAGTTGCTCGAACTCCAGGTTCGGCAGCCCCTCCGCCGGCATGCAGTAGGTGCATCGCAGCGAGCACTTCTCGGTCACCGAGATCCGCAGATCCCGCGCGATGCGACCGAAACTGTCCACCAGGTGCGGCACATCGGGACGGCCCACCATCATGTCCTGCGGACCCGATAGGGCGGACGGCGCACGTACGACACCGGGCAGGCTGGGCATTCCCATGCTCACCGTCGTCATCCGATCACCTCCACTAGCCGTTCAGGTCAGTATGCCCGTTCTGGGCAACGGGAACCCGGCCCTCCTCATTCCCGCTCTAGGATGACCGCATGGGCCATGCGCACACGACGTCGGCACGCTCGGTCGAGGATCACGCCGTTCGGATCGACGAGATGATCACCCGCGCGTGGTCCGCTCGCCCCCCGGAGACGGTTCCGCTCACCGATGCGCTCGGCCGCGTGACGCACGCGGACATCGAGGCCCTCATCGACGTCCCCAACTTCCGGAACTCCCAGATGGACGGATACGCGGTCGACGTGGAATCGGTTGCCCGCGTACCGGTCACACTGCCGGTCACCGGTGTTCTCGCCGCCGGCGATGCCGGGAACGAACGGCATCGGTCGGGCACGGCACGCAAGATCATGACCGGGGCTCCGGTACCCGAGGGCGCCGACGCGGTGATCCCCGTCGAGGACACCGAGATGGACGGGGACGGTGTCCGCATCCTCGGCTCACGGCGCTCGGGTGAGTACGTGCGGGAGCAGGGCAGCGACATCGCGGCGGGGTCGGTCGTCGTCCCGGCCGGCACGACGCTCGGCCCCCGTCACCTCGGCGCTCTCACGGCCGTCGGCCGGTTCGACGTCACCGTCCGCCCCCGGCTGCGCGTCGCGGTCATCGCTACCGGCGCCGAACTCGTCGAGGCGGGCAGCGCGCTCGGACCCGGCCAGCTGTACGACTCGAACGGTCTCACGCTCGCGTCCTCGGTGACCGCGGACGGCGCCGTGGTGACGTTCCGCGGCCGCAGTACCGACACCGCCGACGAGTTCTCCGCGATGCTGGCCGACGCGACGGAGGCCGCGGACGTGATTCTCACCTCGGGGGGTGTCTCGATGGGCGACTTCGAGGTGGTCCGAGACGTTCTCGGGCCACGAGGAGGGACGTTCACTCACGTCGCGATGCAACCCGGTGGGCCGCAGGGGTGGACCGACCTCGACGGCACTCCGGTCATCAGTTTCCCCGGCAATCCCGTGAGCACCCTGGTGTCCTACCTCGTCTTCGCCCGTCCGGTGATCCGCAGGCTCGCGGGCCTACCGGGGGCAGCGATCATGGAGCGGATCGCCGACGACGCCGTCCACTCCCTCC
The DNA here is from genome assembly GCF_019835845.1 of Rhodococcus sp. BP-349. Classification (NCBI taxonomy): domain Bacteria; kingdom Bacillati; phylum Actinomycetota; class Actinomycetes; order Mycobacteriales; family Nocardiaceae; genus Rhodococcus; species Rhodococcus sp. BP-349. The sequence goes on along the minus strand of NZ_JABUDR010000003.1, from coordinate 587,935 downwards.
CTGGACGGCGGCAATTCCTGCGCGGCCGGCTCACGGAGACGGGCGTCGTGGTGTCGTCCGGACCGGGGTCGCACCTGGTGGTGTCGATGGCCGCGGCGGATGTCCTGGTCGACGTGCCCGCGGACACCGTCGAGGTACCCGCGGGCAACAGTGTGCGAGTGTGGCCGTTGTGAACGATTCCCCCGCTGTGACGTCGTCCGAGGGTGCGTACGGAGCGCTCTCGCACCTGGATTCCGATGGCCGAGCCCGCATGGTCGACGTGAGTGGCAAGAGCGAGACCACGCGCACTGCGGTCGCCGCCGGATCGCTGCGGACGACTCCGGACGTGATCGCCCTGGTGCGTGCCGACGGCATGCCGAAAGCCGACGTCCTGTCGACCGCGCGTATCGCCGGCATCGCCGGAGCGAAGCGGACCTCCGATCTCATTCCGCTGTGCCATCCGCTTCCGCTGTCCTCGGTCGCGGTGTCCTTCGGCTTCACCGACGACACGATCACGATCGAGGCCACCGCCGTCACCACGGGGCGGACGGGTGTCGAGATGGAAGCACTCACGGCGGTGTCGATCGCCGGGCTCACGCTGCACGACATGGTCAAGGCCGTGGATCCGGCAGCGTCCATCGAGTCGGTCCGTCTCATCCGCAAGGAAGGAGGTAAGCGCGGCGTGTGGACGCGCGAGGACCACCACCCCGACACGACCCCTGCGGCAACGTCTCTCGGCGACCGCACGGCGGTCGTCGTCGTCGCGTCCACCGGCAGCGCTGCCGGGACGCGCGAGGACACCACGGGACCACGTATCGTGTCGTGGCTCGGCGACCGAGGTTTCGAGGTCCGCGGGCCTCTCGTCGTGGCCGACGCCGACGTGGCCGCGGGTTTGCGGGATGCCCTCACCGGCGGGCCGGCCCTGGTCGTCAGCACCGGGGGCACGGGTGTCTCCCCCACCGATGCCACTCCCGAGGCCACCCGGCCACTGCTGGATCGCGAACTGCCCGGTGTCGCAGAGGAGATTCGGCGTACGGGACTGGCAGCCACCGTGCACGCCTCCATCAGCCGGGGGCTGGTGGGAGTCGCCGGAAGAACGGTGATCGTGAACCTGCCCGGATCACCGGGTGGAGTGAAGGACGGACTGACGGTGCTGGATCCGATCGTGGACCATCTCGTCGCCCAGGTACGCGGGGGCGGTGCTCACGAATGACGAACATTCTCGCCCGGATCTCGAGCGATCCGATCGATCCGGCGGAGGTCTCCGACGCCGTCTCGGGTCCCGAACATGGCGCTGTGCTGGTGTTCTGGGGAGTTGTGCGCGACCACGACCACGGCGAGTCGGTGTCCGCACTCGAGTACCGAGCCCACCCCGACGCCGAGAAGTTCCTCCGGCGCTGCTGCGAGGACGCGGCCGCGTCGTCCGGTCTGCCGACGGCGGCAGTGCATCGCGTCGGCGACCTCACGATCGGTGACACCGCTCTCGTTGCCGCGGTCGCGTCTCCCCATCGCGCCGAGGCGTTCGCGGCGTTGCAGGCGTTGGTCGATCGCATCAAGACCGAGGTGCCGATCTGGAAGCGCCAGCAGTTCCCCGGCGGGACGAGCGAGTGGGTGGGACTCTAGCGGTCGCCGGTGCGCAAGAACCTGTGCACCACGAGTGATTCTGCGTCGGTGGCACTCTCGGTGCGGATCATCGACTCGATCCGGGCACGCGCCGCCGCGACGTCGAGTCCCGAGCCGATGAAGACCAGTGCGGTGTCTCCGCGGGACGAGGCGGTCTCGACGTCGATGTGGACGCCGACCGTCTGGACGACGAATCGCGCTGCGCCACGGCCGAAGCGGACGAACCCCTTGGATCGATACAGCCCCGGTGGCGGGTTCTCGAGGAACTCGAAGAACGCCCGCGGATCGAGGCAGTCGCCGGTCTCGACGCTGAACGTCTCGTAGCTCGTGTGCAGGTGGTCGTGGGGGTCGTCCTGCTCCCGCAGGAGATCGTCGAGGGCGAGTTGCCGGGGCCCGTCGTCCGGGCGCTCCGGCGGATCGAGAAGGAGCGACACGTCCACGGCGCCGTGCGACGTCACCACCGTGGGGGCAGCGGGAGCCGCGTCGCGCACCAGCGTGAGCACCTCGTCGATGCGTCCGGGATCCACCGCATCCGCCTTGTTCACCACGACCAGGTCGGCGAGACCGAGATGCTGAGCGAGGTGCTGGTGCCGAGCCGTCGACTCGAGCACGTGCAGGGCGTCCACGACCATCACCATGCCGCCGTACCGGATGCGCGAGTCGGTACTCGCGACGACCATCCTGATGAGAGCACGTGGCTCCGCCACACCACTGGCCTCGACGACGATCGCGTCGACGGCGTCACTGGTCGCGGTGAGTGCCCCGAACATCTCGTCCAAGTCCTCCGTGTCGACCGCGCAGCACAGACACCCGTTACCCAGGGTGATCATCGAGTCGACCTGCCCGGCGACCAGCATCGAGTCGATGTCCACGGCGCCGAAATCGTTGACCACCACACCGATTCGAATCCCGTGATTGCGGCGAAGGAGATGGTTGAGCAACGTCGTCTTGCCGGATCCGAGGTACCCGGCCACGAGGACGACCGGAACAGCGCTGCGAGACACCGCGTCAGGGTACGTCAGCCGGCTCCGACTCACCGATGCACGTGCAGTCGAGGATCGCGCACGACCCACTCTCCGCCGTGGCGCGAGCGCGCCGAGTGGATTTCCTCCGCATCACCAAGAATGGCGTGGCAAATTGGTTGAACGTGTGATGATCGGTAGCCGTCCGTGACCCCTTCGTGACCGTTCCGCAGTCCGAACGGCGTGAATCGCGATATCCGTGCACAATGGCTCCGCGCTCCGAGAAAATGACGTGTACCGGCCGCCCCCGACCGAATTGGAAGGGTGTCGCACACGGTATGGTCCCGATAAAGCGTGAGTGACCGAGCACAGCGAGGAAAGCAGAAGACATGGCGAAGAAGGTCGTTGTTCAGCTGGTCGACGACATCGACAGAACACCTCTCGAGGACGACGGCGAGCACATCACGTTCGCCGTCGACGGAACTCATTACGAAATCGATCTCGGACCCGAGAATGCCGCCGAGTTCCGGCGTGTCGTGGGCTATTACATCGAGCACGCGGCGAAGGTGTCGTCCAGAGCGCACAGCGGCCGACGGAGCACGAAGCCGATGGGACGCCGCAGCCCCGAACAGACCAGGGCTGTGCGCGAATGGGCCGTGCAGGCGGGATTCACGGTGTCGACCCGAGGGCGCATTCCGTCCGAGGTGCAGAGCGCGTACAACGCCGCGCACTGACGCCGGACACGAGCATCACACGCGAAAGGCCCCGTACCTGATCGGTACGGGGCCTTTCGTGTTCGGGTGGAGCTAAGGGGACTCGAACCCCTGACCCCCACACTGCCAGTGTGGTGCGCTACCAGCTGCGCCATAGCCCCGTGCTCTTCTCACCGCGAGAAACAGTGTTTCGCACCGCTCGAAGAACGCTCGACCGAAGTTACACCATCGGTTCGACGAGGTCCAAATCCGCGTCAGCCGAGATCGGACACCCAGGCGGAGTTGGTGGTGGTGTCGACGATCGCGCCGTCCACGATCACCGTCGGGGTTCCTCGCGCGCCGGCAGCCGCGAGCGCTGCGCTGCCTGTCGCGGCGTCCGTGGCGGCGTCCGCCACCCGCGTTCCGTCGGTGATGCACTGCGCAGCCTCGGCGGAGGCACCCGCCTCGGTGGCGCGAGCGGCGAGCTCGTCGTTGGTGTGATCTGCGCTGCCGTTCTCCTCCGGCTGGAAGTCCGCAGAGAACAGGGCCGAATGGAAAGCGGAGTAGGCGGGCCCGTCCCCCTCGGCGGCGACGCACTGCGACGCGGCAGCAGCCCGCGTGCTGTAGTCGCCGCTGGCCGACAGCTGATTCAGGAAGTCGAGCATGTGGTAGCGCACCGCGATGGTGCCGTCGTCGATCTTCTGCGCGAGTTCCTGGCCGTAGGTGTTCTCCAATTCGGCGCAGTACGGGCACATCGCGTCCTCGTAGATGTCGACCGTGCGTGTCGCCTCCGGCAGACCCAGCCGCACCACCCCGTCGTCGTCGACCGAGGTGGTGACCGCCGCATTCTGCACGGACCCGTATCCGTCGGCGCGCGGCTCACTCCGGGAGTTCTGCCACAGCACTCCACCGATGACGACGGCCGCGATGACGAGAAGAGCCAGACCACCGAGAACATAGGTCGATGTGCTCGACGACTTCTGCGGCGTGTACTTGCTCGACGATTTCGATGACGACGATTTCGAGGCATTCACGCGAATACTGTGTCACGCGCGACTGACAGTGTGCTGAGAACTGGATGTCAGGTATGCCAATGCTTGCTGGTAGAGACGTTCCGGCGCGCGTACATTCGCCCCGTGACCCACATCGAACCCCGTGATCCGCAGGCGTCCGCCGTGCCCGTCGAGGAAGGCCCCGGCCTGCCCCACGACATCGATCACACGCACGCCGACGTCTCCGGGGGCTGGCTCCGGGCCGCCACGTTCGGGGCCATGGACGGACTGGTGACCAACACCTCGCTCATCGCGGGTGTCGGCGGTGCGGGCGTCTCGACGCACACGCTCGTGCTCAGCGGTATCGCCGGCCTGGTCGCGGGAGCGTTCTCCATGGCACTCGGCGAGTTCACGTCGGTGTCCACTCAGAACGAGCAGATCGACGCCGAGGTGACCACCGAGCGTGCCGCGTTCACGAAGTACCCGGAGGCCGAACAGGCCGAGCTGGTGGGCATGCTCACCGACATGGGCATGTCGACCGAGACGGCCACTGTCGCCGCGCGCGAGATCCACACGGACGCCGATCGTGCGGTGGATCTGCACATCTCGCGGGAGTTGGGTGTCGACCCCACCGAGAAGCCGTCACCGTGGGTCGCGGCCGGATCGTCCTTCGTCCTGTTCTCGATCGGCGCGATCATTCCGATCGTCCCGTTCCTGTTGGGATCGGACGTCCTCGCCCTCGGGCTCGCGTGTGGGGCCGTGGGTCTCATGATCGCGGGCGCACTCGCCGCGCACTTCACCTCACGATCGACCGTCGTCGGGGCGCTCCGCCAACTCCTCTTCGGCTCACTCGCCGTCGCGGCGACCTATGCCGTCGGATCCCTCATCGGTGTCGGCACCACCTGAGTCATCGTCCGGGTCCATCGGCACCGCGGTGGGCTTTCCGGTCAGAGACACCCGCCCGGACCGCGTGTCGGGGACGACCATCCAGCCCACCGCGGCAATCAGCAGGATGGCGCCCGAGGTCCCGAACGCGGCCGCGTAGGAGAGTTCCGTCACGAGAACACCGGCGACCAGCGGCCCGATGACCGAGCCCACGTCCATGGCCATCTGGAACGCCGCGAGAACAGGGCCTCCACGGGCTCGGGAGCCGATCATGTCGGCCACCGCCGCCTGCTGGGTCGGTGTGATGAGCCCCGACCCCAGCCCGGCGACGAAGGTGATCGCCAGGAACACCTCCGTGGACCCCGAGATGCCCATGGTCGCGGTCGACGCGCCGCACAGCAACAGCCCGGTGACGAGGAACGGCTTGCGCCCGTACCGATCGGACCATCGTCCCGCGGGCACCAACACCACCGCGTTGCCCACCGCGAACACCGCGAGAGCCACCGCGGCCATCGAATCGCTGCGTCCGAGTGCGGCGACGACGAACAGGGGCACGATGGCCGTGCGCACGCCGAACACCGCCCACCCGTTGGCGAAGTTGGACAGCAGGGCCGACCGGTACGTCGGCGAGCGCAGGGCGTCGGCGAAGCGCAACACGACTGCCGCGTCGCGGTCGGCCTCGGTCGTCGCGGCGGGGGTGCGCAGGCCCACCGCGACGACGGCGGCGGCCGCGACCAGCGTCACGGCGTAGAAGACGAACGGCGCCCGCAGACCTCCGACACCGAGCACGATGCCACCCACGAACGGCCCGAGGACGGTGCCGGCGAGAAAGCTCGACGCGTACATGCCGGAGACGCGTCCGCGGCGATCGGGCGGGGCGATCCGGATGAGCAGCCCCAGGGCGGACACCGTGAACATGGTGGACCCGATGCCGCCGAGCGAACGGAACAGCAGGAGTTGCCAGTACGTCTGGGCCAGAGCGCACAGCCCGGTCGACACCGCGACGACCACGAGACCGGTGAGGTAGACCCGGCGCTCGCCGATGCGCTGCACCAGCGATCCGCTGGCGGGCGCGAAGATCAGACGAGTCGCCGCGAAGGCGCTGATGATGACGGTGACCGCGAACTCGTCGACCCCGAACGCGAGCGCGAAACCCGGGAGTGCGGGCGCGACGATGCCGAAGCCGAGTGCGATGACGAATGCGGCCGAGACGAGGATCCAGATGTCGCGAGTGGGATCGGGGGCGGTCCCCCGCGTCCCGGCACCGGCCCCTGCTGCGGCGCTCACTCCCCGGTCAGGACGGACGACACGAGATCGCGTGCGGCGCTCTGCACCTCGGCGAGGTGCTCCGCGCCGCGGAAGGACTCGGCGTAGATCTTGTAGACGTCCTCCGTACCCGACGGCCGGGCGGCGAACCAGGCACTGTCCGTGGTGACCTTGAGTCCGCCCAGAGCCGCCCCGTTCCCGGGAGCCGAGGTGAGCGTGGCGGTGATGTCCTCCCCCGCCAGGGTGGTCGCGGTGACCTGCTCCGCCGACAGCTTCGCCAACACGGCCTTCTGCTCGCGCGTCGCGGGCGCATCGGTGCGTGCGTACGACGGGTCACCGAACTGCTCGGTGAGCTCCCGGTAGCGGGTCGACGGTGTCTTCCCGGTCACCGCGGTGATCTCGGAGGCGAGCAGGGCCAGGATGATGCCGTCCTTGTCGGTGGTCCACACGGATCCGTCCGTCCGCAGGAAGGAGGCGCCGGCACTCTCCTCGCCGCCGAACCCGATCTCACCGGAGACGAGACCGGGCACGAACCACTTGAACCCCACGGGCACCTCGAGCAAGGTGCGGCCGAGCGAGGCCACGACGCGGTCGATCATCGAGGAACTGACGAGGGTCTTGCCGACCGCCGCCTCGGCGGGCCATCCCGGCCGGTGCGAGAACAGATAGTCGATCGCCACCGCGAGGTAGTGGTTCGGGTTCATCAGTCCGCCGTCGGGGGTGACGATGCCGTGCCGGTCCGCATCGGCGTCGTTGCCCGTCGAGACGTCGAAGTCGTGCCGAGCCCCGATCAACGACGCCATGGCGTTGGGCGACGAGCAGTCCATCCGGATCTTGCCGTCGGTGTCCAGGGTCATGAACCGCCACGTCGCATCGACGAGCGGATTGACCACGGTCAGATCGAGGCGGTGGCGCTCGGCGATGGCCGCCCAGTAGTCGACGCTCGCACCGCCCAGTGGATCGGCGCCGATGCGGACACCCGCGGACCGGATGGCATCGATGTCGACGACGGACGGGAGATCGTCCACGTAGGTGGTGAGAAAGTCGTACTTCTGCACGGAGCCGGCCAGTGCCGACGCCAGAGTCACGCGCTTCACGGAGGACACACCGGAGCGCAGGATCTCGTTGGCGCGAGCCGCGATCACCGAGGTGGCGTCGCTGTCGGCGGGTCCACCGTTCGGCGGGTTGTACTTGAAACCGCCGTCGCGCGGCGGATTGTGGGACGGCGTGACGACGATGCCGTCCGCGAGCGCCGACGGACCCGAGGCGTTGTGACGCAGGATCGCGTGGCTCACCGCTGGGGTGGGTGTGTAGCGGTCTGCCGAATCCACCAGCACCGCAACGTCGTTGGCCGCGAGGACCTCGACTGCGGTGACCCACGCAGGCTCGGAGAGCGCGTGGGTGTCGCGACCGAGGAAGAGCGGTCCCGTGGTGCCCTGCGCGGACCGGTACTCCACGATGGCCTGTGTCGTGGCCACGATGTGGTCCTCGTTGAAGGCGCCGTCCAGAGACGATCCACGATGTCCGGAGGTACCGAAGACGACCTGCTGATCGGGATTCTCGACGTCCGGCTTCACGCTGTAGTAGGCAGTCACCAGGTGCGACAGATCGACCAGATCCGATGCCTGTGCCCGTTGTCCCGCTCGCTCGTGAGCCACTCGGGTCCTCCTGTGTCGATTGCGTACCCCCGCCCCGAGAAGCCTAGTGGGCGAGCACCGACCGCGGACCACGACTGTCGGATCGAGACCCCGACCGCGTCGTCGGACGGTCAGAGATCGGGCAGCGCGGAGAACTCGGCGATCGCGATGACGTCGTCGAGGGCGGTCGCGAGGACGTGGAGTCGTCGTCCGACCGTCTCCGCCGCGAGCACCTTCGCGCGATCGGACGAGCCGAGCGGCAGGGACGACGCGAACTCCCAGACCTCGGCGACGGAGCGCGTTCCGTCCGCGTCGACACGCGGCGCCTCGGGTGTGGGCAGATCCCGCGAGCGTGCGATCCCGGTCAGGATCTCGAACAGCCGGTCGGTGCGCTCCTGGACGAGGTCGTACACCTCGTCCAGCGACTCGTCGGCCTGCGGGAGATCCGGCCAGGCGGTGACGCGCGCCCGCGGATAGGGATCGTCCGGCAGCCACTCCAGCACTCGGATCCGATCGATGCCGCGGCATTCGAGCACGAAACGCCCGTCGGGTGTGGGGAGGGCCCGATCGATTCGGGTCGACACCGCGGCCGCGCCGCGGACGTCCCCGCCGCCGACCTCGTGGCCCCGCTCGATCAGCGCCACCCCGAAGTGCGACTCGGTGTCCAGGCAGTGCTGCACCATCGCGCGGTACCGGGGCTCGAACACGTGCAACGGCACGTCGTCTCCCGGGAGTACCACCGAACCGAGCGGGAACATGGGTAGCTCGTAGATGTCGTCGGACCGGGCGTGCATGTCGTCGTCCACACCACCAGCATGCACTCACCGCGACCACAGCGGCAGAACCTGCCGACCAGGGTGTGGTGCAACTCCCCCGCCTGTCCGGTGTCGGTGGCCCGGCTACTGGGTAAGGATGCGTCCATGAGCACTCCGGTTCGCGCCGCTTCCCGCACCACTGGACCCCGGACGTTCGCGGTCTGGGCACCCACACCCGAGCGGGTCCGACTGCACCTCGACGGTGACCTGCACCCGATGACCGAGAAGGACGGGTGGTGGACCACCGAGGTGCCCGCCGCCGACGGTGCCCGGTACGGCTTCGTCCTGGACGACGACGATGCGGTGATCCCGGATCCGCGCTCGCCGCGGCAGCCGGACGGCGTGCACGAGGCGTCGGCGCTGTACTCCGCGGACGCCTTCGCGTGGACCGACGACGCGTGGACGGGTCGCCCGCTGGCGGGCGGCGTGCTGTACGAGCTGCACATCGGCACCTTCACTGCGGAGGGGACCTTCGACGCCGCGATCGACCGGCTCGATCACCTCGTCGACCTGGGCGTGACCTTCGTGGAGGTCATGCCCGTCAACGGTTTCAACGGGACACACAACTGGGGCTACGACGGCGTCCTCTGGTACACCGTCCACGAGGGCTACGGCGGTCCGGAGGGTTTCCAGCGGTTCGTCGACGCCTGCCACGCCCGGGGGCTGGCCGTCACGCTCGACGTGGTCTACAACCACCTGGGGCCGTCGGGCAACTACCTCGAGAAGTTCGGCCCGTACATGTCGGAGGGTGCGAACTCCTGGGGACAGACGGTCAACGTGGCCGGCGCGGAGTCGGACACGGTGCGGCGTTACATCATCGACAACGCGTTGCGGTGGTTCGAGCAGTTCCACGTGGACGCGCTGCGCCTCGACGCGGTGCACGCCCTGGCCGACACCACCGCCACCCACATCCTCGAGCAGCTCGCCGTGGAGACCGAGGCCCTGTCGGCGCACGTCGGACGCCCCCTGAGTCTCGTCGCGGAGAGCGACCTCAACGACCCGACGCTCATCACTCCCCGTGCGGGCGGCGGATACGGCCTCACTGCTCAGTGGGATGACGACGTCCACCACGCCGTGCACGCAGCGGTGTCCGGCGAACGCCAGGGCTACTTCGGTGACTTCGGCTCGATGCAGTGCCTCGCGACCACCATCACGCAGGGCTTCTTCCACGCCGGGACGTACTCCACCTTCCGTGGCCGCGTGCACGGTCGACCCCTGGACCGACGGGTGCTGCCCGCGAGCTCGCTCGTCGCGTACACCACGACGCACGATCAGGTGGGCAACCGCGCCATCGGCGATCGTCCCGGGTTCTCACTCACGCCGGGGCAGCTGGCGGTCAAGGCGGCGCTGATCCTGTTGTCCCCCTTCACCCCGATGCTCTTCATGGGTGAGGAGTTCGACGCCTCCACCCCGTTCCAGTTCTTCACCTCCCATCCCGAACCCGAGCTGGGTGAGGCGACCGCGAAGGGGCGCAAGGCCGAGTTCGCGTCCCACGGATGGGACAGCGAGGACATCCCGGACCCGCAGGATCCTGCGACGTTCGAGAACTCGAAGCTGAACTGGGACGAGGTCACCGAGGGCGATCACGCCCGCGTACTCGACTGCTACCGAGCACTTCTCGCGCTGCGCGCCGAACGCACCGAGATCACGAACCCGTGGTTGACCGGCGTGCACGTCGACTACGACGAGGACGCCCGATGGATCGTGATCCACCGGGCGCACCCCACCGCGGGCCGTGGCCTGAGCATCGCGTGCAACCTGACCGAGTCACCGGTGACCGTGCCGGTGGGCGGCGCACCGCTGCTGTGGTGGGACGAGCCGACACCGAACGCGACGGCGTCGGCGACGACCGTCCCGGGTCACTCCTTCGTCGTACTGGAGTGACCCGCCGCGTCGGCACCGGTGTCGCCGGTGTCGGAGCCCCGAAGCGACAGAGCGACCAGAAGAGCGTTGCCGGCCAGCACGATCGCGGTGGCCACCGCTGCGACGTGCATGCCGTCGACGAAGGCGGCGCCGGCCGAGGTGGTCAGAGCGTCACCGAGGTCGGCAGGTAGCGTCCGCGCGAGCGAGACAGCCTCACCGATGGTCTCGCGGGCGCCCGACGCGGTCTCCGGATCGAGGGCCGACGTGTCGATGCCGCCGCGGAACACGGCCATGACCACCGAGCCGAGCAATGCGACGCCGAGGGCGATACCGAGTTCGTACGCCGTCTCCGAGATGGCGGACGCCGCGCCGGCCCGTGGTGCGGGAACCGAGGCGATCACCAGATCCGACGTCAGCGTCAACGCGAGGCCCGCGCCGACGCCGACCAGGACGAACGACGCCATGAACACGGCGATCCCGTCCGTCTGACCCAGACGTGTCAGCAGCAGTGCCCCCACCGACGAGATCGTGAGTCCGACGGCGAGCACGGTGCCCGCCTCCCACCGACGCACGAGATGCGCCGCGGCCAGAGACGCGATGATGCTCGACGCCGTTCCCGGCAACATGATCAGGCCGGCCTCCAACGGAGACGTTCCGAGAACCGACTGCAGATATTGCGACCCGAAGAACAGCACGCCCGCCAACGCGAAGACGGACAGCAGGTTCGTCGCGACGGCCGTCGAGAACCGTCGCTGCGCGAACAGCGTCAGATCGATCATCGGGGCGGCGAGTCGGCCCTGCCGGCGGACGAAGACTGTGCCCGCGGCGAGGCCGATCAGCGCGACCGGAATCATAGAGGGGTGCGGCCCGTGGGCCGCCGTCTCCTTGATCGCGTAGACGACGGGAACGATCGCGAGAATGGACAATGCAGCACTGAGTACGTCGAATCGGCCGGGCTCCGGGTCCTTGGACTCCGGAATGGTGAACGGACCGACGACGACCAGCGCGATCATGATCGGCACGTTGATCAGAAAGACCGAACCCCACCAGAAGTGCTCGAGAAGCCAACCACCGACCAGTGGTCCCGCCGCCGCACCGCCGCCGGCCATCGCGCCCCAGACACCGATCGCGAGGGTGCGTTGACGCCGTACCTGGAACCCCGCGCGGATCAGGCCCAGGGTGGCGGGCATCAACGTCGCACCCGAAATGCCCTGCAGCACACGGGCGGCGATCAACATCGCGGGGTCCACAGCGAAGGCGGCGAGCACCGAGGACAGACCGAAGCCGACCGCTCCGATCAGGAGCAGTCTGCGCCGCCCGATGCGGTCGCCGAGCGTACCCATGGTGACCAGCAGACCGGCGAGGACGAACGAGTAGACGTCGATGATCCACAGCAACTCGGTGCTGCTGGGGCGGAGATCGGCACTGAGGAACGGCAGCGCGATGTCGAGCACGGTGCCGTCGACGGCGATGAGCATCACGGCACCCGCCAGCACCACCAGGCCGAGCCAGTCGCGGCGCGTCGCGCCGGTCGGCTCGAGACCATCGGGGTTCGGCTGAACGGACGCCGCCGGGGACACGGACACGACACACCTCTTTCATTTACCGTCTGGACGGTACAGTCGACGGACTCCCACAGCGTAGCAACAACCGTCCGGCCGGTACAGTGCATGTCATGGCAGCCGGCACACGCGACCGCATCCTGGACGCCCTCGAGTCGCTGCTCCTCGGCGACGGAGCGGACAAGGCCACCCTCGAAGCCGTGGCCTCGCGCGCCGGCGTCTCGAAAGGCGGTCTGCTGTACCACTTTCCGAGCAAGGACGCAATGGTGGCCGCGCTGGTGCGGCGCCTCGGTGAACGCTCCGACGCCCAGCGCATCGAGGCGGAGGCCGCCGGCACCTCACTGGCGCAGTTCTATCTGCAACCACCCGACGCCTCGTCCGACGAGGAGATCGCGCTCTACCGCTCCACCCTCGCCGCACTGCGCAGCATCGACGGGCGGCCCGGCGAGGTGCAGCAGGCCGTCATCGAGGTGATGGGCATGTGGGACCGCGCGCTGCAGCGCGAGGTGACCGATCCGGTGCAGGCCGAGATCGTCCGTCTGGTGGGTGACGGCATCTACCTCGCCGCGCTGCTCGGTCTTCCGCACACACCGCCCGACCTGCACCGCGAGGTGGTCGACCGGCTCCTCGGTGCCGATACTGGGAGCACCGGTCCCGCCTGACGACTCAGGTGAGATAGCGGTACGCGGGTGACCCGGGCTCGAGGTGCTCGACGTGCATCGGCGACGTCTCCATGCGCTCGAGGAGCGACGACAGTCCGGTGGCCGAGCCGAGCTCGATACCGACCAGCGCGGCACCCGTCTCACGGTTGTTGCGCTTGACGTACTCGAACAACGTCACGTCGTCGTCCGGACCGAGCACGACGTCGAGGAACGTTCGCAGGGCGCCCGGCTCCTGCGGGAAGTCGACGAGGAAGTAGTGCTTGAGCCCCTTGTGCACGAGCGAACGCTCGAGAATCTCTCCGTAGCGCGAGACGTCGTTGTTGCCGCCCGAGATCAGGCACACGACGGAGGATCCGGCCGGGATGTCGATCTGCGACAGCGCGGCGACCGACAGTGCGCCGGCGGGTTCCGCGATGATGCCCTCGCTCTGGTAGAGATCCAGCATGGCCGTGCAGATGGCACCCTCGTCCACCTGCGTGACCACCACGGATCCGCGTCCGTCGTGACCGGCGCCGACCGGGACCGAGGCGTGTGACTCGACGGTCGCGCCGAGCGACGACACGACCCGGTACGGCAGATCGCCGATCCTGCGCACGGCAGCGCCGTCGACGAACGGGTCGATCTCGTCGAGTGTGACCGGGCCGCCGGCCATGAGGGCAGCTGCCATGGACGCGGCGCCCGTGGGCTCCGCACCCACGACAGACGTGCTCGGGGACCGCTCGGCGAGGTATGCCGACACTCCTGTCATGCACCCACCGCCGCCCACCGCGACCACGACGATGTCCGGAACCGCACCGAGCTGATCCAGGATCTCGGCGGCGATGGTGCCCTGTCCGGCCACGGTCCTCGGGTCGTCGAACGGGGGCACGATGGTGGCGCCGGTGGTGCGGACATCCGCGAGAGCGGCCGCGGCGGCCGCATCGAACGTAGAGCCGACGCTGATGACCTGCACCATGTCGCCGCCGTGGAAGGCGATACGGTCGCGCTTCTGCCTCGGGGTGTTCGTCGGAACGTAGATCCGACCGCGGATGCCGAGCGCCCGGCACGCGAACGCGACGCCCTGCGCGTGATTACCGGCGCTCGCCGCCACGACGCCGACCGCGCGCTCGTCGTCGTCGAGTTGCAGCATGAGGTTGTACGCGCCGCGCAACTTGTACGAGCGCACGCGCTGGAGATCCTCGCGTTTGAGGTGGATCCGTGCGCCGGTCTGCTCGGACAGTCGGTCGCAGTACTCGAGGGGAGTCCGGGCAGCCACGTCCCGCAGCCGTACGACCGCGGCATCGATGTCGTCTGCGGTCGGCGCAGCGGCGTCGGTACGGCTCGTCGTCTCGGTCACACGAACATGCTGCCACGGTGGTGCGACGACCACCGACCCACCCTCACCTGCGGAACGGCCGCGGACGAGGGCGACGAATCAGCGCTCAGGCCCGCTCGAGCACGAAGACCGGAATCTCGCGGTCGGTCTTCTTCTGATAGTCCGCGTAGTCGGGGTATGCGGCGACCGCACGCTCCCACCACTGCTCCTTCTCCTCGCCGTGGACCTCACGCGCGACCATGTCCCACTTCTCGGTCTTGTCGCGCAGTTCCACGTGCGGATCCGCGATCACGTTGAAGTACCAGACCGGGTGCTTGGGCGCTCCGCCGAGCGAGGCGACGGCCGCGTACGCACCGTCGTGTTCGACGCGCATCAGCGGGGTGCGACGCAGCTTCCCCGTCTTGTTCCCGATGGTCGTGAGGAGGATGACGGGCATCCCCCGCATCTCGGTGCCCTCGGTCCCTCCCGAGCTCTCGTACAGGTCGGCCTGATTGGCGGCCCAGGTGGACGGACTCGGCTCGTACTCTCCGTGCAGCGGCATGATCCCAGTACACACACCTCGGCGGTCTCCGGCAACCATCCGCAGGGTGATCAGCAGGTTTCGGTCGCCCTAACTTCCATGTACGTGTAGCCTGGGGAGCAACGCATGGCACACGGAACACGAATGGTTCGGGAGGCGAACATGACCACGGTCGACCTGCAGTTCACACGCCCGCGGCACTCGACCAGCGTTCGTACCGTGGACGTGGCCGGCACCGACTGGCCGCTCTACAAGCTCGAGAGCATCATGGTCGCCGTCATCCTCTTCGCCGCTCTCGCACTGTCCGTCAGCATGCAGACGGCAGTCCTCACCTCCGCCGCTGTCGGCGTGACGCTGTGGTGGGCCCTCGGCGCGACCGAGCGGTTCCGCACCCGACACTGATCACGGACAGACGCCGACGGGGCGCCCATTCCATGTGGGCGCCCCGTCGGCGTTCGCGTGGTCCGGCCGCGGATCAGGAACCGAACGGCAGGACACCGGGGGCCAGGTAGAGACCGCTGCTCCCGGCGGCGATGCCTCCGACGAGTTCGAGCACGGCGTTGATGAAGTTGGTGATCATGGGGGTCGTCCCTTTCGGTCGAGTTCGGCGTGACGATCCGACGGTACCGTCCGTTCCTGTGAACAGTCACGAGCTCGTCTGGTACGTCGGCTACGGTTCGAACACCCTGCCCGCACGCCTCGACGCCTACCTGGGTGGCTCCGCGTCAGACAGCAGATTCGGTGCACACGCCACTCCTCGGACACTCTCGCCTCCGCGCGAGCATCGCTGGATCACCGTGCCGCACGCGGTGTACTTCGCCGGCGTCTCGGCGCGGTGGACCGGAGCGTCCGCGTTCCTCTCGCTCGCGCTCTCCCCCGAATCCGACTCCGACTCCGACTCCATCGCCCGCGCCTACCTACTGGACTGGGCCGCCCTCGACCACATCGCGACGGTGGAGAACGCGCAGACGGAGCAGACACTCGACGTCCGCGCGTCCGCACCGACACGGCCGGGAGCGTGGGCGCTGCTGCCCGTCGAGGTGTCGTCCGAGCCGCATCGCGGCAAGTACGACGCGGCACTGCGCCTGGACGACATCGACGGCGTCCCGGCGATGACTCTGACGTCGAGCCACGTGCGAGAACGCGGAGTGCCGGCCGACCGCTACCGCGACGTCATCGCGGAGGGCTTGCGGGACAACCCGTTCGGCGTCGATCCCGATGCCTACCTCTCGGCGGCCGTCGAGCGGTCGGCCGGCGTCCGACGGTGAAGCAGCGTCAGACGGTGAGGCAGCCGGGTCCGAGCAGCGCCTTGAGATCGCCCATCAGCGCCGACGACGGTGTGACGCGCAGCTTCTCGTCCACCTTGAGCATGGTGACCCGGTCGCCACTGATGAGGCGCAGGTGCACGTCGGTGGTGCCGGGATGGCTGGCCAGCACCCGCTTGAGCGCCCCGACCTTGTCCGCGGTGCACTGACGCGTCGGCAAGCTGACGGCGACGGGCTTGGCGACACCGACGGACGACAGATCGGGAACCGCGATGTCGTTCGCGATGAGCGAGATCCGATCGTCCCGAGCCGACACCCTGGCCTTCACCAGCACCACGGCGTCCTCGGCGACGTCGGCCCCGAACACCGAGTACGCCTGCGGGAAGAACAGCACCTCGATACCGCCGGTGAGATCCTCGAGCTGGGCGGACGCCCAGGTCAGACCGTTCTTGTTCACCCGTCGGTTGACCGACGCCAGAATGCCGCCCACCGTGACCTGCGTGCCGTCCTTCAGACTGCCCTCGAGGATCGTGGGAATGGCGGTGTCCGACTGCGCGGCGAGCACGTGCTCGACCCCGTTCAGCGGATGCCCGGACACGTACAGCCCCAACATCTCCCGCTCCAGCGCGAGGCGGTGCTTGCTGTCCCACTCCTCGGCCGGGATCTTCACGTTGAAGACGGAGGTGATGGACTCGTCGGCGTCGACGCCGCCGAACAGGTCGAACTGGCCGATGGCCTCCGCCTTCTTGGTGCCGAGCACCGAGTCGATGGCGTCGGCGTGGATCAGCATCAGACCTTTGCGCGGGTGGTCGAGCGAGTCGAACCCACCGGCCTTGACGAGAGACTCGGTGACCTTCTTGTTGCAGGCGGTGGCGTCGATCTTGGCCAGGTAGTCGGAGAAGTCGGTGAACTTACCCTTCTCCTTGCGCGCCGCGATGATGGAGGCCACGACGTTGGCACCCACGTTGCGCACCGCGCCCATACCGAAGCGGATGTCCTCGCCCACCGAGGCGAAGTTGAGCTCGGACTCGTTGACGTCCGGCGGCAGCACGGTGATGCCGAGCCGCCTGCAGTCGGCGAGATAGATCGCCGCCTTGTCCTTGTCGTCGCCGACACTGGTGAGCAGTCCGGCCATGTACTCGGCCGGGTAGTTGGCCTTGAGATACGCCGTCCAGTAGGACACCAGCCCGTACCCCGCCGAGTGCGACTTGTTGAACGCGTAGCCGGCGAACGGGAGCACGGTGTCCCAGAGCGCCTTGATGGCGGCCTCGGAGAAATCGTTGTCCAGCATGCCCTGGCGGAATCCGGCGTACGCCTTCTCCAGCTCGGACAGCTTCTTCTTTCCCATGGCGCGCCGCAGCAGGTCGGCCTGGCCGAGCGAGTATCCGGCGACCTTCTGCGCCAGCTGCATGATCTGCTCCTGGTAGACCACCAGGCCGTACGTCTCGCCGAGGATGACCTTCAGCGGTTCCTCGAGTTCGGCGTGAATCGGCTTGACTTCTTGACGGCCGTTCTTGCGATCGGCGTAGTCGTTGTGCGAGTTCATGCCCATCGGACCGGGCCGGTAGAGCGCCAGGACGGCGACGATGTCCTCGAATCCGGTGGGCTGCATCTTGCGCAGCAGGTCTCGCATCGCGCTGCCGTCGAGCTGGAACACGCCGAGAGTGTCTCCGCGTGAGAGCAATTCGAACGTCGCCGGATCATCGAGAGGCAGGGCGTCGAGGTCGATGTCGATGCCACGATTGGCCTTGATGTTGTCGATGGCGTCACCGATGACCGTGAGGTTGCGCAGCCCCAGGAAGTCCATCTTCAGCAGGCCGATGGCCTCGCAGGACGGGTAGTCCCAGCCGGTGATGATGGCGCCGTCCTGCGGACGCTTCCACACCGGGATGGCGTCGGTGAGCGGCTCCGAGGACATGATGACCGCGCAGGCGTGGACGCCGGCGTTGCGGATCAGCCCCTCGAGACCCTTGGCCGTCTGGTAGATCTTCGCGACGTCGGGGTTCGAGTCGATCAGCGAGCGGACCTCGGTGGCCTCCTTGTACCGCTCGTGCGTCGGATCGGTGATGCCCGCGACCGAGATGTCCTTCGCCATCACGGGCGGGGGCAGCGCCTTGGTGATCTGGTCGGCGATGGCGAAGCCCGGCTGCCCGAACTGCACGCGGGCCGAGTCCTTGATGGCGGCCTTCGTCTTGATGGTGCCGAACGTGATCACCTGCGCGACACGATCACTGCCCCACTTCTCGGTGGCGTAGCGCACCATCTCGCCGCGTCGGCGATCGTCGAAGTCGATGTCGATGTCGGGCATGGAGACGCGCTCGGGATTGAGGAACCGCTCGAACAGCAGACCGTGCGGGAGCGGGTCGATGTTGGTGATGCCCATCGCGTAGGCGACGAGCGACCCGGCCGCCGAACCTCGACCGGGGCCGACGCGGATGCCGACCTCCTTGGCGTGGTTGATGAGGTCACCGACGACGAGGAAGTAGGCCGGGAAACCCATCTCGAGGATGACGCTGATCTCGTAGTCCGCGCGGGAGAGATACTCCTCCGTCGGACCGTCGGGGAACCGGCGGTGCAGGCCGTCCATGACCTCCTTGCGGAGCCAGGTGCCCTGCGTGTAGCCCTCCGGCACCGGGAACACCGGCATCCGGTCGCGGTGCTCCCACACCTCGTCGTAGGACTGGACGCGCTCGGCGATGAGCAGCGTGGAATCGCACGCACCCGGCACCTCGTCGTCCCAGAGGGCGCGCATCTCCTCCGCGGACTTGAGGTAGTAGCCGTCGCCGTCGAACTTGAACCGGGTGGGGTCGCTCAGCGTCTTGCCGGTCTGGATACACAGCAGCGCTTCGTGATTGACCGACGCGTCCTTGGTGACGTAATGGCAGTCGTTGGTCGCGAGCGGGGGGATGCCGAGCTGCTGCCCGATACTCAGCAGTCCTTCTCGCACCCGCCGCTCGATGGACAGACCGTGGTCCATCAGTTCGAGGAAGAAGTTGTCGGGGCCCCAGATCTCCTGCCACTTGGCCGCCGCCTCGAGCGCCTCACGCTCGTGGCCCAGGCGAAGCCGCGTCTGGATCTCGCCGGACGGGCAGCCGGTGGTGGCGATGATGCCCTCGGCGTGGTTGGCGATGATCTCCTCGTCCATGCGCGCCCACTTGCCCAGCTGTCCTTCGGTGGACGCGAGGGACGACAGCTTGAACAGGTTGCGCAGACCCGTCGCGTTCTCCGCCACCATCGTCATGTGCGTGTACGCGCCGCTGCCCGAGACGTCGTCCGACTTCTGGCTGCGGTCTCCCCACAGCACCCGCTTCTTGGTGAAACGGGACTCCGGGGCGACGTAAGCCTCGATCCCGATGATGGGCTTGACCCCGGCCTTCTTGGCCTCGTTGTAGAACTCACTGGCCCCGTACATGTTGCCGTGGTCGGTCATCCCGACCGCGCTCATCCCCAGGCGCTGGGCCTCCGCGAACATCGGCGCGATCTTCGCCGCCCCGTCCAGCATGGAGTACTCGGTGTGATTGTGGAGATGAACGAAGTCCGACACGGGAGCCACTCTAGGTCGTCGGGCCGACAACATTCTCCGCACACGCGGCGTGTGACGACTGTGACGGATGAGGACTAGCGCGGGGTGTCCGCGGACGCCGCCTCGACCGGCACCGACGCCACGCGATGCGCCCGCAGACGCCGCACGGAGTCGACCGTGAAGATCGCCAGCGCGCACCAGATGAGTGCGAAACCGATCCACCGCGACGCGGGCATGTCCTCGTTCAGCACCAGCACTCCCCACGCGAGCTGCAGGCCCGGTGTCAGGTACTGCAGCAGACCGAGGGTGACCAACGGCAGCTTCTGCGCGGCGACCCCGAACAGCAGCAGCGGCAGTGCGGTGACGGGCCCGGCGAGGACGAGCAGCAGGGCGTGCGGCACCCCGAGCGAGAGGGCGCTCGCTCCCCCGGTGACGCCCAGCACCACCAGGTAACCGATCGCGATCGGCGCTCCCACGAGCCCCTCCGCGGTCAGCGACGTGGTGGGTTCGAGTCGGACCACCTTCTTCATGACGCCGTAGAGCGCGAACGAGAAGGCCAGGGTGAGGGCGATGACGGGAGGCCGTCCGTAGTCGACGGTGAGCACGACCACCGCGACGAAGGCCAGCGCGAGGGCCGCGATCTGCGCGCGCCCCAGCCGCTCCCGGAACACCACGACGCCGAGCAGGACGCTGACGAGCGGATTGACGAAGTATCCCAGGGCCGCCTCGACCACCCGGTCCTGGGAGACCGCGTAGATGTACACGCCCCAGTTGATCGAGATGAACGCCGACGACAACGCCACCACACCCCACGTGCGCGCCGGGAGACCGCGCAGCGTGGACAGGCGTCCCAGCACCGCCAGGACGACGAGCATGAGCACCAGCGTCCACACGATGCGGTGCGCGAGGACCTCGACCGGTCCGGCGAAGGACAGCACGCCGAAGAAGGCCGGGAACAGTCCCCACAGTCCGTACGCACCGACACCGCTGGCCATGCCGACGCTGGAGGACGACCGGGGAGCTCCATCGCGCCGGGAGCCGAGAGAGGACGTGAGACTGCGCACGCGCTCACGCTATCCCCGACCGGTGCACAATCGACGAGGTGGCACACAGGAAGAAGGCACCGAGCGGCGAGGCCGAGGCTCGGGCGGACAAGACCTGCGTCGTCTGCGGTCGACGGATCGAGTGGCGCAAGAAGTGGGAACGCGACTGGGACTCGGTGAAGTACTGCAGCGACGCCTGTCGACGCACCGGCTCCGCGGGAGCCGACGACGGTCTCGAGGACGCGATCCGGCGGCTGCTCGACAGTCGCGCTCGCGATTCGTCGATCTGTCCCTCCGACGTGGCTCGCACCGTGGCGCCGGACGACTGGCGGCCCCTGATGGAACCCGTCCGCCGCGCTGCCCGCCGTCTCGTCGCCTCGGGCGAGGCGGAGATCACGCAGGGCGGGAACGTGGTCGACCCGTCGACGGCCAAGGGCCCCATCCGTATTCGCCGCCCGCGCTGACGGCGACCGGTTCAGGCGCGGGCGGACCGTACTCGCCGCACCGCGTCGTCGACGGATCCGCGATGCACTCCCCCGTGTCCGGGAATCAGAACATCGGCGTCCAGGCCGACGAAGGCGTCGAGCGCGTCGAACTCCCGCGGCCGGTCGTGCGCGAACAGGGGCGGCAGCATCTGCGGTCCGGTCCGAACGCTCAGAGCGTGTCCCGTGATCAGAGCGTCACCGCTGAGAACGGCCCCCGCTCCCGGCACGTGATACCCCGTGTGACCGGACGTGTGTCCCGAGGTGTCGAGCGGCACCGGCCCGCAGGGGAGGTCCAGCGGCCCGCCCGGCACGGATCCGACGACGGAGTCGAAACCCTCGGCATCGGCGACGGCGCCCGATTCGGTTCCCCCCGCGCGGGCGATACGCACCGTCCACGCGAGTGCGCCGCGTCGCCAGACATTACGTGCCACGTCGAGCGGCGATGCCTGTTCGAGAAACTCGCGCCGAGCGTGCCGCGCCTCGGTGTCCGAGGTGAGCACCGGCGTGCCGTACGTCGAGGCGAAGTGGCCGGCGCCGCCGATGTGGTCGATGTGCGCGTGCGTCAGCAGGATCGCCCGCACGTCCTCCGGACGCCGACCGACACGACGGAGCGATTCGACGACCGCACCGACGTACCGCGGATATCCCGAGTCGACCAGCGTCACGTCCTCGCCGTCGACCAACAGTGTCCAGTTGACGTCCGGCCCGAACGCGACGTGGACGCCGTCGGCGACGGTCGTGACTTCGAGTGTGCTCACGACTGCCGAGTATGGACGGTCGGGAGCCCCGGGGGAAGACCGACGAGTCTGCTGACGCGACACGCCGATGACACGACCGAGCGGAGCCGGGTGTGTCATGACGTTGGTCACCGACGACGCGAAAAGCACGAGGCGACAGCCGCTCCCGCTCCTCGGGCCTCGTGTCGTGCACTACGCTGGTTCGACGTGATCGACGATCGAAATCTCGGCTCCGGCGCCTCCTCCACGATGACCACCACCTCACCCCACGACACCGCTGCGGACGACACCCCCGTCACCCGGCGGTGGAGTCCCGGCGGCTGCGTGTGGTGCGGCAGCCGGACCGACATCGAGATCTACCGGGACGAGCCCCGGTGCGGTGAGTGCCGTGAACACGAGAACACGATCGACGCGGCGCGTCGCTTCATCGGCATGTACGGCCTGCGTCCCCTGGGCGGCGCGGTGACGTCCGACGACGACGAGGAACTCGAGCACCGCACCGCGGCTCGCAGTGCGCGTGCCGCTCTCGACCGGGTCCGCCTGCCGAAGCGTCCCGCGGCCGCCGACGTCCGGAAGGCCTCGGCCCGCGCCGGTGCGTCCGCCGCCGTCCGCACCACCCCGTCCCGCTCGGCGTCCTCAGCTCCGTCGGGTGCCGTCAGCACGGTGGACGTCGCCGTGCTCGCCGACCGCGTGACCGGTCTGCTCGAGCAGCTCACCGCCATCGAGGCCGGCATCGCCGACGCCGAGGCGTCGTCGGGTCTGCCCGCGCGTGCCCGGCTCAGCGACCTGCAGCGCCAGCGCGCCACCGTCATGTCGACACTGGCCGCGCTGGAGAAGGCCCGCCGCGGCAGCGCAGGCTGACCGACACGCTCGATCAGGCCGGCTGAACCTCACGCAGCTCACCGCTCGCCACGTCGAACACGAAGCCGCGCAACGACGTCGTCCGCGAGACGAACGGACTGAGCTCGATGCGCCGGAGCTGTTGCCGCACATCGGTGTCCAGGTCGCCGAACGCCTCGGCCGCCCGGGTCGGTTTCACGCCCACACCTCCGGCGATGTCGGTGGAAGCGGGAGCGGGAACAATGCCGCGCAGTCCGTGGTTCCGCGTCAGCCGATCTCGACGGCGCGGCGCACCGCGTCGGTCGGTGGCGACTGCACCGCGGGCGCGGAGCCGCGGAGCACGTCCAGCACGGCCTTGGGACGCGCGAGCATCTCGCGTACGAACTGCCGCAGCAGCGAGCGCCGGGAACAGTCGCAGAGCGCGACGACGCCGGCGGCGTCGATCCCCGCCGCTCGGCACAGAGCGACCGCACGTGCGGCATGGGTGTCCTGACTGACGATGAGGGCCGTCGACACTCCGTACGTCGCCACGGCAAGTCGACAGGTGTCGTGGGTCGTCAGTCCGTACGGGTCGGCCACGATGCGGTCGGGGTCGACGCCGCGGCGCACCAGGTAGCGCGTCATCACCTCCAGCTCGTCACCCGACGTGCCGGCGGCGTTGCCCGACAACAGAAGTGCGCGCACGGTACCGCGCCGCACCAGGTCGAGTGCCGCGTCGAGACGACCGGCGAGGAACGACGACGGTTCGCCGTCCTGGACCCTAGCGCCCAACACGATGGCGACGGGAGCGCTCGGCGCGGTGTCCGCCGTGTACAGCCGACCGTGGGACGAGGCGGCGATCCACGCCGCCGATCCGAGCACGACGACGAGCACCGCCGCGGCGGACCCGCCGACGGCACGGATCAGATGTCGGCGGCCCACACGTCTCATGACCCCAGTCCATCATGTGAGGGTTCCGTGAAGATCCGCGCCGCTGACCGGACCACGAGGGCCTGGCTCGGTAGCGTCGGAGCATGCCCACCACCACCCGCACACGCCGTACCGTCGCCGGCATCGTCGCCGTCGCGGTGGTCGCACTCGCGACGGTGCTGTGGACCGCGCCCGAGCGGTGGTACCCGTGGGACAGCGCCGATTTCCCGGCGGTCGACGCGTCCCTGTCTCCCACGCAGCAGCGCGTGCTCGAGGTGGTGGAGCGCGAGTATCGCGATCCCCGCCCTGCCACGTTCTACTCCGAGGGTGTCGACGAGGCCTGGTGCGCCGACTTCGTCAGCCACGTGATGCGGGAAGCCGGTCAGCCGTTCACCAATCCACACTCGGGTGGGTGGCGCATTCCCGGTGTCTACACGTTGACGGAGTACTACCAGGAGCGGGGCCGTTTCGCGCCGGTCGGCGACCACTCCCCCGCGGTCGGCGACGTCGTCCTGTACGAGTCGGGTGGGCCCGTCGGAGATCTGCTCCTCGGCCAGCACACCAACATCGTGGTCGCGGTGGACGGCGACACGGTCACGACCGTCGGCGGCAACGAGATGGGCGGGATCCGCATCCATGATCTGGACTGGGCGGGCGACTCCGCCGTGCTCGGATTCGGCCGTCTCGGGTCCTGAGGTCAGGAGGCGGGAACCGGGCCGTCGTCGGGCTGCACCGCGTCGCCGTCGCGTTCGGGATACAACGGTGCCACCGCGAACCGGCCGTAGACCGCGTCCCCCGGCAACGCCTCGACTGCGCGGATGCCGTCCCGGCCGGTGAGCGCGGCGAGCTCCGGGACACTTGCACGTACCAGAACACTTGCGACGCACACACAGTCGGCCTGCAGGCGGGAGCTCACCACGGTCGCGATCGCGTTCCCGCGCTCGTCGCGTCCGGGCGGAACCATGCCGGCGGCGAGGCGGACGGACGACGCGAGCACGGAGTCGGTGTCCGGCACCGGGACCACCACGAGCGGGGTCTGCACGCGGTCGATCGGCACGTGCACGTGGACGACCGAGACCCTGATTCCGTCGACGGTGGGCGCGATCTCGTCGGCACGCACCGACCGTGTGAAGGACACCAGCGCCCACCGATCTCCGTCGCCGGAGGGCGGGTCCACCCGAGCCACGTACTGCGCGGCGGTCTCCTCGTTGTCCGGACCGAGGGCGTCGGTGCGAACCGACGAAACACGGACCGGGTCGAGGACACCGAGCACGAGCACCGCGACGATCAGCGCGACGACCGACGCCGCGGACACGGCGCGCACGCGTCTCAGCCCGCTCTCAACACGTCCAGTGCGTGCTGCAGATCCGCCGGGTACGGGCTCGAGAACTCCACGTAGCGGCCGTCACCGGGATGAGTGAACCCGAGCGCGCGGGCGTGCAGCCACTGGCGTTCGAGGCCGAGTCGTTCGGCAAGGCGCGGATCGGCGCCGTAGGTCAGATCGCCGCAGCACGGATGCCGCAACGCCGAGAAGTGCACCCGGATCTGGTGAGTGCGCCCGGTCTCGAGATGCACGTCCAGCAGGCTCGCGGCCTGGAACGCCTCGACCGTGTCGTAGTGGGTGATGCTGGGCTTGCCGTCGGCCGTGACGGCGAACTTCCAGTCGTTGCTGCGGTGTCGTCCGATGGGCGCATCGACGGTTCCGCTGCTCGGGTCCGGATGTCCCTGCACCAGAGCGTGATAGCGCTTGTCGATGGTGCGCTCCTTGAAGGCGCGCTTGAGCACGGTGTAGGCATGCTCCGAGGTCGCCACCACCATCACACCGGACGTGCCCACGTCGAGACGGTGCACGATGCCCTGACGCTCGTGGACACCCGATGTCGAGATGCGGAATCCCGCGGCCGCGAGACCACCGATCACCGTCGGTCCCGTCCAGCCCACACTCGCGTGTGCCGCCACTCCGACCGGCTTGTCCACGACGACGATGTGGTCGTCCGAGTACAGGATCTCCATGCCCGGCACCGGCTGCGCCTCGATGGTCAACGGACGCGCGGGCTCGGGCAGCTCCACCTCGAGCCACGTGCCGCCGCCGAGGCGGTCGGACTTCGCCACAATGGAACCGTCGACCTGGACGGCACCCTCCTCGGCGAGGGTCGCGACGACGGTCCGCGACAACCCCAGCAGCCGAGCCAGTCCCGCGTCCACACGCATGCCGTCGAGCCCGTCCGGAACGGGCATCGACCGTGTCTCCCTCACGCCTTCTTCTCCGATTCGGTCGCCGCGGCATTCTCGGTGACCTCGTGGTCGTCGTTCTTGTCGTCCGTGCGGCGAGTCCCGTCCGGCTCGATCCCGAACAGCGTGATGATCACCAGCAGAACGGCACCGCAGACGATGGCGGAATCGGCGACGTTGAACACCGGCCACCAGCCGATGGACACGAAATCCACGACGTGGCCCTGCAGTGGGCCCGGGGAACGGAAGAACCGGTCGATCAGATTGCCCAGCGCGCCGCCCAGCACCAGGCCGAGGCCCACGGCCCACCAGCCGGAGCGGAGGGTGCGTCCGATGCGGATCACGCCCACCACGACGGCGACGGCCACCAGCGTCAGCAGCCAGGTCATGCCCGTGGCCATCGAGAACGCCGCGCCGGCGTTGCGCACCATGCGCAGGGTCACGGTGTCACCGATGATCTCGATCGGTCGACCGGGCTCGATGACGGCGACCGCGACGATCTTCGTGAGCAGGTCCAGGGCGAGCACGACCGCCGCGACAGCGAACAGCCGTCGGGTGCGTCGGGCCAGGGGTCGGTCCGGATTCTCCACGTCGGTCACGGCACCATTGTCCACTACCTGACCTCACCGCTCACCGGCCGCTCAGGATCCGACGCTAACCTCGGGCCCGTGACACTGCTCTCGACACGACCCCGCAGACGCTCCACCACCCTCGTCGCCGCGGCAGCGGTCACCGTCGTCCTCTCGCTCGGGGCGTGCGGGACCGACACCGACGTACCCGCGACCGAGGAGCTGACGCCCAGTACGTCCGCGGTCACCCTCCCGGTCTCCGCCGTCACCACCACGCTGGTCGATGCCGGAGCCGAGCCGCGGGCCGTCGTCGCCGCGGCCCCGTCGGAGACCGAGCAGACCGCGACACTCGTCGCCGAATCGACGATCAGCCAACAGATCGACGCGGCCGAGGCACAGGACTTCTCGACGCCGCCGCTGACGCTGCCCATGACAGCGACCTCTCGGACGGCCGCCGGAAGCGACGGCCTCCAGGTCGACATGACGCTCGGCGCGGCGACCACGTCGGACGCCACCCTGCAGGCGAGCCTCGGACCCACGGCGGGATCCTCCGCGGGCTTCGCGACCACCGCGTCGGGTGCCGTCACCGCGCTCACCATCGACCCGTCGCCGGACGCTCAGGACATCGCCCGATCAGCCGTCGAGCAGGCGCTGTCGCAAGCGGTGTACCGCGCCGTCCCGTTCCCGGCGGAACCCATCGGCGTCGGCGCGAGATGGACCGTCACCCAGGAGGTCGTCAGCGGGATCTCGCTGCTGCAGACGACAACGGTGACACTCACCTCGTTCGACGACGGCGTCGCGACGGTCGACGTCGCCGTGACCCAGTCGCCGGAGGAACCGATCTGGCAGCTGCCCGACGAGCAGGGCACCCTGAACATCGAGTCGTTCGTCATGGCCGGCCAGGGACAGCTCCGTATCGATCCGGCAAGGCCACTTCCGCTGGGCGGCACCGTGACCGTCGGCGGCGATCAGGTCTACCGGGACGCGAACAGCCAGACGACGTTGAAGCAGACCACCAGCAACACGGTGACGTGGAGCTGAGGCGACTGAGTGCGGCTGCGGCAGCACTCGCGGTGGTGCTCGTCGGATGCGGCACCGACCGGGACGCCGGCGATGCACCGAGCGACGCCGCGCCCGAGGCGCCCACCGTCGGGCTCCCGGCCTTCACCCCTGTCCCGCCGCCGTCGGCCACCACGGGCGCCGGCCCGATCACCGACAGTGCTCTGCTCGCCGGGCGGTTGCTGAGCATCGCTGATCTCCCACCCGGCTACACCGGGTACGACCTGCCACCGCTGGACACGAGTGCGCCCGGAGCGACCGCGGAGGATCGATCGAGCACCGACCCCGCCGAATGCGCCGCGGTGCTGGCACCGATCGCCACTCAGGTACCTGGCGTCATCAGCGCGGCGTCCGTCTCCTACGGCGGGCCCGACTTCTCGTCGATCGACCAGGACGCCGCGAGCTACGACGGTTCCGGCGCACTCACGGCATTCGCGGCCGTTCAGGACTCCCTCACGAGATGCGCGACCTTCAGTGGGACGGACGCCGACGGTGTACGAGTGGACTACCGAGTCGGCTCCTCGACCCTGCTCACGGACGTTCCCCCGATGGGCGACGCATCCGTCGCGGTGCGACTCGCGGTGAGCAGTGACGGCGTCGCCCTGACGACGGACGCGATCCTCACCGTCTCCGGATCGACCGTCACCCAACTGGTGGCCACCGGAACGGAGCCGGTCGATCCCGACCTGGTGCGGACGCTCGCGCGCACCGCCGCCGATCGATTGCGCTGAGACACGACGACGCCGGCACCACCCGAAGGTGATGCCGGCGTCGTGTGGTCGGTACTGCGGTGTCAGGCGGTGCAGGCCGGGGAGGTCAGCTGTGCCAGCGACACGATCGCGCAGGCGTTGTCCTTCGACAGCTTCCACTCGCCGTCCTCGGCCACGTAGGCGACCTGGAGCGGGTTGACCTGGCCACCGAGGTCGATGGTGGCGTTCGAGCTCAGGGTGCCGTCGCCCAGATCCGTGACGTCGAGAACCTGAATCTTGGCGTTGTTCACGCGAGCGGCCTCGGCGACCTTGTTGATGAGCTCCGGATCGGCTTCCGCGCCCTGCACGTACTGAATCTTCTGCTCGAGCGGCACGTTGGGATCAAGGCTCTCCTGCAGGCGCGTGTTCAGCTCCTCGGCGGTGGGAACCGGGGGGAGATCGGACGGTGCCTCGGCGACTGCGCTGGAGGTGGTGGCTGCCGACGTGGTGGCGTCCGTGGTGCCGCCGTCCTCGCCGCTGCTGCACGCCGTCATCGTCAGGGCGGCGGCGACTGCCATGCCTGCCACCAGTGCGCGTCCGGTACGGGGAAGCTTCACGTGTACGTCCTTACATCTCGTGAGTTGACTCGGTATCGAGCGTCGGGCCAGACCTTACCGACCAGTTCTGAGGAAACGGTAAAGCTCGTCCCACCCTCGAGAGGGGTCACAGGGTGAGCGGCGCCGGCCGGCGCGGTGGTTGCCGGTGGCCACCGCGCGCACCGCACGGGGTAGCGCGCACTCTGCATCCTGCGCAGAACACCGCGCGCTGCGCACGGGGCGAACCCCTGGCCGGGTGGAGGATGCCGGGTTCGGCGCCGAACCCGCATGCATCGCGCGCATTCAGCCCACCGAGGTCCGATCAGTCGAACACTGAACGATTCAGCTGATTCGGGAGGCTGCGAATGTCGCGCCCTGACCCGCGCTGCCATTGCTCGCGTAGGTGAGATGCGCAAAGGAATTGAATCCGCCGATCTGGCACACCGGGTCTCCGAAGTTGCAGAAACTGCGAGCGCGCGGGCCGTAGGTGCCGCTCGCGGACTCGATGGTCCTCCCGGTCAGACCGAACGGGTTGCCGAACACGACGACGGCCTCGACCCTGTCGGCGACGCCGGCGGGCAGCACGGAACCGGTGACACTGCTCGGGGTGCGCAGGCCCACGGCATTGGTGACCACAGTGGCACCCTGCGAATACCCACCGATGATGAATTGTGTTGCTGGACATGCTGCTGCGACGGAGGTCACGTGCGCGACCAGGTCACGCGAGCCGGGCCCGGCGCTTGCCTGCGAGAAGTCGGCAGCGTAGTTCACGGCGTAGGTGCTGACGGACCGTCCGGCGAGCGTGGAGGTGACACTGCTGGTGAAAGGTCCACCGGTGATGCCGAGTCCGGGCAGTTCACCGGTCCCGCGTGCGAACGAGACGTCGACGTCCGCACACGGCGCCGCGGTGGCCACAGCGTTGGGAACGACCAGGGCCGCAGCGGCGACAGATGCCGCCGCACACACCCGAGCGAGAAGTCTGACATTCATGACGCGCCTTTCCGCGAGGGTGAGTGGACTCGGTCACAGTAACGGACGGAAATGTCGGGTGACAGTACTTGTTCGCACACATCACGATTGCACGAACGCATTTTTCGCATATCACCGAAAACGCCGAGGACACGGGAGGAACGAGCGCGGAAGACCGTCACGACGAGCAGTTCGGAAGCCGAAACCTCCTCGTGTCGTCCCGGGCGTCGACACATGCTGCCGACACACCGCTCAGACGTCGAGAACGGCTCGGGCCTGGAGGGCCACCGTGCGATCCGCCGCGAACGCCGCCGCCCGCAGCATTGCCGACGCCGCGTGGGCGTCGACCCGGTGACGACCGACGAGGACACCGATGGCGGTGTCGATCAGGTCGCACTCACCGCCCGGATCCGCTGGTACGCCTGCAAGACCGGAGGCCACCACCTCGTCACCCAGCACATCGGCGAGCCTGCCGACTGCCGCCACGGTCCTCTCGTCGGGTGGGAGGAGGGGACCGCGTCCATGGCACTGCAGGGTGCCGACCCGGCTGGTCGCTCCGAGGGCGACGGTCCGGACCCATCGCACTCCCGCCTCGGTCAGAGCGTCGACCAGCAGTGGCCATCGCGCACGATCCGACGCGGAGTCGACCGACACGCTGTGCATTCGACCGTCCGCCATGGTCTCCGCGTGCGGCCCCTCGCCCAGGAGGTACTGCAGATCCGCCAGCTGCACGGCATCATCGCCGGTCGGATACAGCACGCGCCTGCTGTCCGGGGCGTGCATGGAGGTGAGCACGGCGGTCGCTCCGTCCGCGTGCAGGAGATCGGCGCAGACCGCGACCCACTCGGCCCCGCGCAGTCCGGCGAGGGGGTGCCGCTGATCGCTCACCATGGGCGCGACGTGCAGAGTGTGAATCCGGTGTCGGGCACGAGCACTCCTCGCCGAACGGGTGCGGCGACGTACGCCACAGTCACGCGTATTCGGCGGTGCGCGCCCCGTGGATGGGTCGCAGCACTCGATCCGTGAGCCTCAGGCCAGACTCTCCATGGGATCCGCCACCGCGAGGTGTTCGTCGTCTCCGGAGAAGGTCCGCGCCACCCCGGGGCCCGTGCTCCGCGTCTCGAACCGCACGGTCACCACGTCGTGCCCGGCGCCCTGCACCCACCCGTGCCCGTACTCGTCGTGTCGGACGTCGAGACCCGGCCGCCAGAGCAGAACGTCGCTGGTGACGACCGGGGCCGGTTCCGCCGCGGTGACCGAGGAGTCGACGTCGAGACCCTCCTGGTCGAGTTCGGGGAACAGCGATTCCTGCCGGACGGTCGACAGGCCGGCGAGGCCCACACCCACGAGACGGATACTGCCGAGCTCGCGCGGGTCGAGAGCCTGTCGTTGCGCGGTGGCCACGATCGTCGCCAGATCGACCGTCGCGTACGGCAGCGTGGCCGAACGGGTCACGATGCTCATGTCGGACTTGCGGAGCTTGAGGACGACGGTGCGGGCCGCCCGTCCGTCCTTCATCAAGCGGGTGTGGGCGGCCTCCGCGCTCGCGACGATGGCGGATCGCAACCCGCCCATGTCGACGATGTCGGTGGCGAAGGTGGTCTCGGCGCTGACCTGTTTGGACTCTGCACGTTCCGCCACGGGACGATCGTCGAGGCCGCGTGCGAGACGGTGGAGGCTGGGGCCGACGGCGGCGCCGAGCACGGACGCCGCCTCCGCCTCCGGCATCGCAGCGAACGCACCGACCGTGTGCACTCCCAGTCGGCGAAGCTTGTCCTCGGCCACCGGCCCGATGCCCCACAGCTTCCGCACCGGCAGGGTCTCGAGCAGACCTCCCTGGTCCGCCGGGGAGACCACCCGGATGCCGTCCGGCTTGGCCAGACCCGATCCGATCTTGGCGATCTGCTTGCCCGCTCCGGCTCCGATGGAGGCCACCAGACCGGACGCGTCCAGCACCGCAGCACGAAGCGCGGCGCAGAACTCCTCGACCTCGGCGGCAGTCGCTCCCGCCAGCTCCGCCGGCTCCCCGAACGCCTCGTCGAGCGAGAGCTGTTCGATGACCGGCACCGAGCGCCGCACGGTGTCGAAGACGACGGTGCTGAGAGCCGAGTAGACCTTGCCTCGGGGCGGCACCACCACCGCACCGGGCCCGACGAGGCGCCGAGCCTGGTGCATCGGCATCGCCGACCGGGCACCGAACACACGTGCCTCGTAGCTGCATCCCGCCACGACACCTCGACCGCCGCCACCGCCGACGAGCACGGGCCGACCTCGCAACGTCGGCCGGGTGAGCTGCTCGACCGACGCGAAGAACGCGTCCATGTCGAGATGCAGCACCCAGCGTCTGCTGCGCTCGGCCGACCCGCCGCTCACACCGTCAGGCCTTCACCAACGATGCCCGCACTCCGTCGCCGAGATCGACTGCTGCCGATCCAGGATCGCCGACCTGCAGATCGGTGGCCAGGATCTCGCCGGCGATGAGATCCCGGTGCGTGTCGAACCAGGACCGGCGCTCGGCGGGAACGTCGACCGTCACCGCGATGCGGTCGGACACGTCCAGACCCGCCGTGCGTCGGGCGTCCTGGAACTCGCGGATGCGATCCTTGGCCCACCCCTCGGCCTCGAGCTCCTCGGTGACCTCCGAGTCGAGTACGACGAGACCGGCGTTACCCGGCAGTGCTGCCGTCGACTCCGGTTCCGCCGCGACGAGGCGACGGGTGAACTCCTCGGGAAGCAGCTCGAGTCCGGCCGCCGTGACGACCCCGTCGGTCTCGCTCCACTCCCCTGCCTTGACCGCCTTGATGACCGTCTGCACCTGCTTGCCGAGACGCGGACCGGCCACGCGGGCGTTGACGACGAGCTCGAAACGGCCGTGCACGTCGACGTTCTCGGTGAGATCGACACGCTTGACGTTCACCTCGTCGGCGATGAGGTCCGCGAACGGGCGCAGCCGCTCGGCGTCGTCGGCGGCGACGGTGAGCTCCTGCAGCGGCAGGCGGACACGCAGGTTCTTCGCCTTGCGCAGCGACAATGCCGCACCGCAGACGGTGCGGACCTCGTCCATCGCCGCGACCAGCTCGGGATCGGCCGGCAGCTCGGTACCGACCACCGGCCAGTCCGCGAGGTGCACGGAGCGCCCACCGGTGAGTCCCCGCCAGACGACCTCGCTGACGAGCGGGAGCATCGGTGCCGCGACGCGGGTGAGCACCTCGAGCACCGTGTGGAGGGTGTCGATCGCGTCGGCGTCCTCGTTCCAGAAGCGCTGACGAGAGCGCCGCACGTACCAGTTGGTCAGAGCGTCGCAGAACTGACGCAACTCGTCGCAAGCCCCCGCTATGTCGACCGCCTCCAACGCCTCGGTGATGACGCGCGTGGTCCCGGCCAACTTGGCCAGGATGTAGCGATCGAGCACGTTGGTGGAATCGGTCCGCCACGTCCCCGGCTTCGACGCGTACAGCTGCAGGAAACTCCACGCGTTCCACATCGGCAGCAGTGCCTGCCGCACACCCTCGCGGATGCCTTGTTCGGTGACGATCAGGTTGCCGCCCCGCAGGATCGGGGACGACATGAGGAACCACCGCATGGCATCGGAGCCGTCGCGGTCGAACACCTCGTTGACATCCGGGTAGTTGCCCTTGGACTTGCTCATCTTGAGCCCGTCCTCGCCCAGCACGATGCCGTGCGCCGCGACCGTGCGGAAGGCGGGCCGGTCGAACAGCGCGGTCGCCAGGACGTGGAGGGTGTAGAACCACCCGCGCGTCTGACCGTTGTACTCCACGATGAAGTCGCCCGGGTTGTGAGCCGGGGTGGAGTCGGTGCCGTCGAACCACTGCGCGTTCTCGAACGGGTAGTGCACCTGGGCGAACGGCATCGAGCCCGACTCGAACCAGCAGTCCAGCACCTCGGGGACCCGGCGCATGACGGACTCACCCGTGGGGTCGTCCGGGTTGGGACGGGTCAGCTCGTCGATGAAGGGCCGGTGCAGATCGGTCGGACGGACACCGAAGTCGGCCTCGATCTGGTCGAGGCTGCCGTACACGTCGGTACGCGGATAGGCGGGATCGTCGGACACCCACACCGGGATGGGGCTGCCCCAGTAACGATTACGGCTGATGTTCCAGTCGCGCGCACCTTCGAGCCACTTGCCGAACTGTCCGTCGCGGATGTGCTCGGGCACCCAGGTGATGTCCTGGTTCAGCTCGACCATGCGGTCTCGGAAACTGGTCACGGAGACGAACCACGACGGGACCGCCATGTAGATCAGCGGCTGACCGGAGCGCCAGCTGTGCGGGTACGAGTGCTCGATCGTCTCGTGGCGCACCAGCTTTCCCGATGCTTTGAGGTCCTTGATGATGACCGGATTCGCATCGAAGATCATCAGACCCTCGTACGGCGGCACCATCGCGGTGAACTTGCCGCCCGCGTCGAGCGGCTGGACCACCTCGATGCCGTTGGCCGTCGCGACATCCATGTCCTCCTCACCGAAAGCCGGGGCGAGGTGAACGATTCCGGTGCCGGAGTCGGTGGTCACATAGTCGGCCGACAGCACACGGTGGCTGTTCTCGTGACCGAGGAAGAAATCGAACGGCGGCGCGTAGGCGAGACCGATCAGATCGGCACCGGTGTGTTCGGACACCACCACGGGCTCGTCGCCGAACTCACGGGCGTAGTGCGACACCCGATCTCGGGCGAGCACGACACGGCCGCCCGCGCCGTCCTCGATCTGCACGTAGTCGATGTCGGGGCGTACGGCCATCGCCAGGTTGGACGGCACGGTCCACGGGGTGGTGGTCCAGATCAGTGCGTCCGCACCGTCGAGCGGGGAGTCGGGCGCGCTCAACGTCATCCGCACCGTGACCGCTGGGTCCTGACGCATCTTGTAGGCGTCGTCGAGCCTGGTCTCCTGGTTCGACAGCGGCGTCTGCTCGTACCAGCTGTAGGGCAGCACGCGGAAACCCTGGTACACCAGGCCCTTGTCGTGCAGCTCCTTGAACGCCCACATGACCGACTCCATGAAGTCCAGGTCGAGCGTCTTGTAGTCGTTGTCGAAGTCCACCCACCGCGCCTGACGCGTGACGTAGTCCCGCCACTCGCCGGTGTACCGCAGTACGGATTGCTTGCAGTACGCGTTGAACTCCGCCAGACCCATCGTGTCGATCTGGCTCTTGTCGGTGATGCCGAGCTGCTTCTCCGCCTCGAGCTCCGCGGGAAGACCGTGACAGTCCCAGCCGAACCGTCGCTCCACCTTGCGTCCGCGCATGGTCTGAAAACGCGGGATCAGGTCCTTCACGTAGCCGGTGAGGAGATGGCCGTAGTGCGGGAGGCCGTTGGCGAAGGGCGGCCCGTCGTAGAAGACGAACTCGTCGGCGTCGGCACGGGCGTCGACGCTGGCACGGAACGTGCCGTCCGCGTCCCAGTGCGCGAGGACCTGCTGCTCGAGAGCTGGGAAATCGGGACTGCCGGACTCCGAGGCGTACCGGACGCGCGGGTAACCGGCGTCGGGTGTGGTGGTGTCGTCGGTGGTGGTGTCGTCGGTGGTGGTCATGGCTGCGGTGCTCCTGTGCCCGTTCGATGCGGCACGGGGACGACGACCGGCGCTCTGTGCCGGGAGCCGCGGTACCACCCCGCTTGGCCGCCGAGGCGACCCACTCTCCGAACGAGCTGTGACGGGCTCGACCCGTCCGGTTCTACTGAGCACCGACCCGTGCGGGCCGAGACCGTTCTTCCGGACAGCTCCCCGGTGATGGCCGGATCATCGCTGCAACTACCTGTACTACGACGTGCGAGAGTCTACCGCCGCCGGCCCGCGAGGGCGCCGGCGAGCAGGAGGACCGCCCCCACGAGACACACCGCGATGCAGGCCCAGGCCCACACCACGGATCCCGTGACGAGCGAGACTACGAGTAACGCGAACCCGACGCCCGCCAGAACCAGCGTCAGAACAAGCACGCACTCATCCGATCACCCTCGATCCCCCCGCTGGTCCCCCCGGAACAGCCTCGACGAGGACGGATCAGTTGTTGCCCTTGGCGTACGACTGTCCGAAGTTCGACGACTGGCCGTTGTCCTTGCTGAACGGATCCTGACCGCTGTCGACCGGCAGTGCGGACGAGCGCTGATCGAGCTCCTGCAGCTGCGACTCGAGGTAGGACTTCAGGCGGACCCGGTACTCGCGCTCGAACGTCTTGAGGCGCTCGATGCGCTCCTCGAGGACCGAACGCTGCTGGTTGATGGTCGCCATGATCTCGGTGTGCTTGCGCTCGGCGTCGCTCTCGAGCGCGTCGGCCTTCTCCTTGGCCTGACGCAACTGGGTCTCCGACCGCGTCTGCGCGTCGGACAACAGTGCATCGGCCTTCTGGCGAGCCTCGGACACGAGCGACTCGGCACGGCTCTGCGCCTCGCTGACGAGACGGTCCGAGTTGGCGCGAGCACTGCCGAGCAGCTGCTCGGACTCGGTCTTCGCGTCACCGGTGAGGCGATCGGCCATCTCCTGGGCGAGACCCAGGATCTTGGCGGCCTGCATGTTGGAGTCGCCCGCGGACGACGCTGCGGCGGGGGCAGGAGCCGGTGCCGGAGCGGCCTGGACGACCGGCGCCGGCTTGGCAGGCTCCGGACGCGGCGCCGGTGCCGGAGTGGGAGCAGGCGCGGGGGCAGGGGTGCTCTGACGCGACGCTGCCGAGCTCTTGGCCTCGGCGAGATCCTGATCGAGCTCTCCGACCCGCTGACGCAGGTCGGCGTTCTCCTCGATCAGGCGCGACAGCTCCTGTTCGACGAGATCGAGAAATGCATCGACCTCGTCCTCGTTGTATCCGCGCTTACCGATGGGCGGCTTGCTGAACGCGACGTTGTGCACATCGGCGGGAGTCAGCGGCATGGAAGGGTCCCTTCACGCGTCTCGAGAGCGGTGGAGCATCGACAAGCGATGTACGCGAGCATTCGTTCGATCAACAATGACAGTGGCACCCGGCTGCCGTAGTGCGAGCAACCAGGACATTCAGTTATATCGCACAACGAGCGATGGTCACTCATCGTGCACCTTCGAGCAACATTCTGTCACACGGGACACTGTCGCCGTCGACGGAACTCGCTGTCAGCCGACGCCCTGCACGACCCGCATCAGGATGAAGACGATGAAGAGCAGCACCATGATGGACAGGTCGAGCCGGACACCGCCCAGATTCAGTGGCGGGATGATGCGCCGCAGCAGCTTGACCGGCGGATCGGTGACCGTGAAGATCGCTTCGAGTACGACCACGACCACACCCGTCGGACGCCAGTCACGTGCGAAGGATCGGATGAACTCGACGATGATCCGGCCGATGAGCAACAGCCAGAAGACGAAGAGGATGAAGTACAGGACCGCGAACACTCAGCTCACCGTCCTGCGAGACGCAGGAGAGACCGACACCGACACAACTTTCTGATCACGCACGACACCACAATGCCATCTCGCGACACGGGGAGGCCATCTCGCGACACGGGGAGGCCATCTCGCGACACGAGATGGGACCCACCGCGCCGGGTGAGACGTCACTGCTGGTTGTAGAAACCCGTCTCGGCGATCCGGCGACGCTCTTCGGCGGAGACGTCGACGTCGGCCGGTGAGAGCAGGAACACCTTCGTGGCAACCTTGTCGAACGAACCACGCAACGCGAACGCGAGGCCCGCGGCGAAGTCGACGAGGCGCTTGGCGTCGGCGTTGCTCATCTCGACCAGATCCATGATGACGGGCGTGCCGTCACGGAAGCGCTCGCCGATCGTGCGCGCCTCGCTGTAGTCGCGCGGACGCAGCGTGGTGATGGTCGACATGGGGCCCCCGTCGTCGAGTGCGGCCTGGCGGCGGTCGGACACGCGCGGTTCGGCGTGACGGGGCTCGCTGCGACGCAGCTCCGAGTGCGGGTCCATGCGAGTGTCCATCGCGAGGGCGCCGCGGGTGGAGGTGCGCATCGCGCCGCCGGAGCGGGATCCGCCACCGGAGCGCGACGACAGCGGCGCCACCCGAGCACTGTGCCGGGGCTCGGGACGCTCGTAGTCGTCGTCCTCGTCCCGGCG
The DNA here is from genome assembly GCF_019835845.1 of Rhodococcus sp. BP-349. Classification (NCBI taxonomy): domain Bacteria; kingdom Bacillati; phylum Actinomycetota; class Actinomycetes; order Mycobacteriales; family Nocardiaceae; genus Rhodococcus; species Rhodococcus sp. BP-349. The sequence continues at coordinate 550,194 of NZ_JABUDR010000003.1, read as the reverse complement.
ACCACCGACGAACGCCGGCTCGGCGTAGTCGCGATCGGCGTAGTCATGGTCGTCCATCGATTTTCCGTATCCGCCACGCGACGACCGGGATGCGACGGGCGCATCCGTGTCGTCGAGGTAGTCGTCCTCGAAATCGTCGAGTGGGACCATGCCGAAGTAAGCCTTGAACTTGTGCAACGTGCTCATCGGTCGACCTTCCTGGCGTGGCGGTGTGGCTGGTACTCGTGTGACTGGAGTAAGTCCGTGGTGACGATGGTGTTCATGTCGTCAAGGCGAGGTTATCGGCCGTGGACCGAGGATTGCGGTTCCGACACGCACACACGTGGACCCGTGTCGGACAGCCTCTTCCAGGTCGCCCGTCATCCCGGCCGAGAGTCCGGTCGCGCCCGGATGCGAGGCAAGGACCTGCGTGTGAAGACGCTGCAGATCCTCGAACGACGCGTCGGCGTCCGCACCCAACGGGGGCACCGCCATGAGCCCGGCGAGTCGCAGACCCGAGGTCTCGGACACCTGCGCGGTGAGTGCCTCCAGGTCTTCGCGGTCCACGCCTCCGCGATGCGTGTCACCGTCCAGACTTACCTGCACGTAGACGTCCAAATCCGCAGTCCTGTCACCGTTGTCCACCGCACCCGCGACCGCCTTGCCGAGTGCGGTGACCAGACGGTCGGTGTCCACCGAGTGGATCGCATGTGCCCAGGCGGCAACAGCTTTCGCCTTGTTGCGCTGCAGGCGGCCGATCATGTGCCAGCGCACACCGTCGGTGCCGATCTCGGCGACCTTGGGCGACGCGTCCTGTTCGCGCGACTCACCGAACTCGGTGCACCCGAGCTCGCGCAGCAGTGCGACGTCGGAGGCCGGGAAGAACTTGGTGACGGGAAGCAGGGTCACGGAGTCCGGTGCGCGGTCCGCGGCCGCACAGGCACGCGACAGCCGGTCACGCACCTCGGCTAGATGGTCGGCGAGGTACGTCCGCCGATCGTCCGGCGCGGTCACGAGGACGTGTCCATCCACACGACACCGGCGTGCCGGCCCGTCGGCGAACCCCGGCGATGGCTGAACAGCGAACGGTCCGTGATGGTCTCGCGAGGATCGGCCGCCACGCCGGCGATGCCTGCCTCCAGCAGTTGGCGACGCAGACCCGCGCGGATGTCGAGACCGGGTGTGCCCCTGCGTGTCCGCGTGGCGCTGCCCGGCAGATGCGTCTCGACGTCGATCTGCATGGTGCGGGGAACCTCGTACTCGTCTCCCCCGGCCGCCGGCCCGAGAAACGCCTCGATCCGGGGAACGGACGCGCCCGCCGCCACCATGGCGTCGAGAACCCGTGGGACGATACCGATCCGAGCACCGACGCGACCCGCGTGGGCAGCGGCGACGACGCCTGCGACATCGTCCGACAACAGGAGCGGAACGCAGTCGGCGGCCAGGACGACGAGTGCGAGATCACGCTGCGTCGTGACGAGGGCATCGGTGGCCTCGACCGGCCCGGAGACCGGTCCGTCCACCGTCGCGACGGATCGACCGTGGATCTGGTCCATCCACACGAGGCGCTCGGGAGACAGACCGATCTTCTCGGCGAGACGACGACGATTGGCCTCCACGTGCGCCGGATCGTCGCCGACGTGGTCACCGAGATTGAAGGAATCGTAGGGCGGTTCGGACACGCCTCCGGCGCGTGACGTCGTCACGCGCCGGACACGGTAGCCGCGATCGGAGATGCTCACCGACGCATGAAGGAGGGCACGTCCACGTCGTCGTCGCCCTCGTCCTCCACCCGGACGGGATGTCCGGTGGCACGCGCGGCGCGCTCCCCGATGGGGGGAAGAGACGAGGACGAGGAGGGCGCGTCGCGGAAGACGGCGGGACCGTCGTCCTCGGTCCGCGTCTCGCCCGCGCGAGCCGTTCCCACGGTGGCGCCGCGCGACTGACTCTGCGGTGCCTCGATGGGGCGACGGGCCGGACCGGTGCCGTCGAAACCGGCGGCGATGACGGTGACGCGCACCTCGTCGCCCAGCGAGTCGTCGATCACGGTGCCGAAGATGATGTTGGCGTCGATATGGGCGGCCTCCTGCACCAGCGATGCCGCCTCGTTGATCTCGAACAGGCCGAGATCGGATCCGCCGGCGATGGACAGGAGCACACCGCGCGCACCCTCCATGGACGCCTCGAGCAGCGGCGAGTTGATGGCCGACTCGGCCGCCTTGATGGCGCGACCCTCGCCGCGAGAGGACCCGATGCCCATGAGGGCGCTGCCCGCCCCGGACATGACGCCCTTGACGTCGGCGAAGTCCACGTTGATGAGGCCGGGAGTGGTGATGAGGTCGGTGATGCCCTGAACACCGTTGAGCAGCACCTCGTCCGCCGAGCGGAACGCGTCCATCAGGCTGACAGCCGCGTCGCCGAGCTGCAGCAGCCGGTCGTTCGGGATGACGATGAGGGTGTCGCACGACTCGCGCAGACCCTGGATGCCGACGTCGGCCTGTCCGCCGCGTCGCTTGCCCTCGAAGGAGAAGGGGCGCGTCACCACGCCGACGGTGAGGGCGCCGAGCTTCCGCGCGATGCTCGCGACGACGGGGGCTCCACCGGTGCCGGTGCCGCCGCCCTCGCCGGCGGTGACGAACACCATGTCGGCGCCCTTGAGCACCTCTTCGATCTCGTCCTTGTGATCCTCGGCGGCCTTGCGGCCCACCTCGGGATCGGCACCCGCGCCGAGGCCTCGGGTGAGTTCGCGACCGACGTCGAGCTTGACGTCGGCGTCCGACATGAGCAGCGCCTGCGCGTCCGTGTTGACCGCGATGAACTCGACTCCCTTGAGTCCCTGCTCGATCATGCGGTTGACCGCGTTGACGCCGCCGCCGCCGATGCCGACGACCTTGATTACGGCGAGGTAGTTGTGCGGGGGCGTCATGGGCTCTCGCCTTCCGTGGTTGGTGTGCATGATGCAGTCGAGGCAAACCCTCAACCTGAACCATAGGTTCATAGTTATGTCAAGTGATCGACTGGGTGAAACGCTAGAGACACCGCTCGGCGGGTTCCATTAGGCGCGCCGACACGCGCAGGAAAAATATGTGGGACGTCACCGTCACCGTCACCGTCACCGAATGGTCGGCAGATCCGGACTCGACACGTCGTAGGTCTGACCCGGCTGTGTGAGCAACGGCAGGGCGATCGACGCCTTGTACTCGGTGTCCTCACTGCTCCCCCACACCACGACCCGGCCGTCGTACAGCGTCAGCGACACCGCGGAGATGGTCGGTGCGTCGATCTGCGCCACCTGCGATCGCAACGGACCAGGCAGCGAGGTGAGCACCGACAGGGCGGCGCGTGTCTCCAGGTTTCCGAAGGACGGGCTGGCCACCACCATCCGCACCACCCCGGGCGGGGGCGGTTCCACCGCGAAGTCGACGGCCTCGGCATCCATGAGGTGGGTACCGTCCGCCGCGTCGAAGAAGACGACGGGAACGCGCTCCTCGACCGTGACCCGCACCGTGGAGGGGTACACACGCTGGACCCGGACCGACGCGACCTTCGGGATGGCGGCGACCCGCGACGCGGCAGCATCCGTGTCCACCCTCGGAAGGGGTGTCCCCTCCGCGACCTGCAGCGTCTGCACGACCTGCTCGCGCGAGACCGCAGCGTTGCCGTTCACCTGCACGGACGAGACCGCCCACAGCGGACCGAAGTACGACACCGTCACGAAGGCGACCGAAGCGACGAGCGCGAGAAGGATCAGCAGCTTGCCGCGGCGACCGACACGCGGTTCGCGCGCCGGCGCCCGCGTCGACGTGCGCGCCCGCGTCGACCGCTCCGCACCGACACGGCGCGGCGTCGCCGCGGGGCGGGTCCGGCCGGTACCGCGCGCGTTCACGGTCTGTCGTCCTGCCATGTCACGTCCCGAACTCAGCGCCGCGCCGGGGTGGAACGGAGAGCGTCGAGAATCTGACTTCCCAGCATGGTCACGTCGCCCGCGCCCATCGTCACCACGATGTCACCGGCGACACACAGATGCGCCACCTGACGCGGTACCGCGGACAGGTCGGGCTGGTAGTGCACGGGCTTGGTCACCGACCGGGCCACCGTCGCTCCGCTGACACCGGGGACCGGCTCCTCACGCGCGCCGTAGACGTCGAGCACGACCACCTCGTCGGCCAGATCCAGGGCGGCAGCGAACTGGTCCGCGAAGGTCACCGTGCGGGAGTACAGGTGGGGCTGAAACACGACGATGACGCGACCGGGGGTCGCGGTGTCCGCGGTACGAACCAGGTCCGCCGCGGCACCGAGCACCGCGCGGACCTCGGTGGGGTGGTGGGCGTAGTCGTCGAACACGCGCACGCCACGCTCACGGCCCTGTAACTGGAACCGTCGGTGCACACCGGCGAACCCGGCCAGGCCCTCGATGATCTCGTCGACTCCGGCGCCGGTCTCGCGCGCGGCGACGATCGCGGCCAGCGCGTTCAGCGCCATGTGCCGTCCGGGCACGCCCAGGCGCACGGTGCGGGCACGGTCCTCGCCGGCCAGCCGGAACTGCACCACGCCGCCGGTGTCCTCGGGCTCCCAGCCGAGCAGCGTCGCGGACACCTCGGCGCCGTCGACGTGCGCGTCGTCGGAGCCGTACGTCAGAACGCGCACACCGTCGATCGGCTTCGCGGCGACCCGACGTGCCAGCTCCCGTGACCCGGGATCGTCCGTACACACCACCAGGGCGCCGCCGGCGGACAAGCGAGCGGCGAAGTCGTCGAACACCTGGACGTAGGCGTCCTCGCTGCCGAAGTAGTCGAGGTGATCCGCCTCCACGTTGGTGACGACGATGACGTCGGGGTCGTACTGCAGCAGCGACCCGTCGCTCTCGTCCGCCTCGGCGACGAAGACCTCGCCGGTGCCGTGGTGGGAGTTGGTACCCGCCTCGTTCAGCTCGCCGCCCACGGCGAAGGACGGATCCGCACCGCAGTGCTGCAGCGCGACGACGAGCATCGACGTGGTGGAGGTCTTGCCGTGCGTCCCCGACACCAGGACGGTGCGGAAGCCCTTCATCAGCGAGGCGAGCACGGCCGGACGCAGCAGGACGGGCACACCGCGCTCGGCGGCCGCGACCAGCTCCGGGTTCGTCTTCGGAATGGCCGCGTGCGTCGTGACCAATGCCGTCGGACCGCCCTCGAGCATGTCGAGCGCCGACGCGTCGTGCCCGATCCGTATCTGGGCACCGCGGGCGCGCAGCGCCTTCACGCCGCGACTCTCCTTGGCGTCGGAGCCCGACACCTGGCCACCGCGCGAGAGCAGGATCCGGGCGATCCCCGACATGCCCGCTCCCCCGATGCCGACCATGTGCACGCGCTGCAGTTCGGGCGGCAGGGTCGCGTCGACGGTGTGTCCCGTCATGCCCGACCACCTCGTCCGGCGACCTCGAGAACGATGCGCGCGACCTCCGCGGCGGCGCCTCGATGACCCGCGCCCGCGGCGGCCGCACTCATGGCCGACACGCGATCGGGATCGGTCAGCAGCGACACGACGTCGGTGGCCACGAACTCCGGTGTGAGGTCGGCGTCGGCGATCACGACGCCACCACCGGCCGCGACGATCGGGCCCGCATTGAGCTCTTGTTCCCCGTTGCCATGGGGCAAGGGTACGTAGAAGGCGGGCAGACCGACGGCCGAGACCTCCGCGACGGTCATCGCCCCCGATCGGCACACGACGGCATCGGCGGCGGCGTAGGCGAGGTCCATGCGGGTCAGGTACGGCACTGCCACGTACGGGGCGTCCGGATCAGCCGTGGCGACGTCGAGGGTGTTCTTCGGGCCGTGTGCGTGGAGCACCGACACGTTGGCGGCCGCGAGCGCCGCGGAGGCGCCGGACACGGCGAGGTTGAGAGAACGGGCGCCCTGCGACCCGCCGAACACCAGCAGCACGGGGCCGTGCTGCGGCAGTCCGAAGTGCGCACGAGCCTCGGCGCGCAGACCGGCCCGGTCGAGCTCGGTGATCGTCGGCCGGACGGGAATGCCCACGATCTCGGCCTCCGACGACCCGCGTCCGTGGATCCCGGAGCCGGCGACGGCGGCGAGGACTCTCGTCGCCACACGAGCGCCGACCTTGTTCGCGATACCGGCGCGCGCATTGGCCTCGTGCACGATCACGGGTACCTTGCCGCGTGCGGCGAGGTAGGCCGGCAATGCGACGTACCCGCCGAAGCCGATCACCACGTCCGCGTCGACGTCGCGCAGGACCGCACGCGTGGCTCGCACCGATCGCACGACCTTCGCCGGCAACGCGAACAGCGACCGGGTGAACTTGCGGGGCAACGGCACCGGCGGAACGAGCGCCAGCTCGTACCCGCGGGCGGGCACGAGCGTCGTCTCGAGCCCGCGTTCGGTTCCGAGTGCCGTCACCCGTATCGACGGGTCCAGCTCCCGCAGGGCGTCGGCCACTGCGAGAGCTGGTTCGATGTGTCCCGCCGTGCCGCCGCCGGCGACGACGACGGACACGCCGGAAGAGCCTGTCACCGGTGATGTCTCCGTTCTCGTGAGCGTGCGTCGCGGGCAGCCGCGCTGCGTGCCATGTCCGCGGCGCCCCGTCGGGGATCCCGCGCGGACGGGCGTCCGGACGTGTGTCGATCGGGGTTCGGGCGTGCCGCGCGGGGCTCGGGCTCGCGTCGTCGCGCCTGCGGCGGCAGTGCCTGCCGCGCGGCGGGTCCCGACACCCCCGATCGGCCCGGACCACGCGGTCCGCCCCGCGCCTGCGACGCCTTGACCGGCGAGTAGGGCTCGGGGACCGGCAGTCTGAGCAGTCTGCCGAACTTTCCGTCGTGACCCGACGCGAGTGCGGCCACCGCCTCCGGCTCGTGTCGCGAGATGTTGGCGAGCAGCCCGAGCACCAGGAGTGTGATGGCAGTGGACGTTCCGCCCGCGGACACGAGAGGTAACTGCAGACCCGTCACGGGAAGGAGCCCGATGACGTAGCCGATGTTGATGGCGGCCTGCGCGAGAATCCAGACGGTGAACGTGGCCACCAGGATCTTCATGAACGGATCGGGCACCCGCGCCGCGATACGCAGGCCCGTGAAGACCAGCAGCCCGAACAGTCCGATGACCGCGATGCACCCGACCAGTCCGAGTTCCTCGCCGATGATCGCGAAGATGAAGTCGTTGTGCGCGTTGGGAAGATAGCTCCACTTGGCACGGCTCTGACCCAGGCCGAGACCGAACAGCCCGCCGTCGGCGAGGGAGTACAGCGCCTGCCGGGACTGGTACCCGGTGCCCTGCGGGTCGCTGCCGGGGTTCAACCACTGCTGGATACGCGCGGAGCGGTACCCGGCCGTCAGGGCGAGCACCACCGCCGCCAGGAAGAGGCCGCCCACGACCGATCCGAACACCTTGACCGGCAGGCCCGCGAACCACAGCAGAGCCATGAGGATGATGCCCAGGGCCACGGTGGTACCGAGGTCGGGCTGCAACACGATGAGGAAGAAGATCACCATCGCGGCGGGCACCAGGGGAATCAGCAGACCCTTGAGGTCGGCACGCTCCGCCCGGCGCGACGCGAGCAGGTGCGCACCCCACACGGCGAAGGTCACCTTCGAGATCTCCGACGGCTGGAGGCCCACTCCGCCGATGGTGAACCATCCGCGGGTGCCCTGCGCGACCGTACCGATACCGGGAATCAGCACCAGTACCAGCAGGATCACCGACACCACGAACATCGGGAACGACATCTTGCGCAGGATCCGGATGGGGAGGCGCAGCGCTACGACGAACAGCACCAGGCCGACCACGGTGAAGATGGCCTGCCGGGTGAACATCGTGTACGCGGAACCGTCCTCGGCGTAGGCCTCGACCGACGACGCGGACAACACCATGACGAGTCCGAGGATGGTGAGCAGCGCAGCCACGGTGACGATGAGGTGGAAGGACGCGAGGGGCCGGTCGACCCACGTCTCGAACTTCGCGCGGACGGGGCGTCGACGCGGGGCCGTGCGGCCGGGGCGGGCGGCGGCGACCGTTTCGGCCACGGGTCCGCCGGCGCGCGACGGGGGTGTCGTGGCGCCGCGGGCCGGGCTCATGCCGGCGTGCCGTGGTCGGCGGTGGGGGCGAGATCGTGCGGGCCGAGGCTCGCTGCGGCGGCGGCGAAGCTGTCGCCGCGATGCCCGTAGTCCCGGAACTGATCGAACGAGGCGGTCGAGGGTGCCAGGAGCACCGTGGTCCCCGGCTCGGCGCGGCGCGCGGCTGCACGCACCGCCTGTGCCATCACTTCGTCACCGTCAGTCACATCAGTCGCATCGGCCACTTCAGCATCGTCTCCCGACGGCACCCGATCCACGGGCACATCCGGCGCGTGTCGCCCGAGTGCTGCCGCGATCAGGTCGCCGTCCTGGCCGAACACCACGGCACCGACGAGCCGCGGGGCGACCTCGGCGACGAGATCGTCGACCTCGGCGCCCTTGAGCAGACCGCCCGCGAGCCACACGACGCGCTCGTGCGCGAGGATCGAGGACCTCGCGGCGTGCGGATTGGTGGCCTTCGAGTCGTCGACGAACTGCACCCCACCGAGCTCACGCACGACGGCGGCGCGGTGCGGACCGACGCGGAACGACCGCAGACCGGCCGCGACGTGCTCGGCCGAGACTCCGGCTGCGCGCGCGAGCGACGCCGCGGCCAGCGCGTCCTGCAGCCCCGCGGGCCCTGCGGGTTCGATGGCGTCCGTCTCCACCAGCGACTCGGCGTCGCCGAACGCACGGTCCACGATCGTGCCGTCCACGACACCGACATCGCCGGCAGCGGGGTCGTCAGCGGTGAATCCGACCGTGATCGGCGCAGCGGCGCGCGCTCGCAGCGTGGACGCGATCGCGTCGTCCAGTCCCACCACGGCGACATCGCCGTGCAGCGCCTGGAGCTTCGCCTGGACGTAGGCCTCCATGCCGCCGTGCCAGTCGAGATGGTCCTCGGCGATGTTGAGCACCACGCCGGCCGCGGGTCGCACCGACGGCGCCCAGAACAGTTGGAAGGAGGACAGTTCGACGGCGAGCACGTCCGCACGCGGGTCGCGTCTCAGCGCGTCCATGACCGGCACGCCGATGTTGCCGCACGCCGCGGACGGCACGCCCGCCGCATCGAGGACGGACGCGAGCATCGACGTCGTGGTGGTCTTGCCGTTGGTTCCGGTGACCACCAACCAGGTGCGCGGCGGCCCGTAGACCTCGGCCTGATCGATTCGCCAGGAGAACTCGATGTCACCCCACACCGGCACGCCGACCGTGAGCGCGGTGGTGAGCAACGGCGAATCGGGGCGGAATCCCGGGCTGGTGACGACGAGGGCGCTCTCGGCGACGGCGTCGCGGTCGGTGGCGATCGCGTCCATCGAGACCGTGTCCACCCCGAGATCGGCACAGGCCTCGAGCGACGAGGCGTCCGAGTCGGCCACCGTCACCGAGGCTCCCACCTCGAGCAGCGCGGGGATCACGGCGCGGCCGGACACCCGGCCACCGGCGACGAGAACGCGGCGACCGCGGAGATCGAGCGGTGACGTGAGGGGGTCACGGGGATCGTGCAGCACCACGTCAGTCGCCGATCGCCGAGAGGTACTCGCTGTAGAACAGAGCCAGTCCGACGGCCGACGAGATGGCGGCCAACAACCAGAAACGGATGATCACCGTCGTCTCGGCCCAACCTCCGAGTTCGAAGTGATGATGGAACGGGGCCATCCGGAACACTCGTCGACGACTCGACCGGAAGACCGCCACCTGGATCACGACGGACGCTGCCTCGGCCACGAAGAGTGCACCGATGACGACCATCAGCAGCTCGGTCCGAGTCACGATCGACAGGCCGGCGAGCAGGCCACCGAGCGCGAGCGAGCCCGTGTCGCCCATGAAGATCTTGGCGGGTGCCGCGTTCCACCACAGGAAGCCGATGCACGCACCCGCAGCAGCAGCACAGATCAGGGCCAGGTCGAGCGGATCACGGACGTCGTAGCAACCGGGCCCCGGACTCGTGGTGCACGCCTGCCGGTACTGCCAGAACGTGATGACGGTGTACGCACCCAGCACCAGGGTCATCGATCCGGCCGCGAGTCCGTCGAGGCCGTCGGTCAGGTTGACCGCATTGGACCAGGCACTGACGAGGAGGTAGCAGAACAGGATGAAGACGATGCCGCCCATGGAGACGGTCGCGATGTCGCGCACGTAGCTCAGCTGGACGCTGCCCGGCGTCAGTCCGCCGGCACCGTTGAACTGCAGCGCGAGGACACCGAAGATCACCGCGGCGAACAGCTGACCCACCAACTTGGCCGTCTTGTTCAGTCCGAGGTTGCGCTGCTTGCGGATCTTGATGAAGTCGTCGAGGAAACCCACCACGCCCAGCACCGTCGTCAGACCCAGCACCAGGAGGGCCGACACCGACGGCCCGTCCGCGTCGTAGCCGATGCCGATGAGGTGCGAACCCCAGTAGCCCGCCCACAGACCGGCGAGGATCGCGACGCCGCCCATGGTGGGCGTGCCGCGCTTGGACTGATGGCTCGCGGGACCCTCGACCCGGATCTCCTGGCCGAACCCCTGCTTCGAGAAGGCCTTGATCAACACGGGCGTCAGCAGGATCGCCACCGCCAGCGCAATGCCGCCCGCGAACAGAATCTGTCTCACCGAGTCTCCCCCTGCTCGCTGAGCACTGCCTCCGCGACGGTCCACAGCCCCACCGACTGGGAGGCCTTCACCAACACCAGGTCACCCGGCTCCACCTCGTCGCGCAGCAGCGCGATCGCGGCGTCGGCATCGGGAACCAGGTGGGCCTCCTCGCCCCAGGACCCTTCCATGACGGCACCCTGATACATGCCGTGCGACGGGCGACCCGTTCCGACCACGATGATCTTGCTGACGGCCAGACGCACCGCGAGGCGGCCGATCCGATCGTGCTCGATCACCGACTCGTCTCCGAGTTCGGCCATCTCACCCAGCACGGCCCAGGACCGCCGACCACTGTCGCGGCCACTGCGCGCCATCGTGACCAGCGCCTTCAGCGCGGCCCGTACCGAATCCGGGTTGGCGTTGTAGGAGTCGTTGACAACGGTGACACCGTCGGCGCGCGTACGCACGTCCATGCGCCGGGCCGAGGCGGCCTCCGCGCCCGACAGCGCGGCGGCGACGGTCTCGACGTCCATGCCGCAGTCCAGGCCCACGGCCGCCGCCGCCAACGCGTTGCCCACCTGGTGCTCACCGTGGACCAGCAGCGATACCGGTGCGCTCCCCGACGGCGTGACCATCGTGAACGACGCGCGCGCTGTCTCGTCGAGGCGGACGTCCAGCGCGTGGACGTCGGCTCTGGTGTCCGACCCGTAGGTGACGACGCGAGCGGTGGTCTTCGACGCCATCGCCGCCACCAGCGGATCGTCGGCGTTGAGAACCGCCAGACCACCGGCCTCCGCAGCCGGAAGCGCTTGCACCAGTTCGGACTTGGCCTCGGCGATGTTCTCGCGCGAACCGAACTCGCCGAGGTGCGCGGTGCCGACGTTGAGTTCCACACCGATCCGCGGCGGTGCGATCGCGGCCAACGCGGCGATGTGGCCGCGTCCCCGCGCCGACAGCTCGAGGACGAGGAACCGTGTCGAGGCGTCCGCGCGCAGCACGGTCCAGGGATGCCCGAGCTCGTTGTTGAAGGAGCCGGGCGGCGCGATCACGGTGCCCGCACGCTCGAGCACCGCGCGGATCAGATCCTTGGTCGACGTCTTGCCCGAGCTTCCGGTGACGCCGACGACAGTGAGATCGCCGGCGGCCAGTTCGGCGACCGACGCCGCGGCCAGCCTCCCGAGTGCTTCCAGAACGGCCGCGCCGGGTCCGTCCTCGTGCTCGACGACGATGGCGGGAACGCCCACCGGCCGCGCTGCGAGCACCGCGACGGCACCGGCGGCGACGGCACCGGCAGCATGATCGTGGCCGTCCACGCGCTCACCGGGGAGAGCGAGGAACAGTCCGCCCTCGGTGATCTTCCGGGAGTCGAACTCGACGCCGGCGGTGATCTCCACGGAGGGATCGGGGACGTCGTGCAGTGTGCCCTCCACGATGTCCGCGACGGCGGACAGGGACAGTCGGATCACATCGAGCCTTTCTGTCGGTCGAGGGCGTCGGCGAGCACACGGCGGTCGTCGAAAGGGTGCTTGATCCCGCCGACGTCCTGCCCCACCTCGTGGCCCTTGCCGGCGATCAGGACGACGTCGCCGTCCTTCGCCCACTGCACCACGGCGTGGATCGCCTCGTCGCGCGGAGAGATCTCGCGCACCTCGGCATGTCCGTCGACGGCGTCAGCGCCTCGCCGGACGGCCGCGCGGATGGCGGCCGGGTCCTCGGATCTCGGATTGTCGTCGGTGATGACGACGAGGTCCGCGGCGCGCGCGGCGGCCTCGCCCATCAGCGGCCGCTTCTCGGCGTCGCGGTCTCCCCCGGCGCCGATGACGACGGCGATGCGGCCGTCGGTCTGAGCGCGCAGAGTGGCCAGCACCGCCTCGAGTGCGGCGGGTTTGTGGGCGTAGTCGACGACGGCCAGGAAGTTCTGACCACGCTCGACGCGCTGCATGCGGCCGGGCACGTCGACCTCGGCCATCGCGGCGAGGGCGACCGCCGGATCCACCCCGACCTCCGCGCACACGGCGGCGGCGACCACGGCGTTGGCGACGTTGTAGCGCCCCGGCATCCGGAGTGACGCCGACAGGACGGTGTCCCGTGCGGCGACCTCGAACTGCTGGGTGCCGTCCGGCCCGGACGACCAGGACGTCACCGACCAGGAGGCCGTCCCCTCGGTCGTGGTCGCCACGGTGAGCGGGGCGGCTCGGCCACCGGCCGCCGCGATCTCCGCCATCCGCCGGCCCCACCGGTCGTCGACGCAGACGACGGCGCGATCCGCGCGGACCGGGGAGTCCTCGGCGAACAACCGGGCCTTGGCCGCGAAGTAGTCCTCGAAGGTGAGATGGAAGTCGAGGTGGTCCTGCGAAAGGTTCGTGAACGCGCCCACCGCGAAGGTGGTGCCGTCGACCCGGCCGAGGGACAACGCGTGGGAGGACACCTCCATGACGACCGTGTCCACCCCCTGCTCGTACATCGCCGCGAACATGGCGTGCAGATTCGGAGCCTCGGGCGTGGTCAGTGCGGACGGCACCGGCTCGGTGCCGATACGCGTCTCGATGGTGCCGATGAGCCCGGGAGTGCGACCGGCAGCGCGCAGCGCCGCCTCCACCAGATAGGACGTGGTGGTCTTCCCCGAGGTGCCGGTGATGCCGATGACCGTCATCTTGGCGGACGGCCGATCGTGCACCGCCGCGGACAGCGTGCCGAGGATCGAGCGGGGCTGCGGATGCACCAGGACGGCAGTGCCGTCGGGCACGCCGGAACCGATCATGAGGGCCACACCCTCGTCGTCGGTGACCACGGCGACCGCTCCGCGTTCGAGCGCCTCGCCCGCGAAGGCGGCGCCGTGCGACCGAGCGCCCGGCAGGGCCGCGAAGAGATCGCCCGCCAGGATGCTCTGCGCGCGCAGTTCGATGCCCGTGACGCCGACGTCGTCCGTCGCGTCGACCAGCGCACCGTCGACGAGCACTCCGTGGCGCAGACCGACCTCTCCGGCCAGCTCGGTCGCCGACGTGACCGTGGGCCGCTGCGGGCGGAGAGTCGAGCTGGGCACTTCGAGACGCTCCTCTGCTGTGGTGACGGGCGGACGGTGGGTGTTCGGGCCGGTGCGGTGACTGCCTCGGCGCCGAACATGCGAGTGCCGCCGACCGGTGGTCGGCGGCCGACGCATCAGATTACCGGCGAGTCGGCACGCCACGAGACGTGCCATGGCGAAGTCCGCCCCGGTGCAGGTGAACGCCCTGCACCGTCGACGGGTCAGTCCGCCTGCAGGAGGAGCCGACGACCTTCCTGCGAGAGCGGCACCGCGTCACGCTGCAGCATCCAGGACGCGATCGAGTGGAACAGCGGAGCGGCGGACTGCCCGCCCGATCCGTCGGAGCTGCGGGTCGGGGCGTCGAGCATGATGCCGATCACGTAGCGCGGATCGTCCGCCGGCGCGATGCCGGCGAAGGTGATCCAGTAGTTCGAGTTGGAGTAGCACTTGCACTCCGGATCGACCTGCTGCGCGGTGCCGGTCTTGCCACTGACCTGGTATCCCTCGATACCGGCGGCGACACCGGTGCCGCGCTGGTTGCCGGTGTCGTTCTGCGTGACGGCCCGGAACATGTCGCGCACGGTGCGCGCGGTGTCGGCACTGACCACCGGCACGCCCTCGGGCTGCGGCTCGTCGGTGCGCTGACCGTCCTTGCCGACGGTCGCCGACACGATGCGCGGCGGGATGCGCACGCCGTCGTTGGCGATCGCCTGGTACATACCGGTCATCTGCAGCAGGGTCATGGACAGGCCCTGCCCGATCGGGAGGTTCGCGAACGTGCCGCCGGACCACTGGTCGCGGGCCGGGACACTGCCGGCACTCTCGCCGGGCAGGCCCACGTCGGTGCGCTGTCCCAGCCCGAACTTGTCCAGCATGTCCGCGTAGCGATCCTCGCCGACCCGCTGCGCGAGCATCAGCGTGCCCACGTTGGAGGACTTACCGAACACCCCGGTGGTCGTGTACGGCGCGACGCCGTGATCCCAGGCGTCCTTCACCGTCGCACCGGACATCGTGATGCTGCCGGGTACCTGCAGCACCTCGTCGGGGTTCGTCAGACCGTCCTCGACGGCGGCGGCCGCCGTGACGATCTTGTTGACCGATCCCGGCTCGAACGGGCTGGACACCGAGAGATTGCCCATCTGCGCCGTCGGCGAGTTGTTGCCCACGCCGATGGCCGGGTCGAAGGTGCCGTCGTTCGACATGGCCAGCACCTGACCGGTGTGCGAGTCCAGGACGACGGCCGACGCGTTCTTGGCGCCCGACAGATCCTTGGCCTGCTGGACCTGCTGCTGCACGTAGTACTGGATGTCGCTGTCGAGCGTCAGCTCCACCGTCGAGCCGTCGATGGCGGGCTGCTGGTCGCGCCAGCTGCCGGGGATCACCGCGCCGTCGCTGCCGCGGTCGTATGTGCGGGAGCCGTCGGTACCGGCCAACACCGGGTCGAGGGAGTCCTCGAGGCCGAGCAGGCCGTGGCCGTCCCAGCCGGTCGCCCCGACGATGTTGGCGGCGAGCGCCCCACCCGGGTACTCGCGGATGTCCTGCCGCTCGAGGCCGACCTCGGGGTACTGCTCGGCGATGGTCGCCGCGACAGCGGGATCGATGCTGCGCACGAGGTACTCGAACGACGAGGATCCGGTCATCTTGTCGAGAAGGTCCTTCTCCGACACCAGGTCGCCCAGGATGCCGTGGACACCGGCGGCGACCTCACGGATGCGATCGTCCGGATCCGGCTTCGTGTCGTCCTTCGCCTTCGCTTCCTCGAGCTCCACACGCACTCGCTGCGGCTGGAAGGTCAGCGCCTTCGCCTCCATCGTGAACGCGATGGGATTTCCGTCCCGGTCCGTGATGGACCCTCGCGTCGCCGGATCGACGATGGTGGTGGTGCGCTGACTGGCCGACTGCGCCGACAACGACGGGGCGTCGATGCCCTGGATCCACAGCAACTGCAGCGTCGCGACGCCCAGGATCGCGAACATCGCGACACGGCCGTAGCGGAACCGGAAGTCGAACGTCTCGGACGTGCGTGGAGCCTTCCGACGCGGCGGACGAGGACCGCGAGGACCGGAGCCGGTGGCCGGCCGAGCGCGCGGGTCGCCGTGGTCGCGGCCGGTACTCCGGTACGGCTGTCGAGTGGTCACCGAGCGCCTCCTGCGATGGGTACCTGCTGCTCGCCCACCGCGGCGGCGGGAGCCGGAGGAGGCTGCGGCGCAGCATTCTCCGGCACCGGCGTGGTCGTCGGTGCCGCGGGCGCGGACGTCGTGGGGGACGGCGTGGTGGATGCTGCCGGTGCCGACGTGGTCGGGGTCGCGGACGCACTCGGCGACGTACCGGGGCGACCGACGGGAGTGAGCGCCTCACCGCCGGACGCGGGTGCCCCGGGGCGCGCACTCGGAGTCGCCGCACCGCCCGACGGGGTGGCGGCCGCGAAGTCGGGAGCCGGTGGACCGGCGGCCGGTGCCGGCGTACCGATCACCTGGACGACGCCGTCCGGCAGGACCACCAGTCGCGGAACGTCCTTCGTCGGGATCATTCCCTGTGCGGTCGCGCGACGGGCCAGCTCGGGAGCCGAGTTCGCTGTCTCCACGTCACGTTGCAGCGCGGCGGCCCGTTCCGTCAGCTCCTGGTTGGTGGCACGCCCCGCACTGAGCAGGTACGAATCCTCCGCAGCGCGTGTGCTCAACAGCAGTGTCGAGGCGAGTCCGATGGCGAGGAGCCCGATGATGCTGGCCACGAACGGGATCCGAGCCGCGACGGATCGGGTGGGTCGATGCGCGCGCGGGTCGGACTCGTGGGACATCGCACGCTGGCGACGCTTGTCGTACGCGCGCTTGGCCGCGCCCGTGCGAGCGGGAGGCCGCGGTGCGCGCACCGTCTCGAGCGAGGACCCGGCGCGGCGGCTGCCGTCCGATCCGGTCACGTCCACCGGAACACTCATGACGACCTCCTGGAAATGCGTTCTGCGCCGCGCAGTCTGACCGGAGCCGCGCGGGGGTTGTCGTCGATCTCGTCCTGCGAGGCCTTCTCGGCGCCGCGAGTGAGCAGCCGGAACTCGGGTCCGCTTCCCGGCAGCTCCATCGGGAGCCCCTCCGGAGTGGTGGACCGGGTACGCGGTGTCAGCTCCTGCTTGACCACGCGGTCCTCGAGGGACTGGTACGACATGAAGACGATGCGTCCCCCGACGACCAGCGAGTCGAGAGCCGGTGCGATAGCGTCTCGCAACGAGTCGAGTTCCTCGTTCACCGCGACCCGCAGTGCTTGGAAGGTCCGCTTCGCCGGATGTCCGCCGGTGCGACGCGTCGCCGCCGGGATGCTCGCGTAGAGCAACTCGACGAGAGGCCCGCTGGTGACGAACGGTTCCGTCTCCCGGCGGCGCAGGATCGCCGAGGCGATGCGGCCGGCGAAGCGTTCCTCGCCGTAGGTGCTGAGGATGCGGGCGATCTCACCGTGCGACGCGGTGTTGAGAATGTCCGCGGCGGTCCGACCCGTCGTGGGATCCATCCGCATGTCGAGCGGTGCGTCCACGGAGTAGGCGAAGCCACGATCGGTGGAGTCGAGCTGCATCGACGAGACGCCGAGATCGAAGAGGATCCCGTCGACGCTGTCCGTCGCGCCGAGGCCGACAGACGCCAGCGCGTCCTCGATACCGTCGTACGTGGTCGCGACCAGCGAGACGCGGTCACCGAAGGGAGCCAGCCGTTCTCCGGCCATGGCCAACGCGTCCGGATCGCGGTCGAGACCGACGAGACGCAACCGCGGATACGCGGTGAGGAAGTGTTCGGCATGACCGCCGAGGCCGAGAGTGGCGTCGATGTAGACGGGATCGCGGTCGTTCGCAGCAGCGGCGACGAACGCCGGTCCGAGAAGTTCGTCGGCCCGAGGAAGACGGACCGGAACGTGCGAGAAAGGCGAGGCGGATGCCTGCTCGTCCTCCGCCATGGTGGTGATCTCCCGCCTGATTCGCATTCGAGCTGTGTGTCGTGCCAGGTGGAGCGGTGAGTGCGTCGAGGTCTCTGTCCGACAGTGGAACCTGGCGTTGGGGAAGTACGTCAGGGTCCGACCGGTACTTGGCGTTGGGGAAGTACGTCAAGGCCCGGTTCGGGCAGAGGCCACGCGGCACTCGCCGCCGGCCGGGTGTGGCTACAACATGTCCATGAGCGATTCGTCCACTGCCTGCGAGAAATCTTCTTCGTGCTCCTGCGAGTACCGCTCCCACGACGCGGCGTCCCACAGCTCGAGATGATCCATCGAGCCGATGACGACGCAGTCCTTCGACAACGCCGCGTACTCGCGGTGCGAGGACCCGATGGTGATGCGGCCCTGTGAATCCGGCCGCTGCTCGTCCGTACCGGCCGCGAGGTTGCGGATGTACGCGCGCGCCTGCGGGTTCGACCGCGAGGCCTTCGACAGCTTCGCCACCCGCTCCGCGAACACGTCACGGGGGTAGATGGCCAGGCTGTGGTCCTGCCCTTTGCTCACCATCACTCCTCCCGCCAGGTCTTCTCGAAACTTCGCCGGCAACGTCAGTCGAAACTTGTCATCGAGCTTGGGCGTGTAGGTACCGAGAAACACTCGGCACCTCCTCGACCCCGTGTCGTGCAGTTCGCGGGACTCCATCGATCCCCGCTGTCCGCCACATTACCCCACTTTCCCCCACATTCAATCGACACGGCGGAACATTTCAGTGACCCGTCACTAAAGGGCCAGGTCGAACGCACTGAGAGCAGCGAAGTCGATCCGGCAGCGGGAAGATCCACGTGCGCGTGGTGGAGGTGTCCCCCACCGTTCCGCGGCACCCGTGAACCGGATAATCCGAGGTCGAACGGCACGTTCGCGCGTCACGGGCCCGGGTGACCGCGCGCGGCAGAGTCGCCAGGGGTGCCGGGTGGGGCGTGGTGGGGATCCGGGGGCCGAGACCACCCTCGGTGGGGCGGGGTGGGGGGATCGACACCCACGGGGCCCTGAACGGCATCAGCGCGGCACCCGTGACGGGTGCCGCGCTGATGTGTCACAGCATCGGTGTGAGAGGCGCGCTGCCCCTCACGCGAGAATCGGAGCGATCGATGTGACCGCTCCGGTCTCCTTCATTCCTGGTCGAACCGCCGCTTGAAACGATCCTCCATCCGCGAGGAGAACCCCTTGCGAGGACCTCGGCGCGGTGCGGAACCGGAACGGCGCGGGCCGCTTCCCGGTGCCGGCGGGTTGTCGCCCTCGGACTGCTCGGACTGCGGCGCGGTGGGCTTGCGCAGCAAGAGCAGCACGCCGGAGCCGAACATGAACACGAAGCCGACGAGACTGATGATCGGGAATCCACCGGGCTTGAACGGGAGGGCCACGCCTGCAATGAGCAGAATGAGGCCGATCACGAACAGAGCGACGGCCTGGAAACGACGCCGCGTGGATGCGGCTCGAATCCGTCCGCCGCGCACGGTCGACGCGAACTTGGGGTCCTCGGCATAGAGAGCGCTCTCGATCTGGTCGAGCATGCGCTGCTCGTGCTCGGAGAGTGGCACGGTACCTCCCCCGGCACTGGATGGTGGCTCTCACTTCTTGGCCAGAAGTGAGAGGTAGCCGATCGGTCCGGCTACCTGTTGTCGATGATACGAGCAGAATCGGCAGCGAGCCACCTACCTGCACCACCAGTATGCGAGAAAAAGTCGCTCCGTGGTGGCGACCAGGATTACGCGGGCACCGCAACCGCCTCGGACCGCGAGGTCACACGGTCCTCGACGCGGTGCAGAAAGCGTCCCACCTGCGAGAAGAACTCGTCCGCCTCGGCCGCGTCGAGCCGATCGGCCGAGCCCGCCTCGATGGACGCACGCAGCGTGGAATACGCGGCGAAGTACGACGCCCACTCCGTGAACTCCGGCGCAGCCGTCCGCATGCGCACCCAGGCACTGCGGGACGCCCCACGCTTGGGCACCGGATCGACCGCATCGAGCAACGCGCCGGCACCGCGCAACGCGGCGACGTAGGACTCGAGGAACATGTCTGCCGCCGACGGAGCGCCGGCCGCGTCACCGAGAATGGCGTCCGCGCGGCGCAACAGCATCCGAGCGCGTGCGTGGGTGCGCGACGGCGCTGCGGAGGCGTCGAACGAGACCACCGTGCCGTCCGTCGTCGAGCCACCACCCTCCGTGCGGCCTGCAGAGCTGCGGCGTGCCGCAGTGTGACCACCCGTGCTCCGAGCCATTGCGCTACCTCCCTCTCCGACACGTGAACCGATCGGCATCCCTACGTCCTTCTCAACACTCACGACCTGTCGGTTACTCCCTGAGCGGGCCGGTCGAACGCGATGTAAGCATGGAGGTCGGACACGTTCTCTCGGACCGCCCCGCGCGACCGACCCGATCGCGGGTCGTTCGACCCGAGGTCGATTCGTTCGAACGCCTGTTCGATGACTTCACTGTAGCGCGGACGTCCGACACGATGCGAGGGATCGAGGTGAGTACCGTTCACGACGCCGAAGGCCGCGCCTCCGACGACGGCATTCGTCTGATCGAGCTCACCCCGCAGGACATGCGCCGACGGTTGACCGAGGCCCTGTCCGTCTACGTCGCCGCGATGGGCTACCCGCGCGGTACCGAGTTGCATCGGGCGCCGATGTGGGCAGAGCACATCCTGCGGCCGGGGTGGGGCGCGGTGGGAGGAGTCTCACACGACGATCACCTGGTGGCGATCGCCTACTGCTACCGTGGAGCGCCGCATCAGTGGTGGCATCAGCAGGTCCGCGACGGGATGCGACGGGCGGGGTGGTCCGCCGAGAACGCCGAGCGAGTGCTGTCGAACTACGTCGAGTTGACCGAGTTGCACGTCTCCCCCGAGGCTCAGGGCCACCGTCTCGGGGAACGACTCCTGCTCGCCCTCATGGCGGGCCGCCGGGAGAGCTCGGTGCTGCTCTCCACCCCCGAGGTCACCGGCGAGGACAATCGGGCATGGCGTCTCTACCGGCGGACGGGGTTCCAGGACGTCGTCCGCCGGTTCCACTTCGCCGGGGACGCCCGACCCTTCGCGGTGCTCGGCCGCGAATTACCCCTGACACCCGAGACCGGACTCGGTCTCGACACCACCACAGAAGAGGGGCCGACCACGTGATCGATGCCGCCGTCGTCGGATCGGGTCACAACGCACTCGTCTCCGCCGCCTACCTGACCGATGCCGGATGGTCCGTCCGCGTCCTCGAACGAGACACCGTCGTCGGAGGCGCAGCCTCCACCGTCGAGCGTTTCCCCGGCCACAAGGTGGATCGCGGCTCGTCCGCACACATCATGATCCGGCAGACCGGCATCATCGAGGAGTTGCGCCTCGCCGATCACGGCCTGCGTTACCTCGACTGCGATCCATGGGCGTTCGCGCCGCCGCCGCCCGGCACCGACGAGCCGGGCATCGTGTTCTCCGTCGATCTCGATGCCACCTGCGCCTCGATCGAGGCGGCGTGCGGTCTCGAGGACGCGGACGCGTACCGCGCGTTCGTCGCGCTCTGGGGGCCCCGCAGCGCCCGAGTCATGAAGTCGTTCGGGAGCCCGCCCACCGGCCGGGCTCTGCTGTCCTCCTTCTGGGGCATGGACGCGAGCGACGGCGCCGCGGCACTGTCCCGCGAGTTTCTCGCGTCGGGAGACTCCCTGCTGAACCGGTGGTTCGACAGCGAGCGCCTCAAGGCGGCTCTCGCGTGGTTCGGCGCCCAGTCCGGTCCCCCGATGTCCGAGCCCGGTACGGCACCGATGGTGGCCTTCAACGCTTTGATGCACACGACCCCGCCCGGTCGCGCCGTCGGTGGCAGCGGCGCGCTCAGCGTCGCGCTGCAGACGAAGATCGAGTCCGACGGGGGCACGGTGTCCCTGGGCGACGCCGTCGTGTCGGTGACGCGAGTCGGGGACGGATGGTCCGTGCGCACCGCGAGTGGCGAGGAAGTGCGAGCCCGCACGGTCATCGCCGGGTGCCACATTCTGACCACACTCGACCTGCTCGACGCCGGCGGCTTCGACACGGCGACGACGGAGTCCTGGCGGCGACAGATCGACGTGGGTCCGGGAATCGGCATGGTGGTCCGCGCGTCGACGTCGTCGCTGCCGCAGTATCGCGGTGCGCCCAGCGTCGAGGCGTCCACCCGCGGACTGCAACTGCTGGTGCACGACCGGGCCCAGCTCCGCCGAGCACACGGAGCGGCGTCGGCCGGCGATCTCCCGCCTGCGCCGGTGGTACTGGCCATGAGCTTCAGCGCGGTCGACCCGTCGATCGCGAAGCCAGGCGAACACCAGGTCTCGCTGTGGTCGCAGTGGCACCCGTACCGACTGTCCGACGGCCGGAGCTGGCGCGGAGGCAGTCCGGAGGTGGCCGAGCTCGAGGGCGACCGCATCGTCGCCGAGGTGGACAAGTACGCCCCCGGCTTCGCCGACAGCATCCTGCGACGACACACGCAGTCGCCGTGGGACCTCGAACAGGAGCTCGGGCTCATCGGCGGCAACGTCATGCACGTCGAGATGTCGTTGCACCAGATGATGATGTGGCGTCCGATGCCGGCGCTCGCGGACATGACCGTGCCGGGCGCCCCGTCGTTCTTCCTCACCGGTGCCTCGATGCACCCCGGCGGCGGCGTCTCCGGATCCAGCGGCCGTAGTGCCGCCCGGCTCGCGATCGCCGAACGCGCGGGCAGTCCTCTGAAGCGCGTGGCGTCGCGTCTGGGCGCCGCTCTCCCGGGCCGCCGATGAGATCGGGAGACACGCTCCGGGCGACGGGCCGGGCGACACCCGTCGCGCTGGGCTTCGCCGTCGCGGCCGTCCTGGCACAGATCGGCTACCCGCTCGTCTCGGGCGGGGTCAAGGACGCCGTGACCTTCTGCGTCGTC
This sequence comes from Rhodococcus sp. BP-349, assembly GCF_019835845.1. Classification (NCBI taxonomy): domain Bacteria; kingdom Bacillati; phylum Actinomycetota; class Actinomycetes; order Mycobacteriales; family Nocardiaceae; genus Rhodococcus; species Rhodococcus sp. BP-349. The sequence continues at coordinate 527,724 of NZ_JABUDR010000003.1, read as the reverse complement.
GCTCTGCTCGCCGCCGCCTGCATCACGCACGCGGCGAGTGCTCGCGGAGCCGGGTGGGCCACACTCATGGTTCTGCTCACCGCCGGGATCGGTCTGACGGCCGAGCTCATCGGCACGCGGACGGGCATGCCCTTCGGATGTTACGAGTACGCGCAGGACCGGATCGGCCCCTCGCTGGCCCATGTGCCGGTGGTGGTGCCGTTCGCCTGGACGGCCGGCCTCTACCCGGTGTGGTGCGCCGCCACCGTCGTCGCACAGCGGGTGCGCCGACCGGTGCTGACCCGCGTGGGCCTCACCACGGTCGGCGTCGTGGGATGGGATCTGTACCTCGATCCGCAGATGGTGGCCGACGGTCAGTGGACCTGGTGCAGTCCCTTCGCACCCCTGCCCGGGCTCGACGGCATCCCGTGGACCAACTACGTGGGATGGCTTCTCGTCGCGGCTCTCATGGCCGTCGCCATGGAGGTTCTCGGGCGGACACCGCTGCGTGCGCCCGCGGTGAGCCCGCTGGTGCCGTGGGGGCTCTTCGCATGGACGTGGCTCGGCTCCGCGCTCGCCCACGCGGTCTTCCTGCCGGACCTCGGCTGGTCCGCTCTGTACGGCCTCGTCGCGATGGGTGTCGTCGGTGTCCCCTTCCTCGTCGCCTTGTCCAGACCTCGGACGGACACGGCTCGCGCGGCGCCGCGCCGCGCCGACCGACCCGTTCACTGACGGTGTCGCACTGGCCTGGCACGATGACCGCTGTGTCCCACCCCGCCGCCCCTCGCACGTCGCCGCGCGCGTCACTGCGCCGCGTGATCTCCGTCCTCGTGCTCGCCCTGCTCACGGTGCCGTTGCTGGCCGGGTGTCTCCGGGCGCAGGTGTCCATGGGCGTGTCCTCGAACGACCGGGTGTCCGGCCGCATCGTCGCCGCGACCGTGCCGACGGCCGAGGGTGACACCGGACCGGGCATGGAGGTTCCGGACAGCCTGGGCAGCAAGATCCGGGTGCAGCCGTACGACTCGGACGGGTACGTCGGCAGCGAGGCACTGTTCAGCGATCTCACCTTCGGCGACGTGCAGCAGCTCGCGGCACTGTCCGATCAGACGATGGGCCTCTACCAGCTGTCCCTGGTCCGCGCGGGCGACCTCGTCACTCTGGCAGGCCAGGTCGACCTGAGCACCGTGCCTGCCGAGGGCAGTGACGTGCAGTTCACCATCGCCTTCCCCGCCCGCGTCACCACCACCAACGGCGCCCGCGAGGGCGACAACGTCGTGTCCTGGAAGCTCCCCGCCGGCGAGCGCAGCACTCTGCGTGCCGAGGTGCGCTACTCGGACCCCAACACGCGCAGCTTCGCCGGCTGGGCCGGCATCGTCTTCGGCGTCACCGTGGGAATCGCGGCCATCGTCGGCGGCATGGCCTACGTCGCCCGCGACGCTTCCGGTGGACGCCGACGCGATGCGGAGTCGGCCGGCCGCCGGTGATCCCCCGGCGTCCAGTCCGCACCGCGGTCCGAGCCGGCTCACTCGCCTCGATCGTCACTGCGGGCATCGCCCTGATCAATGCCGCGACCGCGCCACGCGTGCGGCCCTCGTCGGCCGCGACGGTGCGAGACGGTGAGCGCATCACGGTCTGCATCCCTGCTCGCGACGAGGCCGCGCGTCTCCCCGACCTGCTGCACGACCTGCTCGCTCAGCGCACCCGGTCCGCGATGACCGTGCTCGTGCTGGACGACGACTCGTCCGACGGAACCGCGGACGTCGCCCGCGCCGTCGTGGGCGCCGATCCGCGTTTCCGGATCCTCGCGGGCCGCACGACCGAACCGGCCGACGCGCCGGGAATGGGGAAGTCCCTCGCCTGCATCGATCTCGGCCGCCGCGCGCTCGCGACCACGGATCCGACCCTCGTCGTCTTCCTCGACGCGGACGTGCGGTTGCACCCCGATGCACTGGACGCCGCCGCGTCCGTTCTCCGCGAGCACGACGTGGCCATGCTCTGCCCGTGGCCCGCGGAGACGGCGGTGACGACGATCGAGCGCGTCGTCCAACCCCTGCTCTCGTGGTCGTGGTCGGTCACCCTGGTCGTCCGCGCCGCGAATCGGGGCCGTCGACCGTCGATGGGCGTGGCCAACGGACAGTTCCTCGTGCTGGACGCCGCCTCCTATCGCGTGGTCGGCGGACACGAGTGCACGCGCTTCGCGGTGGCCGACGATCTGACGCTGGTGCGGCACGTCCGCTCCCGCGGTCTCCCGACGGCAGTGGCGTACGGCGGTCGCGTCGCGACGTGCCGCATGTACACCGACGCCGCGCAGGTGCGTGCCGGTCACGCGAAGTGGCTCTGGTCCCAGTTCGGCGGCGCTGCAGGCACTCTCGCTGTGTCGGCCGTCGCCACGGCCGTCTGGGTCCTGCCGCCGATCGCCATGATGACGCGTGGATCGACGCGCCGGTGGGGAGTCACCGGTTACGTGGCGGGATGGGTGTCGCGCATCGCCGCGCGCCGCGCGGAGGGCAGCGACGACTCGCTGGCACGGGACATCGTCACCTCGGCGTTGCACCCACTGTCCATCGCGGCCGGCTCGGCGCTGCTGGCCTCATCGGACCGGGGACGCCGCCAGGGCACTCTCGTGTGGAAGTCGCGCGTTCTGGCCACCGGCCGCTGATCCGGTACCGATCCCGCCCGTGCCCTCCGGTACCGGCCGGGCGAGGCCGAGATTGCCGACGACCTCACTGGTGGCCTTCGCGAAGTTGAGCGTGATGAAGTGCAGGCCGGGAGCACCCTCGGCGATCAGCCGCTCCCCCATCTCGGTGGCGATCTCGATGCCCACCGAGCGCACGGCGGCCCGGTTCTCGTCCGGGTCGGTCCCGGCTGCGGCGGACAGTCGCTTCTCGACCGATGCCGGCAGCACCGACCCGGACAGTTCCATCGCACGCTTGACGCTCCGCAGCGACGTGATGGGCATGATCTCGGGGATGATCGGCTTGGCGCCCTGCTCCGGATCGAACGCGGCGACACGGTCTCGCAGGCGCAGGTAGTCCTCGACGTCGAAGAACATCTGAGTGATGGAGTACTCGGCGCCCGCGCGCAGCTTCGCGACGAGATGACGGGTGTCGTGGTCGAGGTCTGGCGCCCGGTGATGTCCCTCGGGGAACGAGGCGACACCGACGTGGAAGTCGCCCAGCTCGCACACCAACCGCACCAGTTCCTCCGCGTACTCGACGCCGTCGGGGTGCTTCTCCCACGGACCCAGCGGATCGCCGGGAGGATCGCCGCGCAACACGAGGATGTTGGAGATGCCGCGGTCGGCGTAGGCCCCGACCATCGCGCGCAGCTCCGTGCGGCTGTGTCCCACGGCCGTGAGGTGGGCCACGGGCAGCAGGTTGGTCACCTCCGCCAGCTCGCCGGTGACGCGCACCGTGCGATCACGCGTGGATCCACCCGCCCCGTACGTCATGGACACGAAGGCGGGATGCATCTGCTCGAAAGTGCGCACGGCGCGCCACAAGCGGTCCTCGGCGGCCTCGTCGCGAGGGGGCGAGAACTCGACGGAGAACGGAACACTCCCGTGCGCCGCGGAATTCAACCGGTCGATCACCGACGGAGTGCGGCTGACCCGCGCGCGGGAGGATTCGTCTGTCACGCCTCACAGCATAGATTCCCGCGCCGACCTGCCCGGGCCCGCAGGTCGTCCGCACCGGCGCCGTGTCCGAATACCCGGATAGAGTCGGGGGTGTCAGGACGCTGCGTCTCGAGACCCGACCGCCTCCCGACCGACCCCATCACGACCGACTGCCCGCGGACTCCGTCCGCCGCCCGAACACCGGAGGAAACTCTGTCCGCCGCACCGCACAGCCCCGCCGCCCACCGACCGCTCGACGTGGAGTCCACCGCGGACGACCGTGATCAGTGGCCGCTGGGGACGTTCGTCGATGCGGTCGAGACGTCCCTGCGCGACTTCGTCGCGACGCAGCAGGCCACGGTCGACTCGGTCGGTCCGATCTACACCGATGCCGTGGCCGAGCTCACCTCCTTCGTCTTCCGTGGTGGCAAGCGGATCCGCCCCGCCTTCGCGTGGACGGGATTCCTGGGTGCGGGCGGTGACCCGCACGCCGTCGGTGCCGACGCCGTCCTCGACGTGTGCTCCGCCCTCGAATTCGTCCAGGCGTGCGCGCTGGTGCACGACGACATCATCGACGCGTCCTCGACCCGTCGCGGCTTCCCCACCGTCCACGTCACCTTTGCCGAACGGCACCGCGCGGCCGGGTGGCGCGGGAACTCGGACAAGTTCGGCGAGTCGGTCGCGATCCTGCTGGGCGACATCGCGCTCTGCTGGGCCGACGATCTCGTCCGCGCGGCGGCACTGAATTCCGCCACGTCGGCACGCCTCGCCCCGGTGTGGTCCGCGATGCGCACGGAGGTGCTCGGTGGGCAGCTGCTCGACATCGCCGTGGAGGCCAGTGGCGACGATTCCGTCGAGGCCGCACTCCAGATCGACCGCTACAAGACAGCGGCCTACACGGTGGAACGCCCCCTCCTCATCGGCGGCACGCTCGCGGGAGCCGGCCCCGATCTGCTGGAGGTCTACAGCACCTTCGGTGCGGACATCGGCATCGCGTTCCAGCTGCGGGACGACCTGCTGGGGGTGTTCGGGGATCCGTCCGTGACCGGCAAGCCGTCCGGCGACGATCTGCGTGAGGGAAAGCGGACGGTACTTCTCGCTGCCGCCCTGGACGCAGCGGACGAACGCGACCCCGCCACCGCGGCTGCGCTGCGCGCGGGAATCGGCACCGACCTCTCCGAGGCGGCCGTCGACGACCTCCGTGCGCACATGATCGATCTCGGCGCCGTCGACGACGTCGAGCGCCGCATCACCACACTGACCGACAGCGCCCTGGCGGCGCTGAACGCGTCCGATGTCACCGAGGACGCCAAGAGGCGGCTCACGGCCATGGCCTACACCGCCACCAGGAGAACCTCATGACGCACGCCACCGTGTCCGGCCCCACCGATCACGTGATCGTCGTGGGCGCCGGTCTGTCCGGCCTCGCCGCGGCGCTCCATCTCCGCGGTACGGGTCGCGAGGTCACCGTGATCGAGAGGTCCGACACCGTCGGCGGCCGAGTGGGGTCCGTCGCGGCACCGGGCTATCGCATCGACACGGGCGCAAGCGTTCTCACGATGCCCGATCTCATCGATCAGGCGCTCGCCGCGGTGGGTGCGACCCGCGAGTCCACCACGCCGCCGTTGCGTCTCACCCCGCTGCATCCGGCTTATCACACCCGTTTCGCCGACGGCACCACCATCGACGTCCACTCCGATCCCGAGAGGATGATCGCGGAGGTCGGCGAGAAGTGCGGGCTGGACGAGGCACGGCGCTACCGCACGCTCCGCGCGTGGATCGGATCGATGTTCGACGCGGAGTTCGACCGGTACATCGACGACAACTTCGACTCGCCGCTCGATCTCGTGGGCGAGCGCACCGCGCGTGCGAACACGTTGACCCTGCTGCGTCTCGGCGGGTTCGGCAAACTCGGCAAGCGGATCGACAAGCTCATCGACGACCCCCGACTGCGCCGCATCTTCACCTTCCAGGCTCTCTACGCCGGGGTGGCGCCCGCCAAGGCTCTCGGTGTCTACTCCGCGATCTCGCACATGGACACGTCGTTGGGAGTGTCGTTCCCGGACGGCGGTATGCAGTCGATCGCGAATGCGATGGCCGACGCGTTCGTGAGCGCGGGCGGCACGCTGCTGCTCTCCACCGGCGTGGCCGCCATCGAGAAGGGCGGATCGCGCGCTCGCGCGGTGGTGACCGAGAACGGCGAGCGACACGCGTGCGACTCGCTGATCCTGACCCCGGACCTCCTGGTGACGGATCGCCTTCTCGCCACCGCCGGTATCACCGTGCGCCGCAAGGTCCGGGCGTCGCCGTCCTGTGTCGTCGTGCACGGCCGCGTGCCGGTGGACGTCACCGCCCGATGGTCGTCCCGCTCGCACCACGTCATCGACTTCGGGCACAACTGGAACGAGACGTTCGAGGAGCTCACTGCCTCACGCGGGCGCGGCACACTCATGTCGGACCCGTCGTTGCTCATCACCCGTACGTCGCTGACCGATCCGGCACTGCGCGTCACGCACGACGGCGTCGAGCAGGAGCCCATCTCGATCCTCGCGCCGTGCCCGAACCTCGACAGCGCTCCGCTGGACTGGTCGGCGATCACCGACCCCTACGTGCGGGAGATCCTGCTCGAGATGGATCGCCGCGGCTACACGGGCGTGTCCGAGCATCTGGAGATCGACCACATCGACACGCCGGCCACCTGGCTGGCGCAGGGAATGGTCGCGGGAACCCCTTTCTCGGCGTCGCACATCTTCCGCCAGACCGGCCCTTTCCGGCGCCGCAACCTGGTCAAGGGCATCGACAACGTCGTCCTCGCCGGGTGTGGGACCACCCCCGGAGTGGGCGTGCCGACGGTGTTGATCTCGGGCCGACTGGCCGCCGAGCGCATCGATCCGTCCGTCCGTCGGTCGGCTCGTGTGGCCGTCTGACGGCAGGCCGATTCGTCTTCCGGTCCGGAGCCTCTAAACTCACGTGAGTTCTGCCCGGCTTCCGTACGGTCGCCGGCATGTCGCGTCTTCCGGGGAGGAACATGACGACGTCCTCCCCACTCCGGGCCGCGGACGCCACCGACGAGTCGTCGTGGCGATCGACACGACGGTTCTTCGGGGGACGCGCCGGCCGCGCCACGTTGGTGGGTCTGGCCGGGTCCGCGCTCATCACCTTCGGCGGTTTCGGCTCGGGTGCCGTGCGTCGTCGTGACCCGCTGCTCGAGGCGATGCACCTGTCCTGGCTCCGCTTCGGGCACGGACTCGTGTTGTCCACCGTGATGGTCTGGATCGGCGTGCTGCTCATGATCGCCGCCTGGGTCCGTCTCGGACGCGCCACGCTGGGTCACCGGACCACGGTGCGGCAGCTGCGCTGGGTGGTGCCGCTCTGGATCGCGCCGCTCCTGCTCGCGGTCCCGATGTTCAGCCGCGACGCGTACTCCTATCTCGCGCAGGGCGCCCTCCTCCGCGACGGGTTCGACCCCTACGCCGTCGGGCCCGTCGCCAATCCCGGTGTGCTGCTGGACAACGTGAGCAACGTCTGGACCACCACCACCGCGCCCTACGGCCCGCTGTTCCTCCTGCTGGGCGAGGGCATCACCTCGCTCACGGGCGACAACGTGATCGCCGGAACGATGCTGCTCCGCCTGACCATGCTGCCGGGGCTCGCGCTCACCATGTGGGCGGTCCCCCGCATCGCCCGACACTTCGGCGCGGATCCCGCCGTGGCTCTGTGGCTCGCCGTGCTCAATCCCCTGGTCCTGATCCACCTGATCGGCGGCGTCCACAACGAGATGCTCATGGTCGGTCTCATGACGGCCGGCATCGCCGCCGTACTCGACCGGCACCACGTCGCCGGGATGGGACTCGTCGCGGTCGCCGTGGCGATCAAGGCCACCGCGGGCATCGCGCTGCCCTTCCTGGTATGGATCTGGATGCTCCACGAGCGCGACCGGCTCCGCACCGAGAACGAGGCGCGGGCCGAGCGCGGAGACCCGCCACGACGTCAGCACATTCTGCTGGTGTTCGCGAAGACCGCAGGTATCGGTTTCGCCGTGTTCGTCGCGGTGTTCGTCGTCTCGTCCCTGGTGGCCGGCGTGGGCATCGGCTGGCTGACGGCACTGTCCGGCTCGGCCAAGATCATCAACTGGCTCTCGCTCCCCACCATTCTCGCCCACCTCGTCACCGTCTTCACCGGATGGTTCACCGGCGCTCGACTCGGCCCCGTGCTCGAGGTCACCAGGATGCTGTGCGCCGTGGCGCTGGCCGCGATCCTGGCCACGGCGTGGTGGCGATCGCGCCACTCGGAGCGCGGCGCACTGCTGGGCATCCTCGTGTCGCTGGTGGCCATCGTGATCCTGTCCCCGGCCGCTCTCCCCTGGTACTACTCGTGGCCTCTCGCCGTCGCCGCGGGTCTCACCATGTCGGCGACGACTCTGACCGTGCTGGTGGGCCTCTCCGCCTGGCTCATGCTGGTGTTCCAGCCGGACGGGTCGATCGGCCTCTACACGTTCCCGCACGTCGTGCTCGCGACGTTCGCCGCGGTGGTCGCCGCCCTGTCGCTCCGGACGGTCGATCCCCTCCGCCTGCGGGCGGTCACACACCCGGAGCACGAGAACACGTTCGTTCCGGCCACGCCTGCTCGCGCCGAGACCGCCCGCCCCGAACCGTCCCTTCCGGACCAGTCCAGCCAGGAGTCGAACGAGTGACCGATCTTCCCGAGGCCTACGCGCTGTGCCGGGACGTGGCGGCCGAACACGGCAAGACGTACTTCCTCGCCACCCGCCTGCTGCCGACCGACCGTCGGCCCGCGGTACACGCGCTGTACGCGTTCGCGCGCATGGTCGACGACATCATCGACGTCGACATGATCGCCGAGCGCGGCGACGACACGGCGGTCGCACTCGACCTCGCGCTGCTCACCCGCATCGAGGAGCGACTGAACGAGGGTCTCGCGTCGACCACGGCCCCGCCGACGTCGGTCCCGCCCGGACCCGACCGGCGCAACGAGCTCATCCTGGCGGCCCTGTTCGACACCGCACGCCGCTACGACATCCCGTCCGAGTACTTCACGGCGTTCATGACGTCGATGCTCATGGACGTGCCGCACTCGGCGATCTACAAGGATCGTTACGCCACCATGGACGAATTGTCGACGTACATGTACGGCTCCGCCGCCGTGATCGGGCTGCAGATGCTCCCCATCCTCGGCACCGTGTGTCCGGTCGAGGAGGCCCGCCCGACGGCGTCCGCTCTCGGCGAGGCGTTCCAGGTCACGAACTTCGTTCGCGACGCGGGCGAGGATCTCGCGCGCGACCGCATCTATCTGCCCGGCGACGTGCTCACCGCCTACGGCGTCGACGAGGACCTGCTGTGGTGGTGCCGCCGTACGGACTCCGTCGATGCGAGGGTCCGCCGCGCTCTGGCCGACATCATCGCCACCACCCGCGCGCTCTACCGCACCGCCGAGCCCGGCATCGCTCTGCTGGAACCGCGGGCGCGCGAGGGCATTCGGGTCGCGTTCGCGCTGTACCAGGACATCCTCGAGGCCGTGGAGAACGACGGTTACCGCTCGTTGTCCGTCCGCTCTCGCGTGGGCACTCCTCGGCGCGCCCGCGTCGCCGCGACCGCGGCCGGTCGAGGTCTTCTCGTCCGAGCCGGCGAACGGCTCCCGCGGCCCGGGTCACGCGCCGCCTGATCCGATCCGGCGCTAGAAGGCCATGGCCTGGGCGCGGCGGATGATCTCGCGGGCGTGGTCGCCGCGCAGCACGTCGGCCGGCATGCCCGGCAGACTGTCGTCCGGGGTGAAGAGCCACCGCAGAATCGACGGGTGGTTGTAGCCGCCGTCGAGCAGAACCGCGATCGCACCGGCGAGGTACTTGATCGGCTCGCCGTCCTCGCCGACGAACTTCGCGGGGATCGAGACCACTCGATCGCGGCGCACCGCGATCAGCTTGTGCTCACGCACCATCTGGTAGAGCTTCGTCACGGGGACGCCCATGATCTCGGCGGCGTCGGGAATCGCGATCACGGCCTCGTCGGCAGGCAGGACGTCGTCGCAGTAGGGAATGGCACTCACGCGGTCAAAGGTAGTCACGGCCCGCCGCCAGGACAATTCGCCGACGGCCCACCTCCCGCGCCGTGTTCCCGCACACGTGACTGCTACCTCATCCGTCACACTGGCTACCATCGGGTGATCGGCATCGATCGATCCGAGAACACGACAGGAGAGTGGACGCAGGTGACAACGTCAGGTCCGTCGCTGCTCGGCGCGCTGCTGGACCGTCGTTACCGCGTCGACGCGCCGATCGCGCGCGGCGGTATGTCCACGGTCTACCGGGGTCTGGACCTGCGTCTGGACCGGCCCGTGGCCATCAAGATCATGGATCCCCAGTTCGCCGCCGACCCCGAGTTCGTGCGGCGCTTCGAGTTCGAGGCGCGCGCGGTCGCCCGGCTCAGCCATCCGGGTCTGGTCGCCGTCCACGATCACGGTCGCGACGGTCAGCACGCCTTCCTGGTCATGGAACTGGTCGAAGGCGGCACGCTGCGCGAGTTGCTCCGCGAACGCGGACCGATGCCCCCGCACGCCGTCGCCGCCGTTCTCCAACCGGTGCTCGACGGACTCGCGGTCGCGCACCGCGGCGGCCTCGTGCACCGCGACGTCAAGCCGGAGAACGTGCTGATCTCCGACGCGGGCGAGGTCAAGATCGCCGACTTCGGCCTGGTGCGCGCCGTGGCCGCATCGACGACGACGTCCAACAGCGTCATCCTCGGCACCGCCGCCTACCTCTCCCCCGAGCAGGTGACCACCGGATCGGCCGACGCGCGCAGCGATGTGTACTCGGCGGGCATCCTGCTCTTCGAACTGCTGACCGGACGCACGCCGTTCCAGGGAGACACCTCCCTCTCGATCGCGTACCAGCGCATCGAGAACGACGTTCCGCCGCCGAGCTCGGTGATCGCAGGGGTGCCGCCCCACTTCGACGCACTCGTGCGCGACGCGACGGCGCGGCATCCCGAGGAGCGGTTCCGCGACGCCGGCACGATGGGCGACGCGGTGCGTTCGGTCACCAGGACCCTCGCTCTGCCCCACTACCGGGTGCCGTCCCCGTCGCGGTCGGCCGAGCATCTGAGCGCCGAGACGCTGAACGCTCCGCGCCCCTACGCTCCGCAGGCTCCGCGTACTCCGGAGACGGAGATCGTGTCCGTCCCGGCAGACGACTTCTCCGCCGTGTCCGACCGCGGGCACCCGTCCACCGGCGGTGTTCAGCACACGCGGATGGTGACCACCGCGACTCCCCGCGGCGCCGACGAACCGCGGTCCACCGCCGCCGAGCCGGTCGACCGGAAAGCCTTCGCGTTCCCGGACTTCGACGCGGACAAGCGCAGGTCGCGTCGAGTCGCACTCACGTGGCTCGCGATCGTCGTGATCGTGGCGGTCCTGCTCGGCACCGTCGGCTGGTGGGCCGGGTCCGGCCGCTTCACCGCGGTGCCGGCCATCGACGGGCTCGACCGATCCACCGCCGTCTCCGCCATCGAGGCGGCCGACCTCTCGGCGACCGTCGAGGGCCGCTACACCGACAGCGATCCCGTGGACCGATTACTCGGAACCGATCCTCCCGCAGGGTCACGGATCGCCCGGGGCGAGACCGTGACCCTTCTCGTTTCTCAGGGCAGGCCCACCGTTCCGGCCCTCGGGAACGCGGACTCGACCACGGTGGAGGCGGCGTTGCGGGAGCGGACGTTCGTCCCCGTGGACGGCGGTGACGCCTTCAGCAGCGCCGCGCCCGTCGGTGCGATCGCCGCACTCGACCCCGCGCCCGGGACGGTCCTGCCGGTGGGTAGCGAGGTCCGGGTGGTGACCAGCAAGGGCGCTCCCCCCGTCGACGTTCCCGACGTCCGGGGCGAGACGGAGCAGCAGGCGCGCGCAGAACTCGATCGGGTCGGCATCACCGTGGCGACGGTGGACTCCGTCTTCGACGAGGACGTCGACGGTGGCCGCGTCATCGGGACCGACCCGGCGAGCGGCTCGTCCGTGACCGCGGGATCGACCGTCACGCTGCGGGTGTCGACGGCCGTGGAGGTGCCCTCGATGCTCGGGCGCACCGTCGGCTCGGCGCGCTCGGAACTCGAACGTCTGGGGCTCGCCGTGGTGGTGCGCCAGGTCGCACAGACGGATCGCTCGCTCATCATCGCTCAGTCCCCCGGGCAGGGCGACCGCGTGCAGAAGGGCAGCACGGTCACTCTGACCGCGCTGCCCTGAGTTCTGCTCCGGCAGAGGTGCCGGCGATCAGCCGCGCAGCATCTCCGCGACGAGGAAGGCCAGCTCGAGAGACTGCTGCGTGTTCAACCGCGGGTCGCAGGCCGTCTCGTACCGTCCGGACAGATCGAGGTCCGAGATGTCCTGCGCGCCGCCGAGGCACTCGGTCACGTTCTCACCGGTGAGCTCGACGTGAATGCCACCCGGGTGCGTCCCGAGCTCGTTGTGCACCTCGAAGAAGCCCTGGACCTCGTCGACGATGCGATCGAAGTGGCGCGTCTTGTAGCCGGTGGACGCCTCGTGCGTGTTGCCGTGCATGGGGTCGCACTGCCAGATGACCTGGTGACCGGTGGCCTGCACCTTCTCGATGATGGGCGGCAGCAGGTCCCGGACCTTGCCGTTGCCCATGCGCGAGATCAGCGTCAGCCGGCCGGGCTTGTTGGTCGGGTCGAGCCGCTCGACGTACTCGACGGCCATCTCGGGCGTCGTGCTGGGACCGATCTTCAGTCCGATGGGATTGGAGACCAGCTCGGCGAACGCGATGTGCGCGCCGTCCAGCTGCCGTGTGCGATCGCCGATCCACAGGAAGTGTGCCGACAGGTCGTAGAGCTTGGCGTGATCGTCGTCGTTGTCCAGACGCAGCATCGCGCGCTCGTAATCGAGCACGAGCGCCTCGTGAGAGGCGTAGATGGTGGCCTGGTGCAGGTTGGGATCCGTGACGCCGCACGCGTCCATGAACTTGAGACCGTTGTCGATCTCGGAGGCGAGCTGCTCGTACCGGGCACCGGCCGGCGAGTTCTGCACGAACTCGCGGTTCCAGTCGTGCACCTTGTGCAGGTCGGCCATGCCGGCGCCGGTGAGCGCGCGCACCAGGTTCATCGCGGCGCTGGCGTTGGCGTAGGCGCGGACCAGGCGCGACGGGTCGTGCTGGCGGACGGCGTCGTCGGCCACGAGGGAGTTGACCATGTCGCCGCGGTAGGACTTCAGGCCCAGGGCGTCCACGTCGGCGGAGCGCGGCTTGGCGTACTGGCCGGCGATGCGCGCGACCTTCACCACGGGCATCGACGCGCCGTAGGTGAGCACGACGGCCATCTGCAGCAGCGTGCGGATGTTGCCCTTGATGTGGGGCTCGGTGTTGTCGACGAAGGTCTCGGCGCAGTCACCGCCCTGCAGCAGGAACGCCTCGCCGCGAGCGACGGAGGCGAGCTTCTCCGACAGCGCCTCGACCTCGCTGGCGACCGTGATGGGCGGCACGCTCTCGAGCACCTTGCGCATGGCCTCCGCCTGATCGGCGGGCCAGCTGGGCTGCTGCGCCGCCGGCTTGGCCAGCGCCACGTCGAGTTGCTCGCGCATCGACTCGGGCAGCGGGGGAAGCTCGGGCAAGCGTTCGATCGGAACGTCGACAGTCCAGTTCACGCGTACAGAGTAGTCGCCCGCTCCGACGGCCGGGACCAGCGGTGTGTCACTCCCGACCGGACCACGCTCTCGCGGCCTCGACAGCCCGGAACTTCGCGAGATTGTGCCGGGCGTCGGCGAGCGCGTCGTGCGAGTCGTCCGGCACCGGCGGCAGTGCCGGCGACCCGTGTTCCTCCCAGTACTGCTTCAACTCCCGCGTGTACCGCGGCATGATCCGCGGGAGCGCCGTCATCGAACCCCACAGCTGGCACAGCGCGACGTGGTCGTACGCCGCCACCCAGGCCCACATCTCGACGGTCGGTCCGACGGTGCCGTGCGGCGCCGACACGAACTCGAGGATGTCCTCGCGGATTCGGCTGCGCGAACGCCACAGCGGCGACGAGAACGGCGGGAGCTTCGGCAGGACGTTGCGGCGGACCCAGGTGCCCGCGCGCTCGGGATCGAACTCCGTGGACACGGCGTAATATTCACGCCCGTCCTCCGCCACGATCCCGATGGACACCAGATCGATCGTGCGGCCGTCCTCGATGAACTCGCAGTCGTAGAAGTAACGCACGTCTGCGAGCCTAGGTCACCGAAAGGATCCACCCCGACCATGACGTGGACTCTGCCGTCCGCCCCTCCCTACACCGGGCCGGGGGCGTCGCTGCCCCGACCGGTCGCCGTGATCGCGAAGGTCGCGGTGTGCGTCGGGCTCGTGGCGGGCATCGCGTTCAACGTGGTCGGCCTGCCGCCGCTGCGGGAGTGGGGCGCGATCTACCGGCTCGACCTCGACGTGTACCGCATCGGTGGCCGGGCTCTGCTCGACGGCGTGAATCTCTACGGAGTCCTGCCCCGCACCTCGGTGAACATCCCGCTGCCGTTCACCTATCCCCCGATGGCCGCGGTGTCCTTCGCGCCGATGGCGGTCCTCCCGCTGCCGGCGGCCTCGCTGATCATGACGGCGATGACGATGATCCTGCTCGCCGTCACGGTGGCGGTGTGCCTGCGCTCTCTGGTGCACCTGTCGGCCGGGACGACGGCGTGGGTCACGGGCGGCATCACCGCGATCGCGTTCGCGCTCGAACCGGTGTGGTCCACCCTCGACTACGGGCAGATCAACGTCGTGTTGATGTGCCTCGTCGTCCTCGACGTCCTGCTGAAGCGCACCCCGTGGCCGCGAGGTGTGCTCATCGGCTTCGTCACCGCCATCAAGCTCACGCCGGCGGTGTTCGTCCTCTACTTCCTGCTGCGCAAGCAGTACCGGGCGGCCGTGGTCACCGGCCTGTCGTTCCTCGGGTTCACGGCACTCGGATTCGTCGCGACGTTCCGCGATTCGGTGCAGTACTGGACCGAGGTGCTGCTCGACTCCGACCGCATCGGCGGGCCCGGGTACATCTCGAACCAGTCCCTCACCGGGATGCTCGCGCGACTGGGTCTCGCGGACGGCCCGCGGACGATCGTGTGGATCCTGTGCAGCGCCGTCGTGGGGCTGGTGGCTCTCGTCGCGATGCGGCGCGCTCTGGCAGCACACGAGTACCTGCTGGCGCTGTGCGTCAATGCCGCTCTGGGGCTGCTGGTCTCACCGGTGTCGTGGTCACATCACTGGGTGTGGACGGTGCCGATGCTGATGGTTCTGGTGCACGTCGGCGTGACGCGACGCGCCCCCGCACTGGTGGCACTCGCCGTGATCGGCGCGGTGCTACTGCACTTTCCGTCGCACTGGCGTCTCGCACCCGGGCGCTGGAACGGCCTGGGCTGGCCACTGTGGGACCAGATCCAGGCCTCGTCCTACGTGTGGTGGGGACTGGTGTTCGTGATCGCCGTGGCGGCAGTGCCGCTGCGCGATCGTCGCAGTCCCGAGAACCGCGCGGTGGCCGCCGAGGCGGTCTGACTCAGCCCGCGCGGGTGTCGGGGATGCGCGCGGCCTCGGTCGGCGGAGCCGGATCCACCGCGACGGTGGGCGTCTCCTTCATGCTCGCCGCGTACACGTCGACGTACTGCTGACCACTGAGCTTCATGAGCTCGTACATGACCTCGTCGGTGACGGCACGTTCGACGAATCGGTTGCCCGCCATGCCCTCGTACCGCGAGAAGTCCAGCGGCTTACCGATCTTCACGCCCACCTTGGCCGGACGCGGGAAACGGGATCCGATGGGGTTCATCTTCGCGGTGCCGATCATCGCCACGGGGATGACGGGGACGCCGCTCTCGAGAGCGAGGCGAGCCAAGCCCGTCTTGCCCTTGTACAGACGAACATCGGGTGAGCGGGTGCCCTCCGGGTAGATGCCGAGCAGCTTGCCGTCGCCGAGCACCCGGAGCCCCGCATCGAGTGCGTCCTGCGCAGCGGAGGCGCCGGTGCGGTCGATCGGCACCTGACCTGCGGAGCTGAAGAACCAGCGCTGGAACCGACCCTTCGGACCTCTGCCGGTGAAGTATTCGCTCTTGGCCAGGAAGGTGATGCGTCGCTTCACCACCAGGACCAGGTAGAAGGAATCGAACACAGCCTGATGGTTACTGGCGAGGATGACGGGTCCGTCGTCGGGAATGTTGTCGAGACCCTCGACGCGAGGCCGACCGATCGCCTGCAGTATGGGGCCCAGGAGGATGTACTTGAAGATGTAGTACCACATGCCCGACATGCCTTTCTCGAAGATCCCGCGACTCGCACCGCGATGCCCGCGGCCCGCTCGGACATCTCGTGGGCGTAACTGTACCGGGGCTTTATGACACCAGCCACAGTTCGAGCGTCAGCTCGGACACATCTCACACCGTCGTCATCACCCGGCCATCATCCGGACACGAACACGCTCCGAGACAGTGGTCAGGCGCGTGCCGCACCCACCTCGACGCGCGCCAGCTCGGCCGCGCCGATCATGCCCGCGGCCTCGCCCAACTGGGTTCCGCGTATCCGGGCGAGCGGCCGATGTCCCGCACCGGTGATCTGTGCCGCGTAGTGCTCTCGCGCGGTGTCGAGGAAGAGCGCGGACGACGTGGCGACACCACCGGCGATGACCATCCGGTCGGGGTCGTAGACGTCGGACACCAACGCCAGTCCGATACCGAGCCACCGTGCGAACTCGGACATCGTCTCGATGGCCACCAGGTCACCGTCCTGCGCCGCGTTGGCGATGCGTCGACCGGTGAGGGATCCGGGATCGAGGAAGGCCTCGCGCGCGAGGACCGTCGATCCCCGCGGGTTGGCGGCGAGGAGCTCGATCGCCGTGTCCACCAACGCGGTACCGCTGCAGTAGCGCTCCCAGCAACCGCGCTTGCCGCACGCGCACTGACGCCCGTCGGGAACCACCTGCAGGTGGCCGAGTTCCGGCGCGATGCCGTAGCTGCCGCGGTAGAGCTTGCCGTCGATGAGGAGTGCGGCGCCGATGCCGGTGCCGATCGCGATCATGACGACGTTCCCACCGCCCGCGGCCGCACCGAAGCGGTGTTCCGCCCACGCGGCGGCGTTGGCGTCGTGCTCGAGGATGACCGGGATGCCGAGGCGTTCCGTCATCTCTCGCGCGACCGGGCGGTTCACCCACGGCAGGTGGGGGGCGAAGCGCACGACGGTGCGGTCGGAATTGATGAACCCGGCGACGGCGAGACCGACGGCCGCGATGTCGTGGCGGCTCGCGAGTTCACGCACGGCCCGGTCGATGCCGTTCTCGAGTGCGCGGGAGGACTGCGGCGTGGGCGCCTGGGTGGAGTCGAGCACCTGGCCGTCGACGTCGACCACCGACGCGCGGATGCTGGTGCCGCCCACGTCGATGCCGATGGTCAGAGGTCGGCTGGACCGGGACTGGGCGCTCACGTCTGCGGCATCCTCACGTGGTGGCGGGCGGCCGGTGTCACCGGTCGCGATCGGGTCGGCGTGCCGGGTCGGGTTCACGCGTCCTGGTCACCGTAATCGGCTGGTAGGTCGCTGGGCGAACGACGGGTGGCGCAGCGCCCTCCGGCGCGTCGGCCCGTTCGGCGGCGCCGGGCGCGTGTCGCCCCGAACCGTGGGACTGCAGGAAGTCCCGGAGCACGTCGATCAGACCGTCCATCTCACCGGTGACCAGCGTCAGCAGGTCGTGGCGTTCCCCGCGCAGGGCGGCGGCGAGAGCGCAGAACGGGCACCAGGAGCAGCCCTGCCACTCCGGCGCGTCCTCGGTGTCGAGGCGTCGCAGCACCGGCTCGACCCGGTCGATCAGCAACTCGGCCAGCACCCGGAGTTCGGCCGCGAGGTCCCGCCGGCCCTCATCCATCGCCGGACTCCCCCGGTGCGTCCGCCTTCTGCAGGTTCTCCGGCCACAGCGCCGGATCGGGGGCGAAGGTCACGGACAGCACGCCGTCGTCGACGCCGGCACCGGTGACCACGCACCGACGCAGCACCGACGCCAACCGCAGTCGTCGTCGACTACCCTGCGCACTCACGATCACGTCGTCCTCCACCCGACCCACCGCCACCGAATCCGTGTCGACGAACGGCAGCGGGACGTCCATCACGTACACCGAGTCCAGGCCGTGCCCGGACTCGTGCCGCACCCGCGGTGACAGCGCGGCCAGCGCGGCGCCGCCGTGTCCGGCCGCCGGCTGCCCGTTCAGGTCGGCCGCGACCGCCCCCAGAGCAGTCGACCCTACCGGCTCGGTGGGTTGGGCCGACACGACGTCGACGCGGAGGTCGCCCACCGCGCCGCGGAACTCCTCCAGCGCCGCTCGATGCTCCGCGTGCGCGCGGTCCATCCAGAACACGCCGGGATGCGTGCCCAGCACGGACGACGGAGCCCCGGCCCCGAGGTCCGGGATGACCCCCGCGGCCACCACCCGGTCGACGCGGACGCCGTGGAAACTGGTGACCGCCAGCAACTCTCGCGCCGTGGCGAAGGATCGGGCGCTCGGACGCGCGACGACGACGGCCGAGGTCCGTCGGTCGTCCTCGAGCACGGCGGTGACCGACGTCGCCGCCGCCACGACGCGATCGACGAGCTCCACCAGGACTGCCGCGCGGACGTCCTGGCCCGTCGACGCGACGACGCGGGCATGACGTGGCCAGATCCGTTCGACGTATCCCGCGACGGCTCCGGGGGTCGCGACGATCTCCCGCCACGACAACGGTCCGGGGCAGTCGACGATCACCTCGTCCCACTCGCCGCTGTCGGCACAGCGCACCACCTCGAGCAGCGCGGTGAGCGGCTCGCCCCCCGGCAGCGACGTCAGCTCCTCGGGATCCGGCAGCGTCGGACCGCCGCCGTGATCGTGGCCTCCGGACATCGCCAGGGCCGTGGTCAGCAGACGGTACTGCGATTCGAGAACGGCCAGCGGGTCGATGCGCCGCACCTCGAGAGCGACGTCGGACACCAGGTCCGACGGATCCGCTCCGTCGATGGACGCGAGGAGCACACGCCGACCGGCGCGGTGCGCGTCGACGGCCAGGGCCGCGGCGACGGTGGACTTGCCCGCACCGCCTGCTCCGACGACGAACGTGATCCGCGCGGCGGTCTCGGGAACGCGATCGCTCAGCCTTCGACTCGCTTCTTCAATTCCTTCAACGCGGTGTCGGTGATGACCTTCTCCGCCTTGCGCTTGAAGAGTCCGATCATGGGAATGGCGAGATCGACTGTCAGTTCATAGGTCACCTCGGTGCTCCCCGCACCTTTCTCGGTGAGCACGTAGGAGCCGACCTGAGACTTCTGCATCTCGCCCGCGACGAGCGTCCACGAGACGGCGGTGCCGTCCGGACGCCAGTCGTACTCGAGCTCGTAGGTGTCCTTGACCATGCCCGCGTCGAGCACGAACCGGACCCGACGAGCGCGGCCCGACTCCCCCTCCTCGAGAATCTCGACCGACTTGGCCGCGGTGACCCACTCCGGATACCTGGGGAAATCGGCGATGACCGCCATCACCTCGTCCGGCGCCGCTCCGACGACGATCGATTTCGTGGTCTTGTCTGCCATGGAACTCGTTCCCTCCGCGCCGCGTGCCGTCACCTGATCGGCGTCCGTGTACCCACATGATCGACCGTCCGGTGGCACTGCCCGTACGGCGGGGTCGGTTCCTGTCGCGGGCGAGTACCCGCGAGTCAGGGCCGGAGCCCCGAGACCGGCGGTTCTCCCGCTGCCCGCCCTGCCTCGAGGAGCGCCTTGATCTCGAACGACATCTGCTTGCCCAGCACCCGTCGGCGGTGGGTGGACGGAACCTGCACTCCGTCGGCCGGCTCCGCGTGCAGGAAGTAGTGGACTACGACGCCGTCGAGCATCGGCTCGAGCCACACCTCCATCGTTCCGCGGAGCTGTCCTGCCACGACCCAGCGGACACCCTTCTCCGCCCGATCCTCCTGGACCGTGACGGTGAGACCCGGGAACCAGGCGCGCCATCGACGGGTGTCCGACACGAGCGCCGCGACGTCCTCGGCCCGCGCTGCGACAAACGTCTGGTCGGCGACCTGCACACTGCTCATGCGCACCAGAATCCCACGTGCCCTCGTCGACGGCGTCGACGACCTCGATCGACGAGGCTGTGCCGCTGACATCCGAGGAATGGACAGGATTACTGTGAAGCCTCGTCCGAAACCGCTACGACATCGGAGGAATCCGTGCGCGAGTTCACCGTCCCGGCACCATTCACCATCGAGGACGACGCGTCGGTCGTCGACGCCGTGTTCGCGCACGAGAAGACCCGGCCCGACGTGGTGGTGTACCGCCGCGCCACCCGCGACGGGTGGTCGGACGTCCGTGCAGCGGACTTCGCGGCTCAGGTTCGCGCAGTGGCCAAGGGACTCATCGCATCCGGCGTGAAGCAGGGCGACCGGGTCGCCCTCATGTCGTCGACCCGCTACGAGTGGCCCCTGCTCGACTACGCGATCTGGTCCGCCGGCGCCGTCACGGTTCCGGTGTACGAGACGTCGTCGTCGGACCAGGTGCGGTGGATCCTCGAGAACTCGGGCGCCGCCGCGATGATCGCCGAGACGGTGGCCCACACGAACATCCTCACCGACATCCTTCCCGTGCTGCCGGGTGTCGCGACGGTCCTGCAGATCGACGCCTCCGCCGAGCGGCCCGGCGCCATCGACGTCCTCACCGACGCCGGCGCCCAGATCACCGATGCCACGGTGGCCGACCGCGTCGCAGCGCTGCGCTCCTCGGACCCGGCGACGCTGGTCTTCACCTCCGGCACCACCGGACGGCCGAAGGGCTGCGTGCTCACGCACTCCAACCTGATCGCCGAGTCCCGCGGTATCGCCGCCAGTTCCATCGGTCGCATGCTCACCGAGGGACGCACCACCCTGATGTTCCTGCCGATGGCCCACGTGCTGGCACGTGCGGTGTCCATCGCTGCCTTCGACCAGGGCGCGACACTCGGGCACACCCACGACATCCCGCACCTCGTCGACAACTTCGGCTCGTTCCGACCGCACTTCATCCTCAGCGTCCCACGCGTGTTCGAGAAGGTGTACAACACCGCGCGTCAGAAGGCTCACGGCGACGGCAAGGGCAAGATCTTCGACGCGGCCGCCGACACCGCCGTCGCCTACAGCGCGGCGCGGGACACCGGTGGCCCGTCGATCGTGCTGCGCGTCAAGCACGCTCTGTTCGACCGTCTGGTCTACGGCAAGCTCCGCGCAGCGCTCGGTGGGCAGTGCGAACTCGCCATCTCGGGCGGCGCGCCGCTGGGTGAGCGCCTCGCACACTTCTACCGCGGCATCGGCGTGACCATCTACGAGGGCTACGGCCTGACCGAGACCACCGCCGCGGCAGCAGTGAACACGCCCGACGAACAGCGCATCGGCACCGTCGGAAAGCCGTTGCCGGGCAACGCCGTCCGCATCGCCGACGACGGCGAGATCCTGCTCAAGGGCGGCGTGGTCTTCGAGGGCTACTGGAAGAACGACGACGCCACCGACGAGGCTCTGACCGACGGGTGGTTCCACACCGGCGACCTCGGCGCCGTGGACGAGGACGGCTTCATCGCCATCACCGGCCGCAAGAAGGAGATCATCGTGACGGCGGGCGGCAAGAACGTCTCCCCCGCCGGTCTCGAGGACTCGCTGCGGGCCAGCGCGCTCATCGGCCAGGCCATGGTCGTCGGTGACCAGAAGCCGTTCATCGGCGCGCTCATCACCATCGACCCCGACGCCTTCCCCGGCTGGAAGCAGCGCAACGGCAAGGACGAGGGCGCGACCGTCGCCGACTTGACGAAGGATCCCGACCTCGTCGCGGAGATCGACGCCGCCGTGGCCGAGGCCAACAAGACCGTCTCGCACGCGGAGTCCATCAAGAAGTACCGGATCCTGCCGGCCGACTTCACCGAGGAGGGCGGCGAGTTGACCCCGACGATGAAGCTCAAGCGCGCCGTGGTCCAGAAGTCCTACGCGAGCGACATCGAGGCCATCTACAGCAAGTGAGCCAGTCGGGCGGCGAGGTCGTCCCATCGCCACTCGGTGGAGACGAACTCGCGTCCCGCGGCCCCCATCGCTGCGGCGCGGTCACGATCGGACAGCACGTCCACGACGGCGCGCCGGACGTCGTCGACCGAGGTGCCGTCGACGGTGGTGCCCGTGACGCCCTCGACGACGGTCTCCGGCGCTCCACCCGACCGACCCGCGACCACCGGCACGCCCGACGCGGACGCCTCGAGGAACACGATGCCGAGGCCTTCGACGTCCAGACCGGCACCGCGGGTGCGACACGGCATGGCGAACACGTCGGCGAGAGTGTGGTGTGCCGCCAGTTCCTCGGCCGGCACCGACCCCGTGAACACGACGTGATCCGCCACCCCGCACGATTGCGCCAGAGCTCGCAGGGTGTCGCCGTACGGACCGCCGCCGACGACGACCAACACGGCCCCGTCGATCTCCGCGCGAATTCCCGGTAGCGCGCGGATCAGCATGTCCTGCCCCTTGCGCGGGACCAACCGCGACAGGCACAGGACGGTCGGCCGATCCCCCAGGCCGTAGCGCGCGCGCAGCGTCTCCCGTGCCGACGCGTCGGGCGCGAACACCGTCGAGTCGACTCCCGGCGGCACGTGTTCGAGGGCCGCGTCCGCCCCGAAGGCCGCGGCGAACCGGCCGCGCGTGTAGCGGCTGACGAACGTGACGACGTCCGTCGTCGAGCCGATACGCCCGAGCACCTGCCGCGCTGCGGGGAGCATCGACCAGCCCACCTCGTGACCGTGGGTGGAGGCCACGACGCGCTCGGCTCCGGCACGGCGCAGGTGCGGCCCGAGTACGGCGAGCGGAGCAGCGGCCCCGAACCACACCGTGTCGCACTGTCGGTCGGACACCAGCCCGGCCGCCCGCCGGGCGACGGCGGGTGTCGGAAGCATCAACGTCGTGGGGTGCCGCACCACCTCGAAGGGTTGCTCCGCGTCGAAGCGCACGTGGGAGTCGCCACGCCACCGCGGTGCGTAGACCACCAGCTCGTCCGCGGGCAACAGCTGGGCGAAGGTGTGCAGATACGACTGGATGCCGCCGCGCCGCGGAGGAAAGTCATTGGTCACCAGCAGCGTTCGACGCATGGGACCACCGTAGACGGATGTCGCGATCAGCTCTGCCCGGCGGCCTGTTCGGCCACCCACTGCCCCCACTGCGCGAGAAAGTCGACGGTGCCGAAGCCCAGCGTGGCCGAGAAGACCGAGTCGGTCACGGTGGGATCGGTCGGTCCGGCCGCGAAACGGTCGTACAGCTGCCGGAGCACCGGCTCCCCGAACCGGTCGGCGACGAACGAGGCCACCGACCAGGCGGACTCGTAGGCGATCGATCCGCGACTGCCACCCGCGGCGAAATCCGAGTCCTCCGGGAGGACCCTGGGCGGTCCCGCCGCGCGGACCACGGCCGCGAGGGTGGGTGCGATCTCCTCGAAGGACAGCCCCGAGCCTCGATAGCCCGAGTAGTCGGCGAAACCCTCGAGCATCCACAGGGGCGCGTCCTCCCCGGTGACCGCGCGCATGGCCACGTGGGTCAGCTCGTGGCGCAACACGGTGCGGCGGGTCGAGTCGGTGAGCCTGTCCGGCGCAGTCGGACCGAAGACGATGCGCTGGCCGGTGACCAGGCCCCCGCGGACGGGATCCGCGATCGTCGAGGCGGCGACGTCGGTGGACGTGAAACCGTCTGCTGCACTGATGAACTCGGCATCGGAACCGGTGACCGTCAGCACGGCGCGGCGCGACCATCCGAGCCCGGCGAACTCGGTCACGGCCGCCACCGCGGAGGGCAGCTCCGCGGCGAGGTCGTCGATGAACGCGCGCTGCGCCTCGTGCCCCACGACGAGCGACGTGGTCGACCCGGTGGCGACTCGCTCCGTGACCACCGGCCCGAAGTCCCACGGGCCACGCCACGTGGTGCGCCCGTACTGCGGCAGGTCTGCATCGGACACCAGACGCCACGTGTCGCCGCGACGAGCGACGACGAGTGCGATGTCGCGACTCGTGGAACCGATGTCGGCGTCGGCCCAGGCGTAGCGGAGCGCGACGTTCGGCGCCCACACCTCGGTGGCCGCGAGTGCGTCCGCCCGGTCGACCGGCACCGGCGTCTCCGGACCCGGAGTGATCTCGTACCCGAAGTCGGACAGCGGCAGACCGCGCAGCGCCTGCGCGCGGGCGATCTCTCGATCGGCGAATCCCGGGTCCGCGCCGGAGTCGATCACCTCGCGCAGCGCGGCCTCGTCGTCGGAGCGGAGTGCGGCCGTCCAGGAGTCGAGCAGGGCCGTGACACCGACGGTGCGCGCGTCCAGGGCAACTCCACTGTCAGGCGGGGTCGTCGTGGGCGTCTCCGCGACAGGTGCCGACGGCGAACACGCCACCAGCAGGGAGAGAACCAGGCCCAGCGCCGCCAGGGCGCGGACCGTCAGTAGCGGCGAGCGCCGTAGAAGGGCCACGATGCCATCGACTCGACACGGACGGGGACACCGAAGGTCGATGCATGGACCACGTTGCCGTTGCCGGCGTACAGACCGACGTGCGATGCGTCGGGATAGAACAGCACCACGTCGCCGGGCTGGAGGTTCGCCTTGTCGACGGGGGTGCCGCCGGCGGCCTGCGCCTGGCTCGACCGCGGGAGAGTCTTGCCGATCTGCTTGTAGGCCCACACCACGAGCCCCGAGCAGTCGTACCCGTCCGGGCCGGTCGCACCCCACACGTACGGCTTGCCGATCTGCGTGAACGCGGCCGACAGCGCTCCGGCCTGAGATCCCGGCGGGAGGGCGCCGAGAATGGCGGCGGGGTCGAATCCCGGCGGGAACGCGGCGCCGGCCAGTCCCTGCTTCTCCGTGTCGGACAGCGAACCGAACGCGGCCACGACATCGGCGATCTCGCTCTGCAGGCGGCTCTGCTTGCCCTGCAGGTCGTCGCTGACCGCCTTGGCCTGCTCGGTGGCCACGCGGGCCGCGTCGGCGGACTGCTGTGACGCCGCCTCGGCTGCCGCTGCCGCGTCGCTGGCCTCGCGGAAGGTGCCGACGGTGGCGGCCGCGTCCGTGGAGATGATGTCCAGAGCGGACATCTGATCGAGCAACTGCTGCGGGGAATCACTCACCATGACCGCGAAGAGTCGGTTCGTCCGGGCGCCCTGATAGTTGGCTCGGGCGATCTTGTCGACGGCGGGCCGCACCGTGTCGATCTGCGCGGAGGCCGCGTCGAGGGCGGCGCGGTCGGCGTCGTGGCGTGCATCCGCCTCCTGCTGGGCGGCGAGCTTCGCGTCGAGCTCGATCTGGGCGTTGTGCATCGCCTCGGTGGTCTGCTCGGACTCGCGGGAGAGGTCGGTGAGCTTCGTGACCGCGTCGGAGGCGGATGTGCCGGGAATTGGGTCGGCGCCGGCGGGACCGGCGGGGAGCACGGCGATCGCCGCTGTCATCGCACTCGCGATCACCAGTCCACGCAATCTCGTACGAGACGTGGGACGAACGCGGGGGTGGACCGATGACGGCACGATGAACGGTTCTCCGATCTGGACGAGTCCGGGTCGCTCGGCAGCGGGGATGATGGCCGAGGACGTCACGGAAAGATTACGACGCGAACGATGATTCTGTCCACGAAGCCCGAGAACCCGTCGAGAACGGCGGATTCACCGACTGACGCCGCACGAAACCGACCGTGCGATCGGTTGCGTGCGGCGTCAGGGTGTCGAGCGTGGGTGTCGCTGCGTCAGGCGTAGCGACGCGCGCCGTCGAAGGGCATCGACGACAACGGAGCGATCTTGACGGGCTGGCTCTCCGTGGACGCGTGGACGACGTTGCCGTTGCCCACGTACATGCCGGAGTGCGAGCCGCCGTAGAAGGACACGACGTCGCCGGGCTTCAGATCCGCCTGCGAGACGGCCACGCCGGCAGCGGCCTGGTCGTAACTCGTGCGGGGAAGCTCGATACCGGCCTGCTGGTAGGCCCACTTCATCAGACCGGAGCAGTCGAACGCGCTGGGGCCTGCGGCTCCGTAGACGTACGGTGCGCCGACCTTGCTCTCGGCTGCCTGCACGGCGACCTGCGCTGCGCTGGACTGCGGTGCGGCCGGGCCGGGAAGCGCGGGGACCTGCGGCATGGGGGGAAGCTGGCTGAGGATCTGGTCCGGGACCTCGAAGGTGCCGATACCGGGGATCTCCACCGGCGCCGCGAAGGCGGGAGCGGCGGGGATGGCGACAGCGCCTGCGGTGAGCGCGCCGGCGACGAGAACGTTGCGGACTGGCCGCGAGGCACTGCTGGGTTTGCGGTGTTTCGCCACGAAAAGATGTGCTCCGTTTCTTCCTGATATCCGCCGACCGAGTTAGCTGACGGGTTCGGGCTGGGAAGATCAGCCCTACCCGACGAGCCGCTGGTGCGACTGCGACGGGATTCACCCCGGTGTAACGGTGGGTTCCCGGTACGACCACCCGGAAGAGGTGGCCGATTAGGCGGTGACCTTGCAGCGCAGTCCCTGGTGGCTCTGCTCGACTCCGCAATGTCTCGGAAAGATTACGAAACGGCATCCAAGATGTCGAGCCAAGCCGACTCGTGTCGCGAAACGATCACGGTCCGACTCACCCCGCGGCGTGCTCGGGCCCCGCGGCGGGTCGGTCGTGGCCGGCCTCCTGCGATGACGGGACTCCCCTGCCGACCAACCGCAACCGTGGCACCAATCCGCTCTCCGCCAGAACGGCCATCGCCTCCTGTTCGTCCTGCTCGAGACGCATTCTTCGCGTGGCGAAGGGAGTGTCTCGCGGGCCGCCGGCCGACGCGGCGGGCATGCCCGGCACCCCCAGCAACACCGAGACGACACAGTCCGAACACGCGTCTCCACGCACGGTGCACTCGCCGCAATCGACAATCATGTGATCTCCGTCTCATTATGGTTCACGGTCTCTCGCCGTGATGTTCAGCCCGGATCACACCCGATCCGACGCTCGATCACGCCTCGGAAACGGACGCTAACGACGTGCACCGACACGGCGCGCTCGTCGTGGACGGCGCGGGTTCCTGTCGGTGGGACCACCTACGGTGACGCACGTGACTGATGGGGCGACTGTGGTGTCGGGGCATGCACGCGGTGTGCAGCTCGCATTCGACGAACTGGACCAGTCGTTGCGGGACACGACCTTCGTGGTGGTGGACCTCGAGACCACCGGAGGCCGACCGGGCGAGGACGCGATCACCGAGATCGGTGCCGTCAAGGTTCGCGGCGGGAGGGTGATCGGTGAGATGGCGACACTCGTGGACCCGGGCCGGTCCATTCCTCCTGCCATCGTCCATTTGACGGGCATCACCAGCGCGATGCTTCTCGACGCCCCTCGCATCGAGCGGGTCCTGCCCACCTTCGTCGAGTTCGCCCGCGGCAGCGTGCTGGTGGCACACAACGCCCGCTTCGACACCGCGTTCCTCCGCGCAGCGGCGACGCGGATGGATCTGGCCTGGCCGTCGTTCCGAGTGCTGTGCACCGTCACGCTCGCCCGTCGGGTGCTCACCCGGGACGAGGCGCCCTCGGTCAAGCTGTCCTCGCTCGCCACCCTCTTCCAGGTGTCCACCAGGCCCACCCACCGGGCTCTCGACGACGCACGGGCCACGGTCGACGTGCTGCACGGGCTGATCGAACGGGTGGGCAACCAGGGCGTCCACAGCTATGCGGAACTGGTCGACTACCTGCCGACGGTGTCCTCGGCGCACCGCGCCAAACGCACGCTCGCGACGGGCCTTCCGCACGCCCCCGGTGTCTATCTCTTCCGCGGACCGTCCGACGAGGTGCTCTACGTCGGCACCTCACGGAACCTCCACCGCCGTGTACGGAACTACTTCACGGGATCCGAGACCCGCGGACGAATGAAGGAGATGGTCGCCCTCGCCACTCGGGTCGACCACGTCGAGTGCAGCCATGCCATCGAGGCGGGCGTGCGCGAACTGAGGCTCATCAGTGCGCACACGCCCCCGTACAACCGTCGATCGAAGTACCCCCGCAAGGGCTGGTGGCTGACCCTGACGAGCGAGGCGTTCCCACGCATCTCCATCGTCCGGACACCGGCGCCCGGTGCGCTCGGACCGTTCTCCGTTCGCGGGGCGGCCGCCGAGGCCGCCGCTCTCGTCGCCGAGCACACCCGGCTGCGCTCCTGCACCCACCGCATCGCCGCCTCGGGGGTGCACGACTGCTCCGCCGAGGCCGTCGGTGGATGCACCGCGGCCGCGGCAGGCCCCCTGACTCCCGACGAGTACGCCGGCGCGCCCGGCGCCTTCCGCGCTCTCACCGAGGGAGCCGACGCCGCGGTGCTCGATGCAATCGCCGCGCGGATCGACGCGCTGTCCGAGGATCTGCTCTTCGAGTCCGCGGCTCGCCTGCGCGACCGAGCCGCCACACTGCTGACGGCCCTGCGGTCGGTACAGCGACTGCAGGCGCTCGCGGCCATCGAGCAGCTGATCGCCGCACGCCGCGCCGACGACGGTGGGTGGGAGTTCGTCGTCGTCCGCCACGGACGCCTCGCCAGCGCCGGTCGTTCACGCCGCGGCGTCGCACCCATGCCCGTCGTGGAGGCACTCGTCGCCGGCGCCGAGACCGTCGTGCCGGACACCACTCCCCTGCGCGGCGCCACGCCGGAGGAGGTCGCGCTCATCGCGCGGTGGCTCGAGTCGGGTGGCGTCCGCATCGTCGACACCACGGACGGGTGGTGCGAACCGGCGCACGGCGCGGGGCGATGGGCTCAGTGGTGCGCCGCCGTGCGCGACGTCGGACGCCGCGAGAAGGAACGCACGATGGCCTGGGGATGACGGCACGGCCGAGAACTAGGCTGGCCCGCAGTTCGCCCTCTCACGACAGTTCGGAAGGTTCACCATGATCACCGCCATCGTTCTGATCCACGCCGAGGTGCACTCCATTCCGGAGACCGCGCGTGCCGTCGCCGACGTACCGGGTGTGTCCGAGGTGTACTCGTGCGCCGGCGACGTCGACCTGATCGCCGTGGTCAAGGTGCGCACGCACGAGGAGATCGCCGAGGTGATCACCGAGCGCGTCAACCGTGTCACCGGCGTGGTGCGGACCGACACGCACATCGCCTTCAAGTCCTACTCGAGCGCCGACGTCGACGCGGGCTTCTCCATCGGCGAGTGACTCAGGCCGACGTGAACGCCGCCCATCGCGTCAACAGGGTCTGAGCGGCCCCGTCGTCCACCGCGGCGGCCGCAGTCGTCAACGCACCGGCCATCGCGTCCTCGAGGGAACCGTCGATCCCGCGGAACGCCGCGATGGCACCTGCTGCGTTGAGCAGCACCGCGTCCCGCACGGGGCCTCGTTCGCCGCCGAACACCCGACGCGCCACGTCGGCGTTGTGTGCGGCGTCCCCGCCTCGAAGGGCGTCGAGGGACACCCGCTCGATCCCGAGGTCACGTGGATCGAGCACCGCGTGGTCGACGACACCGTTCCGCACGATGCGCACCGAAGTGGTCGTCGACGTGGTGATCTCGTCCAGCCCGTCGTCGCCGCGCACCACGAGGACGGAGTTGCCGCGCGCCGCGAACACGCCCGCGACGACGTCGATCAGATCGTCGAACGCGCATCCCACCAGACCGGCGCGCGGACTCGCAGGATTCGTCAGCGGCCCGAGGACGTTGAACGCGGTGGGGATGCCGATCTCCTTGCGAGGCGCCGCGGCGAACCGCAGCGCCGGGTGGAACACGGGCGCGAAGCAGAACCCGATGCCCAGCTCGGCGACGCTCGCCGCGACCCGGTCCGGCCCCTGGTCGATACGCACTCCCAGCGCTTCCAACACGTCGGCTCCGCCGCTCTTGGACGAGGCGGCCCGGTTGCCGTGCTTGACCACCCGGATACCCGCGGCCGCCACCACCACCGACGCCATCGTCGAGATGTTCACCGTGTGGGACCGATCGCCGCCCGTACCGACGATGTCGACGACGTCGTCGTCCACGGGCACGCGCTTGGCATGGCCGAGCATCGAGTCGGCCAGTCCGCGCAGTTCGTCCGACGTGGGGCCCTTCATCTTGAGGGCGACACCGAAGGCTGCGATCTGGGCCGCGGTGGCGTTGTCCGACATGATCTCGTCCATCGCCCACGCCGTGTCGGCACCCGTCAGGTCCTGGCGTGATGCCAGGGCCCCGAGGACCTGTGCCCATGTACGCGTGCCATCCCCAGCGCTCATGAGCGGGAAGCCTAGTGCTCCTGCGATGCGTCCTCGGCAGCCGGTTGGAGGGCGTCCCAGCCCAGCACCACCCCGTCGCGTCGTTGGGCCAACCCCGCCATCCGTGAGCGTTCCTGCGAGCAGTGCAGCGCGTCGAGCACCTGCACCCGCTGCAGCACCAGGACGGTCGCGTCCGCGACACCGCCGGGCAGACGCCCCGGAGTCTGCGCCATGGGACCTGCAGTCGCCTCGCTGTAGCCGTCCTGCGCCGCCACCGACACCGCGTCGGCGATCTGATCGGCGGGGAGGAGCAGGTGGTGGCGCAACACCACGTCGTCGTCCGCGGACCAGATCGGATCCGTGTGGGCCGCGCGCTCGAGGGTCGTCGAGCACGCCTCCACGTCGTCGAAGCACGACGCGACCACGACGAGGTCCGTGCGAGTGGGGTCGAGAGGCTCCGGAGCCGCCCGGCCGAAGAGCCGCTGCCACCACCGTGTCCGCCCACGACCAGAGCCCGAAGTCATGTCACGACAGTGCCAGATGCGGCCGGAACCGGTCTCGGAGTCGCCCGGGACCCATCGAGTCTGAAGCTCTGGTCGAGAGTCCGGCGTGCGGGATACATCACGGACGCGAGGGTCGACGGAACCCCGTCCGACGTGCACAGACGAGTACTATTGAACAGAAAGTCCAGGAAGACGGGTCGACCGGACCACGAGGAGGCATTCTGTGTCACGCGCGCGCGAACGATGCTCGACTCGCCAATACCGCCCCGGCTATGCCATCCGTACTACGACGAGTCATACTTCTCGATGTGACGAGCGCAGTAGGTACTTCGGGATCCGCCATCACCCAGCGTGTCCACTCGCTGAACCGACCGAACATGGTCAGCGTGGGCACCATCGTGTGGCTGTCCAGCGAGTTGATGTTCTTTGCCGGCCTCTTCGCGATGTACTTCGTCGCGCGAGCTCAGGCCGCTCCGGGCCAGTGGCCGCCGGAGCCGACCGAGCTCAATCTGACGCTGGCCGTCCCCGTGACCGCGGTGCTCATCGCATCGTCCTTCACCTGCCAGCTGGGCGTGTTCGCCGCCGAGCGTGGCGACGTGTTCGGGCTTCGCCGCTGGTACACGATCACCCTGGCCATGGGCGCGTTCTTCGTCGCCGGCCAGGGCTACGAGTACTACCACCTCGTCCACGAGGGCACCTCGATCTCGAGCAGCGTCTACGGCTCCGTCTTCTACATCACCACCGGCTTCCACGGCCTGCACGTGATCGGCGGACTGATCGCGTTCGTCTTCCTCATCGCCCGCACCCTGGTCAGCAAGTTCACGCCGGCCCAGGCCACCGCAGCCATCGTCGTGTCGTACTACTGGCACTTCGTCGACATCGTCTGGATCGCGCTGTTCGCGACGATCTACTTCATCCGCTGACCGAGCAGGCGTCGAATACCCGATGACAGCCTCATCGGTCGCATCCGACAAGCCGTCCCGACACGACAAGGGATACAGATGAGTTCCTCTCCCCCCGCCACTCCCGACGACGACGGCACCGTCGTGTCCGCCGGTACGCCGGACGCCTCGGCGACCAAGGCGCGTCGCAAGCGTCGTACCCGTCGCCGAGTCAGTGGCGCGATGGCGCTGTTCATGGGTCTCGTCGGCGCGGGCTTCCTCGCCGCCGCACTCACCCCTGACGCCCAGGTCGCCACCGCGCAGGAAGACAGCGCGGCCATGGTGCGCGAAGGCCAGCAGATCTATGACACGTCCTGCGTGACGTGCCACGGCGCCAACCTCCAGGGCGTCCAGGACCGCGGACCGTCGCTCATCGGCGTCGGCGAAGCAGCCGTCTACTTCCAGGTCTCTTCCGGTCGCATGCCGATGGCGCGCAACGAGGCCCAGGCCGAGCGGAAGCCCCCGAAGTACAACCAGTCCCAGGTCGACGCGCTCGGCGCCTACATCCAGGCCAACGGCGGTGGACCCACGGTGGTGCGCACCGACAACGGTGAGATCGCGCAGGACTCCCTCCGTGGCGGCGACGTCGCCCGCGGCAGCGAGCTCTTCCGCCTCAACTGCGCGTCCTGCCACAACTTCACCGGCCGCGGCGGTGCACTGTCCTCGGGCAAGTACGCACCGACGCTCGACCCGGCGAACGAGCAGCAGATCTACCAGGCGATGGTGACCGGCCCGCAGAACATGCCCAAGTTCTCGGACCGCCAGCTCACGCCCGAAGAGAAGAAAGACATCATCGCGTACGTCAAGTCCTCCTCCGAGACGCAGCCTCCCGGTGGATACGGACTCGGCGGCTTCGGCCCCGGTACGGAAGCCATCGCCATCTGGGTGGTCGGCATCGGAGCGGTCGTCGCAGCAGCACTGTGGATCGGAGTGAGGTCATGAGCGACGACAACCGCAAGGACGACGGCGTGCCCGGCGATCCGAACCAGTTCCCCGAGGGCTTCGACCCGGATCGCAAGTACACGGACGAGGAACTGGCCGCCATGAGCCGCGACGAGCTCGTCGCACTCGGCACCAACCTCGACCACGTGGACGTGGCCTTCCGTCGTGCTCGCTGGCCCGTCCCCGGCACCAAGGCCGAGAAGCGCGCCGAGCGCAGCGTCAGCCTCTGGTTCTTCCTCGCCGGGGTGTCGGCCGTGGCCTTCATCGGCATCTACCTGTTCTGGCCGTGGCAGTACGCCGGCATGGGCGAGGACAGCTACGGGCTGTACAGCCTGTACACGCCGCTGATCGGTCTCACCATGGGTCTGGCGATCATCGGTGTCGGCGTCGGCGCCGTGCAGTTCACCAAGAAGTTCATCCCCGAAGAGGTGTCCATCCAGGACCGCCACGACGGTGGATCGAGCGAGGTGGACAAGAAGACGGTCGTCGCCGAGCTCAGCGACTCCTTCGACACCTCCACGCTGGGTCGACGCAAGATGATCAAGCGCAGCCTCGTCTTCGGCGGCGGCGCGCTCGGCGTCATGTCGATCCTCCCGCTCGGTGGTCTGATCAAGAACCCGTGGGCCGAGGGCGACGAGTCCTCGCTCTGGGTCTCGGGCTGGACGCCGAACTACGAGGGCGAGACCGTCTACCTGCGTCGCTACACCGGACGCGTCGACGACATCGTTCTCGTCCGACCGGAGGACCTCGACGCCGGCGCCATGGAGACCGTGTTCCCGTTCCGTGAGTCCGAGCGTGGAAACGAGGAGGAGCTCTCGCACGCGCTGAAGGGCATCCGCAACGCGGTCATGCTCATCCGTCTGCGCACCGAGGACGCCGACCGCTCCATCAAGCGGAAGGGCCAGGAGAGCTTCAACTACGGCGACTACTTCGCCTACTCGAAGATCTGCACCCACCTCGGGTGCCCCACATCGTTGTACGAGCAGCAGACCAACCGGATCCTGTGCCCGTGCCACCAGTCGCAATTCGACGCGTTGGAGTACGCCAAGCCGATCTTCGGACCGGCCGCCCGCGCTCTTCCGCAGCTGCCCATCACGGTCAACGACGAGGGTTACCTCGTCGCCGCGGGCGATTTCATCGAGCCGCTCGGACCCGCCTACTGGGAACGTCCGGCCGGAGTACACGAGCAGGAGAGCGCTTCTGCTGCGTCGTCATCGGAAGGTTCACGATGAGTCCATCCATCGCCACGCTCGCTGCGAAGCAAGCCGAGGACGTCGACTCCCGCTATCACCTCTCAGCGGGCATGCGTCGTCAGATCAACAAGGTCTTCCCTACCCACTGGTCTTTCCTGCTCGGTGAGATCGCGCTGTACAGCTTCGTCATCCTGCTGCTGTCCGGTACGTACCTGACCCTGTTCTACGACCCCTCCATGACGGAGACCATCTACGAAGGCGCCTACGCTCCCCTGCGCGGCGTCGAGATGACCAAGGCGTACGCCACCACGCTGGACCTGTCCTTCGAGGTGCGCGGCGGTCTGTTCATCCGCCAGATCCACCACTGGGCGGCTCTGCTGTTCGCGTGCTCGATCATCGTGCACATGATGCGCATCTTCTTCACCGGTGCGTTCCGTCGCCCGCGTGAGGCGAACTGGGTCATCGGCTCGCTGCTGCTGATCCTGGCGATGTTCGAGGGCTTCTTCGGCTACTCGCTCCCCGACGACCTGCTGTCCGGCACCGGCCTGCGCGCCGCGTTCTCGGGCATCACGATCTCCATCCCGGTCATCGGAACGTGGATGCACTGGTTGATCTTCAACGGCGACTTCCCCGGCACGCTGATCATCCCGCGCCTGTACGTCGCCCACGTGCTGCTCCTGCCCGCCATCATCCTGGCGCTCATCGCAGCTCACCTCGCGCTCGTCTGGTACCAGAAGCACACGCAGTTCCCCGGCCCCGGCCGCACGGAGACCAACGTGGTCGGTGTCCGCATCCTCCCGGTCTTCGCGGTCAAGTCCGGCGCGTTCTTCGCCATGACGTTCGGTGTCCTCGCGGTCATGGGTGGTGTCCTCCAGATCAACCCGGTGTGGGCTCTGGGCCCGTACAACCCGTCGCAGGTCTCGGCCGGCTCGCAGCCCGACTTCTACATGATGTGGACGGACGGCCTCGCCCGACTGTGGCCCGCGTGGGAGCTCTACATCGGCAACTACATGATCCCGGCCGTCTTCTGGGTCGCCGTCATCATGGGTGCGGTGTTCGCGATCATGATCGCGTACCCCTGGATCGAGAAGCGCTTCACCAAGGACGACGCTCACCACAACCTGCTGCAGCGTCCCCGCGACGTTCCGGTGCGTACTGCGGTCGGCGCCATGGCGATCGCCTTCTACGTGGTCCTGACGCTCAGCTGCGTCAACGACATCATCGCGTACAAGTTCTCGATCTCCCTGAACGCGATGACCTGGATCGGCCGCATCGGCCTCGTGGTCCTGCCTCCGATCGTCTACCTGCTGACCTACCGCTTCTGCATCGGTCTCCAGCGCAGCGATCGCCAGGTGCTCGAGCACGGCATCGAGACGGGCGTCATCAAGCGTCTGCCCCACGGTGCCTACGTCGAGATCCACCAGCCCCTCGGCCCGGTCGACGATCACGGCCACCCGATCCCGCTCGAGTACCAGGGTGCGGCGATCCCGAAGAAGATGAACAAGCTCGGTTCCGCCGGCAAGCCCGGCTCGGGCAGCATCTTCACTCCGGACTCGGACGAGGAGCACCGGCTGCACGAGCGTCTGTCGCACGAGGGTGAGCACGATCAGCTCACCATGCTCCGCACCTACCAGGCGAAGATCCTGTCGCAGGGCAACGGGCACTCGAACGGCAACGGCTCGTCCAACGGCCACTCGAACGGCAGCTCCAACGGCCACTCCAACGGCAACGGCTCGTCCAACGGCAACGGTCACGGACCGGAGTCCAACGGGCACTGAGCAACTCGCTGAACGGTAGAAGAGGCGCCACCCACTCGGGTGGCGCCTCTTCTCGTGTGTCCCCTCCCCTCCCCCACCGCGTGCCCGTTCCCGCGCATCTGGTGCACTGAACCGTGTGGAGCGCGGACTACTGCACCGGATTCGACCGCCCCGCCGAGGCGAGGAACGGCAGCAGCGCACCGGCGAGCGCGCGTGGGGCCTCCTCGGCCATGTGGTGCCCCGAGTCGATTCCGTGCCCCACGACACCCGGTGCCCATGAACGCCAGATGGTCAGCGGATCGCCGTACAACTCCTCGAGGTCGTCCCGGGTGGACCACAGCACCTGCACCGGCATCGTCAGCGATGTCCCCTGCGACCGGTCGGCGCGTTCGTGGTCGGCGTCGACCGTGATCCCCGCTCGGTAGTCCTCGAGCATCGCGCGTACGACATCGGGATCGTGAATCGCCGCCAGCCACTCACGGTGGTTCTCCGCTCCCATGAGGGCCGGATCGCCTCGGTACCAGGCTGCGGGATCGGCACTGATGGCGCGCTCGGGGAGGTCGGGCCGAGCGTAGAAGAACCAGTGCCACCATCGGGTCGCGAATCGACTGTCTGCCCGGTCGAGGTGCTCGCTGATGGGGATGCAGTCGAGCAACGACAGCGCGGTCACGAGGCTGGGATGGTCCAGGGACAGGCGCAGGGCCACGTAGCTTCCTCGGTCGTGACCGACCACCGCGAACCGTCGGTGTCCGAGTGCGGCCATCACCTGCACCATGTCCCGGGCCATCGCCCGCTTCGAGTGCGCAGAGTGGTCTGGCGTCGGCGGCGGGCCTTGCGAGCGGCCGTACCCACGCAGGTCCGGACAGACGACGGTGTGGCCCGCGTCCACCAGCAGTGGGGCGACACGGTGCCACGTCGCCGACGTACGCGGGTGCCCGTGGAGGAGCACCACCGGGTCATCGCCCGCGCCGCAGTGCCGGGTGAGGATCGACGCGTCCTCGACGTCGATCATCGATTCGTCGAACTTCTCGAACACCTCGCCATCATCGCGCGTTCGGCCGGCGAGACACCAGTCCCACATCCATCCGAAGGCGTACGACCGCCCCCACCGTCGACACGAGAGCCCGACAGCGGCGCTGCTCGTAACCCGAGCACCCACCGACGCCGAACGCCCCCGACCACAGGCCGGGGGCGTTCGGGATGCGGCTGTGTCAGTGCTTCTCGGGTCCCACGTGGTACTCGAAGACCAGTCCGGCTGCTGCGGCGATGATGGCGAGTGCGCCGACCGCGAGCATCCAGGGCTCGTAGAACGCGAACGCGAGTGCCATGAAGGCGGCGCATCCGGCGAGGATGATGGGCCAGAAGCTACCGGGGCTGAAGAAGCCCAGATCGCCTGAACCGTCTGCTATCTCCGCGTCGTCGTAGTCCTCGGGACGGGTGTCCAGTCGACGTGCGACGAACCGGAAGTACGTGCCGACGATCAGCGTCAGGCCCGCCGAGAGGGCGATGGCCGTGAGGCCGGCCCACTCGATACCGGTCCGCGAGAAGCCGGTGAACACGCCGTAGAGGATTCCGACGAGGATGAAGAACCCGGTCAGGATCTCGAAGAGTTTCGCTTCGATCTTCATGAGATGTCAGTTTCCTTCTGCCACGGTCGCAGCCTTGAGGGTGCGGTCGGTGTTGAACGGCGAGGTGGAGGTCGCGCGGGGCTCTTCGCCGATCGACTCCAGTGCCTGAGCATTGGTCTGTCCGTCGCGACGCGCGGCCATGTAGGTCTCGAACGCCTCGGGGCTGACCGCGCGGACCTCGAAGTTCATCATCGCGTGGTACGTGCCGCACATCTCGGCGCAGCGTCCGACGAAGGCACCCTCACGCTCGATCTCGCTGATCTGGAACACGTTGTCGGAGTTGTTCTCGTCCGGGTTCGGCATGACGTCGCGCTTGAACAGGAACTCGGGAACCCAGAACGAGTGGATGACGTCGGAGGACGCGATCTCGAACTCGATCCGCTTGCCGGTGGGGAGCACGAGGATGGGAACCTCGGAGCTGGAGCCGACGGTCTCGACCTCGTTGTAGTGCAGGTAGGACTGGTCGGACTTCTCGCGGCCGAACAGCGGACCCGGCTCCTCACCCTCGGGGGTGCCGGCCTCCTCGGCTGCCTGCTCGCGCTCCTGGTCGGTGCCGTCGTACAGCGGCTGCCCGTCCTTGAGATCGACGGTGCGGTAGCCGAACTTCCAGTTCCACTGGAACGCGGTGACGTCGACGACCACGTCGGGGTTGTCCTGCTTCTCCTGGACGTAGTTCTGCACGACGACCGTGAAGTAGAAGAGGACGGCGATGATCACGAACGGCACGGCCGTGTAGAACAGCTCGAGCGGGACGTTGTACGCGGTCTGGCGCGGAAATTCCGGCGAGTCCTTCTTCTTGCGGTGGAACGCCACCGTCCAGAAGGTCAGGCCCCACACGATGACGCCCATGATGAGCGCTGCGATGACGGACCACGTCCACAGCTCGCGCATCCGTTCGGCCTGCGGCGTGACGCCCGACGGCCATCCGAATCGAAGTACGGAATTGTCGATGCCGCAGCCCGACAGCACCACGGCGGCCACTGCAAGAGAGGCCACCAATCCGACTCGTCGTGTCGTCCGACGACCGGATCCACCACCACGCTGCGCCACGATCACGCCTTCCTGATTGCCAGATGGAGAGTACGAGAACCGTCCGGACGAGCCACCGAAGTCGCTCGCACGCACGAGGTACTCGTGTACTACGCAGCGTAGACCAAAGCGGGCTCGGTTCTCGTGTCGGGTCGGGTGCGAGTTGGGCGACGACACCGGGCCCGGCCGGTCACTTCGGCGTTCCCGCCGCACTGCGGCATACTCGGACCGATGCGCGTCGGGCCGTCGAGGTCCCGGCGACGCCTGTGACCAGGCCCTGTACCGGGCCGACACCCGAACGAAACGAGGCGTACCGACCGTGTGTGGACTGCTGGGACTGCTGACGTCGAACGCATCCGCGGAAGACGTCGTCGATGCCGTCGGCCACGCGTCGCACTGCATGCGACACCGCGGGCCGGACGAGCCGGGAACGTGGCACGACGACGATCTGGCGCTGGGCTTCAACCGGCTCTCGATCATCGACATCGAGCACTCGCACCAGCCGCTCCGCTGGGGTCCCGAGGAGAGTCCGGAGCGTTACGCGCTGGTGTTCAACGGCGAGATCTACAACTACCTCGAACTGCGCGAGACGTTGGCACGCGAGCACGGCGCGACGTTCGCTACCGAGGGTGACGGCGAGGCCATTCTCGCCGCGTTCCACTTCTGGGGCGACGACGCCGTTCGACGCTTGCGGGGCATGTTCGCCTTCGCGCTGTGGGACACCGATAAGCGGGAACTGTTCCTCGCGCGTGACCCGTTCGGCATCAAGCCGCTGTTCTACTCGACGGGCGCCGCGGGCACCGCGTTCGCGAGTGAGAAGAAGAGCATCCTCGAACTCCTGGAGTCGTTGGGCGTGTCCGACGAGCTCGACCCCCGCGCTCTGGAGCACTACACGGTGCTGCAGTACGTGCCGGAACCCGAGACGCTCCACAAGGGCATCCGTCGCCTGGAGTCCGGCTGCACCGCTCGCCTGACCCCCAGCTCCGAGCCGACCGTCACCCGCTACTTCCGGCCGACGTTCCCGGTGCGTCCCGTCCCGTCGGGCACCGAGGC
The DNA here is from genome assembly GCF_019835845.1 of Rhodococcus sp. BP-349. Lineage (NCBI taxonomy): Bacteria > Bacillati > Actinomycetota > Actinomycetes > Mycobacteriales > Nocardiaceae > Rhodococcus > Rhodococcus sp. BP-349. The sequence goes on along the minus strand of NZ_JABUDR010000003.1, from coordinate 488,895 downwards.
GGCGCGCTACCGCGAGATCGCCGAGGCGCTCGAGGACTCCGTCGCCAAGCACATGCGTGCCGACGTCACCGTGGGCTCGTTCCTGTCCGGCGGCATCGACTCCACGGCGATCGCCGCGCTCGCCATGCGGCACAACCCGGATCTGGTCACCTTCACCACCGGTTTCGAGCGTGAGGGCTACTCCGAGGTGGACGTCGCGGCCGAGTCGGCCGCCGCGATCGGCGCCAAGCACGTCATCAAGGTCGTCGGGCCCGAGGAGTTCGCCGCGGCGATCCCCGAGATCGTCTGGTATCTGGACGATCCGGTGGCGGACCCGGCGCTGGTGCCGCTCTACTTCGTCGCCAAGGAGGCACGCAAGCACGTCAAGGTCGTGCTGTCCGGCGAGGGGGCGGACGAGCTGTTCGGCGGCTACACCATCTACCGGGAGCCGTTGTCGCTCGCACCGTTCGAGAAGCTGCCACCCTCCCTGCGACGCGCCGCCGGTCGACTGAGTGAGCGCATCCCGGAGGGCACCCGCGGCAAGAGTCTCCTGCACCGTGGGTCGATGAGCCTGGAGGAGCGCTACTACGGCAATGCGCGCAGCTTCAACGATGCGCAGTTGCGGTCGGTGCTGCGCGAGTTCCGGCCCGAGTGGACCCATCAGGACGTGACGGCGCCGATCTACGCGCAGTCCGTCGGCTGGGACCCGGTGGCGCGGATGCAGCACCTCGACCTGTTCACGTGGCTGCGCGGCGACATCCTGGTGAAGGCCGACAAGATCACGATGGCCAACTCGTTGGAGTTGCGCGTGCCGTTCCTCGACAACGAGGTGTTCCGGGTGGCGGAGCAGTTGCCGCTGGAGCAGAAGATCACGAAATCGACGACGAAGTACGCGCTACGCAAAGCACTCGACGGCATCGTGCCGGATCATGTACTGAACCGCGCGAAGCTGGGTTTCCCTGTGCCGCTTCGGCATTGGCTGCGGGGCACCGAGCTCTTCGACTGGGCGCACCAGCAGATCGCCGATTCCCAGACCGATCACCTGCTCGACAAGGCCGCTATCACCCGCATGCTGAACGACCACCGCGAGGGACGCAGCGATCACAGCCGCCGGTTGTGGACCGTGCTCATCTTCATGGTGTGGCACGGCATCTTCGTCGAGAAGCGCATCGTGCCGGCCATCGCCGAACCCACGTACCCGGTTCGGCTCTAGCCGGCAGACGCGAACTACTGCGGGAGGATCGCGGCGATCTCGGCCGCGGCCTCGTCGCCGTACGCGTCGGTGAGGCGCTTGATCGCGTCGTCACGGACGAGCGTCCATTCCTGGGTGCCGGTGGTCTCGAGCACGAGCACCGCGATGAACGATCCGAGCTGGGCGGCGCGCTCGAGGCCCAGCCCGTTGGCGCGGCCGACGAGGAAGCCGGCGCGGAACGCGTCGCCGACACCGGTGGGGTCGACCTTGCTGGTCTCCGGGACCACGGAGACGCGGATGTCGGTGCCGTCGGCGCCGACGATCTCGACGCCGTTCTTGCCGAGCGTGGTCACGCGCAGGCCGACGGTGTCGCGGATCTGGCGTTCGGTCAGCCCGGTCTTCTGACGGAGGAGGCCCCACTCGTACTCGTTGGTGAACAGGTACTCGGCACCTTGGATGAGCTCGGTGGCCTGCGTTCCGTCGAGACGTGCGAGCTGCTGCGACGGATCCGCGGCGAAGGGGATGCCCAGTTCGCGGCACTCCGCCGTGTGGCGCATCATCGCGGCCGGGTCGTTGGCGCCGACCAGGACGAGTTCCAGGTCGCGCCCCTCAGCCACGGTGTGGACGGAGATGTCGCCGGCCTCGGTCATCGCGCCGGGGTAGAACGAGGCGATCTGTGCCATGTCCTCGTCGGTGGTGCAGACGAAACGCGCGGTGTGAGCCGTCTCGGAGAGGGTGACGGCGGAGCAGTCGACGCCGTTGTCCTCGAGCCACGTCTGGTACTCGGCGAAGTCGGGACCGACCGAGCCGACGAGCAACGGTGCGCCGCCCAGAACACCCATGGCGTAGGCGATGTTGCCGCCCACCCCGCCCTTGCGGATGACGAGGTCGTCGACGAGGAAGCTCAGCGAGACGTGTGCCAACTGATCGGCGAGGAACTGGTCGGCGAACCGACCGGGAAACCGCATCAGATGGTCGGTAGCAATGGAGCCGGACACCGCAATGGTCACGTCCGAGGGCCTTTCGCAGCAGGTGGAGGAGAACTGCTGTGAACCTTACCCGGGTGACGAGCGGGTGAACCCCATCAGACGGACGCCCCGGGACGACGCACCCCGGACACACGTCGTCCCCGGCACCCACGCAGGGTGCCGGGGACGGCGGGAGACTGCTCGGGACTCAGTTGAAGGAGTCACCGCACGCGCACGAACCCGTGGCGTTGGGGTTGTCGATCGTGAAACCCTGCTTCTCGATGGTGTCGACGAAGTCGATCGATGCGCCCTCGACGTACGGCGCGCTCATCCGGTCCACGGCGAGCGTGACGCCGCCGAAGTCCTTGACCAGGTCGCCGTCGAGCGAGCGGTCGTCGAAGAACAGCTGGTAACGCAGCCCTGCACACCCGCCGGGCTGAACCGCGATGCGCAGCGCCAGGTCGTCGCGGCCTTCCTGATCGAGCAGTGCCTTGGCCTTGGACGAGGCCGCTTCGGTCATCAGGACAGCGTGCGTCTCGGTGTCGGTGGTGGTCACGTCACTGGTGGCGACGTCGTTCTGCACAGTCATGGGTTCTCCCTATCGTTCGTGCCCTCTCGGCGACAACGCCGGCGAACTCAGTCAACGGTACTCCCGACCCCGCTATTCCACACGATCGCCGGGGCGGTCACGCCCACGAGCCGGTGCGGGCGACGTCCGCCGCGAGTCCGGTCAGCTGGGCACGCGCGTCCGACATGGCGAGGTCGACCGATCCGGCGAAATCGGTCACCGAGTGCGCCGACTCGATGCCCGCCGCGCGCATGTCGTCCTCGCCCAGACGCACCTGACCGGCGAGGACCACCGTGCGCACACCGTGCTCGCGAGCCGACCCCGCGAGAGCGGTCACGACCTTCCCGCGCAACGACTGCGAGTCGAACTTCCCCTCGCCCGTCAGCACCACGTCGACCGTCGGCATCACCTCGTGGCGACGGGTGCGCTCGGCCACCAGATCGGCCCCGGACGTGCGGGTCGCTCCCAGCGCGAGCAACGCGGCGCCCAAACCGCCGGCCGCACCCGCCCCCGGCAGGTCCGCCACCGCGCGCTCGGCGACGCGATCGAGCTCGACGCACCACTCGGCGTTCCGCTCCTCCAGGACGCGCACGGTGTCCGCGTCCGCACCCTTCTGCGGTCCGAACACCGCGGCCGCACCGGCGGGGCCCAGCAGCGGATTGTCGACGTCCGTGGCCGCGACGAGGTCGACGTCCGCGAGAGCCGCGACCGCCGCGTCGGGGCCCCCGAGGGCCTCGATCATGCCCGCGCCGCCGTCGGTCGAGCTGCTGCCACCGAGACCGACCACCACGGTGGTCGCACCGCGGGTCAGCGCCTCCGCGACGATCTGCCCCACTCCCCTGCTGGTCGCCGCGACGGCCGATTCCGGATCCGGCACGCGACCGAGCAGTGCGAGACCGACGGTCTGCGCGACCTCCACGTAGGCGGTCGCGCCGTCGAGCAACCAGCGCGCGGTCACGGCGTCGCCGAGAGGTCCGGACACGGTCGACTCGATCACCTCGCCGCCGTCGGCCGCGAGTGCATCGACGAAGCCGGGTCCGCCGTCGGACTGGGGCGCGAGGATCAGCTCGTCGTCGCGCGCGCTCGACCACCCCGCCGCGATGGCGGCGGCTGCTTCGGCCGCGGTCAGAGTGTCTCCGAAGGAATCGGGGGCGATGAGAACGCGCATCGGAACACTCTAACGAGGAGCGCCGGTCGGGAGAGCCCACGACTGCGGTGTTCGCGTGGTGGTGAACGTCGAATAACCTGTGGGGGTGAAGCTGCCCTTCGGTAAGTCGAGTGAGAAGTCCGACACCCAGACCCCCGTCGACCACGAGTCGACGAGCCTGGACGAGAGCACCGCGCAGACCCGCGGCAACGTCAGCCTCGGCAAGGGCCGTCCGACGCCCTCCCGGCGTGAGGCCGAGGGCCGCCGCCGTGGCCCGGTCGCACCGGCACCGCTGACGGCCAAGGAGGCCCGAGCGCGACGCAAGGCGACGCGGGGCAGCAAGGACGAGCGCAAGGCCGCTTCGGCCGAGCGTCGCGCGAAGGCCGCGGACCAGCGTGCCCGCATGATGGCCGGCGAGGACAAGTTTCTCCTCCCCCGCGACAAGGGTCCTGTCCGCGCCTACGCGCGTGACCTGGTCGACTCGCGTCGCAACTTCGTCGGGCTCTTCATGCCGATGGCTCTGATCCTGCTGGTCGCGCTGTTCCTCAGCCCGGCGGTGCAGTCGATCGTCACGCTCGCGCTCTTCATCATGATGATCTTCATGGGTATCGACGGCTACCTACTCGGTCGCCGCGTCAACAACAAGGTGCGGGACCGTTTCCCCGAGACTCCGGACGGCGGCTTCAAGCTCGGCTGGTACTCCTTCGTCCGCGCGTCGCAGGTCCGCAAGATGCGTGCCCCCAAGCCTCGCGTCGGCCCCGGCGACGCGGTCTGAGCGCACCCGCGGTGACGCGCACGCTCGTCCTCGGAGGTGCCCGGTCCGGCAAGTCCGGCCATGCGGAGTCGTTGTTGGCAGGCCACCCCGAGGTCCGGTACGTGGCCACCGGGCGTCGGAACAGCGCGGACGCCGACTGGGACGCCCGCATCGACAGGCATCGACGGACGCGGCCGGAGCACTGGTCCACCGTCGAGATCACCTCGTACGCGGCGCTGCCGGAGGCCCTTCGGGACGACGTGCCCACACTGGTCGACGACCTGGGAACCTGGCTCACCGGCGCGCTGGACGATCTGCACGCGTGGGACTCGCCGCGCGGCACGGTGGTGGCCGCGGTCGACGACCTGGTGGCGGCCGTCGACCGGTTCGACGGTCCGCTGGTGCTGGTCTCCCCCGAGGTGGGTCTGGGCGTGATACCGGAGTCGCGGGCGGGCAGACTCTTCCGCGACGAGATCGGCGCCGCGAACGCCCGTCTCGCGCAGGTGTGTGACGTGGTGACACTGGTGGTGGCCGGGTTGTCCGTCCCCCTCACCCGGCCGAGCGACGGACCGACTGACCGACCCGGGGACCGATCGAGAGGCACGTGGTGACCGAGAGTTCCGCACTGTTCCGTCCGGTGGATCCGCCTGACGCGGAGATCGCCCGTGAGGCGAGGGCCAGGCAGTCGTCGTTGACCAAGCCCGCGGAGTCGCTCGGCCGCCTCGAAGACCTCGCGGTGTGGGTGGCGTCGTGCCAGGGCGTAAGTCCTCCGCATCGGTTCGCTCGGGCTCGCGCGGTGGTCTTCGCCGGCGATCACGGCATCGCCCGCGGTGGGGTCTCCGCGTACCCGCCCGAGGTGACTGCCCAGATGGTCGCGAACATCGCCGCCGGCGGCGCCGCGATCAACGCGTTGGCGACGGTGTCCGGTGCGACCGTGCGAGTGGTGGACATCGCGGTCGACGCGGCCACCGACGAATCCGTGTCGTCGCACAAGGTGCGTCGCTCCAGCGGGTCGATCGACCGCGAGGACGCACTGTCGCAGGACGAGGTGATCGCCGCCCTGACAGCGGGCCGCGACATCGCCGACGAAGAGGTCGACGGCGGCGCCGACCTGTTGATCGCCGGCGACATGGGCATCGGCAACACCACCCCCGCCACCGTGCTGATCGCTGCCGTCACCAACACCGAACCGGTGGCGGCCGTCGGACGCGGCACCGGCATCGACGACGCTGGGTGGATCCGCAAGACCGCCGCGATCAGGGACGCCCTGCGGCGTGCACGCCCCGTCACCCGCGATCCGATCGCACTGCTTCGCACCGTCGGCGGCGCCGATCTCGCCGCGATGACCGGCTTCCTGGTGCAGGCCGCCGTGCGTCGCACGCCGGTGCTGCTCGACGGCGTCGTGGTCACGGCGGCGGCACTGGTCGCGAACGATCTCTCGGTCGGTGCCTCGGCGTGGTGGTTGGCCGGCCATCGGTCGACTGAGCCGGCGCACGCGCTGGCGCTCGCGCACCTGCGACTCGATCCGCTGCTCGACCTGTCCATGCGGCTCGGCGAGGGCTCGGGGGCAATGGTCGCGCTGCCGATCCTGTCCGGTGCCGTCGCGACACTCGCCGACATGGCGACGTTCTCCGATGCCGGAGTGAGCACGCGGCCCTGATGTTCCTGGACCCGGTGCGCCTGGCGTTCTCCTGGCTGACGGTGCTGCCGGTGCGTGGTCCGGACGCCGTCGATCGCGACGACGCACGCCGCGCGATCGGGATCGTCCCGCTCGTGGGCCTGGCACTGGGCGGCGCGGCAGCACTGGCTGTGTGGCTGTGCGTCGCCGCCGACCTGCCGCCGCTGCTCGCGGGACTGCTGGGCGTCGGCACCCTGGCGCTGCTGACCCGCGGAATGCATCTCGACGGGCTCGCGGACACCGCGGACGGACTCGGGTCCTACGGCCCGGCCGAGCGTGCGCTGGCGATCATGAAGTCCGGCTCCACCGGACCGTTCGGGGCCGCGACGCTCGTTCTGATTCTCGGCGTGCAGGCGGTGGCCATGGGTGAACTCGTCTCTCGGGGAGACACACTCGCGATCGTGGTCGCGGCCGTGGCGGCGCGGTGCGCCGTCGTGATCGTGTGCCGCCGCTCGGTGCCCGCCGCCACCGGCAGTGGCTTCGGCTCACTCGTGGCGGCGTCGCAGTCACCCGCCGTGGTCACCCTGTGGGTCCTCGTGGCACTCGCCGCCGGGCTGCTCGCCGTCCCCGGCGTCCCGCTGCAGGGAGTGGCTGCCGTCGCGGTGGCACTCGCTGCCGTCACTCTGCTCGCCCGGCACTGCGTCCGGCGATTCGGCGGTCTCGTCGGTGACGTGCTCGGGGCGAGCATCGAGCTGACCACTGCCGTGGTGCTCGTGCTCTGCCTCGTCGGCTGAGCGATCAGTCGCGCAGCGTGCTCATCCAGCCGTGGGTGTCGGCGAAGGTGCCGCGCTGGATTCCGGTGAGTGTGTCGCGCAGCGCCATGGTGACCTCGCCGGGCTCTCCGGTACCGATGCGGAAGTCGCCCTCGGCCGACTTCACACTGCCGACGGGGGTGATCACGGCTGCGGTACCGCACGCGAAGACCTCGGTGATCTCGCCCGACTCCGCCTTCTTCTGCCACTCGTCCGTGGAGATCTTGCGCTCCTCCACAGCGAAGCCCGCGTCGGTGGCGAGCGCCAGCAGCGAGTCACGCGTGATGCCGGGCAGCAGCGAGCCGGACAGGGACGGCGTGACCAACCGCGCGTCGGGTCCGGAGCCGAAGACGAAGAACAGGTTCATCCCGCCCATCTCCTCGACGTAGCGGCGCTCGAGGGCGTCGAGCCACACGACCTGGTCGCAGCCCTGGTCCGCTGCCTGCGCCTGAGCCAGCAGGGAGGCCGCGTAGTTGCCCGCGAACTTCGCGGCGCCGGTGCCGCCCGGCGCGGCGCGCACGTACTCGGTGGAGAGCCACACGCTGACCGGCTTGACCCCGCGCGGGAAGTACGCGCCGGCGGGCGAGGCGATGAGGAGGTAGCGGTAGGAGGACGACGGGCGCACGCCCAGCCCCGCCTCCGTGGCGAACATGAACGGCCGCAGGTAGAGCGCGTCCTCGCCGCCGGCCACGGGCACCCACTCGTGGTCGACGGCGAGCAGCTGCTCGATCGACTCGCGGAACAGCTCCACCGGCAGGGCCGGCATCGCCAACCGCGCGGCCGAGCTCTGCAGGCGTTCCGCGTTCGCGCCGGGGCGGAACGACGCGAGACTGCCGCCGGGCTGGCGGTAGACCTTGAGACCTTCGAAGATGGCCTGCCCGTAATGCAGAACCATGGCCGCGGGATCCATCGGGAACGGCGCGTAGGGCGTCACCACCGCATCGTGCCAACCGGTGCCGGCGTCGTAGTCGATGGCCACCATGTGATCGGTGAAGTGCACGCCGAACCCGGGCGCCTGCAACACCGCTGCCCGCGCTTCCGCGGTGGCGGGCGACGGGTGCTCGTGACGCGTGAATTCCAGGCCAGTCATGCCGAACACTCTAAAGCAGCGTGGTGTGGCATCTCACCGCACGTGCGCCTCGACGAACGGCGGCCTGACCACCTCGCACGCGATCGCCCGACCACGCACGTCCACGTCGACCGCGTCACCTACGGCGACGCCCGCCGCGGTGTCGAGCAACGCGAGCGCGATGCCCACCTTGAGGGTCGGCGAGAACGTGCCGGACGTGGTCGCACCGACCGGTTCTCCGGTGCCGACCGAATTCCCGGGGCGCAGGACGGTCAGATCCGGACGCAGCACACCGCGTCCGACGGCGCGGAGGCCGACGAGGGTGCGGGGTGCGCCCGCCTCCTTCTGCGCCACGAGGGCGTCGCGTCCGCGGAACTCGTCCTTCTTCCAGCCCACCGCCCAGCCGCAGCGCGCTTCCAGCGGACTGATGTCGACGGACAGCTCGTGCCCGTGCAGCGGGTAGCCCATCTCGGTGCGCAGCGTGTCGCGCGCTCCGAGACCGGCGGGCTCGCCGCCCACCTCGCGCACCGCGCCCAGCAGCGCCTCGAACAGCGACGCGGCCGTGTCCCACTGCGGCAGCAGCTCGTACCCGTGCTCCCCCGTGTAGCCGGTGCGACAGACCCGTACCGAGCCGGATCCGAACGCGACGTCCTCGAACGCCATGTAATCGAGGGAGGACGGCAGCCCGACGGCGGCGAGGACGTCGGCCGACCGCGGTCCCTGCACGGCGAGGACACCGTACTCCCGGTGCGCCGAGCGGACCTCGATGCCGGCCGGGGCTCCCTGCGCGAGCACGTCGACCACGGCGGCGGTGTTGGCCGCATTGGGTACGAGGAAGACCTCGTCGTCGGACACGAGGTAGGCGATGAGGTCGTCGACCACTCCGCCGTTCTCCGTGCAGCACAACGTGTACTGCGCCTGGCCGGGCCCGATGCGGTCGAGGGCGTTGGTCAGCACCGAGTCGACGTACGCCGCGGCGCCGGGACCGGAGACGACCGCCTTGCCCAGGTGACTCACGTCGAACAACCCCGCGGTGGTGCGCGTCGACGTGTGCTCGGAGACGGTGCCCGCGTACGACACCGGCATCGTCCACCCGCCGAAGGGGGCGAACGTGGCTCCGAGGGCGACGTGCGCCTCGTGGACCGGACCGTGCAACAACTCTTCGCTCATGGTGGGGAACGCTAACTCAGACGAGCCCGATGTCGGGGTCGGCATACGATCGACTGCGTCGCTCCACCCTCACCGACCGTCCCCGACCATCAGGAGCAGCAGCACGTGAGCAGTCAGTCGCAGCGCACACTCGGACCCGAACTGGTCCTCGCCGGAACCATCGACAAGGCCGTCGAGGTCGTCGTCGTCGGACTCGAGAAGACCGACGACGGTGTCCGCATCGTCGGCGAGGACTTCCTCGGGAACGCCGCCGCCGACGTCCTCGCCGCGGTCACGGCCCTCGGCGCCACCGGCCGGGCCGATCAGGTCACCCGCGTTCCCGCACCCTCGTCCCTGCCCGCCGCCAGCGTTCTCGCCGTCGGTCTGGGCACCGCCGCCGAGCGCACCGACGACGTGCTGCGTCGCGCAGCCGGTTCGGCCGCGCGCGCTCTCACCGGCATCGGCCACGTCGCGACGACCCTGTCCGCCGTCGGCCTCGCCGCCGCCGCGGAGGGCCTCTACCTCGGCGCCTACCAGTTCAGCGAGTACAAGCAGAAGTCGGCGCCCACGGACGACGCGACACCGATCACCCGAGTGGATCTGCTCGTCGGATCGCCGCGCGACAAGCAGGCTCGCGCCGAAGTCGCGCGCTCCGAGGCCGTCGCCGAGGCGGTCGCCACCGCGCGTGACCTCGTCAACACGCCCCCGAGTCACCTCTTCCCGGCCGAGTTCGCCGAGCGCGCCCGTGCCCTCGGCACCGAGGCCGGTCTCACCGTGCAGGTGCTCGACGAGAAGGCACTCGAGCGCGGGGGCTACGGCGGCATCGTCGGCGTCGGCAAGGGCTCGTCCCGCCCGCCGCGCCTGGTCCGGCTGTCCTGGTCCGGCGGAAAGAAGAAGTCCCCCACCGTCGCTCTCGTCGGCAAGGGCATCACGTTCGACACCGGCGGCATCTCGATCAAGCCCGCGGCGGGTATGGAGAACATGACCTCGGACATGGCCGGCGCGGCCGCCGTCGTCGCGACGGTGGTGCTGGCGGCCAAGTTGAAGCTGCCGATCGACGTCACCGCGACGGTGCCGATGGCCGAGAACATGCCGTCGTCCACGGCGCAGCGTCCCGGCGACGTGCTGACCCAGTACGGCGGCACCACGGTCGAGGTCATCAACACCGACGCCGAGGGCCGCCTCATTCTCGCCGACGCCATCGTGCGCGCCTGCGAGGACGATCCGGACTACCTCATCGACACCGCGACCCTGACCGGAGCGCAGATGGTCGCCCTCGGCACACGCACCCCGGGTGTCATGGGCACCGAGGTGTTCCGCGACCGCGTCGCTGCCATCTCGCAGCGCATCGGCGAGAACGCCTGGGCGATGCCGCTGCCGGCCGAACTGCGACCCGATCTGGACTCCCGCGTCGCCGACCTCGCCAACGTCACCAACCACCGGTGGGGCGGCATGCTCGCGGCCGGGCTCTACCTGAAGGAGTTCGTCGCCGAGGGCGTCCAGTGGGCGCACATCGACGTGGCCGGGCCGGCCTTCAACACCGGCGGGCCGCACGGCTACACGAGCAAGGGCGGCACCGGTGTCCCGGTGCGCACCATGATCTCGGTGCTCGAGGACATCGCCGAGCAGGGCTGACCACCCCCCGGCACCACTTGCGTGGGCGGGGAGCTCAGGCTCCCTGCTCGCGCCGTCGGATGATCTTCTGACGGGCGTCGTGGTCCCGCATCCGCTGCGGATACCCGGTCTTGCGCACGTCGTAGACCGGGATCTTCAGGTCCTCGCCCAGCTTGCGGGCGCCCTTCTCGCCGCCCACCGCGCGGCGGGTCCACTCACCGTCGTTCGCGACCAGCACCACGGTGATCGGAGTGACCGTCGTCTCCGGTTCGACGTAGGCCTCGACGCCGATGCGGGCGGCCGTCCAGTCGGCGAGATGCGCTCTGTCGGACGACGACGCTCCGCCTCGGGATCGACTCGAGCGCTTGAATCTGTCGAACAGTCCCACGGTGTCTCCTCCATCCGCCGAGCAGTACACGCGACTCTCGCGTGCACGAAATGCACTCAATCCGGTCCACACCATCATCCGGACGGCACGCCGACCCCACCGAGCGCGAACCGTCTCACGAAGTGACAGGATGATCGGGCATCGCGTGAACCATCTCACGGTGCGCGTCATCCGTTACCGGCACAACTCGCCGCGAGAACGGTGCGACGCGGCCACAATGGTCCACGTACCGCGACCGGCTAGACACCACACCCGCTAGCGACCACGAGCCGCTACACCCGTACTACAACTTGTCGAGGAGTCAACAGACATGACCTTCTCCGTCCAGATGCCAGCTCTCGGTGAAAGCGTCACCGAGGGGACTGTCACACGGTGGCTGAAACAGGAGGGGGACACGGTCGAAGTCGACGAACCCTTGCTCGAAGTCTCCACCGACAAGGTGGACACGGAGATTCCGTCTCCGGCAGCGGGTGTCCTGACCAAGATCGTCGCGCAGGAGGACGACACCGTCGAGATCGGCGGTGAGCTCGGCGTCATCGGTGACGCGGACGAGGCCCCGTCCGACGGCGACGACTCGAGCAGCGACGACTCGAGCAGCGACGACTCGAGCAGCGACGACGCCGACGCAGGCCCGTCCGACGCCGCCGAGCAGGCGTCCGTCGAGGGCGAGAGCGAGGCCGACGCGTCCGCACCCGAGAGCGCCGACGACGGCGGTGCGAGCAGCGGTTCCGCCGGTGGCGGCGACGGCACTCCCGTCACGATGCCCGAACTGGGCGAGTCCGTCACCGAGGGCACCGTCACCCGGTGGCTCAAGGCCGTCGGCGACGAGGTCGCCGTGGACGAGCCGCTCCTCGAGGTCTCCACCGACAAGGTCGACACCGAGATCCCGTCCCCGGTCGCCGGCACCCTGCTCGAGATCAGCGCCGAGGAGGACGACACCGTCGAGGTCGGCGGCCAGCTCGCCGTCATCGGTTCCGGTGCTCCCGCGAAGAAGGAATCCGCACCCGAGCCCGAGCCGGAGCCCGAGAAGAAGCCCGAACCCGAGAAGAAGCCGGAACCCAAGGCGGAAGCGAAGCCTGCGGACGAGCCCGCGAAGCAGGCCGATCCCGAGCCCGCCGGCGAGGTCTACACGCCCGAGCCGAAGTCGGAATCGAAGTCCGAGAATTCCTCGAAGTCCGAGTCCGAGGCGCCTGCCGGTGACTCGAACGCGAGCGGTTCCAGCCCGTACGTCACTCCCCTGGTGCGCAAGCTCGCCACGGAGAACGACGTCGATCTGAACTCCGTCAAGGGCACGGGCGTCGGTGGACGCATCCGCAAGCAGGACGTCCTCGCCGCAGCCGAGGCGAAGAAGGCCCCGGCGAAGCAGGAGTCCGCTCCCGCTGCCGCGCCGGCCGCCGCGTCCTCGTCGGCGCCGTCCACCCCGTCCACCGCGGGTGTGCGTCCGGAACTGGCGCACCTGCGCGGATCGACGCAGAAGATCAACCGCATCCGCCAGATCACGGCCAAGAAGACTCGCGAATCGCTGCAGTCGTCCGCACAGCTCACGCAGGTGTTCGAGGTCGACATGACCAAGGTCGCGGCTCTGCGCACCCGGGCCAAGGCCACCTTCAAGGAGCGCGAGGGCGTCAACCTGACGTTCCTGCCGTTCTTCGCGAAGGCCGTCGTCGAGGCGCTCAAGGTCCACCCCAACGTGAACGCGAGCATCGACGAGGCGAAGAAGGAGATCACCTACTACGACGCCGAGCACCTGGGTATCGCGGTGGACACGGAGCAGGGCCTTCTCTCCCCCGTCATCCACAACGCCGGTGACCTGTCGCTGGCCGGTATCGCCCGTGCGATCGCCGACATCGCCTCGCGTGCACGCTCGAACGGCCTCAAGCCGGACGAGCTGTCGGGTGGAACGTTCACCATCACCAACATCGGCAGCCAGGGCGCGTTGTTCGACACCCCGATCCTGGTTCCGCCGCAGGCAGCCATGCTCGGTACCGGCGCGATCGTCAAGCGCCCCGTCGTCGTCACCGACGCCTCGGGCAGCGAGTCGATCGGTGTCCGCTCCATGGCGTACCTGCCGCTGACGTACGACCACCGGCTGGTCGACGGTGCGGATGCCGGACGCTTCCTGACCACCATCAAGCACCGCCTCGAGGAGGGCGCGTTCGAAGCCGACCTCGGCCTCTGACGCTTCTTCGGTAATCTCGGAAGTCCCCGACACTTCGCAGCCCCGACCTCCGGGAATCTGTGACCTGTCGAACGAGGGGGCACCCGCTGCACACCGTGCAGTGGGTGCCCCCGTCGCCGTCCCAGGAGGCAGTCACTCGTGCGCATCGTCATCGCAGGATCGTCCGGACTCATCGGCACGTCGCTCGTGGCGGCGCTGCGCAGCGGAGGGCACGACGTCTTCCGCCTCGTCCGCCGTGCACCCGCGGGACCGGACGAGATCGGCTGGGATCCCACCGCCGGATCGCTCGCCCCGGAGGCGCTGAAGGGCGCCGACGCCGTGGTGAACCTGTGCGGTGTCGGGATCGGTGACAAGCGGTGGACCGGCGCGTACAAGCAGGCCGTCCGCGACAGTCGCATCGTCCCCACCGAGGTGATCTCCCGCGCCGTCGTCGAGGCGAAGGTGCCGACGCTCGTCAACGCCAGCGGCATCAACTTCTACGGGGACACCGGCGACACCGTGGTCGACGAGACGGCGCCGGTCGGCACGGGCTTCCTCGCCGAGGTGTGTCGCGACTGGGAGGACGCCACGTCCTTCGCTGCCTCGAACGGCGTCCGGGTGGTGTTCCTGCGCAGCGCTGCCGTCCTGTCCCGGCACGGCGGCATGATGGGCAAGCTCCGCCCGTTGTACCTGTTCGCGCTGGGCGGTCGGCTCGGCAGCGGCCGCCAGTACTTCCCATGGATCTCGCTGACGGACGAGGTCCGGGCGATCGTCTTCACCCTCGAGAATCAGGACATCACCGGGCCGGTCAACCTCCAGGGGCCCGCGCCGGTGACCAACGCCCAGTTCAACAGCGCCATGTCGCGAGCGGTACATCGCCCGGCACCGTGGATGGTGCCCGGGTTCGCGATCTCCGCGATCATCGGCGAGTTCGCGAACGAGGCCATCCTGCACAATCCGCGAGCCATCCCCGCGGTGCTCGAGAAGCACGGATTCACGTTCGAGCACAACACCATCGGAGAGGCGCTCGCGGACACCGTCGGCTGACCCGGCGGCGTACTCTTCGATGTCATGATCACCCGCTCCGCCCGCGCCGACTCCCGGCCGATGCTCGTGCGTTCGCTCGGCACGATCGACTACCTCGAAGCTCTCGAGATTCAGCGCGAGGTCGCCGGCCGTCGTGCCGAGAACGTCGGCGCCGACGAGTTGCTGCTTCTCGAGCACCCCGCCGTCTTCACCGCGGGTCGGCGTACGGCTCCCGAGGATCGGCCGCGCGACGGCACCCCCGTCATCGACGTCGACCGCGGCGGCAAGATCACCTGGCACGGTCCCGGGCAGCTGGTCGGCTACCCCATCGTGCGGCTCGCGGAGCCCGTCGATGTCGTTCGGTACGTCCGGCTGGTCGAGGAGGCACTCATCGCCGTGTGCACCGACCTGGGGCTCGTGGTCGGACGCATCGACGGCCGCTCGGGCGTCTGGCTCGCGGCCGGCGAGGTGCGCGGAGCCCGAAATTCTGGTCCGGGATGGCAGCCCGAACGCAAGGTCGCTGCCATCGGGGTCCGCGTGCAGCGGGGTGTGGCTCTGCACGGCTTCGCCCTGAACTGCAATGCGTCTCTGGAGGGCTTCGGCACCATCGTCCCGTGCGGCATCGCGGACGCCGGGGTGACCACACTGTCGGACGAACTCGGTCGCGACGTGACCGTGGACGAGGTCACTCCGGCTGTCACGCAGCACATCCTGGACGCGCTCGACGGTCGCCTGCCGTTGGCGGTGCACGATCTGGACAGAACGCCCGTCGCACCCACGCCACGCTTCACCACGGTGAACTTCGGCGGATGACCCCCCGCGAGTAGCATCGATGCGGTGACCGTCGCACCCGAGAACTCTCCTGCACAAGCTCCGAACGGACGCAAGCTTCTCCGCCTCGAGATCCGAAACGCGGAGACCCCGATCGAACGCAAACCGTCGTGGATCAAGACCCGCGCGAAGATGGGCCCCGAGTACTCCGAACTCAAGGGACTCGTCAAGCGCGAGGGACTGCACACGGTGTGCGAAGAGGCCGGGTGTCCCAACATCTACGAATGCTGGGAAGACCGCGAAGCCACGTTCCTCATCGGCGGTGAGCAGTGCACCCGCCGCTGCGACTTCTGCCAGATCGACACCGGCAAGCCGGCCGACCTCGATCGGGACGAGCCGCGCCGCGTGGCCGAGTCGGTGCAGGCGATGGGCCTGCGCTACTCCACCATCACGGGTGTCGCCCGCGACGATCTCGAGGACGGCGGCGCCTGGCTGTACGCCGAGACCGTGCGAGAGATCAAGCGCCTCAACCCCAACACCGGTGTCGAGCTGCTGATCCCCGACTTCAATGCCGACCCCGATCAGCTCGCCGAGGTGTTCTCCTCGCGCCCCGAGGTGCTCGCGCACAACGTCGAGACGGTGCCGCGCATCTTCAAGCGCATCCGTCCCGCGTTCCGCTACCAGCGCAGCCTCGACGTCATCACCGCGGCGCGCGACGCCGGCCTGGTGACCAAGTCGAACCTGATCCTGGGCATGGGCGAGACCTACGACGAGGTCACGCAGGCGATGCAGGATCTGCACGACGCCGGGTGCGACATCCTCACCATCACCCAGTACCTACGCCCGTCGCCGCGGCACCATCCGGTCGACCGGTGGGCCAAGCCGGAAGAGTTCGTCGAGCACTCCAAAGCCGCCGAGGCCATGGGCTACGCCGGCGTCCTCGCCGGTCCCCTGGTCCGCTCCTCGTACCGCGCGGGTCGCCTCTACGCGCAGGCCATGGCTCACCACGGCCGTGCGATCTCCGAGAACATGTCCCACCTCGAGCACGGCGGCGAGGCGTCCCAGGAAGCCAGCTCGCTGATGGCGCGCCTGGCAGCCCGCTGACCCCACACCCCCAGCGACACCACGCGGCCCGCCGTCCTACCGGATGGCGGGCCGCGCTGCGTCTGCGCCTATCCTGGGAGTCATGGCGAACGGCGGTACAGCAGGCAAGGGCAAGGCCTCGAAAGAGGCGAAGGCCGCGGCGAAGGCAGCACGCAAGCAGGCCTCGAAGGAACGGCGTGCCCAGTTGTGGCAGGCCTTCCAGATGCAGCGCAAGGAGGACAAGCTCCTCCTGCCGCTGATGATCGGATCGGTCGTCGGTATGGCGGTGCTGTTCTTCCTGATCGGACTGATCTTCGGGATCGAGTGGCTCCTGCTGCCGTTCGGGCTCCTCATCGGTGTGCTCATCGCGTTCGTGATCTTCGGTCGCCGCGTGCAGAAGTCGGTGTACGGCAAGGCCGAGGGCCAGGCCGGCGCCGCCGCGTGGGCACTGGACAACCTGCAGGGCGGGTGGCGTGTCAAGACCGCCATCGCCGGCACCACGCAGCTGGACGCCGTGCACCGCGTCATCGGTCGTCCCGGCGTCATCCTGGTGGCCGAGGGCGCACCGCAGCGCGTGAAGGCACTGCTGGCGCAGGAGAAGAAGAAGACCGCACGCCTCGTCGGCGACACCCCGATCTACGACGTCGTCGTCGGCAACGACGAGGGCCAGGTGCCGCTCTCGCAGCTGCAGAAGTACCTGACCAAGCTGCCGAAGAACATCGACAGCAAGCGCATGGAGACCATCGAGTCACGACTCTCGGCACTGGGCGCCCGCGGAGGCCCGGCACTCCCCAAGGGACCGATGCCGGGCGGCGCGAAGATGAAGGGCGTGCAGCGCACCATCAAGCGTCGCTAGTGGCCTCCGGCCCCACTACCGGGACATGAGGAGTGCGGTGCCCGTCGCGCGGTCGTGCATGCCGCGGCTGTCGATGTCGGTGATGACGGCGGGCACCACGAACGCGATGAACACCTGACGCACCAGCGCGCGGACGAATCCCACGCGGCCCGGGGCGTCGATACGCGCCACCTGCATGCCCATGCAGAACTGACCGGGCGTGAAGGAGAACAAGCTCACGGACACGAGTCCGAGCAGGAACCACACGCCGAGGGTCAGGGTCGAGAGGTTGCCTCCCGCGACACTGCCGCCGAGGAACAGCGCGGACACACCCATCGACATCAGCCAGTCGATGGCCAGTGCCGCCACACGCCTCGGTGTCGGTGCGAGCGAGCCCGGCCCCACCTTGGGAAGTCCCAGGTACTCGCCCTGGTAGGCCTGCTGCTCGTGGTCACCGTCGGGTAGCGCGGCGGCGGGTCCCGACAGCCATGATCCGGTCATCCGTGCCATGAGTGTTCTCCATACTGGTGTGAGTCCGGTGCCATTGCTCCAGGATAGGTGTCGTCCCGGTGGGAGGGCCTTCCCACCGGCCACCAGCTGCGACGACGGGACGCGTAACACCGACGAAACACGGACTTGACGGTGAGGCAACACCACTTCCCTACCGTCGGCGTGGCGCAGCTGCCGCACTCACTCGGACGTCGCGGACCAGCACTCGACAAGAAGGAGCCCCAGCGTGGATTTCACCACGGCCGAAGAGGTCATCAAGTACATAGCGGACGAGAGCGTCGAGTACGTCGACATCCGTTTCACCGATCTCCCGGGTATCCAGCAGCACTTCTCGATCGCGGCGAAGGCGTTCACCAAGGACACCCTCGAAGACGGTCTCGCGTTCGATGGCTCGTCCGTGCGTGGCTTCCAGTCGATCCACGAGTCGGACATGATGCTGCTGCCCGACTACGGCACCGCTCAGATCGACCCGTTCCGTCATGCCAAGACGCTGAACATGGACTTCTTCGTCCACGATCCGTACACCCGTGAGTCCTACAGCCGCGACCCCCGCAACGTCGCGCGCAAGGCCGAGGAGTACCTGGCCAGCACCGGCATCGCCGACACCGCGTTCTTCGGTGCCGAGGCCGAGTTCTACATCTTCGACTCGGTGCGGTACGACTCGCAGATGAACGGCGCGTTCTACGAGCTCGACTCGAGCTCCGGCGCCTGGAACACCGGCGCCGAGACCGAGGCCGACGGCTCGCCCAACCTCGGCTACAAGGTCCGCCCGAAGGGTGGCTACTTCCCCGTCGCGCCGTACGACCACTACGTCGACATCCGCGACGCCATCTCCACCAACCTGCAGAACGCGGGCTTCGAGCTCGAGCGCGGCCACCACGAGGTCGGCACCGGCGGTCAGCAGGAGATCAACTACAAGTTCAACACCATGCTGCGCGCAGCCGACGACCTGCAGCTGTTCAAGTACATCGTCAAGAACACCTGCTGGCAGCACGGCAAGTCCGCCACCTTCATGCCGAAGCCGCTCTTCGGTGACAACGGTTCGGGCATGCACGTCCACCAGTCGCTCTGGAAGGACGGCAAGCCGCTCTTCTACGACGAGAAGGGCTACGCGGGTCTGTCGGACCTCGCTCGTCACTACATCGGCGGCATCCTGCACCACGCCCCGTCGCTGCTGGCGTTCACGAACCCGACGATCAACTCGTACCACCGTCTGGTGCCGGGCTACGAGGCCCCCATCAACCTGGTGTACTCGGGCCGTAACCGCTCGGCCGCCGTCCGTATCCCCACCACGGGCAACAACCCGAAGGCCAAGCGCCTCGAGTTCCGCGCACCCGACGCGTCCGGTAACCCGTACCTGTCGTTCGCCGCGCAGATGATGGCCGGCCTGGACGGCATCAAGAACAAGATCGAGCCTCTCGCCCCCGTCGACAAGGACCTCTACGAGCTCCCGCCGGAGGAGGCCAAGAACATCCCGCAGGCACCCACGTCGCTGCCTGCCGTGATCGACCGCCTCGAGGCCGACCACGAGTACCTCACCGCTGGTGGCGTCTTCACCACCGACCTGATCGAGACCTGGATCTCGCTCAAGCGTGAGAACGAGATCGCGCCGGTGAACCTCCGTCCGCATCCGTACGAGTTCCAGCTGTACTACGACTGCTGAGTCACGCGTCACCACTTCTCGAGCCCGTTTCCGGACCCTGTCCGGGACGGGCTCGAGTCGTTTTCGGGACGATTCGGGAACGATGCGGACACGACACGACCCAAAGTTGGATTGAACTCCGCACTTTCGGGGTAGACACGGTTGTCCGCTGTGTTCCGAGTGACGATCCACCCGGCCGCCGGACGTCGTGGCACCACCACAGTCGCGTCTCTCCTGTTGCCGAGCGAAGGATCTGCACCTGATGGATGCTCTGTGGGACTTCATCGTCGGCCGCCGAAGGCAGCTCGCGATCGATTCCTATCTCCACGTCTCCGCCGTCGTCCAGTGTGTCGTCATCGCGACCATCCTGGGTGTCGCCATCGGAGTTCTCGTCTACCGCAGTCCCGCCGGCTCCGCCGTCGCCACGGCTCTCGCGAGCACGGTGCTCACCATCCCGTCGTTCGCGCTGCTGGGCCTGCTGATTCCCATTCTCGGTCTCGGCGTCAAGCCCACCGTCACCGCGCTGGTGCTCTACTCGCTGCTGCCGATCATCCGGAACACCGTGGTCGGACTCGACGCGGTGAATCCCGCGGTCAGCGATGCGGCACGCGGAATCGGCATGAGCCGAGCCACCGTGTTGCGCCGCATCGAGATTCCTCTCGCATGGCCGTCGATCCTCACCGGGATGCGCGTCAGCACCCAGATGGCGATGGGCATTCTCGCCATCGCCGCGTACGCCAAGGGCCCCGGCCTCGGCAATCTTCTGTTCTCCGGGCTCGCCCGCGTCGGCAGCCCCACCGCAGTTCCCCAGGCCCTCACCGGCACCGTCCTGATCGTCATCCTGGCGCTGATCCTCGACGGGATCTTCGTCCTGATCGGCAAACTCACCACCTCGAGGGGTATCCGTGACTGACACGACTCGCACCACCACCGGAGCAGAGATCGTCCTCGAGGACGTGACGAAGTCCTACCCCAACCAGAAGGCCGCCGCGGTCGACCACGTGTCGCTCACCATTCCCGCGGGTGAGGTCGTCGTGTTGGTGGGACCGTCGGGCTGCGGCAAGACGACGACGATGCGGATGATCAACCGCCTGATCGAGCCCACCTCCGGCCGCATCACGATCGGCGGCAAGGACGCGTTGTCCATCGACCCGAACGAGCTGCGACGCACCATCGGCTACTCGATCCAGCAGGCCGGCCTGTTCCCACACATGACGATCGCGCAGAACGTCGGCATGGTCCCCGGGCTCATCGGGTGGAACAAGAAGAAGATCTCCGACCGTACCGACGAGATGCTCGATCTGGTCGGACTCGATCCGGGCCAGTACCGCGAGCGCTACCCGCGCCAGCTCTCCGGTGGGCAGCAGCAGCGCGTGGGAGTGGCCCGCGCGCTGGCGGCCGATCCCCCGGTGCTGTTGATGGACGAGCCCTTCGGTGCCGTGGACCCCATCACTCGCGGTCTCCTGCAGGACGAGCTGATGCGCCTGCAGGCCGAGCTGGGGAAGACCATCGTCTTCGTGACCCACGACTTCGACGAGGCAGTCAAGCTCGGTGACCGGATCGCCGTCCTGGGCAACCAGTCCCGCATCCTGCAGTACGACACCCCTGAGGCCGTCCTGGCCAATCCCGCCGACGAGACGGTGGCCGGCTTCGTGGGCGCCGGTGCCGCCCTCAAGCAGCTCACCCTCATGCGCGTACGCGACATCGAACTCAGCGACGTTCCCGCTTTCGGTGAGGACGAGCCGGTCGAGACGATGAACCGGGCGCTCGGCAACGATCCGGAGGCATGGGGTCTCATCCTCGACGCCCGCAAGCGGCCCATCCGGTGGACGGACCGTCGCCACCTCGCCGGTGTGGGCAGCCTCCGCGACGTCGGTGTGCCGATCGGTGAGCTCGTGTCGATCCAGTCCACGCTGCAGGACGCGCTCGAGGCGCTACTCGCCGAGGGCAACGCGACCGCGACCGTGACGGGCAAGCGTGGCGAATACGTCGGCACCGTCACCATCGAGGCACTGATCGACACGATCAAGACCATCCGTTCGCAGCACGCGCACGACCACGACGACGTGGTCGACACCGGCGCGGCATCCGTCTCGGGCGCGTCGTCGTGACCGCGTCGGTCGAGGCGACCGTCGTCGACGATCCCGCCGATGCCGAGGGCGACGCGAAGTCTGCGGCCAGGGCAGCGCGCCGTGCCGAACGGATCCGTCTGGTCGTCCAGCCCGCACTGGTTCTCGTCCTCGTGGTGGTCGTGCTGGTCTACGCCCTCTCGCGTGATCTCACGGCGACGCAGGCGGCGACGATCAACGTCGCCACGATCTCCCAGCGCGTTCTCGAACATGTCCTGATCACGTTCGTCGTGACGGCACTCGTCGTACTGATCGCAGTGCCGCTCGGAATCATCCTCACCCGCAACGGATATCGACGGCTCGCACCCGTCTTCATCGGTATCGCGAACATCGGCCAGGCGGCACCGGCCGTCGGCCTGCTGGTACTGCTGTTCCTCGCGACCGGCAGCACCGGGTTCTGGGTCGGTGTCCTGCCGATCGCGTTCTACTCACTGCTCCCGGTGCTGCGAAACACGATGCTGGGGTTCCAGCAGGTGGACGCGAGCTACATCGATGCCGCACGCGGACAGGGCATGTCGGGCTCCGGCATCCTGTGGCGCATCGAGTTCCCGCTCGCGGTGCCGTACATCCTCGCCGGGCTGCGCACCTCTCTGGTGCTGGCCGTCGGTACCGCGACGCTGAGCTTCCTCGTCGGCGCCGGCGGACTCGGCGTGCTCATCGACACCGGGTACAAGCTCAATCAGCCGCTCATCCTCGTCGTGGGCGCCGTACTCGCGGTGGCGCTGGCGTTGCTCGTCGACTGGTTGGGCGCTCTCGCCGAGGCGTTCCTCGGACCGAAAGGACTGCGCTGATGCGCCGCACCCTGATCGCACTCTGCGCGGTCTCCACTCTCGCCCTCACCAGTTGCGGGCTGCAGTCCGGCAGCGCGGTGCCCTTGGCCGTGGAGCCTGGAAGCATCACGGCTCAGCCTGGCCTGGAAGGTGCCGAGCTCACCGTCGGCTCCAAGGACTTCACCGAGCAGATCATCCTCGGTTACATCCTGGAGTTCGCGCTCGAAGCCGCGGGCGCGAACGTGCGAGACCTGACGAACATCTCGGGATCCAACAGCACGCGGCAGGCCATGATCAGCGGCCAGGTCGACGTCACGTACGAATACACCGGCACCGGCTGGATCAACTACCTCGGCAACGAGACTCCCATTCCCGACGCGACCGAGCAGTACGAGGCGGTGCGCGATGCGGACGAGGAGAACGGCATCGTCTGGGTCAACCCGGCGCCGATGGACAACACGTACGCACTCGCGATGAATCAGCAGACGGCGGAGGAGACCGGCGTGAAGACGCTGTCCGACTACGCCGCCCTGGTGCAGCGCGATCCTGCGGCCGCAGCGGTGTGCGTGGAGACCGAGTTCAACTCCCGGCAGGACGGTTTTCCCGGCATGGCGGCGGCGTACGGCTTCGACGCCGGCGCGGTCGATCGCCAGATCCTGCAGACGGGCATCATCTACCAGGCGACGGCGGACGGGTCGCAGTGCAAGTTCGGCGAGGTGTTCACCACCGACGGTCGCATCAAGGGCCTGAACCTGGTGGTCGTCGAGGACGACAAGCTGTTCTTCCCGCGCTACAACGCGACGGTGAACCTCCGTCAGGAGATCGCCGACCGCTACCCGGAGATCGCGGAGATCACCGCGCCGGTGTCCGAGGCGCTGACCATCGACGCCATCACCGAACTGAACAAGCAGGTCGACGTCGACGGTCGCGAGCCCGCCGAGGTGGCGCGTGACTGGATGGTGCAGCAGGGCTTCGTCACCGCCGGCGCCGACTAGCACCGAGGTACTGGTCAGGAACCGAACGCGCGCTCGACCACGGCCTTGGCTCGACGGGTGACGCGCAGGTAGTTGTCGAGGAACTCCCCTGCGTCGCCGCTGGGCCAGCCGGCCACCTGCGCGACAGCCGACAGCACCTTGCCGGGGGCCGGCAACTGGTCGGTCGGCTTGCCGCGCACCAGGACCAGCGCATTGCGGGCCTTGGTGGCGGTGAGCCACGCCTGGCGCAGGAGGTCGACGTCGCCCGGGCTCATGAGCTCCGCGGCGCCGATCGCGTCCAGACACTCGAGGGTCGACGTGTTGTGCAGCGCCGGAATGCGGTGGGCGTGACGCAGTTGCAGCAGCTGCACGGTCCACTCGACATCGGCCAGTCCCCCGCGCCCCAGCTTGGTGTGTGTCTTCGGATCGGCTCCCTTGGGCAGCCGCTCCGCGTCGACCCGAGCCTTGATGCGACGGATCTCGCGGACGGCGTCCTCGGAGACACCGCCCTCGGGGTACCGGATGCGGTCGGCCATGAGCAGGAACCGGATTCCCAGATCCTGATCGCCCGCGACCTGGTGGGCGCGGAGCAGTGCCTGCACCTCCCACGGCTGCGCCCACTGCGAGTAGTACGCGTCGTAGGCCGAGAGTGTGCGCACGACAGGGCCGTTGCGCCCCTCGGGGCGCAGGCCGGTGTCCACCTCGAGCGGCGGATCCTGGCTGGGTGAGCCCAGGAGCTTGCGGACGCGATCGGCGATGGCGTTGGCCCACTTGACGGCGTCGCTGTCGTCGGCGCCCTCGGTAGGCTCGCACACGAACAACACGTCGGCGTCGGACCCGTAGCCCAGTTCACCACCACCGAGTCGGCCCATGCCGATGATGGCGATTGACGCGGGAGCGCCGCCGCCGCGCTCGGCGACGGACGCACGAACTGCCGCGTCCAGGGCGGCGTTGATGACCGCAGCCCACACCGAGGACAGCGCCCGGCACACCTCGGGGACCTCGAGCAGTCCGAGGATGTCCGCCGAGGCCACCCGCGCCAGTTCGTAGCGACGCAGGGATCGCGCCGCCGCGACCGCGCGCACCGGATCGTCGTAGCGCGCAGAGGACTTCAGGATGGCGCCGTACGTCTCGGTGGGATCGACGTCGAGCAGTTTGGGGCCGGTCGATCCGTCGGCGAAGAGTCGGATCACCTCCGGCGCGTTGACCAACACACCGCGCAGGTACTCCGACGACCCGAGCACCTGCATCAGCCGCTGTGCCACCGGTCCCTCGTCACGGACCAGGCGCAGGAACCAGGACTGCTCCGCGACCTCCTCGGACAGTCGTCGGTAGGCCAGCAGTCCGGCGTCGGGATCCGGTGTGTCCCCCAGCCATTCGAGCAGCGTCGGCAGCAGCAGCGACTGGATGCGACCCTTGCGCGCACCCATGCCGACGAGTGCGCTCAGGTGTCCGAGCGCGTTCTGTGGAGCCGAGTAGCCGAGCGCCGAGAGCTGCCGGATCGCGGAATCCGAACTGAGGCGCAGCGAGTCGCTGTCCAGCCGGGCCACCGATTCGAGCAGAGGGCGATAGAACAGCCGAGCGTGCAACCGCCGGATCCGCTGCGCGTTGCGACGGATCTCCTGGCGCAGAACGCCGGTCGCGTCGTGGTTGCCGTCGGGACGCATGTGTGCGGCGCGGGCGAGCCAGCGCATCGCCTCGTCGTCGTCGTCCGGCGGCAGGAGGTGCGTGCGCTGCAGCTTCTGCAGCTGCAGCCGGTGCTCGATGAGGCGGAGGAACTCGTAGGACGCGGTGAGGTTGGCCGCGTCGTCACGCCCGATGTAACCGCCGGTGGCGAGAGCGGACAGCGCGGCGACGGTACCGCGTTCGTGGAGGGAGTCGTCGGCTCGTCCGTGCACGAGTTGCAGCAGCTGGACGGCGAACTCGACGTCACGCAGGCTGCCGCGACCCAGCTTGATCTCGCGCTCGCGCAGCTCGGCCGGCACCATCTCCTCGACGCGGCGGCGCATCGCCTGCACCTCGGGGACGAAGTCCTCGCGCTCACTGGCCACCCACACCATCGGCGTCACCGCGTCGACGTAGGCCTGGCCCAGCTCGGCGTCACCGGTCATGGCGCGCGCCTTGAGCAACGCCTGGAACTCCCAGGTCTTCGCCCACCGCTGGTAGTAGGCCAGGTGCGAGTCCAGTGTGCGGACCAGTTCGCCCTGCTTGCCCTCGGGACGGAGTGCGGCGTCGACCTCGAAGAAGGCGGACGAGCCGATGCGCATCATCTCGCCGGCCATGCGGGTGGCGAGCGAGTTGGAGGGCTCGGCGACGAAGACGACGTCGACGTCGCTCACGTAGTTCAGTTCCTGCGCACCGCATTTGCCCATCGCGATGACCGCGAGTCGGACCGAGCAGGGCCCGTCGGGGAACGTGACGGTGACGGCCACGGACAGTGCCGCGGTGAGCGCCGCGTCCGCCAGATCGGACAGCTGACGACCGACCACCTCGTAGGGCACGACGGGCTCGTTCTCCACGGTCGCCGCGAGATCGGCGGCGGCCAGGATCATGAGGTGGTCGCGGTACGCCGCGCGCAGCGCGATGATGGCCTTGGGTCCGGTCAGCTCGGCCCGGAACACCTGACCGAGGGCAGCGTCGCCTGCCTCCGCGACGGCACCGACGCTCGCGAGCATCGAGTCGCGCAGCTCGTCGGCCGTGGGCAACGACTCCGTGCAGGTGGTGAGCAGGCGCCACTTCTCCGGCTCGGACACCAGGTGGTCACCGAGAGCGCTGGACGATCCGGCGAGAGCGAACATGCGGCCGCGCAGACTCTTGTCGGTGCGCAGGCGGGCGTCGAGGTCGGACCAGCCGTCACCGAGATCCTCGGCGAGCCGCGCGAGGGTGCGCAGCGCGAGATCGGCGTCGGGCGAGCGCGACAGCGACCACAGCAGCTCGGTGCTGTCCTCGTCGATCCAGCCCAGCAGCGAGAGGTTCGCCGGGGCCGACGCCTCGACGAGACCGAGCCGTCCGGGGCTGGGCACGGTGGAACGGGAACTGGGCGGAATCACGGGCGAGCCTCCACCACGGTGTACGAGTCGACCGCCGGGTCGGCGTCAGCGAACGTCGGGTGGACGAACCGCGGGTCGACGAATCTCGGGACGACGAATCTCGGGACGGTGGTGCATTCCGACATGTTCATGGCGTGTCGACGTTACTCGACAGCCCGGTCCACTCGACAATCGCGCAGTCGCGCGGGCCCTACAGACCGAGGTAGGTCTTGAGCTCGAACGGCGTCACGTGCGAACGGTACGACTCCCACTCACGACGCTTGTTGCGCAGGAAGTAGTCGAAGACGTGCTCGCCGAGCGCCTCGGCCACCAGCTCCGAGCCCTCCATGGCGGCGAGCGCCTCGTTGAGGCTGCTGGGCAGCTCCCGGTAGCCCATGGCGCGGCGTTCGGCGGAGGTCAACGACCACACGTCCTCCTCGGCCTCGGGCGGCAGCGTGTATCCCTTCTCCACCCCGCGCAGTCCGGCCGCGAGCAGCACGGCGAAGGTGAGGTACGGGTTGCACGCCGAGTCGGGGCTGCGGATCTCGACGCGACGAGAGGACGCCTTGTTCGGTGTGTACATCGGAACGCGTACCAGCGCAGAGCGATTCGACGGTCCCCAGGACGCCGCCGTGGGGGCCTCGCCGCCGTGGATCAGACGCTTGTAGGAGTTGACCCACTGGTTGGTGACCGCGCTGATCTCGTTGGCGTGCTCGAGGATGCCCGCGATGAAGGCCTTGCCGGTCTCGGACAACTGCATGGGGTCGTCCGGGTTGTGGAAGGCGTTGGTCTCGCCCTCGAACAGGCTCATGTGCGTGTGCATGGCCGACCCGGCCTGATCACTGAACGGCTTGGGCATGAACGTCGCGCGCACGCCCTCGTCGATCGCGACCTCTTTGACGAGGTAGCGGAAGGTCATCACGTTGTCGGCCATGGACAGGGCGTCGGCGTAACGCAGGTCGATCTCCTGCTGACCGGGTGCGGCCTCGTGGTGGCTGAACTCCACCGAGATGCCCATGGACTCGAGGGCGTCGATGGCGTGGCGCCGAAAGTTCGGCGCCTCGTCGTGGACGGCCTGGTCGAAGTAGCCGCCGTTGTCCGCGGGGACGGGGGGCCGACCGTCGTCGGGCAGTTCCTTGCACAGGAAGAACTCGATCTCGGGATGCACGTAGCAGCTGAATCCGAGGTCCGCGGCCTTGGAGAGCTGGCGACGCAGCACGTGCCGGGAGTCCGCCCAGGACGGTGACCCGTCGGGCATCGCGATGTCGCAGAACATGCGGGCGGAGTGCTGCTCACCCTTGCTGGTGGTCCAGGGCAGGATCTGGAACGTCGTGGGATCGGGCTTGGCCACGGTGTCGGCCTCGGAGACTCGCGAGAAGCCCTCGATCGCCGAGCCGTCGAAGCCGATGCCCTCCTCGAACGCGCCCTCGAGTTCGGCCGGAGCGATGGCCACGGACTTGAGGTAGCCGAGCACGTCCGTGAACCACAGACGGACGAACCGGATGTCGCGCTCCTCCAGAGTGCGAAGCACGAATTCCTTTTGGCGATCCATGACCGTCAGGCTAGGCACGTTGCATTAAATCCGTGTTACATCGTGAAACCGGTCGTACTTTCCGGACCTCACAGTGCGGCGTCGACGTCTGTGAGGTCGCCATTCAGCAGCGCAGACCAGCTGGTGGGGGCGTCAGGTCGACGAGGTAGGCGGACACGGCGTCGTCGATGCAGGCGATCCCGGCGAACGACGCGGTGTGCTGATTTCCCTCGTAGGAGACCAGCGACGAGCCCAGCTGCGCGGCCAGAGCGACACCGGCCTCGTACGGGGTGGCGGGATCGTCGGTGGTCGAGACCACCACGGTCGGCGCGAGTCCCGGTATCGAGACGGGACCGGGGTCGGCCGCCGAGGGCACCGGCCAGAAGGCGCACGGCTCGAGCGGCGCGGTGCCGTTGCCCCGGCCGTCGTCCAGGAACGGCGCAGCGGCGCGGAACCGGGCGTCGAGCGCGCCCTCCTCCGCCCGGTCTGTCACCCGCGGATCGTCGACGCACCGCACGGCGGTGAACGCGTCGTTGGTGTTGCTGTACGTGCCGTCGCTGAGGCGCCCGTTGTAGAGATCGGCGAGCGTGAGCAGGATGTCGCCCTGGCCGTTCCCCAGCTGAGTCAGTCCGCGCCGCAACGGTGCCCACAGTTCGGTGCTGTAGAGCGCCTGCTGCACTCCGGTCACGGCATCGTCGTAGCTCAGCGAGCGGACCCCCTCCGGCCCGGTGAGCTCAGTGCTCGCGGGCCGGTCCACCAACGGATCGACCAGTGCCCGGAAGGAACGCACGGCTCCGGCCGGGTCGGTGCCCAGCGGACAGTCGGACCGTCCCGCGCAGTCGGCCGCGAAGGCGTCGAAGACGGACTGGAAGCCGGCACCCTGGGCGACCACCTCGTCGGCCGCGTTCGCCGCCGGGTCGAGAGCGCCGTCGAGCACCATCGCGCGCACGTTCTCGGGAAAGAGTTCGGCGTAGGTGTAGCCCAGCCGCGTTCCGTACGAGAATCCGAGATACGTCAGCTGATCGTCGCCGAGCACCGACCGGACGACGTCCATGTCCCGCGCGACGTCGGCCGACGTCAGGTGTTCGAGCAACACCGGATCGTTGCGCTCGGCGCAGCGCGCGGCGTAGTCCTGGTTCTCCTTCTCCGTCTCGGCGATGCCGGCGGGCGAGGTGTCCACGTCGTTGTCCGCGCGCTCGGCATCGAACTCCCGCGGGGTGTCGCAGCGCACCGCGGGCACCGACGCACCGATCCCCCGAGGATCGAATCCGATGACGTCGAAGGACGATTCGACAGAGGTACCCCGTGCCACGGTCGCGGTGGAGAGGCCCGACGCGCCGGGTCCGCCCGGATTGACGAGCATCGAGCCCACCTTCTCCCCCGTCGCCGCCGACCGGGACAGCGCCAGTGAGGCGGTGGGCCCGGCCGGATCGTCGTAGTCGATGGGCACGGTCACCCGGCCGCACTGCAGGCTCGGATCCAGCTCGGACCCGTCGGTCACGAATCCCTCGCACGATCCCCACGTGACGCGCTGCGCCCGGAAGGCGTCGAGCGTCGACGGTTGATCTGCCCGCGTCTGCGTCGTCGTGACGGGAACTGACCCACCCTCGTCGTCGGTGGCAGTGCCGCCGACATCGGAGCCGCACGCCGCGGCCAGCACCGCGAGAACCGAGAGGGAGACGGCGAGACGGACGGACGCGCGACGGGAGGGCACGTCTCGATGGTGGCACGCCGTCGTGTGTGACCAAGCGCACTCGTGCCGTGGGACCCCGACGGTGGCAGACTGAACGCGTCATCACCTCTACCCGGGGACCCGCCGAGCGGGCCTCGAGGACGAAAGGGACGCACGATGTCTGCTGCTGAGACCCCGCTGTACGGATCCGCACCCACGGGCCGCAAGACCCGCACCCACCACCTGCAGGCGATGAAGGCCTCCGGCGACCGCTGGAGCATGCTCACCGCCTACGACTACTCGAGTGCCCGCATCTTCGAGGAGGCCGGTATCCCCGTCCTGCTCGTGGGCGACTCGGCCGCCAACGTGGTCTACGGCTACGACACCACGGTGCACATCGACATCGCCGAGCTCATCCCCCTGGTGCGCGGCGTGGTACGCGGCGCCCCGAACGCACTCGTGGTCGCCGACCTGCCGTTCGGCACCTACGAGATCTCCCCGCACCAGGCCGTCGAGACGGCCGTCCGCTTCATGCGCGAGGGCCAGGCCAACGCGGTCAAGCTCGAGGGCGGCGAGCGTGTCGCCCCGCAGATCGCCGCCATCACCGCCGCCGGCATTCCCGTGATGGCGCACATCGGCTTCACCCCGCAGAGCGTCAACGGACTCGGTGGTTTCCGCGTGCAGGGCCGCGGCGACGCGTCCGAGCAGCTCGTGGCCGACGCCATCGCCGTCCAGGAGGCCGGCGCCTTCGCCGTCGTCATGGAGATGGTGCCCGCCGATCTGGCCGGCCAGGTGACGCGCAAGCTGACGATCCCCACCGTCGGCATCGGTGCGGGTCCGGAGTGCGACGCCCAGGTTCTCGTCTGGCAGGACATGGCCGGTTTCACCAGCGGTCGCACCGCCAAGTTCGTCAAGCGTTTCGGTGACGTCGGCGATCAGCTGCGTGCGGCGGCGTCGACCTACGCCGCCGAGGTGCGGTCGGGAGCCTTCCCCGCGCAGGAGCACAGCTTCTAGCACCGCAACCCCCGGCGAGCGACGCGGGTAGGCCGGTCGGGGAAGCACCCGGGTGGCACACTCGGGGCCATGATGATGCGACATGGACTCGCCGCGGCGGGTGTTCTGGCGGCAGCGGCCGTGACCCTGACGTCGTGCGCGGGCGGGACGGACACCATCGCTCCGTCGACGACCACGGCCGCTCCCACGACGACGACGTCGGCGGCTCCGGCCACGCCGACGGTGTCCGAGGATCAGGCGCAGTCGCTGTGCACCGACCTCGAGGCACAGTTGTCGAACTGGCGCGTGCAGGGCCCGACCGTGGGCCGAGGCGGTCTCAACATCCTGGTGCAGACGTGGGCGGCGCGCTACGGACTGAACGCCGCGGTGATCCAGGACCGCGCGATCGTGGACACGGCCGCAACCGATGCGTGCTCCGACGTCCGGAGCCAGGTCGTCGACATCCTCGAGATCCCCGACCTCGCGTCGGGCCTCGTGGGGCTGTGACGATGACGACGCGCCGGTCCCTCTACCCCGAACTGGACCCGCACGATTCGGGGATGCTCGACGTCGGTGACGGGCAGCGCCTCCACTTCGAGGTCAGCGGCAACCCCGACGGGACCCCGGTGGTGTTCGTGCACGGCGGGCCCGGCGGCGGCACGGGTCCCGATCAGCGTCGCTACTTCGACCCCGAGGCCTACCGGATCGTGCTGTTCGACCAGCGCGGGTGTGGTCGCTCCACGCCGCACGTCGCCGACGGCGCCGATCTCTCCGTCAACACCACCGGACACTCCATCGCCGACATGGAGGTCCTGCGTGAGCATCTCGGCATCGCCACCTGGTCGGTGTTCGGCGGCTCGTGGGGATCCACGTTGTCGCTCGCATACGCCCAGGCGCATCCGCACCGCGTCACATCGTTGGTGTTGCGCGGCATCTTCCTGCTGCGGGAGTCGGAGATCGACTGGTACTACCGCGGCGGCGCGGGTCACCTCTTCCCCGAACTGTGGGAGAAGTTCCTGGCCCCGATCCCGGCGGCGGAGCGCGACGACGACCCGGTGGAGATCTACCACCGACTCCTTCACTCGTCCGATCCCGAGACCGCGCTGAACGCGGCGGTCGCCTGGTCCACGTGGGAGGGCGCCACCAGCACCCTGCTCCCGAAACCGGAACGCGTGGAGCAGAACTCCGAGGCACGGTTCGCACTCGCGTTCTCGCGCATCGAGAATCACTACTTCGTGCACCAGGGGTTCCTGGAACAGAACCAGTTGCTGGCGAACATGGACTCCATCGCCCACATCCCCGGTGTCATCGTGCAGGGACGTTACGACGTGGTGTGCCCCGCCACGAGCGCCTGGGATCTGCATCGATCCTGGCCGTCGTCGACGCTCCACATCGTGGACGACGCCGGCCACTCCGCCGCGGAACCGGGAATCATCCATCACCTCGTCGAGGCGACGGACTCCTTCCGCCGCTGACGAACCGGCCGTTCACCTGCAGGTGGTAAAGATGTCACCATGAGTTCAGGTGGTGCGGATGCGCACACGGAGATCGAGGCCAAGTTCGACGTCGGCATGGACACGCCGGTTCCCGAACTCACGGGGGCGAAGTCGATCGTGTCCGCGTCCGCGCCGGAGCTCACACACCCGGTCTCCACGTACTTCGACACTCCTGATCTCGACCTCGCACGGCGCCGCATCACGGTGCGTCGGCGGACCGGTAGCTCCGACGCGGGATGGCACATCAAGATGCCCGTCTCGTCCGACGAGCGTCTCGAGCTGCGGAGCCCGCTGTCCGCGGGCGGCAACACCGCGCGCGTACCGGCCGAGGTCGCCGATCGCGTCACGGCGCACGTGCGGGGAAAGCCGCTCGTTCCCGTCGCGAGTATCGAGACCCGCCGCATCGTCACCGTCGTGGCAACGAAGAGGCACGAGACCGCCGCGGAGCTGTGCGACGACACCGTCACCGCTCGGAACTTGTTGGACGACACCACCGTTCGGTGGCGCGAATGGGAGGTGGAGCTGCTCGACGGTGACCGCCGAACCTTGGAGAAGGTGAGCACGTACCTGCTCTCCCACGGCGCCGACCCCGGCTCCTCACCGTCCAAGCTCGCTCGGGCACTCGGATCCCGCCTGGCGGATCTGCGCACCGGTGATGCCACCCCCGACGGCGCCGCCGGGTCCGCGCTGCTCGCCGCCCTGGCCACCGACGTGTCGGCTCTCCTCGCGGCGGATCCGCGCGTGCGGGAGAACGCCGACGACGCGGTGCACGCCATGCGCGTCGCCACGCGGCGGCTGCGCAGCGTGCTGCGGTCCTACCGCGATCTGCTCGACCGACCGTCCGTCGACGCGGTCCGTGGCGAACTGTCCTGGCTCGCCGACATTCTCGGCACCGCTCGTGACGCCGAGGTGCTGGCGGCCCGTTACGACGCGGCGCTCGCGGCGCTGCCGTCCGACGCTGTGCGCGGTCCCGTGGTCGAGACCCTCGTCGGCACCCAGCGACGGCTGTACACGCTCGCGCACGACGAGATCGTGCGGGAGTTGAGCGGTGAACGCTACTTCGCCCTGCTCGACGCACTCGACGCTCTCCTGGCAGCACCCACCGTCGGTCCGTCGGACAGCCGCGCGGACAAGGTCTTCCGGAAGGTGCTGCGGGGCCAGTACCGGAAGATCGCCCGAGCCGAGGCCCACGCGGCCGCGCTCACCGGAGACGAGCGTGCCGAGGCGCTGCACGACGTGCGCAAGAACGCCAAGAAGCTGCGCTACGCGGCCGAAGCAGGGGCGGGCGCGCTCTCGGACGGAGCAGTACGAGCGACGGCCGCCGGCGTCGCGAAGGCCGCGAAGAAGGTGCAGTCCGTCCTCGGCGACGTCCAGGACAGTGCGGTGTCGCGCACCACCATCCTGACCGAGGCCGCCTCCGCGGCCGAACGGGGTGAGGACACCTTCACCTTCGGTGTCCTGTACGCGAACGAGGGACACGACAGCGCGGACGCGCTGGAGCCGCTCCCCCGCGCGTGGACGAAGCTGCGGCGCCGCGCAGCCTCCCTCGACTGACAACCTGACCGGCCTACCCGACCACCGGCAACCTGACCGGCCTACCCGGCCTACCCCCGACCGGCCTCCGGCCTACCCGACCATCCGCGACCGGCCTCCGGCCTACCCGACCATCCGCGACCGGCCTCCGGCCTACCCGGCCGAGAACTCCACTCGCCGCGTCGCGACGTCCACCGGCCCCACCCGCACGGTGACGGTCGTGCCCTCGGCCGGGTCTCCCGAACACGGGCCGACGACGGTGTACTCGGGAACGAAGACCTCGGCGGGCCGCTTGTCGGTACGTCCGCGCAGCACGATGGCCGAGACGGTGTCGCCGACGCGGTCGGCCAGGACTCTGGCCTCGACGAGGTCGATGCACGCACGGTCCACCTTCGACGCCAGCGAGTCGCTGCGCCGCATCGCGTCGGGCAGGTCCGCGAATTCGGCGAGCACCCAGTCGGGGACAGCGGTTCCGGCGCAGTGGGCGAGACACACCTCGGTGGCGTACCTGTCGACGCGCCGACGCAGCGGCGCGGTGACGTGGGCGTACGGACCACCGATCCCGGAATGATCCGGCTGCTCGGGTGTCTCACCGTCGAAGGTGACGTAGGCGGCGCCGCGCAACAGCTTCGTGGCCTCGGTCATCACAGCGAGAGTCGTGGAAGCCGACGGATCGAGGCCCGCGAGAACTTGACCGGGCGAAGTGCCGGACAGCCATTCCAGGCCCAATGCCCGCACCACAGCCCGGAGCGACTCGACGTCCGAGACTCCCGGCGGCGGGAGAGTGCGCAGGATGCCGACCTTCGCCTCGAGCATGATGGCGGCGGCGCACATGCCGGTGAGCAGGGACATCTCGGCGTTCCACGAATCGGCTTCGGTGCGCGGCGCGATCTCGAGACGCCATCCGCTGCGGTCGGAACCGTCGGTGACGACCTCCTGCTCGGGCAACGCGAGTTCGATGGCTCCACGCTCGACCGCGAGGGCCCGCCGCGCCCGACCGAGATCCTGCAGCGCCGTCAGCGAGGGATGACTGTCCCCGGACTCGACGGCTGCCTGCACCTCGGCATAGGTGAACCGCCGGCGCGAGCGGACCGTCGCCGGCTCGACGTGCCAGGACGTCGCCGTCCCCACGGGGTCGGTGTCGATGGTCCACAGCGCGGCCGGCCGTACCCGGTCCGGCAGGAGTGACGACGCATCCTCGGACATCGCCCGAGGGTGCAATGGCACGCTGTCGTCGGGAAGGTACAGCGTCTGTCCACGGCGGCGCACCTCCTCGTCCAGCACACTTCCGGGCGCGACGACCGCACCGACATCGGCGATGGCGTAGTACAGGCGGAAACCCGCGTCGGTGCGCTGGACGACGAGAGCCTGGTCCAGATCCATCGACCCGGGCGGGTCGATGGTCACGAACTCGAGATCGGTCGCGTCGCGCCTCGTCGGACGAGAGTCCGCCACCGGGACCGCGTCGGGCGGATACCCGGTCGGCAGGTCGAACTCGGCGCGCACGGCCGAGAAGTCGACACCGTCGACGCGAGGCGCGACCGCCCGCCTCGACACCGACGCGGTCACGAGCGCGCCGATGCGGTCACGAAGACCAGGTGTCGTCGGCGTCGTCCGCGGCCTTGTTGCGCTCCGCGGCGATCTCGAGGGCGCGCTCGGCGGTGGCCTTGTCGGGATAGGGCCCCATGCGGTCCATCGCACCGGCCTCCTTGCCCTGCACGACAGCCTTGTCGCTGATGCGGAAGTACCACTGATCGTCGTCGTCACTCATGATCGACAGTGTGCCCCAGATCCGCCCCGACGGAACAGACTTCGCGTTCTGCAGGCCCACGATTCACCGTCGGGGACGCGCCGACCGGACACACTGCGTGACCCGTGGCCGCGTTACACTTCTCGCCTGTCCGGGTACACACACCGGACCGGAGCCCGGACCACGCACCCGATAGGAGTACGACATGTCGACCCTTCTCTTCGATCAACTGTTGCCGCTGATGGGCCATGACGCCGCGGCGTACTGGGCCACCCTGCTGGTGGTCGACCCCATCTGATCCACGCTGCTCACGAACGGCTCCGCCCTCCTCGAGGACGGAGCCGTTCGTCGTTCAGGAGGGGCACTCGATGCGTGGCGGCGGGCCGACGCTTCCCGTAGTTTCCTACCGCCGGCCCGCCGAGACTCACTGTAGAGGACATCGAACGTATGTTCTAGTCCGCCCTCGAACTGGGGGTGGTCTGGTCGTGTGCGCGGACGAGTCGGCGTGTAAGCCGGATCCTGTCCCCGGAACTAATCCCGGGTGGCGACCATCCATCTGGGCACACCGTCGCCGGGTACCTCGAGCGATCAACCCGCAGGCTCGGGCGAGCAGCCCTCGAACACCTGCGCAGACGCACCACCGCGAACAGCGGTGCGACCTTCGATCTTGCTCCGGGCGGGGTTTACCGAGCCACCCCGGTCACCCGGGGTGCTGGTGCGCTCTTACCGCACCGTTTCACCCTGACCGACCGATCCGAGGACCGGTCGGCGGTCTCTTCTCTGTGGCACTGTCCCGCGAGTCGCCTCGGGTTGCTGTTGGCAACCGCCCTGCTCTGTGGAGTCCGGACTTTCCTCGGCTCGAAGCTTGACGACGCCGGTCGTCAGTTCTCCGTGCCGCGGCCGCCCGGCCAACTCGTCCGCCCCGTCATGGTAGCCGCTCCGCCACCCCCGTCCCACCCACGCCCGACCCCCTCGTCAACCCCCGCGAGTACGTCCGAACCGTCGCTGGACGAGCCCCGATCACGACAGTTCGGACGTACTCGCGAGGGGTGGGTGTGCCGAGCGGACGGATGGTCGGACCGGGGATCTAGAGTCACGCGCATGACCTTCGTCGTCCTCCTGCGCGGCATCAACGTCGGCGGCATCCGCATCTCCATGGCAGCCCTGCGGTCGTCGCTGGAGGACGCCGGATACACCGGGGTGCGCACCGTTCTCGCGTCGGGCAACGTGGTGCTCACCGCGACGACGCAGGACCCGGCCGTGGTGCGCTCCGACGTGGAGGGCGTCCTGCGGCAGGCCTTCGGCTACGAGGCGTGGGTGGTGGTCGTGACCGTGGAGCAGCTTGCCGAGATCGTCGCCGCATTCCCGTGGGAGACCGACGAGGCGGTACGCCACCCGTACGTGATCTTCTCGACGGACGGTGTGTCCACCACCGATCTCGCGGCGATCGGCGAGACGGCCGACCCCGCCGTCGAGAAGTCGACACTCGGGCCGCACCATGTCCTCTACTGGGAGGTCGTACGCGGCGACACGCTGTCCAGCGTCGTCGGCAAGGCAAGTGCAC
The DNA here is from genome assembly GCF_019835845.1 of Rhodococcus sp. BP-349. Lineage (NCBI taxonomy): Bacteria > Bacillati > Actinomycetota > Actinomycetes > Mycobacteriales > Nocardiaceae > Rhodococcus > Rhodococcus sp. BP-349. The sequence goes on along the minus strand of NZ_JABUDR010000003.1, from coordinate 452,171 downwards.
GCGCGTCCTACAAGTCGACGACGACCACACGGAACCTCCGCACGCTGCGCAAGATCCTCGCGTGATCACCGATTCCACCGCGCGGACCGTCGTGGCCGCGCTGCTGGTGGCTGCCGTCCTGATCTTCGCCATCGCGCGCCCCCGCGGACTCCCCGAGGCCACCATCGCCGTTCCGGCCGCGGCACTGGCGATCCTGCTCGGAGTCGTGTCGACGGGCGACGCACTCGAGGAGACGGCGGAGCTGGCCCCCACTGTCGCGTTCCTCGCGGCGATCCTGGCTCTCGCGCACCTCGCCGACGCGCACGGCGTGTTCACGTGGATCGCGTCCGTCCTGCACGCCCGGTCGCGGTCCTCCCCCACGCGGCTCCTGATGCTCGTGTTCGTCACCGCGTCCCTCACCACGGCAGTGCTCAGTCTCGACGCGACGGTCGTCCTGCTCACCCCGGTCGTCATCGCCGCCGCCCGCCGCGCCGGGATGTCGCCGCGGCCGGCGTCGTATGCCGTGGCACACCTGTCGAACTCGGCCTCCACGCTGCTGCCGGTCTCGAATCTGACCAACCTGCTGGTGTTCTCGGCCACCGGTCTGTCGTTCCTGCACTTCACCGCGCTGATGGCAGCGCCGTGGCTCGTCGCGATCGCGCTCGAGTACGCGGCGTTCCGTTGGTTGTTCCGTAGCGACCTGCGCGAGGTGGAGAACCCGCCGGACGACGACGGTCCGTCCGTGGCGGCGCCGACGCTCGCCCTCGTCGTGATCGGCTGCGCTCTGGTGGGTTTCGCGATCAGTGGTTCGCTCGGCCTCGAACCGGTGTGGGTGGCCGCGGCGGCCGCGATCGTGCTCGCCGTTCCTGCGCTGCGCCGGTCCGAGACGACTCCCGTCGCGATCGTGCGTGCACTCGATCTGTGGTTCTGCGTGTTCGTCTTCGCGCTCGGGGTGGTGGTCGCGGGGCTCGCCGGGGGTCCGATCGGCGAGGCCGTCACCGAGATCCTGCCGACGTCGTCCACGCTGCTCGCGCTCCTGACCGTCGCCGCGGTGGCCGCGGTCGCCTCCAACGTGCTCAACAACCTGCCCGCGACGCTGCTGCTGCTCGCCGCACTGACGTCGACGACGGGCGCTGCACCGGTGGGCGCGCTGCTCGCCATGCTGATCGGCGTCAACCTCGGGCCCAACCTCACCTACGTCGGGTCGCTCGCGATCATGTTGTGGCGCCGCGTGGCTCGCGCGGAGGGAGAGCCACCGAGCCTGCGCACATTCACCGTGGTGGGCCTCGTGACCACACCGATCACCGTGGTCGCGGCGACCGTCGCCCTGTGGCTCGCCCTGCAGGTGTAGTGGTCAGGTCCAGAGGAACGACGTGTCGGTTCCTCCATCAGGCCCAGAGGAACGACGTGTCGGTTCCTCCATCAGGCCCGGAGGAACGACGTGTCGGTTCCTCCATCAGGCCCAGAGGAACGACGTGTCGTTCACCAGGCGCACGGAGGCCGCGTCGTCGTCGAACCAGTCGACGATGCTGATGGACGCCAGGTCGAGGTGCATCCGGTAGAGGATCGACGGGCCGACGTCCAGGCCGAGCTGCAGGAGCGTCTTGATGGGCGTCACGTGCGAGACCACGACGACGGTCTTCCCCGCGTACTCGGTCGCGATGTGCTCGCGGACCCGGCGCACCCGTTCGAGGACGGCGTCGAAACTCTCGCCGCCGGGAGGCGCGACGGACGTGTCTCCCATCCAGCGCCGATGCAGCTCTGGATCGCGCTCGGTGGCCTCGAGGAAGGTGAGGCCCTCCCACTCACCGAAGTCCGTCTCCGTCAGATCGTCGACGACGGTGACGGGGACGTCGATAGCGCGGGAGACGGCCGCGGCGGTGTCCCGGGCGCGGCCCAGCGGTGAGCTCAGGACGACGTCGACGCCGCCCAGCAGCGCGACACGCTGCGCCGCGGCCGCCGCCTGCGCTCGCCCCAGCTCGGTGAGCTCGGGGTTGCCTCGGCCGGAGTACCGACGATCCACCGACAGGGCGGTCTGGCCGTGCCGCAGCAGGATCGTGCGGGTGGCGGCACCCGAGACGGACTGCCAGGCAGGCCGTTCCGACACCGGGGCCGGCGTGCTCACGACCTCGGCCGCTCCGGTGAGTAGAGCGTCCTCACCGTCCATCGCCTGGTTGGCCAGCCGGTCGGCGTGCGAGTTCTCGGCGCGCGGGATCCACGCGTACTGCACGTCGTCGAACGAGTCCGCGATCGCGGCTGCTCGCGCGCGCAGCGGAATCATGTCCGGGTGCTTGACCTTCCAGCGGCCGGACATCTGCTCGACCACCAGCTTGGAGTCCATCCGCACCGAGACGCGCGAGGCCCCGAGTTCGCGGGCCGCCTCGAGACCGGCGATCAGCCCGCGGTACTCGGCGACGTTGTTCGTCACCACTCCCAGATGTTCGCGGCGCTCGGCCAACACCGTGGCACGCGCCGCGTCCCACACGACGGCTCCGTATCCGGCGGGTCCGGGGTTGCCTCGCGATCCCCCGTCGGCCTCCACCAGGACGGAGTCGGGCTGGGGACTCACAGACCGGACTCGTTGGTGCGCACCAGGATCGCGTTGCACTCCGAGCACCGCACGACCACGTCGGGCGCGGTGCCGGCGATGCGCGCGATCTCGCCGCGATCCAGCTCGATCCGACACGCGCCGCAGCGCCGACCGCGCAGCAGGGCCGCCCCGATGCCCGACCGCTCACGCTGCTTCTCGTACATCGCGGACACCTCGGCGGGCAACCGCGCGGCGAGCTCCTCACGCTGCGCAGACCGGGTGTGCTCGGCGTTCTCGACGTCGGCGAGGGCATCGTCGCGTCGCCGGGTGGCATCGACGATCGTGTCCTCGACCTGTGTCAGGTTGGCACCGGCGTGCTCGTAGTCGCTCTGGGACGCCTCGCGCTGCTCCATGACCTCGAGCAGTTCGTCCTCGAGGATGCCGCGGCGGCGCTCGAGACTGCCCAGCTCGTGCTGCAGTTCGCTGAGCTGCTTCGCGGGAGCGGCCCCGGAGGCCAGCGCAGCGCGGTCCTTCTCCTCGCGGCGGCGTACGGCGTCGACCTCGCCCTCCAACTTGCGGATGTCACGGTCGAGATCGTCGAGCGAGATCTGCACGCCGACGGCGGCGTCCTTGCGGTCGATGCGTTCCTTGTCGAGTGCATCGAGCTCGACCTGCTCGGGAAGAGTGCGTCGACGGTGTGCGAGCTGGGCCAGTTCGGTGTCCATGGCGGCCAGGTCGAGGAGGGAGAGCTGGATCTTCGGGTCGACGTTCACGCGTGTCACGGTACTAGTCCTGCGGGGGACGGACGCCGATGCTCCACGGATCCGTTCTGATCGTCAGTGTCCGGGTGGTCCAGCCGTCGCGATCGCCGAACGCGCTGTCCAGCAGGTCGCGCGCCTGGGCGCACCACGGAAACTCCCCCGCCCAGTGCGCGACATCAATCAGCGCGGGTCCGCCGGCCCGCAGGTGCTCGTCCGCCACGTGGTGTCGCAGGTCGGACGTCACGTACACGTCGACACCCGCTGCCGTGACGGCGCCGAGCATCGAGTCCCCGGATCCACCGCACACGGCCACGCGGCGGACGGTCGTGTCCGGATCGCCCGCGGCGCGCACTCCCCAGGCAGTGGAGGGGAGCCGGCTGCCGACGCGTTCGGCGAAGGCGCGCAACGACATCGGCTCGGCCAGTGTCCCGATCCGGCCCAGCCCGCAGTCGGTCGGCAACCCGGCCGTCTCGACGACGTCGAACGCCACTTCCTCGTAGGGGTGCGCCGAGCGGAGCGCAGTGAGAACGGCCGGGCGGGCAGAGCGCGGAGCGACCATCTCGACACGGCGCTCCTCGACCGACTCGACGATGCCCACGGTGCCGATCGCCGGCCGCGCGTCGTCGACGGGACGGAACTGGCCGTCGCCCACGACGCTCCAGCTGCACTCGCGGTAGTCGCCGATCGACCCGCCGCCCGCGTCGAACATGGCCTGCCGCACGGCGGGGGCGTCGGCCACAGGCACGTACACACCCCACTTGTCGAGGCCCCCGTCCGACTTCTCGTCGAGGGGGCGCAGATCGGTGAGGCCCAGCAGTGTGGCCAGCGCGTCGGACACTCCGGGCTGCGCCGAGTCCGCGTTGGTGTGGGCGGTGAACAGAGCGCACCCCGCCGTGATCAGGCGATGCACCAACGCGCCCTTGGGCGTGTGGGCACCGACCGTGTCCACGCCGCGCAGCAGCAGCGGGTGGTGCACCACGAGCAGATCGGCACCGGCGGTGATCGCCTCGTCGACGACGGCGGCCGTGGCGTCGACGGCGAACATCACGGTGGTCACGGAGCTCGCGGGATCGCCGCACACCAGACCGACCGAGTCCCAGCTCTCGGCGAGCCGGGGCGGGTACGCCGCGTCGAGCACGTCGATGATCTCGGCCAGGGTGGGCGCTGCGGTTCCCGTCGATGCCATCACTCGACCCTAGGTGTGCCCATCTCGCGCACCACGTCACCCCACGCGTCGGCGAGTCGGTCGACGGAGTGCGCGTCCCGCACCGCGATCCGCAGGTGATCCGGGCCCAGGCCGGGAAAGGTGTCGCCTCGGCGGATCGCGACACCGCGGTCCCGCAACGCGGCCCGGATCGCTGCGCCGTTATCCGCGCGGACGAGCACGAACGACGCCGTCGCCGGTGCCGACACCTCCACCCCGAGTACGCGGAGCCGTTCGACGAGGTACTGCCGCTCGCGGGCGAGCACGAGCGCGTCGGCGTCCACGGACGCGACGGCGTCGGGTTCGCAGCACGCCTCGATCGCGGCCAGCTGCAGGGTGCCCAGCGGCCAGTGGGGTCGGCCCCGGTTCAGTGTGGCGAGGACGTCCGGCGCTCCCAGCGCGTACCCGCACCGCAGCCCAGCGAGGGCGAACGACTTGGTGAGGCTGCGCAGCACCACCACGTCGGGACGAGACTGCGACGCCAGGGACTCGGGCTCGCCGGGCACGGTGTCGGCGAATGCCTCGTCCACGACGAGCACGCGTCCCTCCGCCCGGAGTGCGAGCACGTCCGCGCGGGGATGGGCGACGGACGTCGGGTTGGTCGGGTTGCCCAGCACCACCAGGTCGGCGTCGTGCGGAACGGCGGCGTCGACGAGCCGGTACGGCGCGGGCAGGACGACCCGATGCACCGGGACGTCGGCACTGCGCAGGGCGAACTCCGGCTCGGTGAAGGACGGGTGGACGACCGCGGCGAGGCGCGGGCGCAGCCGGGGCAGCATCGCGAATCCTTCGGCCGCTCCGGCGAGCAACAGCACCTCGTCCGGAGATCGACCGTGGCGCAACGCCACTCGGTCACGAACCCGCCGGTCCTCGGCCTCGGACGGATACGCCGCGAGTCGGTCGACGGCCTCGATCAGTCTGCGCCGCAACCACTCGGGGGGCCGGGACCCGCGGACGTTCACCGCGAAGTCGAGCATGCCCGCCTCGACCTCCACGTCGCCGTGGTGGCGAAGCAGCGGATCGATACGGGCGTCGCCTGTCACTCGGGTGACTGTAGGCGCTCCTTATACTGACCCCCATGTCCACCGCAGCCGTCGACCTCGTCCTCTTCGACCTCGACGGCACCCTCACCGATTCCGCACCCGGCATCCTCGCCGGTTTCGATCACGCGCTCGCGACGGTGGGGACCCCGCCGCCCGGCGACGACGTCCGGGCGCACGTCATCGGTCCGCCGATGATCGACACGTTCCGGTCCCTCGGTCTCGACGAGGACAGGGTCGAGCGCGCTCGCGCCGCCTACACGGAGTACTACGACAGCCGCGGCTGGTCCGAGAACCGGGTGTACGAGGGCATCGTCGACGTGCTGGACGCGCTCGTGGCCGCCGGTGTCCCGATGGCGGTCGCGACGTCGAAGAACGAACGATTCGCGCGGCGCATCCTCGAGCACTTCGGTCTGGCCGACTACTTCCGCTTCATCGCGGGCGCCAGCGACGACGGCAGCCGCCGGTCCAAGGCGGACGTCGTCGCGCGCGCACTCGAGCAGGTGGGGCGCCCGGCTCGGTCCACGGCCGAGGGCGGTACCGCGTCGGTGGTGATGGTCGGCGATCGCGACCACGACGTGTTCGGCGCCGGGCACTGGGGCATCCCCGTCGTCCTGGTCCGGTGGGGATACGGATTCGAGTCGGAGCACGACGCGGCCTCGTGGTCCGTCGGATCGGCGGCAGAACTCACCACGCTGCTCTCCTCGCTCACGACGGACGCGGCATGACGGTGCACGTGACCTTCGTCTGCACGGGCAACATCTGTCGGTCGCCGATGGCCGAGAAGATCGTGACGCAGGCCCTCGCGGATGCGGGGATGGACGACCGGGTGCGCGTCACCAGCGCCGGCACGGGCGACTGGCACGTCGGCGACGCCGCCGACCCGCGCGCCGCTGCCGAGCTGGAGTCGAACGGCTACCCGGCGGCCCATCGCGCCCGCACCGTCGATTCCGAGATCCTGGGCGCGGACCTCGTCGTCGCGCTGGATCGATCTCACGAGCGCGACCTCCGTCGCCTCGGCGTGCCCACGGACCGGCTCGCACTGCTGCGGTCGTTCGACCCGGACGCCGACTCGGACTCGGTGGCCGATCCGTACTACGGCGACGACGGCGACTTCCGGACGGTGCGCGAGCAGATCGAGGCGGCCGTCCCCGGTCTTCTCGAGGCCCTCCGCCAGCGCTGACACCCCCGTCGCGACGCGACGACTACGCTGTGTAGTCGTGCGCCGACTGTCGTTCCTTCTCCGTCCCGGGTGGTTGGCACTCGCGGCTGTCGTCATCCTCTTCGCATACCTCTGCTTCTCCGTTCTCGCGCCCTGGCAACTGGGCAAGAACACCAGCACGTCGGCGCGGAACGAGCAGATCAGCCGATCTTTCGACGCGGAACCGGTCGATGCTGCCGACCTGTTGACCGAGCAGGTCGTCGCCCCCGAGGACGACTGGCGACGGGTCGTGGTCACCGGGACGTACGACGCCGACAGCGATGTGGTGGTCCGCCTGCGCAGCGTCGACGACACCCCGGCCTTCGAGGTCCTCACCCCGTTCGTCACCGACGCCGGACCCACGATCCTGGTGAACCGCGGCTACGTGCTGCCCACCACGGGTATCGACGTCCCGGCCTTCGATCCCCCGCCGGCCGGCACCGTCACGCTCGAGGGCCGACTGCGCGTCTCGGAACCGTCGGTCCCCGACAAGCCCGCCGTCGCCGGTCCCGGGGTCCCGCAGGTGTACACGATCACGCCGGCGCAGGTCGGTGAGCTCACCGGCACCGATCCGGTCGACGGATACGTGCAGCTCGCCGACGCGCAGCCCGGCGGCCTCGGTGTTCTCGCGCTGCCGCAGCTCGACGCCGGGCCCTACCTGTCCTACGGGTTGCAGTGGCTGGCGTTCGGCATCATGGCTCCGCTGGGCCTGGCGTACTTCGTGCGCGCCGAGATCAAGGAACGCCGGCGTGGCAACGCCGAGTCGAGTGACCATCTCGAACCGAGCGACGATCTCGAGCCCACCGCCGCTCCCGACGAGTACGACGACGGACTGGACGCGCTGCTGAAGCCGCGGCGAGGCCTACGAAGGAAGTCGGCGCCCGCGGCCGAGTCGACGACGCTGCTGACCGATCGCTACGGCAAGAAGCGCTGACACCGCCGCGGCGCTCGCCTGCACCGCGGCCGACAGGCGCACCGCACGCCGCAGATCGTTCGTCGTGGGAGCGCTCCCACGACCCAGGACAGGTCGTTGCTCGACGCCGTGCGCATACGCCGTCTCGCCTCCGAGCCGCACTCCCAGAGCGCCCGCGGCGGTCGCCTCGGTGACTCCGGCGTTCGGGCTCGGATGGTCCGACGCGGTCGCGCGCCACGCGGCCAGGGCGTCCCGCGGCGTCCCACCCACCGTCGGCGCCGCTGCTGCCGTGAGAAGTCCGGTGAGTCGGGCCGGGACGAGATTGACCACGTCGTCGAGCCGGGCAGCGCACCACCCGAACCGTTCGTAGCGCGGCGAGTGGTAGCCGATCATCGCGTCGAGCGTGTTGACGGCGCGGTAGCCGACGGCGCCGGGAGCCCCTGCCACCGCGGCCCAGAAGAGCACGCCCGTCGTCGCGTCCGAGGTGTTCTCGGCCACCGATTCGAGCGCTGCCCGCGCCGCGCCCGCGTCGTCCAGCAGAGCGGGATCACGCCCGCAGAGCGACGGCAGAATCGCCCGCGCGGCAGGAAGATCGTTGGCGTCCAGGGCGTCGGCCAGCGCGAGACCCGTGCGGGCCAGCGTCGTTCCGCCGAGACACGCCCAGACCGTCGCCGCCGTCAGCGCTGCACGCGGAACCGGGTGATCGCGCACGAGTCGATCCACCACGGCCGTCGCGCCTATCGCTCCACCGACGAGCAGTGCGGTGTGGACGGTTCCGGCGAGTCGGTCGTCGCGGTACGTCCGCGTCTCGAGGGCGGCGGCGAAGGATCCGAAAGCGGCCACGGGATGACGGCGTCGTGGATCCCCCAGCATCAGGTCGGCGAGGTATCCGGACACGATTCCGACGGCGGGTGCGGTGATCATCGTCTGTGATCCTATCCGCCGCGTCACCGTCAGATAGTCGGACGTCCACGTATTCGGCTACCCTGTGCGCATGACGGAGTCGACGCGGACGCAGGACTGGCACACCGGCGCGGACGGCGAGCTGTATCCGCCGGAACCCTGGTACCTCGGCGGCACACTGCTGGTGTCGGTCTACCGCGTTCCCGTCCGCGAGCTCCCGCAGGACGTGGTGTCCGCCGTGTCCGACGCCGATGCCCGGCTGGTGACGGTAGGCGGGCACGCTGTCGTCTCGGCGGCCTTCGTGCGCTACACCTCGGGCGGCGTCCTGTCCTACGACGAGTTGATCGGCTCGGTACTCGTCCGGCGCGGCCTCACCGTCATGGCCACCATCCCGCACATCTGGGTCGACAGTCCGCAGTCCCGCACCGGTGGGCGCGAACTGTGGTCCATACCGAAGCATCTGGGTGAATTCCGCCGCGAGACGAGCGGGCCGCGTGTCACCGCGTCGATGACGTTCGACGGTGCCCCCGTCGCGGCGCTCGACGCGCGAGTCGGGCGCCGGCTCACACCGGGCACGCCGCGCGTTCCGCTCACCACCGCACAGCACCTCGGCGGTCGCACCGTCGTGTCCCGCAACACGATCTACGCGACCACCCGCGCGCTGTCGACGACGTGGACGTTCGCATCGGACGGTCCGCTGGGTCACCTGCACGGACGCACGCCGACCGTGAGCGTGGCACTCGCCGACGCGTCCATCGTGTTCGGTGGACACGTCGACCGACGCTGAGCTCGTTGGAGTTGACTGTGGGTCCGCCTACACAGGAGACCCCATGACCGACCTACAGAACGTCGCCGACACCGTCTTCACCGCCGCAGCCGGGCTGCAGGTCACCACGGCCACCGGCACCGAGGTACGCGGACACATCGATCTGACGAGCGACCATCACACCCCGTGGGGCGTCGTGCACGGCGGCGTCTACGCCTCGGCCGTCGAATCGGCCGCGAGTATCGGTGCGAGCGTAGCGGTCTCGGACCGCGGACAGTTCGCCGTCGGCGTCCACAACGGGACGGACTTCCTCCGGTCGATGACCGAGGGGCGGGTCGACGTGGTCGCCACCCCGCTGCAACAGGGTCGGGTACAACAGCTCTGGCAGGTCATCATCACCAGTGCCGACTCCGGCAAGGAGATCGCCCGCGGTCAGGTGCGACTGCAGAACGTGGCGAACCCGAACGCCTGACTAGAAGCTCCACCCGCGGAACAGGTAGCTGATGCGGATCAGGATGTCGACGAGCCCTGCGAACATGTGTTCCTCCGACGTTCGTCCTCGGCTGCGGGCTCGGGTCGCCCCGTCCTGAACAGTAGGCACCCGCGGTTCTCCCGGTGGTGGTAACCGACGGAACGGGCGAAGTACCTGCTTCAGTCGGCGAGGGAACGCCACGGGGCCGCACCCTCGATCTCGAAGGCCACCTCGAGCAGCGTTCGCTCGTCGCCCTGCACACCGGAGAACATGACCCCTACCGGCAGTCCGGCGCTCGAGCGCCCCAGCGGCAGCGACATCGCCGGCGCACCCGCGACGTTGTGCAGCGGAGTGAACGCGGCGTACGCCGTGAGCCTCTCGAGGTACTCGTCGAACGGCACGTGCGGCGACAGATGCCCCAGTAGCGGCGTGGTGTGCCCGAGCACCGGGGACAGCACCACGTCGACGCTCGCGAACATCGAGGCGTAGTCGGCGCTCGCCCTGCGCAGTCGACGCACCACCGACGGCAACCGGTACCGCGTACGACGGAAGCGATCCGCGAGTCCGACGGTGAGCGTGTCGAAATCACGTTCCGTGCGGCCATCGAGACGCGGCGTCGTCTTCTGCAGAACGTAGGCGAGGAACGACCAGTACTCGACGAAGTCTTCCGGGAAGCGTGGGTCGATCGGCACGGTGGTCATCTCGTCCACCGTGTGACCGAGGCGCTCGAGGAGCGCGGCGGCGTCGTCCAGCGCGGCGAGCGTCTCGACGTCGGTGGGGCCGCCCGCGGGCGACTGCCGGATCACACCGACCCGCAGTCGCCGCGCCGACGGGCCCGTCACAGTGCCGATCGGTCGCAGGCGTCGTGCACTCGCGTGATCGGCCGCGGCCCAGAACGCGGCGGTGTCACGGACACTGCGCGTCAGCACGCCCTCGGAGACGATCGCGACGGGCAGCAGCTTCTCCAGCGCCGGCAGCACGAACCTGCCGCGCGACGGCTTGAGGCCCACGAGCCCCGTACAGGCCGCTGGGATCCGGATCGAGCCGCCGCCGTCGTTGCCGTGTGCGAGGGGAACCGCCCCCGCCGCCACCAGCGCCGCGGATCCGCCCGAGGACGCGCCGGTCGAGTACTCGGTGTTCCAGGGGTTACGGGTGGGCGGCCGGGTCGGGAACTCCGTCGACGCGCTGAGACCGAACTCCGGCAGCGTCGTCTTCGCCACCACTCCGAACCCCATCGAGAGCATCTCGCGGGCCACCGGACCGTGCCGGTTCGCGGGACGAGCACGGATGATCTCGGAGCCCTGACCCGTCGGGAGCCCTCGAACGTCGCTGTTGTCCTTGATCACCGTCGGCACTCCCGCGAACGGCCCGGCCTGATCGCCGACGACGGGAGTCTTCAGTGGTGGTCCCACCAGAGCGCCCAACTCGGCCATCTTCTCGATGCGCGAGAGGGCCGCCGACGCCAGTTCCGCGGCGGAGACCTCGCGCCGGCGCACTCGAAGCGCGAGCCCCACCGCGTCGTCGCGCCCCAACGCATCGTCCGTGAACGCATGTGTCATCGAAGATCCCCCCTGCTTCCGTCACCGGCGCCCCGGTGATTGCGTGTGCGTCCCGCGGGGAACGCTGCACCCCGTGCGTCGCGCTCCGTGGTGCACGCAACTGTAGAGAATGCGGCCGCGACCGGTCCGAGACTCACGTCTTCACCGAATACGGTCGTCAGTTCCTGTCCTGTGCGAAAGGTTTCTCGGGTGTCCACCACTTCCACCTCGGCCGACAACGCGGCTCCCGCGGTCTCCCGACGTGCCTGGCAGTCGTTGATCGTCCTGCTCACGGGCATGTTCATCGCCCTGCTGGACACCACCATCGTCAACGTCGCGCTCCCCACCATCCGCACGAGCCTCGACGCGTCCGAGGCCACCCTGTCCTGGATCATCTCCGGATACGCGCTCGCGTTCGGCCTGGCACTGATCCCGGCGGGCCGGGTGGGCGACCGCATCGGTCACAAGTGGGTGTTCTTCACCGGACTCGCCCTCTTCACGATTGCCAGCCTCGCGTGCGGACTCGCGCAGAACGATCTGCAGCTCGTCGCGGCGCGCATCGTGCAGGGACTCGCGGGCGGCATCTTCGTCCCCGCCGTCACCGCCTACATCCAATTGCTCTTCCCACCGCAGATGCGGGGCAAGGCGTTCGCCATCATGGGCGCCGTCATCGGCGTCTCGTCGGCACTGGGCCCCATCATCGGCGGTCTGATCATCGAGGCCGCCGGCAGCGAGAGCGGGTGGCGGCTGGTCTTCTGGGTCAACCTGCCCTTCGGTCTCATCGGATTGATCCTGGCCGCGAAGATTCTGCCGACGCGATCCGAGATCGACTCCCCCGACGCCCCCGCGCGCGGCATCGACTGGGTGGGGCTCGCACTCGTCACGGCAGGTCTGGTCGCGATCCTGGTCCCGCTCATCGAGGGCCAGGACACCGGGTGGCCGACGTGGACGTACGTGACACTCGGCGCCGGCATCGTCCTCATCGGGCTCTTCGGAGTCTGGGAGGTGCGCCACTCGCGTGCCGGCCGCACTCCCCTGGTCCCGCCGCGCCTGTTCTCCCGGCCCGCGTTCACCGGCGGAGTCATCCTCGCCCTCGTCTACTTCGCCGCCTTCACGTCGATCTTCTTCACCATCTCGATCCTGTGGCAGACCGGTCTGGGCAACTCGGCTCTCGCCACCGGGGTGGTGACGATCCCGTTCGCGATCGGCAGCATCATCTCGTCGTCGCAGTCGAACAAGCTCAGCGAGCGGCTCGGCCGCAACGTCCTGGTGCTCGGCACTGCTTTCGTCAGTGTCGGTCTCGTGTGGGCCTGGCTGGTTCTGCTGCTCACCGACGCGTCGGCGCTCACTCACTGGACGCTGTTGCTGCCCTTGTTCATCGCCGGCCTGGGCAACGGCGCCTTCATCGCACCGAACGCACAGTTCATCGTCGCGACGGTCGATCGGCCCGACGCGGGCGCCGCGAGCGGTGTCATCTCGACGATGCAGCGAGTCGGTAGCGCGATCGGTATCGCCATCATCGGCAGCGTCCTCTTCGGCTCGCTGAACGTCGTGGGCCCCGGACCCGAGGCACTGGCCACCGCGTTCACCGACAGCGCGGCGACGGCGATGGGGGTCAGTGCCGGATTCGCCGTACTCGCGTTCGCGTTGGTCTTCGCGCTACCGCGACGGGCTCACTGATCGTCCGCATCCGGTGCCAGCAGGTGCACGTCGTCGGCGACGATCGACCGCAGTAGTTCGTCGACGGCCTTCACCCGCGCCAGTCGCGTGAGGTCGCGAGGCATCGCGGTCCAGTAGTCGCGGCGCACGGCGAACTCGTCGGGCAGCACGCAGACCAGCTGGTCGTCCGGCTCGCCGATGTAGTTGGGTAGTGGCGCGATCCCGAGACCGTGGCGGGCCGCGAGCCAGTGCCCGGTGATGTTGTTGGTCTGGAACTGCGGTCGGCCGTCCAGGTGCATCGCGTCGAGGATGCGGAGCGGCACCACGTCCAACAGCGCGTCGACGTACCAGATCAGGACGTGCCGACGCAGGTCGTCGAGGCTCTCCAGTGCGGGCGCGGCGCGGAGGTAGGACGGTGACGCGTACAGCCTGAGCTCGTACGACGCCAGCTTCCGCGATGACATGAATCGCGGCGACGGCCGCTCCAGACTCACGGCGACGTCGAAGCCGCGGGTACTCAGCGCGTCGTGCTCCGTGGCGGTGACCAGCTCGACGTCGAGTCGGGGGTGGTCCCGGCGCAGCCGCGTCAGCTGCGGCGTGAGCACGAAGGCACCGAAACCGTCCGGGGCGGCGATCCGCACGGAGCCGGTCAGCGAGCCCACGGACGTCGTCTGGTCCTCGAACGCCGCGATCAGCGTCGACTCCACCGTCTCCGCGTAGCCCACGAGGCGCCGCCCCGCCTCCGTCAGCTGCCAGCCCGCCGGGGTGCGATCGAAGAGTCGATGGCCCGCCGCCTTCTCCAGACTGGTGATGCGGCGGCCCACCGTCGTGTGGTCGACGCCCAGCACTCGCGAAGCGTCGTTGAGGCGCCCGTGGCGCGAGACCTCCAGGAAGAAGCGGAGGTGATCGGCGGAGAACATGCCGTGAGCGTACCCACCGCGTGCAGATCTGCACGCCAGAGTGCGCCTTTGGGCTTTGACAGACGCAATTCTGCTAGGGAGACTCAGGTCACAGGCCAGCACTCGACCGAAGGAATCTCCGTGAACACGATCACGCACTGGGTGGACGGCAAGCCGTTCGCCGGCACCTCCGACAGGACCTCCCCCGTCACCAACCCGGCCACCGGTCAGGTCACCGGCGAGCTCGCCCTCGCCACCGTCGAGGATGCCCGCGTCGTCATCGACTCGGCCACCGCCGCCTTCCCCGCCTGGCGCGACACCTCGCTGTCCAAGCGCACCGCGATCCTCTTCAACTTCCGCGAGCTGCTCAACGCCAAGAAGGGCGAACTCGCCGAGATCATCACCGCCGAGCACGGCAAGGTGCTCTCCGACGCCCTCGGTGAGATCAGCCGCGGCCAGGAAGTCGTCGAATTCGCCTGCGGCATCCCGCATCTGCTCAAGGGCGGCTTCACTGAGAACGCCTCCACCGGAGTCGATGTCTTCTCCCTGCGCCAGCCGCTCGGACCCGTCGGCATCATCAGCCCCTTCAACTTCCCGGCCATGGTGCCGATGTGGTTCTTCCCCATCGCCATCGCCGCCGGCAACACCGTCGTGCTCAAGCCGTCCGAGAAGGACCCGACGGCGAGCATCTGGATCGCCGAGCTGTGGAAGGAAGCGGGCCTGCCCGACGGCGTCTTCAACGTCCTCCAGGGCGACAAGACGGCCGTCGACGAGCTGCTCGAGAACCGCAGCATCAAGTCCATCAGCTTCGTCGGCTCCACCCCCATCGCGCAGTACGTCTACGCGACCGGCACCTCGCACGGCAAGCGCGTCCAGGCCCTCGGCGGCGCCAAGAACCACGCTATCGTGCTTCCCGACGCCGATCTCGACCTCGCCGCCGACGCCATGGTCAACGCCGGCTTCGGCTCCGCCGGTGAGCGCTGCATGGCCATCTCCGCCCTCGTCGCGGTCGGCGACATCGCGGACGAGCTGGTCGCCAAGATCGCCGAGCGCACCACCCCGCTCGAGACCGGCGACGGCACCCGCGGCGCCGACATGGGCCCGCTGGTGACCAAGGCGCACCGCGACAAGGTCGCCTCCTACGTCGACGCGGGCGAGGAGTCCGGCGCCACCATCGTCGTGGACGGCCGCACCGTCAAGGCCGACGGCGACGGGGCGAGCGAAGCGACGGGAATCAGGCCGGCCGAGGGCTTCTGGCTCGGACCCACCCTCATCGACCACGTCACCCCCGAGATGAGCATCTACACCGACGAGATCTTCGGACCGGTGCTCTCCGTGGTCCGCGTCGACACGTACGACGAGGCACTGCAGCTCATCAACGACAACCCCTACGGCAACGGCACCGCCATCTTCACCAACGACGGTGGCGCCGCTCGACGCTTCCAGAACGAGGTCGAGGTCGGCATGATCGGCATCAACGTGCCGATCCCGGTTCCCATGGCCTACTACAGCTTCGGTGGCTGGAAGAACAGCCTCTTCGGCGACACCCACGCTCACGGCACCGAGGGCGTGCACTTCTTCACCCGCGCCAAGGCCGTCACCTCCCGCTGGCTCGACCCCAGCCACGGCGGCATCAACCTCGGATTCCCCGAGAACGACTGACCACCTCTCCCCCGAGCCGCACCGACGTCCCGCAGTATGGGGTTCGGTGCGGCATCGGCATCTCCGCATCACGCACGACCGACCGACCACGAGAAGGAGCACGACGACGATGTCGACATCCATTTCCTTTCCCCGATTCCTGCGCATGGGACCCGGCGCCGTCGAGGACCTCGGGCAGGTGCTCACCGACCTCGGCGTCGAGCGCCCCCTTCTCGTGACCGACAAGTTCATGGTCAGCACGGGCGCAGCGGACCGCGTCATGGGCATCATCGCGGCCGCCGGCAAGACCGGTGCGCTGTTCGCCGAGACGGTTCCCGACCCCACCACCGACTCCCTCACCGCCGGCGTCGCCGCGGTCGCAGCGCACGACGCGGACGCCGTCATCGGCTTCGGCGGCGGCAGCCCCATGGACACCGCGAAGGCGCTGTCGGTGCTGAGCAAGGGCGGCGGCGTCATGCGCGACTACAAGGCACCCGGCCCGTACACCGGACCGGCGCTGCCCATCATCGCCATCCCGACGACCGCCGGAAGCGGTTCGGAAGCAACACAGTTCACGGTCATCACCGACAGCGAGTCGGACGAGAAGATGCTGTGCCCCGGCCTGTCCTTCCTCCCCATCGCCTCCGTCGTCGACCCCGAACTGACGATGTCGATGCCGCCGCGCCTCACTGCGGACACCGGTGTCGATGCGTTGACCCACGCGATCGAGGCGTACGTCAGCAAGAAGGCGAACCCGATCTCCGATGCGTTGGCCCTCAACGCCATGCGCACCATCGGACGGTTCCTCGTACGCGCGTACACCGACGGGGACGACGCCGAGGCCCGCGCCGCGATGATGGCTGCGTCCACCCAGGCGGGCATGGCGTTCTCCAACGCGAGCGTGTGTCTGGTGCACGGCATGAGTCGACCCATCGGCGGGCATTTCCATGTCGCACACGGTTTGTCGAATGCGATGCTGCTCCCCGCGATCACCGCGTTCTCCATCCCCGGCGCCCCGGAGCGGTACGCGGAGTGCGCGCGGCAACTCGGCGCCGCACATGAGGGTGACAGCGACGACGTGGCCTCGGCAGCACTGGTCACCTACATCGAGAACCTGTGCGCGACAGTCGAAGTGCCGTCCCCCAGCTCGCACGGTCTGGATGCGGACAAGTGGGAGAAGCTCGTCCCGTTGATGGCAGAGCAGGCACTTGCCTCGGGCTCGCCGAACAACAACCCAGTGGTCCCCACGGCGCAGCAGATCGAGGAGCTGTACCGGCAGGTGTTCTGACCGGTAGTCGCCGCCCTGCCGCGCTCCCCCGCGCGCACCGCACGGTGCTCCGCGCACGCTTCGGCGTGCGCGGAGCGCCGGGCGCAGCGCTCGGCGGCACCGGCACCTGCACGAACACCCGTATCGGGTGCGCCGACACCCGCGCTGCGCCCCACCCCTGGCCCCGCGCGCACCGCACGGTGCCCCGCGCACCGCTCAGCGTGCGCACAACACCGGGCGCTGCGCCCGGCAGCACCAGCGCCCCAGCGCCCAGCGCCCATCGCCCAGCGAAAGACAACCCACTCACCGCTCCGCCGGCGGCACACCCTTCACCCGGTCCACGAACTCGTCGAGCTCCGCTTCGGTGTACGGCGTGTGCACTCGCGCGGTCGATCCGGGTCGCAGCGCCACCGACAACCCGGCGCGCCACTCGCGAGAAGGGCGGACGGGGCGCGGGGTGAATCCGCCACCGCAGTTGGGGCACACGTTCGACAGGCGCGTGACGCAGGCGGTGCAGAAGGTGCACTCGTAGGTGCAGACATGAGCGTCGACGGACGACGGGGGCAGATCCACGTCGCACCGTTCGCAGTTGGGCCGCATGTCCATGATGTGGGCGCAGAGGGGTTCGAACCCCCGACCGCTGGTGTGTAAAACCAGAGCTCTACCGCTGAGCTATACGCCCCGTCGTTCCCCGACCGAGCCGGGGAACGCGCTCAAGAATCTAGCGTGGCGAGGGCGTTCTCCCAAGCCCCCTGGTCACGGGCCTCGCCCGGACCCATCATCTCGGCGAACCGCACCATTCCCGCAGTGTCGATGAGAAAGGTGCCGCGGTTGGCGAACCCGAGGTCCTCGTTGAACACTCCGTACTGCTGCGCGACGGCGCCGTGCGGCCAGAAGTCCGACAGCAGCGGGAACGTGTATCCCTGCTCGGCAGACCAGATCTTGTGCGTGGGCGGCGGACCGACCGAGACGGCGAGCACCGCGGTGTCGTCGTTCTCGAACTTCGGCAGCTCGTCGCGCACCCGGCACAGTTCACCCTGGCAGGTGCCCGTGAACGCGAGCGGGAAGAAGATCAGCAGCACGTTCTTGGTGCCGCGATAGTCCGACAGCGTGACGGGCTGGTTGTTCTGATCCTTCAGCGTGAAGTCGGGAGCCTCGGCCCCCACCTCGAGCGTCATCAGCGCTTCGTGGGCTGAGCCTTGGGCTGCACCAGCCGACTGCCGATCCACGCACCGAGGTTCGTGGTCGAGGTCTGGGTGAGGCCTGCGGTGGGTGCGGACTCGGCGATCTCGCTGGGCTCGACATGGCCGGACTGGCCTGTCTTGGGAGTGAGGACCCACACGAAGCCGTCGTCGGAGAGCGGGGTGATGGCGTCCATGAGGGCGTCGACCAGGTCTCCGTCCCCGTCGCGCCACCACAGCAGCACGACGTCGACCACCTCGTCGGAATCCTCGTCGACGGTCTCCGCGCCGATCATCTCCTCGACGTCGGCCCGCAAGTCGTCGTCGGTGTCCTCGTCCCAACCCAACTCTTGCACGACCATGTCGCGGGTGACTCCGAGCTTCTGGGCATAGTTCTGGGCGTCCGCCGCGGCGACCACGGTCGTGTCCTCCTTCGAGTCGTGAACCCGATCGAGACCGACCGGGCGATACAGCAAAGTGTGCAGTAGTCAAAGCGAACAGTGTCGGGCGCCCCGACGCAAGCCGACGCGGCGATCTGCACGTTTTTCCGTTGCATTGATTTCACGCATACCCAATCGGGAACCACCTGCACCAAGCGGGGTCCCATGGGGCAGGATTGACCTCGATCACCCGAGATTGACCCAGATCACCGTGAAGCTGCACAGCGGGCCGGCGTCACAGGACCGGCTCGCACTGGACCGGGAGCACACCATGCTCTCGCCACATCGAGGAGAACACACGTTGTCGGAATCGACGAAGGAAGAGCGCACCGACGCGGCAGACGCCGCGATGGGCGCTGTCGCCAGGAAGGCGAGCACGGACGGCCGTGTTCGCGTCATCCGAGAGGGGGTGGCGTCGTACCTTCCGGACATCGACAGTGACGAGACCGACGAGTGGATGGAATCCTTCGACCAGCTTCTCGAGCGCTCCGGGCCGCAGCGCGCCCGCTACCTGATGCTGCGCATGCTCGAGCGTGCCGGTGAGAAGCGTGTGTCGATTCCCGCGCTCACGTCGACCGACTACGTCAACACCATCCCCACCGAGAACGAGCCGTGGTTCCCCGGCGACGAGTCCATGGAACGCCGTTACCGGGCCTGGATCCGCTGGAACGCCGCGATCATGGTGCACCGTGCGCAGCGCCCCGGCGTCGGCGTCGGTGGCCACATCTCGACGTACGCCTCCTCGGCGGCTCTGTACGAGGTGGGCTTCAACCACTTCTTCCGCGGCAAGGACCACCCGGGCGGCGGTGACCACATCTTCATCCAGGGTCACGCCTCCCCCGGCATCTACGCCCGCGCGTTCCTCGAGGGTCGCATTCCGGCGGAGCGGATGGACGGGTTCCGCCAGGAGTACAGCCACGCCGATCAGGGCGGCGGCCTGCCGTCGTACCCGCACCCGCGTCTGATGCAGGACTTCTGGGAGTTCCCGACGGTGTCGATGGGCCTGGGCCCGATGAACGCCATCTACCAGGCCCGCTTCAACCACTACCTCGCCGATCGCGGCATCAAGGACACCACCGATCAGCACGTGTGGGCGTTCCTCGGCGACGGCGAGATGGACGAGCCGGAATCGCGCGGCCTCGCGCACGTGGCGGCCACCGAGGGTCTGGACAACCTGACCTTCGTCGTCAACTGCAACCTGCAGCGCCTCGACGGCCCGGTGCGCGGCAACGGCAAGATCATCCAGGAACTGGAGTCGTTCTTCCGCGGCGCCGGCTGGAACGTCATCAAGGTCGTGTGGGGCCGCGAGTGGGACACCCTCCTGCACAAGGACCGCGACGGCGCCCTGGTGAACCTGATGAACACCACGCCCGACGGCGACTTCCAGACGTACAAGGCCAACGACGGCAGTTACGTCCGCGACAACTTCTTCGGGCGCGATCCGCGGACCAAGGAACTGGTCAAGGATCTCAGCGACGCCGAGATCTGGAACCTCAAGCGCGGTGGTCACGACTACCGCAAGGTCCACGCCGCGTACGCCGCCGCGATGGAGCACAAGGGCCAGCCGACGGTGATCCTGGCGCACACCATCAAGGGCTACACGTTGGGCAAGCACTTCGAGGGCCGCAACGCGACCCACCAGATGAAGAAGCTGACCCTCGACGACCTGAAGGCGTTCCGCGACATCCAGCACATCCCGATCTCCGACGAGGAGCTCGAGAAGGATCCGTACCTGCCCCCGTACTACCACCCGGGCGAGGACTCCCCCGAGATCGCGTACATGCTCGACCGTCGTAAAGCGTTGGGCGGCTTCGTCCCCGAGCGCCGCACGTCGGCGAAGCCGCTGCCCATGCCGCCCGACTCGACCTACAAGTCGATCATGAAGGGTTCCGGCAAGCAGGAGGTCGCGACGACCATGGCGCTCGTGCGCGTCATGAAGGAACTTCTTCGCGACAAGGAGATCGGGCACCGCGTCGTGCCGATCATCCCCGACGAGGCCCGCACCTTCGGTATGGACTCGTGGTTCCCGTCGCTGAAGATCTACAACCGCAACGGCCAGCTCTACACCTCGGTCGACTCGGAACTGATGCTCGCCTACAAGGAGAACGTCACCGGCCAGATCCTGCACGAGGGCATCAACGAGGCCGGCTCCACGTCGTCCTTCACCGCGGTCGGCACGTCATACTCGACGCACGGTGAGCCGATGATCCCGCTGTACATCTTCTACTCGATGTTCGGTTTCCAGCGCACCGGCGACGGCCTCTGGGCCGCTGCCGACCAGATGGCCCGCGGCTTCGTCCTCGGCGCCACCGCCGGCCGCACCACCCTCACCGGTGAGGGCCTGCAGCACGCCGACGGACACTCGCTGCTGCTCGCGGCGACGAACCCGGCGGCCGTCGCGTACGACCCGGCGTTCTCCTTCGAGATCGCGCACATCATCAAGGACGGTCTGCGCCGGATGTACGGCGGAACCGACGGTGTGGACGGGTTCGGTGGAGAGAACATCTTCTACTACATCACCCTCTACAACGAGCCCTACCGTCAGCCGGCGGAGCCGGAGAACCTCGACGTCGAGGGTCTGCTGAAGGGCATCTACCTGTTCCAGAAGGGCACGGCCGACGGCCCCAAGGCGCAGATCCTGGTCTCCGGTGTGGGCATGCCGTCCGGGCTGCGTGCGCAGGAACTCCTCGCGCAGGACTACGGCGTGTCCGCGGACGTCTGGTCGGTGACCAGCTGGGGCGAACTGCGCCGCGACGGTGTCGACGCCGAGACCGAGGCACTGCGCAACCCCGGTGACGAACCACGGGTCCCGTACGTCACCAGCACGCTGCAGGAGGCGCAGGGCCCGTTCGTGGCTGCGTCGGACTGGATGCGTGCGGTCCCGGATCAGATCCGTCAGTGGGTTCCCGGCCACTACACGACGCTGGGAACCGACGGGTTCGGCTTCTCCGACACCCGCACCGCCGCGCGCCGGCACTTCAACGTCGACGCCGAGTCCATCGTCGTCGCTGTGCTGTCCGCGCTCGCCCGCTCCGGCGAGGTGGACAAGGACAAGGCCGTCGAGGCAGCCGAGCGCTACCAGATCGACGACGTCCTGGCCGCACCGATCTCCACCGCCGATCCCGGCGTCGCCTGACAGTCACACCAGGCACGACGCGTAAGTTCGTCGCCATGGCCGACATTGCTCCCGATTCCCCCGACGGCTCGCCGGAGGGGGAATCGGAGCGTGTGCGGGAACGCCGCGAGCTCCGCCGCGCCGCCGCGGAGGCCCACCGGCCCGGTGGCGCGATCCGCGCGAGACAACAACGAGTCCCGCTTCCCGACGCGCTGCTGCGACGGGTGAAGCAGTTCTCCAGCAGGCTCTCCACCGAGGCGTTGACCCAGATGCAGGATCAGCTGCCGTTCGTGAGCGATCTCGATGCATCGCAGCGCGCGAGTGTGCAGATGCTCGTGCAGACGGCCGTCGTCAACTTCCTCGAGTGGTTGCAGAACCCCGACAGCGACATCCGCTTCAGTCTCGACGCGTTCCAGGTCATCCCGCAGGATCTGGCGCGTCGTCTGACGCTGCGGCAGACCGTCGACATGGTCCGGGTCGCCATGGAGTTCTTCGAGCAGTGGCTCCCCGCCCTGGCTCGCAACGACCAGCAGCTCGTCGCGCTCACGGAGGCGGTGCTGCGCTACGGACGTGAACTGGGATTCGCCGCCGCGTCCGTCTACGCGAGTGCGGCCGAGTCACGTGGCGCGTGGGACACCCGGCTCGAGGCCCTCGTCGTGGACGCGGTCGTCCGCGGCGACACCGGCTCGGACATGCTCTCGCGTGCCGCGACCCTCAACTGGGACGCGACGGCGCCGGCCACCGTGCTCGTCGGATCTCCCCCTCCGGATCAGGGCGTCTCCGTCGTCGGCACCGTGCACACGGTGGCGCAGCGCCACCGTCGCGCCGCGCTCGCCGTGGTGCAGGGCACTCGGCTGGTCATGGTCGTCTCCGGTCATCTCTCCGGGGACCCGACCAGCGCCGCCTTCCTCGATGACCTGATGCGGAACTTCTCGGACACCCCGGTGGTCATCGGTCCGACGACCCGCACGCTCGGCGCCGCGCACTCGAGTGCCGTCGAGGCGTTCGCGGGGATGCACGCGGTGGTCGGATGGCGGGGTGCCCCGCGGCCGGTCCATGCGGGTGAACTGCTGCCGGAACGCGCGTTGCTGGGCGACCAGGCGGCGGTCACGTCGCTGAACGAGCTCATCGTCCAGCCGCTCCAGGCTGCAGGATCGGCACTGTCCGACACGCTCGATGCGTACCTCGACTGCGGTGGAGCGGTCGAGACGTGTGCCAGGTCACTGTTTGTTCATCCAAATACTGTGCGATATCGGCTCAAGCGGATCGCGGAGGTGACTGGTAGGGATCCCACCAATGCCCGCGATGCGTACGTCCTGAGAATCGCGGCAACAGTGGGTCGCCTGTCGCAATCCCATAACGAAAGCCCATCACCGATAACAACAGTCACAGCCGGAACATTTGGGAATCTCATACAGTAACGGCTCTTGCGCCAGGAGCGATGTGACCCGTCGTGCTGGGCGTTTGTAGGGTTCTGACAAATACGACCGACAAGGTTCATCGCGTAGAACATCTCCTGACACGGCCTTCACAGTGTTTTCTTAGTTCCGTGATTGCAGTGCTTTCGCCCGGACAGGGCTCTCAGACACCCGGCATGCTCGTGCCGTGGCTCGGACTTCCCGGGGCCGCGGATCGTCTCGCCCTCTGGTCGCAGGCGTCGGGCCTCGACCTGACGCGGCTCGGAACCACCGCCACGGCGGAGGAGATCACCGACACCGCCGTGACCCAGCCGCTCGTCGTGGCCGCCGCGCTCCTCGCGTTCGAGGAGATCGAGCGGACGCACGGACTGCCGGAGAACATGGTCGTCGCCGGCCACTCCGTCGGTGAACTCGCCGCAGCCGCTGTCGCCGGTGTCATCTCCGCCGATGACGCCGTCGCTCTCGCCGCGATCCGCGGCGCCGAGATGGCCAAGGCCTGCGCTCTGGCTCCGACCGGCATGTCCGCCGTGCTCGGTGGCGACGAGGACGCGGTCCTCGAACGCCTCACCGAGCTGGGACTCGAGGCGGCCAACCGGAACGCCGCCGGTCAGATCGTGGCCGCGGGTCTGCTCACCGACCTCGCCGCGCTGGCAGCGAACCCGCCCGAGAAGGCTCGCGTTCGCGCTCTGCCCGTCGCGGGCGCGTTCCACACCCGCTTCATGGCCCCCGCGCAGGATGCCGTGGTCGCCGCAGCAGCCTCCATCACGCCGTCCGAGCCGACGCGTCGCCTGCTCTCCAACCGCGACGGCCGGGAGGTCACCTCCGGCGCCGACGCACTGGCCAAGCTCGCCGGCCAGGTCACCCGGCCCGTCCGGTGGGATCTGTGCACCGCGACGCTGCGCGCGTCCGACGTCGCCTCGATCGTCGAGCTCCCGCCGGCCGGCACGCTCGTCGGGATCGCCAAGCGCGAGATGCGCGGCACCCCGACGGTCGCCCTCAAGACTCCGGAGGACGTCTCCGGCCTCACCGCCCCGGTATCGGTCGGTTAGGTAACTGCGCGCAGCCCCGCCGGTCCGTCTCGGACCACACCGGGGGTGCGCATCGTTCACCGCACGTCGTGGGGTGAACAGGGCCGGTACGTAGCCGGCCCGACTCGAGAACGAGCGTTCGTCGAGACAGCATTCGCACCGGCGCACAGTCGCGCCGTGTGCACAGTTCCTTACACGAAGGGAGCCACTCCGTGGCCACGCAGGAAGAACTCATCGCCGGACTCGCCGAGATCATCGAAGAGGTCACCGGCATCGAGCCGTCCGAGGTGACCGTCGAGAAGTCGTTCGTCGACGACCTGGACATCGACTCCCTCTCCATGGTCGAGATCGCAGTGCAGACCGAGGACAAGTACGGCGTCAAGATCCCCGACGAGGATCTCGCCAGCCTCCGCACCGTCGGCGATGCCGTGAACTACATCCAGAAGCTCGAAGCCGAGAACCCCGAGGCCGCCGAGGCCATCAAGGCGAAGCTCGACAACCAGAGCGATTCCGCAGGCGAGTGAGCAGGACCGTGACCACGCCCAGCACAGCCAACGGGGGCTTCCGCAACGTCGTCGTGACCAGCCTGGCGGTGACCACCTCCATCGCCGGTGACGTCGACGCGACGTGGAAGGGACTGCTGAACGGGGAGAGCGGCATCGACGTACTCGAGGACGATTTCGTCACCGAGTTCGATCTTCCGGTTCGTATCGGCGGCCATCTGGCCGTCAGTCCATCGACTCTTCTCTCGCGCGTCGAGCAACGACGCATGAGTTATGTCGAGCAGATGGCGTACGTCCTGGGCAAGGAGGTGTGGAAGAACGCCGGCAGCCCCGAGGTCGACTCGGAGCGGTTCGGCGTCTCGATCGGCACCGGCCTGGGCGGCGGCGACGCACTGCTCGACGCCGACAAGAAGCTGCGCGAGGGCGGGTACCGCAAGGTGTCCCCGCTCGCCGTGCAGATGATCATGCCGAACGGACCGTCGGCTGTCGTGGGGCTCGACCTGGGTGCGCGCGCCGGTGTCATCACACCGGTGTCGGCATGCTCGTCGGGATCGGAAGCGATCGCTCACGCATGGCGGATGATCGTCATGGGCGACGCGGACATCATGGTCACGGGTGGAGTCGAGGGACACATCGACGCGGTGCCGATCGCGGCCTTCTCGATGATGCGTGCCATGAGCACACGCAACGACGATCCGCAGGCGGCCTCGCGGCCGTTCGACAAGGATCGCGACGGCTTCGTCTTCGGCGAGTCCGGTGCGCTCATGGTGATCGAGAGCGAGGAGCACGCCAAGGCTCGCGGCGCGACCATCCACGCACGACTTCTCGGTGCCGGCATCACCTCGGACGGGTACCACCTGGTGGCTCCCGATCCGGCCGGAACCGGTGCGGCGCGAGCGATGCGTCGGGCCATCGAGACGGCGGGGCTGACGGCGCAGGACATCTCGCACGTCAACGCGCACGCCACGGCCACTCCCATCGGGGACACGGCCGAGGCGACCGCGATCAACGCTGCGGTGGGCAACCACGCGTCCGTGTACGCACCCAAGTCGGCCCTCGGGCACTCCATCGGTGCCGTCGGCGCCCTGGAGTCGATCCTGACAGTGCTCAGCATCCGGGACGGGATCGTTCCGCCCACGCTGAACCTGGACAACCAGGATCCGGAGATCGACCTCGACGTCGTGTCGGGCGAGGCCCGTCGCGGCGAGATCGAGTACGCACTGAACAACTCGTTCGGATTCGGTGGGCACAATGTTGCGCTCGCCTTCGGACGCCACTGACGGCTCCGCAGCCGTCACGGCGTGACAGTCGTACGCGCACGAGGGCGGAGATCCGGCGACGCAGGTCGCCGGGTCTCCTCCCGCACCACCACTCCCCTGCCGGGAGCGGCAGTATGAAGGGGAGAACACGATGACCGTCCTCGCTCCGCACACCCGCCACTCCTCGTCGCGTGACCCGCGCGACCCCCTCGCTCGTCTCGAGAAGCTCTTCGACTCCGGCACGACCGCCCCGCTGCACGACCGTGACAAGTCCGGTGTGCTCGCCGCCTCGGGTGAGATCGACGGAGTCCGCACCATCGCCTACTGCTCCGACGCCACCGTCATGGGCGGCGCGATGGGAGTCGACGGCTGCAAGCACATCGTCTCCGCCATCGACGAGGCCCTGGATTCCGGAGCGCCCATCGTCGGCATCTGGCATTCCGGGGGTGCCCGTCTCGCCGAGGGCGTCGAGGCGCTCCACGCCGTCGGACTGGTCTTCGAGGCCATGGTCCGCGCGTCGGGCAGCGTTCCGCAGATCTCCGTCGTGCTCGGATTCGCCGCCGGCGGCGCCGCATACGGCCCCGCCCTCACCGACGTCGTGATCATGGCCCCCGAGGGCCGGGTCTTCGTCACCGGTCCCGACGTGGTGCGCAGCGTCACCGGCGAACAGGTCGACATGGCCTCGCTCGGTGGACCCGACACCCACTTCCGCAAGTCCGGCGTCTGCCACATCGTCGCCGACGACGAGCTCGACGCCCTCGCACGCGGTCGCCGTCTCGTGTCCATGTTCAGTGAGCAGGGCGAGTTCGACCTCGCCGCCGCGCAGCACGGAGACACCGACCTCAAAGCACTCCTGCCCGCGTCGAATCGTCGCGCGTACGACGTGCACCCGGTCATCCACGAGTTGCTCGACAACGTCGAGGGCGAATCCTCCTTCGAAGAGTTCCAGGGCGGCTGGGCACGCAGCATCGTCACCGGTCTCGGCCGCCTCGGTGGTCGCTCGGTGGGCGTCATAGCGAACAACCCGATCCGCCTCGGCGGGTGCCTCAACTCCGAGTCCGCCGAGAAGGCCGCGCGCTTCGTCCGACTGTGCGATGCGTTCGGCATCCCGCTCGTGGTCGTCGTGGACGTTCCGGGATACCTGCCGGGCGTCAGCATGGAGTGGGAGGGCGTGGTTCGCCGCGGTGCCAAACTGCTGCACGCCTTCGCCGAGGCGACCGTGCCTCGCGTGACGCTGGTGACGCGGAAGATCTACGGCGGCGCGTACATCGCGATGAATTCGCGGGCGCTCGGAGCGACGGCCGTCTACGCCTGGCCGGAGTCCGAGGTTGCCGTCATGGGCGCCAAGGCTGCCGTGGGCATCCTGCACAAGAAGGCACTGGCAGCGGCGCCCGATCACGAGCGTGAGGCGCTGCACGACCGTCTGACGGCCGAGCACGAGGCCATTGCGGGTGGTGTCGAGCGGGCCGTGGGCATCGGCGTCGTGGACGCGATCATCGATCCGGCCGCCACGCGCAGCACACTCACCCGCGCACTGGCGGACGCCCCGGCGCGTCGTGGTCGCCACAAGAACATCCCGCTCTGAGTGGCGTCGCCCCGTGAACCTTTCGCGCATCCCTGGATGCGCAAAAGGCTCACGGGGGCCGGAGGCCCACTAACTCGCGAGCCAGGTGACCTCTCCGCCGACTCCACCGAGGCGGAACTGCTCGAGTTCGGTGTCCCAGGCGGTACCGAGAACGTGGTCGAGCTGCGCGTACACGTCGCCGCGTCCCTGCTCCAGGATCGATCGCAGCCGCTGCTCGCCGACCATCACGTCGCCGTTGGCACTGGTGGCACCGTGCCACAAGCCGAGGCCCGGCACGTGCGCGAAGCGCTCACCGTCGACTCCCTCACTGGGGTCCTCGGTGACCTCGAAACGCAGCATCTGCCACGAGCGCAGCACGCTGGCCAACCGGGCACCGGTGCCCACGGGGCCGGTCCAGTTGGTGGTGGCCCGCAGTTGACCGTCGAATGCGGGCTGCGCGGTCCACTTGAGATTCGCTCGGCAGTCGAGCGCATCGGACAGCGCCCATTCGACATGCGGGCACAGCGCGGCCGGCGACGAGTGGATGTAGACGACACCCGTGGTCGAATCCGCGAATTGGTTCAGTGTGTTCACCGTTGCCTCCAGCTTCGACGAGGGACGTCTTCCCCAACGGCCTGACGCGTCTGCTGATGTACGGCTTCTACCAGTGTGCCTCGAGTTACCCCTGTTACACCAGTCGTTCGGTGTGTCGCGTGGGTTCGCGCGGCGTGTCGCGACGTGTCACACGCCGGCGAGCACCGCGTCTCCCAGCGCGGTCCACAGCGGCTTGGCCCAGTCCCCGAACGCACGGTCGGCGAGCACGACGCAGGACACGCGGGCGTCGGGGTCCACCCAGAGGAACGTTCCCGACTGCCCGAAGTGACCGAACGTGCGCGCCGAGTTGGTCTCCCCCGTCCAGTGCGGCGCCTTGTGATCGCGGAGCTCGAAGCCCAGACCCCAGTCGTTGGGTCGCTGCGACCCGTACCCGGGCAGGATGCCGCCGAGTCCCTCGAACTGCACGGTCGTCGCCTCGTCCACGGTCTGTCGAGACACGAGCGTCGGTTCGAGGAGTTCCGCCGCGAACGCCTCCATGTCGCGGAGGTTCGACCGGGCTCCGTGGCCGGCCGATCCGTGCAGCTCGGTCGAGGTCATGCCCAACGGTTCGAGCACGGCGCCGGACAGATACTCCCCGAACTCGATGCCGGACCGCTCGGTCACGTGCTCCGCCAGGATCTCGAAACCGGCACTCGAGTAGATGCGTTTCGTCCCTGGCGCCGTGGTGGGCCGCCGATCGTCGAACGCGACTCCCGAGGTGTGGGCGAGCAGGTGCCGGACGGTGGATCCCTCGGGCCCCGCCGCCTCGTCGAGCTCGACGGCACCCTCCTCCACCGCGACGAGCGAGGCGTACGCGACGAGAAGTTTGGTGACGGAGGCCAGTTCCTGCACGCGGTCCCGATCACCGTGTCGCGCCGCCACGTCGGGACCGTCGACGATCACCGCGGCCGACACCGCCGGGACCGGCCAGTCGGTGAGCGAGGTGAGAATGTCGGATGCGTTGCCGGTGACCACGAGCCCGACTGTAATTCACACTCGTCACAGAATCCCGGTGCGTCCCGGTGCACACGACTAGCGTGCACGGAATGACCTCGGCTGGAACCACCCGCACCGCCCACGGCACCTGCACCCTCTGCGAGGCCATGTGTGGACTCGAGTACACGGTGACCGACGAGGGTGTGCAGTCCGTCCGCGGGGACAAGAAGGATCCGTTGTCCCGCGGACACATCTGTCCCAAGGCGACGGCTCTCGTCGACATCCTGAACGATCCGGACCGCGTGCGTCGACCGTTGCAGCGCACCGAAACGGGATGGCGCGAGATCGGATGGGACGAGGCGATCGACCTCGTGGCCCGTCGCCTCTCAGCCGTCCGTGACGAGCACGGTGCCGACGCCGTCGGCGTCTACGCGGGCAACCCCAACGTGCACAGTCTCGGCGCGATGACACACGGCATCCCGTTCCTGTCGATGCTGCGCACCCGCAACCGGTACTCCGCGACGTCGCTGGACCAACTCCCACACCAACTCACCAACATGCTGTTCTACGGACATCAGATCCGCCAGCCGATCGCCGACATCGACAACACCGAGTTCTTCCTCGTCCTGGGAGCCAATCCCATGGCGTCCAACGGTTCGATGATGACGGTGCCCGACTTCGGGAAGCGGGTGAAGGAACTGCGCGCGCGTGGCGGTCGCATGGTCGTGGTCGATCCGAGGCGCACCGAGACGGCGGACGTCGCCGACACCCACCTGTTCATCCGCCCCGGCACGGACGCGCATCTACTGCTGGCGCTCGTTCACGTCGTCCTGACGGACGGCGCCGCGACCCCGGCCTCCTACGTCGACGGCGTCGAGGGTGTGACCGAGGCGGTGGCGGCGTTCACACCCGAGGCGGTGGCACCCCTCACCGGTATCGACGCCGACGTGATCCGCACACTGGCACGCGATCTCGCGAACGCCGGAGCGGCCGCGGTCTACGGCCGAATGGGCGTCTCCACCCAGGAGTTCGGCACCGTGTGCCAGTGGGCCGTGCACGTCCTGAACATTCTGACCGGCAACCTCGACCGGGTCGGGGGCGTGCTGTTCACCGATCCGGCCGTCGACCTGATCGCGAACAAGATCACCAGCCGAGGTCACTTCGACAAGTGGCGCAGCCGAGTCCGGGATCTGCCCGAGTTCAGCGGTGAACTTCCGGCCTCGACCCTCGTGGACGAGATGACGACCGACGGGCCCGGCCGCGTCCGCGCCATGGTGGTGGCGTCGGGCAACCCGGTGTTGTCGATGCCCGGCGGACCCCGACTCGACGCAGCGTTCGCCGGGCTCGACTTCATGGTGTCCTTCGACATCTACGTCAACGAGACCTCACGCCACGCCGACATCATCCTGCCGTCCACGGTGGCACTCGAGCGGGACCACTACGACCTGATCTTCTCGACGTTCGCGGTGCGCAACACCGCCAAGTTCAATCCGGCAGTCCTGCCGAAAGAGTCCGGCGCCCGTCACGACTGGGAGATCTTCCGCGATCTGAGTCTGCGCTACGCCGCCGTCCGCCGCCGCGGAGCGAGGGCGCGAACGCTGGGTCGACTGAATCGTGCGGCCGTCGTCCGTGAGGTGCGCACACGCCTGTCCCCCGCCGCCACCGTCGGACTCCTCCTGCTCCGGGCGCGACGCGGGGTGTCCTTGCGAACCCTGCGGCAGAACCCGCACGGCAAGGACCTCGGCCCGCTTCGTCCGGGGCTGCCCGGGAAGCTCCTCACTCGCAACCGCCGGATCGCCCTGATGCACGACGTGGTGACCCCGGACATCGACAGGCTGCGCATCGCTCTGCTCGCTGCGACGCTGCCCGCGGACGGCGACCTGCTCCTGATCGGGCGGCGCCACGTCCGCAGCAACAACTCGTGGATGCACAATGCTCCACGTCTCGTGAAGGGCAAGCCGCGCCACGGGCTCCTGGCCCATCCCGCCGACCTCGACCGTCTCGGTATCCACGACGGGGACACCGTCGAGGTTCTGTCTGCGGCGGGCTCCGTGCGCATCGAGGTGACCGCGAGCGACAGCGTGATGCCTGGTGTCGTCAGCATCCCGCACGGTTTCGGCCACGATCGCGACGGAGTGCGACTCACGGTCGCCCGCGACGTCCGCGGACCGAGCGTCAACGACCTCACCGATCCGAGCCGCGTGGAGGGTGTCGCGGGCAACGCAGTCCTCAACGGTGTACCTGTGACGCTCCGGCCTGTCGGACCCGACGGTCAGGACACGTCGAGCAGACGCGTCCCGTCGACGAGCAGCGAGCGGAAGGTGGGTTCGTCGACAGGCGGACAGATGGCGTGACCCTGCGCGCGGTGACAGCCGAGCTCGACGAGAGTGCGAGCGGCCGTGAGTGTTTCGACACCGTTGGCGACGACGTCGAGCCGCAGTGATCGGGCGAGTCCGATCATCACGGAGACGAGAGCGCGATCGTCGCCGGCCACTCCGAGACCGTCGGTGAAGTGCCGATCGATCTTGAGGACATCGAGCGGCAGTCTCTTGAGATGCAGCAGCGACGCGTAGCCGACGCCGAAGTGGTCGATGGCCGTTCTGATTCCCTTCTCTCGCAGAGAGGTGAGCGCAGCGCCGGACCGAGCCACGGAATCCACCACAGCCACCTCGGACAGCTCGAGGCAGAAGCACGCGGGATTGATCTCGTGGCTCCGCAGGACGTCCGCGACCTCCTGCGCGACGTCGCGGACCGCGAGGTGTACCGGTGAGATGTTCACGCGCAGAACCAGGTCGGTCGGTCCGGTGG
Source organism: Rhodococcus sp. BP-349 (assembly GCF_019835845.1). Classification (NCBI taxonomy): domain Bacteria; kingdom Bacillati; phylum Actinomycetota; class Actinomycetes; order Mycobacteriales; family Nocardiaceae; genus Rhodococcus; species Rhodococcus sp. BP-349. The sequence goes on along the minus strand of NZ_JABUDR010000003.1, from coordinate 420,552 downwards.
CGTCCCGCCAGCTCACATACGCCCGGCACGCCGCGTCGATGACCCAGCGACCCAGTTCCGGCGCGAGGTTCGCAGCGTCGGCGATCGGCACGAACACGTCGGGCCCGAGCATGCCGCGTGTCGGATGCGGCCAGCGAACGAGGGCCTCCACCGCGGCGATCTCACCGGTACGCAGATCCACCTCGGGCTGGAAGTGCAACACCAACCGGTCGTGTGAGATGGCATGGCCCAGCGTCAATTCCACGTCGGTCCGCAGGTCGTTGGTCGCCGCGATCTCGTCCGAGTAGAGAACGACCCGGTTGCCTCCGGACGACTTCACGTGCAGCGCTGCCTGATCCGCCCGGCGCAGCATCTCCGACGGGTCCGCGATTCCCACGGCCACGCCGATGCTCGCGGTTCGGGTCACCCTGTCGTCCCCCACCACCATCGGCTCGGCGACCACCGACCGGACCATCTCCGCACGTTCCACACCGTCCTCGGCCGTGGGCGCACCGCCGAGGACGACGACGAACTCGTCCCCGCCGAGCCTCGCCACCACGTCTCCGTCCGGCAGTCGACGGCGGATCCGGTCCGCGACGGTCCGCAGGAACTCGTCACCCATGCGATGGCCGAGGAAGTCGTTGAGAGCGGCCAGCCGGTCGATGTCCACGAACAACACGCCCACCGCCGTGCCGTCGCCGGCGCGCCTGTCGAGCAGCTCGGTCAGCCCGTGGCGGTTCATCAGTCCGGTCAGTTCGTCGATCATCGCGGTGTGGCGCAGCGCGTTCTCCGCCTCCACACGCCGCTGCACCTGGGCGAGCATCGCTCCGACCGCGGTGACGGCCTCGAGCTCGTCCGCGTTCCACTCGCGGTCGGCGAAACGAACGAACCCCAGGACCCCCAGGGTGCGGCCGTCACCCAGCAGAGGAACCGTCACCACCGTCGTGGCCGACACCCCGGATCCGCTCTCGATCCGCTCTCGGTAGTTCTCGGGTTGATCGTTCGGCCGGTAGATCTGGACGCGATCCTGCTCCCGGGTGACGGCGAACACGGGATCGGCATCGGCGAAGTAGACGACACCGAGGGGGTCCGGTACCGGTACGACCGGACGGGGCGGCCACTCGGCGACCAGCACGGTGGCGTCGATGTCGGAGTCGTTGTGGCGGAGGAAACAGGTGTCCATCTCGAAGTCGGCTGCGAGATCGCGGAGCAGCCGGCGATACGCGACGACGACGGTGGCGGCGTCCGCGCCGAGAAGCCGGGTCGCGAGTTCCGAGACCAACGCATTCAGCGGACGCCGAACGTGCGCCGAGCCGTCGATCGCTTCCATGACTTCTCCTGAATTCCCCCGGACGCAGCGTGCCCCCGCATCGGCGCCCTACCCCCGCGATCGACCTCACGTCGAGCCGATGTCCCAGCTCGAACGGCGTCGTCGCACACTCTGCGCACCATCTGATCCGAAAACGACGTGACCTGCAACTCATGACATCCCACAACAACGTGGGTTCCGTGCCGGCTTTCCTCGGAGGACGACCGTGCACTTCCGTAACGCACTGTGCCACAATGGATCACATGTCGGGTACGGAAGCGGCCAATGTGGGTGTCGGCATGTCGGCGGCCTCCGTCACCGAGCAGTCCGAACTCTCCGGTCTGTATCGCCACGTCGTCCACTCGTCGCGAGCGACGACCGTGCACGATTCCTCCGGGGCGCTGGCCTTCTACAACTCGGCGTGCAGCAGCCTGCTCGGGTACGAGGCGGACGAGCTCGCGGCAGTGCCGTCGTCCACGATCCTTCATCCCGCGGACAGCGCCGCCCTCGCCCACGCCACCGAGCGCGCGTACTCCGCCGGGTCCGTCGCCACGCGTCTCCGACTGGTCCGTAAGGACGGTCGAGCCGTCGAGGTCGACATGGCCATGTCCCGCATGGTCGTGGGCGATCGCCGCTACCTGATCGTCGAGTCCACCCCGGTCGACGCGGTCGCCTGACCTCTCTCGATTCGCCTTCACGACGCAGGAGTGCCCCATGTCGGCCCCGTCAGCGTTGCCCGTCACGCCCGTCGCGGCGTACACGCAGGGTCACTACGTCGACAGCCTCTTCGGATGCACGATCATCGCGACGACACCCGCCGGCAGACCCGATCTCTGGGCCCGTTTCCTCGAGGGTGCCCATCGCAGCTACACCCACCACGACGTCCTGCCGGCCCTGGAACACGACACCATCCGTGACGGGTCGACCACCGCTCTCTTCTTCTGCGCAGTGGACACCTCGGGCGCGATGCTCGCCGGTGCCCGACTGCAGGGCCCGTACAGCGACGCGCGCGACACGCATGCCGATATCGAGTGGCGCCATCACCCGATCGGCCGGATGGTGCTGCGGCGGATGGTGACCGAGCGGATCGCGCGCGGCGTGGTGGAGCTCAAGACGGGCTGGGTCGACTCGACGGCGGCACGGGAGCGTCACCTCGCCGACGTCATCGGTTACGCCGGACCCTTGGGGTGCTCGCTGCTGGGCGCCCGCTACGCGCTGGTCACGGCGGCGGATCACGTACTGCGGATGTGGCAGAGCACCGGCGCCGTGACGGCGGAGTCCGTCGAACCGGCCGTGTACCCCGACGAGCGCTATCGCACCCGTGCTCTGTGGTGGGATCTCGAGAATTTCCGTGATCGGGCCGATCCCCGTCACGTGCGCAGAATCGACGACGCGGCAGCCCAACTGGCGCACTCGTGGGCGGCCACCGCCGTATCCGATCGATCGACGAGGAGCCTTGTCCGGTGACCGACATGCTGGTGAACCCCGCTCGTGCCGACCACGCCACACCGACGATTCTCGATCCGCGATCCGCGAGCGACCGCGCCGTGATCGACTCGCTCGTCACGGACGGGGTGACCGTCGTTCTCGACACGCTCGACGCCCAGGCACGGGGACTGTCCGCTCTCGTCCCCCGGCCCGGCGCCGACGTCCTGGACGAACCGCCTCGCTGGGTGCACTATCCATGGCGCCGCACTCTCGTCCGCGTACTCGGGCCTCGCGGTTTCCGGCGGCTCCGGCTCGATCGCAACCGCAACAAGATCACCGCCGAGGAGCAGGACCGGTTCGGTGCGGCGAAGATCGGCGTCGTGGGCCTCAGCGTGGGGCACGCGGTGGCGCACACCCTGGCCCTCGAGGGACTGTGCGGAGAGTTACGGGTCGCCGACTTCGACGAGTTGGAACTGTCCAACCTCAACCGCATTCCCTCGACCGTTCTGGACCTCGGCGAGAACAAGACCGACATAGTCTCGCGGCGTATCGGCGAGCTGGACCCGTACCTCACCGTGCGCGTCGAGGCACGCGGCATCACCTCCGACACGGTGGACGACTTCCTGGACGGCCTCGACATCGTGGTCGAGGAATGCGATTCCCTCGATGTCAAGGTCCTGCTGCGTGAGGCCGCCAAGCGGCACCGCATCCCGGTCATCATGGAGACCAGCGACCGCGGACTGCTCGACGTGGAACGGTTCGATCTCGAGCCCGATCGTCCGATCTTCCACGGCGCCGTCGGCACTCTCGATTCGGGAGCTCTCACCGGTCTCAGCACGCGCGACAAAGCTCCCCACGTGATGTCGATCCTCGGTGCGTCCGACGTGTCGGCGCGATTCGCCGCGTCCATGGTCGAAGTCGACAGAACCGTCTCGACGTGGCCGCAGCTCGGTAGTGACGTCGCTCTGGGCGGCGCGACGGTCGCAGCGGTGGTGCGTCGCATCGTGCTGGGGCACTCGTTGCCGTCCGGTCGCACCCGCATCGACGTCGACGGAGCGCTCGACGTCCTCGGAACGGCCGAGAGCGACCGGGATCCCGCCGACGAGCCGGAAACGACGACGACGGCGGAGGCAGCGACCTCTGTCGTGGACTCGATCGTGGAGGCCGCCCGGCGCGCGCCGTCCGGCGGCAACGTTCAGCCGTGGACGCTGGACACGTCCGACGACCGCGTCACCATCACCCTCGATCCCCACCGCACCACCGGTCTGGACGTCGCACACCGCGGGAGCCGGATCGCCGTGGGCGCCGCGGTGTTCAATGCGCGGGTCGCCGCTGCCCGTGCCGGACTCACCGCGGTGCCGACCATCGTCGACGAAAACGACGAACGCGGGAACGTTCGTGTCGACCTGACACTGGCGTCGACGCCCGACGTCGCTCTCGAGCCCCTCTACGAGGCCATGATGGCGCGTTCGACCAATCGCCACTCGGGTACGCCGAGCGCACTCTCGGAGGAGGTCGTGCGCGATCTCTGCGCGGCGGCTGCAGCGGAGGACGGCTCGGCTGTCGTGATCACGGATCGGGCAGCGCTGTCCGACATCGGCGAGATCCTGGCGGAATCGGACAGACTCCGCTATCTCACCACCACGTTGCACGCCGAGATGATGTCCGAACTGCGGTGGCCCGGAGACGACGACCCCGACACCGGCATCGATGTCGCCACACTGGCACTCGACGCCACCGACCTGGTCAAGCTCGACGTCGCCCGACGACCGGACGTGATGCGTCTCCTCGCGGACTGGGACACCGGCACGGCACTGGGCGACGACACGCGCGTTCGGATGGCGACGACGTCGGCAGTCCTCGTCGTGTTCGCGCCGGGCGTCACCGGCCGCGATCACGTCGTGGCCGGTAGCGCGGTGGAGCGCGCGTGGATCACGGCCGAGTTGCACGGTCTGGCAGTCCATCCCGTGTCACCCGTGTTCCTCTATGCCTCCGAGGATCACGAATTCGACGCGTTGTCGCCTCGATATGCCGAACGACTACGCGCACTGCGACACCGGTTCCTCGATACCGTCGGTCAGCCGCGAGAGACACCGGTGGGCCTCGTACTACGACTGTCTCACTGCACAATTCCTCCTGTTCGAAGTCGACGCCGGCCTCGTTGACGGTGGTCGTCGCGGTACAGTCGGCTGAACGAGTGCAGTCCAGCGCTCCGCAGCCACGCGAGGAGTCCCGACGTTGGAGCGCCGTCCCCCGGCCGCGGCACGCTCGTTCAGCGTCGACGTGCTGGTGACCCGTGTGGCGACCCACCTCATCGGCGTGAATGCCACGACGGTGGGTGCAGGCTACCGATCCGCTCTCGAGGACCTGGTCGGTCACTTCGCCGTGGACGCGGGGTTCCTACGCCATCATGATCGGGAGCGTCGCTCCACGCACATGGTGGCCGAGTGGCCCGACAGGGTCGACGTTCCGGATCCTGATCCACTCGGAGTCGTACGTTTTGCCGACGCGGACCCGGTCTTCGCCGCCGCGGAGTTTCTCCGTGAGCCGCTCCTCTTTCGTCCGGACCCGGCCATGGAGGACTATCGGCACCGCGTGGAGGCGGCCTCGGGATACACGAGCACCTCCATGGTGTCCGTACCCCTGCTCTCTCACGACATCACCACCGGGGTCATCGGACTCGTGGCGTCGGGCGATCGCGAGTGGTCGGACGACGAGGTCGATGCGCTCGAGGCGATCGCCACCCTCTTCTCTCAACTGCAGGCTCGGATCGACGCCGAGGAGCATCTGCGGTGGGCCGCCACGCACGACGCGTTGACGGGGTTGCTCAACCGGCGGGGTGTCTCGGAGCTGCTGTCCGCTCGACTCGCCGGGGGCGGTGACACATTCGCGGTGCTCTACTTCGACCTCGATCGTCTCAAGGCCCTGAACGATTTCCTGGGGCACTCGGCCGGCGACACGTTCCTCCGCACGGTCGGTGCACGGCTGCAGCGGCATTCGGACGCGGACACCCTTCTCGCACGATGGGGCGGGGACGAGTTCGTGGTCGTTCTTCCCGGTCCGCTGACCGAGGACGACGCGTACGCCGAGGCCTGCCGCATCCTCACCGTGGTGACCGCGCGCGTCGACATGGCGGGCGAGTACGTCTCGAGAACGGCGAGTATCGGTGTCGCACTCGGCATTCCTGGCAGCGGCACGGTCGACTCGGTCATCGCGGACGCCGACCAGGCGGCGCTGGCGGCCAAGTCGGCAGGGGGGAATCAGGTCTCACTGTTCAGCTCCGAGATCCGCGAGCGCAACGAGTTGCACAACGACATCGAGTTGCACCTGCGCGCGGCGATCGAGGGCGAGTCCCTGCTCCTGCACTTCCAGCCCGAGATCGACCTCACGACCGACCGCATCACGGCGGTCGAGGCTCTGGTGCGGTGGCAGCATCCCACCCGGGGCATGTTGCCGCCGATCGAGTTCATCGCCATCGCGGAAGCCGTGAACCTGGCCACCGATCTCGGCCGCTGGGTTCTGCACACCGCATGCCGAATTTACGCGTCGTGGCGCTCGACGTTGGGCACACTCGACATCGCCCTCCGGGTCAATGTGTCACCGGCGCAACTGGTCTCACTCGACTTCGTGCACACCGTACGAGAGGCACTGTCCCGGTACGCTCTCGAGCCGCAGTGCCTGTGCATCGAGATCACCGAGGTGGCCGTGGTCCACGACATCGTCCTGGCCGCACGGGCACTCCGTGAGGTTCGTGCACTCGGGGTCCGCGTGGCCATCGACGACTTCGGCACCGGGTACAGCTCGCTCTCGCACCTCGGGACGTTGCCGGTCGACGTCGTGAAGATCGATCGGGAGTTCGTCACCCACCTCGCGACCAGCCTGGACGACCGGGCGATCGTCGAAGCCGTCACCGCCCTCGCTCGGGCCTACGACCTCGATCTCGTCGCGGAGGGCCTCGAGGACGTCGACGCGCGCGCAGTGTTGCTGGAACTGGGATGCACCCGCGCTCAGGGCTATCTCTACGCACGCCCGCGACCTGCCGACGTCGTCCTTGAGATGTTGCGAATCGGAACGCTCACACCGAGCTGAGCGTCAGCCCCCCCCGGCCTGAGCATCACCCCTCCGCCTGGTCGGGCTGAGTGTTGGCCGCGTCGTCGAGTTCCGACGGGTCGGCGTCAGGGTCACGCGAGGAGTCGTAGGGCCTCTCCGAGGAGGTCGAGGGTTCGTCGGACACGGGCGAGTCGCCGTTCGGTTCGGTCATGCGCCACGCGTACCCGCGGCCGCCGCCGATAATCCTGCCCAGGTATCGTGAGCGCGCGTCAGCGCCGGGGGCGGTAGCTCAGTCGGTTAGAGCCGTGGACTCATAATCCATTGGTCGCGGGTTCGAGCCCCGCCCGCCCCACTCGGGACCACAGCAAGGGCCGTGACGGCACGCGCCGCCCCTCGGACCAGGTGGAGCCACGCCCCGAGTCACCGCCGCTCCGGATACCCGTAACGGTCCGCCAGACTCGTGACGAGCGCGCCGGCGGCAAGGGCCGTAGCGGCACCGGCAGTAGCGGCCAGGACCCAGAGACGCATGTGTTCGCTCCTCGTCGTGCGGTCGGTCCGACATCGAACGGACCGATCGGTCATATCACGCAAACCTACCCGACGCCCGCTCGTGTCCGAATTATCCTTCCTCTCGACGTCTTCGGTGCGTCGACTCCGGCGGCCTTGCGGCCGGGCCCGGAGCGTTCCCCGTCGGGACACCGTTGTCCCGACACGCTCGCACCGTCGTTTCGGCTGTTCGTCTGCTATATTCTGTACTCTAGGTTTGTTTCGAAGCGATCGACCCGGCTACCCGTCTGTTCGTCGACTCCGAACGGTGACGAGAGAGGCAGGACCGACGGCAGAGCCGTGAGGAACGACGATGATGCCCGACGAGGATGCACCCGGCCCGCGCCCGACACTGTCGGAGGCGTTCATGTCCTCGCGGCTCGGTCTCGCGACGGTGTTCGATCATTCCCCCGACGTGGTTCTCGTGACCACGGCCGACGGCCGGATCGTCCACGCGAACCCCGAGGCGTCGAGAACTCTGGGCCTCGACGGAGGTGAGCACGGGCCACCTCACGATCCGACGGTGGACACCGTCGTCGTCCCCACCGCCCCCACGACGCTCGCGGAGATCCTGTCGGCCGTCCAGCTCCACGGAACCTGGCTCGGCCGAACAGAACTGGTGCATCACCTCACAGGAGAAAGGCTCGCGGTGTCCACCTCAGCATTCGCGGTACGCGGCCACGACGACGACTCGTCCCTGGTCGTCTCGATCCATCGCGACGCCTCTGCGCAGAATGCCGACGACCACCTTCTGCAGAAGGCGCTGGACGCGTCCACCTTCCGGACGTCCGAGCAGCGCGTCGTCGCCGAGCTGAGCAGGCTCGCACTGCGTGGCCGGCTCGACGACCTTCTCTCGGCGGCCACCGATGCCGTGGTGACGCTGTACGGAGCACGGTGCGCCGTCATCACCCGCGCGCACGATCTGCCGGCCACCCTCGAGATCGTCGCCGCGACGGGGGACGACGCGTCGCACGATCTGTGCGCCACCGGCCCGTCCTCGATCACGGCGTTCGCCAGTCGATCGGCCACCCGGATCGTGTGGTCCGGGGACGCCCGTGAGTCCAGGTTCGACGTCGCCGCCCTCGTCGCGGGTGGTGTGGAGAACGCGGTCGCCGTCCCGATCGACGGCACCGGCCACCCGTGGGGCGTACTGACGGTCCTCGGAGTCGCCTCGCGCTACCTGTCGTCCGCCACCGGGGCCGTCGTGCCGATCGTCGACATCTCGGCGGCGAGACCGCCCGTCTCGGTCCCGGACAATCCGATGCTCGACACGGGCGCCCTCGACACCGTGTCCGACGTCGTGTCCGCCGCGGTGCATCGTGTCGGTGTCGAGAGCGAACTTCGCTACCGCAGTCTTCGAGATCCGCTCACAGGTCTCCCCAACCGGGCGCTGGCCTACGACCGGATCGAGTCCGCTGTCGAGCGGGGCGTCGCGAAGGCCACCACCACGGCGGTCATGCTCATCGATCTCGACGACTTCAAGTCCATCAACGACGGACTGGGGCACGAGGCGGGTGACTCCGCTCTGGTGTCCATCGGTAACCGGCTGACCCGCGCATCGCGGCCCGGTGACACCGTCGCTCGCTTGGGTGGAGACGAGTTCGTGGCGGTGTGTGAGAACCTCTCCGGTCCGGAGGAGTCGATCGCGGTGGCGCGTGCCTACGCGGACGCCGTGCGGGCGGCCATCGTCGTCGACGGCAACGAGTTGCGCATCACCGCGAGCATCGGCATCGCACTGGCGGACGACACCGTGCCCGGCAACGAGCTCATTCGCCGCGCCGACGTGGCGATGTATCGCGCGAAGGACACCGGTCGCGGCAACGTTGCGGTGTTCGACACCGACGATCGCGAGCACCGCCGCAACCAGTTGGCTCTGTCGGCCGACCTCCGGTCCGCTCTCGACAGCCAGATTCTGACGCTCGCCTACCAACCCATCTTCGACATCGCTACCGGGCGCATCACCGCCGTGGAGGCGCTGGCTCGGTGGCAACATCCCACCCTCGGATCGGTGAGTCCGGAGACCTTCGTCCGAATCGCCGAGCGCACCGGCCAGATCAACACCCTCGGCCTGTGGGCTCTGCACACCGCGTGCGTGCAGGCGGCGGAGTGGCAGTCCATCTCCGATGTCGGCGTGCGCGTCAACGTCAGTGCGCTGCAGCTTCGCCAGCCCGATTTCGTGGCGAGCGTCGCCCGCATCCTCGCCAGTTCCGGGCTGCCGGTGGGCCGCCTCGGACTGGAGATCACCGAGACGGTGTGGCTCGCGGACACCGCGCAGGTCCGGGACGCCCTGACCGAACTGCACGCGATGGGTGTGTCGATCCTGCTGGACGATCTGGGCAGTGGCCACAGCTCCGTCACCTATCTCAGCCGATATCCCGTCATCGAAGCGTTCAAGATCGATCAGACGTACATCCAGGCCATGCCCGGCAAGCAACCCGAAGCCATCGTGTCCGCCATCGTCTCGCTCGCCCACGCGTTCGACGTCGCCGTCGTCGGCGAGGGCGTCGAGTCGCAGGCCCAGTTCGACCGACTACGGGACAGTGGTTGCGATCTGGCCCAGGGCTTCTGGCTCGCGCACCCGGCGAGCGCGAACGAGGTCACCTCGATGCTGCTGGAGCGACGCGCCGGCTGATCCTCAGCCGGACGGGTCGGTGCGGGAGGCGTCGCGCACGAAGTCGGCGGCCACCTCACGCACTCGCACGTTCCGGCGCTGCGCCTCGCGCGAGAGGACGTCGAACGCCGCGTCCGCGTCGAGACCGCGCATCGCCATCAGAATGCCCTTGGCCTGCTCGATGGGGGCGCGTCGCGCCATGGCGTCGCGTAGCCCGCTCACCGTGGTCGTGGCGTCGGTGTAGCGCGCGTGCTCGCCGATGGCCCGCCCCACCGTGGTGGTGAGGCTGTCCAGGATGTCGGCGTCCATGTCGTCGAAGGCGTCGGCGGACGAGCCGTACAGGTTGAACGAGCCGATCACCCCGTCGAGCGTCCTGATGGGCGAGGCGAGGAACGAGTGCACACCCTCGGTGCGCGCCGCGGCCGCGAACTCCGGCCACCGCTGTTCCGTGCTGTCGCAGTCGACGACGATCGTGGTGTCGGTACGGGACGCTTCGAGACACGGACCCTCACCGGTCTCGTACTGCATCTCGTCCACTGCGAGGGTGGTGCTGTCCGTGTAGACCGCCGTGTACGTGGTGCCGTCGTAATCGATTGTCACGCCGCAACTGTCGGCGCCTCCGATGACGTCGTGCGCGAGGTCCACCGACCGCTGCAGCAACTCGCCGAGCTCGTCCGTGTCCTCGATGCGTCGACCCAGCGATCCGACGATCTCACCGAGTCGTTCGGGTGTCAGGCCACCTTCGGCCCGCCCTTCCGTGTCCATTGCACCATTCGATCACACGCCCGCCGATCCACCGAGGCGTGTTCGGCACACTCCGTCGGTCCGTGCGTAGTCTGAGGTGCGGTCGGCGTTTCGGTTCGTCGGCCCTCGGGTAGTTCCCCGGACGGCATGCAGACCAGGCACGCCTGTGGGAGCTTCCCATCGAAGATGTCCGCGCGTCCCGTCACATCGGAGGAACAGTGGATCCGGAAGTTCAGCACGAACCCAGCGAGATCACGTACGACGAGAGTTTCTACCCGGCCAGGCCTCGCCCACTGAAGCCGTCGGTGCGTCGTGCGTACCGCACTGCGGGCGCGCTGCCCCAGGGTGACGCCGACGCCTCCAATCCCGAGTACGTGTCGTGGCTCGTCGACCGGTCGATGCTGCACGATGCCAAGCTGATCGCGGAACAGTTGTCCGGCAAGGGCAGCATGTGGCAGAACCCCTACGCGTCGCCGGATCCGCGCGGAGCCGTCGAGCGCGCACCCGTGTGGTTCACCGCGTATCCCATCTCGCTCATCGCGGCTCCAGGACAGAGCTTTCTCGGCACGCTCGGCGACGAGGCTCTGTGGCAGGTGTTCTCGGACATCGGCATCACGGCTGTGCACACCGGCCCGGTCAAGGAGGCCGGCGGGTTGCACGGGTGGCACGCCACACCGTCGGTCGACGGCCACTTCGACCGCGTCAGCATGCAGATCGATCCGGCGTTCGGCTCCGAGGAGGAGTTCCGGCGGCTGTGCGTCGTCGCGTCCGCCTACGAGGGCATCGTCATCGACGACATCGTTCCCGGACACACCGGCAAGGGTGCCGACTTCAGGCTGGCGGAGATGAACGTCTCCGACTACCCCGGCATCTACCACATGGTCGAGATCGAGCCGCAGGACTGGCACCTGCTCCCCCGCGTCAGGGCCGGCCAGGACTCGGTGAACATCGATGCCGAGTCCGAGGCCAATCTCGCTCGCGCCGGGTACATCGTCGGCCAGCTCCAGCGCGTCATCTTCTACGAGATGGGCGTCAAGGAGACCAACTGGAGTGCCACGCCGGTCATCCGCGGAGTCGACGGCGTCGAGCGCCGCTGGGTGTATCTGCACTACTTCAAGGCGGGTCAGCCGTCCATCAACTGGCTCGATCCTTCGTTCGCCGGCATGCGCCTCGTCATCGGAGACGCCTGCCACTCTATCGCGGACCTCGGCGCCGGAGCCCTGCGTCTCGACGCCAACGGTTTCCTCGGGGTCGAGCGTCGGACGGAGGGTCCGGGATGGTCGGAGGGTCACCCGCTCTCCGAGGCCGCCAATCACCTCATCTCCAGCGTGGTGCGCAAGATGGGCGGGTTCACCTTCCAGGAGCTGAACCTCACCATCGATGACATCAAGGCGATGGGAAGCAGCGGCGCGGACCTGTCCTACGACTTCATCAACCGCCCCGCCTACCAGCACGCGCTCGTCATGGGGAACACCGAGTTCCTGCGGCTCACCATGAATCTGGCGCGGGACCACGGCGTCGACACCGCGTCGCTGGTACATGCGCTGCAGAACCACGACGAGATGACCTTCGAGTTGGTGCACTTCGCGACCCTGCACCGGGAGGACGAATTCTCGTACGGCGGCGACGTGATCAAGGGCGGCGATCTGGGTGACCAGATCCGCGCCGAACTGTGCGAGCGTCTCACCGGCCGCTGGGCGCCGTACAACCGCACGTTCACCAACAACGGGATCGCCTGCACCACCGCGTCGGTCATCACGGCGTCGCTCGGCATCCGCGATCTCGACCGGATGGACGACACCGACATCGAGACGGTCAAGCGCGCCCATCTCATGCTGGCCATGTACAACGCTCTGCAACCCGGTGTGTTCGCGCTGTCCGGTTGGGATCTCACCGGAATTCTTCCGGTGCCGGCGGAGGAGGTCGCCGAACTCATCCGTGAGGGCGACACTCGCTGGATCAACCGTGGCGCGCACGACCTCATGAACACCTCGCCCGACGCCACCAGGTCGGAGTCCGGGATTCCGCGCGGCCGAAGCCTCTACGGCTCGTTGCCGGAGCAGATGAAGGACTCGACATCGTTCGCGCGCCAGCTGTCCCGGATTCTCGATGTGCGGACGAGATACGGCATCGCGACGGCCACCCAGCTCGACGTGCCGTCCGTGTCGCACAAGGGGCTGCTCGTCCTGGTTCACCAGCTGGGCAACGGCTCCGTCTCGGCGACGGTGCTGAACTTCACCGGTGACGAGATCCACGCGACGGTGCAGTCGAAGCACCTCACCGGCGGTGCCACGGTGGTGGACCTCTTCACCGACCAGGACATCGCCGTGGTCGACGAGCTGGGCAGCTTCGCGATGACACTGCAGCCCTACCAGGGTGTGCCGGTGATGCTCAGGGGCTGATGCGGGGCGTGGGCTGGGCAAGGTTAGGCTAACCAGCATGCGAGTGGCGATGTTCGGCTATCAGACCTGGGGACACACGACGCTTCGGACGGTCATCGAGTCCGATCACGAGGTGGTCCTGGCCGTCACGCACCCACCCAGTGAGCACTCCTACGAGTCGATCTGGTCGGATTCGGTGGAGGACCTGGCGCGCAGTCACGATGTTCCGGTCCACCTCGCCCTCGCTCCGGACGATGCGCTGCGCGTCGCGCTCGAGGACGCGAAACCGGACATCATCGTCGCGAACAACTGGCGCACCAAGCTGCCCCGGTCCATCTACGACCTGCCGCCGCACGGCACCCTCAACCTGCACGATTCGCTGCTGCCCCGGTTCACGGGATTCTCGCCCGTGATCTGGTCGCTGATCAGTGGCGCGGCCGAGACCGGCCTGACCGCGCACCGCATGGACGACGAGCTCGACACCGGCGACGTCGTCATCCAGCGGTCCGTCCCGATCGGCCCGCGCGACACCGCGACCCAGTTGGTCCAGGCGACCATCGACCTCATTCCCGAGGTACTGCTCGAGGCGCTCGACGCGATCGAGAGCGGCACCGCGGTGTGGACCCCGCAGGACCTCTCGCAGCGGACGTTCTTCCACAAGCGTGCGGACATCGACAGCCGTATCGACTGGACGTGGCCGGCCGAGGACATCGACCGTCTGGTCCGCGCTCAGTCCGACCCCTACCCCAACGCGTGGACCCATCACCGTGGCCGTCGGCTCCGCATCGTCGAAGCGCATGTGTCGCAGGGCATCTACGGCGGTACACCCGGTCGCGTCTTCATCCACGAGGGTGACGGCATGGCGATCGTCTCCGGCCCGAACGCCCACCTCGGCCGTAACCGAGCGCTCGTGATCGACGCGGTGCGCACCAAGGACGACGACCGCACGATCCCTGCTGCGGAGTACTTCCCCCGCGGCGGCGGGTACCTCACCGACGCTCCCTGACGTTCGGTTCCGGCAGGTCGGGCGAACGGGATCACGAACGGGTCGGGTCGAGTACATTTCACCTGGAAGCGGGTGACGGGGGCTGGTCACGAGGACGGTCTACATGGCGAGAATCACCGGTCCCGGTTCGTGGACGGACCGTGCGCAGCACTCACGGACGGTGTGGCGATCCACGGCACGCGCGGGTGATCCGGTGCGCTCCGACCTCGTCATCGTCGAAGGACTCGCCACCATCACGGCACTCTGCACGCTCCTGTTCGGCGCTGTCCTGGTCTGGATGACGACGGCCGACGACTACGCGTTCTCCTGGTGGTCGAAGACCTACACCTTCGGGGTCACGGTGACCGCCGCAATCACCTGGTGTGCGTTGCACACCCCGCGTGCCGCCATCTTCTACCGGCACACGGACGCGGTCACCCTGGTGGCCGCGATTCTCGTCGTCGGCAGTCCGGTCCTCGCCTATGCCAGCGCGGGGTCTGCTTACCCGGCCTTCGGACTCGTTCTGGCCATCGTGGCCTTCGCCGGAATACTCCAACGTCGCGCCCACATCGTCACGTTCACCACGCTGGCGGTGTGCGCGTGGACGGCGTTGGCGGTGGCTCACGGCACAGACGTGAGCGTGCAGACCTTCGCGGTGTCGGTGCTGCGAACCGTTCTCGTCGTCGCGGTCATCCACTACTTCCGCATGAAGACCATCGACCTGCTGTGGGAGAAGTATCGGATGGTCGACGAGCAACGTGCCGCGGCCGACTCCCTGTCGCACGTCGACGATCTCACCGGCCTGGCGAACCGTCGCGGCCTCCAGCGACGTGCGGCGACCGAACTCGATCGGTGCCGACGAGAGTCTCGGCCCGTGAGCGTTCTCTACCTCGACGTGGACGGTCTCAAAGATGTCAACGACACCCTCGGGCACGATGCCGGAGATGCCGCACTGGTACGACTCGCCGAGATGCTGGGGACCGCGTTCCGCGGCAGTGACATCGTCGCCCGCGTCGGCGGTGACGAATTCGTCGTGGTCCTCCCCGACACGGACCGGACCGTGGCGCTGGATCTGGGCGCGTCCATCCGCGATCTCTCGATGACCACCGAGGTGTCCGTCAGTGTCGGACTGGCAGTGTGGAGTCCGGGACCACACGCGCCGGATCTCGACGACCTGACGAGGCGCGCCGACAACGCGATGTATCGGGTCAAGTCACGGCGCTGAACGGCGACGCGGGAGCCGGATACCCGTTTGGCTCCCCGACGCACGGGTATCGCCACGACATGCCGGAACAACGCAGTGGGCTCGTCGTGGCCGTGACCGGAGCGACGGGAAACCTCGGGACCTCGGTCGTCGACGCGCTGGCCGTCGACCCGGCGGTCTCCGCAGTCCGTGCGATCGCGCGGCGCTCGCCCGTGCCGACGAACGGTCGTCCGGCGTGGGCTCCCGCACGGACGACGTTCGTCGAGGCGGACATCGCACGGGACGACCTGGTTCCGCTGTTCGACGGAGTCGACGTCGTCGTACACCTGGCGTGGCAGTTCCAGCCGTCGCGCGATCCGGTGCAGACCTGGGACGTCAACGTCGTCGGCGCGATGCGGGTCTTCGACGCCGCGGCGGCGGCCGGAGTGAGCGCGTTGGTGCACGCGTCGTCGGTCGGTGCCTACTCCCCGGGATCGAAAGACGTTCGGGTGACCGAGGACTGGCCGACGCACGGCTGGCAGGGCGCGGCCTACACGCGCGAGAAGTCGTATCTCGAGCGTGTGCTCGACCGGGTGGAGACGCGGAATCCCGACCTCCGGGTCGTCCGGATGCGCCCGGCCTTCGTCTTCGAGGCGTCGGCGTCCACGGAACAGCGTCGACTGTTCGGCGGACCCTTCATCCCGGCCCGGCTGGTGCGACCCGCGTTCGTCCCGGTCTTCCCTGACATCGCGGATCTGGTGTTCCAGGGAGTGCACTCCCGCGATGTCGGACGAGCATTCGCCGCGGCGGCGGTGCGCGAGGTGTCGGGCGCGTTCAACCTCGCGGCGGACCCCGTCATCACCCCGGCCACCTTCGCGGAAATTCTCCGCGCGCGGTTGATCCCTCTGCCCGCGTCCGCGGTGCGCCTCGCCCTCGATGCTCTGTTCACCGCACGCCTCGTTCCCACCGACCCCGGCCTGTTCGACGCGGTGCTGCGGCTTCCCATCATGGACTCCGGTCGCGCCCGCGACCTGCTGGAGTGGGCGCCTCGACACACCGCGCAGGACGCTCTCGCCGAGTTCGTCCGCGGCGTGCACGAGGTGGAGGACGCCCCGACCCCGCCGCTGTCCGCGTGACCCGGCGGCGGTTTGCGTCGGGTGAGTGCGGGTAGTCCGCAGTCCATGACCCGAGAGCAGACGACGGGTGACGACCCGGCCCACGCGGACCCGGACGATCCTCGGAAGCCCGATTCACCCACCGATCTCACCAAGCCGTCGTTCTTCTACGTCCTGCGCAAGACCGCGCGCGAGTTCTCCAAGGACCAGTGCACCGATCTGGCCGCTGCTCTCACGTATTACGCGGTGCTGTCGCTGTTCCCGGCTCTTCTCGCCGTCGTGTCCCTTCTCGGCGTGTTCGGGCAGGGCGAGCGCACCGTCACCGCGGTGCTCGACATCGTGTCCGACCTGGGGCCCTCGTCCGCCGTCGACACACTGCGCGGACCGGTCGAGCAGCTCGTGCAGGCGCCCACCGCCGGACTCGCCCTGATCATCGGTCTGGCCGGCGCCCTCTGGTCGGCGTCCGGCTACGTGGGCGCGTTCGGCCGCGCCATGAATCGGATGTACGAGGTGGACGAGGGCCGACCGATCTGGAAGCTGCGACCGGTCATGCTGGTCGTCACTCTGGTCGGCCTGATCTGCATCGCCGCAGCGGGACTCATGCTGGCCGTCAGCGGTCCCGTCGCCACGGCCGTGGGTGACGCGATCGGTGCCGGCGACACCGCACTGACGGTGTGGAACATCGCGCGGTGGCCCGTCGTCCTCGCGCTGATCATCCTGGCCGTCGCGATCCTCTACTACGCCACACCCAACGTGCAGCAGCCGAAGTTCCGATGGATCAGCACAGGGGCCGGCATGGCCATCGTCGTGTGGATCCTCGCGTCCGTGCTCTTCGGTTTCTACGTCGCGAACTTCAGCAGCTACAACAAGACCTACGGCTCGTTGGCCGGCGTGATCATCTTCCTGCTGTGGCTCTGGATCACGAACCTCGCTCTGCTGTTCGGGGCGGAACTCGATTCCGAACTCGAACGCGGCCGCCAACTCCAGGCCGGCATCGAGGCCGAGGACCATCTGCAGCTTCCCCCGCGCGACACCCGAGTCTCGGAGAAGAACGAGGAGACCGATCGCGAACACGTCGAACGTGGTCGCGCACTGCGCCTCTCCCACGGTGAGGACTCGTCCACCCGTTAGCGCCGGCGTGACACGGGGGCGGGGAAGGGCGGACGACGCGATGTGTCGAGAGAAATATCGGCGCTGATCGGTCTCGTCCTGCTCGTGACTCCGAATTCGGGGTACAGCTTCAGGACGCCGCCGGTCACATCCGCGGCGTCGACGGCGTCGAGAACTGGCGTCACCATCGACGGTCTAGGCCGTCGACTCTCCGGACGCGCGCCGACGTCGGCAGCGCGTCGATACTCGAGGTGATCCATGACCCAGTCCATCTCTCCCACCGATCGTCGATCTGCCGGGACGATCCTGATCACCGGCGCGTCCAGCGGTATCGGCCGCGCCACCGCCCACCTTTACGCGGAGCGCGGCTGGTCCATCGTCGTGTGTGCCCGTGGCCGTGACGGTCTGGCCGCCGTGGCCGACGAATGCCTGCAACGCGGCGCCGCCGCGGTGGCCGTCAAGCCGGTCGACGTGGTGAGCGGCGACGACGTGACCAAGGTCGTCACCGAGGTGGTCGAGCAGTTCGGCCGCCTCGACGTCTGCGTGCACTCCGCCGCGGTGATGTCCTACGGGACGTTCCTCGACACCCCGGCAGAGGTGTTCGATCACGCCGTGTCGGTCGACCTGCTCGGGTCCGCGAACGTCGCACGGTCGACGCTGACGGTGTTCCGCGACCAGGAGCACGGCCACCTCGTGGTCATCGGCTCGTTGCTGGGCCGTATCGCGGTGCCGTGGATGGGCACCTACGTCACGTCCAAGTGGGGGCTGCGCGGCCTCACCCGTGTTCTCCAGCAGGAGGTTCGGCAGTATCCCGGCGTGCACGTCAGCGCCGTCGCACCCGGTGCCGTGAACACGCCGATCTACGAGCAGGCCGCCACCGTCGTCGGGAGAGCGGGATCGCCGCCTCCCCCCGTCGCGGAGCCCGAGGTCATCGCCCGTGCCGTCGCGGCGGTCGTCCGGCGCCCACAGCGTGAGCGGGACGCCGATGCGGTGTTCGGCCTCGTCAACAAGTTCGCGTCGGCGGGCTACTCGCTGGTCCCGGCGGTCTTCGATCGACTCGTCGGGCCGTTGATGTGGCGTTTCGGCATCGCACGCGAGCCCAAAGACGATTCGGAGGGCAATGTATTCCACTCCAGGACCGCACCTCCCCCGCGGAAAGTGACCGCGCGGACCGGAGACCGTCCACACTGAGTCCATGACCACCCGACGCCGGTTGCCCCCACAGAAGCTCGGATCCCTCATCGGCGCCGTGTTCGGACTCGTGTTCGTGGTGGTCAACTCGGCGTCGTCGCCGACACTCCTGCGTCTCGCGTTCTGTGTGGCCGCTGCGGCGGCCGCGATCACCGTTCTCGTGGGAATCGCGCGCAATCCCGTGGCCACGGTGCCCGCGGGTGTCACACCGTTCGGACGCGGTTACGTCGTGATCGTGCTCGCCGAGGTGGTGCTGCTCTTCGTCGGCATCCGCATCGTGGCGGGGCCTCTCGGACTGCCCGAGGCCGGGGTCGCCTGGGTGGCCGTCGTGGTCGGCGTGCACTTCGTCGTCCTGGCGCGCCTGTGGCACCTGCGACTGTTCGACGTCCTGGGCTCGGTGCTGACCGTTCTCGGGGTGCTCGGCTTCGTCCTGGCCGTCGCCGGGGCGGACCGGATGTGGATCGACATCGTGGCAGGAGTCGCTTCGGGTGCGGTGCTCCTGGAGTTCGCGCGCCGAGGAGTGCGTCAGAGACCGACCTCCTCCAGTGCCTCGTCGTAGATCAGAGCCGCCTCGGACTCCGAACGGCCTTCCTGCAGCGCATTCACGTAGACGGCGGACACCTCCTTCTCCACCGCCGTGTACTTCGCGAGCCACTGCTCGGCTCGCACGCGCCAGTAGCCGATGATGTCGAAACGGTCGACGCCCATACCCTGCTCGCGGCGCACGTACTTGCGGACGGCGCGAGAGTCGGCCGCCTCCCCTGCGAAGAAGACGTAACCGTCGCCCGGTGGGAACTCCCATGCCTGCACCGCGTCCGGCAGCACACCGGGACCGTGCCCGTTACCGGACCCGACGCACCACTGCACTGTCACCTCGGCCGCCGACTCGAACGTCTGCACGTCGGCCTCGTCGAGAACCTCGACGATCGCATGGGCCCGAGTGTTCGCGGGCAACTCCTCGAGCACTCGGCCCAGCGCCGGAAGCCCGGCGAGATCCGCCGCGAGGAGGAACCACGCGGTGTCCGCCGGCGGCGCGAACCAGTGCCGCGGTGGAGTGACGACCACGACGTCGCCCGGTCGCGCCGACAGCGCCCAGGAGGCGGCCACCCCGCCGTCGTGGGCGACGAAGTCGATCACCAGCTCACCGGCGTTCGTCACCCGTCGCACCGTGTAGTTGCGTCCCTCGGGACGGGTGGCGTCGTCGTGGTACCACCACACCCCGTCGACACACTGCATGGCCGGCGGCCGAGCGTCGCCGGGAGCCGGGAAGTAGAGCGCGACGCACTCGTCGGCCACACCGGCCGGGCGGTACCGGCGCAGGTCCTCTCCGCCGAAGGTGAGGCGAACGAGGTTGGGGCTCAGTGTCGTCCGGTCCACCACCTCGGCCCAGTAGAAGGTCGGCTCGGTGTCGTCGGTCATCGATGAAACTCCCGCAGTCGAGGTCGTGAACTCGACTTAGGCTACCCTGACCGCTCGGCTCATGGTGGTGCCACGACGAGTTGTTGCCCGCAGGCGCAGGACTCCCGGGCAATTCGATTCACAGACGCGTCCCGACGAAACGGCCCGTGTGGTCTGATCGACACGTGCGCGAAGAGATGCCGACCGAACCGAAGCAACCGATGACGTCGAGCCTGCTGTCCAAAGGCCAGAATGTCGAACTTCCCGACGGGATCTCGAAGATGGACATCCTGATCAGTTGGGTCGACGACGCGGGCGACGTGGACGCGTCCGCACTCCTGCTGGCGGAATCGGGCACGGTGTCGAAGGACGACGACTTCGTGTTCTACAACCAACCTGAGAGTTCCGACGGCGCGATCCGCCACCTCGGGCGAAGTGCCGCGGAGGACGGAATGTCCGAACGCATCAGTATCGACCTGACACTTCTCGACCCGGCCGTTCTGACCGTGGCGCTCGCGGGAAGCGTGACCGGGGGGACGTTCGGTGACCTCGGCAAGCTGAGCCTGCGTGTGATCGACGGTACGGGCGTGACGCTGGGCGAGTACGTCACAGCGGATGCGAAGGACGAAACGGCTTTCGTATTCGGGGAGGTCTACCGGCGAGGGGGTCGGTGGAAGCTGAGGGCGGTCGGACAGGGATGGACCAGTGGGCTGGAGGGATTGGCAACCGATTACGGGGTGTCGATCGAGAACAGCGATGTGCCCGACCCGGAGGTGGTCGACAGAGCCGATCCCGTCGCTGACGATGTGGTGAGTGTGGCACCTGATGTCGTCGAACCGAGTACTGTCGAATCTGAGCTCGATGAGACAGTTCCGTCCGCTGATGTCGACATGCCGATCACGACGACGACATCCGCATCGGTTCAGGAAGATGGATCCGACAAGACCACGGGGCGCGCGGCCGCCTCCACGCGTCGCGGAGTGCGCACCACTAAGGCGGTGCCGAGGAAGGCGAAGCCCTTCACGTTCGTCTCCGCCGACGGGGACAACTGGGCGCCCGCCCGACTGTTCTCTGTCGTCGGCTCCGGCGACGAGCAAGAGCGCCGTGCGACTGCCGCACTCGTTGCCACGATGCAAGCTGTGAGGCCCTTCGCGCGCGCAATCAGTGGACGTGTCGGCGCACCGGCAGGCCGATTCGAAGGCTACGTCGAAGTTCCGTACACGAAGGGCGAAACCAAGGTCATCCCGGATGCCGTCTTTCGCGTCGCCCGAGGGTCCAAGATGTGGACGGCGCTGCTCGAAGTGAAGACGGGTACTGCCTTGGGCCCCAAGCCTGGAGATCAACAAGAGGCACATAAACAAAGCCCAGATGAGCTGTTTGAGCGATAGATAGCTGTAATTGCTATTGGCCATTAGCCCAGGTCCGACAGCTGCCCTAAACCGCCCGATATGAGCCGGTAGCAGCCCTTTTCTACGCACCATTTCAGTAGAATTTTTTAAGGCACTATTTCAGTACAGCATCGCGTACTGACGCAAGGTCTCTTCTGTTCGTTTGGGTGACCCCTTGAGTGAACACCCGTGTCCTTTCAACCCCCGGGGTGCGGAGCAGGTTTTCCTAAGTAGCCGATTATCTCTTCGATGTCGTACAGGTCGCTTCCGGTCACGCTGGGGTATCGCGCATTGACATCTGTCATATGATCCCGAAGATTCGCAATAACGCTCGAATCGTCGAGTTTACCGTTCTTGGAGTGAAAATTGAAGGCGGTCCGCGACATGTGCACCGCAGCTTCGTTAAACTCTGCAGTGGGGTCACCATCGAGTTCGCGAATGGTCATGCGTGAAACGACAAGGCCATCTATCTTGCCCGTCATGAAGTCGAACCAGCGAGCGGTGTCCGACCCAGCGTATGTTGCTCCGTGCTTGCTACCGCCGATCTTGTTCCACGGCGGCAGTTTACCGTGCAACGTTTTGAATCCCTCAAGTAATTGTCCCTCGCCGATAGCCGCAGCCTCGTCGTACGCCTCATCGGCAAAGGCATCTTGCAATACAAGGCTGAATCCCAAACGGTCATTCTCGGCGAACCACCCGTTGATCTTAGCTCCCTTGTTTCCACCGCTTGGTTTATTCCCCCCCAAACCGTTGTGCTGCGCAAAACGAGTGCAAAGATTTCTAGCCAAACCTATGTAGAGAGGTTCTTTAGTGGATGGATCCCAGTAGCAATAGAGACCAGAGGAACTCCAGTTGGGCTGCCGCAACAGGCTTACTAGCGTGCCATACATGACCTTCCGCTCACCGTCGGTGTAAACATCACGGATAACTGTTCCTAGTGCCATGGTTAGATGGTACGTGAAATTGACGTGTCTGGTTTATCGGTTAGGGACCTTCACGGTTCGCCCCGCAACTCAGGCTCGTCTCCTCGGATCGGCTGCGTGTCGATCGTCGACAGATCACGCTGCAGTTCGGACGCGTCGATCGGTGTCAGCTCGCCATCACTGATCGCGATGTAGACGATTTTCTGTATCTCCGAGAACACAGCTTGGGCGGCGTTGAAGCCCGGAAAGACCATGATCGAGATGGTCACGGCATCCGTGACGCGCTTGTCCAGGGATATCTGCGCGCCCTTGTCCTGGGGCTCCTCTCGAATCCACCCGCGTGATTTCAACGAGAGCAGTTGCCGTGTCGATGCCTTCGTTCCCTCCAGCCGGGCGATGGACGCCCGCACGTCACCAGTGAAGACAGCCCGGTGCACCTGCTCGAACGGCTGCTGCACCATCGCGGCGTCGAGCACGTGCTGCCAGGTTCTCAGCGCGTCACCCATAGTCAGGGGGTGCACCACCGCGACGTCGACCTCATCTGCGATCTCGACGTGCGCACCATCGGCATCGATGGGCGACCGGAGGTCGGAGAATCGGAAATGCGTGCCACTGCCGGTAGACCAGACGAGCCTGCTCACGACATGCCACGTCAACGGGTGCGCGACCAGGTGGGTACGTACTTGGCCCATGCGCCACGTTCGGTGCGCGACCATCGCCTTCTCGAAGCGTGCAATCAACTCGCCGGAGACCGCGCCGAGATCCTTTCGCAGAGTCGTGTACCGCTTGTACTCCTCACGGGCGAGATCCGAATCATGTTGTCCCGGGCGGGCAAGCCGGTCCCGGGTCTTGCCGTCGCGGTCGACGATCACCAGGCTGAGGCGGTGGTCGAAGGTCGCGACGAACGAGCGGTCGCCATAGTCGAATGTCGTCGTGCCGTCAGGGTCGAGTCCGAGGTTCGGAACCAGGCGGTCGGCGAGGTCGAGTGGCGTGAGGTTCAGTTCGTCGGCGATGCGCCGGATGCGGGTATCGGCCTTCGCTCGCAGCGCCGGGAACCGCAGTGCTTGCGAGATAGTCCAGAGATGACCGAGTGCCGCGTCCGTACCGATGGTGGCCAGAGCTTCCAATCCTGCTGCGGCCCTGCGGTGCGCGGACTGGAGCGGCCACGTTCGGATCAAAGGCGTGAGCCTGCGCGCGGTGTCGTCGTTGCCGACGATCCCCAGGGCATCCAATGCCCAGTTCTGCGCATCGGGGAAGCCTGCCGCCGCCCATCGTTCGAAGACATCCCACACGAACACGGCAAGGTCATCGGTGTCGACGAGGTCGCGCAGTATGTCGATCCCGGCATAGACCTCGTCCATCCGCGACATCGCGAACATGACGAGAACGTTCTGCACGGCATCTGTGGGCAGCGGCGCCTCGGTGTCCCTCAGAACGAGCGGCGGCAACAACGCGGGGTCGAGCCACGCCGGAGTCGTCGGGATGGTCCGTGGCAGCACCAGTAGCGGATCGGTGTCCACGATCGTGGCCACCACGGCGCTCGCTTTCGGCCCAAATTGCCCTGCGGCGGAGACCAGTACGTCGCGGTTACCCCGCCGGGCCAAGGTGCGGATGCCTCTCTCCGCTGCCAGTCGCGGCGCACCCTTCTGGCGCAGCACCGACGCGACGACGTCAGGCGCTGCCGAGTCGATGTGCCGGTCGAACCACTCGAGAGCGCTCGCCCTCACCGACCTCGCCTGCAACCAGTCCACCATCCGACGGGCTACAGCGCTGCCGCCCACCGGTAGAAGGACGTGCACGGTCTGCGCCGGTTTGGTGATCACTGTTCGCAGTACGTAGTGCGCTGCGTCGACATCGAATCGGGCCAAGATACGACGGATCTCGCCCTCTGCCTGCCACAGGTAGGACGATTCGGTGATCGTCGGAAGTAGGGGACGGATGATGTCGTCCGGTGCGTGTGCCACGTAGCTCAGCGGATATCGCCCGTGGCCATCGGTCACCTCTTTGATGAAGTCCGCCCACGTCTTTCGCCACACAGACGGTGGATACGGCGTGCCCGCTGCGGCCCATTCTTCTCGCTCTCCGGGCAGCCATGCCGTGAACAAGTCCGTCGACGGCTCGTCGACGTCGATCACGACGGGGGCTGACGCTTTCCGAGGCCCGAGCCACGGCGGCGACGCCAGAAGTGTGGGAACGGCACTCGCGGACAGCGTGGTCGGCTCGTCCCGTGACTCGGGTCCGGCAAGTTCAGGGTGTGTTCGGTACAGGTCGCGAAGCAGTGCCCCTGCGAGCGGTTTGTCCGACTCCTCCAACATCCGCGCCGCCCGCTCGGGTGCACGGTCCATCGCGTCGAGGACAGCAGGTTCTATATGTTTCGTGCCCAACCGGTCCAGGAGCTTCGACACCCCCGCGTCCGTGTCGAATTCCGCAAGAATTTCGGCACACCGCTTCTTGTTGGCGGACGAGAGATTGCCGTCGAAGATCTCACCCACGATCGGCTCCAACCCCGGCCCGATGTTGGCACACATGGCGTGAAGGATGCGCGGATAGATCCCAACATTCCAGATCGCACGGGCACGGTCTTCGACCAGCTCGAACGCGGTCTCTACGGCAGCCACGTCGCTGACACTGGCAAGCAGGACGAGGCCGATACTCCGTTGATAGCGGTCGAGTCCGGACGACTTCTGCAGATCGGCCGCAACCCAGTCGTGTTCGGTCGGCAACAGGAATGACGTCGCGATGCGACGCGCGAAGCAGGAGCCGCGAAACTCCGCGAGTCGTTCCGCCACTGCCGCGTACTCGTCGTCCGAGAGTGCGGCGAGCGCCGACCGCACCCGGCTGTAGGCGTCGTCGACCCAGAAATTGACGGTGTCCATGCCGATTCGGTGGCTGAGGGAACTAGTGGCCATGGTTCTGGGTTGCGGACTCGGGTGATATTCGATGGTCATCCCCGCTGCTACGACGACAGCCTCTGCGGCGAACGCGGCCCCGAATCGACCGATCAAGTACACGACGAACGGTGTTCGCATCTTGTATTGATTGTGCTGGGTCGACACCATCCACGCCGCTGCCGCCGCGAGTGGCGTCACGTTTTCCGTGGGCGAGTGGTGGCCTGCAACGAACGCGCGGGCAGCATCGGCCCACTCCGGCGGTGTCGCGGGATGATCGAGGACGGCATCGAACTGGTCCGCCACCCGTTCGATGAGACCGTCGATCGCGTCAGGTTTGAGCGGCGCCTTCGACGGCGCGGGCGTCGGCGTCCGACCGTGCACCGCCTCGCCGCGCCGCCACCATTGCGCCGGCACCTGCCACGTCGAAGATCTGGAGCTCATCGCATCGACAGTAGGGGCCCGCCCCGACGGTCTGCCTTCTGAAACACCGGAGAGGTCGTCACGAAACTGACTCGTGCACACCATGGGGCTGAGAACGCGAAAACCCCCGACCGCATCGCAGATGCGTGATCGGGGGTCTCAGGCGCTCCCCCATCTGGACTTGAACCAGAAACCCTTCGATTAACAGTCGAATGCTCTGCCAATTGAGCTATGGGGGAATGTTCGTGGCCTCGAACAGACCCGTACGGATGTGTCCTCGTCCGAGAACAGACTCTAGCTCATCACACCCGCACACCACCAAATCGGCTGTTCGGAGGCACTTCCGTACGTCCGCGTAGATCTCGGCAGGCTGTACGCCCCCCGCCCACGGCGCATGTCCACGCTGTCGGGCAGGATATGGGGAGACGTCTCGGAAGGACTCACGCTCACATGATGGGAATGTTGGCCGGCATCGCCGCCGGATACGTGCTCGGCACCAAGGCGGGGCGGGCCCGCTACGAACAGATCAGCCGGGCCACGAAGGCCGTCGCGTCGTCCCCCGCGACGAAGAAGGTCGTGTCGGCCGGACGCCAGAAGTTGGCCGACACCCTCAGCACGCAGCCGAAGCTCGAGCCGATGAAGCAGGTCGACGACACTCAGCTCTACATCCCGCACGACAAGCTCTAGACGGCCGGAAACTCCGCGTCCGTGGTGCTGCCGACGGCCTGCTCCAACAGGCTGCGGCGGTACTGCTCGAGCGCGATGAGGTCGCCGAACAGCGCGTTGTAGTCGTCCGGCTTCTCGATCGGTGACATGCGTTGCAGCTTCGACTTCAGTTCCGCCACCTGCCGGCCGACCCACACCTCCTGCAGTCGCGCGAGCACCCCCGAGATGTAGCGCGGGGTCGCCTCGTCGGAGATGGGCATGGCCTCGACGGCCAGTTCCGTGACCAGTGAGCGCAATCCCTTCGGCTCCGCCTTCTTGCCGACGGCGTCGAGCCACTCCCCGCCCCCGAGCCCCGCGGCCGTTCCACCGGCCTCGCGGACCGCCTCGGACACCGCGGCGTACGCCGGGTGCCCGAACGTCTCGGGCGGCAGCGAATCGAACACGGACCCGGCGATACCGGGGTGCTGCATGACGGCCTTGAGGGCTTCGCGCTGCGGCCACAGCGTGGGGTCGTTGCGCGCCGGATGGGCCGGTCCGACCGGCGCGGCCTTCTCGGTCTCGGTACTGCGCACCGGCCGCCGGAGCGGCGCCGGAGCGCCACCCTTCGCGATCTTGGCCGCTTCCTCGCGCACCCGGTTGACCACCATGCGCTCGTCGATCCAGCCCACCCAGCCGCTGAGCCGAGCCGCGTAGTTGTCCCGCAGCGCACGGTCCTTCATCTGCGCGACCATCGGCACGGTGCGGCGCAGTGCTTCGACCTGCCCTTCGGCGGTGTCGAGGTCGCACTCGGACAGAGCGCCGCGGATGGCGAACTCGAAGAGCGGGGTACGACGCGCGACGAGATCACGTACCGCCGCATCGCCCTTCTCGAGGCGCAGGTCGCACGGATCCATCCCGTCCGGAGCCACCGCGATGAACGTCTGGCCAGCGAGCTTCTGGTCTCCCGAGAAGGCCTTCATCGCGGCGGCCTGACCAGCGGAGTCCCCGTCGAAGGTGTAGATGATCTCGCCGCGCCAGAACTTGTCGTCCATCAGCAGTCGACGCAGCAACGCGAGATGGTCGTCGCCGAACGCGGTGCCGCACGACGCGACCGCCGTCGTGACCCCGGCCAGGTGCATGGCCATGACGTCGGTGTATCCCTCGACCACGACGGCCTGGTGCCCCTTGGCGATGTCCTTCTTCGCCAGGTCCAGGCCGAACAGCACCTGAGACTTCTTGTACAGCAACGTCTCCGGCGTGTTGACGTACTTGCCCGGCATCGTGTCGTCGTCGAAGATCTTGCGTGCGCCGAAGCCGATGACGTCACCGGACAGGTTGCGGATGGGCCACAGCAACCGACGGTGGAACCGGTCCATCGGCCCCCGCTTGCCCTCGCGAGACAGCCCGGCCGCCTCGAGTTCCTTGAACTCGAAGCCCTTGTTCAGCAGATGCTTGGTGAGCGTGTCCCACCCACTCGGGGCGAACCCGCACCCGAACTCCTGTGCCGCGGCGGCATCGAAGTTGCGCTGCGTCAGGTAGTTCCGCGCCGCCTGCGCCTCGGGTGATCCGAGCTGCTCGGCGTAGAACTGCTGCGCTGCCGCATTGGCCGCCACGAGGCGGGACCGGGTACCGCGATCGCGCTGCACCGAGGTGCCGCCGCCCTCGTACGAGATGGAGTAGTTGAGCCGATCTGCGAGTTGCTCGACGCTCTCGACGAACGTGATGTGCTCGATCTTCTGCAGGAACGTGTAGACGTCGCCGCCCTCACCACAGCCGAAGCAGTGGAAGGTGCCGTGATTCGGCCGGACGTGGAACGACGGGTTCTTCTCGTCGTGGAACGGGCAGAGCCCGCTCATGGAATCGCCACGCGGAGCCTTGAGCGCGACGTACTCACCGACGATGTCCTCGATGCGAGTGCGTTCGCGAATGGCGGCTACATCGCGTTCAGGTATCCGGCCGGCCACGAGCCCAGTCTAGTGCCGGGTCCGACACGGCTCCCCCGCCCTACCGACCCGGATCGGCTAACCCCAGGACGCCTGTGCGCCGAGGCTGCCCTTGTCCACCCGTTCGAGCCGCGACTCCGTGTAGGACGCGATCTGATCGACCACGACGCGGGTGCGCTGGGCGTCGTCCGCGGCGGCGTTCCACACGGGAACGAACATCGGATCGAGCGAGGTCGGTGCCGAGTACAGCAGCCAGGCCGCGACGCGGTGGATCCGATCGCGCTGGCGGTCCTGTCGCAGCCGGTGTCCGGCGTCGGACATCACGTAGCGCAGCGCCATCGTCTTGAGCAGCGCCACCTCAGCTCGCACCAGCGACGGTACGGAGAGATCGGCCTCGTAGCGCCGCACAGGCCTGCCGTCGGCCGCCTCCCGGGTGCTGGAGATGGCGGCGGTGGTGAATCGGCCCACCAGTTCGCTCGTCATCCGCTTGAGCGCCACCGAGCGGACGAGAGTGCCGTCGTATCCGGACGCATCGGTGACCACCGGCATCTCCGACAACCGCTGAGCGGCCTCGCGCATGTGGTCACGGTCGAAGCCGCGGAACTCGCTCACCGACATCTCCGCGAGGGCCGACTGCTCGCTGGGGTCGGCCAGCGACCGGAGGTCGATGCGCCCGGCGATGATGCCGTCCTCCACGTCGTGCACCGAGTACGCGACGTCGTCGGCCCAGTCCATCGCCTGCGCCTCCAGGCTCTGACGGCCCTCGGGTGCGCCCTCGCGGATCCAGGTGAGGGTGTCGGCGTCGTCGTCGTAGGCGCCGAACTTCGCGCCCGGCCGCGGCCGCAGCCACGGGTACTTGATCGCGGCATCGAGCGAGGCACGAGTGAGGTTCAGCCCGGCGCTGGCGCCGTCCTCGGTGAGGACCTTCGGTTCCAGCACCGTGAGGATCCGAAGGTTCTGAGCGTTGCCCTCGAACCCGCCGCAGGACTCGGCCACCTCGTCGAGAGCTCGCTCGCCGTTGTGGCCGTAGGGCGGATGGCCGATGTCGTGAGCCAGCCCGGCCAGTTCCACCAGATCGGGATCGCAGCCGATGCCGTCGGCGATGCTGCGCCCGATCTGAGCCACCTCGAGGGAGTGCGTCAAGCGGGTACGGGGCGTGTCGCCCTCGCGGGGACCGGTGACCTGAGTCTTGTCGGCGAGTCGTCGCAACGCGGCCGAGTGCAGCACGCGGGCGCGATCACGGGCGAAGTGTCCGCGCGAGTCGCCGGGCGTCTCGGTGAGCACCAGCGCGGCCGTCTTCGGCCCTTCCGCCACCAGTCGTTCGAGGTCCGCCGCGTCGTACTGCGTCACTGGCTGGCCGTGTACTGGAAGTCGGCGGAGTAATGCGTCAGCTGATACCACAGCAGAGCTGCCGTCTCCCTGGCGATTCCGTGGATCTGCGACTCTCGGGTGAACACGGCGGGACCCTGGCGCGTGGGCGACGTCCAGGCATCCAGCCCGGCGTCGCGTGCCATGGTGCGGGTACGCAGCGAGTGCCACGGATCGCTCACCAGCGTGATGTCGGTCAGGCCTCGCGTCGCCAACTCGGCCGCCACGGCTTCGATGCTGCGCAGCGTGTCCGATCCCTCCTCGACGGCGACGATGTCCTCGCCCGGAACACCCTGATCCATCAGGTAGTTCCGACCCGATGCCGCCTCGGTGTAGTTGTCGCCCACCTGCTTGCCACCGACCGTCACGATCAGCGGGGCGACCCCGCTGGAGAACAGCGCCGACGCCTGTTCGAGTCGCGCCTCGAAGACCGACGAGGGGACGCCGTCGTACTGGGCCGCGCCGAGCACGACGATGGCGTCCGACGGCGTGTGATCGTCGATCCGAGCCACCTGCCACACCCGCACGGCGGTCCCACCGACGAGGAGCACTCCCACGAGGACCACGCCCGCGACCAGCCGACGGAGCCAGCGCGCGACGGTGCCGCCGAAGCCGAGGCGATCGGGCTGCGGCACATACGGGTCGTCGTAGTGGTAGTCGGTAGTCACACGTCGATTCTGCCAGCCGCACCCGCGGAGATCGGTCCGCCGCGCCTCACAGCCACCCGTTGTCCTCGGCGATGCGCACGGCCTCGGCGCGGGTGGTGGCGCCGGTCTTGCCGATGGCAGCGGAGAGATGGTTGCGCACCGTGCCCTCCGAGAGGTGCAGCGCGCCGGCGATCGACCCGGCGGTGGTCCCGGCGCGCGCCGCGGACAGGACGTCCCGCTCCCGCGGAGTCAACGGCGAGTTCCCGGCCGTCAGCGTCTCCGTGGCCAGCGCCGGGTCGATGACGCGCATCCCGGCGTGGACCCGCCGGACCGCCTCGGCGAGCTGGCGAGCGGGCGTGTCCTTGACCACGAATCCGCCGGCACCGGCGTCGATGGCCCGCCGCACGTACCCGGGCCGTCCGAAGGTGGTGACCACGAGCACGCGACACGTGGGGACTGCCGCCCGCAGCAGGGCGGTGGTGGCGATGCCGTCTCCCCCGGGCATCTCGACGTCGAGAAGCGCCACGTCGGGACGGTGCTCGAGCGCTGCGGGCACCACCTCGTCGCCGCGCCCCACCTCCGCGACGACGTCGAGATCGTGCTCGAGTCCCAACAGGGCGGCCAGAGCGCCGCGGACCAGGGCCTGGTCGTCGGCCAGCAGGAGTCGGATCGTCACGGCGCCGTCACCGTGAGAGTGAACCCGCCGTCACTTCCCCGTGCGACCCGGACGGCGGCGCCGACTGCGTCCGCCCGGTCGGTCAGCCCGCGCAGGCCGGTGCCCGTGGACTCGCCCTGCGGCCCGATGCCGTTGTCCGCGACGGTGATCCGGCGGGCATCGAGTCGCACCCGGCACTCGGTTCCGCCGCTGTGACGCACCACGTTCGTCACCGCTTCCCGGAGCGCCCAGGCGAACAGCTCACGGAACTCCTCCGCCACGTCACGCACCGACCCCTCGATGTGCAGTGTCATCCCTGCCGCTTCGACGGCGCTGCGCACTCCGCGTATCTCGGTGTCGAGTCGCAGGTGTCGCAGCCCGCCCACCGTCGATCGCACGTCGGCGAGCGCTGCGCGCGAGAGGCTCTCGACGTCGGCGATCTCGACGGCGGCACGCGCCGGATCCACCTCGACGAGTCGCCCGGCCAGTTCCGCCTTCACGGTGATGACGGTCAACGAGTGACCCAGGATGTCGTGGACGTCGCGGGCCACTCTCTCGCGCTCCTCGACGACGGCCAGGTCCGACAGGCGACGGCGCGCTTCGTCCAGCTGAATGTTGCGAGCGACGAGTTGGCTGATTCCCCAGGCGGCGAACGCGGCCACCGCCACGGTGAACCCGGCGGAATCGTCCGGGGTCCACTTCGGGACGACACGGGGAAGCACCTCGACCGCGGCGACGTTCGCAGCGAGCACGAGGAGACCCGATCGGGGCGGGAGGGTCATGACGGCGAGAACCGCCACGAACACGCATCCCGTCAACACGGAGTCGCCGGCTGCGGGAGCGACCGGAACCAGCAGCAGCATCAGCGCCACCACCACAGCCCACTGTCGGGGTACTCGCACCTGCGCCTCGGCGTGCAGCCGACCACGGAAGTCGCGGAAGCCACCCAGGAACACCGCGGCGAAGGCGAGCAGACACAGCGCTGCGGCCACCTGCCAGTACAGAGGCCCGTCGTAACTCCACACCGCCCGTACCGGATAGATCAGGTAGGCCAGCCACACCGCACTGAAGATCCAGCCTCGGCGCACGGCGGCGCGCAGTCGCGTCCCCTCGCTGTCGTCGACGTTCACCTCGCGCGGCTCGATGACGACATGCGACCGAAGTGACTGCACGAGGCCCTGACGACGGCCGAGCGCGGCGGCGGTGGTCCTGCTCACCGCCGCCACGCTAGACCCCCCGGTGTCCGGACGTGTCATACGCGGGCGGTGTCCTTGCGGAACATCGTCATCGCGCCGATCACGAAGATCGTCGTCCACACCGCGACGTTGACGAGCGCCTCCACCAGCGACGTCCACGAGGTGTCCCCGAGCGGAGATCGCGCCAACGTGGCCACCCCGTACGTCGGGACGAACTTCGCCACGGTCGCGAACCATCCACTCGCCGGGACGAAGAGACCACCGGCGAAGGCGAGCACAGCGAGACCGGGTCCGAGAATCTGCATCACGTTCTCAGACGGCAGCAGGTACCCCATGAAGAGGCCGAACGCCGCGAACACGATCGAGGTGATCCAGGCGAGCACGAAGCACTCCACCCATGCCGCGGCGGGAAGAGTCGCGCCTGTCGCCGCACCGACGGCGAAGACGACGGCCACGGACACGAGCCCGAGCGCCATGGCGACGACGACCTTCACTGCGATGTACGCGGTGGGGGTCAGCGGGGTGAGCCGCAGCTGACGGCTCCATCCGAGTCCGCGTTCGATCGAGACCATGGCGCCGCCACTCGTGGTGGCCAGCATCGCGCCGTAGAGGGCCATGCTCACCATGACGTAGCCGGTGACGTTCGCCGATCCTGCCGACTCGGTCTTCAGATCACCCTGCAGCCCGAAGATGAGGAAGAAGATCGGCGGGACGACGAGCGCGAAGATGATGGTGCGTCGGTTCCGCAACATCCGGCGCATCTCGAGTGCGAGGAAGCCGGCGTTGAATCCGCCCCGCGCCGGCATCGTCCGGACGGTGGTGGTGGTGGTCGAATCGGTGGCGGTCATGCGAGGCTCCCGGTGGTGTCGGTGGTGAGGGTCAGGAACGCGTCCTCGAGAGTGTGGGGCACGATCTCCACCTCGCGAGCAGCGGTGTGTGCGAACAGGTGTCGAGCGACCGCATCCGAGTCCGTCGCGTGGACGGTGAGCCGGTCACCGTGGATCTCGACGTCGTCGACGCCGGGAACGACCAGCAGATCGGCTGCCCGCGCGCCCGGCAGGATCGCCGAGACCCGTCGGCCGGACGCCACGTTCTTGATCTCGGCCGCGGTGCCGTCCGCCACGATGCGCCCGTCGCGCAGCAGCACGATGCGGTCGGCGTACGCGTCCGCCTCGTCGAGGTAGTGCGTGGCGAACAGGACCGTGCGTCCGTGCGAGGTGTCCTCGCGCATGGCGGCCCAGAACTCACGTCGGCCCTCGACGTCCATGCCCGTGGTCGGCTCGTCGAGCACGATGAGGTCGGGGTCCGGGAGCAGGGCGAGCGCGAACCGCAACCGCTGCTGCTGTCCGCCGGAGCACTTCCCCACCATCCGGCCCCCGATGTCCGCGATGCCTGCGCGTGCCAGGACCTCCGAGACGGGCCGGGTGGTCGAGTACAGCGTGCCGATGAGCCGCACGGTCTCCTCGACGGTGATGTCCTTCAGCAGTCCCCCGCTCTGCATCACCGCCGACACGCGGCCCGTCGCGACGGCGTCCTCGGGCGATCCGCCGAAGAGCGCGACGGAGCCCTCGTCAGGACGACCGAGACCCAGCATCATGTCGATCGTGGTGGTCTTGCCGGCGCCGTTGGGCCCGAGGAACGCGACGATCTCGCCCGGGTGCACGACGAGGGACAGGTCGTCGACGGCCTGGACGCGGGTGTGGCCCGGCCCGGCGAACGACTTCCGCAGATGATCCAGGTGAATCGCTGGTGTGGTCATGAGAAGAACACTGCTCCGATACGAGGGACGAACCCTCGTTCGTGCGTCACGACCGCGGCATGACAGTTGTCACGGGTCTCTCGTCCTCGTTCGCACCGTTCGGCCACGCTCCCGGTAGGTTCCCACCATGACCCGGGTCCGAGTGCTCCTGCGTGCCGCCACCACCGCGATCCTGTTCGTCCTCGCCGTGGTCGGTGTGGGCGTGCCCGCCTCCGCCGAGGAACCGTTCCGAGTGCCCGAGCAGGTCACCGATCAGGCCGGCGCACTCGATGCCGGTGAGGTGTCCGAGGTGCAGTCCGCCGTCGACACCCTCTACGACGAGCAGGGCTTCCGACTCTGGGTGGTCTTCGTCGACGACTTCTCGGGCCAGGCTGCCACCTCGTGGGGTGAGCGCACGGCGTCCACCAGCGACTTCGGGGACCGTGATGTGCTCATGGCGGTCGCGACGCAGGCCCGCTCGTACGTCCTGAACGTTCCCCAGGCGCTGTCGAGCATCTCGGACTCGGAGATCTCCGAACTCGAGCAGGCCTCGATCGAACCGGCGCTGCGCGAGGAGAACTGGGCGGGCGCGGCGACGGCGGCAGCCACCGGTTTGGGCAAGGCGGCGTCGACCACCGGCTCGGGATCGGCAGGTCTCTGGGTCGCCGTCGGCGTGATCCTCGTCCTCGTACTGGGTGCCTTCGCCTTCACTCGGCTGCGCGCACGGCGGCGGCGAGCCGATGCACTGGAGGCCGCCGAGCAGTTGGACGGCAGTGACCCCGCGGCCTTCGCCGCTCTCCCGCTCGACGTCCTGGACGAGCGTTCCCGTGCTCTGCTGGTGGAGACCGACGAGGCGATCCGGGCCAGTGCCGACGAGTTGTCCACTGCCGTCGGCGAACTGGGACAGGCCGCGGCTCGCCCGTTCGTCGAAGCTCTCGACGGTGCCCGCCGCGCGCTCGCGGCCGCGTTCGAGACGAGGCAGCGTCTGGACGACGCGATCCCCGAGTCGCCCGACGAGCGGCGCCAGATGCTCCTGTCGATCATCACCTCGTGCAGTGACGCGGACCGGCACCTCGACGAGAAGGTCGCCGAGTTCGACGAGATCCGGAACCTGTTGATCGACGCGGACTCCCGTCTCGACGCGCTCACGCGCGGGCAGGTGGAGCAGACGGCGCGGCTGGACGCGGCGGCGGCGACCCTGACGAGCCTCGCGGGGCGGTACGACAGCTCCGTCCTCGCACCGGTGGCGAACAACGTCGATCTGGCGAAGGAACAGCTGGAGCTCGCGGACGCCGGCATCGACGACGGGCGCGATGCTGCCGCGCAACCGGTGGGTCACCAGGGACCTGTGGTGGCCGCGGTGCGCACCGCGGAGAGTGCACTGTCGCGCGCCCGATCGCTGCTCGATGCCGTCGAGCACGCCGACGCCGACATCGAGGCCGCCCGATCCGGACTCGACGCGGCGATGGCCGATGCGGAGGCCGACATCGCGTCGGCGGACCGCCTCGCCTCGCACGGCGGAGACCAGCTCGCCGCAGCACGGACCGCCGTCGCCGAGGCGTTGACGCGGGCACGGACTCGCGGCGCGCAGGATCCGCTGGGCACCATGAACGCTCTCGTCGCCGCCGACGCGCAACTCGACTCCGCGCTCGCCGCCGCCACGCAGAGCAAGGAACAGGACGACCATGCCCGTGCTCGGCTCGACCGAGATCTCGCCTCGGCGCAGGCACAGGTGCGGGCCGCGAGCGAGTACATCGGCGCTCGCAGCGGCGCGGTGAAGGTCCAGGCGCGCACGCGGCTCGCCGAGGCCGAACGGCACGTCCAGGCCGCCCAGCAGCTGGGTGCCACGGACGCGCCGCGCGCTCTGCAGCACGCCGCGGCCGCCCTGTCCCTCGCCGCGCAGGCGTCGCACCTCGCTCAGGCGGACGTCGCCGACTGGGAGGCGACACAGCGCCCTCGGCACAGCGGTGGGTACGGCGGCTCGTCCTCGGCGGGCGGCATACTCACCGGCGTGCTCATCGACAGCGTGCTGCGGGGCGGCTTCTCCGGGGGCCGTTCGTACGGGAACCGTCGCGGCGGTGGCTACGGCGGATTCGGCGGCGGTCCGCGCTCGTTCGGCGGCTCCGGCAGCTCGGGTCGCATCGGACGCTCGTCCGGCGGACGTTTCTGAGCCCGGAACGGAACCGGCGACAGCGGTCGTCGAGACGAGTGACGACATCGCTGTCGAGGTCCCGCTCGCGTCGCAGAACGACACCCTGCAGCGAATCCATGCCGAAAAATGTGCCGCCGCCGAACTCGCCGACATCGTCGCGCATCGACGTCCCGGTCACGCTGTCGACGGCGTCCTGCGAACCGCATGTCATCGCGGACGCCACGAAGCCCTTCGTGTTCCCCGCGTGGATCGCAGTGGGTGACGGTGTGCCGGTCCACACCCGCATTCCGGTGCCCGTCTCGGTGCGGCGCCAGTTGGTGGGGTATCAGCAGCGCGCAAGCGCCAGGTAGCTCCAGATTGGACCGAGTCCGACGAGGGCATCCCTGCCCGGTACGCATCCTCTAGTTCAGGAGTCAGACACGCCATGGTCGATGTCACCCGCACCTTCACCGTCACCCGATCACGGGCGGACGTGGCCGCGTACCTGCGCGACTTCGCGAACGCCACCGAATGGGATCCGGGCACCGTGGAGTGCACGCAGTCCACGCCCGGACCGGTCGCCGTCGGCACGGAATGGAACAACACGTCGAAGCTGTACGGAATCTCGACGGAGCTGACCTACCGCCTCGAGGTCGACGAGCCCGGCCACATCGTCCTGAAGGGCACGAACAAGACCGCGACGAGCACCGACGACATCACGCTGAACGAGGCCGGCCCGACCTCCACCGAGATCACCTATCACGCGAACATCGAGTTCAACGGCCTCGCGAAACTGGCCGACCCGCTCGCCGGCATCGCCTTCGAGCGGGTCGGGAAAGAGACCGAGGAGCAGATGACCGCTGCTCTACAGAAGTAGCGGTCAGCAGCCCAGCAGGCGGGTGGCGAGGTAGCCCTCGACCTGATCGAGGGCGATCCGCTCCTGTGCCATGCTGTCGCGCTCGCGGATGGTGACCGCATGGTCGTCCAGCGTGTCGAAGTCGACCGTG
Source organism: Rhodococcus sp. BP-349 (assembly GCF_019835845.1). Classification (NCBI taxonomy): domain Bacteria; kingdom Bacillati; phylum Actinomycetota; class Actinomycetes; order Mycobacteriales; family Nocardiaceae; genus Rhodococcus; species Rhodococcus sp. BP-349. The sequence goes on along the minus strand of NZ_JABUDR010000003.1, from coordinate 383,570 downwards.
ATGCAGAACGGGGTGCCGATCTCGTCCTGGCGACGGTAGCGGCGACCGATGGCGCCGGCGTCGTCGAACTCGACGTTCCAGTTCTGTCGCAGAGTCGCCGCGAGGTCCTTGGCCTTGGGCGTCAGGTCGGCGTTGCGGCTCAGCGGGAGCACGGCGGCCTTGACCGGCGCCAGACGACGATCGAGTCGCAGCACCGTCCGCTTGTCCACGCCGCCCTTCGCATTGGGCGCCTCGTCCTCGTGGTACGCGTCGACGAGGAAGGCCATGAGCGAACGGGTCAGTCCCGCCGCAGGTTCGATGACGTACGGGGTGTAGCGCTCGTCGTTGGCCTGGTCGTAGAAGCTCAGGTCGGTGCCCGAGTGCTTCGAGTGCGTCGACAGGTCGAAGTCGGTGCGGTTGGCGACGCCCTCGAGCTCGCCCCACGCGCTGCCCTGGAACTCGAAGCGGTACTCGATGTCCACGGTGCGCTTGGAGTAGTGCGACAGCTTCTCCTGCGCGTGCTCGTACAGGCGCAGGTTCTCCGGGTCGATGCCCAGGTCGGTATACCACTTCATGCGGTAGTCGATCCAGTACTGGTGCCACTGCTCGTCCTCGCCGGGCTTGACGAAGAACTCCATCTCCATCTGCTCGAACTCGCGGGTGCGGAAGATGAAGTTGCCGGGCGTGATCTCGTTGCGGAAGCTCTTGCCGATCTGGCCGATGCCGAACGGCGGCTTCTTGCGCGACGTGGTGAGCACGTTGGCGAAGTTGACGAAGATGCCCTGCGCCGTCTCGGGGCGGAGGTAGTGCAAGCCTGCCTCGTCGTCGACGGGTCCGAGGAACGTCTTGAGCAGTCCGGAGAAGGCGCGCGGCTCGGTCCAGGAGCCGGGCTCGCCGGTCTCGGGATCGCGGATGTCGGCGAGACCGTTCTCCGGCGGGTGGCCGTGCTTCTCCTCGTACGCTTCGAGAAGGTGATCGGCGCGGTAGCGCTTGTGGGTGTGGAGAGACTCGACCAGCGGGTCGGAGAACGTCTCGACGTGGCCGGACGCCTCCCACACCTCGCGCGGCAGGATCACGGACGAGTCGAGACCCACCGTGTCCTCGCGGCTGGTGATCATGTTGCGCCACCACTGCTTCTTGATGTTGTCCTTCAGCTCCACGCCGAGGGGGCCGTAATCCCACGCCGACTTGGTTCCGCCGTAGATCTCGCCACACTGGTAGACGAGTCCCCGGCGTTTGGCCAGGTTGGCGACGGTATCGATCTTGGACTTCGGTGCCACGGGGCCAGCTCTCCATCTCGGGTGGTCGGTAGTACTGCCGAGCGAGGGGGTGTCCCTCTGCTCGCGACACATCAGACTATCCGGCGACGTCCCGGTCTTCGAGCACCGGTGAGTTGACATGCACGTCCGCGCATATCAGAGTAGATGTCGAAAGTGGTTACTGTTTCCATTAAGCGCCACCCGACAGTGCAGGAGGACCTTCATGAGCATCGACGACACGGTGGTCCCTCCCGCGGCTCCGAGCCCCGTTCCGCTGCCGTCCAAGGACGTGCTGGGCGGCGCGGGAGACCTGCTGCGTGCACTCGCCGCTCCGGTGCGCATCGCGATCGTGCTGCAACTGCGCGAGTCGGAGCGGTGTGTGCACGAGCTGGTCGGTGCACTGGGCGTCACGCAGCCCCTCATCAGCCAGCACCTGCGCGTCCTCAAGGCCGCGGGCGTCGTCCGCGGTGAGCGTGCCGGACGCGAGGTCCTGTACCGCCTGGTGGACGACCACCTCGCCCACATCGTCGTCGACGCCGTCGCCCACGCTCAGGAGGAGAACCACTCGTGACCGCTCCCCGCACCATCGGTGTGCGCTCGACCAAGCAGCGCAGCGCCATCTCCGAACTGCTGGAGACCGTCGACGAGTTCCGGTCGGCGCAGGAGCTGCACGACGAACTGCGCAAGCGTGGCGACGGTATCGGCCTCACCACCGTCTACCGCACCCTGCAGGCCCTCGCGGACGCCGGCACCATCGACGTCCTGCGGACCGATTCCGGTGAGTCCGTCTATCGCCGGTGCTCCGACGGTCACCACCACCATCTGGTGTGCCGCGACTGCGGCTTCACCGTCGAGGTGGAAGGTGCCGCCGTGGAGCGCTGGACCAAGTCGGTGGCCTCGAAGCACGGGTTCAGCGACGTCAGCCACACCGCCGAGATCTTCGGCACCTGCAGCGAGTGCGCCGCTCGCTGAACGCTCGTCATCCCTCGATCAGTGGATGCCGTGAACAGTGCGCGGACCATCCGGACGGGAACACCTGCACCACCATGCGGCGGCCGCACCACGCGCAGTACCGCGGTGGCTCCAGGTCACGAGGCCGTGGTCGCGCCCCGTCTGCCAGCGGTGCTCCCGTCCACCCATCGAACGCCGGGGACTCAGATGGCGGCATCGAGCGCTTTGACCGGCATCTTCAGCTCCGCCAGGAGATCGAGATCGGATTCGGCCGGACGACCGAGCGTCGTCAGGTAGTTGCCGACGATGATGGCGTTGATGCCGCCCAGGATGCCCTGTCGCGCGCCGAGGTCGCCGAGCGTGATCTCGCGGCCACCGGCGAAACGCAACGTGGTGCGCGGGAGCGCGAGTCGAAATGCCGCGATGGCGCGGAGGGCATCGGTTGCGGGCAGGACCTCGAGGTGGGCGAACGGGGTTCCGGGTCGCGGATCGAAGAAATTGAGGGGCACCTCGTGCGGATTCACCGCCGCGAGTTCGGTGGCGAATTCTGCTCGCTGACGCAGACTTTCGCCCATCCCGAGAATGCCACCGCAGCACACCTGCATGCCGACATCAGCGACCGTCGTCAAAGTCTCCTGGCGTTCCTCCCAGGTGTGCGTGGTCACGACGGTCGGGAAGTAGGACCTGGCGGTCTCGAGATTGTGGTTGTAGCGGTGGACACCCCAACTCGCGAGCCGCTCGGCCTGTTCGCGGGTGAGCATGCCCAACGAGCAGGCGATATCGATGTCCACCTCCGCGTGGATTGCCGCGATCCCGGCCTGGACCTGACTCATCAATCGCTCGTCGGGACCGCGCACGGCGGCGACGATGCAGAACTCGCTCGCACCGGTCTTCGCCGTCTGCTTCGCGGCCTCGACCAACTCGGCGATGTCGAGTCGTGCGGCGCGCACCGGGGAGACGAACAGTCCGGACTGGGAGCAGAAGTGACAGTCCTCGGGGCACCCCCCTGTCTTGACGCTGATGATGCTCTCGACTTCGACTTCTTCTCCGCACCAGCGCATGCGCACTCGGTGAGCGAGATCGAGTGCATCGGCGACCCGGTCGTCGGGCAACTCGAGAACGGCGAGGACTCGGTCGACGTCGAGTGGGCGGCCCTCGTCGAGAACGATGCGCTCGGCCTCGCGCAGAACGTCGTCGGTCGGTGTGTCGGTCATGCTGACTCCTTCGGTGGGTTCACGCGAACGGCGCGAAATCGGGGGCGAACCATGTCGGCGCGGTGGAGACGAAACGTTCCGCCGGCCACGAGCCGACGCCGTCGGGGATGCGGCCGACAATCGGAACGCCGGTGACGGCAGGGAGTTCTGCGAGGTTGGTGACAGCGGCGAGGTCGGGCACCGTCGGCCACGAGCCGAGAACCACGCCCACGCACCACAGTCCGGCACGGCGCACGGCGTCCACGGTGAGCTCGGCGTGATTGAGCGCTCCCAGGCCCGGCTGCGAGACGACCAGAACCCGCGCGTAAAGAGCGCGGGCGATGTCCAGCACGGTGGTCCCACGGTCGTCGAAACGAACGGCCACTCCCCCGGCGCCCTCCACGAGCACCGCTCCGGGAAGATCGCCGACAGCGTCGACCACGTCGCCGACGGACAGTGATGCACGCCCTCTGCGCCGCGCCGCGACGCCGGGTGCGAGCGGATCGGGGTAGCGCACGCACTCGCGGTACTGCCTGCGGCGCAGAGGGTCCGACAGGCCGACGACCGCGTCCAGATCCCCGGCCTCGTCCGGATCGACACCGGTCTGGGCGGGCTTGCACACCGAGACCACGTGCCCGGCGCTTTCCAGCAAGACGGCGAGTGCCGCGGTGACGATCGTCTTCCCGACGTCCGTCGACGTCCCGGTGATCACGAGAACGCTCACAGGGACACCTGCTCGAGCGCCCCCGCGACCACGGTGCACACCCTGGACACCTCGCCGTCGGTCAGATCGGCGCGGGCCGTGATCCGCAGGCGCGAGCGGCCTTCCGGCACCGACGGCGGCCGGAAACATCCGACCGACACGCCCTGTGCGCGGCACGCGTTCGCGGCTCGGAGAGCGGAATTCGCGTCGCCCACGATCACGGGGACCACCGCCGATTCCGGCAGGTCGGCCAGTCCCAGTTCCGCGGCGAGCCGACCTGCGTGCCGACGCAGCGCCCCTACCCGATCCGGCTCGCGCCGGAGCACCCCCAGCGCCGCGTGCGCGGCCCCCACCGATGCCGGAGCCGGAGCAGTGTCGAAGATGAAGGTTCTGGCCGAGTTCAGAAGATGCTCGCGCACGACTTCTTCCGCCAGAACCACTCCACCCTGGCTTCCGAGAGCCTTCGACAGCGTCGCGGTGACGACGAGGTCGGGAGCGCCGGCGAGACCGCACTCCTGGACCAGTCCGCGCCCGCCGCCCCCTCGCACACCGAGACCGTGCGCTTCGTCGACGACCAGAACGGCGCCGTGACGCCGGGTCACCGCGTAGAGCTCTCGGAGGGGCGCCAGATCACCGTCCGCACTGAACACCGAGTCGGTGAGCACCAGCGCCCGCGCCTCGGATCGCGTCGACAAGGCCAGGTTCACGGCAGCGACATCACGGTGCGGCGTCACCTCCACGCGCGCTCGCGACAGGCGGCACGCATCGACCAGCGACGCGTGTGATGCGGTGTCGGAGACGATCAGCGAACCCGCGCCGGACAATGCCGACACCACGCCCAGATTGGCGAGGTAGCCGCTCGAGAAGAGCAGCCCGGAGTCGGCGCCGACGAAGTCCGCCAGGTCGAGCTCGAGGCCGTGGTGGTCGGTCGTCGTTCCGGTGACCAATCGTGATCCGGTGCTGCCGGTTCCCCATCGATCCAGCGCATCACGGGCGCCGGCGATCACCGCGCTGTGCCGGCTCAGACCCAGGTAGTCGTTCGAGGCCACGTCGATGACATGGTCGTCGGGTGTCCGTGGTCGGAGGACTCTCCGCAGTCCGGCATCGGTACGCCGGACCGCTGCGGCGTCGAGCCACGCCAGTGCCCTGTCGGTCATGAACGCGCAGCCTACGCATGGACTTGAACAGTGTTCAAGTTTGCGTGGCTGCGGCCGCGCACACCAGTGCTTCCCCGATCGCACGGATGTCGTCGGCCGTGCAGACGTAGGGCGGCATCGCGTAGATCAGATTCCGGAACGGCCGGATCCACACGCCGCGGGCCATGGCGGCCGCGGTCGCGAGCGCGACGTCGACCTCACGGTCGAGCTCGATCACACCGATACCGCCGAGCACCCGCACGTCGCGGACGATCGGCAGAGCATTCGCACGGACCAACTCGCGGCCGAGACCCGTCTTGATCGCCGCGACCTCCGCCCGCCAATCCCGTGCCAACAGAAGTTCCGTCGACGCCACCGCCACAGCGCACGCCAACGGATTCGCCATGAAGGTCGGGCCGTGCATCAGACCGCCCGCGGGCCCCGCGCTGATGACCGACGCCACCTCCGCCGTGCACAGCGTCGCAGCCATCGACAGGTACCCACCCGTCAGCGCCTTGCCGACGCAGAGGATGTCCGGGCCGACACCGGCGTGCTCGGACGCGAACAACGTTCCGGTGCGGCCGAATCCGGTGGCGATCTCGTCGAGGATCAAAAGGACGTCGTGGTCGGAGCACGCCTCACGAAGCACGCGAACGTAGCGTGGGTCGTGGAATCTCATACCGCCGGCGCCCTGGACGACGGGTTCGACGATGACCGCCGCCAGCTCGGACGCGCGGCGCTCGATCGTCTCGCGCAGCATCGCCGCATAGCTCTCGTCGAACGGTGTGTCCGATCGCGGCGGCGCGTCGACGAACACCTGCTCCGCCAGGACTCCCGACCACGCCGAGTGCATGCCGCCGTCGGGGTCGCACACGCTCATCGGCGTGAAAGTGTCACCGTGGTAGCCGCCGCGCCATGTCAGGAGCCGGCGTTTGTCGGGGCGTCCCAGGGCCCGGTGATACTGGAGCGCCATCTTGACCGCCACTTCGACGGACACCGAGCCGGAGTCGCAGAAGAACACCCGCTCGAGCCCCTCCGGGGTGATCCTCACCAGCAGTTCCGCCAGCCTGGCCGCCGGCTCGTGCGTCAGACCGCCGAACATGACGTGACTCATGGCGCCCAGTTGCGCCGTAACGGCAGCGTCGAGGACCGGGTGGCCGTACCCGTGGACGGCAGCCCACCACGAACTCATGCCGTCGATCAGCGAGCGCCCGTCGTCCAACGTGATGCGCACGCCCGCAGCCGATGTCACCACCGCCGGACGCGGAGACGGGAATCCCGAATACGGGTGCCAGATGTGTTCGGCGTCGATGTCGCCGACGCTCCGACGGGTCACGGGACGAGGCCGACGCGCGCCTTCTCGACACCGGAGAGCACCAACACCAGCATCGTCATCAACGGCTCGTCGTCCAGTCCGGACGCCGGGAACGTGTAGCGCATGACGACGTCTGCCTGCGATCCGTGCGTGGTCAGGGAGATGGATCCGAATTGCGATTCACTGTTGCGCACAGCGACTTTCCCGCGCAGAGTGCCCGAGGACGGACGATCCCAGGCCAGCACCGCCGTCAACGAGAGGACCTCGAGACCGGGACTGAGAGCCACTGCGCGCAGCGAACACAGAGCTCCGGCATACGAGAATCCGAGCGATCCGTCGTCTCCGACGCTGACGTCGGCGAATTGGCCGAGGGCGAGACGGGCACGATCCTGCAGTGCCCTCACGATGTCGTCCTCACTCATTTTACACCTCCGAATCTGCGGTCACGAGAGGCGTATTCGACACAGGCGGCCCACAGGTCGCGACGGTCGAAATCGGGGAAGAGCTTTTCCTGGAACACCATCTCGGCGTACGCCGACTGCCAGATCAGGAAGTTGGAGGTGCGTTGCTCGCCGGACGGACGCAGGAACAGATCGACGTCCGGCATGTCGGGCTCGTCCAGATACTTGGCGAACGACGCCTCGGAGATCTTGTCCGGATCGAGTTGGCCGGCGGCAGCTCGCCGCGCGATTTCCCGCGCTGCGTCGACGATCTCGGCCCGACCGCCGTAGTTGACGCACATCGTCAACGTCATGACGGTGTTGTCCTTCGTCAGCTCCTCCGCCGTCTCGAGCTCGGTGATGACGCTGCGCCACAGACGAGGTCGGCGCCCCGCCCAGCGGACGCGCACCCCCATCTCGTGCATCTCGTCGCGGCGGCGGCGGATGACGTCGCGGTTGAAGCCCATGAGGAACTTCACCTCGTCCGGGCTGCGGCGCCAGTTCTCCGTCGAGAACGCGTAGGCGGACAACCACCGCACGCCGATGTCGATGCATCCGCAGACCGTGTCCATGAGGACGGCTTCGCCGCGCTCATGGCCCGCGGTGCGGGGCAGTCCGCGATCCTGCGCCCAGCGTCCGTTGCCATCCATGACGAGCGCCACGTGGCGGGGAATCAGCTCGGGCTGCAGGATCGGCGCGCGGGCACCGGACGGGTGCGGATCGGGCGCGCGGACTTCACGCCGGGTGGGCTGCTCGCGTGGACTTCGACGGATCACGGGTCTCATCCTGCCCGACCGGAGTTTCTCCGGCGGGCGCGGACCCGGCGGTCCCGGACCCGCCGCTGCGTTCGACGAAGGGCAGGGTGCGGAGTTGCCGTTCGAGATGCCACTGCAGGTGTGCGGCCACCAGACCGCTCGCCTGCACGCGCATCGAGTCGGTCGACGCCTCGGTACCCGCCCAGTCGCCGCTCTGCAGAGCCGACATCAGGTCGAGCACTCCCACCGAGGGTGTGCTGGACCCGGCGGGGCGGCAGTGGGTGCACACCGCTCCCCCGGCGGAGACGTGGAACGCGCGATGCGGGCCGGGCGCGGCACACGTCGCGCACTCGTCCAGCGACGGAGCCCATCCGGCGAAGTTCATCGCCCGCAGCAGGAACGCGTCGAGCACCAGTTCCGAGTCGCGAGCCCCGGAGGCCAGGGTGCGCAGCGCGCCGACGGTCAGGTGGTGCAGGCGAGGCGCCGGAGCGTGTTCCTCACCCGCCAGCCGCTCGGAGGTCTCGAGGACGGCGCACCCCGTGGTGTAGCGGCCGTAGTCGGCGACGATGTCGGATGCGAACGACTCGACGGTCTGCACCTGCGTCACGATGTCGAGGTTGCGACCGGGATACAGCTGCACGTCGATGTAGGCGAACGGCTCGAGCCGGGCGCCGAACTTCGACGTCGTGCGGCGCACGCCCTTCGCCACTGCGCGTACGAGTCCGTGGCGGCGAGTGAGGAGCGTGACGATGCGGTCGGCCTCACCGAGCTTGTGCTGGCGCAGGACGACGGCATGATCGCGATACGACCTCACACTCCACCTCTGCTCGCCGGCACCCTGTCATTGTCCCACGCAGGACGACCGGCGAGGTCAGGGAGCGCCGAGCTCGGCCTGCAGATTCGCCAGCGTCCGCGCGATATTGCGGCGCTGGAAGGACGAGAAGGAACTCCCCCCGGTGGCCACCTTGTCGAACAGCGCGGCCACCGCGTCGGGCCACGGCCGATCGTCCGTCCACGTCTCGGTGACACGGGTGCCGCCGTTCACCGGCGTGAAGGTGTACTCCCAGCTCGCGTTCCGTGCGCGGACGATCGGCTTGCCGGGCCCGATGACCTCCACCCGGAACGCGAATCGCCGTGCGGGCTCGGCGGCTGTCACCACGCACCGCGTGCTCCACGTCGCCCGGCCACGCTTGTTGCGCCCGACGAACGTCATGCCCTCGTAGGTTCCTCCGCGGAGCGGCGCGTCCACCACCGCTCCCGTGTTCTCGGGGCTCCACCGATGCGTCTGCGTCGGGTCGCTGACCAGTGCGTAGACCTCGTCGGGCGATGCCGCGACGTCGACGTGATCGGACACGGTGCGAGTTCTCGTCATGGCCTCACGCTAGGCGACGGGTACGGAACCGTCGGCGCGGGTAGACAGGGAGGGAGCGCGCGGTCCGGCAGGTCGTGTCGGAGCGGCGCTCTACCCTCGATCAGAGGGGCACGCGCGACACGAAGGAGTGACAGATCGATGACACGCACACGCGACTCTCGGGACTACGACGAGGCCGACCTGTCGATCGAGAAGCCGAAGACGCATGCCGCCGGTCCGACCGCCGTCGCTGTCTCGATGAAGCGCTCGCTCGAGCGCATGGGCCCGGTGCGCACCGCTCGGACCCTGCTCGAACTGAACCAGGCCGAGGGCTTCGACTGCATGAGCTGCGCATGGCCCGATCCGGATCCGGGCCACCGGCACGCCGCGGAGTTCTGCGAGAACGGCGCGAAGGCCGTGGCCGAGGAAGCCGACAAGCGTCGCGCCACCCCGGACTTCTTCGCGCGCCACAGCATCGCCGACCTCGACTCGCACAGTGAGCACTGGCTCGGCCAGCAGGGGCGCATCACGCACCCGATGGTCAAGCGCTCGGGCGGTACCCACTACGAGGAGATCGGGTGGAACGAGGCGTTCGACCTCATCGGCGAGGAGTTGCGCTCGCTGCACCCGGACGAGGCCACGTTCTACACGTCGGGTCGCGCGTCGAACGAGTCCGCGTTCGTCTACCAGCTCTTCGTCCGCGCCTACGGCACCAACAACCTGCCGGACTGTTCCAACATGTGCCACGAGTCCACGTCCTTCGCCCTGCAGGAGTCGATGGGCATCGGCAAGGCCAGCGTCGTGCTCGACGACGTGTACGGCGCGGACCTCATCATCCTGGCCGGACAGAACCCGGGCACCAACCACCCGCGCATGCTGTCCGCGCTGGAGAAGGCCAAGCAGAACGGCGCCAAGATCCTGGCGATCAACCCGCTGCGCGAGGCCGGCCTCATCAATTTCAAGAATCCGCAGACGCCGCGCGGCATGGTGGGCCCCGGCACCGATCTCGAGGACATGCACCTACCGATCCGCATCAACGGCGACCTGGCGCTCTTCCAGGCCATCGGCAAGCTGCTGGTCGAGTGGGACGCCCTCGATCACGAGTTCATCGAGAAGTACACCAACAACTTCGATCTCTGGAAGCAGCACGTCTCGGCGGTCGACTGGGACGAGGTGGAGACGGTCACCGGTCTCTCCCGAGCGCAGATCACCGACGCAGCGAAGCTTCTGCGTGACTCGAAGGCCACCGTCTTCTGCTGGGCCATGGGGATCACGCAGCACCGCAACGCCGTGAACACCGTCAAGGAGATCACCAACCTCGCGTTCGCCCAGGGCAACATCGGTAAGGCCAACGCGGGTGTACTGCCTGTGCGCGGCCACTCGAACGTGCAGGGCGACCGCACCATGGGCATTTGGGAGCGGGTGCCGAAGCACTTCCTCGACGCACTCGAGAGCGAGTTCGGCTTCGATCCGCCCCGCGAGAACGGTCTCGACACGATCGACTCGATCCGCGGGATGCGCGATGGCAAGGTGAAGTTCTTCCTCGGTCTCGGCGGCAACTTCGCCCAGGCCACGCCGGACAGCACCGTCACCTTCGATGCCATGCGCAAGACGAACATGACGGTGCACATCTCGACGAAGATCAACCGCTCGCACCTCGTCACCGGGGACGTGGCGCTGATCCTGCCGACCAAGGGCCGCACCGAGAAGGACATCCAGGCCAGCGGGCCGCAGTGGATCAGCGTCGAGGACTCGACGTGCTCGGTGCACTCCTCCCGCGGTCCGCTCGATCCGCCCAGCCCGCACGTCAAGTCCGAGGTCGAGATCATCACGCAGATCGCGGAAGCCACGATCGGCGACCGCTACGGTCTCGACTGGAAGGGTATGCGCGACGACTACCGCACCATCCGTCAGCACATCTCGCGGGTGGTTCCGGGGTGCGAGGGCTACGAGGTCAACGCTCGTCGGCCCGGAGGCTTCGTCCTCCCCCACCCGCCGCGGGACTCGCGGACCTTCCAGACGGAGTCCGGCCTCGCCGAGTTCTTCGTCTCGCCCATCGAAGCACTGCAGGTGCCGCCGAAGCACCTTCTGCTGCAGACGTTCCGGAGCCACGATCAGTTCAACACCACGATCTACGGGCTCAGCGACCGGTACCGGGGAATCGAGGGCGGCCGCCGCGTCGTGTTCGTCAACCGCGGGGACATCGCGGAACTCGGCATGAAGGACGGCGACTTCGTCGACATCACCACCAAGTGGGACGACGACGACGTGGTGCGCGTCGCCGAGAACTTCCGGATCGTCGAGTACCAGACGCCCAAGGGGTCCGCGGCCGCCTACTACCCGGAGACCAACCCGCTGGTTCCGTTGGACTCGTCGGCGACCGACAGCAACTGCCCCACGTCGAAGTCGATCGTCGTCTCGTTGAGTCCGGCCAGGGCCGGCAGCCCGGGAGTGGGGCACGGCGGCCAGGACGCCATGCGCTCCGACGAGCACCACAAGACTCAGACAGAGCCTGAGCACCTGTCCTGAACCTGCACCCGGAACTACCGTGTCGCGACGATGGAGCGCGGCACGGTAGCGCGGGTCAGAAGCCCAGCTTGCCCATCTGCTTGGGATCGCGCTGCCAGTCCTTGGCCACCTTGACGCGGAGGTCGAGGTAGATGCGGGTGCCGAGCAGCTTCTCGATCTGACCGCGAGCCGCTGTACCCACGTCGCGCAGTCGAGCGCCACCCTTGCCGATGACGATCGCCTTCTGCGACTGACGTTCGACGTAGAGAATGGCGTGCACGTCCAGCATCGTGTCCGACCCCTCGCGGGGCCCGACCTCCTCGATGACCACGGCCAGGGAGTGCGGGAGCTCGTCGTGCACTCCCTCGAGCGCCGCCTCCCGGATCAACTCGGCCATGAGGGTCTCCTCCGGCTCGTCCGTCAGCTCACCGTCGGGGTAGAACGCAGGCCCGGGCGGCAACACCTTCGCGAAGACGTCGACGACGACCTCCACCTGCTCGCCGGACGCGGCGGACACGGGGACCACCTCGCAGTCCGGACCGAGCAGGTTCGAGACGGCGATCAGCTGCTCCATGACGCGCTGCTTGGAGACCTTGTCGATCTTGGTCACCAGACCGACCAGCGCTGTCCTGCCCGCGTTGTGGCGGACCTGCTCCAAGATCCAGCGATCGCCGGGGCCGATCTTCTCGTCCGCCGGGATGCAGAGACCGATGGCGTCGACCTCCGAGTAGGTGTCGCGCACCAGGTCGTTCAGACGCTGCCCGAGCAGGGTCCTCGGCCGGTGCAGGCCCGGGGTGTCCACGAGGATCAGCTGCGCGTGGTCCCGGTGCACGATGCCCCGAATGGTGTGGCGTGTGGTCTGGGGCCGGGAGGACGTGATGGCGATCTTGGCTCCCACCAGGGCATTCGTCAGAGTGGACTTGCCGGTGTTGGGCCGTCCGACGAAGCACACGAACCCGGAGTGGAAGTCGTCAGTCTCGGTCATGGTCGATCTCGTCTCTCTCGTCCGACGACTCGGAGTCCTCGTCGTCGGCGTCCGGTTCGGGAAGCTTCTCGGCGGTCACGGTGCTCACGCGCACTCGTCCGCGCGCATCGGAGCCGCCCTCGGCCACCAGGATCAACCCGTGTGCCTCGACACGGGCGCCCGGCAGCGGGACGCGCCCGATCTCGTAGGACAGCAGGCCGCCGACGGTGTCCACCTCGTCGTTGTCGATCTCGATGTCGAACAGTTCGCCGAGGTCCTCGAGAGGAAGCCTGGACGACACCCGGAAGCGGCCGTCCTCGAGTTCCTCGATCGGGGCCACCTCGTCGGTGTCGTACTCGTCCGCGATCTCGCCGACGATCTCCTCGAGCACGTCCTCGATGGTGACGAGGCCGGCGACACCGCCGTACTCGTCCACCAGGACCGCCATGTGCTTGCGGTCCCTCTGCATCTCGGCCAGCAGGCTGTCCAGCGGCTTGGAGTCCGGGACGAACACCGCGGGACGCATGACCTCGTCGACACGCACGCTGCGGCCACCGTCGGACGACGTGTACGTCTGTTGCACGAGGTCCTTGAGATAGACGACGCCGAGGATGTCGTCGACGTTCTCGCCGATCACCGGGATCCGCGAATGCCCGCTCCGCACGGCGAGGGTGGTCGCCTGTCCGGCGGACTTGTCACGCTCGATCCACACCATCTCGGTGCGCGGCACCATCACCTCGCGTGCGGAGGTGTCGCCGAGCTCGAACACGGACTGGATCATGCGGCGCTCGTCGTCGGCGACCACGCCGCGCTCCTGCGCCATGTCGACGAGTTCCCGCAGTTCGATCTCGGAGGCGAAGGGACCGTTGCGAAAGCCACGGCCGGGCGTGATCGCATTGCCGACGAGAATGAGCAACCGGCTCACCGGGCCCAGCAGGATGCCGATGGCGCGCAGCGGGTAGGACGACCCCAGCGAGAGGGAGTACGCGTGCTGGCGGCCGAGTGTGCGGGGTCCCACGCCGATGACGACGTAGTCGACCACCACCATGACGCCGGCGGCGATGGCCAGTGCCTGCGCCGGCGCGAGCAGGTCCAGCAACGCTCCGGCGAGCAGGACCGTGGACCCGATCTCGCACAGGATGCGCAGCAGGACCATGAGATTCACGTACCGCGGACGGTCCTCGAGGATGCGGAGCAGTTCGCTCGCCCCGCCCCGAGATTCCTTCACCATCTCCTCGACGCGTGCAGAGGAGACGGTGTTGACGGCGGAGTCGATGGCGGCGAAGAGGCCGCCGAGAGGGACGAGGACAACCGCGAGCACGATCAGTGCCGGAGCGCTGGTCACCGGGTCGACTCACCACCGGCATCGGTCCGGGGATTCGCGAAACCGGTGCTGCCCAACAGTTTCGCGTCCCGAGCAGCAGACAGAGCGTCGCGCTCGGCCTGGCGCAGGCTCTCGTACCAGTCCTCGAGGATGCTGTTCTGCAGGCCGAACATCTCCTTCTCCTCGTCCGGCTCCGCGTGGTCGTAGCCGAGGAGGTGCAGCACGCCGTGCACGGTGAGGAGTGCGAGTTCGTGCTCGAGCGGGTGCCCGGCCTTCTCGGCCTGGTCCGCCGCGAACGACGGGCACAGCACGATGTCTCCGAGCATCGACGGACCGGGGTCCGGTGAGTCCGGGCGACCGCCCGGCTCGAGCTCGTCCATCGGGAACGACATCACGTCGGTGGGACCTGGCAGGTCCATCCAGCGCATGTGGAGATCGGCCATGGTGGCGGAGTCGACGAGGACCATGGACAGCTCGGCTGCCGGATGCACGTCCATCTGCGCGATGGCGTAGCGCGCGACCGCGATCAGATCCTCTTCTCCGACGTCCATCCCGGATTCGTTGGAGACCTCGATGCTCATGCGAACACCGTACTAGTGCTCGGCGACGCCCCAGTCCACGACGACTCCGTGCCCGTGCACGCCCACATCAGTGGTGCGCGGCGCGGGGACCGCCACTGCGACGCGCAGCGCGGTTGGCGGACTTGGCGTCCGCGGCGTCGAAGCGGTCGTAGGCGTCGACGATGTCGGAGACCAGTCGGTGCCGGACCACGTCGCTGCTGTCGAGCTTGGCGAAGTGGATGTCGTCGATGTCCACCAGGATCTCGGTGGCGGCACGCAGTCCCGAGCGCGATCCGCCGGGGAGATCCACCTGGGTGATGTCCCCGGTGACGACGATCTTCGAGTTGAAGCCGAGGCGGGTCAGGAACATTTTCATCTGCTCGGCCGTGGTGTTCTGCGCCTCGTCGAGGATGATGAACGCGTCGTTCAGCGTGCGGCCACGCATGTAGGCCAGCGGTGCGACCTCGATGATGCCCGCCTGCATGAGCTTCGGGATGGCTTCGACGTCCATCATGTCGTGCAGCGCGTCGTGCAGCGGACGCAGGTACGGATCGATCTTGTCGTGCAGTGTGCCGGGGAGGAACCCGAGTCGCTCCCCCGCCTCGACGGCCGGGCGCGTGAGGATGATGCGGCTGACCTGCTTCGCCTGCAGAGCCTGCACCGCCTTGGCCATGGCCAGGTAGGTCTTGCCCGTTCCGGCGGGACCCACGCCGAACACGATGGTATTGGCGTCGATCGCGTCGACGTAGCGCTTCTGGTTCAGCGTCTTGGGCCGGATGGTCTTGCCGCGTCGGGACAGGATGTCCAGGCTCAGGACCTCGGCGGGAGACTCGCTCACGCCGCGACTGAGCATCGCGACCGTGCGCCGCACCGCGTCCGGAGTGACCGGTCCGCCGGCGACCACGACGGCGGCGAGCTCGGTGAGCACCCGCTTGCCGACGGCGATGTCGGACGGTGCCCCCTCGAACGTGACGACGTTGCCACGTACGTGGATCTCGGCGGAGAGCACCTGCTCGAGCGCCCGGAGGTTGCCGTCGGCGGACCCGAGCAGAGGGAACATCACGGCGGGGTCGAGTTCGATGGACTCGGTCACACGCGCCTCGGTCAGAACCGGGCGTGAGGACTGCCGCTTCTGTCCGCGGGACGCACGAGTGGTGTCCTGCGCATCGTCACCTCTGGTGCCGACGAAAGGGATGTTGTCACTCACGTGGTGGCTATGGCCTTCTCTCGGTTCTCGACTCTCGATGCGGGACGAGTTCGACTGCGTCCCGTCCTGCTCTCCACTCTAGCCATTGCGTCGACGAGTGCATTTTCCCTATCGCGGGTCACACGCTGGGCGGTGCGCCGGACCAGCGATCGGTCAGGACGCCGAGCGCGCCCAACGCCACGGCCGCCGCGGTCGATGTCCGCAGGACGGTCGGCCCCAGGAGCGCGGGCGTCGCGCCGGCACCGACGAGCATGTCGATCTCCGTGTCGTCGAGCCCGCCCTCGGGTCCGACGACGAGCACCACCTCGGGTGCGCCGCGGAACGGGAGGTCCGCGAAGGCCCCGGGGGCAGCCTCGTGCAGCGCGACCACGATGCCCCCACGTGCGACGACGCCCTCGACCAGGCTGCGCACCATCCGAGTGTCGTGCAGGTCGGCGACGTCGGGAACGAAGGCACGCCGCGCCTGCTTGGCGGCCGCGGTGGCAGCGTTCCGCCACTTCGCGACACCTTTGACGGCCTTCGGGCCGTCCCATCGCGACACGCAGCGCAGCGATTGCCACGGCACGATCGCGTCCGCACCCGCCTCGGTCGCCGTCTCGACGGCCAGTTCCGAGCGCTCCGACTTCGGGAGCGCCTGGATCACGGTCACCGTGGGCCGGGGCGGCTCCGCGGTGGTGACGGAGAGCACCGTGAACGAGAGCCGGGCCTTCTCGACGCCGGTGACCTCGACGGCCGCGAGCGAACCGCGGCCGTCCGACAGCACCAGCCGCTCACCGACGGTCGTCCGGCGCACCGTGGCCGCGTGCCGACCTTCGGCCCCGTCCAACGCGCCCGACTCCCCCGGAGACGGCAGCGGATCGAGGAAGTAGACGGTGGCCGCCACCAGTGGTCCCCCGCCCGATCAGCGACTGAAGGCGTCGCGCAGACGGGAGAACAGTCCCCCGGTGTGCTGCGACGCGGTGGTGACCACCTCGGCGTTGTCGCGCTCGCGGTGAGTGCGCAGTTGCTGCAGCAACTTGGTCTCCGTGGAGTCCAGGCGGGCCGGGACGACCACCTCGAGGTGCGCGTGCAGATCGCCGCGGACACCGCTGCGCAGCTTGGGCATGCCGTGACCGCGCAGGACCTGCACCGAGCCGGGCTGCGTGCCGGGATCGACGGTGATCGTCGTGGGACCGTCGAGAATCGCGTCGACGCTGACGGACGTGCCCAGGGCGGCGTCCGCCATCGGCACGCGGATGGTGCAGTGCAGATCGTCACCGTCGCGGACGAACACGTCGTGCGACTTCTCGACCACCTCGGCGTACACGTCACCGGCGGGACCGCCGCCGGGGCCGACCTCGCCCTGCGCCGCGAGGCGGATGCGCATCCCGCTGCCGACCCCGGCCGGCACCTTCACGGCCAGCTCGCGGCGGGCACGCACGCGCCCGTCGCCGCCACACTTGCGGCAGGGATCGGGGATCGTCTCGCCCGCGCCGCGGCAGGTGGGGCACGGACGTGCCGTCATGACCTGTCCGAGGAACGACCGCTGGACCGACTGGACCTCGCCGGCACCGTTGCAGGTCTCACAGCGGACCGGCGTCGAGTCGCCGTTGGTTCCGGAACCGGTGCAGACGTCGCACAGCACGGCCGTCTCGACCGCGATGTGCTTGGTGACGCCGGTGGCGCACTCCTCCAGCGTGAGCGAGGTGCGCAGCAGCGAGTCCGAGCCGGGCTGGACACGACCGCGGGGCCCGCGGGTACCACCGCCGTTGCCGCCGAAGAACGCCTCGAACACGTCGCCGAGTCCGCCGCCGAAGCCGGCACCGCCGAAGCCGCCTGCTCCGCCTCCGCCGCCACTCTCGAGCGGATCGCCACCGAGATCGACGATGCGTCGCTTCTCGGGATCGGACAGCACCTCGTACGCAGAGCTGATGTCCTTGAAGCGGGCCTGGGCCGACTCGTCGGGGTTGACGTCGGGGTGGAACTCACGCGCGAGTTTGCGATACGCGCGCTTGATCTCCTGGTCCGACGCCTTGTTGTCGACGCCCAGAGTTCCGTAATAGTCGCGTGCCACGTGTGTACTCATATCCTCTTGATGGAAGGTGGTTCGGAAAAAGTTCGGGTGGGGCAGGTGAGTGCACCGGCCGTCATCGTTCGGCCAGCACCTCTCCGATGTATCGAGCAACAGCCGCGACCGACGCGATCGTTCCCGGGTAGTCCATTCTCGTGGGGCCGAGCACACCCATACCGCCCAGCACGTTGCCCGCCGAGCCGTAGCCGGTGGAGACCACCGAGGTGCCCCGCATCTCCGGGGCCATGGTCTCCTCGCCGATCCGGACGGTCACCCGGCCCGTGTCCTGCGTCGCGGCGATGAGCTTGAGCACCACGACCTGTTCCTCCAGCGCTTCGAGTACCGAGCGCAGTGACCCGGGAAACCCGCTGAGAGCCGCGAAGTCGGCAGCGTTGCGCGTCAGGTTGGCGGTGCCGCCGAGCACGAGCCGCTCCTCCGGGTGTTCGACGAGCGTCTCGACCAGCACGGTCGACGAGCGCACCACGGCGTCGCGCAGATCGTCGGGCGCCGTCTCGGCGAGTTCGGCCACCGCCGCGGAGGCCAGGGCGAGACGCTTGCCCTCCAGCGCGCCCCCGAGCAGCGACCGCAGACGCGAGAGGTCCTCGTCGTCGATGACGTCGCCGAGTTCGACGATGCGCTGATCGACGCGGCCGGAGTCTGTGATGAGCACCAGCAACAGTCGCGCCGGCGTCAGGGCCACCACCTCGAGATGGCGGACCGACGACGCGGACAGCGTCGGGTACTGCACGACGGCGACCTGACGGGTCAGCTGGGCGAGCAGGCGAACACCGCGCCGCAACACGTCGTCCAGGTCGACGCCGGTGTCGAGGAACTGCAGGATCGCCCGTCGCTCCGCCGCGGAGAGCGGCTTGACGTCGGCGATGCGATCGACGAACTGCCGGTAGCCCTTGTCGGTGGGGATACGACCCGAGCTGGTGTGCGGCTGCGTGATGTAACCCTCGGCCTCCAGCACGGCCATGTCGTTGCGCACGGTCGCGCTGGACACTCCCAGGTTGTGTCGATCGACCAGTGCTTTCGATCCGATGGGCTCCTGCGTCGCGACATAGTCGGCGACCAGGGCACGCAGGACCTCGAAACGTCGATCCTCCGTACTCGACATCGCAACCCTCCTACGCTCGGGACCGGTGGCTGTGCGGGACCAGCCGATTCTAGTCGGCGACGCGCGGGTGCCCCATTCCGCTCGCCCGAGTCACTACTGTGACCGGTGTGATCTTCAAGGGAGTGCGCGACGGCAAGCCGTATCCGGAGCACGGTCTGTCGCTCCGCGACTGGTCCAAGATTCCGCCACGTCAGTTGCGCCTGGACGAGATCGTGACCACCACGAAGGTGCTCGAACTCGACCGTCTGCTGTCCGAGGACAGCACGTTCTACGGGGACCTGTTTCCCCATGCCGTGCATTACCACGGCGTCGTGTACCTCGAGGACGGCCTGCACCGGGCGGTGCGGGCTGCGCTGCGAAACCGTGTCGTCCTGCACGCGCGGGTGTTCGATTACGACGCGATCGGGGCCTGAGCGGCACTCATTCGAGAATGTCGCGCACGACCCCGTCGGCGAGCAACCGCCCACGGTCGGTGAGGACGTACCGATCGCCCAGACGGACGAGCAGCCCGTCGGAGGCGATCGAGTCCGCACGGGCCACCTCGTCCGCTGACAGATCACCCGCGGCCATTCCCGTCCGCAGCCGCGCGGTCAACATGACACGCTCCATGTGTTGCTCGTCGCTCGTGAGGGATTCGCTGTCCGCGATCGGCAGCGCCCCGTTCGCCAGCGTCTCCGCGTATCGCGCCGGATGCTTGACGTTCCAGAACCGCGTCCCGTTCACATGGCTGTGTGCGCCGGGACCGATGCCCCACCAGTCACCGCCGTCCCAGTACCCCAGGTTGTGTCGGCACTCCGCACCGTCGCCCCGCGCCCAGTTGGACACCTCGTACCACCCGAGGCCGGCCGCGCCGAGACGCGCGTCGATCCGCTCGTAGCGCGACGCCAGCACGTCGTCGTCCGGAGCCGGGAGCTCGCCCCGGCGCACCCGTCTCGCCAGGGCCGTCCCGTCCTCGACGATGAGCGCGTACGCGGACACGTGGTCGACACCGGCGTCGAGCACCGCCGTCAACGACGCGTCGAGGTCGTCGTCACTCTCCCCAGGCGTTCCGTAGATGAGGTCGAGGTTCACGTGGTCGAACCCGGCCGCCGCCGCTTCCCGTGCCGCGTCCCCGGCGCGTCCCGGGGTGTGGGTGCGGTCGAGGATCGCGAGCACGTGCGGTGCCGCCGACTGCATGCCCAACGACACGCGCGTGTAGCCGGCCGCGCGGATTCCGTCGAAGAAGGCCGGCGACGTCGACTCGGGATTCGACTCCGTCGTCACCTCGGCATCGGCCGAGAACGTGAAGGACGAGCGCGCGGCACCGAGGAGATCGGCGAGGCCGTCGGCGCCGAGCAGCGACGGCGTTCCGCCGCCCACGAACACGGTGTCGACGCCGGGCACGCTGCCCGACTCCCGCGCGAACGTCGCCGCGGCGAGATCGAGCTCGCGGCGCACTCCGTCGAGCCAGGACTGCGGTGACGCCGACGTTCCGAGCTCCCCGGCGGTGTAGGTGTTGAAGTCGCAGTAACCGCAGCGCGTCGCGCAGAACGGCACATGGAGGTAGAGGCCGAACGGCGCGGCCGGACGATCGACGAACGACTCGGGTGCGAGCACACCGACAGCCGGAGGAGCGAGTGGAACGGGGATCACCGGACCAGTGTCCTCCTCCCTCTTCGTCGACGCCCTGGTCGGGGGAGGCACCCGCGTCGTGGCAGAATGGGGATCATGACAGTCGTGGAGATCATGCTCGTGGCTCGGCGCCACGTCGATCTCGCACGCGTCTGCAGCTGTCTGAGGCCGCTCGTCTGACCCTCCCGCCAGCCCGCACACCCCCGGCCGGTCAGGGACGAGGTGTGCGGACCAGCCCTCCGAGACACCCCTTCCTGTTCGGCGCCCGACCTTGGAGCGCCCATGACGAACACCCCCGACACCGCTGCGCCGCGCGCACGGTCGACCCGTCCCGCCAAGCGGAGGTCCGAGGGCCAGTGGGCACTCGGCTACCGGGAACCGCTCAACGCGAACGAACAGAGCAAGAAGGACGACAACCCGCTCAACGTCCGCGCGCGGATCGAGAACATCTACTCCAAGCAGGGTTTCGACAGCATCGACAAGGCCGATCTGCGCGGGCGCTTCCGCTGGTGGGGGCTCTACACCCAGCGCGAGCAGGGCTACGACGGCACCTTCACGGGCGACGAGAACATCGACCTGCTCGAAGCGAAGTACTTCATGATGCGCATCCGCTGCGATGCCGGCGCACTCAGCGCGTTGCAGTTGCGCACTCTGGGTGAGATCTCGCAGGAGTTCGGCCGCGACACCGCCGATCTGTCCGACCGGGAGAACGTGCAGTATCACTGGATCGAGGTGGAGAACGTCCCCGAGATCTGGCGCCGCATCGAGTCTGTCGGTCTGAAGACCACCGAGGCGTGCGGCGACTGCCCGCGCGTCGTGCTGGGCTCCCCGCTCGCCGGCGAGTCGCTCGACGAAGTCCTCGATCCCACGCCCGCCATCGACGAGATCGTCGAGCGCTACATCGGCCGGCCGGAGTACTCGAACCTCCCCCGCAAGTTCAAGACCGCGATCTCCGGCCAGCAGGACGTGGTCCACGAGGTCAACGACATCGCCTTCATCGGGGTGAACCATCCCGAGCACGGCCCCGGCCTCGACGTCTGGGTCGGCGGCGGTCTGTCCACCAATCCCATGCTCGCGCAGCGACTCGGGGTCTGGGTGCCGCTGCACGAGGTCGCCGACGTGTGGGAAGGCGTCGTCTCGATCTTCCGTGACTACGGGTACCGGCGTCTGCGCAACAAGGCGCGGCTGAAGTTCCTGGTCAAGGACTGGGGCGTGGAGAAGTTCCGGGAAGTGCTCGAGACCGAGTACCTGAAGCGGCCGCTTCTCGACGGCCCCGCCCCCGAGAAGCCGACCCGGCCCGTCGACCACGTCGGGGTCCAGAAGCTGAAGAACGGCCTCAATGCCGTCGGACTCGCCCCCATCGCGGGCCGCGTCTCCGGCACCATCCTGACGAAGGTCGCCGACGCGGCCGCGCGGGCAGGGTCGGATCGCATCCGGTTCACCCCGTACCAGAAGCTCATCGTCCTGGACATCTCCGACGAGAAGCTCGAGGACTTCATCACCGAGATGGACGCGCTGGGTCTGCCGGCGCGGCCGTCCATCTGGCGCAAGAACCTGATGGCGTGCAGCGGCATCGAGTTCTGCAAGCTGTCCTTCGCCGAGACCCGCAAGCGTTCGCAGGAGCTCGTCCCCGAACTCGAGCAGCGGCTGGGCGACGTCAACGCGCAGCTCGACGTCCCCATCACCGTGAACATCAACGGCTGCCCCAACTCGTGCGCTCGCTCGCAGGTCGCCGACATCGGGTTCAAGGGCCAACTGGTGGACGACGGTGACGGCGGGCAGGTGGAGGGCTTCCAGGTCCATCTCGGTGGAAGCCTCGGCTTCGACAGTGCCTTCGGCCGGAAGTTGCGCCAGCACAAGGTCACCAGCGCCGAGCTGGGCGACTACATCGACCGGGTCGTCCGCAACTTCGTGAAGCAGCGCGACGAGGGCGAGCGGTTCGCGCAGTGGGCCGTACGCGCCGACGACGCGGATCTGCAGTGAGCGAGCACGGGAATCGCGTGTCCCGCCCCCGCGTTGTCTCCTGGACCGTCCGCCCGCGAAAGGTTGTCTCATGAGCGTCGCCACCCATCGCCACCTGACCGAGTCCGAGCTCCGCGCCATCGCCGAGCGGGGTGGGCGGGAGATGGACGGCGCCTCGGCGGACGAGCTCATGCGCTGGACCGAGGACACCTTCGGCGACGACTACATCGTCGCGTCGAACATGCAGGACGGCGCGCTGGTCCATCTGGCCGCGCAGGTGCATCCGGGTGTCGACGTGCTCTTCCTGGAGACCGGCTACCACTTCGCCGAGACCATCGGTACTCGTGACGCCGTCGAGTCGGTCTACGGGGTCAACGTCATCGACGCGAAGACGACCGTGTCGGTGGCCGAGCAGGACAGGCTCGAGGGCAAGGATCTCTTCGCCCGCGATCCCGCACGCTGCTGCGCACTGCGCAAGGTCGTGCCGCTGAAGCGTGAGCTGGCGAACTACAGCGCCTGGGTCACCGGCATCCGCCGCGTCGAGGCGCCCACACGCGCCAACTCGCCGCTGATCTCCTTCGACGAGGCGTTCGGCCTGGTGAAGATCAACCCGATCGCGGCGTGGTCCGACGACGAGATGCAGTCCTACATCGACGAGCACGGCATCCTCGTGAACCCGCTCGTCGACGAGGGCTACCCGTCGATCGGGTGCGCACCGTGCACGGCCAAGCCCGCTCCCGGAGCGGACCCGCGCAGCGGTCGCTGGGCCGGCAGCACCAAGACCGAGTGCGGACTGCACTCGACCGAGGAAGGAACCCGATGACAGCCGCCACGAGCGTGGACGTCACCCACGTCGACGAGCTCCGGGCACTCGAGGCCGAGTCCGTGCACATCATCCGCGAGGTGGTGGCCGAGCTCGAACGCCCCGTACTGCTGTTCTCGGCGGGCAAGGACTCCATCGTCCTGCTCCGCCTGGCGGAGAAGGCGTTTCGCCCCTCCCCCGTTCCCTTCCCGGTGATGCACGTCGACACCGGACACAACTTCCCCGAGGTCATCGAGTTCCGCGACCGACGACTCGAGGAGGGCGGCCATCGCCTCGTCGTCGCGTCCGTCCAGGAGTCGATCGACTCCGGTCGCGTCCGCGAGGTCGGCGGGTCCTCCGGCTCACGCAACCGTCTCCAGACCCGGACGTTGCTGGACGCGTTGGAGGAGAACAAGTTCGACGCCGCCTTCGGTGGTGCGCGGCGCGACGAGGAGCGTGCGCGCGCCAAGGAGCGTGTGCTGAGCTTCCGCGACGAGTTCGGCCAGTGGGATCCGCGGGCCCAACGACCCGAGCCGTGGTCGCTGTACAACGGCCGCATCAAGCGCGGTGAGCAGGTTCGCGTGTTCCCGCTGAGCAACTGGACCGAGCTGGACATCTGGCGGTACATCGAGCTCGAGCAGCTCGAACTGCCGTCCATCTACTTCGCCCACGAGCGCGAGGTGTTCGAGCGCGACGGCATCCTGCTCGCCACCTCGGAGTTCACCTCCCCGACCGAGCACGAGACCGCTGCCGTCGAGATGGTGCGCTACCGCACGGTGGGTGACCTCACCATCACCGGCGCCGTGCGCTCGCACGCCACCGACATCGCCGGGGTGATCACGGAGATCTCCGCGGCCACCGTGTCCGAGCGCGGCGAGACCCGCGCCGACGACCGCACGTCCACAGCCGCGATGGAAGATCGCAAGCGCGAGGGGTACTTCTGATGACCATCACCAATCCGCTTCCGGTGTCGGACGTTCCGGTGTCCCCGGCTCCCACCGCCCCGCGTCAGCTGCTGCGCATCGCCACGGCCGGCTCCGTCGACGACGGCAAGTCCACCCTCATCGGGCGGCTGCTGCACGACACGGACAGTCTTCCGCTCGATCACCTCGACGCCGTGACCGACGAGGAGGGCGTGGCCGACCTCGCCGCCCTGTCGGACGGTCTGCGTGCCGAGCGCGAGCAGGGCATCACCATCGATGTCGCCTACCGCTTCTTCTCCACGCCGAGTCGCAGCTACGTCCTCGCAGACACCCCGGGACACGAGCGCTACACGCGCAACATGTTCACGGGCGCCTCCAACGCGAACGTCGCCATCCTGCTCGTGGACGCCCGCGCCGGCGTGTTGCGGCAGACGCGTCGTCACGCCCGGATCGCGACGCTCGTGGGTGTCGACCGCCTGGTGGCGACCGTCAACAAGATGGATCTCATCGACTTCGACGAGTCACGCTTCCGTGACGTCGAGCGCGAGCTCGCCGACCTCGGTGCCCGCCTCGGCACGGAGATCCTGGTCATCCCGATCGCGGCGAAGCTGGGCGACAACGTCGTTCGGCCGTCCTCGACCATGCCCTGGTACACGGGCCCCACTCTGCTCGATCACCTCGAGAGCATCGACCTGGTCGCTCCCGCACCGGTCGCCACGGAGCTCCGGTTGCCCGTGCAGTGGGTCTCTCGCCCCACCGACGGCGAACGCCGTCGGTACACCGGCCGGCTGTCCGCCGGCACCGTGCAGATCGGCGACTCGATCGTCGCGCTGCCGTCCGGATCGCGCAGTGTGGTCACGGCACTCGACACGCTGGACGACGCCCGCGACGTCGCCGTGGCTCCGCTCAGCGTCTCCGTCGAACTGGCCGACGACATCGACGTGGCCCGCGGCGACGTCCTGGTCAGTGGCGAGCCCGACGCCCACCTGCCCACGCTCGCAAGGGAATTCGATGCCACCGTGTGCTGGCTGGCGGAGGCACCTCTCGGTGTCGGCGACCGACTTGCGATCAAGCACACCACCACCACGGTGCGCGCGACGGTGCAGCGCATCCACTCGCGACTCGATCCGGAGACGCTCGACGAGCATCCCGGCTCGGAGAACCTGTCGCTCAACGACATCGCGCGGGTGACACTGCGAACCAGTGCGGTGATCGTGACGGACGACTACGCGGACAACCGCGACTCCGGTGCGTTCATCCTGCTGGACGAGCACACGAACGACACCGTGGCCGCGGGCATCATCGAGGGGTCCCGCGCGGTGCTCGACCGCTCGGACACCCCGTCCTGGGTTCCGTCGTCGATCACCCGCGACGAGCGTGTCCGCCGTACCGGTCAGCACGGTGCGA
The DNA here is from genome assembly GCF_019835845.1 of Rhodococcus sp. BP-349. Taxonomy (NCBI): domain Bacteria; kingdom Bacillati; phylum Actinomycetota; class Actinomycetes; order Mycobacteriales; family Nocardiaceae; genus Rhodococcus; species Rhodococcus sp. BP-349. Next base: position 358,050 of record NZ_JABUDR010000003.1, on the reverse strand, counting down.
CGATCTGGCTCACCGGCCACCCGTCCTCGCACAAGGCCGCGGTCGCCGTCGCGCTCGAGGACGCACTGACCGCCTCCGGTCGCACCGCCTACATCATCGGCGGTGACAACGTCCGCGGAGTCCTCGACATCGACGCCGCAGCCGGAACCCGCGCCGCGACGGTGCAACTCGCCCGGTTGGCCCGGTTGTTCGCGGATGCCGGAGTGGTCGCGATCGTGCCCATCTCGTCGGCGGACGGCGAGGATCTCGCTGCCGCGCGGGTCGAGATCGCTGCGGCCGGGATCCCGGTCACCGATCATCACGTCGATGCCGACGACACCGCGACGCCGGCCGAGGTCGCGGCAGCCGTGCTGCGCGCCCTGGAGAAGTAGCCTCCGTCGAAGGGGTTGCGCCCTGATCGTGGACTCCAGCCACCGGTAACCGGGGGCAAGTGTCCAGGGTCAGGGTGGTCGGGGGTTGCTGCACGGTGTGTGCACACGAGCTGCGATGAGCGCACACCCCCAACGGCATGCCGCACCCTGTGTTCACTCGACACAAGTGATGTGCGCTCGGCCGCGGAGCCCTCACGCGGCAAGCACGGACGCTGCACGGTGTGTGCACACGCGTTGTGGCGAGCGCACACCCCCTACGGCATGCCGCACCCTGTGTTCACTCGACACAAATCGTGTGCGCTCGGCCGCGGAGCACTCACGCGGCTAGCGCAGACGCTGCACGGTGTGTGCACACGAGTTGTGGCGAGCGCACACCCCCTACGGCATGCCGCACCGTGTGTTCACTCGACACAAATCGTGTGCGCTCGGCCGCGGAGCACTCACGTTGCGCGACGCACGTCCCCGCGTCGGGGATGCGCGTGCATCAGCCGGGGATCACCGGCACGCGCGTGGCACGCACGTACACCGTCTCCCCGCTCTGCAGCCCCAGCGCCTCGTTGTCGCCGCGGGTGATCTGCGCGAAGAACAGTTCGTTGGTGGCGCCGTTACGCAGCTCCACCCGCACCTCGAAGCCCAGGTGCACGACACGCTCGACGGTCGCCCGCAACACCCCCGCGTTCTCGGCCGTGCCGGTCTGCTGCGCGTTCGCGAGTTCCGGTGTGCGGCCGACCCGGATGTCGTGCGGACGGACCAGCTGGCCGTTGAGCCGCGACACCTCGCCGAGGAAGGACATGACGAAATCGTTCGCCGGGGTGTCGTAGAGATCGCGAGGAGCGCCCACCTGCTCGATCCGGCCCTTGTTCATGACCGCGATCCGGTCGGCGACGTCCAGCGCCTCCTGCTGATCGTGCGTGACGAGCACCGTGGTGACGTGCACCTCGTCGTGCAGTCGACGGAGCCACGTGCGGAGATCGGCCCGCACCTTGGCGTCCAGGGCACCGAACGGCTCGTCGAGCAGCAGCACCCGCGGGTCCACGGCGAGCGCGCGGGCCAGGGCCATGCGCTGACGCTGGCCACCGGACAGTTGCGCCGGGAAGCGCGTCTGGAATCCCGAGAGGCCGACGATGTCGAGCAGCTGATCGACGCGTTCGTCGATCTCGGCCTTGGGCCGCTTGCGGATCTCGAGCCCGAAGGCGACGTTCTTGCGCACGGTGAGGTGCTTGAACGCGGCGTAGTGCTGGAAGACGAATCCGATGTCGCGCTTCTGCGGACTGACGGTGGTGACATCGTCGCCGGCGATGACCACCACGCCGGAGTCCAGCTCCTCGAGTCCGGCGATCGACCGCAACAGTGTCGACTTGCCCGACCCGCTGGGCCCCAGCAGCGCCGTCAACGATCCGGACGGGATGTCGAGGGACACGTCGTCGAGGGCCGCGAAGTCGCCGTAGTTCTTTTGCGCTCCCCGGACAGAGATCTCGATGCCGCCCGTGCGCTTCTCTGTCGTCGTGGTCGTCGTCGTCACGGTGCTCATTCCTTGGTTCGCTTGCGGTCCAGAACCGTCATCAGCAGCAACACGATGACGGCGACGACCATGAGAAGTGTCGACGCGGCATACGCGCCCGGTTGGTTGAAGTCCTCGTACCTGGCGTTCACCAGCAGCGTCAGCGTCTGCGAGATGCCCGGCAGGTTAGTGGAGACGATGATGACGGCACCGAACTCGCCGAGTGCGCGGGCGACCGTCAGGACGACGCCGTACGTCAGCCCCCAGCGGATGGCGGGAAGCGTGATGCGCCAGAAGGTCTGCCACGACGTCGCGCCCAGCGTGGCCGCGGCCTCCTCCTGTTCCTGTCCGATCTCGTGCAGCACCGGTTCCACCTCGCGCACCACGAACGGCAGCGTGACGAAGATGGTGGCCAGCACCATGCCGGGCAGCGCGAAGATGATCGTGATGCCCCACTCGGCGAGGAAGCCGAACCAGCCGCCGGCACCCCACAGCAGGATGAGCGCGACACCCACGATGACCGGGGACACGGCGAACGGGAGATCGACGACCGCCTGCACGAGACCCTTGCCACGGAAGTTGCCGCGCGCGAGAGCCAGGGCCGTGACGACGCCGAACACCACGTTCAGCGGCACGACGATCGCGACGATGATCAGCGACAACTGCAACGCCGACTGTGCGGCCGGTGTGGTGATGAGCTGGAAGAACGAGACGATGCCGTTCTCGAACGTGCGGTACAGGATCGCGCCCAGCGGGAACACCACCAGCACGGCCAGATAGAGCAGCGCGACCGTACGGAGGCTCAGTCGAGTTCCGGTGGACAGCTTCACTTCTGCTCCTCCCGCCGGGCGAGGCGGCTACCGGAGATGCGCAGCACGAACAGCACCACGAAGGCGATGAGCAACAGCACCACCGAGATCGCGGCCGCGTCGACGGGCTGATCGGTCTCGATCTGCTCGCGGATGAGCTGCGACGCGATCTGCGTCTCGCCGGGAATGTTGCCACCGATGAGGACGACCGATCCGAACTCGCCGAGTGCCCGCGAGAAGGCCAGTCCGGCACCCGAGAGGATCGACGGCAGCAGCACTGGCAGCACGACCCGCCGGAAGATCACCAGATTGCTCGCACCGAGCGAGGCGGCCGCTTCCTCCACTTCCCGGTCGAGCTCGATGAGGACCGGCTGCACCGCGCGGACGACGAACGGAAGCGTGACGAAGGCGAGGGCGAGCACGACACCGGCCTTGGTGGCGTTCAACGTGATGCCCACCGGACTCATCGGTCCGTACAGCGACAGGAGCACCAGGCTCGCGACGATGGTGGGCAGGGCGAACGGCAGGTCGATCAGGGCGTTGACGACGGACTTGCCCGGGAAGTCGTCTCGCACCAACACCCAGGCGATGACGGTGCCCATCACCACGTTGATCAGCGCCGCCACCACCGAGACCTGCACCGTCACGCGCAGAGTGGCCAGCGCCCGCGGATCGGTGACCGCGTCCCAGAACTCGGCGGGTCCGTCGGACAGGGAGCGACTCAGCACGGCCGCCAGGGGCAGCAGGACGATGATCGAGAGCCACAGGACGACGGTGCCGAGCGTGAGCGATCCCCCGGGAAGATGGGAGGCCGGCCGGCGACGGGCGGGAAGGCCGGAGGCCGGTCGGCGACGGGCGGGAAGGCCGGAGGCCGGCCGGCGGGAGAGTAGTTTTCGCCGACCGGCGACCTCTGTCGTCATGGTCAGCTCGATGCCTTGTAGATCGCGTTGATGGCACCGTTCTCGCCGAACAGGTCACTGTCCACCGCAGCCCAGCCACCGAGGTCGTCGATGGTGTACAGCTTCTGCGGCGTCGGGAACTTGTCGGTGTAGTCGGCGGCGACTGCGGGGTCGACGGGACGGAAACCGCTGTCGGCCCAGATCTTCTGGCCCTCCGCGGTGTAGAGGTAGTCGTTCAACGCGTTGGCCTGCTCGAGATTCGCGCTGGAGTTGACGACCGCGACGGGGTTGTCGATGCGGAAGGTCTGGTCCGGAACGATGTGCTCCACCGGCTGACCCTGCCCCTCGAGCAACAGCGCCTCGTTCTCGTAGCTGAGCAGGACGTCGCCCTGGCCCTGGAGGAACGCCTCGGACGCGGAGCGGCCGGAGTCGGGCTGCACCGGGAAGTGCTTCACCAGTTCGGTGACGTAGTCCAGGCCGGCCTGGCGATCCTGGCCGCCGTTGCTCACGGAGGCGTAGGGGGCCAACAAGTTCCACTTCGCCGAGCCGGAGCTGAGCGGGCTGGGGCTGATGACCTGCACGTCGGGGCGGATCAGGTCCTCCCACGTGCGAATGTTCTTCGGGTTGCCCGGTCGCGTCACGATGGACACCACGGAGCCGAACGGCACGCCACCGTAGGCGTTCTGGTTCCAGGCCTCGTCGACCTTGCCGGCCTTCACCAGTCGGGTGACGTCGGGCTCGACCGAGAAGTTGACGATGTCGGCCGGTGCGCCGTCGGCGACCTTGCGGGACTGGTTGCCCGAGGCGCCGTAGTCGGCGTTGATGGTGACGTTGTCGCCGTTCTCGGTGGAGGCGAACGCGGCGCCGATGGCATCCCACCCGTTCTTGGGCACGGCGTACCCGACGAGGGTGAGCGACGGACCGGACGTGGACGCGGCGGTCTCACCGACGGTGTCGGAGGACCCGGTGGAGCACGCGGTCAGGGTGAGGGCGGCCGCGACGGAGGCGGCGGACAGCAGGCGGACACGACGTGATGGGAACACGGTGGACCTCTCGAGGAGTGCGACACACGCGAGCGCGCGGCGGCACGGACATGAACAGCGGTGATGGACGGAACTGACGAGCGGAACGCGCCGGAATCGGTGAGGGCGCGCCGTGTGGGGTCAGCGACAGTCGACGTCAGCGACCGCGAGCATGCCGACAGCGATCAGCGCCAGTTCATGGCGGATCGGGTGCGGGGCTGCGTCGGACACAGCCGAGAATTTAGCAGAAAGTCGGGGAGAGCCTGCTACCGAGTCAGCAGCCACGCGACGATCACCAGCACGATCAGCGCGATGAGGGCCAGGGTCACACGGGAGCGGGGCACGGTGTCACTTCTCTCGGGGGTCGGAGTCGCCGGTGGTCACGGCTGCGGGGTCCCGGTCGGCGGGTGTCCGGCGGAAGTAGCGCCGCCTGGCATCGAAGAGCGCAGACAACACGATGTCGACGACGTACGCGGTGAGTGCCGCTGCCGGCACGACCACCAGCAGGACGACGGCGACCTGGGGTACGAACGGCAACCCGGCGATCCAGAGTTCGACTCCGTCCCACCACGTGGCCACTGCGTTCACACCTCACGACAGTAGTCCCTCGCTCTCCGCGGTGGACTGGGGCGCCGGACGGCTTCATGATGGGCGGATGAGCCCGTTCGACGAACAGTCCGTGGTCCCCCGCGTCGCCAGCGCGGGGGAAGCCGTCTTCGGCCCCGGCGCGGCCGAGCCAGCCGAGGAGGGCGGCGCGCTCGACACCGTTCCCGGCACGGCCCAGACGTGGCTGCCGCATCGCACGACGTTTCCGCCGATCGACGACTACGCCTTCCTGTCGGACTGCGAGACCACGTGTCTGATCGCTCGCAACGGTGCGGTGGAGTGGATGTGCATTCCGCGACCGGACTCCCCCAGCATCTTCGGAGCGGTGCTCGATCGCGGCGCCGGGCAGTTCCGCATCGGCCCCTACGGCCAGAACGTGCCCGCGGCGCGGCGCTATCTCCCGGGCGGTCTGATCGTCGAGACCACGTGGCAGACCGAGACCGGATGGTTGGTGGTCCGCGACGCTCTGGTGATGGGCAAGTGGCACAACACGGACGAGCGCTCCCGTACGCACCGCCGGGCTCCGTCCGACTGGGACGCCGAGCACTGCCTCATCCGCAGCGTCAAGTGTGTCAGCGGAACGGTCGAGCTCGAGATGAGTTGTGAGCCCGCGTTCGACTACCACCGCAAGCCTGCCGTATGGGAGTACACCGGCAACGTCTACGAGGAGGCGACGGCCACCGCCACGGCGGGCGACGGCACCGAACCCACTCTCAAGTTGACCACCAATCTGCGCATCGGCCTCGAGGGGCGAGAGGCCCGCGCCCGGACTCGAATGACGGAGGGCGACAACGTGTTCGTCGCGCTGTCGTGGTCGACGCTCGATCCTCCCCGCACCTTCGAGGAGTCCGCCGAGAAGATGTGGCAGACAGCGGAGTGCTGGCGCCAGTGGATCACCATCGGCCGCTTTCCCGACCATCCGTGGCGCGGGTTCCTGCAGCGCAGCGCGCTCACCCTCAAGGGTCTCACGTACGCACCGACCGGCGCGCTGCTCGCCGCGAGCACCACGTCGTTGCCGGAGACGCCGGGCGGAGAGCGGAACTGGGACTACCGGTACGCCTGGGTACGCGACTCCACCTTCGCCCTGTGGGGTCTGTACACGCTCGGGCTCGATCGCGAGGCCAACGATTTCTTCGCCTTCATCTCCGACGTGACGTCGGGCCCCGACGGCGAACCCGTTCCGCTGCAGGTGATGTACGGCATCGGCGGCGAACGCACGCTGGAGGAGGAGGAGCTCGGACACCTTTCCGGGTACGACGGAGCCGTCCCCGTGCGCATCGGTAACGGTGCCTACAACCAGGTGCAGCACGACATCTGGGGCACGATGCTCGATTCCGTCTACCTGCACGTGCGCTCGCGGGAGAATGTTCCGGAGTCGCTGTGGCCCTTGCTCAAGCGTCAGGTGGAGGAAGCGATCGAGCACTGGCGCGAGCCCGACCGGGGCATCTGGGAGGTACGTGGGGAACCGCAGCACTTCACGTCGTCCAAGGTGATGTGCTGGGTGGCGCTCGACCGCGGAGCGAAACTTGCTGTACTGCACGGCGAGAAGGCGTACGCCGAGGAATGGTCGAGCATCGCCGACGAGATCAAGGCCGACGTTCTCGAACACGGCGTCGACTCGCGCGGAGTCTTCACCCAGCGATACGGCGACGACTCACTCGACGCCTCGTTGCTGCTGGTGCCGCTCCTGCGGTTCCTGCCCTCGGACGACGAGCGCGTCCGGGCGACGGTGCTCGCCATCGCCGACGAGCTCACCGAGGACGGCCTGGTACTGCGCTACCGCGTCGACACCACGGACGACGGGCTCTCCGGCGAGGAGGGCACCTTCACCATCTGCTCGTTCTGGTTGGTGTCCGCACTGGTCGAGATCGGCGAACTGCACCGCGCGAAGCGACTGTGCGAACGGCTGCTCGGGTTCGCGAGCCCGCTGAAGCTCTACGCGGAGGAGATCGACGCGAAGACGGGCCGGCACCTGGGCAACTTCCCGCAAGCGTTCACCCACCTCGCGCTGATCAACGCCGTGGTGCACGTCATCCGGGCGGAGGAGGCAGCGCAGGCCGGGCAGTTCCAGCCCGCCCACGGCCACCCGCACTCGTGACGGTCAGTCGAGTCGGAGAGCGTTGACCCACAGGCGCGTCGCCGCGTGCACCAGCTGATCCGACGACCACGTCGGCGACTCGCCGAGGGACGGCTCCACCACGAAATGGGTGAACGCCAGTCGGGAGATCATGCCCGACAACGCGAGTGATGCGACGACGGGATCCACGCCGCTGTCCGCCAGGCCTCGTCGCTGGAGACCGGCGATGCTGCGCGCGTTGCGACGGACGAACGCGTCGGCACGGTTGCGTCGGAGCCGCCGGAACCGGATGTCGATGGCCGCCACCTGTTCGAGCAGTTCCATCAGCTTCGCATTGCGTTCGTACGCCTCGAAGTACGCGCGTGTGCTCGCCTCGATGACGGCGACCGGATCACCGTCGTCCGGCACGTGTTCGGTACCGGGGTGCATCATGTCGTCCTGCGACACCTCGAGCACCGCCGCGAAGATCTCTTCCTTGCTCGCGAAGTAGGTGTAGAACGTGCCGGACGAGCAGCGAGCCTCGGCGGTGATGTCCACCAGACGGGCGTCGAGGTACCCGGCACGCTCGAACACCACCCGCGCCGCCGCGACGAGCGCAGCGCGCGTGCGCACTCCGCGCGGAGTCGCCGGCGGAGTACGCAGCAGATCCGCGTCGACCAGCGACGGCGGATCGTCGTCGCCTGCGGACCCGGTGCCGGACGGCGGGGTCCTGGTCATGGGTGTCCCCGCGGGAGCGACCGCGGACCTACTTCTTCTTGTCCGCAGACGCGTCGGTGGACAGGGCGGCGACGAACGCCTCCTGTGGCACGTCGACACGACCGATGGTCTTCATCCGCTTCTTGCCGGCCTTCTGCTTCTCGAGCAGTTTGCGCTTACGGCTGATGTCACCGCCGTAGCACTTCGCCAGGACGTCCTTGCGGATCGCACGGATGTTCTCGCGCGCGATGATCTTCGACCCGATCGCCGCCTGGATCGGGATCTCGTACTGCTGGCGCGGGATCAGGTCCTTGAGTCGGGTGGTCATCTTGTTGCCGTAGGCACCGGCCGCGTCGGCGTGCACGATGGCAGAGAACGCGTCGACGGCCTCGCCCTGCAGCAGGATGTCCACCTTCACCAGGTTGGCCGACTCCTCGCCGATCTCCTCGTAGTCGAGGCTCGCGTAGCCGCGGGTGCGTGACTTGAGGATGTCGAAGAAGTCGAAGATGATCTCGGCCATCGGGATGGTGTAGCGCAGCTCGACGCGGGTCTCCGACAGGTAGTCCATGCCGCCGAGCTCACCGCGACGGCTCTGGCACAGCTCCATGATGGACCCGATGAACTCGCTCGGCGAGATGATGGTGCACTTGACCATCGGCTCGAACACCGCGCGCGCCTTGCCTTCCGGCCAGTACGACGGGTTGGTGACGATGTGCTCGGCGCCGTCGTTCATCTCCACCCGGTACACGACGTTGGGCGAGGTCGAGATCAGGTCGAGCCCGAACTCGCGCTCGAGGCGCTCGCGGGTGATCTCCATGTGCAGCAGACCGAGGAATCCGCAGCGGAAACCGAACCCGAGTGCGACGGACGTCTCCGGTTCGTAGGTGAGGGCGGCGTCGTTGAGCTGCAACTTCTCGAGGGCGTCGCGCAGATCGGGGTAATCGGATCCGTCCACCGGGTAGAGACCCGAGTAGACCATCGGCCGTGGCTCGCGGTATCCGGTGAGCGCTTCGGTCGCGCCGTTGCGGGCGCTGGTGACGGTGTCTCCCACCTTCGACTGACGCACGTCCTTGACGCCGGTGATGAGATAGCCGACCTCACCGACGCCGAGGCCCTTCGTCGCCTTGGGGTCCGGCGAGACGATGCCCACCTCGACGAGCTCGTGCGTCGAACCGGTCGACATCATGGTGACCTTCTCGCGCGGCAGGATCTTGCCGTCCACCACACGCACGTACGTCACCACGCCGCGGTACGCGTCGTAGACGGAGTCGAAGATCATGGCCCGTGCGGGGCCGTCGGCGTCGCCGACGGGCGCGGGCACCAGACGGACCACCTCGTCCAGCAGTGCCTCGACGCCCATGCCGGTCTTGCCCGAGACGCGCAACACGTCGTCCGCCTCGCACCCGACGATGTGGGCGATCTCCGCGGCGTAGCGGTCGGGGTCGGCCGCGGGCAGGTCGATCTTGTTCAGCACCGGAATGATCGTCAGATCCTTCTCGAGTGCCAGGTAGAGGTTCGCGAGCGTCTGCGCCTCGATGCCCTGTGCAGCATCGACGAGGAGCACGGCACCCTCGCACGCCTCGAGTGCACGCGACACCTCGTAGGTGAAGTCGACGTGCCCGGGAGTGTCGATCAGGTGCAGGACGTGCTCGGTGTCCCCCACCTTCCACGGCAGGCGGACGTTCTGCGCCTTGATGGTGATGCCGCGCTCACGCTCGATGTCCATGCGATCGAGGTACTGCGCGCGCATCGACCGGTCGTCGATGACACCGGTGAGCTGCAGCATGCGGTCGGCCAGCGTCGACTTGCCATGGTCGATGTGGGCGATGATGCAGAAGTTACGGATCCTGGTGGGATCCGTGAACGTCGTGTCCGCAAAATTGGTGATGGGGTACTCCTGACGAGACGGCCGTGGTGACGTACAGAATATCTGCACGTCACCACGGCCGGGGTCCCGGGCAGGCCGGAGGCCGGTCGTGCAGGTGGGGCGGGCAGGCCGGAGGCCGGTCGTGCAGGTGGGGCGGGCAGGCCGGAGGCCGGTCGTGCAGGTGGGGCGGGCAGGCCGGAGGCCGGTCGTGCAGGTGGGGCGGGCAGGCCGGAGGGGTCAGGCGGGGGCCGTGGTGGTGGCCGCTCCGTCACCCGCGAGGGTGCTCTCGAATGCCGGTACGAGCGAGTCGAGCAGGTACGGCAGGCTCAGCGGCGAGGTGAAGTAGATGGCGCCGGCCGTGATCGCGTCGGTGAAGACGAGCCTGTTCTCCCGCACCTCCTGCAACGACGAGTACACCGGGTCGGCCTCGAGGGTCGCGCGGTCCTCCGGGGACTCGGTGGCCCAGAGCAGCACGTCGGCGCTGTCGAGCACGGAGAGGTTCTCCAACGGGATGTACGCCTGGGCGTCCTCCTCCTGGACGAAGGCGTCGAGCTCGGACGGGATCTCGAACCCGAGCGAGGTGAGGAAGTCCGTGCTCAGACCATCCTGATAGGCGATGGCGTTGCCGTCGTAGATCGCGTTCTGCAGGAGGACGGCCTTCTTCCCCGCGAACTCGGGGTGGGCCTCGGCAGCCTCTCGGTACCGGGTGCGGACGTTCTCGACGAGCGTCTCCGCCTCGTCGGGCTTGCCGAGCGCGGCTCCGATGGTGCGGGTCTGCTGATCCCACGGCTCGAAGTAGGGGGAATCGACGTCGCTGTGGGCGATGGTCGGGGCGATGGCGCTCAACCGGGTGTAGTCGTCCTGCGTCATGCCGGCGTTGGTGCCGATGATGAGGTCGGGTTCGAGGGCGGTGACCTTCTCGAACTGGATGCCGTCGTCCTGGGTGAGCACCTCGGGCCGGGCGTCACCCAGCAGATCGTGAGCCCAGGGCCACGTCGCGTCCGGCTGCTCTCCGTACCACTCCGTGACACCGACGGGAACGACGCCGAGAGCCAGCAGGGTGTCCTGCTCGGTCAGTCCGACCGAGACCACACGCTGCGGATCGGCCGGCACGACGGTCTCGCCGTAGGCGTGAGTCACGGTCACCGACCCCTCGGTAGATCCGCTCTCGGTGTCGGACGAGCACGCCGACACCAGCGCCAGGACACTCAGTCCGACGGCCACCACCGTGCGGCGACCCACACGTCCGACACTTCCACGCCTCACGACAACCCTCTTTCGCATCGGGAATCTCCCGAAATCGGACTTAGGGTAGCCGAACCTCACTCACGGGTGGTGAGCTACGTCCTCGGGTCTCGGTAGCCTGGACGGCATGGCAACTCTGGCGTCGATCGGCAAGAAACTGGGACGACTCGCGGTGGCGGAAGGCCCGCGCCTGTTCCGGCAGCTGCAGCGGTCCGGCGCCCTCGACAAGGTGACGCAGTCGTTGGGTTCACGCATAGGCGCGTCCGGAGCCGGTGGCACGTCACCCACCGGAGCACCGTCGGGACGGCCCGTGACGTCGACCTCGGTTCCCACCGCCATGCGCGCACGGCGCATCGAGTACTCCCCCGCGCTGGACGGCGCCGCGGACCCGGGCGAGGTCGTGTGGACGTGGGTGGCCTACGAGGAGGATCCGTCGCAGGGCAAGGATCGACCGGTGCTCGTGGTCGGCCGCGACGGTTCCACTCTGCTCGGCCTCATGCTCTCGAGTCAGAGCAAGCACGACGGCGACCGCGACTGGCTCGGCCTCGGCGGCGGGCCCTGGGACGCGCAGGGGCGCCCGAGTTGGGTCCGTCTCGACCGCGTGCTCGACGTTCCCGAGGGCGGGATCCGACGAGAGGGAGCCGTCCTCCCCCGTGATCGTTTCGACCTGGTGGCACAGCGCCTGCGCTCCGACTTCTCCTGGCACTGAACTCGGATCACAGTCGATCGACGGCGTTCTTGGCCTCGAGCAGCGACAACCCGGTTCGCTCGCGGAGTAACTTGATCGCGGCGATCGCCTGTCCCTCGTTCTTCAGTGCCGTGAGGCGTGGAACGAGGTCGTCCCACTGCGCCGGGCCCGGCGTGAGGGACTCACCGCGTTCGAGGGACTCGACCGCGACCTTCGCGTCGCGCAGTCCTGCGCCAGTTCGCTCCCGATAGACCTTGATCGCCTGAATCTTCCTGTCGGCGGCCAGCAGTCGATGAATCTCGGCGCGAGCACCGTCGTCCAACCCGACCGTTCCGACCTCGCCGGAGGTCGTGGGCCTGCCGGATGCGGCGCGTCCGAGAAGTCGGAACGCGAGAACGGCGGCGACGAGAACGATCAGGGCGACGAGGAACCATCCGGTGGCCGACATGGTCTCCAGTGAATCACCTCCGCCCGGACGCCGCGAGGGTCGTCAGCTCCGGCCGGCTCTGGCGCACATCCATGCCGCGGTGCTACCGTGCTTGTGCGGATGTGAATTTCCGCCGATTCCCCTCTCACCGGCGGCACATCCCGCGTCACATTCCTTCGAACCATCCGCACTGGTAGTGCGTTCACTGTGACCCTCACGCATTCCCCGGACTCCCTCGACATCGTCAGCGGAGCCCTGTCCCATCTCTCCCATCGAGCCCGAGCGATCGACACCGGTCCGCTCGAAGAGCCTGCGCTGCACATCTTCTCGCACCTGGCGGTGCCTCCGGATGCGGTGATCTCGCATCGCCGCTCACTCCCCGCCTATCAGGCCGCGACCCTCGTCCTCGCCGTCGAGGCCTATGCCGATGACCGCCCGGAGGAGTCGACATCATCTGCGGCACAACGATGGTCGTCGGTTCGTGGCCACGAGCGGTACCACGACGATCTCGTCGCCATGCTGAGTTCCTGCCGTCGCGGTGGCAGTTGTCGCGGCGCACCGGTCGAGTACCGGTCGGTGGACGTCGGTCCCGCGTCGACGATGTCCGTCCCGGTGTTCGGGTTGCTCGACACCCACTCGCCCGGCGGAATCCCCGTGGCGGTCGCGATCCACATCCCGGACCCGGCGCATCAGGCGCCACTGCAGATCGAGGTCATCTGCGGCGATCGGGACGCCGGCGCAAGCACGCTGGACAGCATCGTCTCGCTCATGGACGAGCACGACGTCATGCGCGGCCAGGTCCTGACCCTGGGGAGCGGCGGCGGACGGGGCAACGGGCTCGTGGGATTCATGACGAGGCCCACCGTCGCGGCTGAGGACTTGATCCTTCCCGACGGCACCCTCGAGGCGATGACCCGTCATCTCGTCACCGTCGGATCCTCCGCAGCACGACTACGTGAAGCGGGCCAACACGTGGGTCGCGGCATACTCCTGTACGGCCCACCGGGAACCGGCAAGACCCACACGGTCCGCCACCTGCTCGGACTCGTGCCGGACAGCACCGTCATCGTGCTCACCGGGTCCGCGATGCGCCACATCGCGGAGGCTACCACTTTGGCACGCCGTCTGAGCCCGTCGGTCGTGGTGGTCGAGGACGTCGATCTCATCGCTCGGGAGCGCGAGGAAACGGGTGTGAACTCGCTCCTGTTCGCACTGCTCGATGCGATGGACGGCATGGACGGCGACGCGGACGTCACGTTCGTCCTGACCACCAACAGACCGGACTCCATCGAGCGAGCGGTCCGGGACAGGCCCGGCCGTATCGACCTCGCGGTCGAGATCCCGTTGCCCGACACCCGCGGTCGCGAACGGTTGGCACGGCTCTACCTGTCGGCCGTGGACGTGGCAGCCGATCTCACACCGCTGGTGGAGGCGACCGAGGATGGAACCGCCTCGTACGTCCGAGAACTCGTGCGCCGCACCGTGGTGGCCGCGATCGAACGCGACGACCATGGCGCCGACGGGCACATGACGGTGATCACCGACGACGACGTCGCCGCGGTGCTCACCGCCTGCGTGGACGAGCGTCAGAGACTGACGCGCTCGCTGTTGGGCGGATCGGGCGTCAGGCCAGCCGGGTGATCTCCACGACGACGTCGAGTTCCGTGGACCCGCCACCGGAGAAGATTCCCTTGAGGGGTGGCACGTCGGCGTAGTCGCGTCCGATTCCCACCGAGACGTGCTGTTCGTTCACCGGCACACCGTTGGTCGGGTCGTAGCCCCACCACGATCCGGTCCACGCCTCGATCCACGCGTGTGACTGACCTTCGACCGAATCACCCACCACCGCTTCGGCATTCGGGTGCAGGTAGCCCGAGACGTAGCGGGCAGGAATGCCGATACTGCGGAGCAACACCAGCGTGAGGTGTGCGTAGTCCTGGCAGACGCCCTTCTTCTCGGCCCACGCCTCCACCGCGGACGTGTGCACCCCGGTGGTGCCGGGAACGTAGGACATCTCCTGGTTCACCCAGTCGCAGACGGCCACCACGGCGTCGTACGGCCCCAGATCCTTCGCCAACTTCTTCGCGACGGACGTCAGCTGACGGTTCCGAGGGACGTAGGTGCTGTGGCCGAGCAGCTCGTTGAACCTGTCCACCACGAGGTCTGCGGCCAGGTCCTCCCAGTCGAGGGTCTCCTCCGGCGGGACGAACGCGTCCGTCTCGACGACAGAGGACCCGGCCACCTCCAGGGACGTGTGCGGAGCGTGCAGATCGAACGCCGTGACCGCGGTGCCCCAATAGTCGGTGTACCGGTACGACCTCGTCGCCGGATCGGTCTCGACGCGGTTCAGAATGACGTTCTGCCGGGTGTCGCTCCGCGGCGTCAGTCGCGCCTCGTTGTACGAGGACGTGACCGGTGCGTCGTAGTTGTACCCCGTGGTGTGCACGACGCGCATCCGCCAGCTCACAGTTCACCCTCCAATTGTGCTTCGTCCGTTCGGCTTCCGGCGTCCGTCCAGGCGACCCAGGGCGCTGCGTGGAAGTACTGCTTGGAGATCGCCTCACCCACCTCGCGGCAGGTCTCCTGCAACGACATCAGACGGTCCTGCAGATCCTCCAGCAGAACACCCGGCTGCAGGAACTCGAGTTCACTGCGAGCGCGGCCGAGAAGTCGCTGCGCCTCGGCACGGGATCCGACGCGCATGTCGGGGTGATGGTCGAGGCTGTCGAGCGAGTGCTCCGCCTCGCTCAGTGCGTAGAACACCGAGCGCGGGAACAGCCGATCGAGCAGCATGAACTCCAGGACGCGTTGAGCGTCGAGAGCGCCGCGATAGGTACGCAGATACGTGTCGTGTGCACCGGCCGACCGCAGCACCGTGACCCACGCCGGAGACGACGGTCGATCGCCGGCGCGGGCGAGCAGCAACCGGACGGTCATGTCGACGCGTTCCACGGAGCGACCGAGCAGCAGGAACCGGTAGCCGTCGTCGCGGCTGAGCGTCGAGTCGGCGAGGCCGGCGAACATCGCTGCGCGCTCCTCGATGAACCCGAGGAACTCGTGGGGGCCCAGGCGCTTCGACGCTCGAATACGGTCACCGAGTGCGTTGTACGTCGTGTTGAGGCATTCCCACATCTCGCTCGACGTGACTTCCCGTGCACCGCGGGCGTTCTCGCGGGCACTGGACAACGAGTCGACGATGGAGCCGTTGCCCTCGCGGGAGAACGCGACGAGTTCTGTCAACGACCACACGTCCAGGCGCTCGTCGGGAAGCTCGAATCCCAACACCCGCAGCAACACTCGGGAGGTGTGGTCGGGGTCGACGGTCGCGTCCTCGAGCAGCTGGTGCAGCGTGACGTCGAGGATGCGCGCGGTGTCGTCGGCGCGTTCGACGTAGCGGCCGATCCAGTACAGCGATTCGGCGTTACGAGCCAACATCAGCGGGCACCGTCCTTCGGGGAGTGGGTCAGCTGTTGCTGCTGCTGTTGGATCTGCTGGCTGTTGAGCTCGGGACCTTGCTCTGCGGTCGGTGACGACGGGGGTTCGGACACGATCTCCGCTCCACCGAGCTCACGCTCGTCCTCCTTGGTGGCGCGGCCGGCCAGCACCCAGGTGTCCTTGCTGCCGCCGCCCTGGCTCGAGTTGACCACCAACGACCCTTCGGGGAGCGCCACTCGGGTCAGACCTCCGGGCAACACCCACACGTCGTCGCCGTCGTTCACGGCGAACGGTCGCAGATCGACGTGCCGCGGCGCGAGCTGGTCACCGATCTTGGTGGGCACGGTCGACAGCTGCACCACGGGCTGCGCGATCCACCCGCGCGGATCGGCCCGGATCTTCTTGCTGATCGTGGCCAGTTCCTTGGGTGTCGCGTCCGGACCGAACACGATGCCGTAGCCGCCGGAGCCCTCGACGGGCTTGATCACCAGTTCGTCGACACGGTCGAGCACTTCCTCGCACTCGTCCGGCAGCCAGCAGCGAAAGGTGTCGACGTTGGCGAGCAGCGGCTTCTCGCCGAGGTAGTACTCGATGATGGTCGGCACGTACGTGTAGGTGAGCTTGTCGTCGCCCACACCGTTGCCGATGGCGCTCGAGATGACGACGTTGCCCGCGCGTGCGGCGTTGACCAGCCCGGCCACGCCGAGAACGGAGTCGGGTCGGAACTGCATGGGGTCGAGGTAGTCGTCGTCGATGCGGCGATAGATCACGTCGACCTGGCGCTCGCCCTCGGTGGTGCGCATGTAGACGACGTTGTCGCGGCAGAAGAGGTCGCGGCCCTCGACCAGCTCGACGCCCATCAGGCGGGCGAGGAGGGAGTGCTCGAAGTACGCGGAGTTCGCCACACCGGGCGTGAGGACGACGACGGTGGGGTCCGCCTCGTTGATGGCGGCGGCGGCACGCAGCGCGCGCAGCAGGTGTGTGGCGTAATCGCCGACCGCGCGCACACGGTGGCTGGCGAACAGGTCGGGGAAGACGCGCGCCATGGTGCGGCGGTTCTCCATCACGTACGAGACGCCCGACGGCGACCGCAGGTTGTCCTCGAGGACGCGGAAGGTGCCCTCGGCGTCACGGATCAGGTCGATACCGGCGACGTGGATGCGCACACCATTGGGCGGCACGATGCCGAACGCCTCGCGGTGGAAGTGTTCGCACGACGTCACCAGAGATTTCGGGACCACGCCGTCGCGCAGGATCTCCTGCTCCCCGTAGATGTCCGCCAGGAAGAACTCGAGCGCCTTGACCCGCTGCTTGATGCCGCGCTCGAGCTTGTTCCACTCGGACGCCGCGATGACCCGGGGCACCTGGTCGAGAGGGAACGGACGCTCCTGCCCCTCGAGCGCGAACGTGATGCCCTGATCGACGAAGGCGCGGCCGAGCGCGTCCGAGCGGGCGTCCAGTTCCGCGGCGTCCGACGGCGCGAGCGCCTTGTGGATTCCCTTGTACGGTCCACGCAGCCCGCCGTCGCCGTCGAACATCTCGTCGAACGCCAGTCCGTACTTCCCGATGTCCCGGTAACCGTCGAACACGCTCGGCCCGGACAAGGACTGCGACTGCGACTGCGAACGGCTCTTCTTCGCCTGTGGTGCAGCGCTTGATCGGGGACTCATGGTCGCCATGCTGCCTCACAGGTACCCCTGGAGCACGGTGGACACGTTAATTCCATGCAACCTCACGAGTCACGTGCACACCGACTCCCTGCAGCGAGATCACCGAATTGGGTTACCGGACCGACGCTGGTAGTCTCGTACGTCGGACGTGGGCACGCTCGTGCGCACCCACCGTCACCAGCTTTCACAAGCACTGCACGTACGGCTCGAGAGTGTTCCCCGGAGTCAGCCGTCCCGGACCGAGAAGAGACGAAGGATAACTACGCGTGGCCAACATCAAGTCCCAGGTGAAGCGAATCGCAACCAACGAGCGTCAGCGCCTGCGCAACCAGTCGGTGAAGTCGTCGCTCCGCACCGTGATTCGCTCCTTCCGTGAGGCGACCGAAACCGGCGACAAGGCCAAGGCCGAGGAGATCCTGCTGACTGCGAGCCGCAAGCTCGACAAGGCAGCCAGCAAGGGTGTCATCCACAAGAACCAGGCTGCCAACAAGAAGTCGGCGATGTCGCTGGCCTTCAACAAGCTCTGATCTCTCCCGAGCCCTCGCGGCTCCTCTCGAGAGTCCTTGTGCAGTTCTTCTCGAGAGTTACTGTGCAGTAGCTTGTCAGCACTACGCCCCGGGCGAGCACGATGCCCGGGGCGTAGTCGTGTGCCCGGGCGGCGCTGTCAGCGCGAACTCAGCCCCGCCACCACGTTCACGGCGCGTTCCACCGCGTAGTCCGCGTCGGCGGCCTGGCCCTTGACGTCCGCGTTGAGCGCTGCCACCACCTGCAGTGCCTCGGCGATGCGCTGCGGATCCCACATGCGGGCCTGCGCCTGCGCCTTCTTGATCTTCCACGGCGGCATCCCCAGTTCGGACGCCATCCGGAACGGATCGCCGCGGCCCGCCGAACCGACCCGCGCCACCGTGTGGACGGCCTCGGCCAGTGCGTCCGCGAGCAGCACGTGCGGTGTGCCGCCCAACATCGCCCACCGCAGTGCCTCGAGGGCGCCGGCGCGGTCACCCGACACGGCCTTGTCGGCGATGTCGAAGCCCGTGACCTCCGCACGGCCCGAGTAGTAGCGGCGGACGGCCGCGACATCGACCTTCCCCGCCGTGTCCGACACCAGTTGCGAGCACGCGGCGGCCAGTTCGCGGAGGTCCGACCCCACCGCGTCGACGAGTGCGGCGATGGCATCGGGAGCGACGCGTGTCTCCGAGTGGGAGCGGAACTCGGCCCGCACGAAGTCGACGCGCTCCGACGCCTTGGACAGCTTCGCGCACTCGTGGACCACGGCACCGGACTTCTGCAGCGCCCCCACCATGGCCTTGGCCCGGCCTCCACCGGAGTGCAGAACGACCAGGACCACACCGTCCACCGGCGTCGCCGCGGCGTCGAGAACCAGCGTCATCGCGTCCTTACCGGCCTCCGCGGCCGCCTCGAAGACGACCACGCGATCCTCGGCGAAGAGGGAGGGGCTGAGCAGTTCCGCGAGCTCGGCGACCGTCGTGTCCCCCGCCCGCAGACGGTCGACCGGCACCTCGGCCCCGGCCCCCACCGTTGCCGCGCGCATCGCGGCCACGATGGACGACACCGCACGCTCGACGAGGAGCTCCTCGTCGCCCAGGACGAGGTGCAGGGGCTCGGGACGGGTGCTGCTCGCTGTCGAACTCACCGGTCGATGGTGCCACGGTGCGCCGACAGCCACCGACGCCGGACCAGCACCGCCGCGCCCGCCGCGACGAGGACACATCCCCCGACGACGGCGGCGCCCCGAGGCCCGGTCGGAGTGAGCACCGTCGCACCGGGAGCGTCCGCCGTGTACGCGGCCACGGCCAGCAACCACCGCAGCGGCACCCACGCCACCCCGGCGACGACGGCCCCGGCCTCCACGCTCACGACGGCCACCACGGCCGCCAGCGCTCCGATCACGGTGACCGGCCCGACGACGGGTGCGGCGAGCACGTTCGCCGCCACCGAGTAGACGGAGAACGTTCCGGCCATGGCGGCGACCAGCGGCGCGGTCACCAGGTGCGCCGCCAGTGCCACGGCCACGGCGTCGAGCACCGGACGTCGGCGACCGGGCGGTGCGTCGGCGCGGCTCACCATCGCCGTCAGCACCGGGGCGAGCAGCACGAGAGCGACCGTCGCGGTCACCGACAGCGCGAACCCCCACGACACCGCCAGTCCCGGATCGACGGCCAGCAGCACCAGCACCGCGGTGCACAGGGCCGGCATCACATGGCGACGGCGGCCGGTCATCACCGCCAGCAGACCCAGTACACCCATGACCGCCGCACGCAGGACGCTGGGTGACGGTCTCGCCACCACGACGAACGCGACGAGGACGATTCCCGCGAGCGCCGCGGTGGTTCGAGGGCCGGCCGAGAGCAGCCGAGCGCCGAGGACGACACACCCGATGACGAAGGAAAAATTGGCGCCCGAGACAGCCGTCAAGTGGGACATTCCGGCCGCCGTGAACGAGTCCTGGACGGAGACGTCGAGTCCCGACCTGTCCCCCACCACCATTCCCGGGAGCAGCCCCTCCTCCTCACGTGGCAGAGCGATGGCAGCGGCCTCCGCGAGAGCACGTCGCACCACGCCCGACCACCGGAACAGGGCCGGCGCGCTCCCCACCTCGGGTGGCCCGGTGGCACGTGCGACGGCATCCACCGCGCCCACACGATCGGGAGCCGCGAGCCGCGCCCGGAACGTCACCGACACACCCGGTTCCAGTGCCCGCCACGGATCCGGGGGCGCGAACACGGTGATCCGGGCCGACCCATCGACGACGGTGCCGCGCAGCGTCACTCGGCTCGCTCGTATCGGCACGAGCACCTGATCCGCGAACGAGCCCGTGATCGGACGTGGATCGTCCGTGACGACGCCCTCGACCGTCGCGTACGCACCGCCCAGCGCGCCCTCGCGGACCGGGCCCGTCGTCACCTCGTGCATCCGCAGGGACGACATCGCCGCGAACGCCGCGGTGACGCAGCAGGCCGCCACGACGATCAGCATCACCACCGACCCCGAGCCCTGTCTACGCCTGCACCACCAGGCGACGGCGGCCACGAACACGCACACCGCGCCGAGCACCGCCGCCGGGAACCACCCCGCGCCGACGGCCACCAGGGTCGCGGCCCACGCACCCACCGCACTCGGGGCGAGCCGGAGATCCACGGCCGGTGCGTCGGTCACAGCGTGACCAGAGGCGTCAGCTTCTCGAGCCGAGCGGGGCCGACACCACTCACCTCGGACAGCTGGTCGACGGACGTGAACCCGCCGTTCTCGGTGCGCCACTGCACGATCGCACTCGCGGTCACCGGACCGACACCGGGCAGGGCATCGAGCTCCGCCTCCGTCGCCTCGTTCAGCGACACCAGACCCGCGGCCTTCCCGCTGTCCCCCGACCGGCCTCCGGCCTGCCCGCTGTCCCCCGACCCCTCACCGGCCACGGACACCGATGCCGGAGCGAGCGGCACCGACCCCGTCGTCGACCCCACCACCACCTGGTCACCGTCCGACACCTTCGCCGCCCAGTTGAGCCCGAAGAGGTCCGCGTCGTCCCGGCGCCCACCCGCGGCCGCGACGACGTCGGCGATACGGGACTCGGCGGGAACGGTGACGAGTCCCGGGCGTATCACAGCGCCGAGCACGCTGACCACGACTCCCGCGGATTCCGGTGCCGACATCGTCGGCGTCGGCGTCTCGGACTCGGTGACCAGAGGGGGAAGCGGCGGCACCGCGGTGACCTGCGGAGAATCTCGCATCACCACCGCCCCCACGGCGCCCACGAGAAGGACGGCGGCCACGGCGAGCGCACGGACGCCGCGGGACCCCGGATCGATCCGAAAGCGGCCGACGCCCACGGGGCGCCGCACTTCGAGGCGACGGGCGTCCTCGTCGGTGTCGGGAGCAGCGATCTCGGGTGCCATGCCCGCGACGGTAGGCCCGGGCCAGGACGAGACGAGCCGCCGCCGGGCTCACCTGTGGACGGCCACGACCCTGTGGATCAGATGCGGGCGCAGGCGCGCACGGCAGCGACGACGGACTCGGCCACGCGCACGTGTGCGTCCCAACCCCAGTGAATACCATCGGGATTCGCGTTCCCGGACACGATGTTCTCCTCGACGGCCGCCTTGAGGTCGACGAGCGGGAGATCATGTCCCACCGCCCACGCCGTGGTCGCGCGCACCGCTGGTTCGCGGCCGGTGTGCACTCGTCCGTAGGCGTCGCATCGATGCACCGACGGGAGCGTCGCGATGACGGGTACCTCCGGACGCACTGCCGCGAGTGCGGCGCGGATCTGCTCGAGGTAGTCGACACTCAGATGCGGCGGCAGGGCCACCGGACGGCCCAGGTGCGAGAGCCGCGGCTGCAGCCACCCGTAGGCGGCGCGCACACCGCGCCGCAGGATGGGCGGTCGGACATAGCGGATCTGCTCCCGCAGGGCCGTCGGCAGAGGTGACGGCAACGAGTCCATCCCGCCGGTCGCGAGGACCACCGCCCCGGCACGCGGTATCGACGCCCACACACGCGGATCCTGGGTGAGTGCCCACCAGGCATCGCGGCAGGTCCAGCCGATGCGGCCGACGAGTTCGACGTCCCAGCCCAGTTCGCGCGCGACGAGGGTGGGCCAGATGCGGGGATGATCGGCCGGCAGTCCGCCCTCGGGACCGTAGTACGCGAGCGAGTCCGCGAGGACGAGCAGGACCGGGCGATCCGCCTCGGACATCAGAGAACGTCACCCGCCACGGCGGCCGTCGCGTTCCACACGTCCAGGCGCCAGGAGACGTCGTCCGTTCCGTGCCCCGCGACCTGCACCCAGCTGGCGTTGCCCAGTCCCCCGAGCACCGGCCACCGGTCGACCGGCAGATCGAGCAGTGCGGCCGTGAGCGCGGCGATGGTTCCACCGTGGGCGACGACGACGACCGGCGCCGTGGTCCACTCCGGGTCCTTCAGCAGCTCCTGGATCAGCGGCATCGAGCGCTCGGCGACGTCCACGCGCGACTCGCCGCCCGGCGGACGGAACCCGGCGTCGGCGCGCCACGATTCGCGGACGCCGGGTGAGACGTCGTCGACGTCGAGGTGCGTCAGCCCCTGCCAGTCACCGAGGTGCGTCTCCCGGAGCCGCTCGTCGAGCTCGACGGGAACACCCGTGGCCGCCGACAGCGCGGTCGCCGTGTCGTGTGCCCGTCGCAGATCGGACGAGACGATCCGATGCGGCTGCAGCAGTGCCAACGCTCGAGCGGCGACCTCGGCCTGTGTGCGACCCAGCTCGGTCAGGTCGGTGTCGAGATGACCCTGCATGCGCGAGGCCGCGTTGTACTCGGTCTGACCGTGCCGGAGCAGCACCAACCGACGAACGGACGTCACTCGTCCGGTTCGGTGACGCGATCGACACCGTGGTCGAGGGCGTCGTCGACACCGTGATCGTCGGTGCCGTACTGCGTCGAGGTGTCCGTGGCTCCGAGACCCTCGATCTCGAGGACCGGGCAGTCCTTCCACAAACGCTCGAGGGCGTAGAAGTGACGCTCGTCGTTGTGGAGCACGTGGACGACGACGTCGACGTAGTCGAGCAGTGCCCATCGGCCCTCGCGGGTGCCCTCACGACGAACGGGCTGGCTGCCCGCCTCGCGGAGCTTCTCCTCGATGTTCTCGACGATCGCGTTGACCTGGCGCTCGTTGGGTGCCGACGCGATGACGAAGCAGTCGGTGATGACCAGCTGGTCGGAGACGTCGAGGGCCATGACGTCGGCGGCGAGCTTCTCGTCCGCCGCGAGTGCGGCGATGCTGGCGACCCTGATGGCCTCGGGTGTAGCGCTCACGTGGTGTTCTCTCCTGACAGGGCTGATGCGGTGGTGGCGGAAGTGCCGGTGTGCTGGGGTGCGGGCTCGGAGACGGTCGCGATGCCGTCGTGACGCTCCTCCCCGGCGGGGCGGTACAGGTCCCGCTTAGAGATGTACTGGACGACGCCGTCCGGCACGAGGTACCAGACGGGACGATTCTCGGCGGCACGCCGTCGACATTCCGTGGACGAGATGGCGAGAGCCGGGATCTCCACGAGGGTCAGGACATCCTTCGGCAACCGATCGAGGTACTCGGCCAGATGGTCGGCACCCAGTTCGTACCCGGGGCGGGACACGCCGACGAAGCGGGCCAGCTCGAACAGTTCCTGCCAGTTCTGCCACCCGATGATGCTGCTGAGAGCATCGGCCCCGGTGATGAAGAACAACTGGTCACCGGGATGCTGGTCGGCGAGATCGCGAAGCGTGTCGACGGTGTACGTCGGCTTGGCACGGTCGAGGTCGACGCGGCTGACGGAGAAGCGAGGGTTGGACGCGGTGGCGACGACCGTCATGAGGTAGCGGTCCTCCGCCGGGCTCACCGTCCGGTCCTGCTTCTGCCAGGGCTGGCCGGTGGGGACGAAGACGACCTCGTCGAGCTGGAACCGATCGGCGACCTCACTGGCGGCCACGAGGTGCCCGTGGTGAATGGGGTCGAACGTGCCACCCATGACGCCGAGACGTCGCGGGCGGCGGCCCTCGGGCGGCGTCGTCGGTTCCTGCACGAGTGACGACTCTACGTGGACCTGCCCCGAACAGAGGATTCGGCCGAACCGAGAGACGTCAGGATCCCGTGGGCAGGAGCCGCGACACGACCTCGGCCAGTTGCGCCGCCGACCGGCACTCGTGCATCGAGATCACCCGCCGATAGACGTCGGCGGCCGAGTCACCGGTCCCCCACTGCGCCTTCGGCTCGGGGTTGAGCCAGTGCGCGTGCCGGGCGACGGTGACCATGCGGGCGAGGGACTCGGTGCGCGGATCGCGGTAGTTGGTGCGGGCGTCGCCCAGGATCAACAGCGATGCCCGAGGACCGATGGCATCGAGGTGATGCGCGGTGAAGGTCTCGAAGGAGTGGCCGTAGTCGGAATGGCCGTCGTAGGTGATCAGCTCCGACTCCGCGATCATGCGCGACATCGACTCGGCGAGCGACGCGCGTCCGGCCGAGGCGTCGAAGAACCGGGTCACCTCGTCGGCGGTGTCGATGAACGCGAAGACACGCACTCGGGAGAACTGTTCGCGCAACGTGTGCACGAGCAGCAGGGTGAACTGGCTGAAGCCGGCGACCGATCCCGAGACGTCGCAGAAGATCACCAGTTCGGGCCGCGCGGTGCGGGGCTTGCGGTTGACCAGGTCGATGGGGACGCCCCCCGTGGACAAGGACTTGCGCAGGGTGCGCCGCAGGTCGATCGACCCCGCTCGCGACCGCCGTCGACGGGCCGCCAATCGGCTCGCCAGGAGCCGCGCCAACGGAGCGACGTTCTTGCGGAGGGCCGCCAGTTCCGACTCGGACGCGCGGAGGAAGTCGACGTCCTCGGCCAGGCGCGGGACGCCGTAGGACGCCACCCGTTCCTTGCCCAGCACCTCGGCGGTGCGACGACGGGTCTCCTTCTCGATCATCGACCGAAACTCCGCGATGCGAACCGCGGCCGTCCGACGGGCCAGTTCGGACTCGAACTCGCCGGTCGTGGGTGCACCGGGCCCGGTGGAGCGGCCGATCAGTCCGTCGAGAATCTTCGCCAGCAGCGTCGACGGCTCCACCGTGCGCAGCGTCTGGTACTCCGAGAACGACTCGCCGCGGCTGGAGCTGTACTTGCCGTAGGTCTCGACGATGTCGCCCACCAGTCGCTCGACCTGCGCCATGGCCTCCGCGGAACCGTCCGCGAGCAGCTCCGCCAGCACGTGTTTCAGAGCGTCGAGATCGACGGTGCCGTCCTCGGCGAGAGGCGGGCCGACCGTGTTCTCCTCGTCGGCGGTCCGCGCACCGATCGCGGCGGGGAACCACAGATCGAAGAGCGCATCGAACGCGGGGCGATGGCCGGGTCGGCGCACCAGCGCGCACGCGAGACCCTCCCGCACCACCTCGCGATCGAGAATGTCGAGGACGGCCAACACCGCGCCCGCGTCGACCGTCTCCGACGGGCCGACGTCGATACCGCGGCGACGCAGCGCCTCCACGAAGCCCACCAGGTGTGCGGGGATGCCGGAGATGTCCACCGTCCCGGTCACGGGTCAGCCGAGTCGGAGTTCGGCGACGGCGCGGTCCTGATCGGAGCGGTGCTTGAGGATGACGCCGAGCGTCGACCGCACGGCTGCGTCGCTCACCTCGTCCATGCCCAGTGCCAACAGGGTGCGGCCCCAGTCGATGGTCTCGGCGACCGACGGCAGCTTCTGCAACTGCATGTCCCGCAGCACCTGCACGATGCGCACCATCTGCTCGGCCATCGCCTCCGGCAGTTCCGGGACCCGGCTGGCCAGGATGCGCCGCTCCAGGTCGGCGTCCGGGAAGTCGAGATGCAGGAACAGGCAGCGACGCTTCAGCGCCTCCGACAACTCGCGTGTCGCGTTGGAGGTCAGCACCGTGAACGGCCGTCGGGTCGCCGAGATGGTGCCGAGCTCCGGCACGGTGATCGCGAAGTCGCTGAGCACCTCGAGAAGCAGGCCCTCGATCTCGATGTCCGCCTTGTCGGTCTCGTCGATCAGCAGCACGGTGGGATCCGATCGACGGATCGCCGTGAGCAGGGGCCGCGACAGCAGGAACTCCTCGGAGAACACGTCGTGGCGTGTCTCGTCCCACCCCGCGCCGGAACTCGACTGGATGCGCAGGATCTGCTTCGCGTGGTTCCACTCGTACAGTGCCCGCGCCTCGTCGACGCCCTCGTAGCACTGCAGGCGGACCAGTTCGGCTCCCGCGGCCTGCGAGACGGCGCGAGCCAGCTCCGTCTTGCCGACACCTGCCGGGCCCTCGATGAGCAGCGGCTTGCCCAGACGATCGGCGAGGAACACCGCCGTGGCGGTCGCCTTGTCGGCGAGGTACCCCGTGGCGGCGAGGCGGGTCGCCACGTCGTCGACGTCGGAGAAGAACGGAACGATGTCGGAGTACGTCTGCGTCACGCCGGGCCTTTCGGTTGTTCCAGAGAGGTGGTGGAGGCGGGTCAGGCCGGACGAATGTGCCCGTCGCCCTGCACGATCCACTTGGTCGAGGTGAGTTCCCGCAGCCCCATGGGGCCGCGGGCGTGGAGCTTCTGGGTGGAGATGCCGATCTCGGCCCCGAAGCCGAACTGCTCACCGTCGGTGAACGCGGTGGAGGCGTTGACCATGACGGCCGCTGCGTCCACCCGAGCCGAGAACGCCCGGGTGGCAGCGAGATCCGATGCCACGATCGCCTCGGTGTGTCCCGTGCCGTACCTGTCGATGTGCGCGACGGCGGCATCCAGGTCGTCGACGACGGCGAGGGCGATGTCGTCGGACAGGTACTCGTCGGCCCAGTCGTTCTCGGTGGCCGGCACGAGACCGGGAAGATCGCCGTGGACACGTACGCCGTTGTCCGACAACGCCTGCACCAGACGCGGCACCGCCACGTCGGCCACGGCGGCGTCGATCAGCACCGTCTCCGCGGCGTTGCACACGCTCACTCGACGTGTCTTCGCGTTGAGCAGGATGCGCTCGGCCATGTCGAGGTCCGCGGACGCGTGCACGTAGACGTGGCAGTTGCCGACACCGGTCTCGATGGTGGGCACCGTCGCGTCGCGCACCACCGCGGAGATTAGGCCGGACCCACCGCGCGGGATGACGACGTCGACGAGTCCGCGAGCCCGGATGAGGTGCGTGACCGTCGCGCGATCCTCGCTGGACAGGAGTTGGACGGCGTCGGCCGGAAGGTCCAGCGCCGACAGTGCCGCCCGCAGAACGCCCACCAGCGCGGCGTTCGATCGCGCGGCGGAGGACGACCCCCGCAGGAGGACGGCGTTGCCCGACTTCAGAGTGAGCCCGAACGCGTCGACCGTGACGTTGGGGCGGGCCTCGTAGATCATGCCGACGACGCCGAGCGGCACTGCGAGCTGCCGGATCTCGAGTCCGTTGGGCAGGGTCCGACCCTCGAGGAGCTCCCCCACGGGATCCGGCAGAGACGCCACCTGGCGCAGTCCGGCGGCGATGCCGTCGATGCGGTCGGGGGTCAGCCGCAGTCGGTCGAGCTGCGAGGGCGGAGTGCCGGATGCCTCGGCGAGTGCGAGGTCCTCGCTGTTGGCGGCGAGGATCGCGTCGGCGGAGGCCAGGACGGCGTCCGCCGCGGCGTGCAGCGCGTCGTCCTTGCGCGCGGTCGTCAGCAGAGCGAGCGCGCGCGCGGCGACCCGGGCGCGGGCAGCAGCGGCGTGCACGTCCGCTTCGAGAGCATCGGGGGTGGACACCTCGGCGCTGGTGGTGGCAGTCACGCCGTCCAGGGTAGGTCACGCTCCCACCAGCCCGTACGCCCGAGCGCACCCGGGACGATCCGGCCGACGGGAATGATCGCCCGGCCCGATTGTTCGTTCATCCTGAGCGCTGTCGTCGTGGACGGCGCGCGTGTCGGACGAGACGAGGAGATGACTGTGAGCCTGCTGTTCGAGCCCTTGACCCTGCGTGAGGTCACCTTTCCCAACCGGGTGTGGATGTCGCCGATGTGCCAGTACTCGGCGGACGCGGAGGGACCCTCGACGGGCGCGGTCACACCGTGGCACCGGACTCACCTCGTCTCGCGTGCCGTCGGCGGCGTCGGCCTGGTGATGACCGAGGCGGCGTCGGTGAGCGCGGAGGGCCGCATCACGCCGTGGGACCTCGGCATCTGGAACGACCAGCAGGCGAACGCGTTGGCCGAGGTGGTCACCGAGATCCGGCAGCACGGCAGTGTGCCCGCGATCCAGTTGGCCCACGCCGGTCGCAAGGCGTCCACCGACGCACCGTGGCGTGGCGGAAAGCCGCTGGCGGCGGACGACTCCCTCGCGTGGGAGACGGTCGGACCCAGCGCTGTCGAGTTCGGCCACTACCCGGCTCCGCGCGAGATGACGACCGAGGACATCGACAAGGTCGTCGACGACTTCCGCTCCGCCGCGGTACGCGCGCTGGCCGCCGGCTTCGACGTAGCCGAGGTGCACGCGGCGCACGGTTACCTACTGCACCAGTTCCTGTCCCCGGCCAGCAACCACCGGACCGACGAGTACGGCGGCAGCTTCGAGGGTCGTATCCGCCTGACCCTGCGCGTGGTCGACGCGATCCGCGAGGTGTGGCCGACCGACAAGCCCGTCTTCGTGCGCGTGTCCGCGACCGACTGGACCGGCGAGGAGCGCGGCGTCGACTCCGAGGCCTGGACGCCCGACCAGACCGTTCTGCTCACCCAGCAGCTCGAGGATCACGGTGTCGACCTCGTCGACGTCTCCACGGGTGGCAACGTCGCGAAGGCGTCCATCCCCGTCGAACCCGGCTACCAGGTGCCGTTCGCCCGGCGCATCCAGAGC
Organism: Rhodococcus sp. BP-349; assembly: GCF_019835845.1. NCBI lineage: Bacteria > Bacillati > Actinomycetota > Actinomycetes > Mycobacteriales > Nocardiaceae > Rhodococcus > Rhodococcus sp. BP-349. The sequence continues at coordinate 329,423 of NZ_JABUDR010000003.1, read as the reverse complement.
GAGACGCGCATCCCCGCGGCCGCAGTCGGACTGATCACCGAGCCCAAGCAGGCCGAGGACATCATCGGGTCCGGCGAGGCCGTGGCCGTGTTCCTGGCGCGCGAACTGCTGCGCGACCCCTACTGGGCCCGTCGTGCGGCACGCGAGCTCGGCGCGGACATCACCCCGGCCACACCTCCGCAGTACGAGCGGGCGTTCTGAGTCAGCGCTCGCGCGAGAACGACCATGTGCGGAGTCAGCGCTCGCGCGAGAACGACCATGTGCGGAGTCAGCGCTCGCGCGAGAACGACCATATGACCGCGGCCACGAGCTCCAGGGCGAGTCGCGCGGGTACCGGGTTGGCCGGCTCGATCATCGCCTGGGCCATCGCTCCTTCGTAGGCGGCGACGACACCCCGACCGAGGGTGTCGTCGTCCACCGCCACCTCGCGCCCGTGGATCGCGAGACCGTGAACGATCATGGGACGCAGGGCGTCACGGAGCGCGGCCCGGTGCCCGGTCACCACGGCCGCCAGCCCCGGGTTCCGCGCCGCGTGGGCGCCGAACTCCGCCATGAGTACGTGCCACGACACGTCGCCGACCAGTCCGCTCAGCGCTGCCACGACGATCTCCTCGAATGACCGCCCGTCGGACGCGTCGTACTCCAGGGCGTCGACCACTCCGCGTACCCGCGTGATCAGTCCCGACGCCTGTCGCGTCCACAGTTCGAGGAAGACCTCGTCCATCGACGAGAAGTTCGAGTAGAACGCTCCGCGAGTGAATCCCGCTCGCTCGCAGATCTGTTCCGGGGTCGATCGCCCGAAACCCCGTTCGACGAACACCTCGAGGGCGCCGTCCAGCACGCGCTCGCGAGTCTGTGCTCTGCTGCGAGTGGCGGTCCTGCCTGTTCTCGCGGTCACGTTGCCTGAAGTTGCCGCCATGATGCACTATCGTATCGAACGAGCCAATACAAATGTGTATCGGTCACCGAGAACTTGCCGACGGAAGGCCCGCCATGTCCCCCGAAGCCGCTGCGCCCGCATTCCGGCGCCCCACCACCTGGGTGCTGCCGGTCGTCGCGGTCTCCGTCGTCATGTCGCTGCTCGCGGCGCTGTACCTCGGCGGCATCCTCGACCCGAAGGAGAACCTCCGCCACTTCCCGGTGGCACTGGTGGTCAGCGACGAGGGTGACGTGCTGCCGAACGGCGAGCAGGCGAACCTGGGTCAGCAGATCGGCCAGGGCATCGCGGACGGCATCGACGCGGAGAAGATCGATCTGAAACAGGTCGGTATCGCGGAGGCGCAGAACCTCCTCGCGAACGGCGACGTCTACGGCGCGATCGTCGTGCCGAGCGACTTCACCAAACGGGTGTCGATCCTGACGCAGGCCTCCGTCGTGGCGGGCGACATCGAGCGACCCATCGTGACGATCATGACCAATCCGCGCGCCGGCACTCTCGGATCCTCCCTCATGACCACCATCGGTGACACGGCGCTCGACTCCGCGAACGGCACTCTGGGAGAACGACTCACGACGCAGGTGACCGAGGCACTGCCCGCGGGCGCCACCCTCTCCGGGGCCGCGGCCCTCACGCTGGCCGCGCCGGTCGACATCGTCGTCACTCCCTACGGCCCACTTCCGGACGGCACGGGGCTCGGGCTGTCCGCCTTCTACTACGCCCTGCTCCTCGTGCTCGCCGGCTTCACCGGCGCGATGATCGCCAGCGCTCTCGTCGACGGCGCCCTCGGCTTCGTACCGCTCGAGTTCGGCCCCACCTTCCTGCAGCGTCGCCGATCCACCGACAGTCGCCTGCGCGTGCTCGCCGCGAAGTGGCTCACGATGGTGGTGATCGGGTTCGTGGTGTCCGGTCTCTACGTCGCGATCGCCACCGCACTGGGCATGCCGATCCCGAACGCACTGGGCCTGTGGCTCTTCGGAGTGCTGGCCATCTCGGCCGTCGGGATCACCGCGGTGTCGGTGCTGTCGATCTTCGGCACTCCGGGGCTGATCCTCAACCTCGTCGTCTTCGTGATCCTGGGCCTGCCGTCCGCCGGCGCCACCATCCCGATCCAAGCGTCACCCGCGCTCTTCGGGTGGCTCGCGCAATTCGAGCCGATGCATCAGGTGTATCTCGCGGTGCGCTCGATCCTCTACTTCGACTCACGCTGGAACTCGGGTCTCGCCCACGGACTCGGCATGACGCTGCTCGGGCTCGTCATCGGCCTGGTCCTCGGCGCTCTGGTGATCGCGATCTACGACCGCAAGGGATACGACCGGACGCCCGCGGTCACCGGGTCACCCGGCGACGAACCCGAGGGACTTGTCGACGACGTTGCGCAGCGGTCGGCCGGCCGCGAATAGTTCGGCATTCTCGGCGAAACCGGAGTAGAGCCGGTCGCGCCACCCCACGGTGTCACCGCTCATGTGTGCGGTCAGCAGCACGTGGTCGAGGGTCCACAGCACGTGCTCGGGTGGCAGCGGCTCGGTGTCGAACACGTCGAGGGCAGCTCCCCCGACGTGGCCGCTGCGCAGAGCGTCGACAAGCGCGTCGGTGTCGAGCAGTTCGCCACGACCCACGTTGATCACGCGCACCCCGGGATCGGCCGCCGCGAGCACGTCGCGGCCGACCATGCCCCGTGTCGACGGTGTCAGCGGTGCGATGAGAACGAGGTAGTCGGCGCCGGGTACCACCGACGCGAGATCCGCACTGGCGTGGACGGTTCCGAAATCCGCATCAGCCGTGCGAGCCGTCCGTCCGACCCCGGCGACGTCCATACCGACGGCACGCAACATGCGCGCCGTAGCCCGGCCGATACTGCCCGTGCCGATCACCAGAGCTCGACGCCCCGCGATGTTCTCGGTCTCCCGGCGCAACCATCGCGCCTGTCGGCCGAGTTCGACGGTGCCGCGTACGTCCTTCGCCAGAGCGAGCACGGATGCGAGCACGAACTCGGCGATCGGCACGTCGAACACCCCGCGCGCGTTGGTCACCACGACGTCGGACGCCGCGAGGTCGTCGAACAACAGCTTGTCCACCCCTGCTGCGGCGACGTGCACCCATTCGAGTGCGGAGCAGCGCGACCACTGGTCCCGGAGCGCCGACGAGAAGAAGTCCCACAGCAGGACCGCCTGCGCGCCGTCGACCGCATCGCCGAACGTGTCGGCGGTGGCATGCCGCACCTCGTACGAGGTGTCGAGTTCCTGCACCCTGTCGGGAAGGAGTCCGTCGTGCAGGACGGTGATGATCGGCCTCGCTCCGCCGTTCGTGCGGGAGGGGCTCACGGTCGCTGCTCCGTCATCAGTCGAGCGTAGGCCCGGGAGAGGCGAGCGACCTCGAGCAGGTCCACGGACTCGTCGGGCTGATGGGCCTGAGCCTCGAGATCACCGGGACCCAGCACGATTGTGGGCACTCCGAGGTCACGGGCGACGAACCCCCCGTCGCAGGACGCCGTCCACACCGCGGTCGACGGGTCCGGCGCACCCGTGGAGCGCAGCGCCGCCAGCGCAGACTCGACGAGCGGGCTCGACTCGTCGGTGAGGAATCCCGGCATCTCCATCTCGACGTACGCGTCGACGTCCAGATCCGTGACGAGGCGGGCCCGGCGGAGCAGGTCCGCGACGACGGCGTCCACGTCGTCGTCCGGCAGCAGGCGGCGATCGATCTCCAGCCGGCAGCGGCCCGCGACGATCGACGGTCCGGTCCCACCGTCGATCCGGCCGACGTTCCACGACGCGGCGCCGAGCACCGGGTGCGGCACGGTGGCCAGTTCCGCGTGCAGCCCGTCGATCTGGCCCACGACGCGGGCCGCCGCGACCACGGCACTGCGACCGTTCTCGGGCCGGCCGGCATGCGCGCTCCGACCGGTGACGGTGAGCACGATGTTCGCCGCTCCGCGGCACCCCACGATCACGGTGCCGGCCGTGGGTTCCGCCACGACGCATCCCGTGAAGGCCGGAGGCCGGCCGTCATAGACCCTGAAGGCCGGAGGCCGGCCGTCATAGACCCTGAAGGCCGGAGGCCGGCCGTCATCGACCGTGAAGGCCGGAGGCCGGCCGGTCTGGTCGGTACGGTCGGACACCCATGCCCGGATGCCCAGGCCCGTGTCCTCCTCGTCCACCACGCAGGCGAGTGTCACGGTGTGCGCCGGGACCACACCGCGCCGGGCCAGTGAACCCATCGCGGCGACTACCGCGGCGAGACCACCTTTCATGTCGCAGGCGCCGCGTCCCACGATCCGACCGTCGTGCACCCGCGAGCGGAACGGGTCCCCGGTCCAGCCTTCCCCGGCGGGCACCACGTCCGAGTGCCCGAGGAACAGCAGGCCCGGGCCGGGCTCGCCGGGAAGGACCACCTCGACGTTCGGCCGCCCCGGCGACGCGTCGGTGACGACGGTCTGCAGACCGAGACCCTGTGCGATGCGACAGATCTCGGCCACCACGGCGGACTCGTCGGGACCGGCGTCGATCAGCGCTCTCGTGATCCGCTCGACCGTCGCGACGTCGGTCGACGCGCGATCCTGTTGGAGATCGGCCGCCGTCACAGTTCGGCTCGGGCCGCGTCCAGCGCACCCGCCAACCGCTGCACGCCGACGTCGATGCGCTCGGGCGTCGAGGACGCGAAGCACAGTCGCATCGCATCGCCGAAGAGGCCGTTCGCGGACAGCGCGGGACCCGGGATGAAGGCGACACCGTGCGCGAGTGCGATCTCGAACAGTCGCCGCGTGTCCACGGCAGCGTCGTCACCCACCAGCGTGACCCACAGGAAGAAACCGCCCTCGGGATCGGTGGTGCGCACCCTTCCACCGAGGTGCCGCTCCAGGCTCGTCTGCATCGCGATCTTGCGGGGCAGGTAGATGTCCGCGAGGGACGCCAGGTGCTCGGTGAGCAGTCCCTGTCGCAGGAACTCGGCCACGATCCGCTGGTTCGGCACGTTGGTGCACGTGTCCATCGCCTGCTTCGCGTTGATGATCAACCGGCGAGCGGCGGGGTCCGCGTCCACCCATCCGACACGCAGACCCGGGGCGATGAGCTTCGAGAACGTGCGCACGGAGAACACGAGCGGGTCGTCGGGAGCGAGCGCTCGCAGGCTCGGAACCGGATCTCCCTGGAAGCGGAGGTGGCCGTAGGGGTCGTCGTCGAGCACCACGGCGCCCCACTCGCGGGCGAGTTCCAGGAGCGCCAGTCGGCGCGGCAGCGACATGGTCGTCCCGGACGGATTCTGGAACGTCGGGATGGTGTAGATCATCGTGGGCAGTCGGCCTGCGCGGGCAACCAACTCGGGAAGCGCCTCGACGATCAGCCCGTCGGAATCCATCGGCGCCTCGAGGATGTCGCCACCGTAGCTGAGCACGGTCGCGGTGCCGTTCGTGTAGGTCGGGCTCTCGACGATCACCAGATCGCCGGGGTCGACGAACAGCGTGCACGCGAGATCGAGCCCCTGCATGCCACCCGACGTGATGACCAACCGATCGGGAGCCGTCGGTTCACCGACGGCGTCGCAGAAGGCCACCAGCTGCTCGATCAGAGCCGGATCACCCTCCGTCGCACCGTAGTCGAAGGCATCTGCGGTCAGGACCCGGCCCGCGATCTCCGCCATCGCCGCGTGCGGAACCGCCTCGGCGGCGGGCGATCCCATGGCGAAGCGCACGATGTCGTGCTTCTGCGCGGCGAGCAGCGAGGTCGACGAGTCGATCATCGACCCGACGAGGTGATCGGTGCGCAGCGCCCACGGAAGCGTGGTCGTCTCGTACGTCTGTGCGTGCATGTCCGTCACTCCTTGACTGTCAGGCATCGCGGGTAGGCGGTGAAGGTGTCGATACCGGTGTCGGTGACCACCACGGACTCGGACACCTCGTATCCGTAACCGTCGAGCCACATACCGCCGATGACGTGGAACGTCATGTTGCGCTGCAGGATCGTGGCGTCGTCGCTGCGCAGGCTGATGGTGCGCTCGCCCCAGTCCGGCGCGTACGCGATACCGATCGAGTACCCGATGCGGGAAGGCTTGTGAAATCCAGCCCGGCCCAGTTCACGGTTCCACGTCGCCGCGAGGTCACTGGTCTGCACTCCGGGCCTCATCTCCGCGAGCACGGCTCCGAGTGCGTCGTCGGTGGCGGCGGCGAGACCGGCCATGCGCGGGTCCGGTCGCCCGAGCGAGACCGTCCGCGCCATCGGGACGTGGTAGCGGCGGAACACCCCGGTCAGTTCCACCACGGTCGACTCCCCGTCCCGGAACGGCCGGTCGGTCCAGGTGAGATGCGGGGTGTCTGCACCCTCACCGGTGGGCAGCATCGGAACGATGGCCGGGTGGTCGCCGCCGAAGTCGTCCGTGCCGCGCACCTGCGCCGCGGAGATCGCCGCGGCGGCGTCGCACTGACGCACACCGACGGCGATCGCGTCCATCGCGGTCGCCATGGCACTCTCGCAGATCGCCGCCGCCCCGCGCATCAGCTCGATCTCGGTGTCCGACTTCACCGATCGCACCCAGTTCACCAGTTCCCGCGAATCGACGAACCGGTACTCCGGCAGGCACTTCACGAGTGCCTCGAACGCCTTGGGGCTGAAGTAGTAGGAGTCCATCTCGAGCCCCACCTGGCCGTGCTCGAAGTTCGAGACCAGGCTCAGTCCGCGCAGCGTGTCGGCCACCCACACGAAGGGATGGGTGTCCGGCCGTTGCACCAGGGTCTCCGGATAGCCGAACACCTGGTCTTCGGGCAGCCACGACGTGCGTGAGGCGCCGTGCGCGTCCATGGCGCGGGCGAAGAACAGCATGTCGCCCTCGGCCGGCACGAAGAGCACCTGCGGGGTGTAGAACGACAGGGCGTTGTAGGCCGTCAGATAGTAGATGTTCGACGGATCGGTGACCATGAGCGCCGCGAGACCCCGCTCGGCCATGACGGCACGCACGGCAGCGAGGCGGGAGCTGTGTTCGGCCGTACTGATCGTGTCGATCATGTTGTACCCCTGACGTTTTCGAGGTTCTCCGGGTTCGTAGAGTGAGCGTAGGTGCTCGCACCCGCGGGCGCAGCGCGAGTGACTACGCGGTCTCCGCCGACTCGCGTAGCGACGCCGTCAGATCGTGCACGGCGGTGTCCATGTGTTCGCGCAGAGCGGGTTCGAGTCGGGCCCAGTCCTGCGCTCGCAGCAGATCGACCAGCAGCGTGTGCTCCTCGATCAACGCATCGGGCCGGTGGTACGCGGTCTCGAGGTTGGCCATGCAGATGCGGGCCTCGGCGGCGAGCGTCGCGTACATCCGGCTCATCCGGCTGTTGCCCGTCGCCGCGACCAGGGCGGTGTGGAACGCGAGATCCCGCTCGGCCACCGACCGCCAGTCGCCCCGGTCGATGGCCGGTTGCATCTCGACCACGTTGCGCGACAACGCGTCCGCGACGCGTCCGGAGTCACCACGCTGCAGAACGGTGAACGCGGCACCGATCTCGATGGCCGCGCGCGCCTGGTAGATCTCGGCGACGTCGGACTCACCCAGCTCGACGACGAACACGCCGCGATTGCGGAGGGAGACGAGCAATCCCTCCTGACTCAGCCGCTGCAGCGCCTCGCGAACGGGTCCGCGGGAGACGGCGAGTTCGGTCGCGACCGTCGCCTCGTGCACCTGCTCCCCCGGTGCGAACGATCCGTCGATGATGCGCTCGCGCAACTGGTCCGCGATGACGATCGACGTGGTGCGGGCGTCGAGGGGCGTCAGCCGTCGAGTGGCCGTCACCGCGTCCGCCCCGGCCGACGCGGCACGGCGAAGTACTTCACCTCGAGGAACTCGTCGATGCCGAGACGCCCGCCCTCGCGTCCCAGTCCGGACTGCTTGACCCCGCCGAAGGGTGCCGCGGGGTTGGACACCAGCCCGGTGTTGAGACCGACCATGCCCACCTCGAGACGCTCGCCCAGATCGAAGGCCCGGTCGACGTCGCGAGTGAACACGTAGCCCACGAGACCCCACTCGGTGTCGTTGGCGATGCGCACCACCTCGTCCTCGTCGTCGAAGGTGATGATCGCGGCGACCGGCCCGAAGATCTCGGTGTGCATGATCTCGGCGTCGGGTGGGACGTCCACCAGCACCGTCGGAGGGTAGAAGTATCCCGGCCCCTCCGGCGTGGCACCGCCGGTCAGGATCCGCGCGCCGAGTCTCACCGCGTCGTCGACGAGACGCTGCACCTTCGCGCGGCCCTCCGCATCGATCAGCGGGCCGACCCGGACACCCTCGTGCGCACCGTCTCCCACGGTCAGCTCGGCCATCCGCGCGGTCAGCTGCTCCGCGAAGGTGTCGACGACGGACCGATGGACGAACAAGCGGTTGGCGGCGGTGCAGGCCTCCCCCATGTTGCGCATCTTGGCGATCATGGCTCCGTCGAGCGCCGTCCCCAGATCGGCGTCCGCACAGACGACGAGGGGCGCGTTCCCGCCCAGTTCCATCGACGTCCGCATGACGGTGGACGCCGCCTGGCCGAGCAACAGCCTGCCGACGGCGGTGGAGCCCGTGAAACTCAGCTTCCGAGCCACACCGCTGCGCAACCACGGTTCGACGACGCCACCCGCGTCAGAGGTCGTGACGATGTTGAGGACGCCGTCCGGAAGTCCGGCCTCCTGGAAGATGCGGGCCAGAGCGAGCGAGGTGAGCGGTGTCTGTTCTGCCGGCTTGAACACCATGGTGCATCCGGCGGCCACAGCGGGCCCGATCTTGCGGGCACCCATGGCCAGCGGAAAGTTCCAGGGCGTCACCAGCACACACGGTCCCACCGGTACTCGTGTGACCACCATGCGCGTCGACCCGTCGCCGGTCAGGGTGTGATCGCCGGCGATGCGGACGGCCTCCTCGGAGAACCAGCGAAGGAACTCGGCTGCGTAGGCGACCTCGCCGCGCGCCTCGGCGAGCGGCTTGCCCATCTCGGCGGTCATCACGGCGGCGAGGTCCTCCGTCCGCTCGACCACGAGGTCGAACGCACGGCGCAGCACGACGCTCCGCTCCCGCGGCGACGTCGCCGCCCACGCAGACTGGGCGGCGCTCGCGGCATCGAGCGCCAGAGCGGCGTCGGCGGGCCCCCCGTCGGCGACGCGCGCGATGGTCTCGCCGGTGGCAGGGTTCTCGACGTCGAACGTGCGGCCGTCCACCGCGTCCCGCCATCGACCACCGATCAGAATGCTGCGATCGGCCACCGGCACGGGTCGGTCGACCGTCGTCGTCACGACCGAACTCCCAGCGCCGCGTCGCACGCCTCCGCGATGCGCTCGAGTCCCAGCTCGACCTCGTCCCGCGTCACCACGAGGGGCGGGATGATGCGCACCACGTTGCCCAGCGCACCGCACGTCAACAACAGGAGATCGCGGTCCAGCGCTGCCTTCTGCAGAGCGAGCGCGGCGCCCGGATCGGCGTCCCCGGCGTCGTCGACGAACTCGAATGCCGCCATCAGACCGAGCCCGCGGGCATCTCCGATCTCGTCGTGCCGAGCCGCGATCTCACGCAGTCCACCGAGAAGCTGCTCCCCACGCAGACGGGCGTTCTCCACCAGGCCCTCGTCCTCGACCACGTCGAGCGTGGCGACGGCGGCCGCCGCGGCCACCGCGTTCCCGCCGTAGGTGCCGCCCTGCGATCCCGGCAGGGCGGTACTCATGAGGGCGGTCGAGGCGGCGATCGCGGAGATCGGGAAGCCGCTGGCGAGACCCTTGGCCGTGATGAGAACGTCCGGGGTGGAATCGGAGAACTGGTGACCCCAGAACTTCCCCGTGCGGCCCACTCCCGCCTGGACCTCGTCCACGATGAGCACGATGCCGTGCCGGTCGGCTCGCTCTCGGAGTCCGTCCATGAACGCCGGCGGGGTGGGAAGGTAACCACCGTCGCCCAGGACCGGCTCGATGATGAACGCCGCGGTGTCGGCGACGGCGGACACGGTCTGCAGCAGGTAGTCGAGCTCGCGCAAGGCGAAGGTCACCGCGGTGTCGAGGTCCCAGCCGTACCGGAACGCGTACGGGAACGGTGCGATGTGGACGCCGCCCATCATCGGCGCGAAGCCGGACCGGAACTTGGTCCCGGCAGTGGTGAGGGTCGCCGCGGCGACGGTGCGACCATGGAAGCCGCCGTGGAACGCGATGATGTTCGGGCGGCCGGTGGCCATGCGCGCGAGACGAATCGACGCCTCGACGGCCTCGGACCCCGAGTTGGCGTAGAACACGCTGTCCAGGCCGGCCGGCAACACGGTGCCGAGCTTTTCGGTCAACTCGAGCAGGGGCGTGTGCATGACGGTCGTGTACTGCGCGTGGATGACCTTGCCGACCTGCTCACGCGCCGCCGCGACCACGCGCGGATGGCAGTGCCCGGTGCTGGTCACGCCGATACCCGTGGTGAAGTCGAGGTAGCGGCGCCCGTCGGTCCCGGTGATCCAACTTCCCGACGCGTGATCCACGACGATGGGTGTGGCCTGCTTCAGGGCGGGCGACAGCCGAGCGGTGTGGATACCGGTGGAGTCGTCGGCTGTTCGAGGCACGAATGCTGCTGCAGTCATGCCCTCACTGTCGAGGACGATCGTCTGATTGTCAACAATCTGCAATCAGCCGCGCGTCAGCAGCCTTCCCTGCCGTGGCCCGTCGAGATCGATGCGTCGTCCGGCGAGCCAGGTCGAGCGCACACAGCCCGTCACCGTGCGGTCGTCGTACGCACTCACCGGATTCCTGTGCCTCAGTTCCTCCGCGTGCACCACGAACTCCTGGTCCGGTGCGAACACCGCCAGGTCGGCGTCCTTGCCCACCGCGATCGCGCCCTTGCTCTCCAGTCCGACCTGAGCCGCCGTCGCCGCGGACATCCACCCGACGACGTCGGCGAGAGAGTGCCCACGCCGACGGGCCTCGGACCACACGGCGGCCAAGGACACCTGCAGCGAGGCGATGCCGCCCCACGCGACACCGAAGTCGCCGATGTCGAACCGCTTGAGCTCCGTGGTGCACGGCGAGTGATCGGTGACCACCGTGTCGATCACGCCGTCGGACAACGCCTGCCACAACGCGTCCCGGTTGTCGGCCTCCCTGATGGGCGGGCAGCACTTGAACTGGGTCGCCCCGTCCGCGATCTCCTCCGCCGCGAACGACAGGTAGTGCGGGCAGGTCTCGGCAGTGATCCGCACACCGTCCTTCTTCGCCGCCGCCACGAGCGGCACGGCGTCGGCACTCGACAGGTGCAGGATGTGGACGCGGCATCCCGTCCGCCGCGACGCCGCGATCACGTCGGCGATGGCCGTGTTCTCCGCGGCGCGCGGTCGCGACGCGAGGAAACCTGCGTAGTCCCGGCCGCCGGCGTTCTCGGAGTCGGCGATGATCTGCGCGTCCTCGGCGTGCACGATCAGCAGTCCGTCGAACGAGGCGATCTCCCGCATCGCCTCCTCGAGCTCGTCGGCCGAGAGAGGCGGGAACTCGTCGACACCCGAGTGCAACAGGAAGCACTTGAAGCCGAAGACACCGGCCTCGTGCATCGCGCGCAGGTCCGGGACGTTGCCGGGTACGGCGCCACCCCAGAAGCCGACGTCGATGCGAGCCTCGGGCTCGGCCACCGCTCGTTTGACGTCGAGTGCGTCGGTGGAGACCGTCGACGGAATACTGTTGAGCGGCATGTCGATCAGGGTCGTGATGCCCCCGGCGGCCGCGGCGGCCGTCGCACTCGCGAAACCCTCCCACTCGGTGCGACCGGGCTCGTTCACGTGCACGTGGGTGTCCACCAGGCCCGGGAGCAGTACCTCGTCGTCGGCCAGGTCCACGACGACGTCCGCATCGACGGGATCGTCGTGACCCACGACGGCGACGATGCGGCCGTCCCGCACCCCCACCGTGCACGCCGTCTCGGTACGGGAACCGTCGGCCGCGGTCACGACCGCACGGCGCGCGCGGAACGCGAGATCCCACGCGCTCATGCCGGGGCCTGCTCGGCGAGGAGTGCGCGGTGTTCGGCGGGAAGCCCGTCCCACCAGGCGGCGCGCGCGTCGACGCGGCCACGCTCGTCCGGATCGCCGAACAACCGCAGCCGGGACAGACCCCCGTCCGGGTAGACGTCGAGGCGCAGATGTGTTGCGGCAGGGGCGCCGTCGAGAAGGAACAGGTGCCGCGTGTCGGGCTGGACCGCCGTGCGCGGCAGGACCTCGGCCCACGCGGACCGATCCGCGACGTCGGCGACCCGATCGTCGACGGTGCTCAGTCGCACCCAGCCCGGGGCGTTGCCGACGTAGTACGACGTGTCCACCTCCACGTGCCGCGGCACCCCGGCGACAGCGAGAGCGAACGTCGCGTGGTCGTTTCCGCCGCCTCGCCGACGCGAGTTCTCCCACCCCTCACCCATGTTCCGGGCACGGCCGGGCAGGATGATGTTGGCCGGAGACGCGTAGAACGCGTCCGAGCACTCCACGAGCCGCCCACCGTGTTCCGCCGCCAGCAGATCGACCGTTCCGGTCAGGAACCGCGGGTCGGGCACCACCTCGCCGTGCACCCGCAACCGCGCCACTCCCCCGTCCGGATAGATCGACAACCTGACGTGGGTCCAGCGACGGGTGTCGGTCACGGGATACAGATTCGCCGTGTCACCGTCGGCCGGCGACTTCTCGACGATGGTGTGCCACTGCACCGTCGACAGTTCCTCGGCCGAGGGGTAGCCCTCGACGGACGCGGCCTCGACCGACACGAACGGCGGATAGTTGCCGCGGAAGAACGCGGTGTCCACGACGACGCCGTGCACGATGCCCGCCGCACCCAGCCGCACGAGGGCCCAGTCGTGCCCGTCGTCGCGTCGGCGGCGGGTCTCCCAGCCGTCGTACACCTTGCCCTTGTGGCCGAACTCCGACGGATCGAAGAACGGCGCCGTCGGCTTGATCAGGTTCTCGCGCTGGGCGAACAACTCGTCGTTGGCGGCGCTCACCGACCCGCCCAGAGCGCGCGAGGCGAGATCGGGAAAGAGGAGGAAGTCAGCAGCGGCGGACACGACTCATGCTCCCGCAGAGACGGTCTCGTCCGGATCGGGAAGCCCGCGATAGGCACGCCACCCACCGAGATCCGTGATCTCGGTGAGCTCGGCGGACAGCGAGTCGACCAGGCCCGGTCGCAGCACCACGGCCATCACCGACCGTCCGTCGGCGAGCTCGATGACCGAGAGTTCGAGTTCGACGGGCTCCTCCGGCAAGAAGTCGGTACGGATGTTCTCCATCGGGACGTCGTACAGCTCACCGGCGATGGAGGCGCCACCGGTCTCGGTCAGCAGCAGTCCCGGGAACTCGTCGCGCACCGCGAAGAACCGGTAGTTCGGCGCCGTCCGCACCGAGCCGAGGAAGGTGTGGCTGGAGACGTTGTGGTGCAGGTTGCCGCCACGCATGGCGCCTCCGTTGCAGAACAGTTCGGCCATGGTCTGGGTCCGGTCCTCTCGTTCGCTTCACGCTCGTGCGCTGCCAACGTAACCGAGTTCGCGATATATCTTCCGGCGCGCGAGGCCCGTCTACGCTGAGCGTCGCCGAACCCCGTTCCCGCCGAACTCCGGAGCTGCCGTGCGCATCCTCGTCGTCAACGTCAACACGACGCGATCCATGACCGAGGCCATCGGTGCGCGCGCCCGCGAGATCGCGTCGCCGGGTAACACTGTCGTCGCGCTGACGCCCGCGTTCGGGCCCGAGTCGGTGGAGGGAAACTACGAGTCCTACCTCGCCGCTGTCGCGGTCATGGAGACCGTCCGCGCGTACGCGGAACCGTTCGACGCCGTCGTGCAGGCCGGCTACGGCGAGCACGGCCGCGAAGGCCTGCAGGAGCTGCTCGACGTTCCCGTCGTCGACATCACCGAGGCCGCGGCGAGCACCGCGATGTTTCTCGGTCGGTCGTTCTCGGTGGTGACCACACTGGACCGCACGGTCCCGCTGATCGAGGACCGACTTCTCGTCGCGGGGCTGCACACCCGCTGCGCGTCGGTCCGCGCCAGCGGACTCGGGGTGCTGGATCTCGAGCGCGATCCCGATGCTGCGGTACTCGCCGTCGTCGACGAGGCGGAACGTGCGGTGCGCGACGACCGAGCCGAAGTCATCGTCCTGGGGTGCGGCGGCATGTCCGGTCTCGACGCCGCCGTGCGGGCCAGGGTCGACGTTCCCGTCGTCGACGGGGTGACCGCGGCGATCACCGTCGCCGAGGGGCTGGTCCGGCAGGGTCTTCGCACGTCCAAGGTGCGCACGTTCGCGCCCCCGAGGAGCAAGACGTTCGTGGACTGGCCGCCAGCTCGTCGAGACGGCTCGGGTGTCCGAACCACCCGTTAGTGTCGTGCACCATGGCCGCTCCTGACACCGCACGTCCTCGCATCACCATCGTCGGCAGCATCAACATGGACCTCGTCGCCCGCACGCCCGCGCTGCCCGTCCCGGGTGAGACGGTTCTCGGCAGCGCGTTCCGCACCACCCCCGGAGGAAAGGGCGCCAATCAGGCGGTCGCCGCCGCCCGGGCGGGCGCCGAGGTCGTCTTCGTCGGAGCAGTCGGCTCCGACACGTTCGCGCTCGACCTGCGCGAGACCCTCGTCGGGGCCGAGGTCGACGCGTCGCTGCTGCGTGAGGTCGAGGGCGCGAGCGGCGTCGCGGTCATCACGGTCGACGACGCCGCGGAGAACTCCATCGTCGTCGTGGGCGGCGCCAACGAGACACTGACCGAGCTCACGGCGGAGGAACTGGCTGCCGTCGCCGAGGCCGACGTCCTGCTGTGCCAGCTCGAGATTCCCGTCGCCACCGTCGTCGCGGCGGCGCGGCACGCTCGGGCCCATGACACTCTCGTGTTCCTCAACCCCTCACCCGTACAACCGCTCTCCGACGACCTGGTAGGGCTCGTCGACGTCGCGATCGTCAACCGCGACGAGGAGAGTGCGCTCGGTGATGCACTGGGTCGCATTCCGCACGTGGTCACCACCCTCGGTGCGGACGGTGCTCGCCATCGCGGTGTCGACGGCGTCGTCACCACCCATACGTCCCCCGTCGTCGACGCCGTCGACACCACGGGTGCCGGCGATGTCTTCGCCGGCACGCTCGCGGCCGCATGGCGCGACGGTCCCGCCGCCTCGGTGCGGCGCGCGTGCGCGGCCGGTGCCGTGGCCACCACGCGCGACGGCGCGGGCTCCTCGGCTCCCACCGCCGCCGAGGTCGACCGGGCGCTCGCCGGAACGCAGGACGCATGAGTACGCGTGAACGCGCACAGGAGTTGCTGACCGACCTCGCCGGCCCCGACGCCGTTCTCCGCGAGGATCAGTGGACGGCCATCGAGGCGCTCGTCGTCCATCACCGACGGGCACTAGTGGTGCAGCGCACCGGGTGGGGAAAGTCGGCCGTGTACTTCATCGCCGCACGCCTGCTGCGCGAGCAGGGGCTCGGACCGACCGTCATCGTGTCGCCTCTGCTCGCGCTCATGCGCAACCAGGTCGCGGCGGCCGAGCGCGCCGGGGTCACCGCCGCCACCATCAACTCGGGCAACGTCACCGAGTGGGACGACGTCCACGCACGCGTCGCGGCCGGACAGCTGGACGTGTTGCTCGTGAGCCCGGAGCGGTTGAACAATCCGGACTTCCGCGATCAGGTACTGCCCTCGCTGTCTGCGGACGCGGGGCTCGTCGTGGTGGACGAGGCGCACTGCGTCTCCGACTGGGGCCACGACTTCCGGCCGGACTATCGCCGCATCAGGTCGCTCATAGCCGAGCTGCGCGACGGCGTTCCCGTTCTCGCCACCACGGCCACCGCGAACGACCGGGTGGTCGAGGACGTCGCCGCACAGCTCGGCGTCGGCGGTGCCGACACCACCGTCCTGCGTGGCGGTCTCCAGCGCGAGTCGCTGCACCTGTCCGTGGTCACCATCCCCGATCCGACGGCGCGCATCGCCTGGCTCGCCGACCATCTCGAGACCCTGCCCGGCTCGGGCATCGTCTACTCGCTGACGGTCGCGGGAGCGAACGACCTCGCGGCGCTGCTGCGCGACCGGGGAATGGAGGTGGCCGCCTACACCGGCCAGACCGATCCGACGGAACGCGAAGCGGCGGAACAGGATCTGCTGCAGAACCGCGTGAAGGCGCTCATCGCGACCTCGGCGTTGGGGATGGGTTTCGACAAACCCGATCTGGGGTTCGTCGTGCACGTGGGTGCACCGTCGTCCCCCATCTCCTACTACCAGCAGGTGGGCCGCGCGGGACGCGCCACCGAGCGCGCCGACGTCGTCCTCCTGCCGGGTCCCGAGGACCGGGAGATCTGGAGCTACTTCGCGTCCGTCGCCTTCCCCCGCGAGCACGTCGTGCGTCGGGTGCTGGAGGTGCTGGACACCGAGCGCGCCCAGTCGACCCAGGCACTGGAACCACTCGTCGAACTCGGACGCACCCGCCTCGAGATGGTGCTCAAAGTCCTCGATGTCGACGGCGCCGTCCGACGGGTCAAGGGCGGCTGGCTCGGCACCGGGGAGCACTGGCACTACGACCGCGAGCGGTACGAACGACTCGACGAGGCGCGGCTGTCCGAACAGCGCGCGATGATCGAGTACCAGAGCACCGACGAGTGTCGGATGGCGTTCCTGCGGCGGCAACTCGACGATCCGTCCCTCACCGGGGAGGCGGAGGCGGACCGATGTGGGCGCTGCGACAACTGCACCGGGCAGCACCTCTCCGCGGACGTGTCGGCCGATCACGTGGAGTCGACCCGTCGCCGTCTCGATCGACCCGGGCTGGACCTCGCCATCCGCAAGCAGTGGCCGACAGGACTGAAGAAGGTCGGCGTCGAGCTGTCGGGGAAGATCACCGACGGCCCGGAGACCGGCCGCATCCTGGGCCGCCTCACCGACCCGGTGTGGGGACCACGCCTGCGCGCGCTGACGGACGGCGAGGACGGTCCGGCACCCGACGGGCTCGAGGCCGCGTGCATCAAGGTCCTCGCGGAGTGGACGTGGAACGAGCGGCCCACCGGGCTGATGGTCGTGGAGAGCGACTCTCGACCGGCGCTGTTGAACGACCTCGGGGAGCGTCTGGCGAGGGTCGGCAGGCTGGAGCCACTGGGCGTCCTGCACCGCAGGCCCGATGCCCGGCCCGTCTCGGGCGCGAACTCCGCGTTCCGCGTCGCCTCGTTGGTGGACGCCTTCGAGGCTCCCGATCTGACAGCACACCACGGACCGGTCCTCCTGCTCGATCTCTCCACGGACACCGGCTGGACGCTCACCATGGCGGCGCGGGCGCTCCGGCAGGCAGGGGCCGATGCGGTCCTGCCGTTCGCGTTGATCGGTCGCGGGTAGGCCGGAGGCCGGTCGGGTAGGCGGGTAGGCCGGAGGCCGGTCGGGTAGGCGGGTAGGCGGGAGGCCGGTCGGGTAGGCGGGGTAGGCGGGAGGCCGGTCGCTGGTCAGCCGGAGGTCGCTCTACAACAGGTGTGACGGCCGGCGCGCGACTAGTGTGACGAGGTGACGACAGCTACTCCCGACGCACCCGGTCGGCTTCCGAATCTCCGCCTGCTCTGGACGTTCATCCGCCCGCATCGCCGGTTGTTCCGCGTCGGCCTGCTCCTCGGTCTGCTGGTCACCGCGTCGTCCCTGGCCACTCCGCTGGTCACCAAGCGCCTGCTGGACTCCTTCGACGTTCCGGGCGCCACGCGGTCGGCCATCGTGCTGTTGGTAGGGCTCCTCGTCGTGGGCATCATCGTGGGCCTGGCGCAACGCCTGCTGCTGGGAACCATGGCCGAACGCGTCGTGCTCGAGGCTCGGTCGTCGATGGTGCGGCGCTTCTTCGGCGCCACCATCCCGGCGGTCACCGCTCGTCCCGCCGGGGAGATGCTCACGCGGGTCACGTCCGACACGATGCTGCTGCGTGAGGCGTCGTCCTGGGCGCTGGTCGAGATCGTCAACGGCAGCATCGCGATCGTGGGTGTCATCGTGCTCATGGCGACGCTCGACCTCCCGCTGCTCGGGACGGCTCTGCTCGGCATCGGTCTCATCGGTGTCGCAGCCGGGTTCCTCATGCCGAAGGTGGCTCTCGCTCAACGCAATGCGCAAGAGGCGATGGGTCGGCTCGGCGGGATTCTGGAGGGTGCGTTGCGCGCCGTCCGCACGGTCAAGGCCAGTCGGGCGGAGAACCGTTCGAGCGAACTCGTCATCGAGGAGGCTCGCGTCTCGGCGTCCTACGGTATCCGCGCGGTGCGTCTCGAGGCCTGGGCGTGGACCATCACCGGGTCCGGGATCCAACTCACCATCATCGCGGTGCTCGGGGTGGGTGCCTACCGGGTGAGCTCGGGTGCCCTGGCCGTCTCCAGCCTGGTCGCGTTCCTGCTCTACGCATTCCAGTTGGTGGGGCCGGTCGCGCAGCTCACGCTCTACGTGTCGCAGCTGCAGCGTGGCATCGCCGCGGCCGCCCGCATTCGCGAGGTGCAGGTGATGGACCTCGAGCTCGAGGCACCCACCGCGGTGACGGACCTGCCCGCGAGTGCGGAGATCTCGGCGCTCACCCTCACCGGCGTCACGGCCGGATACGGCGACGAGGGTGCTGCGGTGAATGCGATCGACATGAGCATTCCGTCGCGCGGCCACACCGCCGTCGTCGGGCCGTCGGGTGCCGGCAAGACGACTCTGTTCTCGTTGATTCTGCGCTTCCTCGAACCGAGGGACGGCGAACTTGCACTGAACGGAGTTCCGTACTCCGCGCTGTCGCACGGCCAGATCCGCGCACGCATCGGCTACGTCGAACAGGCCACGCCCACGCTGCCGGGCACGATCGCCGACAATCTCCGGCTCACCCACCCGGACGCCACCGACGCCGAGCTGTGGGCGGCGCTCGAAAGGGTGCGACTGGCGGAGAAGATCGAGCTGCTCCCGGCCGGCCTCGGCACGGAATTGCGCGACTCGGCCGTGTCGGGCGGCGAGCGTCAGCGCATCGCGCTGGCCCGTGCCATCGTCCGCCCGCCGGACATCCTGCTGTTGGACGAGGCCACCGCGCAGGTGGACGGCATCACCGAGGCCGCGATCCACGACGCCATCCGCGACCTCTCGGTCCACGGCGCCGTCGTGACCATCGCGCACCGCCTGTCGACGGTCATCGACGCGGACACCATCTTCGTGCTCGAGCGCGGACGAGTCCGGTCGAAGGGAACGCACCGCGAGCTGCTCGACACCGACACTCTGTACCGGGACCTCGTCGAGGCGCTACGTATCGCCGTCTGACGCCGCGGCCACCAGCCGTCGGGCCGTCTCGTCGGCCGACGTCGGATCGGTGTCCACGGCGGTGACGCGCACCCCGGTGCTGACCAGGTCGCCGGCCAGTTGCGCGGCGAGCCGATCGATGACGACGGAGGCCAGCGACGACGCGTCCAGCCCGGTCGAGCCTGCGGCCGACAGGCAGCGCGGAACGAGAATGAGCCCGGAATGCTGGCACACCATGTGCCGTGCGGCCGCGCGCGCGGTGATGAAGTGGGCACGCAGCGCGTCCAGGACCGGACGTTCGAGATCCGCGACCTCGGTGCGATCGAGCCGACGTGACGACGCTTCCGGGTGGATCACGCGCGACACCCGGCCGGGGACGATGACGTCGATCGACACGTCGATGCTTCCGGAACAGGCGGCGACGACGTCCACGTACTCGTCGACGTCGACCTCGTCCAGCACGTCGATGACGGCCGCCTCGGCGTGGCCACCGTCCGCGCGGATGCTGTCGACGACGTGCTGCATCTTTGTCCGGGAGCGGCCGGCGAGGTGCACGCGTGCTCCGTCTCGGGCCAGGGCGACGGCCAGACGGCTCCCGACGACACCTCCTCCGCCGTAGATCAGTGCGTTGGCTCCGTCGAGCAGCACGTCACTCTCCTCCGCCCACCCGGCGCCGACACGATTTGCGGCCGCGGGATCGTCCCACCGGTGGTCCCAGCGTCCGGTGGTCCTAGCGTACGGACGGCGAGACGCTGTCGTCCTCGGTTCGGACGTCATCGTGCTCGGCCGGCGCGTTCGGGTCGTGGTCCATGGCCGAGTCGGCGGTCTCGGTCGT
The DNA here is from genome assembly GCF_019835845.1 of Rhodococcus sp. BP-349. NCBI lineage: Bacteria > Bacillati > Actinomycetota > Actinomycetes > Mycobacteriales > Nocardiaceae > Rhodococcus > Rhodococcus sp. BP-349. The sequence continues at coordinate 309,460 of NZ_JABUDR010000003.1, read as the reverse complement.
GCGATGCGCGGCCAGGACGGCCGTCGACACCGCAGCCGTGACCAGTGCGGCGATCACCGACACGAGCGAGGTGACGATGCTTCCGCCCGCGGCGGCGTTCTCCAACGACCGGACCAGTTGGCCGAGGGGGGTGAAGAGTCCGACCGTGTCGGGCAGACCACCGACCCCGCGCAGGACCAGCCCGCCGAGCACCACCTGGACGAGCCCGAGGACCCCGAGCACCACTCCGGCACGGACGGCTCCGAGTGCGGTGCGCAGTGCACGCGCCGCAGTGGCCACCGCGGCGACCCAGACTCCGATCAGGACGGTCGAGACCATCGAGCCCGAGAGGCTCGCGCCGGTGTCGGCGAACGTCAGGGCCAGCACCATCGTCGACGCGGTGGCCACCGCCCCCAGGACCGCGGCGCGGGCGCGCGGGACGAAGAATCCGACGAGCGCTGCTGCGACGAGCGCGAACGCCGCCGCGAGGTACGGCCACGCGTCCGAGGCGGACCGCACCACGTACGAGGTACCGCCGCCGGCCGGGTCGGGTTCGATCCGCTCTGCTGCCGGCAGCGAGGTGGACGCTTTCTCCACGTTGGTGCGCAGGGTGGAGAACATGGTCTCCATCGGGCCGACTCCCCCGACCAGGCGCGTGGTGCCGTCGACGAGGCGTACCCCGCCGTCGTCGAGCAGGACGAGGCCGTCGCGCAGCTGCGCGGATCCGTCGGTGGCACGCACCATGCCGTCGACGAACTCCGAGGACGGGTCGTCGAGTTGGTACGCCACGGTGCGCGCACCGTCGCGCAGCGTCTCCAGGTCGGTCATCACGCCGGCGTTCAGCCCCTGGGTGCGCAGCAGATCGAGGACCGGCCGCAGCTGATCCGCGGACGCCGCGGCACCCGGATCGGTGGACGCGGCGAGTGAGTCGAGAGTCTGCTGCACGATCAGTTCGATCTGACCCTGTGCGGCTCCGACGCCGGTGAGCGCAGCCACCACGCGATCGACTCCCCCACTCACCTGCGACGAGCCGTCACCGAGCTGCCAGAGACCGGCGCGGAGCTGGGTCATGCCGTCGGCGAGTTCGGCCGACCCGTCGCGGGCCTGGTGCAGGCCGTCGGACATCTGATGTGCGCCGTCGTCCAGTTCCACGCTGCCGTCGGACAGCTCGGACATACCGCCGCTCAGGATCTGCAGCGGCAGGACCGTGTTGGTCAGGGCGGCCCGACTCGACCCGAGCGGGTCGGTCGCCGACCCGCCCGCGGTGGAGGCGACGGTTACGGTTCCGGTGGTGACGGGCCGATCGGTCTGCGAGACCCAGAACACTCCGGCCGCCAGGGTGGGGAGCAGAACGGCGAGCACCATCGCGACGGGGGTCGAGCCGGCTGCACCGACACGTGCGGCGACGCCTCGCAGTCGGGCGGGCCGGGGAAGTCTGACCATGGGAGTCATAGTGAGGCGGACATTAGCCACCGCCGAAGGGGAACGGTGGATGCCTCGCCGGGCTCTGACCATTTATTTCGTCGTGTCCGAGACCGTTCGGTCTTGATCACCCTGTCCACACTGGTCACATCAGCCCCATCTCGCGACTGCGTCTTCACATCTGTGACCACACTCACAAGGGGCGAACGTACTGGCGATAGGCGGGCCATTTCCGCGCCTGACGACGAGGGCGCCTGACATGTCCGGTCAGTCTTGTTACGTTCGATTGCAATATGACGCCAGTGTTACAGAGAGCCGCCCCGACAGACGACATCGATTTCTCGTTCCGCCCACCGCGCGTGGCCGACGGGACGCGATTGTGGGAGATCGCGAGGGACTCACGAGTACTGGACGTGAATTCCAGTTACTCCTACGTGTTGTGGTGCCGAGATTTCGCCGACACCTCGATCGTGGCAGTGGACGCCGATGACCGTCCGGTCGGCTTCGTCACCGGATACATCCGGCCGGGCGCCGACGACACCCTGTTCGTCTGGCAGGTGGCGGTCGACTCCGACCAGCGTGGACACGGCCTCGCCGTGCGCATGCTGCAGGGTCTCGTGGACCGCACCACCCCGAGCGGCGCACGCCTCCTCGAGACCACCATCAGCCCCGACAACGACGCGTCGATCGCCCTCTTCACCTCGCTCGCGCGACGACGCGACACCACCATCACCCGACGAGATCTGTTCGCAGCGGCGGATTTTCCCGACAGCCACGAGCCTGAAGACCTGTACACGGTCGGCCCGTTCGACGGCACGCTCGCAGACACGTCCGACGACCACACCCGAAGGAACTCGATGACCACCAGCATCACCCCGACCGACGCCACCACCGACATCTTCGAGGCCCGCGAGTCGCAGGTCCGTAGTTACAGCCGACAGTGGCCCGCGGTGTTCGACACCGCGCAGGGCTCGTGGATCACCGACGAGAACGGTCGTCGCTACCTCGACTTCTTCGCCGGCGCCGGTGCGCTGAATTACGGCCACAACAATCCCGTGCTCAAGCAGGCACTGGTCGACTACATCATGCGCGACGGCATCACACACGGTCTCGACATGTCCACCGTCGCGAAACGCGAATTCCTCGAGTCGTTCACCACGCGCATTCTCGAGCCGCGCGGGCTCGACTACAAGGTGCAATTCCCCGGCCCCACCGGAACGAACACCGTGGAAGCCGCGCTCAAATTGGCGCGAAAGGTCACCGGCCGTTCTTCGGTCATCAACTTCACGAACGCGTTCCACGGCATGACCCTCGGTGCACTCTCCGTCACCGGCAACTCCATGAAGCGCGCCGGAGCCGGCATCCCGCTCGTCCACGCCACCCCGATGCCGTTCGACAACTACTTCGGCGGTGCCACGGACGACTTCCAGTGGATGGAGCGGGTGCTGGACGACTCGGGGAGCGGCATCAACCGCCCTGCCGCCGTCATCGTCGAGACGGTCCAGGGTGAGGGCGGCGTCAACGTCGCCCGTGCCGAGTGGCTGCGCGGACTCGCGGACCTGCTGAAGCGCCGCGACATCCTGCTGATCGTCGACGACGTGCAGATGGGTGTCGGCCGCACCGGCCCGTTCTTCTCCTTCGAGGACGCGGGCATCGTGCCGGACATCGTCACGCTGTCGAAGTCGATCGGCGGTTACGGCATGCCGATGGCGCTGACGCTCATGCGCCCGGAACTCGACGTCTGGGGTCCCGGCGAGCACAACGGCACGTTCCGCGGCAACAGCCCGGCCTTCGTCACCAGCAAGGCCGCGCTCGACCACTACTGGTCGGACGGCGCGTTCGAGGCGTCGATCCTGGCCAAGGGCGAGCGCATCCAGGACGCGTTCATCGATCTCTCGGCCCGCTTCGAGGGCCTCAGCACCCGCGGGCGCGGCATGGTCCAGGGTCTCGTCTTCGAGGATGCCGAGAAGGCGTCGAAGGTGACCTCGATCGCCTACGACAAGGGTCTGCTCGCCGAGACGTCCGGTCCCTCGGACGAGGTGGTCAAGCTGCTTCCGCCGCTCACCATCACCGAGGAGGATCTCGATCACGGTCTCGGCATCCTGGCCGACGCCACCGCGACCGTCTGCTCCTGACCGAGTCGCGTTCCGCACGTCTGCACAGCACGAGGAGGACCACATGATCGTTCGCACCACCGAGGCCATCACCGGAACCGAGCGCGACATCGCGAGCGAGGACGGCCAGTGGCGGTCCAAGCGGATCGTCCTGGGCGGCGACCGGGTCGGGTTCTCGTTCCACGAGACCACCATCGAGCCGAACACCGTCAACAACTTCCACTACGCCAACCATGTCGAGGCCGTCTGGCTCATCGAGGGCGAGGGCACGCTCACCGACCGCGAGACCGGCGAGACGTACGACCTGGGTCCGGGATCGATGTATCTGCTGAACGGGCACGAGCGTCACACGGTGGAGACGCGGACCCGCATGCGCATGCTGTGCGTGTTCAACCCGCCCGTCGTCGGCAACGAGCGCCACGACGAGAACGGCGTCTACCCGTTGATCGAAGTGCCTGCCTGAAGCACCGGTCCGACCGAACACACCCTGCCGCGAGCGAACACACCCTTCAGCACGCTGCGGGGTGTGTTCGCTGTGTGGCAGGTGTGTACACATCCCACCCCGCCGCCCCGACCCCAGCCGACGCGGCGACCTACTCTGGAGACGTGACCTCGGTTTCCCCACGCTCTCTCGATCGGTCGCCGCGCAGCGCCCTCTCTCTGCAGGACGCGATGGCCGACGGCCGCGTCGTCGCGCTGACCGGCGCCGGGATGTCCACGGACTCGGGAATTCCCGACTATCGGGGCCCGGACTCTCCGCCGCGCAACCCGATGACGTTCCAGCAGTTCATCGGCGACGACGATTTCCGACGTCACTACTGGGCTCGCAACCACGTCGGCTGGCGCCACATGGACGCCACCCGCCCCAACGCCGGGCACCGCGCCCTCGCCGAGCTCGAGCGCGTGGGTACCGTCTCCGGCGTCATCACGCAGAACGTCGACATGCTGCACACCAAGGCCGGCTCCCGCTCGGTGATCGACCTGCACGGCGTGTACGGCCGGGTTCGCTGCCTCGACTGCGATCGTCTCGTCTCCCGCGTCGCTCTCGACGAACGTCTGACCGCTGCCAATCCCGGGTTCATCGAGTCCGTGGTCGGTGCCGACGGCGTCGAGATCGCCCCGGACGCCGACGCGATCATCGAGAGCACGGCCCACTTCCGCATGGTCGGCTGCGAGGTGTGCGGCGGCATCCTCAAGCCCGACATCGTCTACTTCGGTGAGAGCGTGCCCAAGCCGCGCGTCCGGAGCGCGTACGACATGGTCGACGCCGCGCGCTCGCTCGTGGTGCTGGGGTCCTCGCTCACCGTCATGTCCGGACTGCGCTTCGTCCGACACGCGTGGAAGAACGACATCCCGGTGTTCATCGTCAACCGAGGACGCACCCGCGGGGACGAGTTCGCCGCCCAGAAGATCGAGGCCGGCTGCTCCGAGGTCCTGGCGTCCTTTCTGTGACGGACGGCAGGACCGTCGGCGGTGCCCCGTGGGCCGTCGCGGCGATCTTCTTCGTCAACGGCGCGGTACTCGGTAACTGGGCGCCGCGCCTGCCCGCGATCCGCGACGCCCTCGAACTCGACGCGTCGGTGCTCGGCCTGGCGCTCGCGGGGGTCGGCACCGGCGGCCTCCTCGCCACTCCCCTGGCCGCCGTCGGTATCCGGCGGCTCGGCAGTCGCCGGGTCGTCCTGCTCTCCGCGACCGTGCTGTGCCTGGCGTTCGTGCTCCCGGCACTCGCCGGGACGTGGTGGGCACTGGCACTCGCTCTCGCCGTCCTGGGCGGGGCCGACGCCGTCATGGACGTGGCGATGAACGCGCAGGGGGTGATCGTCGAGAAGCACCGGCGGCGTTCGCTGCTCAACCGATTCCACGCGGCGTGGAGCGCGGGTGCCGTCACCGGCGGCCTCACGGGCGCCGCCGCAGCCGGAATCGGTCTCGCCGTGCTCGTCCACTTCGCTCTCGTCGGTGGCGTCCTGCTGGCGCTCGCGCTGGTGGCTCACCGCTCACTGGTTCCCGACGGGCCCGCCGTGCCCGACACCGCCCACCGGCCGTCCGGCCCGGGTCCGCGGCGTGTGTTCTCCGGCGCCCTGGCGTTGCTCGGAGGGCTCGTGCTGGTGTGCGCCCTGGTCGAGGATGTGCCGCAGTCCTGGGGTGCGATCTACTCCACCGATCTCGGTGCCGGGCCGGGACTGGCGGGACTCACCGTCGTGGCCTTCTCGTCCGCGATGTTCGTGGGGCGCCTCGTCGGTGACGCCGTGGTGGACCGCGTCGGACGCCACGCCGTGTTGATGGGCGGCGCACTGCTCATCGCGGCCGCGTTCCTGGCGGCACCCGTGGTGAGCTCGCCCGTGATCGCCCCGGTGATGTTCGCCGTCGCGGGATTCGGTGCGGCACCGATCTTTCCGGCTGCGTTCGGGTTGGCCGGCCGACTCCCCGGCATCACCGCGGGCACGGCCCTCACAGTGGTGTCGCTGATCGCCCGGATAGGTGTGCTGCTGGCACCCGTCGCGTTCGGCTCTCTCGCAGAGCTGACCGGCTTCGGCCGGGCGTTGTGGTCGATGGTCGCGGCCGGTGTCGCGGTGGCGCTGCTGGCCGTCGCACTCCGGCGCGTGCTCGCCGCATCGGCTCCGGCCTGACCGGTCGCTCAGCCCGGGACGAGGTCGTCCGCGTGCACCACGGGGCGTCGGGCCTCGGGGGCGAGATCGCCCGTCGAGCGACCGATCATGCCGGCGAGCTCCGCCGCGTCGTACGCGACGACCCCGCGCGCGACCACGGTGCCGTCGACGCCGTGCAGGGTCACCACGTCGCCGGCGTCGAACGAGCCACTGACCGAGACAATTCCTGCCGACAGCAGCGAGCGTCGTCGGCCGATCACCGCGGTGAGGGCGCCGTCGTCGAGCGTGAGGGCGCCGGCAGTGTCCGCGGCGTGACGGACCCAGAATCGGCGGGCCGACAACCTGTTCGGGCGCGCGGTGAACGTGGTACCCACCGGTCCACCACCGAGGGCGGAGGCCGCCTCGGACGCCGCCGCCAGCAGGACGGGAACACCCGCGTCCGCTGCCAGCCGGGCCGCGGACAACTTGGACGCCATGCCGCCGGTTCCGAGGGAACCGCCCGATCCGGCGACGACGCCGTCGAGATCCTCGGGACTCGCGACCTCGCGGACGAAGGTCGCGTCCGGGTCCTTGCGGGGGTCGCCGTCGTAGAGGCCGTCGACGTCGGAGAGCAGCACCAACGCATCCGCCCCGACGAGGTGCGCGACCAGGGCTGCGAGGCGGTCGTTGTCGCCGAAGCGGATCTCGGCCGTCGCGACGGTGTCGTTCTCGTTGACGACGGCCACGGCACCGAGCGAGCGCAGTCGGTCGAACGTGCGCTGAGCGTTGCGGTGGTTCGACCGACGCGCGATGTCGTCCGCCGTCAGCAGGACCTGCCCGACGGTGCGACCGTAGCGGCCGAAGGAGGTGCCCCATGCGTGCGCCAGCGCCAACTGGCCGACACTGGCCGCGGCCTGCTTCGTCGCGAGGTCACGGGGCCGTTGCTTGAGACCCAGCGGTGCCATACCGGCACCGATCGCGCCGGACGACACGACGACGACGTCGGACCCGGCACGCATCCGCGCCTCGATCGCATCCGCCAACGCGTCCAGCCGGGCGAGGTCGAGCCCGGCCTCCATGCTGGTGAGGGCCGACGACCCGATCTTCACGACGATGCTGCGAGCCGACGCGATGATCTCCCGCGTACTCCCGTGCGGCTGCGTCGCGGTCACTGCTCGTCGCTCTCCAGCCCTCGACGGACACGGCGGGCGTGCTTGCGCTCGGGTGCACCGATGCGCTCGACCTGGTCGATGCGCGAGTCGGTACCGCGACCGGTCATCGTGACGTCGACACCGGCGGGGGTCTGCGGCTCCCACTCGAAACTGACGTCGCCGATGGTCACGGAGGCTCCGGGCTGTGCGCCCTGCTTGACCAGTTCCGCCTCGACGCCGAGACGAGCGAGCCGGTCGGCGAGGTAGCCGACGGCCTCGTCGTTGTCGAAAGCCGTCTGCATGACCCACCGCTCCGGGCGCTCACCGCGCACGATGAAGCCGCCCGGCTCGTCGGGGTCGGAGATGACGCTGAAACCGGCCTTGTCGGTGGCGACGGGCCGGATGACCTGCCGACGCGGGACGGCCTTGGGATGATCGATGCGGTACTGTGCGACCAGCTCCGCGAGGGCGAAGGTCAACGGACGCAAGCCTTCCCGGCTCACCGCGGAGATGGCGAAGACGGGCCAGCCGCGGGCCTCGAAGTCCTCGCGCACCATGTCGGCCAGTTCCTGCGCCTCGGGAACGTCCACCTTGTTGAGCACGACGATGCGCGGTCGATCGGCCAACTCACCCAGGCCCGCGTCGCTCGAGAGAGCGGGCGTGTACGCGGCCAGTTCCGCCTCGAGAGCGTCGACGTCGGACACCGGATCACGACCCGGATCGAGGGTCGCACAGTCGACGACGTGGGCGAGGACGGCGCAGCGCTCGAGGTGACGCAGGAAGTCCAGGCCCAGCCCCTTGCCCTGGCTGGCGCCGGGGATGAGGCCGGGGACATCGGCGACGGTGAACGTGGTGTCGCCGCTCGAGACGACGCCGAGGTTCGGGACCAGCGTCGTGAACGGGTAGTCGGCGATCTTCGGCTTGGCGGCCGAGAGCACGGAGACGAGAGACGACTTCCCGGCACTCGGGAAGCCGACCAGACCGACGTCGGCCACGGACTTGAGCTCCAGGACCAGGTCGCGCTCGATCCCGTCCTCGCCGAGCAGCGCGAAGCCGGGCGCCTTGCGTGCTCGCGATGCGAGGGCGGCGTTGCCCAGACCGCCGCGACCGCCTGCCGCCGCGTCGAAACGCGTGCCCTCGCCCACCAGGTCGGCCAGGATCCGGCCGTCGCCGTCGAGAACCATGGTGCCGTCCGGGACACCCAGGATCAGGTCCTCGCCGACGGCGCCGTCGCGATTGCTGCCGGCTCCCTGCGTGCCGTTTCCTGCCTTCGCATGGGAGTGGAAGTGGAAGTCGAGAAGGGTGTGCACGCTCGGATCCACCACGAGGACCACGTCGCCGCCGCGGCCGCCGTTGCCGCCGTCCGGACCACCGAGGGGCTTGAACTTCTCCCGGTGGACGGAGGAGCACCCGTTACCGCCCTTTCCCGCACTGACGTGCAGGGTGACACGGTCGACGAATCGCGACATGGGTGGAGGGTCCTTCCGAAAGGCAGATGATGCTGAACTGCTGAGAGATCGGCGGCCGACAGGGCGCCGAGGGGTGAAACGCCGTCAGGGGCGGACGGAGGACGAGCCCTCCGAACCGCCCCTGACGGGAACGTGCACTGACGTCGCGCGAACGGCCGAAGCCGGACCTCGCGGGCGCCGCAGGAGAATCAGGCCTCCGCGGCGGCCGGGACGATGTTGACGGTCTTGCGGCCACGCTTGGTGCCGAAGAGAACTGCACCCGCCGAGAGGGCGAAGAGCGTGTCGTCGCCGCCACGGCCGACGTTCACACCCGGGTGGAAGTGAGTGCCACGCTGACGGACGAGGATCTCGCCCGCGCTGACCGACTGTCCGCCGAAGCGCTTGACGCCGAGACGCTGAGCATTGGAATCGCGACCGTTGCGTGAGCTGGACGCGCCCTTCTTGTGTGCCATGAGAAACCCTCCCGGGGTTGGTGGAGCCGGTGCCGTGATGGACGAGCCCTGGTGGAACGAGCCGTGGTGGCGCAGAGACGCCGGATGGAGACCGGTATCAGGACTTACTTGATGCCGGTGACCTTCAGGACGGTCAGCTTCTGCCGGTGCCCCTGACGCTTGTGGTACCCGGTCTTGTTCTTGAACTTGTGGATGCGGATCTTCGGGCCCTTGGTGTGCTCGACGACCTCACCGGTGACGGTGATGCCGGCCAGCTTGTCGGCCGCGGTGGTCAGCTCGGACCCGTCGACGACGAGAACAGGAGCAAGCGAGACAGCCGTTCCGGGCGCTCCCTCGATCTTCTCGACCTTGACGAGGTCACCTACAGCGACCTTGTACTGCTTTCCGCCGGTCTTGACGATCGCGTACGTTGCCATCGGAGGGCTACCCCTTGCTTCTTTGATGCGTTCTCACGTCCCTGGTCGGGGACGCGACTGGTCTCGTGGCTGCGGTTCCGCAGCCCCTACTGGTCACACTCTTGCGCCGGCGAACCGAAGTTCGGGCGGCTGCGTCCGCACACCTCGCGGTGGACAGGACAGAGCCACGTCGCCGGCAGCGACTGTCCAAGATTACGGTAGAGCGCGTGGCCCGGTCAAACCGCCGGACCCGGTGCTCGACCGCAGCTCAGGCCTCGTCGTCCACCGGCGGTCCGGCCGGCCGGCCGGCTGCCCGACGGCGCGGACGCCGGACCGGTGCGACGGGCTCCACGGAGGCGCCGCCCCCGACGGTCACCGCAACGGGTTCGGCAGCGCCGCCCTCGTCGCCGCTGTCGGAAGCCGGTGTCGCCGTGGACGTCTCGGGCGCCGAGGGCACCACGATGACCGTGCCGGCGGAGTCCCCGGCCGGCGCGGACGCCGCTCGGGACACCCGACGACTGCGGCGCGGACGCGTCGCGGCGGTGGGCTCGGGAGTGACCGGTTCCGACGCCGCGGGTTCGGGAGTGACGGGCTCGGGTGTGACGGACTCGGGTGTCGACGGCGTGTCCGACGTCTCGGTCCCCTCGGCGGCCGAGTCCGATCGGCCGTTGCGGCCGGCGGCGTCGCGCACCGCTGCCACGGCGGCCGTCGCGTCCTCGATCGGATCCGACACGGTGTCCGCCACCTCGGCGACATCGTCCGGATGCAGGTGCGCCGCCATGGCCAGAGCGACCGGATGCGCACGACGCGGAGCCGTGTCGCTTCCCGACTCGGACTCGGTGGTCTCGGCCGTCGTCGTGTCGTCGACTCGATTCTCCGACCGGTCGCGGCCGCCGCGCTTGCGACGCGAGCCGCCCTCGGAGCCCTGGTTGTTGTCGGAACGGGAGTTCTCGGAGCGCGAGGTGGTGTCCGAACGGGAGTTGTCGGAACGCGACCGATCGGAGCGGGAGGAGCGCCCACCCTCGTCCTTGGCCGGCTCGACGGGGAACTGATGCATGATCAGCCCACGTCCGTGGCAGTGCTCGCAGGTCGTGGAGAACGCCTCGATGAGACCGGTACCCATGCGCTTGCGCGTCATCTGGACCAATCCGAGCGACGTCACCTCGGACACCTGATGCCGCGTGCGATCGCGGCCGAGGGCCTCGGTCAGACGACGGAGCACCAGGTCGCGGTTGGACTCGAGCACCATGTCGATGAAGTCGACGACGATCATGCCGCCGATGTCGCGCAGGCGCATCTGCCGCACGACCTCCTCGGCCGCCTCGAGGTTGTTCCGGGTGACGGTCTCCTCGAGGTTGCCGCCCTCACCGGTGAACTTGCCGGTGTTGACGTCGACCACGGTCATGGCCTCGGTGCGGTCGATCACCAGCGTGCCGCCGGACGGCAGCCACACCTTGCGGTCGAGCGCCTTGGCCAGCTGCTCGTCGATGCGGAAGGCACCGAAGACGTCGACGTCCTTGGACGACGAGGTGTACCGCTCGACGCGGGGCAGCATGTCGGGGGCGACTGTCTCGATGTAGTTCTGCACGGTCGACCAGGCACGGTCGCCTTCGATGACCAGCTTGGAGAAGTCCTCGTTGAAGAGGTCGCGGACCACCTTGACCAGAAGGTCGGGCTCCTCGTACAGCGTGACCGGAGCAGACGACTTGGACGCCTCGGCACCCGTCGAGCGCTCCGAGACGGTCGCCCACTGCGCCTGCAGTCGCGTGACGTCGCGCTCGAGTTCCTCGGCGCTGACGCCCTCCGACGCGGTCCGGATGATGACCCCGGCCTCGGACGGGACGATGTCGCGCAGGATGTCCTTGAGACGCTTGCGCTCGTTGTCGGGCAGCTTGCGGCTGATGCCCGTGGACGAGCCACCGGGCACGTAGACCAGGAACCGGCCGGCGAGCGAGATCTGCGTCGTCAACCGTGCACCCTTGTGCCCGACCGGGTCCTTGCTGACCTGCACGAGCACCTGGTCGCCGGGCCTGAGGGCCTGCTCGATCTTGCGGCTGTTGCCGCCCAGACCGGCGGCGTCCCAGTCGACCTCGCCGGCGTAGAGCACACCGTTGCGGCCCTTGCCGATGTCGATGAACGCGGCTTCCATGCTGGGCAGCACGTTCTGCACGCGGCCGAGGTACACGTTGCCCACGATGGAGCCCGAGGCCGTGCTGGTGACGAAGTGTTCGACGAGAACGCCGTCCTCGAGCACCGCGACCTGAGTCAGGTCCGGGTGCCCGGCCAGCGTCTTCTCGCGCACGACCATCGTCCGGTCCACCGACTCGCGGCGCGCGAGGAATTCCGACTCGGTCAGGATGGGCGGACGGCGACGGCCCGCGTCACGGCCGTCGCGGCGACGCTGACGCTTCGCCTCGAGGCGGGTCGACCCGGTGATGCCCTGGACCTCGTCCTTGGACTTCGCCGAGCGCTGACGCGGCTCACGCTCGTGCACCACCGTGTTGGGCGGATCGTCGTCGGTCGTGGTCTCGGCGTCGGCGCTCTCGCCACCGCTCTTCCGGCGACGACGGCGGCGCCGGCGGCGGCTCGCGCTGTCCCCGGTCGAGTCGTCGTCGCTGTCCCCGGAGGCACTGTCGTTGTCCCCGGAGGCACCGTCGGTGTCCTCGGCGGACGGCTCCGTCTCGCCGGCCGTGGTGTCGGTCGTGCTCGACGCGTCGGTCGAATCGGTGGTCTCGGGCGCGTCCGAGTCGGCGGACGTGTCCGCCCGAGACCCACGACGGCTGCGTGAGCGGCGGCTCGAGGAGCGCTTCGGCGCGTCGTCGCCCTCCGCGGCGTCGTCCGTGTCCGTGGTCTCCGGTTCCGCCGTCGCGTCCTCGGCGGCAGGCGCGTCGGAGCGATCCGCGGCGGACTCGTCCGACTCGTCGTCGTCGCTCTGATCGTCGTTCTGGTTGTCGTCGTTCTGGTTGTCGCCGCGTCCACGACCACGGCCACGACGGCCACGGCGGCGGCGGCGAGGACCGGACGATCCGTCCTGCTCGTTCGCGTCGTCGTCGGTGCCCTCGTCGGACGCGGAGGCATCGGACTCGGAGGTGTCGGACTCGGTCGCCGTCTCGACTGCGGGGGTGCTCTCGGCGGGGGCGGACACCTCGACAGGGGTGGACACATCGGCAGGGGTGGACACGTGTGCAGTGCCCTCGGCCTCGGGTGCGTCCGCTGTCGTGGTCTCGTCGACCTCCGCCTTCTTCGGCGCGGATCGAGCGCGACGTGCCCGCGTCCGGGGAGCCTTCGGCGTCTCGGTGACCTCGGGCTGCAGGAACAGCGGCGCGGTGGCGGGGTCGGCGGACGACGGGGCCGTCGCCTCGGCCGTCTCGATGTTCGTGAAGAGGTCCGGCTCGGTGGGAGACGCCGGACTCTCGTCGGCCGTGGACGCCGAACTGGTCTCCTCGGCGGCGGGAGGTGCGCTCTCCGCAGCGGGCAGATCTGCCACGTCGTCGGCGTCGAGGGCCGGAGCACCCAGTGCGGAGGCGACGGTCTGCGCGTCGTCACGAACGACGCTGGACTGGACGCTGCGGACGTCGACGCCCATCTCGGCCAGCTGGGCGACGACCTGCTTGCTGGTCACTCCCAGCAGCTTGGCGAGCGCGTGAACGCGGATGCGCTCGGGGAAGGCGGGGGCGCCCTGATCGAGCGGCTCCTGGGGCGGCACGGTGTCGGCCACGTGTTCTCCTCGGGCTCCCGGGCGCGAACATCCACGGTCGAGGTGCCCGATCGGGCGTCGTCCGTCGAATGGCACGCGGCCACGCGGGAGTCATGGTTCGTTCGCGGGATCGGACGATCCGACGAAAAAGCGGGTTCGCACTGCGTCAGGTCGTCGACCGGAACGGTCGGTGACTGTCACCGCACTGCCTGGGCGGATGGCCGATCCGAGCACCTGATCTTCAGCGGGACGCGTCGGCGGTGCGAGAAGGAGACTCGCATCGATGCCTGCGCGTTCGCGATGACGGGCTTCGGTCCGTGATTGTCATCCGGTCACGTTCGCGTGGTGCGCGCCGCGACCTAGGCCAGTATCCCACACTCCCCGACCGCCGCGTGCCAATGCGGGGTTCGCGGTGCGGCCCGGCGGTCGGGGGTGGGACTCGAGGTGGAGCGTCAGCCGAGCTCGGGGAACCAGAGGGCGATCTCACGAGCCGCGGACTCGGGCGAGTCGGAGCCGTGGACCAGGTTCTTCTGTCCGTCCAGCGCGAGGTCGGCGCGGATGGTGCCGGGCGTCGCCTTGGCCACGGGGTCGGTGCCACCGGCGATCTGACGGAAGGCCTCGATGGAACGAGGACCCTCCAGCACGGCCGCGACGAGCGGTCCCGAGGTGATGAACTCGATGAGGTCGGGGAAGAACGGCCGCTCGGCGTGCTCGGCGTAGTGCTTCTCCGCCACCTCGCGGTCCACCGTCACCAGCTTCAGGGCGACGAGGTCGAGCCCCTTGCGCTCGATACGGCCGAGGATGTCGCCGACGTAGCGACGTTCGACGCCGTCCGGCTTGATCAGTACGAGAGTGCGTTCGGTCACGAGCGCTGAGCCTAGAGGACCCTCGATCGGCCCCGAAGCACCGGCGTCATTCTCGCTGGCTCGGCAACCTGCCCTCGGCGATGCGCTTGCGGAGATCGCGGCGCAGATACAGCAGGTACACCCACACGGCGAGGAACAGCACGCCCACGACGGCGATCGACGGGTGCGCGAAGAAGCCGAGGATCACCAGAACCTGCAGCGCGAGATCGAAGGACAGAGCCCACGACCGACCCTGCAGTCCCGCACCGAGCAGCATGACCACGCCCAGCGCGATGATGTACGTCCCACTGATCCACGTGAGTCCGCCGCCGACGGTCGCGACGACCGGGAGCGACAGGAAGACGACGATCGCCTCGAGGACGAGGGTGCCGGCGCAGACGCCGCGGAACCCCTTCCACGGATCGCGTGCGGGCGGCGGGACCTGGCCCGCCTCGGGGACTGTCATACCGGGTCCTTCCCGAAAAGGGTGCGTGCCGCACCAGCGGTCACCACGGATCCCGTGACGACGACGCCCGCACCGGAGACGGCCTCGCCCTCGTCCGCCACGTCCTCCGCGATGCCGATCGCGATCTCGAGTGCGTCCGGGAGCGTCTCCGCGACGACGACACGCTCGTCGCCGAACTTGGCGACGGCGGCGTCGGCGAGTGCCTCGACGTCGAGCCCGCGTGGGGAGCCGTTGTGGGTCACGACGATCTCGTCGAGCACGGGTTCGAGTGCCTGCAGGATGCCGTCGACGTCCTTGTCCTTCATGACGGCCACCACGCCGACGAGCTTGCGGAAGTCGAACTCGGCCGTCAGCGTCGCGGCGAGTGCGGCGGCGCCGTGCGGGTTGTGCGCGGCGTCGACGAAGACCGTCGGTGCGTTGCGCACCCGCTCGAGTCGGCCCGGGTTCACCACCGAGGCGAAACCCTCGCGCACCGTCTCGACGTCGAGTCCGTGGTCGGCACCCGCGCCGAAGAACGCCTCGACCGCCGCGAGGGCCAGCGAGGCGTTTCGCGCCTGGTGTTCACCGTGGAGCGGAAGGAAGATGTCGTCGTACACGCCGCCGAGGCCGCGGAGCTCGAGCTGTTGACCGCCGACGGCGACACGACGGGCCAGGACCACGAACTCGGACCCGGCGCGGGCCACCGCCGCGTCCATCTCCACGGCACGCCGCAACAGGACGTCGGTGACCTCGGGTTGCTGCTCGTCGAGAACCGCCACCGTGTCGACCGGATCGAGCCGTTCGGGGGCCTTCTTGATGATGCCGGCCTTCTCCGCGGCGATACCGGCCAGATCGGTACCGAGGTACTCGACGTGGTCGATGCCGATCGGGGTGATGACGGAGACCTGCGCGTCCACCACGTTGGTGGCGTCCCACCGCCCGCCGAGACCCACCTCGACGACGGCGACGTCGACCGGGGCCTCCGCGAACGCCGCGAACGCCATCGCCGTCACCACCTCGAACTTGCTCATTCTGGGCCCGCCCGCGGCCTCCGACTGCGCGTCGATCATCTCGACGTACGGCAGGATGTCGCGGTACGTGTCGACGTACTGGCGAGGGGTCAGCGGCACCCCGTCGACGGCGATCCGCTCGGTGGCCAACTGCAGGTGGGGGCTGGTGGTGCGACCGGTGCGCCGGTGGAACGCCCGCAGCAGCGACTCGATCATCCGGGTGACCGACGTCTTGCCGTTGGTGCCCGCGACGTGGATGGACGGGTAGCTCGCCTGCGGGGACCCGAGCAGGTCCATCAGCGCACTGATGCGCGTGAGCGACGGCTCGATCGTCGTCTCGCCCCAGCGCTGGTCCAGTTCGGACTCCACCAGTGTGAACTCGGCGAGATCGACCGGCGAGGGTCCCGTCACCCCCTCCGGCCCGGAGTTGCCCGGATAGCTCACGCCGGCCCCATCTCACGCAGGCGTGCGGTGATGCGCTCGACGTCCTCGCGGGCGATCTGCTGCCGTGCGCGGATCTTGTCCACGACCGCCTCGGGGGCCTTGCCGATGAAGGCCTCGTTGCCCAGCTTGGCCGTGGTGGCGGCAAGTTCCTTCTCCGCGGCCGCGAGTTCCTTCTCGGCGCGCTTGCGCTCGGCCGCCACGTCGACGGTGCCGGACGTGTCGACGGAGACGACGACGGTGCCGAGCGAGAGCCGGACCTCGATGGACGCCGTCTCGGCGAAGTCCTCCTCCGGCTCCGTCAGGAAGGCGAGCGCACGGGTCGCGGGGATCTGCGCCGTGAGGTCCGCCTCGTCGACCCCGAGCAACCGCGCCGGGACCTTCTGCTTCGGCTTCACGCCCTGGTCGCTGCGGAAGCGGCGCACCTCGGTGATGAGCTTCTGCATGTCGGACACGCGTTGCAACGCGACGGGATCGGCTCCGACCCCGGTCTCCTTCGGCCACGGTGCGACCACGACGCTCTCGCCGCCCGTGAGGGCCTTCCAGAGCGTCTCGGTGACGAACGGGATCACCGGATGCAGCAGTCGCAGAATCGAATCGAGCACGACACCGAGGACGATGCGGGTGGGTTCCGCCGCGCTCTCCGACGAGAACTGCACCTTGGCCAGTTCGAGGTACCAGTCGCAGACCTCGTCCCAGGCGAAGTGGTACAGCGCCTCGCACGCCTTGCCGAACTCGTAGCGATCCAGCGCGTCGTCCACCTCGGCGCGCACGGTCGCCAGCCGGTCGAGGATCCAGCGGTCGGCGTCCGTGAGCGTCTCGCGGACCGGGAGATCCTGCACGACAGCGCCGTTCATCAACGCGAACTTGGTGGCGTTGAACAGCTTGGTGGCGAAGTTGCGCGAACTCTGCGCGTTGTCCTCGCCGACCGAGAGGTCACCGCCGGGATGGGCTCCGCGCGCCAGCGTGAAACGCAGTGCATCCGCACCGAATCGGTCGACCCAGTCGAGAGGGTCGATGCCGTTGCCCTTCGACTTCGACATCTTGCGGCCGAACTCGTCGCGCACCAGCCCGTGCAGGAATACGTCGCGGAACGGCACCGGACCGGGCAGCTCGTCGCCGACGGTGGTGCCGAACATCATCATGCGGGCGACCCAGAAGAACAGGATGTCGTAACCCGTGACGAGAACGCTGGTGGGATAGAACTTCTCGAGGTCGGGAGTGCGGTCGGGCCAGCCCATCGTCGAGAAGGGCCACAGGCCGGACGAGAACCACGTGTCCAACACGTCCGGGTCCTGCACCCAGCCCTCGGGCGCCGTCTCGTCGGGGCCGAGGCAGACCGTCTCACCGTCGGGTCCGTACCAGATGGGGATGCGGTGCCCCCACCACAGCTGGCGCGAGATGCACCAGTCGTGCATGTCGTCGACCCAGGCGAACCACCGCGGTTCCTGACTCTTCGGGTGCACCACGGTGCGCCCGTCGCGCACGGCGTCGCCGGCGGATGCCGCCAACGTGGAGACGTTCACCCACCACTGGAGGGACAACCGCGGCTCGATGGGCTCGCCGCTGCGCTCGGAGTGGCCGACACTGTGGACGTACGGACGCTTCTCGGCGACGACGCGGCCCTGCTCCGCGAGTGCCTCGCGTACGGCGACACGAGCCTCGAAGCGGTCCATACCGTCGAACTGCGTTCCGGTGTCGGCGATCCGGCCCGAGGTGTCCATGATCGACGGCATCGGCAAGCTGTGCCGGAGACCCATCTCGAAGTCGTTGGGGTCGTGTGCCGGCGTGATCTTCACGGCGCCGGTGCCGAACTCGGGGTCGACGTAGTCGTCGGCGACGACCGGGATCTCACGGTCGAGGAACGGGTGCGGAAGCGTCGTTCCCACCAGGTCCCGGTAGCGCTCGTCGTCGGGGTGAACGGCGACAGCGGTGTCGCCGAGCATCGTCTCGACACGGGTGGTGGCGACCACCACGTGCGGTTCGTCGTCGTTCAACGATCCGTAGCGCAGCGAGACCAGTTCGCCCTCGACGTCCTCGTACTTGACCTCGATGTCGGAGATCGCCGTCTTCAGCACCGGCGACCAGTTGACGAGCCGCTCGGCGCGGTAGATCAGGCCACGATCGTGGAGCAGCTTGAACATGGTCTGGACGGCACGCGAGAGGCCCTCGTCCATCGTGAATCGCTCGCGGCTCCAGTCGACGCCGTCACCGATCCGGCGCATCTGCTCGCCGATGGTGCCGCCGGACTCACGCTTCCACTCCCACACCTTCTCGATGAAGGCGTCCCGACCGAGCTCGTCCTTGGACGTTCCCTCGGCGACGAGTTGCTTCTCCACGAGCGACTGCGTGGCGATGCCCGCGTGGTCCATGCCGGGAAGCCACAACACCTCGTAGCCCTGCATCCGCTTGCGACGGGACAGGACGTCCATCAGTGTGTGGTCGAGGGCATGGCCCATGTGCAGGCTGCCGGTGACGTTGGGCGGCGGGAGCACGATCGAGTACCCCGGCTTCGCGCTGTCCGGATCGGCGACGAAGTACCCGGAATCGACCCATCCCTGGTAGAGGCCTGCTTCCACGTCACCGGGATTCCAGGCCTTGGGCAGGCGGTCGGCAGGGTTCTCGTCGGGCGCTGTCGTCGATCTGGTCACCGGGTGATTCTAGTGCGCGTCGGGATCGACGGTCCGGCCCGGTCGCGCCGCGAGGATCTCGGGCATCGGAGTGGATTGTCCGAGTACGTGCTCGGACAGAAAGGCGTGCACGGCGCCGTACCAGACCGCGGTGTGCTGCGGCGAGAGGATCCAGTGGTTCTCGTCGGGGAAGTACAGGAACCGGTGCACGGTCTCCCCGTTCTCGTCGGCGGGAGAACCGGACTCGGACAGCAGCTCCCACCACAACCGCAGCGCTTCGCCCACGGGCACGCGATAGTCCTTGTCGCCGTGGATCACCAGCATCGGGGTGACGATGTCCGCGACGGCCAGGTGCGGCGAGTTCTCGAACGCCATCTCCGGCGTCATCTCGTGCGCCCAGTACGACGCCTCGTCGGTGGTGGGACCGAACTGGTCCAGCGCCCACAGACCGGCGTGCGAGACGATCGCCCGGAAACGGTCGGTGTGACCTGCGACCCAGTTGGCCATGTAGCCGCCGAACGAGCCGCCCATCATCGCCGTGCGCGTGGAGTCGATGTCCTCGCGTTGCTCGACGGCGTCGGTGACGGCCATCAGGTCCGTGTAGGGCTCCGTCCCCCATCGGCCCCAGCCGCGCTGCACGAACGCCTGTCCGTACCCGGTGGACAGTGCCGGATCGGGAAGCAGGACGGCGAATCCCTGCGCCACCAGCATCCACGGATTCCAGCGCCACGACCAGGCGTTCCACGATCCGAGCGGTCCGCCGTGCGCCCACAGCACCAGCGGCGCGGGCCAGTCGGCGGACGTGCCCGTGGGCAGAGCCAACCAGGCGCGCACCCGCACCCCGTCCTCGGCGGTGGTCTCGACGTCCTCGAGGGTGCCCGGCAGCGTCGGCGTGGCGGCCGGTGACCGCAGCTCGGTCACTGCACCGTCGGCGAGCGTGATCCGGACCGGATGCGGCGGAACGAGATACGACGAGCGCAGCGCATGGACGACATCACCGTCCGGAGCCGGGCGCAGGTCGGTGTAGGCGTGGTCGTCCTGCGTCAGGCGGCGGGCCGCGTCGGGCGTCACGACGAAGATCGGTGCCCGGCCGTCGTCGTCCGCCGTCACCAGGATGCTGCGCCCGTCGGCGGACCACACCGGCGACGACGGCCACCGGTCCCACCCGGCCGCCCACTGCTCCGGCAGCCCGGTCGTCAGGTCGAGGACGTGCAGCGTGGTCCGCGGCGCCGCATCCGGTGCCGGATGCGTCTCGCGCACATAGGCGACGCGCGTTCCGTCCGGCGAGACGGCAGGGGCACCGACGTCGGCCACCGGGTCGTCGACCAGCACGGCGTCGGCACCGTCCGAGGTGTCGATCCGGACGAGCACGTGCCGTGTGGTGGCGTCGGCTCCCGCGACCCTGCGTGTGGCCACCAGCCACGAGCCGTCGGGAGCCACCGCGACGGAGGTGTCGCGGTACGCGCCGCCGCCCGCCGAACCGCCGGGTCGCGGCGTCACCGTCCGCAGTGCGACGTCGGTGTCCTCGGTGTCGCCGAGGGTCCCCACGAAGACGTGCGTGGACGCCGGACCGAGGTCGCTGTCCCAGTGCCGCATCGGATATCCGCTGTGCAGGATCGCGGAGACGGCCTTGTCCTTCCGCAGCGCGCGCAGCGTCTCGTCACGGTCGACGTCGCCCAGAACCTCACCGGCGACGGCGAACACCGGCGCCTCGGACGCGGCCACGACTCCCCCGACCCCTCCGCCGCGGTGCGCGACCCTGCGGGCCTCTCCACCCCGCGCGGACAGCGCCCACACCGCGGACGGTGCGTCGTCGTCACCGGACGCCGCTCGCACGAAGAGCAGGTCGCCGTTCGCGGCGAAGGTCGGTGCGGAGTCTCCGGTGGCGGACCGGGTGAGCCTGCGCGGCGCCGACGTGCCGTCCGTCGCGACGGACCACAGACTCGAGACGTACTTCGTCCGTGCGGCATTCAGCTCGGACATCGTGGTGACGAGCGACTCTCCGTCGACGGAGAGCGCGAGGCCCGCGATGCGGGGAAGGTCGAGGTAGGCGTCGGGAGTCCGGAAAGCGCTCGCGTCGGTCATGCACCCGAACCTAGGCGATCACCCGAGCACCGCGCGACGTCTGCTCCGCCACCAGCGGTCGATCGCCGGTCGCAGCGCGGTCAGCCCCTTGTAGTCGGCCATGTCCCGCGGCAGCTCCGCGGTGACCGCGACGACGCGCTCCGCCCAGCCGGGCACCGCGGCGAGTTCGTCGAGCGACGCGTGATGAGTGCGGATGAGGAAGAGGATCGCACCGGACGGAGCGAGGCGCGTCAGGTGCTGCACCTCGACCCGCAGGCAGAGGCGCCGGCCGACCTCGTCGACGGACGCGGTCTCGAGGTGCCGTCGCGCGCGTGCCCACTCCCCGCGCGTCTCCAGAGAGGCGTCGAGCCGATGATCGACCCCGAGCGACCAGTTGGTGCGCCGCACGATCGCTCCCGCACCCAGCCCGAGGAGGAACCCGCGCGCCCGCGCCACGACCCCCTCGTCCCGCACACGCGGGACGGGACCGTGGATGTCCTCGAAGCTCGCACCCAGAGCGAAGTTCATGGACCACCCCGACGCGAACGTCACCACGCCCGCGTCGGCGAACAGCTCACCCCCGCGGGTGTCCAGCAGGACGAGATCGTCCGGCGTCTCGCCCGCCGCCAGCAGCAGTGGATCGACGCTCGGGTCTCCTCTGGCGACGTCGATGCTTGTGCCGGACAACGTGTTCGAGAATCGGACACGCCCGTCGTCGAGGTCGAGCGTCGTCTCGTCGGGCACGCTGCGGTGCAGTTCGGTCAGCACCGTCTCGAGCGCGTCCCACCCGGCCGGTGCCATGTGTGGCAACGACACCGCTCGCCGCGGGTCCCGCGCGAGGATGGTGGCGCGTTCGGCCAGGGCGTCCCGATAGTCGGCGCCCGGTTCGACGACGTGCTCACCCCAGCCGCCCGCGGCGGTCCGATGAGCCGTGCGCGCCGGTTCGAGATTCGTGCTGTACCGGTACGTGTCACCGTCGAAGGGGAACGGGAAGGCCCGTAGGTCGGTCACAGGTCCACCACCAGACGGTCCCCCGCGGCGCGGGACACGCAGACCATCATCGAATCCGACCGGGTGCGTTCGTCGTCGGACAGGAACAGGTCGCGATGATCGACGGCGCCCGCGAGCACGGGCGTCCGACACCGACCGCAGACACCGTGACGACACTGCCGGTCGACGGACACGGCGGCAGTGTCGAGGACGTCCAGCACCGACTCGTCGGCCGACACCGGCAGGGTGCGACCGCTGCGCGCGAGTTCGAGCACGAACGACCGGCGAGGAGTATCGGGGCGGATGAACGCCTCGGTGTGCAGACGGCTCTCCGGCCAGCCCACCGCACGCGCGGCAGTCAGCGTCGCCTCGACGAGAGAGGGTGGCCCGCAGACGAACAGGTGAGTTCCCAGTGGCTGCCGGGTGAGCGCGCCCGCCAGTCCGCTCGTGAAGTCCTCGCGGGCGGTGCTGATCCGCGCATCGCACGACGTGGCCACGTCCTCGGCGAACGCGCCGTGTTCCGGCCGGTGGACGTAGTGCACCTCGGCGGTCGACCCGAGCCACCGCGCCAGGGACAGGATCGGCGTGATGCCGATCCCGCCGGCCACCAGCAGGTGCCTCCGCGCACGGAGAACCGGAGCGAAGGTGCTGCGCAGAGTGTCGACCTCGACGAGGTCACCCGGGCGCCGGCTCTGCAGCCATCGCGACCCCGCGCCGACGGCGAGTACCGCGAACGAGTAGAGGGACGGGGCGTGCGGCGGCCCGATCAGGGAGTACGCGTTGTACGGGGCGGACGCGTCGTCGCCGCAGCGCACCACCACGTGGCTTCCGGGGACGAACGACGGCAGCGCATCCCCCGACCGCAGCGGCGCGAGGTCGATGCGCCGCACCGAACCGTCCGGAGCGACCGCTGTCGAGTGCACCACCCACATCCTCACGGCGCGGCGTCCGGAACGCCCAGGCGAGCAGCGAGACGGCTCGAGACATGGTCGGTCACCACGAGATCCGCACCGCAGGACCCACAGGGCGGTGCCGGTCCGACTGTTCCGCACACCGGGCAGTAGACGTCGAGATCGCCGTCCGGCGTGACGCCGACGGAGATCTCGTCGGGTTCTGCGCCCGCCCGCAGCGCCCGCTCGCGGTAGACCGCGACATCGGCTGCGGAACCGATCAGCACACAGCGCCAGCCGACCACCGCACGTTCCGTCTCGGCGTCGAACCACGCGTCCGACTCCGGACCTCGCGCCGCGAATCGGCCCGGGCGCTCACCGGCCGAGTCCGGACGGTCGGCGTCGCCGATGATCAGCACGGTCACGCGGCCGACAGTACCGCCGGCCGATCCGCCGTCGGGCGTGTCAGCGCACGAGAGGTGCCAGCCGGCCGGGGATCTCCTGCAACGCGAACGGCAGGCTGAGCACGGTGCTCCACGCCATGGCCTCGGCGGCCTCGTCCTCGAGAATGATCACGCGATTCTCCTGGACGGCGGACAGCTGCTGGTAGACGGGAGTGGCCGCCAGCTCGGCACGGAGCTTGTCACCGAAGCCGCCACCGGCGTACCAGACGAGCACGTCGACGTCGGCGAGAGACAACTGCTCGGTGCTCACGGTGGCGAAGTTGCGCTCGCCCACCTGGTCGACGACCGGCGGATTCACGAAGCCCAGTTCGTTGAGGAAGCGCACCTTCGGGTCCTGCGCGCCGTAGACACCGAACTGTCCGGGACCCTGCAGTGCTCCGAGCAGCACCGTCTTGCCGGCGAACGACGGGTTGGCGGCAGCCGTGTCGGCGAACTCGCGCTCGAGATCGGTGATCAGCGTGCTCGCCTGATCGGCCCGACCGAGCGCCTGGCCGAGAAGCGTGGTCTGGTCGCGCCACGGAATGCCGTAATCGACGAAACCGGTCGGCTGAGTCACGGTGGGGGCGAGCTGGGACAACGAGTCGAACTCCGACTGCGTGATACCGGCATACGTACCGACGATGAGATCGGGGCCTGCCGACGCCACCTTCTCCACGTCGATGCCCTCGGACGCGGTCCCGACGATCGCCGGTGCGGCGCCCCCCAGCGCCGACTGCGCCCAGGGCCAGGTCGCGGACGGGTAGTCGCCGTACCAGTCGAACACTCCGACCGGAACGACACCCAGCGCGAGGAGGGTGTCCTGGTCGTTGTACCCGACGCTGACGACGCGCTGCGGATCTGACGGCACGCTGACCTCGCCGTACTTCGTGGACACGGCCGCGCCGGAGTCCTGCGATCCGCCGGAGTCCGAACTGCTGCACGCAGCGGCCACCGCGACGATCGCGCCGGTGGCACCGAGGAGGAAAGTACGACGTGAGACGCCGGCCGACATGGCCATGGTGAGGTGGTCCCTTCGATGGACGGCGGGGACCCAGCCCCCCTGGTGTAGGCAAGGCTAACTTATGCATCGGCGCCTCGGACACGGGTCCGTCCGCGCGCCGAGCCGACGCGGGTCCACTATGGAGTCATGAGCACGTTGCACGAGAGCCACCACTGATGGGCCGCGCCACCGTCCGCCGTCCGGTCGTCCGGATCCGCGGGCCACACCGCTCCTCGCGGCCCGACACCGTGGTCGCCGAGGAACCGTTGGAGTTGCGGGTCGGCGGCAAGGCACTGGCCGTCACCATGCGTACGCCCGGACACGACGTCGAACTCGCGCACGGGTTCCTCGCCACCGAGGGCGTCATCGGCGGCCGCGACGACATTCTGGCCGCACGGTACTGCGACGGCGTCGACGACGAGGGGCTCAACACCTACAACGTGCTCGATCTCGCTCTCGCAGCGCATGTTCCACCGCCCGACCCCGGGGTCGAACGGAACTTCTACACGACGTCGTCCTGCGGCGTCTGCGGCAAGGCGTCACTCGATGCAGTGCGTCTGAAGACCCGTCACTCCCCCGCAGCCGACGGCGCGACCGTCACCACGACCGTCCTGACCACGCTGCCGGACACCCTGCGCGAGCACCAGCGCATCTTCGCGTCCACGGGCGGGCTGCACGCGGCCGCACTCTTCGACACGGACGGCACACTTCTCGCGGTGCGGGAGGACGTCGGCCGACACAACGCCGTGGACAAGGTGATCGGGTGGGCGGTGCTCGAAGGACGAGTTCCCCTCACGGGAACTTTGCTCATGGTCAGCGGACGCGCGTCCTTCGAGCTCGCTCAGAAGGCCGTCATGGCCGGGATCCCGATCCTCGCCGCGGTGTCCGCGCCGTCGTCGCTCGCCGTCGACCTCGCCGACGAGTCCGGCCTGACTGTCGTCGGCTTCCTCCGCGGAGACGGTATGAACGTCTACACCCACGCCCACCGTGTGATCAGCGAGCCGCCGCTCGACGCCGCCCGGTGATCTGACCGGCAACGGTGAGCACCACGATCACTGCGAGGGTGGCCAGTACCTGACGACGGGACGACCCGTCCGTCAGCATCAGGGCGGTCAGGCCCACGAGCAGCGCGAGCGCCAGCCAGCTCAGGTACGGGAACGCCCACATCCGAACAGGCAGCGGACCTGCCGCCTCCAGACGGCGTCGTAGTCGTAGCTGCGACGCCACCGTCATCGCCCAGATCGCCAAGAGGGACGCGCCCACGGCGTTGAGCAGGAACGTCAGCAGACCGTCGAGGTCGAGATAGTTCAGCAGCACGGCCACGAAGCCGAAGAACACCGAGACCAGCAGCGCGGCACGCGGGACCCCCGACCCATCCACCCGCGCCAACGGGCCATGCCCGTCCCGCCCACCACCGGCCGGCCTCCGGCCTCCCCGCCCACCACCGGCCGGCCTCCGGCCTCCCCGCCCACCACCGACCGGCCTCCGGCCTCCCCGCCCACCACCGACCGGCCTCCGGCCTCCCCGCCCACCACCGGCCGGCCTCCGGCCTCCCCGCAGCGCCAGCGAGTACATCATCCGGCTGGTCGCGTAGATCTGCGCGTTGAAGGCACTGAGCAGTGACAGCACGATGATCGCCTCCATGAAGCCGACCACCCCCGAGAAATTCGCCTGCTGGAGCACCAGCGTGAACGGGCTCTCCGCGGCCGACTGCGCCTCGTCGAGACGGTTCCACGGCAGCAGCAACGTGATCACCAGGATCGACCCGAGGTAGAAGACGCTGATGCGCCACACGACGCTGCGCACGGCGCGCCCCACCGACAGGGCCGGGTCCTTCGACTCGGCCGCCGCGATGGTCACGATCTCGATGCCGCCGAAGGCGAAGGCCACGACCAGCAGACCCGCAGCGATGCCCGAGACGCCGTTGGGCGCGAACCCACCGAGACCGGTGAAATTGGCGAAGCCGACAGGGTCCGAACCGGGCAGCAGGCCGAACACCAGCAGCGTCCCGATGACGAGGAACCCGATGATGACGGTGACCTTGATGGCAGCGAACCAGAACTCGAACTCGCCGAAGTTCGACACCTTCGCCAGGTTGATCGCGGCGAAGACGACCATGGCCACGAGGGCGGGAATCCACGGATCCACACCGAACCACGCGCCCATGAACGCTGCGGCGCCGGTCATCTCGGCGCCCATGACCATGACGAGGGTGAACCAGTAGAGCCAGCCGGTGACGAAGCCGGCGGTGCGGCCGAACGCCATCTCGGCGTACGTCGAGAACGATCCCGACGACGGCGAGGCGGCAGCCATCTCGCCGAGCATGCGCATGACGAGAACGACGAGGAAGCCGGCGATGGCGTAGGACAGGAGGACGGCGGGTCCCGCGGCGGCGATGCCGGCGCCGGTGCCCAGGAACAGGCCGGCGCCGATCGCGGAGCCGAGACCCATCATCGTCAGGTGGCGGACCTTCAGTCCGTCGGTGAGTGAGTCGACCATGAGAAGAACACGGTATCGCCACGCCCCGGCAGGGGCCCCGGCGCCTCCACACCGGCACCGACCTCGTCCCGACGCACGAGAGCCCCGGCGACCGTCGGTCGTCGGGGCTCTCGATCGAGCAGAAGGGTCAGGCGCTCTTCTCGCGCCGTTCCGGCCGGTCCGGCTTGCGCGGCACGATGGTGGGGAGCACGTTGTCGTTCACGGTCTCCGCCGTCACGACCACCTTCGCCACGTCGTCACGACTGGGGATGTCGAACATGACCGGGTTGAGCACTTCCTCCATGATGGCGCGCAGTCCACGAGCGCCCGTGCCACGGTGGATGGCCTGTTCTGCCATCGCGTCCAGCGCGTCCGGGGTGAACTCCAACTCGACACCGTCCATGTCGAACAGGCGTGTGTACTGCTTCACCAGGGCGTTCTTCGGCTCCGACAGGATGGTCACGAGGGACTCCTTGTCCAGATGCGTGACCGACGCGACGACGGGCAGGCGACCGATGAACTCGGGAATCAGACCGAACTTGATCAGATCCTCGGGCATGACCTCGGCAAAGTGGTCCTGCGTGTCGATCTCGGCCTTCGAGTGGACCTCGGCACCGAAGCCGAGGCCACGCTTGCCGATGCGGTCCGACACGATCTTCTCGAGACCGGCGAACGCACCGGCGACGATGAAGAGCACGTTGGTCGTGTCGATCTGGATGAACTCCTGGTGCGGGTGCTTGCGACCACCCTGCGGCGGAACACTGGCCTGCGTGCCCTCGAGGATCTTGAGCAGGGCCTGCTGCACACCCTCGCCGGAGACGTCGCGCGTGATCGACGGGTTCTCGCTCTTGCGGGCGATCTTGTCGACCTCGTCGATGTAGATGATGCCGGTCTCGGCGCGCTTGACGTCGTAGTCCGCAGCCTGGATGAGCTTGAGAAGGATGTTCTCGACGTCCTCACCCACGTACCCGGCCTCGGTCAACGCGGTGGCGTCGGCGATGGCGAACGGGACGTTCAGCATCTTCGCCAGCGTCTGTGCGAGGTAGGTCTTGCCGCAGCCGGTGGGGCCGAGCATCAGGATGTTCGACTTGGCCAGTTCCACGGTCTCACCACGGGCGTCGCGGGCCTTGTCGCCGGCCTGGATGCGCTTGTAGTGGTTGTACACCGCGACGGCGAGACGACGCTTGGCCGTGTCCTGGCCGATGACGTAGTTCTCCAGGAAGTCGCGAATCTCCGCGGGCTTGGGCAGTTCGTCGAGCTTGACCTCGCTCGACTCGGCCAGTTCTTCCTCGATGATCTCGTTGCACAGATCGATGCACTCGTCACAGATGTAGACACCTGGTCCGGCAATGAGCTTCTTGACCTGCTTCTGGCTCTTTCCGCAGAAAGAGCACTTGAGCAGATCACCACCGTCACCGATGCGTGCCATGTGCGTTAGTCCTCACTAGTGAAAGAGAATCTCTGCGTGCGACCGTACCCGCCTTCGCGGCCGGAGGTCGACTTCTGACGCATCCCGAACGAGCATGTCGGAGCGGCGCCGTACCCCCTCGGACGTGGGTGAATCGATGCAGTCCGAACGCTCGGAACCGGCCGGGACCACCCCGTCCACCACCCGTCGTCCGGGCGTGTCGGAGCGGCCTCCGGCCGGCCGGCGTCACTTGCGTGCGGAGAGCTTGCGGTACTCGAAGACGGTGTCGATGATCCCGTAGTCCTTGGCCTCCTCGGCCGTCAGGATCTTGTCGCGATCGGTGTCCTTGCGGATGACGTCGGCGTCCTTGCCGGTGTGGCGACCGAGGGTGGTCTCCATCAGACGGCGCATGCGCTCGATCTCCCGAGCCTGGATCTCGAGGTCGGACACCTGGCCCTGCACACCGCCGGTGGACGGCTGGTGGATGAGGACGCGAGCGTTCGGCAGTGCCGCACGCTTGCCGGGGGCACCCGCTGCGAGCAGCACCGCGGCGGCCGACGCGGCCTGACCGAGGCAGACGGTCGCGACATCGGCGCGCACGTACTGCATCGTGTCGTAGATCGCCATCAGCGACGTGAACGAGCCACCGGGCGAGTTGATGTACATCGTGATGTCGCGGTCGGGATCGAGACCCTCGAGCACCAGCAGCTGCGCCATGATGTCGTTCGCCGAGGCGTCGTCGACCTGCACGCCGAGGAAGATGATGCGCTCCTCGAAGAGCTTGTTGTACGGGTTCGACTCCTTGACGCCGTAGCTGGAGTGCTCGACGAAGGACGGGAGGATGTAGCGGGAATCGGGCCCGGCGGGCGAGCTGGAGCCGGGGAGAGAACGGGGATCGAAGAGCTGGGACATCAGTACTCCAAGGGTGTGGGTGAAGAGATCGGACGACCGACAGGAGCGAGCGCGTGACGCGCTGCGCTGTCCGGTCCGATCAGTTGTCGGCTCCGCTGGTGCCGCCGGCCTGCTCGGCGCGTGTGATGACGTGATCGACCATGCCGTACTCGAGTGCCTGCTGCGCCGTGAACCACCGATCGCGGTCGGAGTCCTCGGTGACCTGCTCGAACGACTGACCGGTGTGCTGAGCGATCAGTTCGGCCATCTCGCGCTTGGTGAGGGCGAACTGCTCGGCCATGATGGCGATGTCCGCTGCGCTGCCACCGATTCCGGCGGACGGCTGGTGCATCATGATGCGGGCGTGCGGCAGTGCGTAGCGCTTGCCCTTGGTCCCGGCGGTGAGCAGGAACTGGCCCATCGACGCGGCCAGACCCATCGCGTAGGTCGCGACGTCGCACTCCGCGAAGTTCATCGTGTCGTAGATCGCCATACCGGCCGAGACGGAACCGCCGGGCGAGTTGATGTAGAGCGCGATGTCGCGAGTGGGGTCCTCCGCCGAGAGCAGGAGGATCTGTGCGCACAGCTTGTTCGCGATGTCGTCGTCGACCTGAGTGCCGAGGAAGATGATGCGCTCACGGAGCAGACGCTCGTAGACGGAGTCGCTGAGGTTGAGTCCGGCGGTCGCGGACGTCATGGCCGGAGCGGTCACGATCGACCCTGCCTGACGGGACGGCCCTGCCTGGTCGGTGTTGGTCGCCGGGTTCGTGGTGGTCACGGTACCTGCCTTCTCGTGCTCGATGTGGTCTCGCCTGAACGAGTTTCTCGCCGTGAGCGCGAACGTTCCCTGTGGACGGAACGCTCACGTTCTCTGTCACCGACACTAACGAAGGACGGCGGCCCCGGAGTCCCGGAACCGCCGTCGTTCGCTGTGAGCGTTACTTCTGCTGTTCGCCCGCAGACGAATCGTCCGCAGCCGAATCCTCCGTGGACGACTCGATCTCCGCCGACTCGGTCTCGTCGGAGGCCTCGTCCTCGGGATCTCCGAAGAGCTCCTTGGTGTCGACGCTCGCACCGGCGGTGTCGGTCACCGAGACGCGATCGACGATGGCGGCGAGCGCCTTGCTGCGACGGATGTCGGCGAACAGGGCGGGAAGCTGGTTGGCCTGCTGCACCTGCTGGATGAACTCCTCCGGCGCGATGCCGTAACGCTGCGCCTGGAAGACGATGTTCTGGGTCAGCTCTTCCTGTCCGACCTGGACCGACTCGGCGTCGGCGATGGTGTCGAGCAGGAGCTGAGTGCGCACGGACTTCTCGGCACTCTCACGCGCGTTCGTGTCGAACTCCTCGCGCGAGGAGCCTGCTGCCTCGAGCTGCTGCGCGAGCTTGTCCTCGTCGTGGTCGAGAGGATGGATCGCGTCGTGCACCGCGGAATCGACCTCGGCCTTGACGAAGGCCTCGGGAACCGGGACCTCGACGGACTCGAGCAGAGCCTCGAGCACCTTGTCGCGGATCTGTCCGGCCTGCTCGACCTTCTTGACGCGGGCCACGCGCTCGCGCAGATCGGCCATCAGCTCGTCGAACGTGTCGAACTGGCTCGCCAGCTGGGCGAACTCGTCGTCGGGCTCGGGCAGCTCGCGCTCCTTCACCGACTTCACCGTGACGGTGACCTGCGCTTCCCGACCGGCATGCTCACCGGCGAGCAGCGTCGTCGGGAACTCCTTCGAGTCACCCACGGACAGGCCGACGATCGCGTCGTCGAGCCCCTCGATGAGCTGGCCGGAGCCGACCTCGTGGGACAGGCCCTCGGTCGACGCCTCCGGCACGTCGTTGCCGTCGACCGTGGCCGACAGGTCGATGGAGACGAAGTCGCCGGTCTGGGCCGCGCGCTCGACACCGGTGAGGGTTCCGAAACGCTGACGCAGCGAAAGGAGCTGCTCGTCGACGGCCTCGTCGGTGATCTCGACCGGGTCGACGGTGACGGTGACGGTCGAGAAGTCGGGCAGCGTGATCTCGGGACGCACGTCGACCTCGGCGGTGAAGACGATCTCCTCGCCGTCCTCGAGCTTGGTGATCTCGATGTCCGGCTGACCGAGGGGCTTCAGCTCGGTCGAGCTGAGCGCGTCGTTGTACTTGGCGGGCAACGCGTCGTTGACCACCTGGTTCAGGACGTTCGCGCGGCCGACGCGTGCCTCGAGAAGCTTCGCGGGCGCCTTGCCGGGCCGGAACCCGGGCAGGCGGATCTGCTGCGCGAGCGTCTTGTAGGCGCGGTCGAAATCAGGCTTCAGCTCCTCGAAGGGCACCTCGACGTTGATACGGACTCGCGTCGGGCTCAGCTGCTCGACAGTGCTCTTCACGAACGTGCTCCTTCATCTGCTCGACTGCAGTGATTCGGTGTCGGACTGTGGTGGTGCGGGGTGGTTCCGGTGGGAAGGTGGATCTGGACCATTCGATCGCGGCGACCGACGTCTGTCGGGATGACAGGATTCGAACCTGCGACCCTCCGCTCCCAAAGCGGATGCGCTACCAAGCTGCGCCACATCCCGTTCCTCGTGCACGCCGTCACCCTCGATCGCGGCGATTCGCACCGGCAAGGCCACAGCGACGTGCGCCGACGATCCTACGGCGGTACCGCCGAGGCGCCGACGGCGGGCCGATTTCTCGAACGCGCGCGACGTTCGGTACAGTTCCTCAACGCAGGCGGCAGGAGCTGGCGATCCCAGCACCGCCGCAGGCATGCGGGCGTAGCTCAATGGTAGAGCCTCAGTCTTCCAAACTGATTACGCGGGTTCGATTCCCGTCGCCCGCTCCACGAACGCGAGAGCCCCCCGATTCACCGAATCGGGGGGCTCTCGTGTGTTCGGGGGTCAGCCGGCGTCGGACAAGACTCCGGCGCCGTCGCGCGCCGAGGCGACCAGCGACACGGCCTCGAAG
Source organism: Rhodococcus sp. BP-349 (assembly GCF_019835845.1). Lineage (NCBI taxonomy): Bacteria > Bacillati > Actinomycetota > Actinomycetes > Mycobacteriales > Nocardiaceae > Rhodococcus > Rhodococcus sp. BP-349. The sequence goes on along the minus strand of NZ_JABUDR010000003.1, from coordinate 277,727 downwards.
ATGCTTCCGCACACGGTGATCGGTGAGCAGACACCGAGGAGCTCGAGCGGGCGTCGCACCGCGGGATCAGTGGCCACCAAGACCATCGGACGGACCGAGAGCGAGGACGCGGCGCCCAGGAGCAACACGGCGCCGGCGCTGCCCAGGAAGGTCACGTCCGACAGGTCGAGAACCACGTCCTCGTGGCCGCGCGCTGCCACGCGTGCCAGGACCTCGCGGAGTTCGGGCGTGGTGCTCATGTCGATCTCGCCGCCGACCGACACCACGGCGACGTCGCCGCGCTCGTATTCGAGAACGGTGAGATCGGCAGCGTCGAAGGAAAGGTGGGTGTCGAGTCCGTGTGCGGTCATTACTGTGTCTCCCGGTTCGTGTGCGTCGATCTCGTTCCTCGGCGTCTGCCTTAGATTCGCCCGCCAGAGTGACGAGGCTGCGTGCAGAGCATCACGATCCGATAACGTTCGCAGCACATCGAGATAACGCCGTTGCAGACGCAACTGCCTGTTCCGGACATGACCTCGCCTCGCGTCGGGAACACTGTGGTCATCCCGGCACCGTCCGCACGAACCGTTGGAGGCCTGCATGCCCGTGTCCCACCCCGTCGTCGTCGGAGTCGACGGATCGTCCGCAGCGCTCGCGGCCGTGCGATGGGCCACCCGGCTCTGCACCGCTCGCGGCCTGCCCCTCGTGCTGGTCACAGCGGTGTCCGCGCCGGCCTTCGCGGACGTCGACGACACTGCGGCGAGTGCGCTCGACCGCATTCTCGCCGACGGCGTGGACGCGGCGCGGGCCGTGGCGGCCGACGTGTCCGTCTCCACCGAGACCCACCACGGCACCCCCGCCGGAGTTCTGGTCGAACGATCGACGGACGCCGCGATGATCGTCGTGGGGACGCGGGGGCTCGGCGAGTTCACCGGAGGACTCTCCGCGTCGGTGAGCACGGCGGTGGCGACACACGCCTCGTGCGCCGTCACCGTGGTGCCCCTGGACACGCCGCCGAACGAGGGCACGGGACACGCCGTCGTCGTCGGGGTCGACGGCACGGACAACAGCGTGCCCGCCGTCCGCTGGGCGTTCGAGATCGCCTCGTCACGCGGGGCATCGCTGATCGCCGTGCACGCGTGGAGCGACATCGACGTTCCCGGCGGCCGCGGTCGATCCGCCGAGGACGAGGAGGCCGTCCTCGCGGAGACGATGGCCGGATGGTCGCAGGACTACCCCGACGTCGAGGTGCGGCGCGTGGTGGTCCAGGACCGGCCGGTGCGGGAACTCGTGGCCAGATCGGCCGAGGCGGACCTCGTCGTGGTGGGTCGCCGCGGACGGGGTGGATTCACCTCGCTCCTGCTGGGATCGACCAGCCGAGCCGTGATGCACTCGGTGGACGTCCCTGTCACCGTCGTGCCGTCGCCCGTCTGATCCGTCCTCGCGCTCGCGAGGGGTGATCGGCCTACTGTTTCAGATGCTGCAGGACGCGGACTCGGTCCGCCGACGAGAGGACCGGGCGTGGAAGAGATCCCCGCAGGCCTGACGGTCCACTCCCTCTACCAACCTGTCGTCGACCTCTCGACGCGCGCGCTGGTCGGCTACGAGGCCCTCGCCCGCGGCCCCGTCGGCACACCCTGGGAGTCACCCGCCGCACTGTTCGAGTCGGCGCGTGCGCACGGGACCGTCGGTCAGCTGGACTGGATGTGCCGTGTCAGCGCACTCCGGGGCGCCCTCGAGGCCAATCTGCCGACCGGGTTGCAGCTGTTCGTCAACATGGAACCCAGTGCGATGAACCTCGCGCCCCCGGCGGGTGTGGCCGCTCTGCTCGCCGAGGCGTCGCGCTTGTCGGTGGTCGTGGAGATCACCGAGCGCGATCTCCTCGCCGACCCCGCGTCGCTGCTCGCGGCGGTGGAACGAGTGCGCGACCGGCGGTGGCTGGTGGCGGTGGACGACGTGGGAGCCGAGACGGCGAGTCTGGCGCTGCTGCCGTTCCTGCGGCCCGACATCATCAAGCTCGACATGACGTTCACCCAGCAGAGGGCGACGACGGACACCGCGCGCGTACTGGCGGCGGTCTCCGCGGAGTCCGACCGCACGGGAGCGGTCGTCCTCGCCGAGGGCATCGAGACCGAGGAGCACCTGCATCTCGCTCGCGAGATGGGCGCCGCTCTCGGCCAGGGCTGGCTCTTCGGTACACCTGCTCCCCTGCCGCGCCGGGAGCCGCACGCCGGCCCGACCGCCGCCGACCTGCCGTCGGACTCCCCCTTCGCCGCCGGGCTCACCCACCGCATGCCGTCGGCGCCGACGCCCTTCGCACTCGCCGCGGCCACCGGTGGGATCCGCCGCGGGCGCCTGTCGTTGCTCTCCACGATCATCGACCAGTTCGCGCTCCACGCCGCGGCCACCGGGCCGTCGACCATCGTGCTGGCCACGGTTCCGCACTCGTTCGAGGTGTCCGCCGAGCAGATGGACCAGGCCGCGCACCTCGCTGCGTCCGGCACGCTCGTCGCGCTGTTCGGTCGGGGCGGCGCCGCGCACACACCGCCGGTGCCCGGACTGCACACCATGAGACTGCCCGCCGCGGACCCCCTGTTGCGGGAACTGTCGGTGATCGTCGTGAGCCCGCACTTCACCGCCGCCGTCCTCGGAGCCGAAGCGGACGGCGGCGGGTCGGCCGAGTCGGACCCGGTGTTCGACTACCGACTCACGTACGACCGGGAACTGGTGCTCGACGCGGCCACCCTGCTGCTCCGCCGCACCACTCCCGTACCGACCGAGCCCGGATCGGGTCCCCTGCCCGTCTTCGGACCTCAGCGACCACCGCGCATGTTCGGACCCGGCCGAAGTGGGTAGTCGACCGAGGTGACCGCGATGCTGAACGACACCCCGACCGTCTCGACCCCGCCGACCGCAGCCGCGCTGCCGACGGCGCGCGGGCCGTTGTCCTCCGCCGTCCTGTCCGCTCTGGTGCAGCCCCCGTCGGAGGCGCCCGCCATCACGGTGTCTGTCGGGGACGCGGATCCCTACGGTGACGACCTGCATCTCGCGCTGTACCTCTGCTACGAACTGCACTACCGCGGGCTCCCCTGTGTCGACGACGCCTGGGAGTGGAATCCCGACCTCCTGCGTCTACGTGCCGACATGGAGCGCGTCTTCCTCGCCGACGTCCGTGCGCACGTGACGGTGGGCGGCTCGGCGGCGGACGAGATGGACCTGTTGTCGACGGAACACGTCGACGGGTCCGGTCCGTCTTTTCACCTCCGCGACATCGGGACCGCCGAGCAGATGCGGGAGTATCTCGCGCACCGTTCGCTCTACCACCTGAAGGAAGCCGACCCCCACGCCTGGACGATCCCGCGGCTGCAGGGACAGGCCAAGGCCTCCTACGTCGCCGTCGAGTTCGACGAGTTCGGCGGTGGGCGTGGAAGCCGGATGCACCAGAACCTCTTTCGCGATCTCCTCGCAGCGGCGGGACTCGACGCGACGTACCTCGGTTACCTCGACCGGGTGGGTGCGCCGACTCTGGCACCGGTCAACCTGATGTCGATGTTCGGACTGCACCGATCGCTGCGCGGCGCTGCCGTCGGCCACCTCGCCGCGACCGAGATCACCTCCTCACCCGGATCGCAGCGGCTGGTGAAGGCGTTGCAGCGGTTGGACTTCCCCGCCGAGTGCGTCGCGTTCTACGCCGAGCACGTCGAGGCGGACGCGGTGCACGAGCAGGTCATGCGACACGACGTGGTGGGCGACCTCGTCGCTCGCGAACCGGAACTCGAGGCGGACGTCGTCTTCGGGATGCGCGCCATCGACCACGTCGAGAACGTCCTGGCGGACCATCTGATGGACGCGTGGAGCAACGGCCGGGAGTCGCTGCGCCCCGCGCCGTGATCCGCGTCGAGAACCGGACTCTCCGTACACTGGGACCATGGAACCTCTGCTCCTGATCATCGTCGTCGTGGCTCTGGTCGTCAGCGTCGTCGTCGTGTCCCAGCGCAGGTCCGGCCGACGGAGCCTCGAGTCGCTCGACGACGCCAAGGCCGACGCACGCCAGTCCATCGAGCGCCTCGGCGGCCAGGTGTTCAACCTGGTGGGCTCGGACACGGCCTCCAAGCAGGCGCTGGCCGATGCGTCCGAGCGCTACACGGCCGCGGGCTCACAGATCGATCAGGCGCAGTCTCCCACCCAGGCACGTCTGGCCAAACAGACTGCGCTGGAAGGGCTCTACTACATCCGCGCAGCCCGGCTCGCGATGGGCATGGACCCCGGCCCCGAGGTACCCACCATCGACGGACAGAAGTCCGCGGGTGAGGTCACCGAGGAGCGCACGGTGGACTACGAGGGGCGCGCCGTGACCGCGAGTCCCGGTCCCTCCGAGAAGACCCCGAACTACTACCCCGGTGGACGCGTGGCGGGTCGCCCCGTCCCCGCCGGGTGGTACTCGGAGCCGTGGTGGAGGCCCGCCCTGGTGGCCGGCGCGTGGGGCATGGGATCCATGTTCCTGTTCTCCGCGATGTTCTCCGGAATGGCCGGCGTGGGGTACGGGGCGGACAACTTCGCCAGCGGTGAGGGCGACGGGACCGACACGAGCGACGGGGGCTACGACGGTGGGGGCGACTCCGACGGCGGCGGGTTCGACGACGGCGGCGGGTTCGATGGCGGTGGCGGGTTCGACGGCGGCGGGTTCGATGGCGGCGGCGGGTTCGACGGGGGTTTCTGACCTCGACCGTCGCCGATCAGTGCTCGACCGGCCTCACGTCGCCTGACACGTCGGGCACCAGAACAGGTTGCGTCCCTTCATGTCCGCGGTGAGGATGGTCGTGCCACAGATCAGGCACGGTTGGCCGTTCCGCTTGTAGACGTAGGAACGCGGACGTCCCGGTCCTCGCGACCCGGTGCCCGAGTCGTGTTCCTTGTCCAGCGTGATGATGCGCCCGCGGCGAACGCCGACCTTCATCAGCTCGACGAGGTCGGTCCACATCTGGTCCCACTCCTCGTGATCGAGGTGCTTGCCGGTGCGGAACGGACTGATGCGGTGCCGGAACAACAGTTCGGCTCGGTAGACGTTGCCGATGCCGGCGATGACGTCCTGCTCCATCAGCAACGCGCCGACCGCCATGGCCGACTTGTGGATCCGGTGGAACGCCTTCTCCGGGTCGGACTCCTTGCGCAGCGGATCGGGACCCAGGCGCGCCACCAGCGCGTCGACCTGTGTGTCGTCGAAGATCTCGCACCGGGTGGGGCCGCGCAGGTCGGTGCCGTACTCCTCCCCCACCATGCGCATCCGCACCTGGCCGACGGGCTCCTTCATGGGAACGGACTGCTCGCCGAACTTGCCGTACAGCCCGAGGTGGACGTGGACGATCGCCCCGTTGTCGTACCGGTGGAGCAGATGCTTGCCCCACGCGTCGGCGCGCTTCAGGACATGCCCGGAGACCCACTCGGCACCGTCGACGAAACGTCCCTGCGGACTGGACACCTCGATGACCTGGCCGCCGAAACGCTTCTGGTGCAGTCGCGCCAGACGATGGAGAGTGTGCCCCTCGGGCATGGGTGGTACCTGACTACTCGGGCTGTGGTGCGGACCCTCTTATTCGGAGCCGCCGTCGGCCGAGGGTGCACCGGGAACGGCCGGCGCGTCGCCGGTGCGCTCGTACTCGGACAGGATGTCGATGCGGCGCTGGTGGCGCTCCTCGCCCGACCACGGGGTCTCGAGGAACGCGTCCACGATCGCGAGCGCCTCGGGCAGTGTGTGCATGCGGCCGCCGATGCCGATCAGCTGCGCCTTGTTGTGCTGACGCGCGAGCTGAGCCGTCTCGACGCTCCAGGCGAGTGCGCACCGCGCGCCGGGGACCTTGTTGGCCGCGATCTGCTCCCCGTTGCCGGAGCCACCGAGCACCAGTCCGAGGCTCTCCGGGTCGGCGACCGTGCGGCGAGCCGCCTCGATGCAGAACGCCGGGTAGTCGTCCACCGCGTCGTACGTGAACGCACCGCAGTCGATCGGCTCGTGTCCCGATTCCCGCAGGTGGTCGATGATCTGATTCTTGAACTCGAAGCCGGCGTGATCGGCACCCAGGTATACGCGCATGGCTAGAGTTTGACAGGTGCCCCCCTCCGCCCCGACGCCACCGTGCGGGTGGGGCCCCGTCGCCGGGGTGGACGGCGCCGCGGGCCGGTGGGTGGTGGCTCGTCTGCACGAGGGACGAGTGTCGTTGACGCTGGTCGACACCGTCACGGCCGTCCTGGACACCACGCGGGACTGTGCGGCCGTCGGGGTCGACATGCCGCTGACCGTGCCCGACACCGGAGTGCGAGCGAGCGAACTCCAGGTTCGGACGTTCCTGGGCCCGGCGCGATCGTCGCTCTTCCCCACGCCGGTACGCGACGCGGTGTGGGCGGCCTCCTGGGAGGACGCCTGCGTGATCGCCCGCGCTCGCACGGGCAAGGCCATCAGCAAGCAGTCCTGGTACCTCACGGACCACATCCGGGCCTGGTACGCGGCCGACCCCGACATCGCACGGGTGATCGAGGTGCACCCGGAATCCTCGTTCCGGGCACTCGCCCCCGCCACCCGCTTCACATCGAAGAAACGAGCGCGCGGCATCGCCCAACGCCTGCAAGCACTCTCGGCAGTGGTGGACGTGCCGGCGCTACTGGAGGCCACGAGTGCGATCGAGGACGGGCCCGCGATGGACGACGTGCTCGACGCGGTGGCGGCCGCCTGGTCCGCGCGTCGCTGGCTCGGCGGCGAGGCACTGGAGTTCGGGGACGGCACTCGCGATCGCCGCGGCCGTCCCGACCTCATCGTGGTCTGACGCACCCCGCCGGATTCACCGACGGGGTGCGCGGTCGACTCAGTCGAACTGCGGGTCCTCGTTGCGAGAACGCTTGAGCTCGAAGAAGTGCGGGTACGACGCGAAGATCACCGACGCGTCCCACAGCTTGCCGGCCTCCTCGCCGCGCGGGATCCTCGACAACACGGGACCGAAGAAGGCGACACCGTTGACGTGGATGGTCGGCGTGCCGACGTCCTTGCCCACCTTGTCCATTCCCGCGTGGTGACTCTTGCGCAGCGCGTCGTCGAACTCGCTGCTCGCGGCCGCCTCGGCCAACGAGGCCGGGAGGTCCAGTGCAGCGAGCGACTTCTGGATCACGTCCGGGAAGTCCTTGTTGCCCTCGTTGTGGATTCGCGTCCCCATCTCGGTGTAGAGCGGCGCGAGGATCTCGTCGCCCTTCTCCTGCGCGGCCGCGATCGCGACGCGGACGGGGCCCCACGCCTTCTTCATCATGTCCTGGTACTCGTCGGGAAGATCGCGTCCCTCGTTGAGGACCGCCAGGCTCATGACGTGGAAGTTCGTCTCGATGTCGCGAACCTTCGCCACCTCGAGAATCCAGCGCGAGGTGATCCAGCACCACGGGCAGAGCGGGTCGAACCAGAAATCTGCCACGTCCTTGCTATCGCTCACGTCGGTCCTTTCGTCGTCGGGTAGTGCTCGGTGTTCGGCTGGTCTGCGGAGCGTCCCGCACAGTGGGCCGGTGACACGAACTCTGCACACCTGTTCTACCCGCCCGCGGCGACCGGCGTCATGATGGGATGGACACAGCCGCGACCGCAGTTCGGCGGTGGCAGAAGAAATCGACAGAAAGGGTGCACGTGGTTGCCCCCAATTTGACCAGGGACCAGGCAGAGGAACGGTCCTCGCTGCTCACGGTCACGCACTACTCCATCACTCTCGACCTGACCGACGGAGCCGGTGGCCCGGGCGAGAAGACCTTCTCCTCGACCACCACCGTCACCTTCGACGCGACTGCCGGAGCCTCCAGTGTCGTCGACATCGTCGCCGACTCGGTGACCTCCGCGACGCTCAACGGGACCGACGTCGACGTCTCCTCCTACGACGAGTCGACGGGCATCGCGCTCACCGACCTCGCGGAGCACAACGAGCTCACCGTGGTCGCCGAGTGCGTCTACTCCCACACCGGTGAGGGCCTGCACCGCTTCGTCGATCCGTCGGACGGCTCCGTCTACCTGTACAGCCAGTTCGAGACCGCGGACGCCAAGCGCATGTTCGCGTGCTTCGATCAGCCGGATCTCAAGGCGACCTTCGACATGACGGTGACGGCACCGAAGGACTGGGCCGTCATCTCCAACGCCGCTGCCGCTGAGACCTCCGAGGCGTCCGGTGCCACGACGCACGTGTTCGAGACGACTCCCGTGATGAGCACCTACCTCGTCGCGCTCATCGCCGGCCCGTACGCGCAGTGGACCGATTCCTACTCGGACGACCACGGCACCATCCCGCTCGGAATCTACTGCCGCGCATCGCTGTCGGAGTACATGGATGCCGATCGCCTCTTCACCGAGACCAAGCAGGGCTTCGAGTTCTACCACCGTAACTTCGGTGTCCCGTACGCCTTCGGCAAGTACGACCAGCTGTTCGTGCCCGAGTTCAACGCGGGCGCGATGGAGAACGCCGGTGCGGTGACCTTCCTGGAGGACTACGTCTTCCGGTCCAAGGTGACGCGCTACTCCTACGAGCGCCGCGCCGAGACCGTGCTGCACGAGATGGCCCACATGTGGTTCGGCGATCTCGTGACCATGCGGTGGTGGGACGACCTGTGGCTCAACGAGTCCTTCGCCACGTTCGCGTCGGTGCTCTGCCAGTCGGAGGCCACCGAGTACACCAGCGCGTGGACCACGTTCGCGAACGTCGAGAAGAGCTGGGCCTACCGCCAGGACCAGTTGCCGTCGACGCACCCCATCGCCGCGGACATTCCCGATCTCGCCGCAGTCGAGGTCAACTTCGACGGCATCACCTATGCCAAGGGCGCCAGCGTCCTCAAGCAGCTCGTCGCCTACGTCGGTCTCGAGGACTTCCTCGCGGGTCTGCGCAGCTACTTCCGCGACCACGCCTTCGGCAACGCGACCTTCTCGGATCTGCTGTCGGCTCTCGAGGCCTCGTCCGGTCGCGACCTGTCGGACTGGGGTGATCAGTGGCTGCGCACCACCGGCCTGAACACCCTGACACCGGAATTCGAGATCGACGACGACGGCAACTACTCGTCCTTCTCCGTCGTGCAGGGGGCCGCGGCACCCGGCAAGGGTGAGCGCCGCGTGCATCGCATCGCCGTCGGCATCTACGACGGTGACGACTCCGGCGCCCTGACCCGTACCCAGCGAGTCGAGCTCGACGTCGAGCCGCAGGAGCGCACCGAGGTTCCCGCGCTGGTGGGCACGCCTGCCGGTCGGTTGGTGCTCGTCAACGACGACGACCTGACGTACTGCTCGCTGCAGCTGGATCCGGCCTCGCTCGAGACGCTGATCGCGCGCATCGGCGACATCACCGAGTCGCTCCCTCGCACGCTGGCGTGGTCGGCGGCGTGGGAGATGACCCGGCAGGCCGACCTGAAGGCACGCGACTTCGTCGCTCTGGTGCAACGCGGCATCACCTCCGAGACCGAGGTCGGAGTCGTGCAGCGGCTCCTGCTGCAGGCGCAGACCGCGCTCGGCAGCTATGCCGAGCCGGGGTGGGCGCAGTCCACGGGTTGGCCCGAGTTCGCCGACCGCCTCCTCGAGCTGGCGCGCGCGGCCGACGGTGGGTCGGATCATCAGCTGGCCTACGTCAACGCGCTGGCCTCGTCCGTGCTGGCCGAGCGCCACACGGCCGTGCTGCAGGCGCTGCTCGACGGAGACGTGGACGGCCAGGATCTGGGCGGCCTCACCGTCGACACCGATCTGCGCTGGCGGTTCGTCACCGCTCTGGCACGCAGCGGCGCGATCGACACGGGGTCCGACACGCCCGTGATCGACGCCGAGGCCGAGAAGGACAACACCGCGGCCGGTGCCCGCAACGCGGCGGCGGCGCGAGCCGCCCGCCCGCAGGCCTCGGTCAAGGAGGAGGCGTGGACCACGGTCATCGACAACGACTCCCTGCCCAACATCACCGCGCGTGCCATCATCGGCGCGTTCCCCGGTGCGGGCCAGGGAGAGTTGTTGGAGCCGTTCGTCTCCCGCTACTTCGACGCCATCTCCGACGTCTGGGCACGTCGTTCCAGCGAGGTCGCGCAGACCGTCGTCGTCGGCCTGTACCCGACCTGGTCCATCGATGAGCAGTCGGTGGCGGCGGCGGACGAATTCCTCGCGGGCGACCACCCGCCGGCCCTCGCGCGCCTCGTCGTCGAGGGTCGCGCGTCCGTGGTGCGGTCACTCGCCGCCCGAGCGGCGGACGGTGCCTGACCGCACCTGACTCGCGCACGGGACAAGGGCCCATCATCCTCGCGGATGATGGGCCCTTGTCTCTGTGCCGGGTGGCGCCGTGTCAGGCGGACGGGCCGGTGATCGCCGCACTCATGACGCGCACGGCGGCGACGAGGCCGTCGATCAGGTCGCCGTCACGGAAGGATCCCGTGGCCGCGGTGATACCGAGCTGCGCGATGCGGTCGTCGACGAGATGGGCGACGCCGCGACCGGAGCGAACCTCGATGGCGTGCTGATTCGGAGAGACGGCGATGAGCACGGAGTACTCGGCCTCGGGTGTAGCGGCGAGAGCGGCGTCCGCACCCGCGGCGGCATCGGTCCCGAGGTCACCGACCAACACGTTGAAACGGATGCCGGTGCGGCGCGTGGCCTCGATCAGCGATTCGTCGAGCTGGATCAACTCGTCGGTCGCGAACGGGGACAGGTCGGGGTTGACGGTGCCAACCTGGTGCACACCGGAGACCCGACCGCTCGCGGTCACCACATGGCCGACGGGAAGGTTCTCCTCGTCGATCCGACGGGTCGAGAGTTCACCACTTGCCACTTGCCCGGCCTCCTACCAGCGAAGCCGAACCCGCGGTGAGTTCGGCGTGTGTCGAATGCGCAGCGTGCTGCGAGTACGGCGTCACCTCGTCCGTGGCCGACCACAGCACCGGGGCGTGGTCCCACTGCTGCCCGAGTCGGTAGGGGGCGGGACGCGGCGCGGGATCGGTCGACGTGATCTTCGCGAACACGAAGAGCGCGAGGAACAGTGCCAACGGAATCAGTCCGAAGATCAGCGCGGTTTCGAGGATGCTCACGCCCATCACCTTAGTGGACGGGTGTCAGGCCGCGCCCTCACCCAGGTACGGCAGCCAGGTGGGATCGAGTTCCTTGATGCTCGCGAGCAGTCGCCAGTGCGGGCCTTTCGGCGGGACCAGCGCGGCGCGCAGGGTCCACCCCAGCTCGCTGAGCATCTTGTCCGCCTTGCGGTGGTTGCAGGAAGCGCAGCACGCGACGCAGTTCTCCCAGGAGTGACCGCCGCCGCGACTGCGCGGCACCACGTGGTCGATGGTCTCGGCCTTGGAACCGCAGTACGCGCAGCGGAAGCGGTCCCGATGCATCAGAGCCGCCCGGGTCATCGGGATACGCGCTCGGTACGGCACCCGCACGTACGAGCGGAGACGGATGACCGACGGCACCTGCAGTGCGATGTCGGCGGAGTGGACGACGGGACCGTCGTCGTCGTCGTGGACCACGACGGCCTTCTCGCAGACCAGTAGGACGACGGCCCGCCGCATCGGCAGCGCGGTGAGAGGTTCGAACGTGGCATTGAGGAGCAGGACGCGTCGCTTCACCCAGGCGGGGACGGCGTCCTCGTGATCGAGGTGCCCGTCGACGTCGGCCGGATCGGAGTGATCGGTGACGGCGTGCAACGACGCGCCACCGAAGACGATGGGGTGTTCGGACTGGGGTCGTGCCCCCGACGCGCCGCCCTGCTCGGCGTCGGTGGGCGACAGTTGTCGATGCCCGGTCCGCGCCCTCGCGACAGTCCCGCTCTTCTTCATGCCACCTCCAGTGACCACTGCGCACGGCGCGACTACCACTGGTTTGCGACAGCCACCGCCCGCACGTGAAGACCACCACAGTGCATCACGAATCGGTGCCGTTCGCACGCTCATTCGAGGTCGAGCTGACGGCCACGCGGTGAACTCTGGGTGTCCCCCGCACGGGCGGTGGCACGGCGGGGACGGGTGGCGCGCCTCGTGGAGATCCGTAGACTTTTCGGGTGTATTCCTTCGACCCGAACGACGTCCTCGCCCTCTCGCTCTCCGACACCGGCCGCGACTGGTTGATCCAACGCCCGCTCCAGGTTCTGGGGTACGCCCTGCTCGCTGTCGTTCTGCGTTTCGTCCTGCACCGCATGATCGACCGCTTCACCAGCCGCTCACCGGGAGCCGCGCGCAGCGCCGCGGGCAAGCCGCCCCTGCTGCGACCACTACGCGAACGTGCTCCCGCCGGGGTCACCACGACCATCCTGAACGAGCGTCGCAATCAGCGCGCACGCACCATCGGGTCGGTGCTCAAGTCGGCCGTCTCGGTCGGCATCCTGGTCTGGTTCGTGCTGTCCGCACTCTCCATCGTCGGCGTGAACGTCGCGCCCTTCATCGCGTCGGCGGGCATCGTGGGTGTCGCGTTGGGCTTCGGTGCACAGAACCTCGTTCGTGACTTCCTGTCCGGCATCTTCATGCTGCTCGAGGATCAGTACGGGGTCGGCGACATCGTCGACCTCGGTGAGGCGTCGGGCACGGTGGAGACCGTCGGCCTCCGGGTCACGACGGTCCGCGACATCTCCGGGACGCTCTGGTACGTCCGTAACGGCGAGGTTCTGCGTGTCGGCAACATGAGCCAGGGCCACGCCGTCGCCGTGTTGGATCTCCCGGTCAGTCACTCGGCCGACATCGACGTCGCGTGCGAGGTGGCGGAGCGCACGGCGCACGACGCGATCGAGCGCGGCGAGTTCCAGGAAGACATCCTGGAGGCACCGCAGATGCTCGGTGTCGATGCCGTCACCTCGGACACCGTGACCCTTCGCCTGACCATCAAGGTCCGCCCGGGCCGACAGTGGGCCGTACAGCGCCAGTTGCATCGTCAGATCCTCGACGCCTTCGACGAGTCCGGCATCGCGGCGCCCTACCCGAACGGGCGCCCCTTCGGACCCGCCCCGAGTCTGACGAAGTGATCGTGGAGAACAATGGAGCCATGACCGAGCCCGCACAGACCTTCTACGACGCGGTCGGTGGCGCAGAGACCTTCCGCAGCCTGACCGCGCGCTTCTACGCCGAGGTCGAGCGGGACGAGATTCTGCGTCGGCTGTACCCGGAGGAGGACCTCGGCCCCGCGGAGCGGCGCATGCGCATGTTCCTCGAGCAGTACTGGGGTGGTCCGCGTACCTACTCGGACGAGCGCGGCCACCCGCGTCTTCGGTTGCGGCACTCACCGTTCGTCATCGGCCCGTTCGAGCGCGACGCCTGGCTGCGCGCGATGCACACAGCCCTGGCGTCGATCGACTCGGACACCATGGACGATGCGCATCGACAGCAGTTCGTCGACTACATCGAGATGGCGGCGAACTCGATGGTGAACTCGCCGCTCTAGTGCTGCGCGGTCAGCCGAGGGCGCCGGAGCGGCCCTTGCCCCGCAACTTGCGGGCGACCCGCATCGCGAACCACAGAGGACGTGGGATGTGCGGGCGCAGGATGGCGTGTTTGCGCACGTAGGAGGGGACGTGCCACTCCGCCCAGGTGTCGGCGTAGAACAGTGCGGCGTCGCCGGCGCGGAGCACGCGCGGCTCGTTGCCCGCGGACTGGACGATGACCTCGCCCTCGATGACGTGGATGGTCTCGTCCTGCTCGAAGTACCAGTTGAAGGTGCCGGCGGTGCAGTCCCAGACCCACGACGACGTGGTGGTGTCCGGACTGCAGGACCACTGACCGCTCCGCGCGACGGGGGAACCCTCGATGATCCACGAAGGATCGATCGGAGCCGGCAGCAGCTCGACGGAGTCGAGGCTCACGGCTTCGAAAACAGGAGTCGTCATGGATGTTCCTTTACCCTCGCTTGAAGTTCCGCCTGAAAATACCTCACGAAACAAACTTTGGGTAGTTTTCACGCCGATCGTTCCGATTTTCTTGACCTACCCATGGCATGAACAGCGGACGCGTGGTGATTGTCGTGGGAGCCGGGCAGGCCGGAGGCCGGTCGTCACGAGAGGCCGGGCAGGCCGGAGGGGTCGTGGTGACGGGCGCACCGCCCCTCGCGGCTCGGCCTTTGGCACTATTGCGCCTGTGAGCACTCCGATCGACGCGTCAACCGGCCAGTCCCCCGCCGATCGCGCGTCCGCCCCGGCCCCCTGGTGGTCCGACGCGGTCTTCTATCAGATCTATCCCCGCTCGTTCGCCGACTCGAACGGCGACGGGATCGGCGATCTGGGTGGCATCCGGGACAAGCTCGGTTACCTCGAACTGCTCGGCGTCGATGCGCTCTGGCTCAGTCCGGTGATGCGGTCGCCGATGGTCGATCACGGGTACGACGTGTCCGATCCCCGCGACATCGATCCGTTGTTCGGATCCCTCGAGACGATGGACGCCGTCGTGACGGAGGCTCATGCCCGCGGCATGAAGGTCACGATGGACCTGGTCCCGAACCACACGAGCGATCAGCACGAGTGGTTCCGGGCGGCTCTGGCGGCGGCGCCGGGGAGCCCGGAACGCGCCCGCTACGTCTTCCGGGACGGCAGGGGCGACGGCTCCGTGCCGCCGAACAACTGGCCCAGCATCTTCGGCGGCCCCGCGTGGCATCGCGTCACCGAGGCGGACGGCACGCCCGGTCAGTGGTACCTCCACATCTTCGCTCCCGAACAGCCGGATCTGAACTGGACGGAACCCGAGGTGCTCGCCGATCTGGAGGCGACGATGAGGTTCTGGCTCGACCGCGGTGTCGACGGGTTCCGCATCGACGTGGCCCACGGCATGGCCAAGCCGGCGGACCTCCCGGACATGGATCTGTCCGTCAACGAGCTGATGCGCAACGAGGACGGGGATCCGCGCTTCGACGACGACGGAGTGCACGAGATCCACCGCGCCATCCGCCGGGTCGTGGACGAGTACGACGGCGCGATGACGGTCGGGGAGGTGTGGGTGCAGGACAACGAGCGCTTCAGTCGCTACATCCGCCCCGACGAGCTCACTCTGGGCTTCAACTTCCGCCTGGCCGAGTCCGCATTCGAGGCCTCGGCGATCCGGGATGCCATCGACAACTCGCTCGACGCGGTCGACCGTGTCGGCGGTACTCCGACGTGGACACTGTCCAACCACGACGTCGACCGCGAGGTCACCCGCTACGGCGGAGGTGAGCAGGGCCTGCGCCGCGCCCGCGCCATGGCCTTGGTCATGCTGGCTCTTCCCGGTGTCGTGTTCGTCTACAACGGCTCCGAACTCGGACTGCCCAACGCAGACCTCCCCGACTCCGCCCTGCAGGATCCCGCATGGTTCCGTTCCGGCGGGGAAGAGCGCGGCCGGGACGCGTGCCGCGTCCCGCTGCCGTGGGAGGGCGCCGAGCCGCCGTTCGGGTTCTCGACGACGAGGGACACGTGGTTGCCGATCCCCTCCGAGTGGGCACAACTGACCGTCGAGAACCAACTCGAGGACGTCGATTCGATGCTGAGTCTCTATCGGACGGCGCTGAGCCTGCGGGCGGCGCGTCCGGAGTTCAGCGAGCCCGGAGTCGAGTGGTACGGGAGCCCGCCCGGGTGTCTGGCGTTCCGACGTCGCGGTGGCGTCATCTGCGCTCTGAACACCACGTCCGAGCCCATCACACTGCCGCCGGGTGTGCTGCTGCTCGCGAGCGTTCCCTTGCAGGACGGGCAGCTTCCACCCGATGCGGCCGCCTGGCTCGTCTGATCGGCGACTCGCAGTCCCCGAGCGATCAGGAGACCATCAGCGGGATGGTGGCGCCCCGGCTGCGGAACACCGATCCGTAACGCGCGTCGAGCCGGATCCAGGACCGGGCTATCCGCACCCGCACTCGCGCGTCTTCGGCACCCCGGGGCGAGTCGGACAACGTCGGTACGAACTTCATGGCGTTCAGCGCGAAGATCATGCGCATCGACACGGGCACCGCCTCGCTGTCGGCCTCGACGGTCACCACGTCCTGATCGAGCAGGGACACGGGCGGGCCGTGATCGGTGCCGTGTTCGCGGGCCAGGGCGACACCCCGTTCTGCCAGTTCCACGAACACCGGGCCCGGTACGTCGTCCACGTGCGTCCATCCCGCGTCCGGCGGTACTGGACCGCGCCAGGCGGAATCCATGCCGAAGCCCGGGTCGAACGGTGACGGTCCGGCGGACCGCATCGCCGCGAGCAGTCCGTCCGCGGCGACGGTGACGTCCGACGGCAGCACCCGGGCGCGGATCACGCGGGCGGCGAGGACGTCGAATCCGGTCTCGATCCACGCGACCACATGACTGTCCCCACGGCGCCGGAGGCGCACGACGGCCCCCGGGTCGAGCCGGGCGGCGTGGGTCAGGAACGTCGACAGATCGTCCCGGTCCCGTGCGTCCGGGACGGTCACCGACCGCTCGGCCAGTGCACCCGTCACGGCCGCTGCCAGCGCTGCAGGTACTCGCGCTCGTCGCCGGACAGCCGGCGCAGGCGCTGGGTGTCGATGTCGAAGACCGCGATCTGCGTGGACGCCACGATGGCCGGCGGAGTGCTCATCGGTGCGCCGTGCGGGCGCACCTCGTATCCCGCCGTGAAGTCGACGGCCCGCAGCTGCTCCACCCACATGAACACGTCGAGAGGCGTGTCCTCGTGGCGTAACTGGCCGCGGTAGCGCACGTGCAGGTCGGCGATCACCGCACTGTTCCTCAGGGTCGCGGTGGGAACACCGTCGGCCATGAGCCACGGGATGCGGGCCTCCTCCAGCAGCGTCACCATGCGTGCGTGGTTGATGTGCTGGTACACGTCCATGTCCGACCAGCGCACCTCGACGGGGCAGTGGAAGCCGATGAGCTCGTCGTCTGTCACGCCCCCAACCTATCCGGCCCGGCACGGCGCCGGGACGGGCACGTCAGTCCCCCTGGCATGGTCAACGCGAGACGTCGGTCCGCGCACCCGCCCCTCGCACCATGCTGCGAATCTGTCGGGCCGCGACCGAGAGCGTCGCCAGATCCAGCGTTCCGGACTCACCGATCTCCGTGAGGGCCGCTCGGGCACGAGCGAGCCGGGACGCATTGGTGGACTCCCAGTCGGCGATCATCTCGTCCGCCGTCTCCCCCGGTTCGCCGCCGCCCGTCACGTCCAGCGTGAGGGCACGCAGCGACGAGTACAGGTCGTCCCGCAACGCCAACCGCGCCAGAGAGTGCCAGCGGTCGCCGCGTTCGAGCGTGGACACAGCAGACAGGAGCCAGTCGATGCCGAGGTGCTCGCTGAGGGCGTAGTAGAGGCTCGCCATCACCTCGTCGTCCTCGTTCGCGATGTCCGCCGTCTCGATGACGTCGAGCAGGCAGAACACGTCGAGGAGCCGGAACACTCTGTGCGCGAGCTCTTCCGGCGCACCCTTCTCGATGGCGGACGTGGCACGGTCGAGTCCGCTGCGTGCCTGCCGACCCTTCAGCCACGTCGGGAGTTGCGATTCCAGGATCCGCACCTTGCGCGCGAACCTCGTGATCTCGGCACCGACAGCGATGGGCTGCGGCCGGTTCGACAGCAACCACCGCGACCCCCGGTCGAGAAGTCTGCGAGACTCCAGGACGAGCTCGTCCGATGCTGCCGTGGGCATCTCGGTGGCGGCGATGTCGGCCCAGAGGTCGTGCAGACCGAAGATCTCGCTCGTCGCCGCGAACGCTCGGGCGGCGTCCGTGCTCCCCACTCCCGAGTCCTCCGCGAGGCGGAAGGCATAGGTGATACCGCCGTGGTCGACCGTCTCGTTCGCCACCCGCGTGGCCACGATCTCCCGCCGCAGCGGATGCGCCTTGACGGCACCGGCGAAACGTTCGCGCAACGGCGTCGGGAAGTAGTCGGTCATCAACGGGGCGAACACGTCGTTGTCGGGCAGATCCGACGCCAGCAGGTCTTCCTGCAGCGCCAGCTTGACGTGCGCCATGAGAGTCGACAGCTCGGGCGAGGTCAGCCCGAGCCCGTTCTGCAGGCGCCGTGAGATCTCCGACTTCGTCGGCAGTGCGTCGAGCGACCGGTCCACCCGCCCCGATGACACCAGGTCCGCGATCAGTCGGGCGTGGACGCCCAGCAGCTCGGGAGCGTGGGCTCGTGACACGCCCAGGAGTTCGTTCTGCGCGACGTTGTCCTGGAGAACGAGGGCACCCACCTCGTCCGTCATCGAGGCCAGCAGGGATTCCCGGTCCTCCGCTGCCAGGTCACCCGACGTCACCGTGGAATCGAGCAGGATCTTGATGTTGACCTCGTGGTCGGAACAGTCGACGCCGGCGGAGTTGTCCACGGCGTCGGTGTTGATCTTGCCGCCCGCGGCGCTGTACTCGATGCGGCCGAGCGCGGTCACACCGAGGTTGCCGCCCTCGCCGACCACGCGCGCCCGCAGGTCGGCACCGTTCACGCGCACCGGGTCGTTGGCCTTGTCGCCCACGTCGGCATCGCTCTCGGCCCGCGACTTCACGTAGGTGCCGATGCCGCCGTTCCACAGCAGGTCCACCGGCGCCGTGAGGATGGCACGCATCAGTTCGGGCGGTGACAGTGCGGTGACGTCGTCCGTCAGTCCGAGAGCCGCGCGCACCTCGGCGCTGACCGGCACCGACTTCACGGTGCGTTCGTGGACTCCGCCACCCGTGCTGATCAGGGAGGTGTCGTAGTCGGCCCACGACGACCGCGGCAGATCGAACAGCCTCCGTCGCTCGGCGAAGGACGCGGCCGCGTCGGGCGTCGGATCCAGGAAGATGTGCCGGTGGTCGAACGCGGCGACGATGCGGAGGTGCTCGCTGAGCAGCATGCCGTTGCCGAACACGTCCCCGCTCATGTCGCCGATGCCGACCACGCTGATCTCGTCGGACTGCGTGTCGATGCCGTACTCGCGGAAGTGACGCTTCACGCTCTCCCAGGCGCCCTTGGCAGTGATGCCCATCGCCTTGTGGTCGTACCCGACCGACCCGCCCGAGGCGAAGGCGTCGCCGAGCCAGAAGCCGTACTCGGCGGACACCTCGTTCGCGAGATCGGAGAACGTGGCAGTGCCCTTGTCCGCCGCCACCACGAGGTACGAATCGTCGTCGTCGCGCCGCACCACGCGCTGCGGCGGGATGGCCGCTCGCGTGCCACGGTCGAGGTTGTCGGTGATGTCCAGCAGTCCCGCGATGAACATGCGGTAGCAGGCTCGCCCCTCGGCGGTGGTCGCGGCGCGGTCGGTTGCAGCATCGCCCGTCGGGTGCGGTGGCTGCTTGACGACGAAGCCGCCCTTCGCTCCCACCGGCACGATGACCGCGTTCTTGACCGCCTGCGCCTTGGCCAGCCCGAGGACCTCGGTGCGGAAGTCCTCGCGCCGGTCGGACCAGCGGAGACCACCGCGCGCCACGGTGCCGAAGCGCAGGTGTACGCCCTCTACGCGCGGCGAATACACGAAGATCTCGAAACGCGGACGGGGCTTAGGCAGCACGTCGATACCGCGGGGGTCGAACTTGAGGGACAGGAAGTCGCGCTCGCGACCCTGCTCGTCCCTCACGAAGTGGTTGGTGCGCAACGTCGCTCGAACGAGCGTGAACAGAGCGCGCAGCACCCTGTCGGCATCGAGGCTGACCACCTGGTCGATGAGCTCGGCGAGCTCCGACGCGATCTCGTCGGCCCGTTCCTCGGACGCCGAGGCGGGGTCGAACTGCGCGTCGAACAGGTCGACGATCAGCCGAGCCGTCACCGGGTTGGCGAGGAGGACGCCCTCGATACCGGTCTGGCTGAAGGGGAAAGCAGCCTGCCGCAGATACTTCGCGTACGCACGCAACACCACCGCGCGGCGCCACTCGAGACCGGCTCGCAGGACCAGTTCGTTGAAGCGGTCGGCCTCCGCATGGCCGTTCCACACGGCGGCGAACGCGTCGGTGAACCGACGACTGACCACACTCGTCTGGTTCTCGGCGCCCTCGATGACCTCGGGCTCCGCGGACAGGCCGAAATCGTAGATCCAGCAACGCGTTCCGTCCTTGCGCACCACGGCGTACGGCCGCTCGTCGACCACCTCGACGCCCAGGCTCTGCAGAACGGGCAGCACCTGGCTCAGCGAGACCTCGCTGCCGGTCACGTAGAGGGAGAAACGCCAGTGACCCGCCTCGGCGTCGCGCGGGCGGTACAGGCACATGTCGATGTCGTCGCCGACGAGCGCGTCGAGTCGAGCGATGTCGACGAGCGCCCGGTCCGCGTCGAAGTCCTGCTTGTAGGCCTCGGGGAAGGCGACGGCGTAGCGCGCCGCGTTGTCGGGCGACACCGACGGATCGGCCGCGGCCGCCTCACGCAATGCGTCGTCCCACGTACGGGTGGCGTCGGCGATCAGGGCCCGGATGCGGTCGCGGTTCGCGTCCGAGACGTCGACGGCGTCCGCGCTCTGCCCGTCGAAGCGAACGGTGAAATGCACCAGCGCGAGTGGGCTGTCCGAGACGCGTGCCTCGTACTCGACGTCGGTACCGCCGAGCTCGTGCAACAGGATCCGGCGGGTCTCGAGACGCAGGCGGGTGGTGTAGGAGTCGCGCGGAAGGTAGACCAGGGCCGACACGAACCGGCCGTACCCGTCGCGGCGCAGGAAGAGCAGCACCTCGCGGCGCAGGGCACTGCGCTCCACGGCAGAGATGGTGTCGAAGAGCGACCTGCTGTCCGCCGAGAACAGCTCGGTGCGCGGGAAGGACTGGATCGACTCGAGCATCGCCTGGCCGGAGTACGACGACAGGGTGTGCCCGGCGCGCTCGATGACGGTGCGCACGCGGTCACCCACGACCGGGATGTCGAGAACGTTGCCGTGCAACGCGGAGATGGTGAACAGTCCCGTGAACCGGTGCTCTCCCACCGTGTTTCCCTCGTCGTCCAGATCGTGGACACCGACGAAGTACGGGTGCACGGCGCGATGCACCGACGTGGAGCTCGACGCACGTGTGAGAACCAGGAGGTCCTCGCGCGCGACCACGCGATCGACCGGCAGGTCGAAGCCGGCGACGGCGCCGGGATCGTCGGACCGCAGGATGCCCAGCGCGGACTCGGCGACGGGTTCGAGACCTGCGTCCGTCGCGGTGTACCGGCGACTGCCGAGCACGCGGAAGTTGTCCTCGGCCAACCAGCGCAGGAGGCGCGCGGCGTCGTGGCGCGCCTCGGGGGTGACGGCCTCGGTCCCGTCCGCGTCGCCGCGGCGCGGACGTTCCAGACGGTCGGCCAGCTCGAGCTGACGACGGTGCATGGCGTCGGTGTCGTCGACGACGCGACGGACGTCGTCGAGGACATCGGCGAGCGAGCTCTCGAGCGAGGCGAAGGCCTCCTCGCTGGCCGCGGGATGCAGCGCGACGTGGATCCACGACTCGAGAATGCTGCCGTCCGAGAGAACGCCGGCCTCGACGTCGGACGGGGTGGCTCCCCCTCGGATGGAGAGGAGCGTGCCGGACTCGTCGCGCACGACGCGCAGGATCGGGTGCACCACCTCGACGACTGCGATGCCGGCCCCGGTGAGCCAGGCGGTGACCGACTCGACCAGCATCGGCATGTCGTCGGTGACGATCTGCAGGGCCACGCCGACAGTGCTGTCGGCTCCGCGGTGCAGGGCGAGAGCGGCGACGCCGGAATCGCGACGCTCGGCGAGCTCGAGATGCCGGTGCACCACCGCGGTCGGGTCGGCCCCCGTGGTGGTCCGCAACACGTCCAGATCGACGTGCCCGAAGTACACCGCGCGGAGGTCGTCCGCCCGATCGAGCACCGAGTTCGGCGCCGTTGCCGCCTCGGAGTGCTCTCCCGCTGAAGTCATCGCTGTCGCCTTTCGATCACCACGAGCGGCGGATCCACCGGTCGCGGCGACGTTGTCCGTGGGGTTCGGCTCCCGACCCTAGCCTCGAGAGGCCGGGAGCCGAACACCGCGGTGACGTGGCGTGCGATGAAAATAGGTTACTTACCAGTACATTTCAGTCGCGCGTGAGCTTCCGGTGCGTCACGCGGTGCGGGCGAGCGGCATCGGGACCGAGGCGCTCGACCTTGTTGGCCTCGTAGCCCTCGAAGTTGCCCTCGTACCAGTACCAGGCGGCCTCGTTGTCGCCAAAGCCACCTTCCCACGCCAGGATGTGCGTGCACGTCCGGTCGAGGAACCACCGGTCGTGCGAGATCACGACGGCGCAGCCGGGGAACTCCTCGAGGGCGTTCTCCAGCGAACCGAGCGTCTCGACGTCCAGGTCGTTGGTGGGCTCGTCGAGCAGGATCAGGTTGCCGCCCTGCTTGAGCGTCATCGCCAGGTTGAGACGATTGCGCTCGCCACCGGACAGGACACCGGCCGCCTTCTGCTGGTCGTGACCCTTGAACCCGAACGAGCTGATGTACGCCCGCGACGGGAACTCCTGCGTACCGATGGTGATGAAGTCCAGGCCGTCGGACACGGTCTCCCACACGGTCTTGGCGGGATCGATGCCGGACCGGTTCTGGTCGACGTAGCTCAGCTTGACCGTCTGACCGATCTTGACCTCGCCGCCGTCCGGCTCCTCGAGACCGACGATGGTCTTGAAGAGCGTGGTCTTGCCGACGCCGTTGGGACCGATGACACCGACGATGCCGTTCCGCGGAAGCGTGAACGACAGGTCCTTGATCAGCACGCGGCCGTCGAAGCCCTTGTCGAGGCTCTTGACCTCGACCACGACGTCGCCGAGGCGCGGCGGGTTGGGGATCTGGATCTCGTCGAAGTCGAGCTTGCGCATCTTGTCGGCCTCGGCCGCCATCTCGTCGTAGCGATCGAGACGTGCCTTGTTCTTGGCCTGGCGAGCCTTGGCGCCGGAGCGGACCCAGGCGAGCTCGTCCTTGAGGCGCTTCTGCAGCTTCTGGTCCTTCTTGCCCTGGACCTCGAGACGCTCGGCCTTCTTCTCCAGGTAGGTGGAGTAGTTGCCCTCGTAGGGGTACAGACGACCACGGTCGACCTCGCAGATCCACTGCGCGACGTGATCGAGGAAGTACCGGTCGTGGGTCACGGCCAGGATGGCGCCCTGGTACGCGGCCAGGTGCTGCTCGAGCCAGAGCACCGACTCGGCGTCGAGGTGGTTGGTGGGCTCGTCGAGGAGCAGCAGGTCCGGCTTGCTCAGCAGCAGCTTGCACAACGCCACACGACGCTTCTCACCACCGGACAGGTGGGTCACACCCTCGTCCGGCGGCGGGCAGCGCAGTGCGTCCATGGCCTGCTCGAGCTGTGAGTCGATCTCCCACGCGTCGGCGTGGTCGAGCTTCTCCTGCAGCTCGCCCATCTCCTCCATCAGCTCGTCGGAGTAGTCGGTGGCCATCAGCTCGGCGATCTCGTTGTACCGCTTGAGTTGGACCATCGTCTCGCCGAGACCGTCCTCGACGTTCTCGCGGACCGTCTTGTTCTCGTCGAGTTCGGGCTCCTGCATGAGGATGCCGACGGTGGCACCCTGCGCGAGGAACGCCTCACCGTTCCCGGGCTGGTCGATCCCGGCCATGATCTTGAGGATCGAAGACTTGCCGGCGCCGTTGGGGCCGACGACGCCGATCTTCGCTCCCGGCAGGAAGCTCATCGTCACGTCGTCCAGAATGACCTTGTCGCCGTGCGCCTTGCGCACCTTCTTCATGGTGTAGATGAATTCCGCCACGAGTTCCTCTCGATGTGCTCACCAGCGTGTGTGCCGGGCGGATCGCGCCGGCAGAGATGTCGACGACGAGGCCGACAACTGGGAGATGTGCTCGACGCGGAAGTCTACCGGGACCGACCGGTGCCCGTGAAACCGTTCGCGGTCAGCCCACCGGCACCGGCTCGGGCTCGGCCGTGTCCACCGCGGCCTCGGCGACGGTCTCGCCGGACTCCTGCCGCTCGGCCGCCTGACGCGGCCGGTCCACCTTGACGTGGCACCGAGCGAGATCGGGTCCCACCGCGGTGGCTCGGATCTCGAGATCGGCTCGGCCCACGCCCTCCTTCGTCGTGTACTCGTTGGTGTGCGCCTGACCGAAGACGATCACCGAGTCACCCTTCATCAGCGATGCTCCGACCCCCGACACCAGGCGCCGCCAGCAGCTGACCGAGGCGTAGAGCGTGTCCCCGTCCTGCCACTCCCCACTCTCGCGGTCCATGCGGCGCGAATTGCTGGCCACGCGGAAGCTGAGCACCTCGTCGCCGGACGGCGTGGTGCGCTTGATCGGATCGGTGATGACGGTGCCCACCACGGTCAGATACGACTCGTACATCGTTCCCCCCTCTCGCGGTCGATCCGGTACCGACCGCGCCCCCGACTCTGCGCCGCTCGCACCGCGGACAGAAGGGCCCGCGAGCACCTGTGGACGGCCGTCCACAGGAGCGCCGCGGGGGTTGACAGGAGGAGTGGTCAGGCAGTGACCAGCGAGTCGCCGGACGCCGCCAGCAGTGCGGCGTAGGCACCGCCGCGGGCGACGAGTTCGTCGTGGGATCCCGATTCGACGACGTGCCCGTGATCGAGCACCACGATGCGATCGGCCGACCGCACGGTGGAGAGTCGGTGGGCCACCACGATGGTGGTGCGGTCCTGCTCGAGCTGGTCGATCGCGTCGGCCAGAGCACGTTCGGTGGTGGTGTCCAGAGCGCTGGTGGCCTCGTCCAGAACGAGGACGGGCGGGTTGCGCAGAACGGTGCGCGCGATGGCGAGGCGCTGCTTCTCGCCGCCGGAGAACCGGTAGCCACGCTCCCCCACCATCGTGTCGTAGCCGTCGTCGAGCGAGGCGATGAAATCGTGGATCTGCGCTGTGCGAGCGGCATTCTCGATGTCCGCGTCGGTGGCGTCGGGCCGCGCGAAGCGGAGGTTCTCGCGGATCGTGTCGTGGAAGAGATAGGTCTCCTGCGACACCACCCCGACCGTCGCGGACACGTCGGCGAGCGAGAGATCGCGGAGATCGACACCGTCGACCTCGACCGACCCGGACGTCGGATCGTAGAGCCGCGCCGTCAGATACCCGAGTGTCGTCTTGCCGGCGCCGGTCGCTCCCACGATCGCCAGGGTGCTCCCGGCGGGGACCGTGAGGTCGATGTCCGTGAGCGTCGGATGTGCCGCACCCGGATAGTCGAAGCCCACGTGGCGGAAGCGCACCTCACCGCGTCGGGCCGTCGGATCGATCGGCGTCGGTACGGCGGGTTCGTCGATGTCCACCGGGAGATCGAGGTACTCGAAGACCCGGCCGAACAGAGCCAGGGAGCTCTGCACCTCGACGCCGGTGTTGAGCAGCATCATCGTGGGGCGGAACAGCTGTGTCTGGAGGGTGGTGAACGCGACCAGCGTTCCCACCGTCAACGCGCTGCCGTTGCCGATGGTGATGCCGGCGAACCAGTAGACCAGGGCCGGCATCGCGGCGAAGCTGATCGACATGGTCGCCATGCGCCACTTGCCCGCCATCATCGAGCGGAGTTCGACGTCGGCCACCTCGGACGAGCGTTCCGTGAACCGATTCGTGAGGACCGACGACGCGCCGGTCGTCTTGCCCAGCAGGATGCCGCTCACCGAGAGCGACTCCTCCACCTGGACGGACAGATCGCTGAGCAGGCGTTGCCGCACGGTGGAGATACGGCGACGCTCGTCGCCGACCCGCCGAGCGATGCGGACGAACACCGGCAGGATGGCGAGCGAGAAGAGGGCCAGTTTCCAGTCGAGCAGGAAGAGCGCGACGACGGTGGCCATGACGGTGGTCGCGTTCTGAGCGATCGACGTGGCCGTGTTGGTGACGACGGACTGCATGCCGCCGATGTCGTTGGCGATGCGCGACTGCACCTCGCCGGTGCGGGTGCGCGCGAAGAAGCCGAGAGACTGACGCTGCAGGTGCGAGTAGACCTGCACGCGGAGCTGATGCATCAGGGCCTGCCCGATGCTGTTGGACATCCAGGTCTGGGCGACGCCGAGACAGCTGGTGACGACGGCGATCGCGATCATGCCGGCCGCGAGGATCGTCACCAGCGTGACGTCGGCGTTCGGGATGGCGTGATCGAGCATGTCGCGCAGGAGCAGCGGCGATCCCAGTGCCACGACGGCGCTGAGGGTGATGACCGCGCTCACCGCGGCGACCCGGCCGCGATAGGGCCGGAAGAGGGCGACGACGCGCCCGAGCGGTGCGGGCTGGTGGTCCGCAGATGTCACGGGGGACTGCACCGGCCTAGCCGGTGTGGTGGAGGAACGCATATGACCTCCCTGATCGGGTAGAACTGAGGTTACCTCATTATGAGGTCGACCGCTGCAACGCTAGTATCGTCCCGTGCATTCCCACGAGAAGGACCCGGCCGATCTGGTCATGATGGTGGCCAGGTCGATGCGGCGCCGCCACATGGCCGCACTCGAACCTTTCGGACTCTCGCCCTCACACGGACGGGCACTGCGCGTGCTGTCCGGCGCGGCGGGACCACTTCGGCCCGGAGATCTGGCGGAACGGTTGCGCATCGCACCCCGATCGGCAACCGATGTCGTCGACGCGCTGGAGTCGGCCGGCTACGTCGCACGGCACGCCGATGCCACCGATCGTCGCGCGGTTCTCCTCGACCTCACCGACGAGGGGCGGGCACTCGCGGACACCATCGCGCAGGCGCAGCGCAGCGCGTCCGAGGCGATGTTCGCCGGCCTGAGCGCGGACGACCGAGCGACCCTCACCGACCTGCTCACCCGCATCCACGACGAATCCGGTGCAGAGAACCGCGTCTGACACGGTTCTCTGCACCGGATCCGGTGACTGTCTACGTCAGTGAGCGACGACCGTCGCACCCTCGGGTCCGTCGGGCAGCTTGCCCGAGCGGACGAGCAGCGCGGCCATCACCGAGCCGGCGAGGAAGATGGCCGACGCCCACCAGAACGTCGTGGTGTAGCTGGCGATCTCCGCGTTCATCCGGAGCAGCGTCGCGGCGGCCTGCGGATCCGCGGCCTGAGCCACGGCCGCCTGGTTGTCGGTCGCGTAGTTCGTCGCCGCGGTCGCCGCGATGGTGCTGAGCAGCGCCGTACCGATGGATCCGCCGATCTGCTGCATCGTGTTGACGGTCGCGGAGGCGACCCCGGCGTCCTCGGGCGACACCCCGGACACGGCACCCTGCATGGCCGGGGCCATCGTGGCGCCCATACCGACACCCATGATGAGCAGGCTCGGCAGGATGTGAGCTGCATACGAGCTGTCGATCGAGATCTGCGCGAGCAGCGCCATGCCCGCCGACGCGATCAGCATTCCGGCGCTCATGAGAACGCGAGGCCCGAACCGCGGCAGAATCACCGACGTGGCGACGGTGGCCGTGACCACGAGGGTCGCGATCATCGGGAGGAACGCGAACCCGGTGGTGATGGGCGTGTAGCCGAGCGTGCTCTGCAGGTAGTACGTGAGGAACAGGAACACCGCGAACATGCCGGCACCGATGACGAACACCGCCAGGTATGCGCCGCCGCGCGTGCGGTCGAGCACGATGCGCAGCGGGAGCAGCGGATGCGTCGCCCGCGTCTGCAGGTAGACGAAGACACCGAGCAGGACCACGCCGACCGCGAGGAAGCCGATGGTCACCGCATTGCTCCACCCGTCGGACTCGGCGTGTGCGAATCCGTAGACGATCGAGAACAGCGCCGCGGACACGGTGATGGTGCCGGGAATGTCGAGCACCGGACGCTCGGTGGCGCGGTGCTTGGCCAGCAGGAGGAAGCCGCCGACGAACGCGATTCCCGCGAAGATCAGGTTGACGTAGAGGCTCCAACGCCAGTTCGCCCACTCCGTGAGAACACCGCCGAGCAGCAGACCGATGGCGCCGCCGGCACCGGCGACCGCGCCGAAGATGCCGAACGCCTTCGCGCGCTCCTTCGGGTTCGTGAACGTCGTGGTCAGCAGCGACAACGCTGCGGGAGCGAGCAGCGCGCCGAAGACACCCTGTCCCGCACGGGCCGCGACGAGCATGCCGAAGTTGACGGCTGCGCCGCCGACGGCGGACATCACGGCGAAGCCGACGAGTCCGACGAGGAACGTGGTGCGGCGACCGAAGAGGTCACTGAGCCGACCACCGAGCAGCAGGAGGCTGCCGAAGGCCAGAGCGTAGGAGGTGACCACCCACGAGCGGTCCGCGTTGTCGAAGCCGAGATCGAGCTGTGCGGCGGGAAGCGCGATGTTCACGACGGTCGCGTCGAGCACGACCATCAGCTGGGCCAGGCCGAGTACGCCCAGGATGAGCCAGCGAGTGCGGTCGGGCGCGTCGTGCGCGCTCGACCGAATCGTCGGTTGGACGTTTCCGACGTCGGATGTGGTGGAAGACATTGATCCTCGCTTCGGTACGGCGTGAAATGGAGCTATACGGAGGCGTACGCTCCGGATAGCAAGACGATAGCAGCGATGCGGAGGTATGCCCTCCGGTTAACCGACGAACCAGGACGAAACGGACTGTGAAACCCACCACAGCGGCGAAGCCGCTTCGAGCGGACGCCGAGCGGAACAAGCTCAAGATCATCGACTGTGCGCGAGAGTTGTTGGCGCGCAAGGGTCTCGAGATCACGCTCGACGACGTCGCCGCGCGCGCCGGGGTGGGTGTGGGCACCGTGTACCGGCGGTTCGCCAACAAGCAGGAACTCATCGACGGCATCCTCGAGCAGCGTCTGGTCGACGTGCTCAGCCGCGCGGAGGTGGCCGCGGAGGCCGACGATCCCTGGGCTGCGATGGTCGATTTCTTCGAATTCATGTGTCGACACATGGCCGCGGACCGTGGTCTCGGTCACGTCGTCCTCGGGTGCGACGACGGCCTCGACCGCATCGCGGCAGTCCGGTCCAAGCTCGAACCGACCATCAACACTCTCATCCAGCGCGCCCAGAAGGCCGGGAAGCTCCGCCCGGACGTGCAGCCCGGCGACCTCTTCACCCTGGTGCGGATGATCGTGGCCGGCGCCGAGGTTGCAGACGAGGTGGACGAGGACAACTGGCGACGCTATTTCGCCCTGGTGATCGATTCGCTCGCCGCGGTGCCGGACCGATCGACGCCGCTGCCGGGTCGGGCGCTGACGCCGGACGAGATCGTCAGCGTCAAGAGCCGATTGCACGGGAGAGCGTCGTGATCGACAACGTGGTCTCGCCCGTGCTCCCGGCGCACTCCCACCACCCGGTCCTGGTGGCGCTGCGCAGTGACGGCGCGTTCCCTCAGCTGCTCCGCTTCGCGCTGGTCGGCGGGCTGAGCAACGTGCTCTACGTCGCTGTGTTCGTCGCGATGCACAGCGAGGGATCCATCGTGGCCAACGCGGTGGGAGCCGTGGCGTCGACGATTCTCGCCAACGAACTGCACCGTCGGCTCACGTTCCACGCCGCAGATCGAGTGGGCTGGTTCACCGCGCAGTGGGAGGGCGGCGGACTGGCACTCATCGGTCTCGGTGCCAGCACGGCAGCGCTGACCGCACTCGACGTCGCGTTGCCGACCGCGAGCGCCGCGTTGTCGGCCTTGATCCTGGTCGGAGTCACCGCCCTCGTCGGCGGGCTCCGCTTTCTCGCCCTGCGTGGTCTCGTCTTCTAACTGCGGTCACGCTCGCGCCGCGCCAATTCGGCGAACATCGCATTGTGCGCCGCGAGGTCCGCGCCGTCGTCGCGATCGGCTGCCCGGTCCGTGCGGACGGCTTCCTTCCGGTCCGTGTTCGACCACTGCACCAGCAACGCCAGCATGACGAGGATCAGAGGGATCTCGCCCGTCGCCCACGCGATGCCGCCGCCGAGTCGCTGATCCGCCAGCAGGTCGGAGTTCCACGGCAGCGACAGTCCGCGGAAGAAGGTCTGACCCATCACCGTCTCGGTGCTCATCAGCGCGATACCGAAGAACGCGTGGAAGGGCAGCGACCCGAACACCATTGCCAGCTTGGTCACGGGCGAGAGCCGACGCGGCGCCGGATCGACGCCGATGACGACCCAGTAGAACAGGTAACCGCTCAGCAGGAAGTGCGCGTTCATCAGCAGGTGGGCGCCGTGCGAGTCGACGGTCGCGCCGTAGATTCCGCCGAGGTAGAGCGCGTAGAAACCACCCACGAAGATGACGGCCGCGACCAGGGGCTGCGTGAGGAACCGGGACACCGGGCTGTGCAGCGCCTCGAGGATCCATTCGCGTGGTCCCGGCACACCGTCTCGGCCGGCCGCCGGTAGCACCCGCAGGGCCAGAGTCACGCCGCCGCCGAGCGCGAGCAGCACCGGGGTGAGCATCGACAGCACCATGTGAGAACCCATGTGCACGCTGAACATCGCCATCGAGTAGCGGTAGACGCCCGACGACGTCGCGAACAGCAGTGTCGCGCAGCCCAGGACCCAGGCGATCGTGCGACCCACCGGCCATGCGTCGCCGCGGGCCCGCAGTCGACGGACGCCGAGGAGGTAGACGACGGCCATGACGACGGCGGCGGTGCCGAAGATCAGGTCGAACCGCCAGTCGAAGAGGAAACGCCCGAGGCTCGGGGGCGCGGTGAGGTCGTACCCCAACTCCGCCTCGGTGAGTGTCAGCTCGCGAGCGCTCCCCAGCGGCGGCGGTGTCCGGGAGAGTCCGACCGCGAGCCCGATCGTGGCCGCGAAGACCAGTACCTCGGCACCGGCGAAGCGCACGAGATTCGCGCGCGACGTCGGGTCCGCGGCGAGCGCGGGCAGGGCGCGTCGACGCTGGGTGTAGCCGAACACGCCGAGGACGACCAGGGCGACGACCTTGGCGAGTACGAGTCGGCCGTAGGTGGTGTCGAACAGATCTGCGGGCTCGACGCGGACGAAGGCGTTGACCACTCCACTGACACCCATGACGACGAACGCCACCGTGGCGACTGCGGAGAAGCGGCGCGCCGCGACATCGGTGTGCGCGCCGGCGCGACGGGCGTGCGCCAGGACGGCGAACAGTCCGCCCGCCCAGAGCGACGCGGCGAGAAGATGCAGGATGAGGCTGTTGGTGGCGACGTCGTGCGATCCACCGGACGACGAGTGCCCCGACAGTGCGAGAGGCATGAGCGAGCCGAGCGCGACCACCAGCAGGATCGGCGTCCACGACCACCGCAGCACGGCGCGCGTCCCGAGTGCGAGCACGATCGCGATGATCGCGGTCCACTGCCACGCACGGGCCAACTCGATCTGCGACAGGCCCGACCACAGGTTCTCGGGACGCAGCGCCTCGGACACCGGCTGACCGGACGTGTCCGAGAGGGTCAGCGGCACCAGCACGATCGCGCAGGCCGCCCACACGATTGCCGCCGACGACGCGGTGCGCAGCGCGCGATAGCCGTCGATGTCGAGGACGCCCGATCTCTGCGGCGGCACGAGGAAGGCTGCGAGCAGCAGAGAGCCCACGGCGATGACGGCCGCGACCTCCCCGAGCGCGCGCACAGCGGGCAATCCGTACGTCGTCACCGGACCCGGATCCGGGATGCCGAGCAGGACCAACGCCTGCGATGCGGACAGCGCGACGATCAGGCCGGCCACCACCGCGGCGATCAGACCGGCACTCGCGAACACGCCTGCCGATCCGGCTCGTCGCGCCCCACCGTCCGGTTCCGCGGTCGCGGAACGCGGTGCCTCAGTCGTTGCCATACCTCCAGGGTAGGAGGTGACCGGCATCGCAGCACCTACGGGACGTAGTAGACGCGCAACTCACACTCCACCCCCTCCGGCGAGTACGCCGAAAACGTCGTGATGTGCCGCTCTGCAACGGGTGTTCGGACGTACTCGCGGGAGGCCTCAGTGATGAATGCGTCCCTCGCGCTCCCCCAGCGGCCGTCCGTTCCCGCCCCACCGCCTCGCGACGATCTCCGCCGCGATCGACACCGCCGTCTCCTCCGGTGTCCGGGCGCCGAGGTCGAGCCCGATCGGGGACGACAGTCGCGCGAGCTCGTCGTCGCCGATTCCCACCTCGCGCAGTCGCGCGACGCGATCGTCGTGGGTCCGCCGCGACCCCATCGCCCCCACGTAGCCGACGCGGGGCAGCCGCAACGCCACCTCGAGCAGCGGCACGTCGAACTTGGGATCGTGGGTCAGTACACAGATCACGGTGCGCTCGTCGATCTCACCCTCGGCCTGCAGTCGCTCCAGGTGGCGGTGTGGCCACTCGACGACCACCTCGTCGGCCGTCGGGAATCGCGCGGGTGTCGTGAACACCGGCCGCGCATCGCAGACGGTCACGCGATAGCCGAGCAGCGCGCCCTGACGAGCCACCGCCGACGCGAAGTCGATCGCACCGAACACGATCATGCGCGCGGGGGGCGCGAAGGAGTTCACGAACACCGTCATTCCCTCGCCACGCCGCTGACCGTCGGGGCCGTAGTGCAGGACATCGGTGCGGCCCGCCTCGAGCAGACCGCGGGCGTCGTCGATCACCGCGGCATTCGCGCGCGGCGACCCGAGCGTGCCGGACGCCGCAACCAGGTCGACGACCAGGCGAGTACCGACCCGCGCAGCATCGGGGTGCTCGATGACAGTGGCCACCGCGACCGGCCGGTGCTCCGCGATCGCCGACGCCACCGCGCCGAGCTCCGGAAAGGTCGATCGGGACACGGTCTCGACGAAGACGTCGAGGATGCCCCCGCAGGTCAGACCCACCGCGAACGCATCGTCGTCGCTGACTCCGTAGCGATGCAGACCCGCCTCACCGTTCTGCGCGGCCTCGTACACCGCGCCCTCGACGCAGCCACCGGACACCGACCCGACGACTCTGCCGTCCGCGAGCACGGCCATCGACGCACCCGGCGGACGCGGTGCCGATCGGAACGTGCGCACCACGGTGCCCACGCCCACGGGCTCCCCCGCGCGCCACGCCGCGAGCACCTGGTCCATCACGTCCTGCACGCCTGAGCCTTCCCTCGGAGCGAGAAGTCTAAGCCGCACCTCCGGCCCGGGCAGGGCGCACCGCCTCGCTACACTCGACGGCGCATCGGACACCGATGCACGCCTCCGTAGCTCAGGGGATAGAGCAAGGGCCTTCTAATCCCTTGGTCGCAGGTTCGAATCCTGCCGGGGGCACCACGGCGCTCATTCGCCCATCGAGAAGACGACGCCGGCAGCCACGAGCACCGCGATCAGCGCCACCACGGGTGCGCCGAGCCCGACGATCGCGAAGGCCGCGGCGCCGAGAACCGCTCCGCCGGCGAGCGCAGCCCACATCATCAGCGGGCGCACCCAGGATTCCGAGCTGCGCCCCTGGATCCGAGCCGCGATCGTGCGTGCCATGGTCACGAGCGTCCCGGTCATGTACGTGAGGCTGATGCCGCCGTCCCGCTCGAACACCGCGTTCTCGGCGCCCATCGCTGCCGCCACGATCAGTGCGGACACCAGGGTCGCGCCGCCGCCGAGGTGCACGACGCCGGCCGCGGCCAGCAGTACCGCGACGAGCAGGAGGACGACGGTCTTACGACGCCGGCCGGCGAGGTCGCCGACGAGCGACCCGGTGACGACCCCGCCCACGAACGACACGATCACCACGAGCCCGACGGACGCCGCACCGAGATGCCCCGCAGTGAGTTCGACGGCAGCCCGAGTGGTGTTGCCCGTCATGAAGGAGACGAAGAAGCCGCCGAGAGCGAGGAAGCCGACGGCGTCGACGAAGCCCGCCACAGCGGCGAGACCCAGCGCCACGTGGGCATCGCGGTGGCGGTCGTGGGTGCGCTTCACGCGGTCATTGGATCACCACGAGACCGGTAACGTCGCACCGGTGACCCGCCGCACCGCTACCCTTCTCCTCCTCGCGACGCTGAGCGTGGCGGGGTGCGGCGGTGATCCTGCGACACCACCGGCCGACGACCCGGCTCCGGCGACCTCGACGTCCGAGGCGCCCACCACTCCGGCGGTGGCCGGTCCCTCCGTGCCGACGGGCCCCGACGCCGTCGCCGCGGACGACCTCTTCATCGCCGGGTTGGACAGTGGCGCCATCGAGTACACCGACCCGGAGACGATGACGATCCTCGGGCGCGGCATCTGCGCCGAACTGCAGCAGGGGCAGCCGGTGATCGCCGAGGTGGACGCCGTCACGACGGGCAGCCGCGGCAAGTGGGACGAGAGCGCAGCGGGTGCCATCGTCGGGACCGCGATCGGCGCCTACTGCCCCGAGTTCCGAGCGCTGCTGCCCGGCTGACGGTTCCGGCGCAGCAGGAAGCGCTGCACCTTGCCGCTGGGCGTCTTGGGCAGTGCGTCGACGAAGTGCACCGTGCGCGGGTAGGCGTGCGCGGCGAAGTTCGACTTCACCAGCTGCTGCAGCTCGGACTCCAACTCGGCGGTACCCGAGACACCCTCCGCCAGAACGACGTACGCCTCGATCACCTCTCCGCGGATGTCGTCGGGCTGCCCCACCACTGCCACATCCATGACCGACGGGTGTTCCACGAGAACGCTTTCGACGTCGAAGGGCCCGATCCGGTAACCGGCCATGATGATGACGTCGTCGTTACGCGCGGAGAAGAAGTAGGAGCCGTTCTCGATGCGTCCGGCATCGCCCGTCAGGTACCAGGACCCGTCCTCCGTGAACCGTTCGGCTGTCTTGTCGGGAGCGTCGACGTATCCGGTGAACCACATCAGCGGGCTGCCCGCCACCTCGAAGCCGATCTGATCCTCGACGACTCCGGCAGTGAAGCCCGGCAACGGCTTTCCCATCGATCCCGGGATCAGCGGCTCACGCACCGCGTCGTGCCAGGCGTTGACGATGACCATCCCGTGCTCGGTCTGGCCGTAGTGATCACGCACCGGCACGCCGAGCGCCGACTCCGACCACACCAGGACGTCCGGCGTCAGCGGCTCCCCCGCCGACGACGCCCGTCGCAGCGTGATGCCACCGACCGACGGGTCCTTGCTCAGGCTCCGGTACACCGTCGGCGCCGCCGCGAAGTTGGTGACCTCGAACTTCTGCATCACCGCGACCGTGAGCGCGGGGGTGAAGCCGGCATGCAGCATCAGACTGCGACGGCCCATCGCCATGGGGCCGAGAATGGCGTAGTAGAGCCCGTAGGCCCAGCCGGGGTCGGCGGCGTTCCAGAAGACGTCGTCCTCGGACACGTCGAGGCCGTAGGTCATGTAGGCGACGAACGACGCCAGCGCCGACACGGGAACGGGCACGCCCTTCGGCTTGCCCGTCGTGCCGCTGGTGAAGAGTTGGATCATCACACCGTCGCCGCCCACGGCCACCGACACCGCCATCGGCTCGTGCTCACGAACCAGAGCGTCGAAGCCCTCCCCCGTCTCGATCACCGTGATGCCCTCGATCGAGTCGAGCTTCTCGCGCTGGTCCGTCTCTGTGATGACGACGCGTGCCTGCGCAGCCTCGACGCGCATCGCGATCGCGGGAGTCGCGAAGGCGGTGAAGAGCGGGACGTGCACCGCGCCGAGCCGCCAGAGCCCGAGCAGCCCGACGACCAGTTCGAGCCGCTTGCTCATCAGCACTCCGACGCGGTCACCCCGGCCGACGCCCATCTCTGCGAGACCTGCGGCGAATCGTGCCGACAGCTCGTGCAGCTCGCCGTAGGTGAGGTCGCGCGCCGTGAGATCGCCCTCGATGAAGGTGAACGCGATCGCCCCCGGGTCGTGGTCGTCACACAGCAGGGCGGCGAGGTCGGCGTCGGCGGATCCGTAGGTCGCCAGCAGGCGTGCGACATCGTCGGTCAAGGTCGTCATGGTGAGAGTGTGGCGCGGAACACTCGCGGCCCGATACCCTCCGAAGAGGGTAGGAAGACGGAGACGATGATCGACACACATTTCGACGCCGCCGTGGACCGGTTGCGCGCCGGTTCGGGCGTCACGCTCGCTTTCGGCGGAGTCATGACCGCGGGACGGCGCTTGACGCTGCGCCACTTCGCCGGGCAGTCCGTCGGGGCGCTCGACGGTGTCGAACTCGAGGCAGGTCACGGTCTCGGCGGAAAAGTGTTGCAGGTCAATCGCACCGTCGCGCTCGACGACTACATGCGGACTCCGAAGATCAGCCACCGATACGACGCCATCATCTCCGCCGAGGGCCTGCGCGCCATGATCGCCGCCCCCGTCGTCGTCGGGCGGACAGCCGTCGGCGTGCTCTACGGCGCGATGCACACGGCCGGGCACATCGGGGATCGCGTGCTCGACGTGCTGACCCTCGAGGCGGGAGTTCTGGGCCAGGACCTCGCGGTCGACGAGGCGCGGCGCGATGCCGACCGACTGCGCGAGGACGTCCGGCAGACGTACACCCGGCTCCGGGCGGTCGCGGCGCGGTCGGACGCACCCGAACTCATGTCCGTGCTCGACTCGATGCGCGCCTTCCTGGAACCCGCTGCACCGATGCCGTCCGCTCCGCATGTGACGGCCCGCGAACGGGACGTGTTGTCGCTGGTGGCGCTCGGCCGGTCGAACATCGCGATCGCAGAGGAACTCGGCCTCACCGTGTCCACGGTGAAGAGCTACATGAAGTCGATCATGGCCACACTCGACGCGTCGACGAGACACGAGGCGGCGCACGCTGCCCGGCGCGCGGGTCTAGTTCCCTGATCCGGCCCGCAGAGCTTTCTCGAGGGGAGTCGGAAAGGACGGAGTGATGGACGCACCGTCGAGATGGGCCTCGAGACGAGCAGCCTCCGCCGCGACCTGCTCCTCGTCGGCTTTCTCGAACAACCGGAACACCACCTCACCGGCGCCGCGTACGGCCCAGCCGCCGACCACCCGGCCGTTCGACCACACGGTGGGGCCGACATTGCCGAAGGTGTCGAACAGGTCCGGTCGGTACTCGTCCGGCAGGAACCACCGCCGATCCTTCCAGCCCATCGGTGTCGCGTCGAGAGCCGGCAGCAGCGCTACCCCACCGTGTATTCCGTCGATATCGCTGTCGCGGAGCATGATTCCCGGTCCTGAGGAGAGCTCGACCTCCACCGTGTCCAGCGCCGCCACCGCCTTCGTGGTGTGACCCTTGTTCCAGCCCGTCCACCACTGCAGATCGTCCATGGTCGCCGGACCGAACGACTCGAGCCATGCGCGTGCCAGTTCGACACGCGCCTCGGCTTCGTCCATGTCCGGTACACCGTCGGGCCACCAGTAACCGACAGGGGCCCACGTGTGGTGGCGAGAAGTCCACGCCCCCCGAGGTTCCACCCGAACTATCCGACCTTCGGCCGACAACAGGGTCAGCACCTGCGACGTCACGTAACGCCGGACGTCGTATGCCTTGCCCGTCGTCGGGAGGAACGCGGTACGCAACTGCGGTACAGCCGTGGACAATTCGGCTCCCGTGGCGGTTCCCGCTGCCGCGAGCGCCGCATCGACATCGCGCTCCACCCGGTCCAGCCACGTCGGCACGTCGTCGATCACCGGATCCGTCGGCATGGTCGACAGTTGTTTGACGAGGCGAGTTCGCAGAGACCGCGCCACTCCCGCGCTCGCGCCGGCCTGCACGATCGGCATGAACGTCCTGTCGATGACGAACAACGTGCGCCGCATCGCCATCACCCGCACCAGACTGTGATCGGTGTACATCGCGTCGCGCATGGCATCGAGCGTCGCCGTGGTCGACCGCGCCAGCACCTGCAGAGACACAGTGGCCGGATCCGTCGCGTGCAGGGCCACCAGACGCGTCGTCACCTCCGCCGGCGTCAGCGCCATACCCGCGCCGACCGCATGACGGCGCACCAGCAGGTGGCGCCGCTCCTCGTCCGTCACCTTCATCGGCTTAGTCTGACCGACCCCGCTCCCGTGCGCACCCATGCCGCGCGTTGCTCCGTTTGGGCTCCGCTCCGGGGGTGCTCACCGCGCGCACCGCCCGTCGCTCCGCGCACTCCACACCCTGCGCGCTCCACCGCGCGCTGCGCCCGGCAAAGTCGCAAACCTCGCGAAAGCATCCTCTCGAACCCCGCGGTCTGGTTACTATCAGCCGTTCTTAAACACCCCCTTAGACCGAGGTCCCTCAATGAAGCGCTTTATTGCCGGTGTCGGCGTGGTGTCCTGCGGCGCCGTCGTCGTCGCCCTTGCAGCAGCCGCGCCCGCGTCGGCCGATCCTGCTCCGACCCTTCCGTCCGCATTCGTGACCGAGGTCGTCGACGGCGACTCTGTTCGCGTCGTCGACGTGACCCGCGGTGCGATCACCGTGCGAATCGCAGGAGCTGACGCTCCCGAGCTGAACGAATGCTACGGACCCCAGTCGCGGGACTTCACGCGATCCGCACTCGAGCGGCAGCTCGTCGCCGTGATCGTCGATCCGTCACTCGGCGGTGCCGACGCCTCTGGAGAGCTTCCCGCCTACATAGTTCGCGTGGACGGGTGGAATCACAACGTGGAAGCCACCCGCGCCGGCGCCGCAAGGGCGAGCGGAGAGGTGTCGCGCTCCGCGGAAATTCGAGATGCCGAGAACGGCGCTCGCCAGGTCGGTGCAGGCTTGTGGTCGGCGAACTGCGGTACCCCGGCACCGCAACCCCGTCCGCAGGCAGCACCTCAGCCGAGCGGCGTCTACTACGAGAATTGCGACGATGCTCGAGCACGTGGCGCAGCACCCGTGCTGCGCGGTCAGCCCGGCTACCGCGCCGGGCTCGATCGCGACAACGACGGTGTCGGCTGCGAGCCGACGCGATGACACTCGACAGGACGAGACGGCCTTCGAGGCGTGGTCACGCGGCAGTGCTTGCGTTCACGGCGATTTCGGCACTGACGATCACGGCGTGCGGCAGCGAAAGCGACTCCGGAACCACCACCACGGTCGAAACATCGACAGAGACGGTCACCGTTGAAGCGACAGCGTCACGCGTACCGGCCACTACTTCAGCGGTGGCGGAACCTCCCGCAGTGGTCACATCTGCTCCAGCTCCCGCACCTGTGGCAGCGCCGGCATCCATGCCGGCGGTGGTCTGCATGAACTTGCAGGACGCTCAAGATCTGATCCAAGCCGCCGGGGTCTTCTACTCCAGAAGCGACGATGCGACCGGCGCCGGCAGGAATCAGGTCCTCGACGCGAACTGGTCGGTGGTGGCACAAAGCCCGGAGCCGGGCGCACTGGTCACCGAGGGGGAAGCGGTGTTGTCGGTGGTGAAGCTCGGCGAACCGGGCGACTGTTCCTGACGGAACCCACCGCCGCGCGCACCGCCCGTCGCTCCGCGCACTCCACACCCTGCGCGCTCCACCGCGCGCTGCGCCCGGCAACCGCGCACCGGCCGCTTGGCAACCGCTGAGCGCAACGGCAACGACCGAGCCGGCACCCCATACGACAACGGCGCCGCACCCGTCATGGGTGCGGCGCCGTCGCGAGGGTCAGCGACCGTTCGAACGCTTGGACTCCTCGAAGTCCCCCTCGATCACCTCGAAGGTGCGCGTGTCGGACTGTGCCCGGCGCGACGCTTCCCTCATCTCGATGCCGTCGGTGACGAGGTCACCGATCTCGCGGGTGACGTCGCGGACAGCCGTGGCGATGATGACCGCGATGCGTCCGACGTGGGTCGCCGCGGACTCGGTCAGTTCCTGCACGGTGTCCTTGTTGCGTTCGAACTTGCCGACCATGGCACTACCTCTCAGGCTGCTGCTTTTTCGCGCTCGATGATCACGCCGGTCACCTTGTCCACACCGGTGAACCGGTCGGGAAGGGCGAGCCGGAAGATCTTGCCCCACACAGTACCGATCTGATGGAAGAAGCCACCAGTGTTGTACGGAAGGCCGTACTCCTCGCAGAGCGCTTTGACCTCGGGCGCGATCTGCGGGTAGCGGTGCGCGGGCAGGTCGGGGAAGAGGTGGTGCTCGATCTGGTGCGACAGGTTGCCCGACATGATGTGGAAGAGCGGGCTGCCCTCGATGTTCGCCGATCCGAGCATCTGCCGCACGTACCACTGCCCGCGCGTCTCCTGTGCGGTCTCCTCGACGGTGAACGTCTGCACGCCCGTCGGGAAGTGGCCGCAGAAGATGATGGAGTAGGCCCAGAGATTACGCACGATGTTGGCGGTGAAGTTGCCCACCAGCGTCGGCACGAACAGCGGGCCCGTGAGCGCCGGGAATGCGACGTAGTCCTTGACGACCTGGCGACCGGCCTTGTTCCACCAGCCCTGGAGCAGCGGCTTCACGTCGTGCCACTTGCGCTTGCCCTGAATGACGTTCTCGGCCTCGAGGTCGTGGAGCATGACGCCCCACTCGAAGAAGGTCATGAGCAGGAACGCGTAGATCGGGTTGCCCAGGTAGTACGGGTTCCACTTCTGGGCGGTGTCCATTCGCAGGATGCCGTAACCGATGTCGCGGTCCATGTCGAGGATGTTGGTGTAGGTGTGGTGCATGTAGTTGTGCGAGTGGCGCCACTGGTCGGCGGGGCATGCGGTGTCCCACTCGAAGACCTTGGAGTTCAGGCCCGGCTCACGCATCCAGTCGTACTGACCGTGCATGACGTTGTGGCCGATTTCCATGTTGTCGAGGATCTTCGACAGGCTCAGGGCGCTGACGGCGGCGATCCATGCCGGCGGGAAGAAGCCGAAGTACATCAGTCCGCGACCGGCGACCTCGAGTCCGCGCTGTGCCTTGATGATCTTGAAGATGTAGTCGCGGTCTTCCTGACCGAGGTCCGCGACGGTGCGGGCGCGCAGGTCGTCGAGCTTGCGCCCGAGTTCCTCCACGGCCTCGTAGCTCAGGACGACGGGTCCGTCGGTGCCCGGCTCGTCCATCACGTCGACGCCGGACGTCGTGGCGTCGGGCGCCGAGCTGGAACCGATGAACGGGAGAAAGGACAGTGAGAGTCCGAACATGGTGACCTCCTCTTCGAGTGTGCGGATGGGTCAGACGTCGATGTCGACGTCGCCCACGGGGACGGAGATACAGAGCTGGATTTCGTTGTCCGGATCGGAGTCGAGCTCACCGGTCTTGACGTTGCGGGTGCATCCCGACTTCTTGATTGCCGTGCAGGTGAAGCAGATTCCCATCCTGCAGCCGAATTCCGGTGTCAGCCCGGCATTCTCGGCCTGCTCCAGGAGGGTGGCGCCGTCGTTCTCCGCCTCGACGGACGAACCCGAGAACGACACGGTTCCCGAGGCATCCCCGTCGACGACCGGAACGGCGGTGACGAACTCCTCCGAGAACAACGACTCGGAGAGCCCGAGGTCGTCGAACACCGACCTGACACCCTTCATCAGTCCGGGCGGACCACACAGGAACGTCTGCGCCGAGGCGTGCCAGGGTGCTGCGGCGTTCAGGTGCTCGGTGTCGAAGAATCCGTGCAGATGACCACCGTTCTGCTGATCGGTGTACGCGTACAGGACGTCCACGTTGTCGTTCTCGGCCGCGATGCGGTCGAGTTCGGCGCGGTAGCAGACGTCGTTCTCCGTGTAGGCGTAGTGCAGGAACGCCACGCGTCCGGTGTACCCCTCGTGCACCAGCGTGCGCAGCATCGACATCACCGGGGTGATGCCGCTTCCACCACTGATCAGCAGAACGTGGTCCGGTCGCGGGCTCGGCAGCTCGAAGGTGCCCGTGGCGGGTGCGAGATTGACCACGAGACCGGGCTTCGCCGAGGCGACCAGGTAGTTGGACACGATGCCGTCCGGCTGGGCCTTGACGGTGAGTTCGATCGTGTCGTCGTCGGCTCCGGCAGTGCCGGCCGGGGAATAGCAGCGCGTGTGTCGGACGCCGTCGACCACGACCCCGATCTGCACGAAGTGGCCGGCGGAGAAACCCTTCCACTGCCACGTGGGGCGCAGCGTCAGCGTGACGGTGTCGGAGGTCTGATGACGAACGGCGACCACCTCGGCGCGCATGTCGTCGACGGTCATCATGGGGTCGACGAGTTCGAGGTAGCGGTCGACCGCGTGCGGCGTCGTCAGCGTCTCCAACAGTCGGGGCCGCAGCTTGGACAGCAACGAACTA
The DNA here is from genome assembly GCF_019835845.1 of Rhodococcus sp. BP-349. NCBI lineage: Bacteria > Bacillati > Actinomycetota > Actinomycetes > Mycobacteriales > Nocardiaceae > Rhodococcus > Rhodococcus sp. BP-349. The sequence goes on along the minus strand of NZ_JABUDR010000003.1, from coordinate 236,036 downwards.
CGACGGCCGCGCGATGTGGGGGTGGTGGCGATGCTCAAGTCGTCCTCCTCGAATGACGGGCCGGTGACCGGATCACTTCTCCAGTGCACACTCGTTCACTGGAACCGAGTGTGACAGCCCGTACCGGCAACTTTCAAGGCCAATGTGACGACGGACACGTGTCGTGAGCAGCAGTGACCTGACAGGCTGCCGCGCGTCCGAAGTGCACACCCATACACCGATGTCGGTTAATGTCGAGGAATGTCCGAGAATTCCGTAGGTTCCACGACGGCCAGCAGGGCCGAACGCAAGGAACGCACCCGGCGGGCACTCGTGGACGGAACACTCGACGCCATCGCGGACCGCAGTTTCTCCAGCGTGAGCCTGCGCGAGGTCACGCGTGCGGCGGGAATCGTGCCGACGGCGTTCTACCGCCACTTCGCGTCGATGGAGGACCTCGGTGTCGCGGTCGTCGAGGACAGCATGCGGGTCCTTCGCAAGATCCTGCGGGACGTGCGACGACACCCGTCCGCGGACAACGCGCGCGAGTCGCTCGAACTACTGGTGGGCGAGATCCGCGAACACGACGTCCAGTTCCGCTTCCTGATCCGTGAACGCTCCGGTGGTGTCGTGGACGTCAGGCGTGCGATCGAGACCGAGCTGCGGATGATCGTGCACGAGCTCACCCAGGATCTGTCCCGCATCCCGGCGCTGTCGTCGTGGCCCGGCGACGAGCTCGAGATGGTCGCCGACCTCATCGTCAACACGATGCTGGCGACGGTGGTGGACCTGGTCGAGGTGGCGCCGGCCGGCGCGGCCGAACGCGACATCGTCGAGCGCGCACTGTCCCAGCTGCGTGTGATCATGCTGGGAATGGGCCAGTGGCAGCCGCGGAACGTCCGCGGATCACGAACGTCGGCAGCCGCCCTCGGAGCATGAGGGTCCGCTAGCCTTTCCCCATGCAGATCTCAGTCGGCGACCTGACCTTCGACGCGGACCGATACGGCACCCCCGGCGACCGCCCGGCACTTCTCCTGCACGGTTTTCCCGAGACGTCCGCGAGTTGGCGCGACGTGGCGATCCGCATGGCAGACGCGGGCCGCGACGTCGTCGTGCCGAACCAGCGCGGGTACTCCCCCGGTGCCCGTCCGACCGGTACCGACGCTTACCGCATCGACCTGCTGGTCGCGGACGTCGTCGGAATGCTCGACGAACTGGGCTTCGCGGCAGTCGATCTCGTGGGGCACGACTGGGGGTCGATCGTTGCCTGGTACGTCGCGGCGCTGCATCCGGATCGCGTTCGCACCCTCACCGCCGTGTCCGTCCCGCACCCGGCCGCCTTCGGATGGGCGATCCGCGAGGACGAGGACCAGAAGCAGCGCAGCGAGTACATGAGGCTCTTCCGTCAGCCCGGAAAGGCCGAGGACCTCCTCCTCGAGGACGACGCCCGCCGGCTGATCGCCATGTTCTCCGGTGCCGCCGATCCGACGATCGTCTCGCAGCATCTACCGGTGGTCGGGCAGCGGGACACGCTGACCGCCGCGCTGGAGTGGTACCGCGCCATGACGCGCGACTTCGCGGATCTCCCGTCCGTCGAGGTGCCGACCACCTACGTGTGGGGTAACCAGGACACCGCCGTCGGACGCGCCGCCGCCGAACGCTGCGCCCAGCACGTCACCGGCCCCTACGAGTTCGTCGAGTTGAGTGTCAGCCACTGGGTGCCCGAGGACGATCCGGACCGACTGGCAGACGAGATCCTCGCGCGTTAGCGCGTGATCGGTTGCTGCAGAATCGTTCTCGACTCGTGCCGGTCACACGCCGCGGGTCGCTCAGGGAGATCTCGTGGTGACGCCCGGTCGACCGGACGCTCGGCCGTGACCCGGTCGGGGACCACGATCATCGCGGTCGACGCCATCGGGTACTGCAGGAACTACACGCCGAACACCACGGGTCGCGCGCTGTGCGTCGCGATCTCCTGACTGTCACGCCGCCGCGTCCCTCCCCCGATCACCCTCGGGTGCCGCGACGCGGAGCAGGGCCAGCAACCCGGCCGCCAGCACCAGCACGATGCCGATGATGCCGGCCCGATCCGCGTCGAAGAGGAAGACGAAGAGGCCGAAGAGACTCGGAGCCAGGAACGAGACCGCCCGTCCCGTGGTGGCGTAGAGACCGAACATCTGACCTTCGCGGCCGGGCGGGACGATGCGAGTCAGGAACGTGCGCGATGCCGACTGTGCGGGTCCGACGAACAGGCACAGGATCAGTCCGAAGATCCAGAACATCAGGGGTCCCGAGACGGCGAGCAGAACCAGCCCGGCGACGATCATCGACACGAGCGAGACGACGATGACGAGCTTCGGTCCCAGCACGTCGTCGACACGCCCTGCGACGACGGCGCCGAGTGCGGCGACGACGTTGGCGGCGACGCCGAAGAGCAGCACGTCGGCACTGGAGATGCCGTACACGGTGACGGCCAGCACCGCTCCGAAGGTGAAGACCCCGGCCAGACCGTCACGGAACAGAGCGCTCGCGACGAGGAACCACACGGTGCGTCGGTCGGTGCGCCACAGCTCGGACACGTCGCGCCACAGCACGCGATACGACTCGAGGTAGCCGGCTCGTGCGGCCGCCGCCTCGGGGTCGGTGACGGGGAGCTCGGGAACCGCGAAGAGAACGGGAAGCGAGAACAGGAGGAACCACACCGCCGCCAGCAGCGCCACGAGCCGGATGTTGAGGCCGTCGCCGGTGGTGATGCCCAGCAGTCCACGCTGATCGCCGTCGCCGGCGATGAACCCGAAATAGCACATCAGCAACAGGACGATGCCGCCGAAATAGCCCATCGCCCAGCCGAACCCAGATACCCGACCCAGATTGTCAGGTGTCGAGACCTGACGCAGCATCGCGGTGTACGGCACCTGCGCCACCTCGAAGAGCACCGAGGCGACGGACAGCAGGATCAGGCCCAGCCACAGGTAGTGATAGTCGTCCTTCACGAAGAACAGCGCTGCCATGCACACCACGGTCGCGGTCGTCAGAACGAACAGGAGCCGTTTGCGGCGCCCTCTCGCATCGCTGCGCTGACCGGAGACGGGAGCCAGGACCGCGACCAGAACTCCGGCGATGCCGAGCGACCACCCCAACCACGACGTGGCGGACACGCCGCCGGGCAGATCGGCGCCCACCGAGTCGGTCAGGTACACCGAGAACACGAACGTGAGGATCACGGCCTGGAAGGCGGCGCCGCCCCAGTCCCAGAAACCCCACGCCAGCACCTGCTTCTTCGTCACGACACCGGGCGCGCCCACGACCACCATGTCTCGCAGCATAGGGTGCCGAGATGACCGACTTCCCTGTTCTGCTGTCCCCGATCACGGTCGGTCGTACGACGTTGCCCAACCGGGTGATGATGGGCTCGATCCACACGGGACTCGAGGATCGGGCGAAGGACATCGAGAAGCTCGCCGCGTACTTCGCCGAGCGCGCGCGGGGTGGAGTGGGACTCGTCGTCACCGGGGGCTACTCCCCCAACCGCACCGGCTGGCTGCTCCCGTTCGCGGCCAAGTTGACCAACCGTCTCGAGGCCCGTCGCCACCGACGGGTGACCGATGCCGTGCACCGCGAAGGTGGCCGGATCGTGCTGCAGATCCTGCACGCGGGCCGCTACTCCTACCATCCGCTCGCGGTGAGTGCGTCGGGTGGGACGTCGCCGATCACCCCGTTCCGCGCCCGCGGCCTCACAGATCGGGGAGTGGAACGGCAGATCAGCCACTACGTCCGCTGCGCCCGACTGGCGATGCGCGCAGGCTACGACGGCGTCGAGATCATGGGCGGCGAGGGCTACTTCCTCAACCAGTTCCTGGCACCGAGGACGAACCGCCGCACCGACCGATGGGGCGGGTCCGCCGAGAACCGGCGCCGTCTGCCCGTGGAGATCGTGCGCCGCATCAGAGCAGCAGTCGGACCGGACTTTCTGCTCTCGTTCCGGATCTCGCTGGCCGATCTTGTCGAGAACGGGCAGACGTGGGACGAGATCGTGGCACTCGCCACCGACCTCGAGGCCGCCGGGATCGATCTGTTCGACTCCGACTTCGGCTGGCACGAGTCGCGCGTGCCCACCATCGTGACGTCCGTACCGAGGGCCGCGTTCATCGACTTCACCCGCCGCCTCACCGAGGTGGTGACGGTGCCGGTGGCGGCCGCGAACCGCATCAACATGCCCGAGGTCGCCGAGCAGATACTCGCCGACGGCAGCGCGCAGCTGGTGTCGCTGGCACGCCCGATGTTGGCCGATCCCGACTGGCTGCTCAAGGCGAAGGACGGCCGACGGGACGAGATCAACACGTGCATCGCCTGCAACCAGGCCTGCCTCGACCACGTCTTCGTCCATCGCAAGGCGTCCTGCCTGCTCAACCCGAGGGCCGGGCGGGAGACCGAACTCGTGCTGTCCCCGACCCGCTCCGCGCGAACGGTCGCCGTCGTCGGCGCCGGCCCGGCGGGGCTCGCCACCGCGGTCGCATCGGGGCAGCGCGGACATCGCGTCACCCTGTTCGAGGCGCGCGACGAGATCGGCGGCCAGTTCGCGATCGCGCAGCGCATCCCCGGCAAGGAGGAGTTCGCCGAGACTGTCCGCTACTTCACCCACGCACTCGCTGCGGCGACGGTCGACGTCCGTCTCGGCACGACGGCCACCGCCGCGGACCTCGCGCACTTCGACCGCGTCGTCCTGGCCACGGGTGTGGTGCCGCGCATCCCGTCCATTCCCGGTATCGACCACCCCAGCGTCGTCACCTACGCCGAGGCGGTGCTCGGCCACCGCGAGGTCGGCAGTCGCGTGGCCGTCATCGGGGCCGGCGGCATCGGCGTCGACGTCTGCGAGTTCCTCACCACCGAGCACTCCCCGACCCTGGACAACGCCGAGTGGCGCCGAGAATGGGGAGTCACCGACGATCCCGCGGCCGCGGGTGCCGTCGCCACCGCCGTCGCTCCCCCCGCAGCACGCGAGGTGTACCTGCTGCAGCGGACGGCGGGACGTATCGGGACACGACTCGGCAAGACCAGCGGCTGGGTGCATCGAGCGGCGCTGAGAAGCAGGAACGTGACGCAGTTGTCGGGTGTGCGATACGACCGGATCGACGACGACGGACTCCACATCACCGTCGACGGACGGACACGCTTATTGGAGGTCGACACGGTCGTCGTGTGCGCCGGTCAGGAGTCGGTGCGCGAACTTCTGGACGATCTCACAAGTGCGGGAATCGTGGTGGACGTGATCGGCGGCGCCGACGTGGCCGCGGAGGTGGACGCGAAGCGTGCCATCGAACAGGGGACCCGCCTCGCGGCCGCCCTCTGACGTCGCGTGCTCCGCAGCGTCACGCTAGCCTCGGTGACCGTGAGCCTTCCCGCACCCACCGCAGAGTCCCGTGCCGTCGTCACCGGAGCGTCCTCCGGTATCGGTGAAGCACTCGCCACCGAACTCACCGCCCGCGGGCACTCGCTGATCGTGGTCGCCCGACGCGGTGAGCTCCTCGAGGCCCTGGCCACGAAGCTCACGGCCGAGCACGGAGTCACCGTCGAGGTGCGCGTGAACGACCTGTCCGATCCCGCTCAGCGTCAGACGCTGGCGGACGAGCTGGCCGGCCGCGACATCTCGGTGCTGTGCAACAACGCCGGCATCGCGACGTTCGGGCCCGTCTCGGCACTCGACCCCGCCTACGAACGCGCCCAGGTGCAGCTCAATGCCGTTGCGGTGCATGACCTCACCCTGGCGGTGCTTCCCGGCATGATCGCGCGCAAGGCGGGCGGGATCCTCATCACGGGGTCGGCAGCAGGCAACATGGCCATCCCCAACAATGCGACCTACGCCGCCACCAAGGCGTTCGTCAACACGTTCTCGGAGTCGTTGCGCTCGGAACTGTCCGGCACCGGAGTGCACTGCACCCTGCTGGCACCCGGCCCGGTCCGCACCGAGACGCCCGATCCCGCGGACGCCTCCATCGTCGACAAGCTGGTGCCGGATTTCCTGTGGATCGACAGCGCATACACCGCACGAATCTCGCTCGACGGCCTCGAGAAGAACAAGATGCGCATCGTGCCGGGCATTCTCAGCAAGGGCATGTCCGTTGCGGGCCAGTACAGTCCGCGCTCGATCAGTGCCCCGATCATCGGCAGCTTCTACAAGAAGCTCGGCGGTTCCTGACCTTCTATCTCCGACGGCGGCGTCCGGTCCCGAAGATGCTCCGGGAGATCTCGCGACCGGCCGCACTGGCTGCCGACCGCAGGAAGCTCTTCACGGCGGGGTTGGCCATGATGCGTTCCGCGGCCGACGGCCCTTCCGGCTCCGGCGCGGGCAGCGGCGGCAGGTCGTAGGTCTGCGGCAGCGGCGGGAACTCCGGCCGCTGCGGCGTCGGTTCGGGGGCCATCCGTGCGTTCAGCAACTCGTACGCGGACTCGCCGTCGACGGTCGTGCCGTACGTCGCGTACAACGGACTGGCGGTCGCGGCGGCCGTGATCGCGTCCGTTCCGATGGTGTCCATCAGCGACTGCGGCGGACGAATCCTGGTCCAGGCCACGGGAGTCGGCGCGCCCCGCTCCGACAGCACCGTGACGATCGCCTCGCCGGTCCCGAGGGTGGTGAGTGCCTCCTCCAGGTCGTAGTCCGCACTCTTCGGGTACGTCCGCACCGTCTTGCTCAGTGCCTTCTGGTCGTCCGGCGTGAAGGCACGCAGCGCGTGCTGCACCCGTGCGCCGAGCTGCGAGAGCACCGGCCCGGGAACGTCCGACGGCAGCTGCGTGCAGAAGAAGATGCCGACACCCTTGGAGCGGATCAGTTTCACCGTCTGCTCGACCTGCTGGAGGAACGCCTTCGACGCGTCGGCGAAGAGCAGATGCGCCTCGTCGAACACGAACACGAGCTTCGGTGCATCGAGGTCACCCTCTTCCGGGAGGGTCTGGAAGAGATCGGCCAGTACCCACATCAGGAACGTGGAGAACATGACGGGACGCGCTGCGAGAGCGCCGAGTTCGAAGAGGGTGATCACGCCGCGACCGTCCGGCGCGATGCGGATGAGGTCCTCGGTGCGCATCTCGGGCTCACCGAAGAACGTGTCGCCGCCGTCGGCCTCCAGATTCACCAACGCACGCAGAATCACGCCGGCCGTGGACGACGAGACACCGCCGATGCCCTTCAGGTCGGCCTTGCCCTCGTCGCTCGTGAGGTGCGTGATGACCGCACGGAGATCCTTCAGATCGAGTAGCGCCAGACCTTGCGTGTCCGCCCAGTGGAAGATCAGTCCGAGTGTCGACTCCTGAGTCGCATTGAGCTGCAACACCTTGCTGAGCAGGATCGGCCCGAACGCCGTGATGGTCGCCCGCACCGGCACGGCGCCGCCCTCGGTACCGAGGGAGAGGAACTCGACCGGGAACCCCGTGGTCGCCCATCCCTCCGCGCCGGTCTCAGCGGCCCGGCCGCGCAGCCCGTCCGAGTCGGCGCCCGGGGCGGACAGTCCCGAGAGGTCGCCCTTGATGTCGGCCAGCACCACCGGAACACCGGCCGCGGAGAGCTGTTCGGCGATCACCTGCACGGTCTTCGTCTTGCCGGTTCCCGTGGCGCCGGCCACGAGGCCGTGACGGTTCACCATCTTCAGCGGTAGCCGGACCCGTGCGGTCGGATCCGCGACTCCGCCGAGTACGACACTGCCGAGTTCGATGGCGCTACCTTCTGTGGTGTACCCCGCTGCGATCGCGGCCGCGCGGCCACCTTCCGTCGGCGTCGTCATCGCGTGCTGTGCTCCGTTCGGTGGGGGGCGTACGCGGGAACTCTAGCGCCGGTGCTGTCCGGCAGCGGGTCTACTCTGGCATCGGTGAACGACAAACTCGTGTGGATCGACTGTGAAATGACAGGGCTCGAGCTGGGCTCGGACAAGCTCATCGAGATAGCGGCCCTGGTGACCGACAGCGACCTCAACGTTCTCGGCGACGGCGTGGACATCGTGATCCACTGCGACGACGAGGCACTGGCCTCGATGCCGGACGTGGTCACGGAGATGCACGCCAAGTCGGGGCTCACCGAGGAGGTCCGCGCGTCGACGGTCACGATGGAGCAGGCGCAGGAGAAGGTGCTCGAGTACATCCGGCAGCACGTTCCCGCCGGCACCGCGCCGCTCGCCGGCAACTCGATCGGCACCGACCGCGGCTTCATCGCGCGGGACATGCCGGAGCTGAACGACTACCTGCACTACCGGATGATCGACGTCAGCTCCATCAAGGAGTTATGCCGTCGGTGGTACCCGCGCATCTACTTCGGCCAGCCTCCCAAGGGTCTCGCGCACCGGGCACTCGCGGACATCGAGGAGTCGATCCGGGAGTTGAAGTACTACCGGCAGACGGCCTTCGTGGCGGCTCCGGGACCGACCACCGAGGAGATCGGCGCCGTCGTGACGACGCTGACCGGTGGCGACGCGTGACACAGGGAACCGATTGGCTTCCCGCGTATCGGTCACGCTAGTATCGAACGCGCTGCAACGCCGCAGGGTGTGCAGCAATGGTGGGCGTAGTTCAGTTGGTAGAGCACCAGGTTGTGATCCTGGCTGTCGCGGGTTCGAGTCCCGTCGTCCACCCCGAACACGAAGGCCCCCGACTCGCGAGTCGGGGGCCTTCGTCGTGCGCGGGGGTCAGCGAGGGAGCGCGTCCAGGTCCGTCCGCATGAGAATGACGTTGTAGGACGAGTACTGCGACGCCGTGAAGTACAGCGAGTCGCCGGTCGACCTCGGATGGATGTAGGGCGCGTACAGGCCCCCTCCCGGGTAGTTGCCGATGTCGTTGTTCACCACCAGCGCGGTGGGAGCACTCCACGGCCCCTCGGGTGCTGTCGCGGTCCGCGCCATGATGCGACCTTCGACGTCATTGCCGTACAGCATGATGTAGCGACCGAGATACGCATTCCACGCGACGGACATCTCCCCGACCGGCTGGCCGGCGACAGGTGCGGCGGCGGCGAGGTCGGATGTCCAGGACCCACCGTTCCAGTACTCGTACCGGGTCAGGTCCAGCATCGCGTCGGGCGCGACGCGGGCCAGGTACGCGGCGCCGAGACGGCCGTTCGGCGTGCCGTACTGGTAGACGAACCCGTCCTGGCCGCGGACGAATGCGGCCTGCTGGAACCGCGCGTCCAGCTGTTCGGTACCGGGGATGGTCACACCACTGTTGAACCGGATCGTGCCGGGCTCGGGGAACCACGTCTGCCCGTTGTCACGCGACGTCGCGATTCCCGCGTAGTTCGTCGACCACACCGAGCCGCTCCACTCCCGGACGGACATGAAATGCATGTACTGGACGCCGTTCACGGCGATCGCCGAGGTGGGGACGATCGTGTACTCGACGGGCGACAGCCCGAGGGCGGACAGGAGCTGTGTGGCGAATCGAGGATCGTTCCCGGCCACCACCGCACCGGAGTTCACGTCACCGGGCACACCGTCGGCGAAGGTGATGCCGTCCGTCAGGTCGGTGTCGTTGCTGCGCAGCAGCACGTTGTGCCGCCACTGTCCACCCGGCACCGCACAGTTCCCGAAGGTGTCGCCGAACGCCATGAGCGTCTGGCCCGCTCCGTTGTCCCAGCTGATGCCGAGATCGGTGCCGGAGATTCCGAAGCGATCGAACGTCCGGTTGACACTCTCCTGACCGGTGACCCATCCCACCGTGGAGGTCGACGGTCCGTTGTAGGCGGGCACCGGACCCTGCCGTCCCGCAGGTGGCTGACCGGGAAAACCTGTTCCGTTGATCCCGGTACCGGGAAGTCCCCCACACGGTTCGGCCACCGCCACGGGGGTGAGCACGAGGCTCGCTCCCCCCACCAGAACCAGTGCCAGGGCAGCCGTCATCGCCCGTTGTCGTCGCATACAGAACATCCCCCACAGTCGCGTCACACGCGGCAGTCACCCCGCCCCGAACGCAAGATACCAGTCCGGACACGGTCCGATCTCCGCCGCCGGGCGGCCCCCTCGTCGAATTACACGCATGTGTTTTCGCAGCTGGCAGCGCGATGTCGAATTACGTTGGTGTAATTGAGCATTCGTGTTACCGACGGATACTGGTGTCCCGTAGAGTGACCCGTGGCGCTCTTGGGGAAGGTGCGCCTTGTGTTACTTGTGTTGTTCGCTCGACGGACTGAATGCCAAGGGAAGGGCATTCGCTTCCGCCGAGCGGTGCGCTGTGAACGGCTGCTCTGTCCGCACCGGTCGGTGAGACCGGTGTGACGGGGCGACGTCGACAGCAGTACCGACGTGGACAGCCCAGCAGCATCGGGACTCCTCCCCCGGGTCGGCGCCGACCTGATGGCGACGCCCGTGGGCGCATACGGAGGTAGCTCGTGCACCGAACAACACACTCGAACACCGCTTCACAGGACGCCGTGGACGCACCGCCGTCACCCGTCCGCCGCCGCGGCCGCTGGGGATCGGCCGCCATGGTGGGCGTCGCGGCGACCGGAGCACTGCTCTTCGCCGGAACTCCCACGGCCGCAGCAGCACCCGTTCTCCCGCCTCTCCCCGCTCTGCCGTTCCAGATACCCGGTGTACCGCTGAACGCCAAGCAGCAGGCCGCGATCCTCGCTGCCGTGTTCGACGCGACGGGCGTGCTGGTCCAGGAGGTGGCGGGGCTCGTTCTCGGCGACATCTCCCTCACCCCGGTCACTCCCGACGTCGCGCCGGACGCCACCTCGCCCTTCCAGGCGGCTCCGCTGGGTGTCGGCGGATCACGACTCCCCCTGACGCCCGGCACCTTCGAGGTCACGTCCGGTTACGGCGGGCGCAACAACCCGACCGGGAGCGGACGGCAGAACCACGAGGGCATCGACCTCGGAGCAGCGCAGGGCACCACAATCTACGCGGCCACCGGAGGCACCGTCACGCAGGCCGGTGACGCGGGCGACGGGTACGGCAACCTGGTGAAGATCGAGAAGGGCGACACCGAGGTGCTCTACGGACACCAGAGCCGTATCGATGTCGCCGTGGGTGACACCATCGCCCCCGGCCAGGCCATCGGCGCGGTCGGCAGCACCGGCGACTCCAACGGACCACACCTGCACTTCGAGGTGCGCCGCGGGGGCGAGGCAGTGGACCCGGTCGGCTACCTCACCGCGCTGGGCCTGAAGGTCTAGTGGCTCAGACGGACTGGGCGTTTCCGGCTTTCCATTCGTCCCAGGGGATGTTCCAGTCGCCCAGTCCGTCGGTACCCGACAGGGTTCCACCCACGGTGTTCTTCACGACGGTGATGTCGCCACGCTTGGTGTTGTCGTAGACCCACTTCGCGTTCGACGGACTCAGATTCAGACAGCCGTGGCTGACGTTGGAGTACCCCTGCGACCCGACGGACCACGGCGCCGAATGGAAGAAGATGCCGCTGTACGACATTCGCGTCGCCCAGTCGACCGGGGTGCGGTAGCCCTGCGCGGAGTCCACGGCCACGCCGTAGGTCGACGAATCCATCACCATCGACGCGAACTTGTCACCGATGATGTAGACGCCGTTGTCGGTGGGCGAGCTGTCCTTGCCCATCGACGTCGGCATGGTCTTGACGTCGACACCGTTGATCGAGAACGTCACCTGCTTCGTGGCATCGTCCGCGGTGGCGATGACGGCGTCTCCGACGGAGAAGGACGACGACGCGTTCTCCTGGCCGAACAGCCCCTCGCCCAGGTCGCGGCCGAAGACGTCCACCGTCACCGTGACGCGGGTTCCGGGAGCCCAGTAGTTCTGCGGGCGCCACCGCACCTCCTTCTGGTTCACCCAGTAGAACGCGCCCTCGACCGGCGGATCCGTCACGACGGTGATCGCGTTCTGCGCAGCGATCTTGTCGGGGATCGGTTCGTCGAACTGCACGGCGACCGGCTGACCGATACCCACGATCTCGTTCTCGGACGGCAGCAGGTACGGCTTGGTGACGTTGCCCGGCGAACTCGTGGTGAAGGACGACACCGACGACGCCTCACCGCCGAGACCGTAGGCCCGCGTGCGCAACGTGTAGGTGCCGTTGTAGTCGAGCATCTCGCTGTTCGTCCAGGACGACCGGTCCTCGGACAATGCTCCCGGAACCGGGGTGCCGGCGTCGTCGGTGAGCGTCACCTCGGACAGGGTGCCGTCGGCGACGGTGACGGCGACGGGTGCGCTCGGGGAGAAGCCGACGGACGCGTCGGGGGCCGGCAGTGACACCTTCGGCTTCATGAGTTCCGACAACGGGTTGGAGTCGATCGGCGCAGGGGCCGCCGCCGGCGTCTGACCCGACCCGGCGGTACATCCGGCGACAGAGAGTGCGAGCACCGTCATCGAGGCCACCAGAATCGAGCGCCCCCGACGGGTCCTGCCCCACGACATCGTCATTCTCTCGACTCCACTCACCTGCGCCCGACCCATCAGCTATCACGCACATGATGCCATCCACCTGGGATTTCTCACCACTCCGTAGCCGGAGAACACGGTCACGGTCGAGTACCGATCGAGCATCGACCCGGCTCCTCACCAGCGTTCCGGAGCCCCTACCAGCGGAAATGTGGACCGGACGTCCCGTTTCGCTGATCGCGGGGCTGTTGGTGTGGGTCACAAGCGACCCCGCACAGCACGATGCCGCCGAGCGTGAACTCGGCGGCATCGAGGACGGAGTCGGCCGTGCGCCTCTCGGCAGAAGGCCGCTCGTAGCGGCGAAAGGGGTGGTACCCGGGGCATGGATCCAACTCCGTCGAGCAGTACAACGCGGACACCCCCGACTCTGTTCCCGGCCGCTACCATCACGTGAATGCGCGTTCCCGGTCTCGCTTCGTCCGCATCTGCGCCCCGCCGCGACCCGTTCCGGGGCACGACCCGATGAGTGATCTGCGTGTCCGAGACGCCGCCGCTCTGGTCGGCGTCAGCGACGACACCGTCCGTCGGTGGATCGAGAGCGGTGTCGTCGAGACGTCGAAGGACTCGGCCGGGCGCACCCTCGTGAACGGTGCGTCGCTGGCGGCGCACGCCCGGGCGCGCGCCGCCGCGCCGCCGGATCCGAGCGGCACGGTCAGCTCCGCGCGCAACCGTCTGGCCGGGATCGTCACCTCGGTGGTCGTCGACACCGTGATGGCCGAGGTGCAGATGCAGTGCGGCGCGTTCACCGTGACGTCGTTGATGAGCGCCGAGTCGGTGCGGACTCTCGGACTGGAACCCGGCAGCGTCGCCGTCGCGGTGGTCAAGGCGACCACCGTCATCGTCGAGACACCGTGATCTCCGTCCTCGCGGGCGGGAAGCGCGGACACCGCGACGCGGTGCGTCCGCCCGCCTGGATCCTCGTGCCGGCCGGACTCGGCACCGCGCTCGTCGTGCTCCCTCTCGTGGCGATGCTGCTGTCGGTGGACGTGGCGCGCTTCGTCCCGCTCGTCACCTCGGAGTCGTCCCGTGCCGCGCTGCTGCTCAGCCTGCGCACGGCGGCCGCCAGCACCGTCCTCTGCATCCTGCTGGGGGTGCCGATGGCCCTGGTCCTGGCGCGGTCGACCGGGCGGCTCGTCGCCGTGGTACGCGCACTCGTTCTGCTCCCCCTCGTCCTGCCCCCGGTGGTGGGTGGGCTCGCTCTGCTCTACGCCTTCGGCAGGCAGGGACTACTGGGTGAACACCTGCGGGCGTGGGGCATCGACATCGCCTTCACCACCACCGCGGTGGTCCTCGCGCAGACGTTCGTCGCCCTCCCCTTCCTCGTGATCAGTCTCGAGGGCGCACTGCGCACGGCGGGTACCCGGTACGAGATCGTGGCCGCCACCCTCGGGGCGTCACCCGGCACCGTCCTGCTGCGGGTCACCCTCCCCCTCGTCCTGCCCGGGCTGGCGTCGGGTGCGGTGCTGTCCTTCGCCCGCGCGCTCGGCGAGTTCGGCGCCACCCTCACGTTCGCCGGGTCCCTCCAGGGCGTCACGCGCACCCTCCCGCTCGAGATCTACCTCCAGCGCGAGACGGATCCCGATGCGGCGGTGGCCCTCTCGCTGGTCCTCATCGTCGTCGCGATCGTCATCGTGATCCTCACTCGCAGTAGACGTCCGGCAGGCGTGCTGTGACACCCACCGACACCTCGGTCGTCCTCGACGTCCGTCACCGAGCACGCGGCGCAGACCTCACGCTCACGGTGCCGTCGGGCGGCGTGGTGGCGATCCTCGGGCCCAACGGTGCCGGGAAGTCGACGCTGCTGTCGATGGTGGCCGGACTCGTCCGGCCCGACGAGGGCGTGGTCCGCATCGGCGCGCGCACCCTCACCGACAGCGCGCAGCGCATCGACGTCCCGCCGCATCGCCGACGGGTGGCTCTCCTCGCCCAGGACGCGCTGCTGTTCCCACACCTGTCCGCGCTGGCGAACGTCGCCTTCGCGCCCCGGTCACGAGGCACCGGACGACCCGAGTCCGAGCGACTCGCGCGCCGATGGCTCGAGGCCGTCGACGCGGCAGATCTCGCCGATCGGCGGCCACGCGCACTGTCCGGCGGACAGGCTCAACGCGTCGCCCTCGCCCGAGCGCTCGCGGCCGACCCCGACGTGCTCCTGCTCGACGAGCCGTTCGCGGCGCTCGACGCCGAGTCGGCACCCGCCATGCGACGCGTGCTCCGCGAGGTGCTCGCCGAGACCTCACGCACCACCCTGCTGGTGACGCACGACCGGGTCGACGCCCTGACGCTCGCCGGCGAGGTGGCCGTCGTCGACGCCGGACGAGTGGTCGAACACGGCCGCGTTCGCGACGTCCTGACGGCACCTCGTACTCGGTTCGCGGCCGCCCTGGCCGGGGTGAACTCCATCGAGGGCACCGTCACCGCCCACGACACCCTGACGACCTCGTCGGGTGTCGCCGTGCAGGGGCGCGCCCCCGATCCTCTCGACGCCGGCGCCCGGGCTGTTGCCCTGGTGCATCCCACCGCGGTCTCCGTCTTCGTCGACCCACCGCGGGGCAGCCCCCGCAACGTGCTGCCCGTGCAGATCGACCATGTGGAGTCGACCGGCTCGTCGGTCCGCATCACGTCCACCGCGGACGCGGGCCTGCCCGCGCTGCACGCCGACGTCACCGTCGCGGCGGCCACCGAACTCGATCTCGTGCCCGGCCGTCGCGTCCACTTCGTCGTCAAGGCCGGCGAGGTGGCACTGCACGCCGC
The DNA here is from genome assembly GCF_019835845.1 of Rhodococcus sp. BP-349. Taxonomy (NCBI): domain Bacteria; kingdom Bacillati; phylum Actinomycetota; class Actinomycetes; order Mycobacteriales; family Nocardiaceae; genus Rhodococcus; species Rhodococcus sp. BP-349. Next base: position 220,917 of record NZ_JABUDR010000003.1, on the reverse strand, counting down.
GGCTCCCGGCGCGCCCGCACCACGGTGACCGGTGGGTCGCCCCGGCCGCGGCGGCTGCTCGACGCGGCAGCCGACCTGTTCGGCGCCCGCGGTTACGCGGCCGTCGGCATCGACGACGTCGCGGCGGCCGCAGGGGTCACCGGCCCGTCCGTGTATCGCTGGTTCGACTCGAAGTACGACCTGCTCCGCACGCTGCACCTCACCACCGTCGACCGCCTGGAACGACGTATCGCTCGGGAGAGTGCACCGGCCGATCTCCACACGCTCGCGCTCGGCGCCCTGACCGTGCGCCGCTCCCTCGGCACGCTGCGGCGCGACCGCGTCCACCTACGTGAGCCCGACATCGGCTCGGTGGCAATGGTTCTCGATGCCGTCACCGCTGCGGCACGCCGTACCGCTCCGACTCCTCTACCTCCCGGCGACTCCGGCGTCACGACACGGGCGGTGCTCTCCGCCCTCTCCAGCATCGGGACCCATCGCCTCGCCGCCCCCACCGCCGCGGTGCTCGAGGTCCTCGATTCCGCCTGCACCGCAGTGCTCGCGGTGGACCTGCCCGACATCGTCGACGGTCCGGAACTCCCGCACGGCGTCCCGCCCGTCGGTCGACGGGATGCACTTCTCCGCTCGGCGGCGACGCTGTTCGACGAGAACGAGCCCACCGAGGTGACGATGGCAGCCATCGCCTCGTCGGTGGGCCTCGCGGCGTCGAGCACCTACCGCTGGTTCGGCGGCAAGACCGTCGTACTGGACCAGGTGTGCCTCGGTGCCGCGCGGCGGACGGCCGACGAGACGGTGCGCGTCCTCGCCCGGTCGACCACCCCGCACCAGGCACTGGCCGGGCTGGCACGTCGACGAGTGGCTCTCGTGACGCACTCACCGGCACTGCGGGTGCTCCGGCGCCACGGCCTCTCGACGGGTCCGGCAACGGCACTCGAACTCACCGTGATGGCCCGCCAGGAACGGGCGGAGTGGGTGAATCTGCTCGCGTCCACCATGCCGGGACGCACGCGGGCACAGGCGGGAGTTCTCGTCGAAGCGGTGTTCACGGTGGTGGACGACCTGTCACAGCATGTCGACGAGCGTCGGCTCGCCGCGGTGATCACCGCGATGCTGGGTGTGGACGACAGCGGGCCCCGATCACCACATCGGTGATCGGGGCCCGCGTCGGATCTGCCGTGCCGCGACCGGCTACTGAGCCTGCAGCAGCGTGAACGACCTGTCTCGTACCAGCAGTGACGTCGGGTCCTCGCCCACCTGCTGCTCGTGGTCGCTCGAGATCGTGAGCGACCACGTCTCGTCGGGCAGGGTGAACTCGACCGGGGTGTCCGAGGCGTTCATCAGCCAGAGGAAGACGGTGTCCTCGGCCGACGACTTGAACAGCACGGCAATGGACTTGTTCGATCCGGTGGTCCAGTCGTCGTCGCCCATCGCGACACCGTCCGCACGCTGGAAGTCGATCGTGTCGGGACGGCCGCCACTCGTGTCGGTGGTGGTGTCGTCCTCGCCGTGGCGGAACCACACCGGACGCAGCGCCGGGTGTTCGCGGCGAAGCGTGACGAGTGCGGTGGTGAACTCGACGAGTGCCTCGTCGGCCGCCGCCCAGTCGAACCAGGAAATCTCGTTGTCCTGGCAGTAGGCGTTGTTGTTGCCGCCCTGCGATCGCGCGAGTTCGTCGCCTCCCAGGATCATCGGAACGCCGGCGGAGAGCAGGAGCGTGCCGAGGAAGTTGCGACGCTGGCGATCGCGCAGGGCGTTGACGTCCGCGTCGTCCGTCGGGCCCTCCGCACCGCATCCCCACGACCGGTTGTCGGACTCGCCGTCCTGGCTGTCCTCGCCGTTCTCCTCGTTGTGCTTCTCGTCGTACATCGTGAGGTCGGCGAGCGTGAACCCGTCGTGCGCGGTGATGAAGTTGACGCTCGCGAGGGTGGGTCGGCGATCGTTCTCGTACACATCGGGACTACCCGAGATACGTTGCGCCAGAGCGGGAAGGCTACCCTCCTCGCCGCGCCAGAAGTCGCGGACGTCGTCGCGGAACTTGCCGTTCCACTCCGACCACCGGGCCGGGAAGCCGCCGACCTGATAGCCGGCGGTGTCCCACGGCTCGGCGATCAGCTTCACCGGGGCGAGCACCGGATCCTGGTGCACCATGTCGAGGAACGCGCTGTGACGGTCGAGGTCCTCGTCCTGGCGGGTCAGGGTGCTCGCGAGGTCGAAACGGAAACCGTCGACGTGCATCTCGGTGACCCAGTAGCGCAGCGAGTCCATGATGAGGGCGAGCGCGGCGGGATGGCCGACGTTCAGGCTGTTGCCCGTTCCCGTCGTGTCGTAGTACGAGCTGTGATCCTCGGGGACCAGCCGATAGTAGGATGCATTGTCGATTCCCTTGAGGGACAACGTCGGTCCGAGGTGGTTGCCCTCGGCGGTGTGGTTGTAGACGACGTCGAGAATCACCTCGAGGCCGGCCGCGTGCAGCGCCTTGACCATCGACTTGAACTCGGTGACCTGCCCACCCGTGTCGCCCGCGCTGCTGTACTCGTTGTGCGGCGCGAGGAAGCCGATCGAGTTGTATCCCCAGTAGTTCCGGCGACCCTCCTCGAGCAGGTGCGAGTCCTGGACGAACTGGTGCGTGGGCAGCAGTTCGACGGCGGTGATGCCCAGCCGTGTCAGGTGCTCGATGGCGGACGGATGCGCGAGTCCCGCGTAGGTCCCGCGGACGGCCTCGTCCACGTTCTCGTCGAGTTGGGTGAAGCCCTTGACGTGCACCTCGTAGACGACGGACTCGGACAGCGGGATTCGCGGCGCCGCGTCGTCACCCCAGTCGAACGAGTCGTCGACGACGACGGAACGCGGCATGAAGGGCGCCGAATCGGCATCGTTGCGGGTCTCGGGCTCGTCGTGATGATGGGAGAACACCGCTTCGTCCCATTCCACCGACCCGGCAACAGCTTTCGCGTAGGGGTCGAGCAGGAGCTTGGCGGCGTTGTGACGCAACCCCGCGGCCGGATCCCACGGGCCGTCGACCCGGAATCCGTATCGCGTTCCGACGGACATGTTCTCGACGATGCCGTGGAACACGTGGCCGGTGTACTCGGGCAGTGTCGTGGACGAGAGTTCGACACCGTTCTCGTCGTACGTGACGACGGTCACGGACTCGGCGGTCTCGGTGTAGACCGCGACGTTCGCGCTCCCGTCGGGTCGGAGACTGACACCCGCAGGGTAGGGGGTCGAAGGCTGTCGTGTCACTGATGGCACCAGTTCTCTGTCGTAGGTCCAGCTCGTGGAGGGACCGGAAGGCACCCACGGATGTCGTGCGGGTCCCAGCGTTCTTACCCGCGCACCGCCCGGCCGAAACGGTGCAGGTTGAGGACACGGGCCACCGGGTAGCCGTGGACCATGACGACTGTCCGCACGGCTGCGCGCATCGTGCGGGAACGATCGGCCGTCGCCGCGGGAATGCGACTACGGCTCGCTGCGCGCGACACCGCCCTGGTCGCAGCCGGCATCACGTTCTACGGCGGCATCGCCGTCGTGCCGATGTTGCTCCTCGGTCTCCGCCTGACCACGTTGCTGCTGGGCGAGGAGACCGTCGTCGGGTACGGCGACGCCATCGCCGGATTGCTGCCGGGAGCGGCGGGCGCCCCCGGCGCGGTCCGGACCTTGTTCGATGCCGGCACCCACCTCGGGTGGCTGGGCGGCCTGGTCGCCATCCTCCCCGCCACCTTCTACGGAGAGGGCATGCGACGGGCCCTGCTCGTCTACGAGCCCGTGCGCGAGACGTTCGTCGGCTGGCGCGGACGCGCGTCGGCCCTGCCGGTGCTGATCATCACGCCTCTGCTCACCATTCCCGTCCTCGTGGTGGGCAACGCTCTGGCATCCGTGAACGGCGGCATCGGCGCCGGAGCCTTCCGCGTGTGGCTCGGGTTCGTCACCATCTGGTTGGTGCTGGCTGTACCGATCGGATGGACGTACCGGGTGGTCGCACCGACCACCCTCTCGCGCACGGCCGTCGTGATCGGTGCCCTGACCACCGCGTCGTTCGTGTCGGGGTTCTTGCAGGGCTACGTCCTCTTCCTGGCCGTTCCCATCGACTGGTCGGGCCCGTTCGGTGGCCTCGAACCCGTGGGAGCCGCCGTCGCCACGGTGCTGTGGCTGTTCCTGCTGCACATCATCGTGTTGATCGGCTGGGTGTTCACTCTCGAGTGCGACCGGGTCTCGGAGCGGGAAGTGCACTCAGAGCGTGATGGATCGACACGCTGATCTGACTGAAACCGACAACGGCGAGCACCAGGGACACGACGGCACCGATCGTGCCGAACAGCGGACCGGTGTCCACCACGGAAGCCCCCAGGAGGGTCACCACAACCGCGATCACGCGGGACGGGCGCTCCCACACCGTGACGACTCCGATCGATTCCATTCCCGCTGACACGGCACGCGCCCGCGCGGTCTCGTGCAGCAGGGTGAGCAGTGCGACCGCGACCACCAGGGGTGCAGGTGCTCCCAGTACCAGCAGAACGGCGAAGACGAGCATGTCCGAGAGCCGGTCCGCGACGGAATCGGCCACATAGCCGAACGCGGTCGACCGACCCCTGAGCAGTGCGACGGCTCCGTCGAGGCTGTCCACCAGTGCCGACAGCACGAGGAGCAGCGCCGCTGCGCCGGCGCCCCACGGACCGGAGCCCGCGACGGCGAGCGCGAGAACAGCGAAGAGCACTCCCACCGCGGTGACCGCGGTGGGAGTGACGCGCGCGCGGGCGAGCGGGCGGGCCAGAACATACGTGATGGTCAACCAGCCGTGCACCATTGCCGACGAGTGGACGTCGTACCCGCCGTGCAGTTCGGACCAGGCACGGAAGTACTGTGCGCGACTTCTCGGCACGGTGACGACGGGTTCCGACGCACCGGAACCCGTCACGTGATCGTGGTCAGTGACCACCGGGATCCGTGAGGGACTTGCCCTCGGCGGCCTTGACGCGTTTGCGCTCGAGCAGGACGACAGCAAGCCCTGCGAGCAGGAGAACCGGGCAGGCGATGCCGGCGACCAGCACCCATCCCTCGAAGCCGCCGCCCGCGGCGGTCAGCCCCAACCCGAGCGCGACGAAGCCCAGCGCCATCAGGAAGTAGCCCGGCCATGCGCGGCTGTCGGTGATGGCCTCACCGGCGTGCGCACGCGTGGTGCGTGCGAAATCCTGCGGCTGCTCGTTCTCGTTCTGCGCGACCACGACTTGTCCTTTCGTCGATACATCCGTGCATGCCCGTCGGACCGCCGGGGGAAACCCGGTCGGTGGGCGCTCACAGAGGGCATTCGGAACCGCCTACCCCCGCGACGGCTCGTACGGAGTGACGAGGGCGACGTCGGGCGCTAGGGTGAGCGCGTCAACAGACCATGCGGTTCGGGAATCGGGACGTGAACCGCTCTACGTGAGGACGCGCCCGTGCCCTATCTCGGCCTGATCGTCGCCGTGCTCTGGATCTTCTGCCTCATCGACGTCATCACGGCCGACGAGGGGGGCATCCGTCACCTCCCGAAGACGGTCTGGCTCCTGCTCGTCGTGTTCCTTCCTCTCGCCGGGTCCGTGGCCTGGCTGGTGGCCGGTCGGCCGGTCGGCGGCGGCATCTGGGGCGGTCCCGACGCAGGACGCCGACCGAGCGCGACCCGTTTCCCCGAGTACGACGTCCGTCCCGGCCGCGCGGTCGCGACGAACTCCGAGTCCGACGAGGAGTTCCTGCGTCGGTGCCGGGAACGCGCCCAGCAGCAGCGCGACGCCGCCCGTCGCACCAGGAATCCCGAGCACGACTGACGCGTACGCGTCGTCCCGACCGGTCGGCCACGTGGGTTAGGGTCGGCTAATGCATGACGCACCTCCGTCGACCGGCGGGGCCATCCTGCGCCGTACCTCCCGGCGCCACCGTGTGCGACTCGTCGGTTCGTCGGCCCTGTTCTGCGTGCACCAGTTCTGCGAGACGATGGTGCCGGTCGCCATCGGTCTCATCATCGGCCGCGCGGTCGAGACCGGCGACGTCACCGCCATGATCGTCTCGTTGCTGGGCCTGGCGGGACTCTTCGTCGTCCTCTCCTACGCGTACCGGATCGGCGCCCGCATCATCGTCGTCGCGATCGAGCGGGAAGCACACCTGCTGCGCGTGGAGGTCGCGGGACGCGTGCTCGACCCGCGCGGCGTCCAGGTCGATCTCGGCCCCGGCGAATTGTTGACGGTCAGCACCTCGGACGCCGAGAAGACCTCGTGGGCGCTCGACGCCATCGCTCGGGTCGCCGCCGCGGTCACCGCCCTCGTCGTCACTGCGGTGGCACTTCTCGTCATCGATGTGCCGCTCGGGCTGGCCGTCGTCATCGGCACGCCCGTCCTTCTCCTTCTCCTGCAGTTGTGTGCGCCGTTCCTCACCCGGGCCGCGACAGATCAGCAGGCGGAGGTGGCCCGCGTCTCGGGTCTCGCCACCGATCTCGTCAGCGGTGTACGGCCTCTCCGCGGTATCGGCGCCGAGGACGTCGCGTCCCGACGGTTCGTGCAGTCGAGCCGACGTGCACTGGCCGCGACGATGCGTCTGGCCCGTGGCAACAGCGTGTATCTCGGTGTCTCGGCGACGGTGGGCGCGCTGTTGTCCGCCGCCGTGGCCGGCACGGCCGGGTTCCTCGCTCTGGAGGGCCGGATCTCCGTCGCCGAGCTGATCACCGTCGTCGGACTGGCGCAGTTCCTCATCGAGCCGCTGAGTTCGCTCTCCCGACTTCCGGGCTTCCTCGCGGTGATCCGCGGATCGGCGGACCGGTTGGCGTTGGTTCTCGGCGCCGACCCGGTGGTCACCTCCGGCGGCACGCGATCCCCGGACACCTCGTCCGTCGGACTCGACGACCTGTCCTATGGAACCTTGACGCATCTCGACCTGCACCTCGAGCGCGGCGAGATCGTCGGCGTCGTCGCCTACCGGCCGCAGGACGCCGATGCGCTGGCCGCCGTCCTCTCCGGCCAGGTGTCGCCCGACGACGTCACCGGACGCCTGACGGTCGGCGGCGTCGACGTGACCGAGCTCGCGCTTCCCGAGGTCCGCCGCACCGTGCTGGTGGAACCGCACACGTCGGACCTGTTCGCCGGCACGGTGCGGTCCAACATCGCCCTGGACCGCGGGTTCGACCTCGACGCCGCGGTGACCGCCTCCGCCGTCACCGACATCGTCGCCATGCACGACGGCGGTCTCGACCATCCGGTGACCGACCGCGGTGCCAGCCTGTCCGGTGGGCAACGCCAGCGAGTCGCCCTCGCCCGCGCACTCGCGGCGCAGCCGCCGGTACTCGTCCTCCACGATCCGACCACCGCCGTCGACGCGGTGACCGAACACGCCATCGCCACCGGTATCGCGGGACTGCGTCACGACGGCGACGCCCGCACCCAGACGACGGTGCTCATCACCACCAGCCCCGCGCTCCTCGCGGTCACCGACCGCGTCGTCGTGCTCGACGAGGGGCGCGTCGCGACCGTCGGCACCCACCACGGGTTGGCGGAGACGGACGAGCGCTACCGAGAGGCGGTTCTGCGATGACCGAACCGACCGCACTGCTGCCCATCGCGAGTGGACGCCGATGCTGGGCGTTCCTTCGCGGCGAACTCCGTGCGCGGCGGGGATCGGTCGCGCTCACCGTCGCCATCGGCGTGGTCGCGGCGGCCATGGCGCTGATTCCCGTGTACGTCTTCGGCATGCTCGTCGATCGGGTGACCGAGGGCGCACCGACGTCCACGATCGTCGGTGTCGTGACGGTCATCGGCGCCGCGGCGGTCGCGGGCGGTGTCTTCACCGGGATCGGCGCCTACACCGTCAGTCTGCTCGGCGAGAAGATGTTGGCCTCGCTGCGCGAGCGCGTCCTCGGTCGCGCACTCCACCTCCCGGTGAGCACACTGGAACGAGTCGGCAAGGGAGACCTGCTATCCCGCGTCGGGGACGACATCGCGGTGATGGCGAAATCGCTCGGCGAAGTGGTGCCGAACATCCTCGCCGCCGTGCTGCTGGTCCTGCTCAGTCTGATCACGATGCTCGGGCTCGACTGGCGTCTGGGACTCGCGGGCATGGTCGCGATCCCGATGTACGTGATGGCCCTGCACTGGTATCTGCCGCGGTCCGCCCCGATGTACGCCGCCGAGCGCGTCGCGATGGGCGAGCGCGCCCAGTCCCTGGTCAGCAGCATGCAGGGGGCCCGCACCGTGCGGGCGTACGGCATGGAGGGTGAGCACCTCGCGCGCATCGACGCATCGTCCGGCAAGGCTCGCGACATCGCCGTCACCGTCTTCCGACTCTTCACCCGGTTCGGCTCGCGCAGCAACCGGGCCGAGTGCGTCGGCCTCTCGGTCATCCTCACCGTCGGCTTCCTCCTGGTGCGCGAGGACGCCGTCACCGTCGGTCAGACCACCGCGGCGGCACTGCTGTTCCACCGGCTCTTCAACCCGATCGGCATGCTGCTGTACTCGTTCGACGACATCCAGTCGGCCGGTGCCTCCCTCGCACGGCTGGTGGGCGTCATCGATCTGCCCGACGATCGCTCCCCCGGGACCGAGGCGGAGCCCGCCGACGGCACCGTCGTCGTGACGAACCTCCGCCACTCCTACGACGGTGTCGACGACGTCCTGCACGGGATCGATCTGCGGATCGACGACGGCACGACGGTGGCGCTGGTCGGCTCGACCGGCGCCGGCAAGTCCACCATCGCCGCGCTCGTGGCGGGCTCGATGCGAGCGGACTCCGGATCGATACGGGTGGGCGGGGTGTCGCTCGACGACATCGGCTCCGATCGACTGCGCCGGCACATCGCGATCGTCAGCCAGGAGGTGCACGTGTTCGCCGGACCGCTCATCGACGATCTGCGGCTCGCGGCACCGGATGCGGATCGGGAGACGGTCGACGACGCGCTGCGGACTGTCGGCGCGCACTCGTGGGTGAGCACCCTCGAGAACGGTCTCGACACGGTGGTCGGCGAGGGCGGCGTGGAGCTGACTCCGTCTCGCGCGCAACAGATCGCCCTGGCGCGCATCGTCCTGGCCGATCCGGCGGTCGCCGTCCTCGACGAGGCCACCGCCGAGGCCGGCAGCGCCGGCGCGCGCGACCTCGAGGAGGCTGCCCGGGCCGCCACGCGCGGACGGACGACGATCGTCGTCGCCCACCGCCTCACCCAGGCGGCGAGCGCCGACAGCGTCGTGGTGCTCGAGCACGGCCGTATCGTCGAGCAGGGGCCGCACCGGGACCTGGTGGAGGCGGACGGCCGGTACTCCGAACTCTGGTCCGCATGGCGGGGCCGCCGGCCCTCACGTGGACAGACGGAGTGACGGAAGGCCCGCGAGCTCGTCCGGGACCGCGGCACCGGTCGTGACCACCGCGCCGTACTCCCCGGCATCACGCACGGGCTCGCCACGGCGGAACACGCGCACACGCCCCGGGTCGCGGCCCTCGGCCCGCATCGCCTCGACGTCCTCGCGGGTCGGCTCGCGCGCGATGGACGCCGACACCGTGCCTCCCGGCTCGGCGGACGGTTCGGGCAGCGGAAGGTCGGGAGCGAGCGGGTCGGTGTCCAGCAGCAGAGCTGTGCGGCCCGGCAGCACCAGCGCTGCGGCGACCGTCATCAGACGGGGATTCTTCGTCCGCACCTGCGCGGACCGGCCGCGGTGCAGAGCCCGCAGAGCGGACCACTCCTCCGTACCCGGGTCGAACAGCTCTGCGGGCGCACCCATCTCGATCATCGAGGACACCACGGCACTGGGCGTGGTGTCGCCGACCGTCAGGGGCCAGCGCGGGAAGAGAAATCCGGGCCAGACGTACCCGGTCTCCCCGGCCCAGTCGGCCGGGTACACCTGCGGCGCCTTCGCGGCCAGGGCGCGACGATGGCTCGCGTGCACCGTGTCGTCACCGAGCCAGGGCGGCAGTCGGCCGTCGTCACGCAACTCGTCGTACGTCCACGCACGCCCGTCGCTGTAGTCGAGCAGCCGCGCCTCGAGCGACTCCGCTCGCCCGCGGGCCGCCCATTCCCGGCAGGTCGCGATCCCGTAGGCGACGAGCGCCGGGGTGAAACCCCGCCACATCACCACCGCCGGGTGGTTCTTCCACCCGTAGGAAGGCCACACCAGGGCGCGCAGGATCTGGAAGGTCTCGACGCGCTGCTTCCCCAGCCGTTTGTCGTCGAGCAGCTGGGCACTGCGGGCGAAGCCGGGGTCGGGGAGGAACGTCTGCATCCCGAGAGGGTGACCGACGAGGGCCGCGCCGAAACGAGGGTGCGCTGCGCCGGGGCGATCTGCTCGAGTCGAACCCCGGGTCGGGTCGACCGCTCGCGAACGGCGTCAGGTGCGCCGGGCCGTCTGACGCGCGACCGTGCGTACGGGCCCGGTACTCCCGCGCACGACGAGTGACGGCTCGACCACCAGCTCGGCGGGCGCGAGACTCTCGTCCTCGAGGCGGGCGATGGCGAACCGCACCGCGGTCGCCGCGAGGCCCTCGGCGTCCTGCCGGACGGTCGTCAGATCGATACGTGAGAGGTGGGCCAGCTCGCTGTCGTCGTATCCCACCACCGAGACATCCTCGGGGACAGAGATTCCGGCACGGTGGAACGCGTCCATCAACCCCACCGCGCACAGATCGTTGCCGGCGACCACCGCGGTGGGCACGAGCTGCTCGGCGACCATGCGCGTGCCGGCGGCGCTGCCCGCCTCCTCGGTGTGCGCGCCCGGCCACACCACGGCGGGAAGGCCGCGCTCGTCCATTGCGGCACGGAAGGCCGCGCGGCGTTCGGTCGCCCCGGAGTCGGTACCACCGTCGACGTGATGGATGTCGACGTGCCCGAGACCGACGAGGTGGTCGACCGCCTGACGCACTCCATGGTCGTCGGCGCTGCGCACGACGTCGAAGTCCGTGGCGGGCAGGGCGCGTCCGATCATGACCACCACGGCCCGCTCCTCGAGATGTGCGACGTACTCGGGTGAGGACGACGGCCCGAGCAGGATCACACCTTCGCAGCGATGACTGAGCAGTGCCTCGATCGCCTTCGCCTCGTCCCGGCCGGGCGCGCTCGCGGACAGCAACACCTCGTACCCGGCAGCCTCGGCCACGGGATAGATGTGGGTCACGAGATCGGCCTGGAACGGCTGCCGTACGTCGATCACGACGCCCAAAGTTCTACTCCGGCCGCGGGCGAGGAGCCGGGCTGCGTTGTCGGGTCGATAGTCGAGCTCGCGCGCAGCGGCGAGGACACGGTCGCGAGTGTCGTCACTCGCACCCGGTTTGCCACTGAGGACGAACGACACCAGGGTCCGGGACACTCCCGCCAGAGCGGCGACGTCACTCATCGTCGTCTTGCGGCTGCGGGGCGGCGTGGACACCGGCACTCCTCTGCGATGGGGCTTGACACGGAAGCGTGATCCACCTCATAGTAGCTTAAGCGCGTTACTTAAGCGCGTTAGTGCCACAGCACGAGCGCCGGACATTCTTCGAGAGGAACCCCCGAGACATGAGCACGATTCGCGTCGGATCCGCCCCCGACTCCTGGGGAGTGTGGTTCCCCGAGGATCCTCAGCAGACCCCGTACGGCCGCTTCCTCGACGAGGTGTCGGCGTCGGGCTACGAGTGGATCGAACTGGGCCCGTACGGCTACCTGCCCACCGATCCGCAGAAGTTGCTGTCGGAGTTGGGCTCTCGGGGTCTCAAGTTGTCGGCCGGCACGGTCTTCGAACACTTGCACCAGGACGACGCGTGGGACGCGGTGTGGACTCAGATCGAGGACGTCGCCAAGCTGACCGCCGCCGCCGGCGGCAAGCACGTCGTCGTCATCCCCGAGATGTGGCGTGACCCCTCCACCGGCGCGGTGCTCGAGGACCGCGACCTCACGGCAGACCAGTGGCGCAAGAAGACCGAGGGCATGAACGAGCTCGGCAAGCGCATGTTCGAGCAGTACGGCGTCAAGGCGCAGTACCACCCGCACGCCGACAGCCACGTCGACACCGAGGAGAACGTGTACCGCTTCCTCGACGGCACCTCGAGCGAGTTCGTGAACCTGTGCCTCGACACCGGCCACATCAGCTACTGCGGCGGTGACAACATCGCGATCATCGAGCGGGCGCCCGAGCGCATCGGGTACCTCCACCTCAAGCAGGTGAACGAGGAGGTCCGCGCCAGGGTCGCAGCGGAGGATCTGCCGTTCGGCGAGGCCGTCAAGCTCGGCGCCATGACGGAACCGCCGCTGGGCATCCCGGACATGCCCCCGCTCCTGAAGACCATCGAGCGCCTCGCGGACGACGGCAAGCTCACCGCGGACATCTTCGCGATCGTCGAGCAGGACATGTACCCGTGCGCCGTCGACGCTCCTCTGCCCATCGCGCAGCGCACCCGGAAGTACCTGGGCTCCTGCGGCGTCCCCGCCGTCACGTTCGCCTGACCACACTCACGCACCTACAGAAACGGATTGACACGATGACCACCGAACTCCGCATCGCGGTCCTGGGTGTCGGCATGATGGGTGCCGATCACGTCGCCCGCATCACCTCGAAGATCACCGGCGCTCGCGTCGCCGTGATCAACGACTACGTCAGCGAGAAGGCGCACGAACTTGCCGCGACCATCCCCGGGTGCCGCGTCGTCGAGGATCCCCTCGACGCCATCGCCGACCCCGAGGTCGACGCAGTCGTCCTGGCCACTCCGGGCCCGACCCACGAGAAGCAGCTTCTCGCGTGTCTCGAGCACGGCAAGCCCGTCATGTGCGAGAAGCCGTTGACCACCGATGTGGCCACGTCCCTCGCCGTCGTGGCAGCCGAGGCCGCACTGGGCACGAAGCTCATCCAGGTCGGCTTCATGCGCCGCTTCGACACCGAGTACGACCAGCTCAAGGCGCTCATCGATTCCGGCGAGCTCGGCCGTCCGCTGGTGGTGCACTGCGCACACCGCAACCCCGCCGTGCCGCCGCACTTCGACAGCGCGATGATCGTGCGCGACTCGCTGGTGCACGAGGTGGACGTCACGCGCTTCCTCCTCGACGAGGAGATCACGTCGGTGCAGATCATCAGCCCGTCGGCGAATCCCTCGGCACCGCAGGGCCTGCGGGATCCACAGATCGCCATCTTCACCACCGAGTCGGGTCGACACGTCGATGCCGAGGTGTTCGTCACCACCGGTGTCGCCTACGAGGTGCGCACCGAGGTCGTGGCCGAGCACGGCAGCGCGATGATCGGTCTCGACGTCGGCCTCGTCCGCAGGTCCGCTCCCGGAACCTGGGGCGGCACCATCACTCCCGGCTTCGTGCAGCGCTTCGGCCAGGCCTACGACACCGAGATCCAGCGCTGGGTCGACGCGGTGAAGGCCGGCGCCGAGACGGGCAACTACGTCGACGGCCCCGGAGCGTGGGACGGATACGCTGCAGCCGCGGTGTGCGAGGCCGGCGTGAAGTCGCTCGAGTCCGGTGCCCCGGTCGCCGTCGAGATGGTGCAGCGCTCGTCCATCGTCGGTGCCTGAGATGAAGATCGCGCTCGATCCGACGCCGTTCCATCACTCGCATTCGCTACTCGAGCTGCCCGCCGTGGTGGCCGATCTGGGGTACGAGTGGTTGCAGCTCACCCCGCACGTGGACATGATCCCGTTCTTCGGCCATCCCAAGGCCGACGACGGGTTGGTCGCGAAGTTCCGCAAGGCGTGCTCGGACGCCGGCGTCGGGATCGCCTCGGTGCTGCCGGTGCTGCGGTGGTCCGGTCCCGACGAGGACGCCCGCGAGGCGGCCGTGCGGTACTGGAAGCGGGCCATCCAGATCACCGTCGACCTCGGGGTGTCGACGATGAACACCGAGTTCTCGGGCCGACCGGAGAAGCCGGAGGAGTCCGAGCGGGCGTTCTACCGGTCGATGGAGGAACTGGTCCCCATCATCGAGCGCGAGGGTCTCGACGTCCTGATCGATCCGCATCCGGACGACTTCGTCGAGGACGGGCTCGCCGCGATCCGCACCATCCGCGGGATCAACTCCCCGAACATCGGGATGGTCATCGTGGCGTGCCACCAGTTCCACATGGGCGGTGACCTGCCGGCGATCATGGCCGCCGCCGGGGACATGGTGCGTCTGGTGCACGTGGCGGACACGATGGATCATCACCGCTCGCACGGGTTGCGGTACATCACCAACCCACCCGGCAACGCGGTGCGGGTGCACCAGCATCTGAAGATCGGGGACGGCGACGTCGACTGGGACCAGTTCTTCGGCGGCCTCGGCTCACTCGGGTTCTACGACAACGACACCGTCATGGTGTCGAGTGTGTTCGCCGAGAACGAGAACGCCCACGACGTCTCCCGCTACCAGCTCGAGACGATGACCCGGTACATCGAGAAGTACCGGGCCTGATCGCCTCTCACGAGAAGTGTCAGGACGGCTGGACCCCGGGGGTGCGCACGATCATCGGCACTCCCGGGAACACCGCCGCCATCTCGGCGCGCGACTTCCGCAGCGCCGCAGTGCCGTAGCCCTTCTTCCGGTGTCCGGGGTGGATCCACACCCGGAGGTCGATGTCGCCACCGGCGAGCTCGCCGAAGACGATGCCCACCTTCTCCGTGCCCTCGCGTGCAACGAACCACGCGGCCTGCTCGGAGTCGAGGCGATCCCGTGCCGCCGTCAGCTCGGTGTCCAGATCACCGGCCGCTCCGCCGGATCCGTCACCCGCGGAACCGACGTCCGCGAGGCGGGCGGCGAACAGGTCGCGGTCGTCGTCCGAGAACGCTTCCAGCACCAGGGTCTCTCCCGCGCTGGCGGGACGCTCGGCCAACGTGAAGTTCAGGCGGCTGTCCAGGTCCTCGAGCTCCGCGGCGTTGCTCCGGCGGGCGTCCTTGGTGAGGCTGGCGAACGACATGCCCATGACGGCCTCGCCGCCCAACCGTGACGTGCCGAGCAGGGTGGCGATCGCCTCCACGGCGTCGGGCCGGGTCTCGGCCTCGACGATGACGTCGAGCACCTCGTGACGACGTTCGAAGGCCGCCAGTAGGGCGGACGTGATCTCTCGGCGAGCGGCAACATGATCGTGATCGGTCATCGCGTGATCATAGGGCTTCGCCCCCGTGCGCGGTTTGCGTACTCGGGGATGCGCGAAAGGCTCACGGGGGGATCATGGACCCATGCACCCGAGACCGCTGCGCAGGATGGGTTTTCTCACGATCGGACTGTTCGACGGGGACGACCCCGCGGCCGGGCACGAGTCGACGCTCGCGATCATCGAGCTGGGCGAACGTCTCGGCTTCGACAGCGCCTGGTTGCGGCATCGCCACCTGCAGTACGGCATCTCCTCCCCCGTCGCCGTGCTGGCCGCCGCATCGCAGCGGACCTCGCGGATCGAGTTCGGCACCGCCGTGACTCCGCTGGGGTGGGAGAACCCGGTGCGGCTGGCCGAGGACCTCGCCACCGTCGACATCCTGTCCGGCGGGCGCCTGAATCCCGGGGTCAGCGTGGGCCCGCCGATGAACTTCGACCGGTTGAAGGATGCGCTGTATCCCGACACCTCAGATCGGGAGGACTTCACCTACGCCCGAGTCGTGCGGCTCCTCGCCGCGATCCGAGGCGATCGTCTGACGGACTTCGAGGGGATGGACGGCATCGAGGTGCATTCCTCACGCGCACAGCCTCATTCGCCCGGTCTCGCGTCCCGGATGTGGTACGGCGGCGCGTCGCTCGGGTCGGCTCGCTGGGCCGGCGCGAACGGTATGAACTTCCTGACGAGCAGCGTCGTGAAGGCCGAGGAGGACGACGACTTCGACCGCATCCAGCTCTCCCACATCGAGGCTTTCCGCTCGGCACACGCGGCGGGGAACGGCGCTCGGGTCTCGCAGGGCTTGGTGGTGATTCCGACCGACTCGGCCACACCGAGCCAGCGCGCCCGCTACCGGGAGTACGCCGATGCCCGTCTGGGCCGCACCCGGTCACCGGTCGGCCCGGCCCGCCTGCTGTTCGCTCCCGATCTGGTGGGCACAACCGAGCAACTCGTGGAGCAGTTGCAGGCGCGCGCAGCCTTCCGGGAGATCGACGAGGTGGCGTTCGCTCTACCTTTCAGCTTCGACCACGACGATTACGTGCAGATTCTCACCGACATGGCGACGACACTGGGTCCGGCGCTCGGGTGGTCACCGGCCGGTGGGCTCGAGGAGTAGACGCGCGGCAGCACGCGCACGGTCGAAGGGCCGCTCGACCACTCCCATTCCCGCACACACCAGCGCGCCCTCGTGCACGAGCATCAGCAGGTCGGCAGTCCCCGCCGGGTCGGGCGCTCCTGCGGCCGTGAGGATGTCGACGAACAAATCGACCATCCAGCGCTTCTGCCCGATGATCACCGGATAGGCCGGGTGGGCGGGGTCGCTGATCTCCGCGTGCGCGTTGACCATGCTGCATCCCTTGCCACTTCGCTGCGCCGTCCACTCGGCCGAGGCGACGAGCACCGCATCGATCCGATCGCCGGCCGCGTCTGCGGAGACGGCACCCAGCCGGACGGCGAGGAACTCGCGCCACTGACGGTCTCGTTCCCGCAGGTACTCCACGACGAGCCGTTCCTTGGACTCGAAGCGGTCGTACAACGTCTTCTTCGTGACGCCGGCTCGCGCCGCGATCGTGTCGACGCCGACCGCGTGAATGCCCTGCTCGTAGAACAGCTCGTCGGCCGCGGCCAGCACGGCACGCGCCTTCGGCGTCCAGGCGACCTCGGATGTCATGTTTCGAACTATACCGATCTGTGTAGTCTGCTGTCATGAGTAGACAGATCGGTATACCTGTGGATCGACGCACTGCCGTCGGGTCGGTACTGGCGGGCGCGGCGTTCGTACTCTGCTGGTCGTCCGGTTTCATCGGCGCGAAGATCAGCGGTGAGGACGCTGCCGTCACCACCGTCCTGATGTGGCGGTTCCTCCCCCTCGCCCTGCTGCTCGCACCGACGTGGCTCCTCGGGTCTCGCCGAGTTCGAGGCCCGGACCTGCGGCGGCAGGTGATCGTGGGCTTTCTGTCGCAGTCCGGCTACCTCCTCACCGTGTACTGGGCCATCGGCCTCGGGGTCTCCACCGGCACCACGGCCCTCGTCGACGGAGTGCAGCCACTCGTCGCGGCAGCGCTGGCGGGCCCCCTGCTGGGCGCGGCGGCCTCGGGCCGACAATGGATCGGGCTCCTGATCGGTGCTCTCGGCGTCGCGCTCGCCACCGTTGCGGACGCCACGGCGACCACCGCGACCACCCCGGCGTGGGCCTACCTCGTTCCGCTGGTGGGAATGATGTCTCTGGTCGCCGCGACCTTCGTCGACCGTCGCGCCCAGCGACCGGCACCCGTAAGCGCTCTCGGAATCCATTGCGCCACATCGGCCGTCGTCTTCACCGCCGGCGCGGTCGCGATGGGCACCGCGGTACCGCCGACGACACTCGACTTCTGGGCGGCGACGGTGGGACTGGTGGTGTTCGCGACGTTCGGCGGTTACGGGCTGTACTGGTATCTGCTCGACCGGGTGGGGGTGACGAGGGTGAACGCTCTGATGTTCCTCGTACCGCCCGTCACCACGGTGTGGGGCGCCCTGCTCTTCGGCGAGCCGTTCACCGCCCTCACCGCGATCGGTCTGGCGCTGACCTTCGTGGCCATCGCTGTCGTCACGATGCGTCCCCGGGCCGGAACCCGACGGGACATCCCGGAGTCGTCGCTAGCATCGGTGTCATGACGGACGGCCGGGAGTACACCGAGGACGGCCACCACATCGTGATCGACGGGCGGAAGTGGCGCGCCACCGATCCCGACATTCCGGAGGAGCGCGGCGCCGAACTGCGGTCGATCCTGATGGCGTGGCGACGCGACGTCCGCCGGACCGGCGGCGCCGCGGAGTCCCGCGCCGGTGTGCAGGCCGCCAAGGTCGCTCTCGGCGAACGCGGCGCGCCGTGGTGGGAACAGTCCGACGACGAACGCCGCGCGCGTTGGGAGACCGACGTCCCGAGGCCCGGCGACGACGCGTAGTCGGCCGCCGTCCGGGTAACCCCCGCCCATGGCCGACGACCGCACCCCCGCCCCGCGACCGCGCAGCGTGCTCCCACCCGTGCTTCACGATCACCCGATCCGGGCACACGGGCGAGACCTCGTGCGTGTCGCCGATCTGGGTGAGAGGGGCGTGGCCGAGGTGCGCACCGACGACCACGGGGTGCTCGCGGTCGGCATCCGGCCCGACGGGACACCGTTCGCCGTCGGGAACACGTGCCGACACCAACTCGCCAAGCTCGGGCGCGGACGGGTCACCGAGAACGGCTGCCTCCAGTGCCCCTGGCACAGAGCAGAATTCGATGTGACCGACGGGTCCATGGTGTCCGGCCCCAAGGGAGTGATCTTCGGTTTCCCTCCCTATTCCGCAGTGGTGGCCGCCGTCGGACGCGCCGTACCGCTCACCACCGCGCGGGTGGAGATCGTCGACGGCGTCATCCGACTCGCTCACTGACCACGTCCGCGGGGACCCTGTCGAACCATGGCCGCGCCGCCTCGAGCTCCGCGGCGAGCACCAGCAGCCGGGTCTCCCCACCCGGTGGCGCCAAGAAGTGCACGCCGACGGGCAGACCGTCGACTGTCTCCGAGAGCGGAACACTCATCGCCGGCCGCCCGGTCAGATTGGCCGATTGTGTGTACGGGACAGCGGACAGGCTGCGCATCACCGCGTTCTGCACCGCGCCGAGCCGTCCGAGAATCGGTCCCAGCCGCAGCGCGAGCGCGACCCGGGCGCCCACCCTCTCCAGGAACGGGGTGTCGAAGGCGCCGATCAGCGGCGCGGGACCCGCCGTCGTGGGTGTCACGAGCAGATCGAAGCGGCGGTGGAATGCAGCGATGGCGCGGACATGGTCCTGCCAGCGTGCCAGTGCCGCATCGTGATCCACCGCTCTCGTGGCGCGCCCGATCTCGGCGAGGACCAGCGTGTCGAGTTCGAACTCCGTCGTGGTGGGCCGTGCCGCGGCCGACGCGGACGACACCTCGGCGGCGAGGTGGACGAACCACGGCACGAGGAAGTCTCGGGCCAGCTGCTCCTCGTCGAACGGCGAGGCGACCTCCTCGACGGTGTGGCCCAGTTCGACGAGCAGGTCGCGGGCGCGGTCGAGCGCGTCGAGTACGTCCGGGTGGGGTGCGTCGTTCAGCGCCGACCGCGCCGCGACCCCGATCCGGAGCTGAGGACCCGGCCGGCCGAGTGCCTCCACATGGGACGTCGACGGGGCCGCGAACTCGAAGGGCGCGTCGTCGTCCGAGCCGCGCATGATGTCGAGGAACGCGGCCGAGTCGCGCACGGAGCGGGTGAGCACACCGGTGACGGCGCTCCCGAAGAGCATCTCCCCGGCACGAGGCCCCGCAGGGACGACTGCCCGGCCCGGCTTCAGCCCGAACAGGCCGCAGTACGCCGCGGGGATGCGGATGGAGCCGCCGCCGTCACTGGCGCCGGCGACGGGCACGATGCCCGACGCCACCGCGGCGGCCGAACCACCGGAGGAGCCACCGGGTGTGCGGGCGGGATCCCACGGGTTGCGGGTCGCACCGTGCGCCTGCGGCTCGGTGACTCCCTTGGCGCCGAATTCGGGTACGGCCGTGCGGCCCAGGACGACGACCCCGGCGTCGAGCCACCGTTGCACCACGGTGTCGGTGACCGGGGGCCTGGACGACACCCCCGAGCGTGACCCCGACGTCTCGACGATCCCGGCCTGAGCCTGGAAGAGATCCTTGAGCAGGAACGGCACTCCCACCATCGGACCGGACAAGGCGCCCGCGGCCCGCACTCGTGCGGCATCCTCCTGCCACTGCACGAGGGCGTTCAGGGTGGGATCCACCTCGCGCGCTCGCGTGATCGCGACCTCGACCAACTCCGCGGCCGTCACGTCGCCGGACGCGACCAGCTGGGCGAGCCCGGTCGCGTCGTGGGCCCGATACTCGTCGAATCTCATGGCGCTCAGACTAGGTGCGAGTGCCGCCCGCGAGCGCCGGTGTCGTCGAAGTCTGGACACTGCACGGCCCGTGACCCCGCGAACCGATCACGTTCCAGCAGAGACGACTGCTCGGTCCACGATGCGCCGCAGCTGCTGCTGCTCTGCCTCGTTCCGAGGTGCGTAGAGGTAGAGATAGCTGTCCGGCAGTCCCACGAGGGAACGCCCCGCCAGCGGATGCCGCTCTCCCCAGCCCCGCGAGACGATCTCGACGACGTCTCGCGGATCGGCGACCACGTGCATCGACCCCTGCGCGTCGTGCACGTGGGCGATCTCTCCGCGAGCACGCCGAGCGGCGGCGCTGCGCGGGTGATCGACGTGGAGCGCGTTGCCTCGACGTTCCAGATGGCTACGCGCGCTGTGGCATCCGTCGGTGGAGCACAGGATCGTCAGGTGATCCTGCAACGACCGGACACTGACGGGATCGCCGTCGGACACCACCTGCCGGTGCGGGATCGGGAACGGTGCCATGACGGGTCGACTGCCGCGGTCCGGCAACTCGAGCGTACCGACGGCGGCCCGGATATCGTTGTCGCGCAGTCGAATGGTCTCTCGACAGAGGGGGCGTAGAGCGGTCATGACCACCCAGCCGACCGGATTGTCGGGGAGCCCGCCCGGCCCGATCGCGCGCCAGCGTCGATAGTCGTCAAGGATCGCGCGCAGACCTGGCGTACGACGTGCCGTGTTCATGACCCACCCCCGTGTGCGACGGCCCCCACGACCGACCGTCGCATCATGCCCCGGGCGCACCCGGCGAGCAACGGGTTCGTCGCACACGAGAGTCAGTGCGCGGCGACCGCCTCGGCGGGCCGCACGGCCTTGTAGGCGAGTGCACCGACCAGACCACCGATCAACGGGAAGACCAGGAACACCCACAGTTGCGAGAGTGCGCTTCCGCCGGCGATCAGCGCAGGCCCGATGGAGCGCGCAGGATTGACCGACGTCGAGTCGACCCCGATGGCGAGCAGATGCACGAACGTGAGCGTCAGTCCGATCGGAACACCGGCTGCCGCAACGGAATGCGGCCCTGTCACGCCGAGTACGACCAGCACGAGAACTGCCGTTGCCACGATCTCGACGATCGCGACGGCGAGAAGCAAGTAGTTTCCTGCCGAGGCGTCGCCGTATCCGTTGGCGCCGAGACCATCGACCGTTCGGTCGTATCCGGGTCGACCCGTCGCCACGGCGTAGACCACCAGGGCGCCGACGAGTCCGCCGATCACCTGTGCGACGGCGTATCCGGCGGCGCGGGCGGCCGTCATGCGGCCGGTGACGAGGAACGCGAGCGTGACCGCCGGGTTGATGTGGCAACCGGACACGGGTCCGAGCACGAACACCATCGCGAGCAGTGTCAGGCCGAAGGCGAGCGCGATTCCGGTGGTGCCGACGTCGTCGCCCGCCAGGACGGCGGTGCCCACACCTCCGATCACGAGAACGGCGGTGCCGATGGCCTCGGCGATGTAGACGGTGAACTTGGTCATCGTCGTCCACCTCGTCGGGTGCGGCGCTCGTCGATCTTGCGCTTGGCGTAGCCCCACGTCACGCGGCCCAGGCCCTCGAAGAGTCGGCTGGACAGGCTCCGACGGGCGCTCATGCGCGCACCTCGTCGGTGCGTTTCTCGATCGTGGTCATCATGGTTCCTCTCTCCGACCGGCCCGCGGAGTGCGGGTCGGCTGTGTGTGGTCGGTGTGTGTGGTCGGACGAGAATGTCGTCAGGCGGCGGTGCGGTGTCCGTCGACCTGTACGTCGTGCACGACGACGTCGACGCGGCTGCAGGTGAGTCCGGTCAGTGCCCTCACCGCACTGGAGACGTTGCGGCGGACGTCAGCTGCGACGTCGGCGATGGAGATCCCGTAGTCCGCCACCAGATCGAGGGAGACGGCTGCGCTGCGGTCGTTCACCTCGACGGTCACCCCCTGTGCGTGCCGTGCCCCGTCGACGCCCACCGCAGAGCGGACGGCTCCGAGCGCACGGGAACCGGCCGGTTCCAGAGCGTGCAAGCCCGGCACCTCTCGCGCGGCGATGCCGACGACGGTGGCGACCACCGCGTCCGCGACGATCGTGCGGCCGCGACTCCCGCGGTCGGTGACGTCGTCACTGTGGTCGTCGGTCGATGCGACGGACGTCTTCACGGCGTTTCCGGTCGCGTTCTGCGGGGCGTTCACGTCAGGTCCTCCCTCTGGGCTGTGACGGCTCGTCACAGTCATTGAGTCGGGTCCCCACCACGAAAACGCACGTCGGGAATCAAGTGATGCGCATCACATCGGTTTGCGCGTGATCCCGGGCGGGAACAGTCACGTCGGGGAAAGTAGTTGCTTCATCAATCTTCGGGGTGGGTCACTCCGACGGCGGTTCGGGGGGAACAGTGCTCAGTCGTCCGTCGATCGCGCCCGATCCCGGAAGTCCCGGCGTGGCGGGTGACGTCACCCTTCCGTCGACCGCCGCACCGTCGGCGGACGGCGACACGTGCACCGCTCGCACGTTCACTGACGACTACCGCGAACTCGGCGATCGCGCCCTCGCCGCCGCCGCGGGCATGGGTGACCGACGCGCGTTCGAGGAGATCGTGCGCCGACTCGGACCGGACATGCTGCGCTACGCGACCCACCTGTTGTCCGACCGGGGAGCTGCCGAGGACATCGTCCAGGACGCGCTGGTCGACGCCTGGCGCGGACTGCGCCACTTCCGTTCCGACTCCTCGCTACGCACCTGGCTGTTCAGCGTCATCTCCCACAAAGTGACGGATCATCGGCGGCGTCGCAGCATGGCGCCCGTCGAGGACTGGGTGTTCGAGAGGCCGAGCCAGGACCCGAAGGACGACCCGTCGCGCACCGTGTCCGACGCCGACTTCCTGTCCGCGTTGGACGACGCTCTCGCTGAGCTACCGTATCGCCAGCGGGCCTGCTGGCTGCTCCGTGAGGTCGAGGGCATGAAGCACACCGAGATCGGTACGGTCATGGCCCTCTCCCCCGGTGCCGTCCGCGGCCACCTCACGCGTGCACGCGCCACCCTCGAGACACGATTGGAGACGTGGAGATGACGTCGGGTCAGCCTGATTCGACACCGCCGCAGACGGATTCGACGCTCCGTCGAGCCGCGAGCGTGCTGCGCGACGCGCCCGTGCACGGGTGGGTGGACATCAGCGCCGCCGCCCTCTCACGCGTGCGAGCAGTCGGGGTCCGGACGTGGCCCCTCGACGCCCGCTACCCCGACGAGGGAGTGGACGTCGACGAGGACACCCTGCGGGTCAGTGACGTCGTCGTCCGCATCGCCGTCCGCAGCGCCGTCGCCGAAGTGGCGGGCACGGAGCCCGCCGACATCTCGCTCTACACCGAGGGTCACCGATGCACGGGCGGTCTGGTGACGGTGATCGCCGCCTACGGCACGGATCTCCTGAAGGCCGGCGATCTCGTCGCGAGCCGGGCAGCTGCCGCTCTGACGGATGTCCTCGGACTTCCCTACAGCGCCGACGACATAGGCGTTGTCATCGCGGAGATCGATGCCCCGGACCAGGCGGCGCCTTCTACTTCACCATCGTGAACTGGCGGACATCGATCAGTTCCCGCCGGAAGAAGTCGGCGCAGCCGGGCAGGTACCGCATGTAGGTCTCGTACATCGCCTCACCCGCGATGGCGACGGGCTCGTCCTTTCTCGCCTCCAGCGCGGCCGACCACAGATCGAGCGTTCGAGCGTAGTGCTGTTGCAGCGACTGAACCTTCTCCACGCGGAAGCCGGCTCGCTCGCCCTTCTCGATCACCACCTGCGGGATCGGAAGCTCGCCGCCGGGAAAGATCTCGCGACCGATGAAATCGGCGAAGTCCATGTCCGCCCGCGTCACACGCGACTTCTGCCGGAACATGTCGCGGCCGAGGTGCACGATGGTGTGCAGCATCATCCGGCCGTCCGCCGGCAGGATGGAGTGAGCCCGCGCGAAAAAATCGTCGTAGCGAGGCGAGGTGAAGTGCTCGAAGGCGCCGATGCTGACGATGCGATCGACCGGCTCGTCGAACTCCTCCCACCCCTGCAGCCGCACCTCGGTGGTGCGTCCCGTGTCGAGCCCGTTCAGCATCGCCGACACGTGCTCGTACTGGTTCCTGCTCAGGGTCAGACCGACGACGTTCACGTCGTACTCCTCCACCGCTCGCCGAAGCGTCGCGCCCCACCCGCAGCCGACGTCGAGCAAGCGCATGCCCGGACGGAGGTCGCATTTGGACAGCGACAGGTCGATCTTCGCGAGCTGCGCGTCCTCGAGTGTCATGTCCTCGCGCTCGAATTACGCACAGCTGTAGGTCTGTGTCGGATCGAGGAAGAGCCTGAAGAACTCGTCGGAGAGGTCGTAGTGGGCTTGGACGTCGTCGTAGAACGGCTGAAGATCGGACACTGAGTTCCTCCACGGGTCACCGGACAACCGAGCCCCACCCGACGGTGTTGCTGCGGCGCCCGTGTTCCCGCGATCGTCGCGTCGAAACGCACGAATCGAACCCCGGTCGTGGAGTTTCAGCTGTTCCGATGGCGGTACCCCTGCCCGACCATGGCGGTCGACACGCCGACCCGCACGACGAGAGGACACGTATGAAGGCAGTGGTGTGGCACGGAACCGGCGACATTCGACTCGACGACGTCGACGACCCGGTCCTGCAGAGGCCGACCGACGCGATCGTGCGCGTCACCGCGAGCGCGATCTGCGGCACCGATCTGCACATGGTGCGCGGAACGATGCCGGGAATGAGACCCGGCACCGTCCTCGGTCACGAGGCCGTCGGTGTGGTGGAGGAGCTGGGCTCGGCGGTCCGCGGCTTCTCCGTGGGAGACCGCGTCGTGGTCTGTTCCACGATGTCGTGCGGGTGGTGCTCCTACTGCCGGGCCGGCTACACCGCGCAGTGCGACAACGCGAACCCCGGCGGTCCGCTCGCGGGGACGAGCTTCTTCGGCGGTCCGGAGGCCACGGGCTCGATCGACGGTCTCCAGGCGGAGCGTGTGCGCGTCCCCTGGGCGCCGAACACGCTGGTGCGGGTACCGGACGGAGTGAGCGACGATCAGGCCATCCTGGTGTCGGACATCTATCCGACGGCGTGGTTCGGTGCCGAACTCGCCAAGGTGCGTGACGGCGACACCGTGGTTGTGTTCGGCGCCGGCGTGGTGGGACAGTTCGCCGCGGCGTCGGCGAAGCAAGAGGGCGCGGGACGAGTGATGGTCGTCGACGGCATCGCCTCCCGACTCGAGGTGGCCCGGCGTCAGAATGCCGAGACGATCGACTTCAACGCCGAGGATCCCGTCGAGGCCGTTCTCGACCTCACGGGAGGAATCGGCGCCGACCGGGTGATCGACGCGGTCGGGGTCGATGCGCAGACACCGTCGAGTGGTCCCGCCGCGGACGAGGCCGGACAGCAGAGCGAGATGTTCGCGAGCGAAGTGCAGCAGGCCGCGCCGGATGCTGCGCCGAACGGCAACCTGTGGAGGCCGGGTGACGGTCCGAGCCAGGCGCTGCGGTGGGCCGTCCAGGCCGTGGCCAAGGCCGGCACCATCGGCATCCTCGGTGTGTATCCCCCGACCTTCGACGGCTTTCCCATCGGCACCGTCCTGAATCGCAACCTCACCGTGCAGGCCGGAAACTGCAACCACCGCCGCTACGTGCCGATGCTGCTCGACCGTGTCGCGAGCGGGTCGTTCGATCCGTTGAACTTCATCACGCAGACCGAGACACCGATCACGGCCGTCGATGCCTACGAGAGTTTCGACCGTCGCGAGGAGGGCTGGCTCAAAACTGTCCTCGCAGTAGGCTGATCGACACCATGTCCGTCGTCACATCGGTGTGCCCGGCGCGGCCAGCAGGTCGCGGCACGCCCGCGCACATCGCCGACATGCGTCCGCGCACGCGGCGCAGTGCTCGTGCATCTCCGCATGCCGGGCGCATTCGTCGGCACAGTCGTCGCACGCGGACGCACAGGCGATCAGCGCGGCGCGTGCCGTCTCGGACCGGGCACCGCTCCTCGTGATGATCCGGGCGGTCGCGGCACACAGGTCGGCGCAGTCCTGATCGAGTCGTATGCACGACCTGAGTCGCGCGACGGAATCCTCGGCGAGGCAGGCGTCGGCACAGACGGTGCACGCCGTGGAACAGTCGAGACACGCCTCCACACAGGCCGCCACCAGTGCACGATCACCGTCGAGGGGATGGGTGGCCAGTAGGTTCGTCACGGTCGTCATCGCTGCTCCTTCGTCGCACGGATCCGGGTCGGTGTCGGCTACCCGCGGACCGTCGGCGGAAACGGCGCGTACGACGTCGCGTCAGCCCAGGGCGACCGGCAGCAGACCGCGGGACGTGTGGCGAGCGATCTGCTCCAACGCCGGACCCAGGCGCGGATATTCGAACTCGAAATCACTGCGCCGCAACACCTCGGGATCCACCCACCGACTCTTCAGGACCAGTTCCGGTTCGGTGCGGATGACAGCGGCGCCGGCGTGCAACAACCATGCGGGGGTCGCGACACCTCGCGACCGTCCCAGGTGACGTCGAACCTCGCGCATCATGGTGGCGTTGTCCACGGCGAACGGTGTCGCGAGGTTCACCGGTCCCGCGATGTCCTCGCGCGCGTGCAGGTGGTCGATGGACCGGAGCACGTCCGCGACGTGGATCCAGCTGAACATCTGTGTGCCGTCACCCATCCGGCCGCCGAGTCCGAGCCGCGCCAGATCGATGAGGGGGTTGACGGCGCCGCCGCCGGCGCCCAGGACGATCGCCATGCGCAGCGCGATCTTGCGGACGTCGGTGGGCGCGTCGAACAGTTCGCGCTCCCACGCGCGGGCCACCTCGACGGAGAAACCCGTCCCCACGTCCCCGTCCCGCTCCGTCATCGGCCGGTCACGTGCATCGCGGTAGATGGTTCCGGTACTGGCGTTGAACCACACGTCGGGAGCGCGGTCCACGCGCGAGAAAGCTTGTCCCAGTGCGGCCGTCGTCTCCACACGCGAGGAGAAGATGACGTCGGCGGTACTCTTGGTGTAGCGGCAGCTCACCGAACGACCCGCCAGATTGATCACCATGTCGGCTCCGTCGAGGACACGGGTCAACCGGTCGCGGTCCGACCACGTCGCGTCGTTGACGGCGCCGCGGCCCACGGATCTCACGTCGATTCCCCGGTCCCGATACGCCCTCGCGAGGTACTGCCCGATGTACCCCGTCGCTCCACAGATCACGACGGTCCGTACGTCTCTCGTCATCGCCCGCTTCCCTTCTCGGATGTCATGGTGTCCACCAGCCCGACGATGTCGCCGAGCAGTCCTCGCGCGACCGGTAGTCGGGACAGGCTGATCGTCTTCGTGACGACGGGAACGAGACCGTCGACGAGCGCGCGGGTGCGGCGTTGGTCGACGGATCCGTCCGTGACCCAGTGCAGCGTCACACCCAGGTACGCGACCCACAGCAACGTGGGGAGTCGACTCTCCAGCGATGCCGGTCCGCGCTGCTTGGACTTCTGCAGAGTCAGTCGCATGAGGTCCACGGCCATGTCTCGCGCGGCGGACGATTCGGGCGAGAAGGGACTGGAGGTCGACTGCAGGGGAAGCGCCGACTGGAGGAACGAGCCGCCGAAGCTTCGGTAAGGGTGCATCACATCGAGACCGGCGTGCAGCACCGCCGAGAGGTTGTCCGCCAGCGAGGCGCCGTCGCGAAGCCGGGGTATCGCGCGGGTCCGATGCTCGCGTTGGACGACGAGATACAGCTCGTGGACCAACTCGTCCTTGCCGGCGAAGTAGTAGTAGGCATTGCCCAGCGAGACGCCCGCCTCGGTCGCGATGCGCCGCATCGTGGTCGCCTGGAACCCGTCCTCTCGGAAGAGGCGAAGCGCCACCTCCACCAACCGCTCCCGCGTCGCCGTGTCTCGCACCATTGTCGGACTCCCGTCTTGAACGTGTTCAACAACGACCGTAGCGAAGTTGAACACGTTCAACAAGTGCCACCATGAACTCGCGACGAGAATCGAGGGGAGGGCGCGATCAGAAGGTACGGCGACGACGAACCGCCGTCACGACCGCGCTGACGACGAGGATCAGACCGAGAAACTGGAGTCCCGGTGAATCGTCGGCGCCGCCGAGAACGATCGCCGCCAGACCGAGCACCCCGAGCAGCGCGACGACGAACCATCCGTTCATGGTCGACACGCTACTCGGCCGTCCGGTTCATGACGTTTGTCATCGCTCGACCGTGACGGTGTCATCTCGACCGATGCATCCTGGCACTGCCGGTCCTGCCGCATGATCCGAAGAATTGTTCTCATGAAGCAACCAGACGAAGGAAACCTCTTCACCGACCTCATGGAGATCGGACCCGCGCCGACCCCGGCCCGCGAACTGGTGGTGGCCGTCATCACGGTGGCCCTCATCGCGGTGCTGATCGCGATCGTCGGAGTCTCGGTGCCGACCGTGGCAGCGGCCGCCGTCGTCGCCGCGTTCCTCGCCGTCCGCGTCGCCGTCGGGCGTCGGCACTGGGGGCGAACGTCATGACCGTCATCGAGGTGTCGGGAATGACCCGCCGCTACGGCTCCGGCAAGACCGCGTACGACGCGGTCCACAACCTCGACCTCGACATCGCGGAGGGCGAACTGTTCGGACTGCTCGGCACCAACGGCGCCGGCAAGACGTCGACTCTCGAAGTCGTCCAGGGTCTGTCGCGTCCCAGCGAGGGCACGGTCCGCATCCTGGGACTCGACCCCGTGGCGGATCGGAGAAAGGTCCGGCCCGCCCTGGGCATCATGCTGCAGAAGGGTGGACTACCGCAGGATCTGACCGCGGCCGAGAGCCTGCGGATGTGGGCCGGCACGTGCAGCGATCCACTGCCTGTCGACGACGTCCTGGCGCGCGTCGATCTCGGAGCCCGTGCGGACACCCGAGTGAAGTTCCTGTCGGGCGGCGAGCAGCGTCGTCTCGATCTCGCCTGCGCGATCATCAGCCGACCGCGAGTCCTGTTCCTGGACGAACCGACCACCGGACTCGATCCCGAGAGTCGGCGCAACACGTGGCAGCTCATTCAGGAGCTCAAGAACTCCGGGGTGACCATCATGCTCACCACGCACTATCTGGACGAGGCGGAATCGCTGTGCGATCGGTTGGCGATCATGCACCGCGGCAGCGTCGTTCGCAGCGGAACGGTCGACGACGTGGTCGCCGGTCACCCGGCGCGCATCGAGCTGAAGGACCCGCGGACCGCCCTGCCGCAACTCCCGGGAGCCGACGTCGACCGGAAGGGCGACACGGTGTCGATCACGACGAACTCGGTACAGGAGACGCTGACCGAGCTGCTCGTGTGGGCCCGCGACAGCGGTGTCACCCTGCACGGTCTCGACGCGCGAGCCGCGTCTCTCGAGACCGTATTCCTCTCCATCGCAGACACATTCGACGACCCCGAGGTGATCACGGCATGAGTACGATGACCGCACTGTCCCGAGCGGAATTCACGCTCCTCGGACGCAACCGCGTCCTTCTCTTCAACGCTCTGGTGATGCCCCTCGTCCTGCCGATCGTCCTTCTGGTCGTCGCGGGTCGAGACAGTGGGCTCACCGACGCCGGCGTGTCGGCCGCGCTGGAGATCTTCGCCCTGTTCCTGCTGGTGTTCCTGGTCTACTACAACCTCCTGTCGGTCTACGCGACGCGTCGAGACGAGTTGGTGCTCAAACGTCTCCGCACCGGGGAGAGCACGGACGCACAGATCCTTCTCGGACCCGCGGTGCCGTCGTTCCTCCTGACACTCCTCCTCGGAGTGATCGTCGGCGTGGTCGTGGTGGTCCTCGGCGGCGGCACTCCCGTCAACGTCCTGCTCATCGCGGCGGCACTGGTCGGTGGTGCGGCGCTCTTCGCCGCACTGGCCCTCATCACGTCCGCCTTCACCCGCAACGCGGAAGCAGCACAGATCACCAGCCTGCCCGTCATCCTGCTGGCGATGCTCGGATCGTCACTCCTGCGCGACGTGGTACCCGAGTCCCTCGCCGACGTGGTGGCTCTGACACCGATGGCCGCGGTCAGCGATCTCCTGAACCTCGGGTGGTTCGGCACCACCTCGGTGGGTGATGCCGCCGGTGGCGCCGACTCGATGGGCTTCGCGTCGACGTTCGCGGAGGCTGGTCAGCCGGCTCTCGTCATGCTCGCCTGGATCGCGGGCAGCGTCCTGATCGCCCGGACCCACTTCCGCTGGGAACCGCGCTCCTGACGTCCCGCCACCGACCGTCCGATCTGCAAGGCTGGAGACCATGAGACTGCGCGATCATCTCGACCCGACACTCGGCTGGCGGGGCAGCAGCGACGTCGAGAAGGTCCGCACCTACACCCGGCAGTCCTTCCAGTTCATCGTCGTCGCGGTCGCGGTGGCCTCGATGGCGGCCTCGGCGCAGGCGGGTGACGCGATCTCCACCGCCGCCGCGCTGGTGTGCGTGGTGTCTGCACTCGTTGTCCTGCACCGTATTCCCGCACTCGGTGGCGCTTCGAGTGCGGACGTCCGGGCACCGTTGTGCGTACAGATCGCAGCGGCCGCCGTGCTCGTCGTGGTGGGCGCCGCACCGAACCTCCTGTGGGTGGCCATCCTGGTGACGACACCGATCGCGGCACTGGTGGACCTGCGCTGGTCTCTCGGCGCCGCGGTGGTCGCCCCGGTGGTCGCCACCGCATCGGGCTCGACCGCCCTCGAGATCACACTCCTGGCCTTCTGCATCGTCGCCATGGCCACCACGGTGCGCCTGTCGATGTGGTTGCTGCGCATCGTCACCGAGCTGGCCACCACCCGCGACGCCGCCGCCGCCCTGTCGGTCGCCGAGGAACGACTGCGCTTCTCCCGGGACCTGCACGACGTCGTCGGTCGCGCGCTGTCCGCCATCGCGGTCAAGAGCGAGCTCGCCGCCGCGCTGGCTCGGCGAGGAGACGACCGAGCTGCCGCGCAGATGGACGAGGTACGTGTGCTCGCCCGGGAGTCGATGACCGACGCTCGGGAACTGGTGCGTGGCTACCGTTCCGTCGACGTCGCGGCGGAACTCCGCGGCGCCCAGTCCCTGTTGTCCGCCGCCGGTATCCGGACCGAGCTGACGGGGACGGTCGCCGACATCCCCGGCGCAGTAGCCGAACAGGCTGCGTGGGTGGTGCGGGAAGGCGTCACGAACATCCTGCGCCACTCGCGTGCCACCTACTGCCGTATCGAGTTCGGTGACGACCGGCTCCGCATCGTCAACGACCGGCCGACGTCGCCGGAACGTGCGGGCGACGGCACCGGTCTCGCCGGTCTCCGTGAGCGTCTGGCTGCAGTCGGAGGTTCCCTCACCGTCGAGGCCGGAGCCGACACCTTCACCCTCGCTGTCGAATTCGCACCGACGACGACATCCCCCACGAAGGGCACACCATGATTCGGGTACTGCTGGCAGACGACGAGAACCTCATCCGGGTGGCCCTGGGCACGATGCTCGATCTGGAGGACGACATCGAGGTCGTGGGACATGCGGACTCGGGCGAGGCGGCGGTGACCGAGGCCGCGCGGACCACCCCCGACGTCGCGGTGCTCGACCTGCAGCTCGGCGGGATCGACGGTATCGAGACGGCCCAACGCATCGCCGCGCTGCTTCCCGGTTGCCGGTCGATCATCGTCACCAGCCACGGCCGGCCCGGATACCTCAAGAAGGCGCTCTCTGCCGGCGTCGGCGGATTCCTCCCGAAGACCACGTCCGCGGCGACCCTCGCCGAGGTGGTGCGCACGGTGGTGAGCGGCGGACGCTACGTCGATCCGAGCCTGGCGGCCGAGGCCATCGGCGCGGGCGATTCGCCGCTGACACCGCGCGAGTCGGACGTGCTCGAATTCGCCGCGGACGGAGCCACGATCGCCGAGATCGCCCAGCGCGCACATCTCTCACCGGGAACGGCACGCAACTATCTCTCGGCCGCCGCGGCCAAACTGGGCGCCGCCAATCGCCACGAGGCATGCGCGATCGCCCGGCGCCACGGGTGGATCTAGACCCGATCAGTGATGCGGAGGCTCGCCGGTCACGGTGTGGTCGGCGAAGTTGAGACCCTCTCGCACCAGCCGGGCCAGGTGGCCGTCGGCGAGTCGGTAGATGACGTTGCGGCCGCTGCGTTCGGTCTCGACCATGCCGACGAAGCGCAGCTTCGCCAGATGCTGACTCACCGCGGTGCGGGACGCGCCGGTCTCCTCCGTGAGTGCCGTGACGTCG
Organism: Rhodococcus sp. BP-349; assembly: GCF_019835845.1. NCBI lineage: Bacteria > Bacillati > Actinomycetota > Actinomycetes > Mycobacteriales > Nocardiaceae > Rhodococcus > Rhodococcus sp. BP-349. The sequence goes on along the minus strand of NZ_JABUDR010000003.1, from coordinate 188,746 downwards.
GCTGGGCCGTGGCTCAGCGTCCAGAGCAGGTGCAGCCGAGTGGGATCGGACAGCATGCGGAACGTGTCGCCGGCGGCCTCGAGACGCGCGCGGTCCGGGCGATCGGCGTGGTCGAGACTCGCGTGAGCCCGCTTCTCGTCCGATGCCGTCATATCGCCGCTTCCGTCTACTCGGTCGGTGGCGCGCCCACCGTCGATGCCGGAGCCCAGAGCCGACCGGCACCCAGCGCGGCAAGTGTAGCGAGGACGGCGATGAGCGACGCGGCGACGACCTGACTCACCTCGGCGCCCACCCAGCCCGCCACCGGATAGGTGAGCAGGAAGCACGCATGAGACAACGAGAACTGCGCCGTGAAGAGCTCGTCCCGGTCACCGTCGTCGGATTCTCGAGTGATCACGCGAGCAGACGGGGTGGAGATCATCGACGTTCCAGCGCCCACCACGGCCCAGACGACGGCGAGTGACGCCCAGCCCGCGGCACCACTCGGACGGAGGGCGGCGAGCGCGACAGCACCCGTCGTCCCGAGAGAGACGACCACACCACCGGCGAGCATCAGCCGACGGTCGTCGACGACTGTGAGAATGCGGGGAACTGCGAACGCCACCATCATCGACCCGCCGCCGAAGACGCCGAGAGCCACGGCCAGGGCGCTGGCCGGCCCACCCACGATGTCGCGCACGTAGACGACGCTGTTGACGATCACCAACGCCGTTCCGGCCGCGACGACGAGGTTCAGTGCGAGCAGCCCCCGAAGCGACGGACGGCCACCGAAGCGGCGCACTCCGGCCACGAGTCGGTCACCGAACGACCGAGCCCCGTTCGGGGCGGACCGGGGCTCTCTGTCCGGAATTCGGGTGTTCACCACGAGGACGGCCGACAGCGCGAAACCTACTGCTGTGCCGACGAACAGCGAGTGATACGACACGACGGTGAGCAGCGCCGCGGCGAGCATCGGACTCACCAGCGACTCGAGGTCGTAGGCGAGCCGGGACAGCGAGAGCGCGCGGGTGTACTGATCGTCGCGGGAGATCACCGCGGGAACGACGGCCTGGAAGGTCGGCGTGAAGGTGGCCGAGGCCGCCTGCAGGACGAACACGAGCACGTACACCTGCCACACCTGCGTCACGAACGGCAGCAGTACCGCGATCAGGAGCCGTACGACGTCTGCGGACACCAGTACGGTCGTGCGTGGCAGACGGCCGGTGAGCACGGACATGACCGGAGCCACCCCGACGTAGGCGACCATCTTGACGGCCAGCGCCGTGCCGAGGACAGCGCCGGCGGAACTCCCGGCAATGTCGTAGGCCAGCAGTCCCAGCGCCACGGTGAGCAGACCGGTGCCGACCAGTGCCACCACCTGCGCAGTGAAGAGCCTGCGAAACGCCGGGACCGCGAGAACGGACTCGGATCGAACCTGCAGAACGGCCATGCCGACGACCATACCCATGTGTGCGCACGTGCGCACACATGGGTGTTCGGTGGCCTCTAGGCTGGTCCGATGTTCTTCCTCTTCGGATACGGCACGAAACGGTCCTCGCTCGGCGCCGGCAGCACCCGGACGTGCCCCCGCTGCCACAACACCACCCAGTGGGAGCGGATGCGGCAGTACACGCAGCTCAGCGTCTTCTTCATCCCCGTCGCACGCTGGAAGCGGCGCGTGCTCGAGGTGTGCGGAATCTGCGGAACCGCGACCGAGGTATGAGTCACGCGCGGTGGCGGGCGAACAGATCCACCGCAGCAGCGTCGAACTCTGCGGCGTCGAGCCCGCTTGCCAGCGCGCGCCGCACCAATTCGGCGTGCGTCTCCCCCGCCAGACCGCTGATGGGCTGGTCGAGGTCGAGGTTCGACGGGAACGCGTAGCCCTCAGCGGACGCCGCGATCACGTTGGCGACGTCCCGCTCGCGACCCTGCGCCACCCAGTCCACCAGCGTGGGATACAGGGCGGAGACGATGGCCTGCCGGTCGACGCTGTCGAGCGCGCGGCCGAACGGCGAGGATATCTGCAGCAGGTTCGCCATCCTGAAGATGTCGGTCGACGTGTTGTGCCCTGCCGCGTGGAACAGCGCCGGATTGAAGAACACGGCGTCGCCCTCCCGAAGCGGAAGCTGAACGTGGTTGTCGGCGAAATACTCCCGGAACTCGGGGAGGTTGAAGGCGATGTAGCCGGCCTCGAATTTCTGTGAGTGCGGCAGATACATCGTCGGGCCGCTCTCGATCGGCATGTCGCAGTGCGCCACCGCTCCCTGCAGTGTCAGCGCCGGTGACAGGCGGTGGATGTGCGCCCGGAACGCCGCGGCCGTGTCGGTCGACATGAACCCGAGGTGGTAGTCACGATGCGGATTCTGGGCGGCGCCACCGGGATTGACGACGTTGATGGCGGACGTGACCTGATACATCGGCCCGAGCCACGCCTCCGCCACCAGCGCCAGGAGATCATTGGAGTAGTACCGAGCGAACTGTTCGGGCTCCGCGATCGCCAACTTCTGCAGGGCCGACCAGATGCGGTCGTTCGCTCCCGGCTTGGCGAAGTGGTCACCGTTGCTCACACCGCTCTCGCGCTGGCCATGAATGACGTCCCGGTACGTGCGGGTGGTCTCCGCGACCGCGTGATCGACCGTGAACGCGCCGCGGAAGACCACGATGCCGGGGCCGTTCAGGAGTGCATTCGCCAGTTCGTCCTGGATGTCGGCGCGCACCTGGTCGTCGGTCGCCTGCCGCGCGAGCTCGGGGCCGTCGTACACGAGTACGTTCTGCACCACGTCGGACGCGTGGGGGTGGTCGGCGAGCTGGGTGCTCTCGGACACCAGTGCCCGGAACTCCTCGATGTCGCAGTCGGCCGCGCGGAGGCGATCCGCGCGGTGCGAGTGGCTGCTGATGTTGCTGGTCATACCTGCTCCTCGGTCCCGATGGCCGTTGTCGTCATGGTCGAGCCTGCCGGGCGCGGACACCTCGAGACAAGGCTTCGAACCCTCAGTTTCCCCTCGAGACGGGACTCGCCCGAGCGGTCAGGGCATGTTGAACGGGGTGACGATGCGGATGGGTGACGAGGATCCGCGGACCGCGGTCGAGGCATCACGAGCGTGCAGCACCATCCGGCACGCACGCTGGGCGTCCGCGCGCATGTCGTGCTCGAGCACCGCGGTGATCTGTCGGCGATACAGCAGGTCCCGGTTGTCGGCATCGAGATCGTGCGCGACGAACACCCGGCAGGGTCGATCCAGCGTCCGGAAGGCCCGCACGATGGCCGAGTTCCCGCCGCCACACGAGTAGACGGCGGAGATGGTGGGGTGACGGTCGAGGGCGTCGAGGACGAGCGCCTCGACGCGCTCGTCGAGCCCGTCGTTCTCCGCGATCTCGACGACCGTCCGCACAGGTCCGGGTAGTCGTCGCAGTGCGGTGCGAAAGCCCATCTCCCGCTCCTCCTCGCCGTGGAACGCGTTGCTGCTCAGCGCGATCAGGACGTCACCCGGGTGATCGGCCATCATCGTGGTGATCAGATACGCGGCCGTCTCCCCCGCTGCACGATTGTCCATACCCACGTACCCGGACCGTCGGCTCCCCGGAATGTCGGTCACGTAGGTGACCACGGGAATTCCGGCCGCCACCAGGCGATCGACCGCGGCGGAGACGTCGGGCACCGCGGGCGCCTTGAGAATGACACCCTGAGATCCACTGCCCGGCAGCCTGTTCAGCCGCGCGACCACTGCCTCGACGGTGGCGCTCTCCTGTAGATGAAACCGCGCGCGCACCGTGGCGGGTTCGAGACTCGGCAGTTCGGCCTCGACCGCACGCTTGAAGGTCTTCGAGAACCGGTCGGGCGCGGACATGACGACATCGACCATGTACTTGCGTCCACTGAGTCGCAGTTGTTCTCGTTGGCCGTCGAGATCGGCGATCGCCCGCGTCACCATCGCTCGTGTCGATTCGCGGACACCGGGGCGATCGTTGAGCACGCGGTCGACCGTGGCCTCGCTCAACTCCGCCTGTTGCGCGATCTCTCTGACCCGGTAACGATGCGCCACTGCTGCTCCTGAGGTGACGACGGCTCTGCGCCGTGCGACTGCCCGATCAGCGTCACGGTATCAAGGCCGACGTGATCGTCAGGGTTGTCGGGGCAGTCGGTCGGGGGTGACCGGGCCGAGCGGAATCTTCTCGAGCCGGTCGAGCAACGCCGATGCCTCGCACTCTCGCGCAGTCGACCGGGCCGCACGAACGTCGACCTCGTCGACGGGCTCACCGCGCGACCGCGCGATCCGCGCTGCGAGCAGCACACTCTCGGCCTCCCACATGCGGTATCCGCGGGCGGCGTGCACGGCGCGAGCACGCAGCACGTGAGCGTGCGCGTCGTCCCACCGTCCGAGTGCCGCGCACAGGTCGGCGAGATGGTGGTGAACGACTCCGAGTACCCCGGGAGTCAGCACGACGGTGTGATCGGCGTAGGGGACCAACAGTGCGAGTGCGTTCTCGCACACCACGATGGATGCCGTCGCCGCGGCCGCCCGCGCCGCCAGGACGACGGTGATGAGCCACAACGTGTCGACCGGGATCGCCGCCAGTCTGCCGTTCTCGAACCACCGCACGAGGGATCGGGCTCCGTCCGCATCGCCGGTGTCGACGGCGGACAACGCGAAGGCTGCTCGATAGGCGGGGAGAGCCTCGAAGAGCGGCTCCATGTCCCGCCTCATCGCCGCGAACTCACCGAGCCCGTCTCGGAACATCCCGAGCAGGAAGACGGCGTTCATCTCCCGGCCCCACGTGTGTCGCCCCATCGGCGCCGGCGGCGGGCGGCGAACGTCATCTTCGAGAACCTCGGCAGCACGGCGCAAGTCACCCGTCGCCACGAGAAGTCCGACTCGCATGCACTGCACTGTCCAGAGAGCCTCCTCGTCCAGTGCGAGCCGAGTGGACGACACGGCGTCGAGAGCCGCGGCGGCCTCGCGCGGATCGCCGGACTCGATGTGCGCCCGCGCCATGATGACGGCCGGCGACGGATCGAGATGTCCCCGCCCGACGTCGATCAGCTGCACGAGCTCGGCGAGCGCCTCGGTCCGCTGCTGCCGGAATCGGGGCAGTCTCAGGCCGGTGAGCACAGCACGCAGAGCGTGGGCGAGGGCGTCGTGGTCTCCCACGCCGCGCGCCACGGCGGCGGCGCGTGCAAGGTCTGCAGCACGACCCGACCATCCGATCGAGGTCCAGGCCGATTCCTCGACCATCTGGGTCAGGAGTTCCGCGGCAGCACCCGAAGCACCGCGGCCCACCCTCTCGAGAGCGTCGAGCCCTGTTCGCAGATGCTCCGTCCGCCTCGGGTTGGGTTCGTAGAGCTGGAAGAGAGCGATGCCGTCGATGACGTCCGCGGTGAGTGCGTCCAGCAGTAGATCGAGATCGCCCAGTCGGCGTGCCATCTCGGCGGCGTCCAGAAGGGTCGCGCGGTAGCCGCGGTCCAGAGCCCGCCGCTGCGAACGACCCTGTCGGATGGACAGTTCGCAGCGCGCACGGGTGTCGCCCCCGGGAACGCACCGCTCCGACGCCCTGCGGAAGAACTCGGCGGCGTCCTCGTACGCCGCCACGGCGTAGGACCTCTCGCCGGCACGACGCAGATACTCCGTTGCCGCCGAACGATCGGCGTCGAGCGCACATTCGAGGTGGCCTGCGGTCCTGGCGAGTTCATCGACGGTGGACGTGGCGCCCGAGCCGATGAGTGCAGCCGCGACGGCGGAATGAGCCGCTGCACGATCGGCCCCGGACAGCGTGGCGTCCACGACGTCGACGATCAGCGCATGGCGTAGGTGCAGAACGTCCTGCCCTCGTTCCTCGGTCACCAGACCGGCGGCGGCCAACTCGTCCAGCGCCCGTGCGAAGGAACGGTCGTCGAGGGTGGCGAGCGCGGCGCGCACGACGACCCGCGTGGCGCTGACTCCCGCCACCGCACACAGTGTGACGATCTCGCGTGCGGTCGGAGTCAGGCGATGAAGCACCCACAGCACGGCGTCCGCCAGGGATGCCGGTGACGGTCCGTCCGGCTCGCGCAGATGGGCGTCGAACACGGCCTGGAGGAAGATCGGCGATCCGGATGTCCAGCCGTGCAACCAGATCGGGTCCAGCGCGCTACCGCGCCGGCGCGTCCAGTCCTGCACGTCCTCGACGGTGAGTGCCGGGATCGACACCGTGTGCACCGAGGACGGCGGCAGCGCGGACCGCAGGTCCGCGGTGGGGCCGTCGACCTGTGCCCCGCGCATGGTGACCACCACACAGAGTCGGTGGCGCCCCGCGGCGTGTACGAGAAATCGCAGCACCGACAGCGTGGCCTGCGACGCCCACTGCAGATCGTCGATCGCGAACACCGTCACCCGACGACGGGTGGGCCCGGTCAACCATCGTTCCATCGCCGACGAGAGCATCGCGCGATGGTCCGCGTCGGGCCCCTCGGCCGACCACCGATCCGTGTCGACCCACCCGGTCGTCAGCATGCCGCGGACGGCGAGGGCCGCGGGGTCGTCCTCGTCCCGGTCGCTCTCGCGCCCGAGAGCGTCGATGAACGGTTCGAACGGGACGACCGTGTCCATGCTGCACCGCCCGTAGAACACGTCGGCTCCGGTGGAGTCGGCGCGCTTCAGCGCAGCGGTCACCACCGTGGTCTTCCCGACGCCGGCGTCGCCGGACACCACGACGAGCTGACCGGCGCCGCCCGCGGCCGCCGCGACGGCGGACGCGATGACGTCGAGTTCGCTCGTACGTCCCACGAGCAACGGCGAGTCGTGCGGAGAATCGACGTCGACGCGGTCGCCGTCCACGTGTCGAGCCGGGACGACGACCATCTCCGCCGACGGCGTCGTGGCCACCTCGCCGGTGTCAGGGCCGCGGAGCAACTCGACGAACACTCGCTGGGTCTCCGCGGACATCTCCACGCCGAGTTCGGTGGCCAACACTGTGCGGCATCGCTCGGCGACACCGAGCGCGCGAGCACGGTTTCCGAGGGCGTCGTGCGCACGCATGGCGACCCGGTAGGCGGCCTCGCAGAAGGGGTCCGAGTCGAGCAGTTCCTGTGCTCGGGCCAGCGCGTGCTCGTGGCGACCGAGATCGAGCGAGGCGACGGCGTCCACCTCCAGAGCACGGAGTCGAATGCGTCCGAACACGATGCGAACCTCGTCCGCCCAGGTTCCGTGCAGGCCGTCCAGAGGTGGAGCGCCGAGCAGATCGAGCAACTCACCGGCGCGATCGGCACGCGCGTCCGCGGAGTGATGATCGGGATCCAGGTGTCGACGGGCGAGATCCAGATCGACGATCACCGAGGGGCCGAGTGTCAGGGTCACCGCACCAGATCGACTGGACACCGTGGTACCCGCCAGTGCCGCACTCGTCGCCAGCAGCTCGCGGACCCTGGACAGGACGCTGCGAAGGGCCGACGACCAGGTGGTGGGTCGGTCCGCCGGCCAGATCACCGCGGCGAGTTCGCCGTACACCACACCGCGACCGTGATTCATGGCCAGATACGAGAACACCGTCGCGCATCGCGGTCCCCCGAAGGCCCGGACGTCGACGACGCCCGCGTCGCTCTCCACCCGCGGCGATCCGATCAGCCGGATCACGGCACGAGAGGGAAGCGACACAGTTGTAAGTTATCCCGGGGCCGGCGGGAGCCTCACGTCTGCTACCGCTTCCAGAACAGGTGGTGCACGACTCCGCTCGGACTGGGCACGACCTCGTGCTCGAAGCGATCGTTCAGATCGTCCGGGGACTCCCACAGCGCCAGCCCCGGTCCGAGATCGACGGGCGCGACCGCGACGTGCAGCGTGTCGAGGAGGTCGGCGTCGAGGAACTCCCGGACCGTGGTGACACCGCCACCGATCCGGACGTCTCGACCGTTCGCCGCAGCCTTCGCCTGCGTCAGGACATCGGACGGGCCGGCATCGACGAAGTGGAAGGTGGTGTCGGACAGGGTGAGGGACGGCCGCACATGATGCGTCAACACGAAGACCGGCGTGCGGAACGGCGGCTCGTCCCCCCACCATCCCTGCCATTCGTGATCAGCCCACGGTCCGCGTTGTGGGCCGAACTTGTTGCGTCCCATGATCTCGGCACCGATGTTGTTGGCGAAGTCCCGAGCGAAGTAGTCGTCGAGGCCGCGGGTACCGCCGGATCCGGGGCGTCCCGGCATGCTCGCGGTGCCGAGGTACCACGACATGAGCTCTCGATGGTCCAGGCCGAAGGGATTCTCGAGGCTCTGCTCGACGCCGGCGGCCACCCCGTCGCGGGACACGGTGAAGTTCTGCACTCTCGACAACTGCGTCATGTCTGCTCCCGGCTGGAGGAAGGTGGTCGGTGATCAGACTCGCACGGCGTCACGGCCGGTCATCGCGGACTCGACGAGATTGCTCTTGTCGAGCGGCGTCTCTGCGCGCACCGCGTCGGTCCACGCGGCCGTCGTGGCCACCGCCGCGAAGTTCGAGTGCAGCAGCGTCATGAGCGTCGTGTGCACGACCTTCGCGGACGCGGTTCCCGCCGCGTTGGAGAGGTCGATCGCACCGGACGCGTCCGACAGGATCTCGGCCGCGAAGCCGAGACCTTCGGCCTCGACGGCAGTCGCGAGGTCGCAGTTGTTGGTCATGAAGCCGACGATCGTGATCGTGTCGACGTCTCGGGCCCGAAGATGTTGGGCCACGTCCGTTCCCGCGAAGACGCTGCCGTACTGCTTCTGCACGCGTGTGACGCCCGCAGGCAGCGCCGACTCGATGTCCTGGTGCAGGGCGTGGCCGTCGGTGCCCGGGACGAAGACCGGTGCACCCTCGGGCATGCTGTGCTGCACCGCGAGGACGGGAATTCCTGCGTCGACGGCCGTCTCGATGGCCGACACGATGTTGGCGAGCGACTCGGCGCGAGGCGGGTAGGCGATCTCGAGGGGCCCCGAGAAGTACTCCTGCTGCACATCGACGACGATCAGTGCCCGGCGTGGTGTCATGTCTCCTCTTTCCTGACGGTGTGTGACGTGGTCTGCCCGACCGGGCCGACCCACCACCTCAGTGTTCTCCCGCCTTCGGTCGCAGAACAGTGGCACGTATGCACGCTTACGATGGATTCGAGCCAACTCGAGTTCTGTATCGGAGGAGTCAGCCGTGCGTATCGCGATCTACGCGTTCGACGACGTCACCATGTTCCACCTCGCCGCCCCGCTCATGGTGTTCGGCGAGGTGCAGCGGCTGGGTCTGGCATCCGACTGGGAGACGACGCTGTGGTCGGACTCGCCCGGCAGCATCACGACCTCCGAGGGACACGTGCTCGGTGACGTGGCTGGTCCAGATGTCACCACCACGGCCGACATCGTGATCGTGCCGTCCTGGCACACGTCGCTCCCGCGTCTCGGCGACACCGTCGGACACGCTGTCCGCGAGGCACACTCACGCGGCGCCATGATCGTCGGCCTCTGTCTGGGCGCCTTCGCCGTGGCCGATGCGGGCCTCCTGGAAGGACGCTCCGTCGTGACGCACTGGGCTGCACTCGCCGACCTCGCAGAGCGCAGCGACGGCAGCACCGTGGACCCGTCCGTTCTCTACATCGACCACGGCGACGTCGTCACCTCGGCAGGAACCGTCTCCTCGATCGACGCGTGTCTGCACCTCGTGCGAAAACACCTGGGCACCGCCGCCGCCACTCGGGTCGCACGGCAGCTGGTGGTCGCACCGCACCGCGAGGGTGGGCAGGCGCAGTACATCGAACGGCCCCTCGGCGAACCTGCCGCCGACACGACCATCGCCGATGTCCAGGAGTGGATCCTCGGCCATCTCGACGAGGAGTTGTCGATCGACCGCCTGGCCGATCACGCGCGCATGAGCCGCCGCAGCTTCGTTCGCCACTTCACGCGCTCGACGGGCTCGACACCCGCGCGGTGGGTTCTCGAACGCCGGCTCGACGAGGGCCGACGGTTGCTCGAGACGACGGACTGGTCCATCGATGCCGTGTCGTCCGCGTGCGGATTCGGCAGCCCGGTGACGTTTCGTCAACGCTTCGCCGCCTCCTTCTCGACCACGCCGTCGGAGTACCGCCGCCACTTCACCTCACGCGATCGGACACACCTCCCGGCCTGACGCGAAGGTCCGATCGGACCGGAGGATGGTGGACTGCGTCGACCACGAGGGGGTGGTGGCGGTCATCTGCTGGTGGCTGCGCCACACCCCGACCGCAGTGACTCGCAGCAGACGACGCCCCTTCTGAAGTGGTGGACTGCTGATCAGTGATTCTCTCGCCTAGTGTCGTCGCATGACCGACTGGGCGAACAGCCCCGCCGCACGGTGGTGGGACAGACACCAGATCGGCCTGTATCTCGCGGCACTGACCGTCGGAGCCGTTGTCGGGCTGACCTTCCCGCAGACTGCCCCGACCTTCGAACACGCCATCGATCCGGTACTCGTCGCCCTGCTCTACGCGACGTTCCTGGCAGTCCCGTTCGCGGAGATCGGTCGATCCCTCCGTGATGTCCGCTTCCTCGCGGCCGTCGCGGTCCTGAACTTCGTGGTGGTCCCGGTGGTCGTCCTCGCCCTCACGCGGGTCGTCGCGGACGAGAAGGCGGTACTCGTGGGCATCGTGCTCGTAATGCTCGCTCCGTGTATCGACTACGTCATCGTGTTCAGTGGGCTCGCGGGTGCCGCGTCGACACGACTACTCGCCGCCGCTCCCCTGCTGATGCTGCTGCAGGTCGCCCTGCTTCCCCTCTGGCTGTGGGTGTTCGCCGGATCCGAGACGGTGGCCGTCATCGACGTGGCACCGTTCGTGGAGGCCTTCGTCCTGCTCATCGTCGTCCCTCTGACGGTGGCCGCACTGACGCAAGCACTCGCCCGACGGCATCGGGCCGGCGTGCGGCTGATGAACGTGATGGCCGCCGCGATGGTGCCCCTCATGATGGCGACGCTCGCGGTGGTCACCGCGTCGCAGATCGATTCGGTGCGCGGCCAGTTCGACCGACTGATCGCCGCGGCCCTCGTCTTCGTCGCGTTCCTCGTCGTCATGGCGCCGGCCGGCATCGGCGTGGGTCGGGCGTTCGGTCAGGACGTGCCGTCGACGCGAGCTCTCGTCTTCTCGGGTGCGACTCGTAACTCTCTCGTCGTTCTCCCGCTTGCCCTCGCCCTTCCGCCGGCACTCGACCTCGCTGCCGTCGTGGTGGTGACACAGACACTGGTCGAGCTGCTCGGCATGGTGGTCTACGTGCGACTGATTCCGCGGCTCGTACCCGCCGCGCGAACCTGATGCCGTGTGTGATGGTGGACGAATGACAGATCGCTCGTGGTTCGAACGACCTGCTGTGGAGAAAGCGGGCACAACGTTCTTCCTGGTGTTCGTCGCCGCGCTCGTCCTCCCCGACGCGGTGTCCTCGCTGGTCTCGTCGCCGTCGTGGTGGCATGTCGCGAAGGCCGCAGCGTCGGTCGTCCTCGTCGTCTACGCCGGTACTGCCTTCGTCAAAGCGTGGTTCCTCGGTGGCAGCGCCCGGTCGACGAGGCGGATACCTTCCCTCGATCCAGCCGAGGTTCCGCGAGCTGACGTCGAGACTGCCGTGGCGTCGGCGCCGTCCAGAGTGATGGCAGTGAAAGCACTGCGGGAGACACACCCCGGGCTGGGGCTACGCGAGGCATCGCTGCTGGTGGACGACGTACGGCGATCACCGACAGACGGCACGTGAGCCGTCGTTCACCTCTCCCTGGCCCTGCGGTGGACGAGAGCGCTCAGGTCGGAGGCTGTTCTCGGGGAGCCCCTCCGACTCTGACAGCCGGGGTCACAGCGGGGTGGGGTCCCGGACCGGCCACCAGATCTCCGTCACCAGTTCCCCCTCGAGGTGGACGCCTCGCGGATAGCGCTCGCGTACGGGTCCGTCTCGCCCGATGCCGTGTTCGGCGACATGGGTGCCGAGCGCAGAGTATGTCTCGTCGATCCGGGCGTCCGGCCCGTCGTGCAGAGCCACGGCGAAGTCGCCTCCGGCAACCGTCACCACGTCGAGACCGCACCGAGCCGCATTCCCCGCGTCGACGGGGTTCCACAATGATGCGGAGCCCGTCTCGTCCGCGAACAGTTCCTTGTCGAAGTCGGCCCCGAGCGGCCCGACAGCCTCGATTCCAGCACTACGCAGGCGCTCGATCAGGCTGTCGTGCGCGGTATTCCACCACTCCGCGACGCCGGACAGCGTCACGGTGCCGCTGACGGCCACGGCGACGATCGGTGGGTCGGTCCGCATCTCGATCGACGGCGACGTCGTCGACTCGTTCACCAGTGAGCGGAGAGACGACACCGCGTCGTGCGTCCGCCGCAATTCCGACTCCAGGCGATCGAGGTGCTGCGTGAGCACACTGCGCCGAAGGCTGTCGTTCTCCGCGGCGACGTAGGACCGCACGTCGGAAAGCGGCATGTCGAGGTCGCGCAGACGCTTGATCATCCGTGCACGCGCGACCTGGGAGACGTCGTAATAGCGGTACCCGCTCGATGGATCGACGTCGACCGGTTCCAAGATGCCAGCATCGTGGTAGAGCCGCAACGCTTTTCGCGTCAGTCTCGTCATCGTCGAGAAGTCGCCGATGGTCACCCGCGCCGCCACGGACCCAGTCTCTCATCCACCGATGGTCAACCGTGCGATCACGCCGTCGGCGAGCTCGAATCGGTAGACGAGGTCGGCCACCCCACCGGGGAAGTTCCCGGCGATACGTACCGAGACTCGATGATTCCTCGCATCGACGAGCTCGGACCCCGTCACCGTCGTGGTGTAGGTGTAGCGGCCGGCCACGGTCTCACGCCACGCGCGGATCTCGTCGCGGCCCCGGTAGGTGTGGCCTTCGTCCGTCACGGTTCCGTCCGGAGCAAAGCATGTCGTGAGTGAGTCGCTGTCGTCGCGGTCGGCGGCATCGAGGTAGCGGAGAACGACGTCGGGAGCATCTGTGGTGGTCATGTGCCGAGAATCAGCCCTGCCCCGAGGTGAAGGTCAAGTGGTGGCCGGACCACACACACTCCCGGGTGCCTCACAGCTGGCGTGCAGGCCGCTCCCCGGAACCTCACGAAGTATCGACTCCACACCGAAACGCACACCGCGACAACCGAGGAGCCACCGCAATGAGCACCGTTCCGGAACCCACCCCCACACCCGTTCGGCCCACCTACGCCGGGCGCCCACTCCCCCGGCCCGACGATGACGTCGTCGATCAGGGAGTCGGTTTCGACATCGCCACTCTCGTCACACGCCGCAGAGTCCTCAGCGTCGTCGGCGCCGGAGCCGGAGCACTGGCCCTGGCCGCGTGCTCGGGGTCGTCCGACACCGCGAGCACCACGACCGCCACCGCTGTCGCCACCGCCGCAGTCGCCACGAACGAGATCCCCGATGAGACCAACGGCCCCTACCCGGCCGACGGAAGCAACGGCGTCAACGTCCTCGAGGAATCGGGAATCGTCCGCGCCGACGTCACCTCGAGCCTGGACGGCGGCACCGTCGCCGCCGGAGTCCCGTTGTCGATGACCTTCACCGTCACCGACCTCGCGAACGACAACAACCCCTTCACCGGCGCCGCCGTCTACCTGTGGCACTGCGACGCAGCCGGCAAGTACTCGATGTACTCCGACGGCATCGAGGACGAAACATATCTGCGCGGCGTCCAGGTCGCCGATGCCGCCGGCGTCGTGACCTTCACGACCATCGTCCCGGCCTGCTACTCCGGCCGCTGGACGCACATCCACTTCGAGGTCTACCCGGACGTCGCCTCCGCCACCACCGCCGACAACGCGATAGCCACCTCCCAGGTCGCCTTCCCCCAGGACATGCTCGACGCCGTCTATCAGCTGGACACCTACGCCGGGTCGACCGAGAACCTCGCGCAGATCGGCAGTCTCGACAACGACAACGTGTTCGGCGACGGACACAGCCTCGAGATGGGCACCTTCACCGGCGACCCCACCTCCGGCTACGTCGGATCACTGGCCGTCGCCGTCGACACCACCACCGAACCCGCCGCCGGCGCAGCACCCGCAGGGGGCGGGCCCGGCGGCGGCGGACAACCTCCCATGGGCGGCGGGACCCCTCCCGCCGCACCGTCCAACTGACCACTCACACAGAAGGAATCATCATGTTGCACAACCTGACCGGCTGGCACGCACTCATCGTCCTCGCCATCCTGCTTCTCGTCTTCGGCTCGACCAAGCTCCCCTCCCTCGCCAAAGGCGTCGGGCAGTCCATGCGCATCCTCAAGGACGAGGTCCGCGACGACACCCCCACGCCGTCGACGGGACGCGTCGACGCCGTCGACTCGACCACGACCGCCGCGGACGGCGTCCCGGCGCCGTACCGACACGCCTCATGACCACGACCACCGCCGCGCGAGGCACGATGCCCCTCGCCGGGCATGTCAGCGAGGCACGCCGCCGCGCGACCCGCGCGGCGGTGTCGCTGGTCGTCGGAGTGATTCTCGGCTTCGTACTCTCCGACCAGATCCTCGACGTCCTGCGCACACCGGTGGAGGAACTCGCGCAGTCCCGTCAGGCCAGCCTCAACTACGACACCGTCACCGGGGCCTTCGACCTGCAGATGAGGATCGGCCTCTTCTCGGGAATCATCCTGTCTAGCCCGGTCTGGCTGCGAGAACTGTTCGCCTACCTCACCCCCGGCCTCACGGCTCGGGAGAAGAAGTACGTCCTCGGCTTCACCGCGGCGGCGGTGCCACTGTTCGCCGCCGGGTGCGCCTTCGGCTTCCTCATCTTCCCCCGCATGGTCACCGTCCTCGCGAGCTTCTCCTCCGAGGAGGACAGCACCATCCTCGACGCCTCCTACTACGTGGACTTCGTCATGAAGATCGTCCTCGCCACCGGGGTCGCGTTCGTCCTGCCCGTGCTGCTGGTGATGCTCAACTGCCTCGGAGTCCTGTCCGCCCACCGTCTACGCAGCAGTTGGCGGATCATCGTCGTCGTCATCGCCCTCTTCAGCGCGCTCGTCACGCCGGCGGCCGACGTGCTGTCGATGTTTCTCGTCGCACTGCCGATGTCGGCGCTCTTCGGAGCCGCCGTGGCCATCACCACCGTGCACGACCGGCGGGCACTCACCTCGAACCCCACCACGATCGGGAGAACCCCATGTTCGGACTGACTCTCGAGAAGCTGTTCTTCGTCGCCGTCATCGCCGGCCTCGTCCTCGGACCGAGCCGGCTGCCCGGCTACGCACACCACCTCACCCGCGCGATTCGAACGCTGAAGCAGTTCGTCGAGACGACGCGCGCCACGGCGGAGCGGGAGATGGGCGTGCCGCTCCACCGTTCGGAGTGGGAGTCGCTCGACCTACGGCAGTACGACCCGCGTCGCATCCTGCGGGACGCGCTACACGACACCACGCCGGGGACCGTCGTGACCGACGAGATGATCGAGCAGGCGGAGCGAGTGCGCCCCGGCCAGAAGTACCTGGTGACAGGACCGTCCTCGCACCCCGTCCGCACCCTCATCGCCTCGCTGCCCGCCGACGACCCACGGCGAATCGCCGCCGCACCCGGCACCGGCTCGGACGTGAGCGAGCCGTCAGGGGGCGTTCAGGTCGACGTGCCGGCGCGCCACGGAACGGTGTAGTGGGAGAGAATGGCGTCGATCGCAGTGCTGTCGGTGCCACTCGGAACGTCGACGACGACGGACACGATGCCGTTGTCGAGGGTGGTGTCGACCGCGTCCGCATCCACGAGCCCCTCGAGTGCCGCGACGACGACCGATCGCGCGGCATCGGCGCGCAGGGCGATCTTGTACGGCTTGCCCACATCGGTGAGTGGGAGCGCACTGACGATGGTCACCGACCGCGGCGCAGCGGCGTCCTCGGCGACTCGATCGCGAGCCCAGGCGACGAGGTCGTCGGCCGATACCTCGTGCGGGTCCCCGACGGTGACGTAGGCGACGGGCACTTCACCGGAGTGCTGGTCCGGCGCACCGACCGCAGCGGCGCCGGTCACCGCCGGGTGAGCCAGGAGCGCGTCCTCGATGAGGGTGGGATCGATGTTGTGGCCGCCACGGATGATGAGGTCCTTCGCCCTCCCTGTGAGGTGAACGAAGCCCTCGGCGTCGACTCGACCGAGATCGCCGGTGTCGACCCACCCGTCGTGCAGTGTGCCGAGTCCCTCGAGCACGTGGCCGGCGTCGGTGCGTGCGGACACGTACCCGGCGAACACGGTGGGGCCGCTGATCTCGAGGGTTCCGATCTCGCCGACCGGCAGACGTGTTCTGGTGCCGTCGGATTCGATGCGAACAGCGGCGATCTGTTGATAAGGGAACCGCTGTCCGACAGAGTCGTGTCGCGGCACACCCGGCAGGCTCCGCGCGCTGGCGCAGGTGGCTTCCGTCAGACCGTAGCCCTGCAGCAAAGTCACCCCCGTGTGCTGCTCGAAGCTCGCCCTCACCGCGGCCGGCAGTGCGGACGCGCCCACGATGCACGAGGTCAGACTGGAGATGTCGGCGTCGACGGCGCAGTGTGCGAGGACCGAATAGACCGTCGGGACCGCGCTCATGGCGGCGATGCGGTAACGCTCGACGATCTTCCAGAACTCGCTGTAGAGCGACAGATCGCGGTAGCCGAGAGGGCCGGCCCACACGACGGTCTGACCGCGGAACATCGGTGCGAGCAGAGTGACGACGAGTGCATTGACATGGAACAGCGGCAGCGCGGCGAACAGCGTCGCACCGTCGTCCAGGGTCGAACTCAGGGTCACCATCCACGCGTTCGCCACCTCGTTCCGGTGAGTGTGCGCAGCGAGCTTCGGATTGCCGGTGGTGCCGCCGGTGTGGAAGAACGCGGCCAGATCGCCCGCCCGAGGAGGCTCACCGACGAAACGGCGCCCGGCGATGACAGCGTCGGACAGATATGCCGCCGTCACGCCCTCCGGCCCCGACAGTGCTTCGGGTTCACCGCGGGCACCGGTCGGCCGTAGCGCGAAGACGGTGGTGACAGAGCTACGCTCGGCCACCTCGCACGCCGCGGCCCACACGTCGGCGTCCAGCTCGGGACCTGCCGCGATCAGGACTGTCGCACCGGCCCGGCCGACGAGGTCGGCGATGCGGTCGGCCGTCAGACCGGAGTTGACTGGCGCCACGACACCGGCTGCCTGAGCAGCGAGGGTGGCGGTGATGAGCTCGTCGCAGTTCGGAGACATCAACGCGACGGCGTCGTCACGTCGAATGCCGTTGTCGTACAACAGCTGCGCAGTGGCGTCGACATCAGCGAGAAGTCGGATGTACGTACGACGCACCGGACGTGACCAGTGCGCGGCATCCGGGAGAGTGATCACCGCGTCGCGATCGGGCCACAGTGAGGCCGCCCGCTGGAGTAGCGCGTAGGTGGACACAGGCAGCGCGCGGTCGCCGAGCGGTATCGACTCCACGCCGGCGAGATCGTCCGGCGAATTCATGACCGGCCACAACAGAGACTCGACGACGCCGGTCATCGGCCGTACCGCGCCGTCGACCGAAGCCCCCCGGTACCAGCGCCGTTCCCTGCTGCGAGATCGCACGACATCGCCACACCTCCTTGTTGACGAAATCATCACTTACGATCGTATGCGCAGTCAAGGGTCGACGGTTCTCGACAGGGGATGTAACGCCGAGGCGCCCGACACCGACCAGGTGGTATGACAACGTCGCGGGTCGCCCGCTCCCTGTTCGTCGCCGCAGCGTGCTCGGCCGCCGCACTACTCGCGTCGGGAACGGCACACGCCGAGGTCGTCGACCTCGACATCCTGCCCGGACTGAGCTTCGGTCCCACCACGCCGTACGGCGTGGGATGCACGTACGTCGCCGTGGCCCGCACTGCCGATCTCTCCGGCCCGCGCGTCGACATCGCTCCACTGGACACCGAGTCGATCATGCCCCTGGAGGAGTTCGCCTGGCAGTTCGACGGCTACTGGTCGTCGCCGGTGATCGCGGGACACAAGGTGTCCCTGTGGACGCCGACGACTCCCGGCGAGCATTCCCTCATGGCGTACGAGACGTCCGCGGGTGGGCCGGTCGCGACCGTCACCGTCAACCCCGCGACCGCGGTGGGTCCGCTCTGCTTCGTGGCACCCTGACGCGAAGGGCACGGCCTGCTCACGGTACGACGGGCTCACGGTATGACGGACACGGCCTTCGAGGAACCGACCAGGGCCGCCACACCGTCCACGATCGACCGGGCTTCCTGCGCGAGTGAGTTCCTCGAGCGTGCTTCCGAGTCGTGAACGATTCTCGTGTGACCGGTTCGCGCGCCGGTGTATCCGAGAATGCCGGTGATGATCTGGGTGGACAGGGCGGTGTCGTAGCCGCGCTTCGCGAATCCCTCGGCGTCCTCCCCCGCGACCATGGCCAGATGCACGGTCAGGTGGTCGAGCCTGCGTCCGGTCGGCGTGACTCCGGTGTCGAATGCCCACCCGTCGGTGAAGACGCGATCGACCCACCCCTTGAGGAGCGCGGGCATCGACCACCAGTAGACCGGAAAGACCAGAACCAGGTCGTCGACACCGTCCAGGCGACGCTGCTCGGCGAGCACATCCGCAGGAGGAGTCCCACCCGCCGGATATCCGGCGCGGTCCTCGAGCGAGAACCGTGGATCGAAGCCCTCGGCATGAAGGTCGGCGACAGCGGTGGACACGGCGTCCTCGGTGAGTCGGTCGGCGACGGAGCGAGCGAGACGCTGGGTGAAGGACGTGGTGTCGGGGTGGGCGACGACGACGAGCGCGGTCATGACGATCCTCTCGGTCGGGATGTACCATCAGTAAGTTACCGATAGTAGGTTACCAACAGTAGGTTACCGATGGTACATAGGAGACGGGACGGTGTCGATGGCACGGGTGCGAATGACGAGAGAGGATCGCCACGGCCAACTGGTGACCCTGGCCTGGACGATCGTGCGCGAGGAAGGCACCGACGCACTGACGCTGGGTCGACTCGCGCACGCGGCCGGTATCACCAAACCTGTTGTCTACAGTCACTTTCCGTCACGCGCAGCCTTGCTGGTGGCCTTGTTCGAGGCGTACGACGCGACGCAGACACTCGTACTGGAGCAGGCGCTCGACGCAGTCGAGCACTCACTCGCCGAGCGAGCGCGCGCCATCGCCGCGGCGCATGTCGACTGCGTCGTCACCCACGGGCGCGAACTGGCGGGCGTCGCCG
Source organism: Rhodococcus sp. BP-349 (assembly GCF_019835845.1). Lineage (NCBI taxonomy): Bacteria > Bacillati > Actinomycetota > Actinomycetes > Mycobacteriales > Nocardiaceae > Rhodococcus > Rhodococcus sp. BP-349. Next base: position 169,624 of record NZ_JABUDR010000003.1, on the reverse strand, counting down.
CAGCCCTGGAAGGCGCACCCGAGTTGGCCGACTACAAGCGCCGGTCGGACGCCGCCTACTCGGATCGGTGTCGATCATTCCTCGAACCGTTCGCAGAGGGAGCACTTCCGGCGTCGACCATGACCGCCGTTCTCGGTGCAGCGGAAGCACTCTCCGCAGAAGCAGCTGCGGGGATCTTGGACACCCGGGAGGCGTACGACGAATTGACGGCGACCATCGTCGACGGAGTGGAACGCAGTCGTCGACGCGGCGCCGACCGGTCTGGTCGAGCCGCCGGTGATCCACCACGCTGATCATATGATCACCTGTGCAGATACGATCACCGTTCGCGGAAGCCGGTCGGAAGCAGGTCTCACCATGGTCGAGAGCACGTCGGTCACCCGGCACGACAGGCGACGGAAGCAGACGCGGGCACTGCTGGTGGAGTCGGCATGCGCTTTCCTCGCCAGTGACATCGGCTCGCGGGTGAGTGTCCAGCAACTCGCCGACCGTGCCGATATCGGCGTGGGGAGCTTCTACAACCACTTCGCGAACAAGGAAGCCCTGTTCGACGTCGCGATCGCCGAGACACTCACCGAGTTCGGATCGTTCTTCGACGAGGCGTGCGACGGAATCGACGATCCCGTCGTGCTGTTCGCCAACGGCGTGCGCATGACCGCCCATCTACTCGAGTCCCACCGCGTGATGGCCGAGATCGTGATGCGACTCGGTTTCGAGTACCTGGCGAAGGACACGGCTCTCGCGCCCCGAGCCGCGGCCGGGCTACAGGCAGCGGCAGACTCGGGCAGGTTGACCATCGATCACCTGGACACCGCTCTCGCGTGCACTGCGGGGTCACTCCTGGGTTGCCTCCACCTGCTTGCAGCAGACCCGTCGTTGGACGTGACACGGACCGTGAGCGCCCTCGCTGCGGGGCTGCTTCGGATGTTCGGGCTCGACGACAACACGGCGACCGCCGCCGCATCCCACCCACTGACGTTCCCGGCTCGGCGATTCGGCGCCCCCGCTCCGCTCCCGCCCGCGCGACGCTTCCCAGATCCACACCCCCACGATCGGGACTCCGCAGGGTCCCGCGACTGATGACTTCATCAAGTGTGAACACGGTTGCCCCGCTCGGTACCCGAACGTGACGATCGGACCACGGCCCGCGACGGCTGGAGCGCCTCGTCGCTCACCGGTCCGGGACATGTGGTCACACGCGAGGAGAGCAGGACATGGCGAGCACCAGAGTCGATTCACCCGTACCGATGGACGATGTGGACGTCGTGATCGTGGGCCTGGGTCCCACCGGGGCCACCGCCGCGAACCTGTTAGGTCAGCGAGGAATACGGACGGCGGTCGTCGAGCGCGACGTGGAGATCTACCCGCGCCAGCGCGCCATCGCCTCGGACGAGGACGCGCACCGCGTCTGGCAGGGTCTCGGTCTGTTCGACGAGATGCTGACGACCATGTCCACGGACGTACGGGTGCATCTCAAACACGGTGAGCACACATTCCTCACCACCCACTCGGCGGACAGCTACCAGCAGGGCGTTCCCGGAATGGCGTTCTACCACCAACCCGAGCTGGAGCGAATACTGCGTGACGGCATCGACCGTTACCCCATGGTGAGCGTGACCGCAGGCCTGGATGCCGTGGGGCTCACACAGGGCCCCGACGGGGTCACGCTGACTCTGAGGCCCACTGCCGGCGGGCCCGATCGGACACTGAGGGCTCGCTACGTGATCGCTGCCGACGGCGGTTCCAGCTCGATCCGCAAGATGCTCGGCATCGCGCTGCCGGGCAAGCACATCCAGGAGCAGTGGTTCGACATCCAACTCCGCGCCTGGTACCACCTGCCGTCCGATGCGCCGCTCGATTTCACCTTCATCTCCGACCCCCGCAGGCCGGGCGTGGACTGCCCCTGCCCGATGGGCTACCACCGAGTGGAATTCCGCGTCAACGAGGGCGAGACCATCGAGTTCCTGCAGTCCGAGGCGGGCCTGCGATCTCTGCTCGCCGAGCGCGGAATCGACTACGACCAGGTCGAGATCTTTCGGAGTTGGGCTTACACCTTCCACATCCGTCAGGCCGAGAGATGGAGTGCGGGGCGGGTTTTCCTGGCCGGGGACGCGGCGCACATCATGCCACCCTTCGCCGGGCAAGGTGTGTCGTCCGGGGTCCGAGACGTGGCCAACCTGTGTTGGAAGATCGACGCCGTCCTGCACGACGGCGCCGACCCGTCGCTGCTCGAGACGTACGAGCCCGAACGACGACCGAACGTCGTCAGCCTGACCCGCTTCTCCTTGACGATCGGCCGCATCGTCATGCTGCGTCACACCACCACTGCCCGCCTTCGCGACACGGCGTTCATCGCAGCGTCGAAGACACCCGGAGTCAGATCATGGCTCGCCGGGCTCAGCATGAAGCCCCGGTACACACTGGGGACACGGCGGGGATTCTTCGCCCCCAACGCACGTCGGGCGAGCCTGCGCGGATCCTTCGTCGCGCAGCCGTGGGTGGTGGGGTCGGACCTCACTCCCGTGCGCCTCGACACCCTCCTGGCGGACAGATGGACCTGGGTAGGGTTCCCGTCCGCTCCGATCCCGCGTCGACTGGCCGAGGCCGGGGTGTCCGAGATTCGGCTGCAGCGATCCTCCGCACTGGCGACGCATCAGGTGCCCGACGGCCATGTCGTCGACAGCGAGCAGGTACTCGAACGTCAATTTCGCCGGTCAGGTGCCTCCGGCATTCTCGTGCGACCTGATCACTTCGTCTATGGCAGCGACCGTGACTTGACCGATGCGGACCACGTACGGATAGCAGGAGTGGTGCGGTCGGATCGCGCCGAACGGTGACAGCAACCACGTCTGTGGCCGACAAGTAGCGCTGGGGCTCGGAGTGACGGAGCATCACCGGTGTGAAGGCAGCACGCGCCTCATCAGCGACCGTGCTGCCGACACGACCAGGCGACGGTCGTGCGTGAGAATGAACTCGAACTGCCGATCGGCGTCGGGAACGTCGACATCGCCGAGGTCGCGAGCGATGAGCGCCGCGAAGTAGTGCCGGCCCACCGCCGTCACCGTCCACTCGCCCGAGAATCGTTCGGTCGCATCGAGTGCGGCACCGTGCACTCCGGGCGCCGGCTCGTCCGGTAGGCCCACTCCCAGCGCGGCGATGAACGGGTGCCGTGCCGCGAGAACGGCGTACCGGTCGACCACGTTCGGTGCGAACCACCGGGCGCGTTGAAACGCCGACAGCACGACGAGCGGGTCCGCGGCGTTGCGGGCGTGGTCCTCGATCTGCCGAGCCATGCTCAGCACGAATGCCTTTCGCCCCACCAGGGGCGCGATCTCCCCGAACAGATCGGACGGCACCTCCGGCACTGCGGAACTCGCCGGCGACCTTCTGCGTGACACCACCGACGGCGTCCGTTCGAGAACGTCGCGGCGTCGCGACGTGTCGGACGGCAACGCCGCGGGTCGGCCGAACAGCCAGCCCTGCCCCAGGGTGGCACCGAGCGCTCGGGCACGGGCCAGATGCTCCTCGTTCTCCACACCCTCGGCGAGGATCGTCGCGCCGGTGAACTCGGCGTGCGCACGCACCGCAGCGATGACTCGCGCTTGTGCCGGACTCGGATCGGACTGCACCAGCGTGCAGTCCAGCTTGATGATGTCCGGTGCCACGAATTCCAGCATGGTGACCGTGGCCTCGTTGGCCCCGACGTCGTCGAGGGCCACCGAGCACCCGAGTCGTCGAGCAGCGTCGACCACCGCCAGCAGCGTGGCGGGATCGGACAGCAACGACCTCTCGGTCAGTTCGATCACGACGTTGATCGGGCGGTCGACGCTGTCGAGCACCCTGCGCGCGAAGTCGGGTATGACGGGCCCGATGTGCGGTTCGACGTTGATGAAGACGCTGTACTGGGTACGGACATCGGGGATGCTCCGCCGCCGCTCAGCTGCGGAGCGACTGTGATCACTCCCAGCCTACGGGTCCCACGCATGTCGGGACGCTGATCGGGGATCGAGTTACCGAGCACCTGCTCTGCTACGGTCCGAGGTGTCCGCGGTACTCCTCGTTCACCGCGGCATCGACGAAGGACGGATGCCTCATGACTTTCTCGGGTAAGACCGTGTTCATTTCCGGGGCCAGCCGCGGCATCGGGTTGGCCATCGCGAAGCGCCTCGCAACGGACGGCGCCACCATCGCGCTGCTGGCCAAGACTGCTGAACCCCACCCCAAGCTCGACGGGACCGTGTACACCGCGGCCGCGGAGATCGAGGAGGCGGGCGGGCAGGCGCTGCCCATCGTCGGAGACGTTCGTGACGGCGAGGCGGTGCAGGCCGCCGTCGGCGCCGCCGTGGAGCAGTTCGGTGGCATCGACATCTGCATCAACAACGCCTCGGCGATCAACCTCGGATCCATCGACGAGGTTGCTCTCAAACAGTTCGATCTGATGAACGGCATTCAGGTGCGCGGGACGTACGCCGTGTCGCAGGCGTGCCTGCCCCATATGAAGGGCCGCGACAACCCGCACGTCCTCACGCTCTCACCGCCCCTGCGCCTCGAACAACGGTGGCTCGTGCCGACCCCCTACATGATGGCCAAGTTCGGGATGACGTTGTGCGCCCTGGGAATCGCGGAGGAGATGCGGGAGATCGGCATCGCATCGAACACGCTGTGGCCTCGCACGTTCATCGCGACCGCCGCGGTGCAGAACCTGCTCGGTGGCGACAAGGCGATGAGCGAGGCACGGAAGCCCGAGATCTACGCGGACGCGGCGTACGAGGTGCTGAGCAGACCGGCCCGCGACTACACGGGACAGACCCTCCTGTGCGAGGACGTCCTGCTGGAGGCGGGTGTGACCGACCTGTCGACGTACGACTGCACGCCGGGAGGCGATCTCGCGGTGGACATCTGGGTCGACGAGCCGAACCCCCCGGGCTACCGACCACCCGCCTGAGGCGGTACGCAAGCGACCACCGCGCCGTAACAGAGCGCATGCTCTGCTATGGTTCGATGGTGCCTCGCCCCCGCCTTCACGACCTCGACGCGCTGATGGACGCCGCCGAGTCGCTGGCGGTCGACTCCGGCGCCTCCGCCGTCACGATCCGCGCGATGTCGGAGCGCACCTCGATCTCCAACGGCGCCATCTATCACGCGTTCGGATCACGAGCGGGCCTGCTCGGACGAGTGTGGGTGCGTGACGCACGTCGGATGCTCACTCTGCAGAACGATGCGGTGACCACGGCACTCGAGCACCGCCCCGGACGTGACTCCGCCGTCCGGGCCGTCGTGGCAGCCGCAGCGGCACCGGCCGCCTTCCTCGCCGAATCACCGGTCGCAGCACGGTTTCTCATGACGGTCTCCCGGCGAGAGCTGTTGGGCACCGACGACCTGCCCGACGAGGTCGCCGCAGACCTGCGCACCCTCGACGAGACACTGGCCGCACTGCTCGTCCAACTCTCCCGAGCCCTGTGGAGCCGCGCTGATCGCGAGAGCGTCGCCGTCGTCAAGGACTGCGTCGTCGGGCTCCCGACAGCACTGTTGCTGCGCGGCAACAGATCACCCGACTCTGCCGCCCGGGAACGACTCGCCGCCGCCGTCCGCGGCATTCTCGCCCTCCCCCCACCGACCATGGACCCCGCTCCGCCCACACGAAAGGCCTCCTCATGACCGCCACCCTGAATCTCCGCGACGGCATCGCCGTCCTCACCCTCGGGGACCACGAGAACCGCTTCTCCCCGGAGTGGCTCGACACCGTCGGCGCCCAGCTCGACCAGGTCGAAGCCGACGCCCGCGGACTCGTCACCGTCGGCACGGGAAAGTTCTACTCCAACGGACTCGACCTCGACTGGCTCATGGCCAACGGCGAGCGCGCCGACTGGTACGTCGGCCGGGTGCACGACCTTTTCGCCCGCATCCTGACGTTCCCGCTCCCCACCGTCGCTGCCGTCAACGGCCATGCCTTCGGTGCCGGCGCGATGTTCGCTCTGGCGCACGACTTCCGCACCATGCGCGCCGATCGCGGTTACTACTGCTTCCCCGAGGTCGACATCGACATTCCTTTCACCCCGGGCATGGCGGCGCTGATCCAGGCGAAGCTGTCACCGCAGGACGCCGTCGTCGCGATGACCACGGGGCACCGCTACGGCGGCGCCGAGGCACTGACCGCGAGGCTCGTCGACGCCACCGCCCCCGACGACGAGGTCGTCGATGCCGCGATCGAGCGGATCACGCCCATCGCCGGCAAGGACCGCGGCACCCTCGGCGCGATCAAGACCACCATGTTCGCGCCGGTCGTTGCGGCACTGCGCACGAGCTGAATTCGACCTAGGCGGCGATCAGCCCGCCCGTCCACCGAAGGCGTAGTCGGCCAGGGGGAATCGGCGGCTGCGCCATGCCGCCTCGGGAGTGGTCGACGCCCGGAACGGCACGTCCCCGTTCGCGGTGAAGTAGTAGCTGTTGGCGCCGGCACACGTCGGATCGGTGAAGACCTGCCACGACCGACGTGCCAGTATCGCGCTCATGTACTGCTCCTGCGCCGCCGAGGTCACCTCGGCGAAGGTGGCCCGGCGTCGACGAGCCTCGGTCAGGACACGCACGATGTGCGCGGCACTGTTCTCGACCAGGGTGAAGAACGAGGCGCCGTTGTATCCGTAGGGGCCGAAGACGGTGAAGAAGTTCGGAAAGCCCGCCGTCGCGACGCCCTGATAGGTGTGGAACCTCTCGGCGTCCCAGTGCTCCGCCAGATCGGTGCCGTCGGCGGAGGTGAGCGGATACGTCGGCAGTGCGTCCCTGTCGGTGACCTTGAATCCGGTGGCGAGGACCAACACGTCGAGCTCGTGCTGCACGCCGTCGCTCGTGCGGATGCCGCCGGGCGTGATCGCCTCGATGGACGTCGTCTGCAGAGAGACGTTGTCCCGGTTGAACGTCGAGAGATACGAGTTGTGGAAACTCGGCCGTTTGCACCCGAGCGCGTAGGTCGGAGTCAGGGCGTCCCGTGTGGCCGGATCGTGTACCTGTGCGGCGATGTACCGACGCGCGGCGACCTGGAGAGCCGCGGTGGCGGGAACCCACTTGTGAAAGTGCGCCAGCACCGGGAACGTCGCCTCGACGAACGCCTGGCTCGCCAGGCGGGCGATCTGCCGGACTCCGGGGACTGTCTCGAGACTCGCGCGTCCCATTCGGCCGAGCGGGAAGTCCGGCTTCGGCAGGCACCAGATGGGCGTGCGTTGAAACACCGTCAGATGGTCCACCTCCGGTGCGATCTCCGGGACCACCTGCACCGCCGTCGCGCCGGTACCGATGATGCCGACCCGCTTACCGGCCAGCGAGACCTCGTGGTTCCACCGGCTGGTGTGCATCGTCGCGCCCTCGAAGGTGTCGATGCCCTCGATGTCGGGGAGCTTGGGCTGGCTCAGCGGCCCGCCCGCGTGGATCAACCAGCGTGCCGTCACGTCGCCGGCGCTGGTCGAGATCGACCACGTCACGGACGGCGCATCGAACGAGGCCCCGTGTACGCGCGTGCCGAACTGCAGATGAGGCGCCAGGCCGTACTCGTCGACGATCTGCTCGGCGTAGGCACGCAACTCGCGGCCGGGGGCGTAGCTGCGCGACCAGGTGGATCGCTGAGCGAACGAGAACTGGTAGCTGAAGGACGGGATGTCGACCGCCACGCCCGGATAGGTGTTCCACTGCCACGTGCCGCCGGGACCGTCACCGTCGTCGACGATGAGAAGATCGTCGAAGCCGGCCTTGCGAAGCGCAATAGCGGCACCCAGGCCGGAGAAGCCTCCGCCGACGATGAGGATCTCGTGGTGCGTGCGCGGTGACGTGTCGGGCATGAGGCCCCTTCTTCGACGGTGTGTGGCCGTCGAGGTGCATCCCTCGTGGCCTCGTGACTCTGCGACGGTACAACCGTGACCCGAATCGGACAGCGAAACGTGCAGCGCACGTACTTCCACCGTCATCACCGGGTCCGCGCCTAGTGTCTGCACCATGACCGTCGAACGAGTACCGGTGTCGGGCGGACACATCGCCGTCGAGACACGCACGGGCAGCTCCGATCCGATCCTCGTGATCCACGGGGTGTCCAGCCAGCGCATGCTGTGGAACTGGCTGCACGCGGAGGCGCCACACCTGACGCTCGTCGCGCCGGACCTCCGCGGCCGCGGTGACAGCGTCGACGTCACGGGCGCGTCGTCGCTCGCCCGTCACGCGGAAGATCTGGACGCCGTTCTCGAGGCCCTGGGACTCGACTCCGCGCACGTGTGCGGCATGTCGATGGGTGCATTCGCGGCTGTCGAATTCGCAGCGCGGTTCCCATCCAGAGCGAAGAGTCTCGTTCTCGTCGACGGAGGCGTGCCGGTGGAACCGCCGGCCGGTCTCACCCGAGACACCGTCGCAGCCGTGTTCGAGGACAGGATCGCGCGAACGCGGCAGCGATGGGACGACCTCGACGACTACCTCGACTTCCTGGTGTCGACGTCGTTACCGCTGCTGGACCGTGACGATCCGCTCCTCCGGGAGTACGCCGCTCATGATCTGGCCGACGGTGCGATCCGGCTGTCGACCGATGCGGTCGTCGCGGACGCCACGGACGTCTTCTTCGGCGACTCGCGGTTCCGCGACCTGACGGTGCCGATCCGATTCCTGCACGCTCAGTGGAGCGTCGGGGCAGGGTCTCCGCCGATGTACTCGCCGCAGGACATCGACGCTCTCGAGCTGACGTCCGTCAGAGCACTGGACGGCCTCGATCATGCCGGCACGATCATGACCGCCGTGGGCGCGGCTGCCGTGGGCGAGACGATCGACGACGCACTGCGGGACGGGGTCAGTGACGGGACGCGGTGAACACGTCCACCGGATGCGGCACTCGAAGGCCTCCGTCCGCGCCGGGGACCGACACCGCGTCGAGGTAGGCCCGCACCGGGCCCCGTAGATCGGGGGTCAGCCTGGCCTGCACCGCGAAGTCGAGCACCTCGTCGCTCGCGGACGCCAGATCGACCAGCGCGTGCAGAGTGGCCACGTCGTCGACGACGATCCCGGCGTCGACGAAGGCGTCTCCGACGTCACCGCTGAACCACTGTCGATGACCCTCGAGCGGCGGTGCGAGAACTCCGACCAGCGCGTTCAGCTCGGCCGACGGTGCGATGGCCACCCACAGTTCGCCACCGGGACGTAGCAACGCCAGCGCAGCGCGCAGGGTCGCCTCGACGTCGGCGACGTAGTACATCGAGTGCACGAACATCACGACGTCGAATGTCTCGTCCACCGGGGAGTCACCGAACGACGCCACGTGGCCGTCGGCACTCAGCTCGTCGGCACCGAGCGCGGCCATCGTGTCGGTGAAGCGCTCGACACTGCCGATCCACGGATCGACTCCGACGTACCGCACGGGGCGCCCCGGCACCGCCAACACCAGACCGGCGGCGAGACGGACGTCCAGCACGCCGTCACCGCATCCCACAGACAGCACCGAGATCGGTCCGTCCCCCCTGGTACCCAGCCTGCCGGCAAGGTGCTCGGCGATCAGATCGCGCTGATCGGAGAGCAGTTCGAAAGCGGAATGCAGGCGGGCGTAGGAGTCGGGTTCGAGGCCGGCCAGGGCCGGAGCTCCCCGCCGCACGGCGCGCACACCGTCGAGAAGCACTGCGGCGAGCTCGGTGGGCGGTGGCGCAGCTATGTTGGACATCAGATACGAGTCAATCACGACGCCTCATCCGGTGTGTTGCGGTCGGCTCCTTTCAGGAGGAGTGACATGAGCAGCGGAGACACAGCAGAGCGCAGCCTCGAGCACTGGAGCGAAGCCGGTCGCACGGGCATGGAGGCGTTCTACGCTCTCGCGACCGAGGACTACCGGCAGCTGGCGTTGGCCGCCGACTGGCCGACGCTCCTCGGCGACCGCGCGCACGAGGGCTGGTCGCTGCTCGACGTGGCGTGCGGCAGCGGAAAGTTCCCCACCGCGCTGCGCCGCTACACAGACCTGTCGGCGGTTCCCGAGCTGGCCTACGACCTGCTCGACCCGTCCGCGTTCTCCGTCGCCGAGGCACGCGGCGCGCTCGGCGCGCCGTTCGCGGCCCGGCACGACCTGGTGATGACCCTGCAGGACCTCCCCGCGGACCACGCCGGCTACGACGTCGTCTGGGCCACCCACGCGCTCTACGCACTTCCGCCGGACGAGTTGGACGCTGCGGCAGAACGATTCGTGGCCGCACTGGCTCCCGGAGGCCTGGGCCTGGTCGCACAGGCCACGGCGGCCTCGCACTACCTCGCGTTCTACGACGCCTTCCGCGCCGGGGTGCGCGAGGCGACGCCGTACACGACCGCCGAACAGGTGCGCGACGCACTGACACGAGCCGGCGCGGACGTACGCGACCAGCGCGTCACCTACACGACCGGTACCTCCGACCGTGGCATCGCCGAAGGGTTCCTCCAGCGCTGCGCGTTCGACGACTCGGTGTCGCTGGAGGAGATGGAAGCCGCCCCGGTGCTGGGCGACTACCTGGCCTCCTGCCGCGACGCGTCCGGTTCCTACACCTTCTCGCACGAGGCGGCCCTGCTGTGGCTCTGAACGACTCGACCACCAATGATCGCCTGCCCGAACAGAACCGGGACGGCGGTATCGATCAGGACTGGGCAGGCGACGATCAGGACTGGTGGGACTGGTACGTCACCCTGGCCGCGAACGATGCGGCGCCCACCGAACTGGTCGAGGGTCCCGGCCTGCCCGATGTCGAGGCCGCCACGGACGAGCAGATCGAGCGCGAGCTGGCCGAGCCCTACGACCTCGACTCCGCCTCCGTCGAGGCATTCGCACGGCAGGCTTTCGTGCGACTGCCCGCAGTGCTGTCGCCGGCGGTGGTGCGTCGCCTCGCCGAGCGACTCGAGGAGTTGCTGCGCGCGGAACACGGTGACGACGTCGCCGGCCGATTCACCGCGCTCGAGCAGATGTGGCTCCACGACGACCTGATGCGCACCGTGGCGCTCTCGCCCCGGATCGGCGGCCTGGCCGCGACACTGCTCGACGTGTCCGGAGTTCGCCTGTACCACGACAATGCGCTGTCCAAGGAGCCCGGCTGTGGGCGCACGCCGTGGCATCACGACGCCGAACACTTCCCTCTGCATACCACCGACGCCGTCACCGCATGGATGCCGATGTCGGCCATCCCGGGCCGCATGGGTCCGCTGTCCTTCGCTCGCGGCCGGGACGTGCTGAACGAGGTCGCCGATCTGGAGTTCGACAAGGTCGGTACGTCGTACGACGAGGCCGTCACCCGACGCTTCCTCGAGCGCGACGTCGCGGTGGAAGCGGAGCCGTTCGCGGTGGGAGACGTGTCGTTCCATTCCGCGCTGTGCTTCCACACCGCGGGTCCGAATCGGACGACGCAGCCGCGTCGAGCACTCGCCACCACCTACTTCGCCGACGGCACCCGTGTCGTGGAATCGCCGACCCTGATCAGCGGCACGTGGCGCGAGTTCCTCCCTGGCATCGAGCCCGGTGGACTCGCGGACTCCGAGCTCAATCCGGTGGTGGGTCGCCGCGGCTGAATCTCCCCGCGATCGGCCCGTCGTCAACGGTACGGACGCACTATTCCCAGAATCGGATCGAACGGTGGCGGCACATCGAGATCGACCTGGGTGGTCTGCGTCTGCACTTCGTCGTCGGTCGGTGACACCGTGTCCGGCAGTACTCGCCAGTGGGCGCGTGGATCCTCTGCCGCCTGATCGTCCTCGGTGCTCATCATGTCCTCCCCCTGCGCTCGATGTCGCGAGTAGCTCGGCTCCCATTGTGGACCCTGCTCTGCACCCTCGCGCTCGATATCAGCGGTCGCGATAGGACCGACGGTACCGGTCGCCGCTGAGGACGATGCGGCCCTCTTCGAGGGTCACGACCCGATCGGCCAGGTCCAGCACCAGCGGATCGTGGGACACGCACGCGACCGCCACGCCGCGCCGGGCTTCCGCCCTCATCACGTCTCGAATGCGGTCCCCACTCGTCGTGTCCAGACCCGTCGTGGGTTCGTCGAGGAGAAGGAGGTCCGCGCGACGCGCAAGGCCCTGTGCGAGCAGAGCCCGCTGCCTCTGACCGCCTGACAACGCGGAGAAGGACCTGTCCGCGAGTTCGCTGATACCGAGCCGATCGAGCGCGTCGTCGACGACACGGCGAGACTCGGCATCGACACGGCGCCACGCCCCCGTCCTGCCCCAGACGCCGACTGTCGCGACGTCCCGCACGGTCACCGGCAGCCGATCCGGGACGGCCGCGCGCTGCGGAACGAATCCTAGTGCCCGCGTAGCGACTCGGGTGCCGGCAGTCAACGCACGTGTCCCCGCGATCACTTCCAGCAGGGTGGACTTGCCGGCACCGTTCGGACCTGCGATCACCGTCACCTCCCCCGCGACCACGTCCAGGTCGACCCCGTCGATGGCCGAGTGTCCGTCGAACTCCACGCGGACACTGCGCAGCCGAGCAGCGGGTCGGGTCGTCGCGATCTCGCTCATGGATCCACCTTAACGATTTTGGAAACCGTTATCACTATCGTTACGATCCCGAGCGTGACATTTCAGGCACTCGTCGAACCCTTCTCGCTCGCCTTCGTGCAACGCGCCCTCCTCGGCGGTGCACTGGTGGCGGTGCTGTGCGGGGTCGTCGGCACCTGGGTCGTCATCCGCGGCATGGCGTTCCTGGGTGAGGCTCTCGCGCACGGGATGTTGCCTGGAGTCGCTCTGGCGACGGTCCTGGGGGCGCCCGTGCTGGTGGGCGGCGCGCTCAGCGCGGTCGTCATGAGCCTCGGCATCGCTGCGCTCCAGCGTCGCGGATCCCTCTCCTACGACACGAGCATCGGCATGCTGTTCGTCTCGATGCTGGCACTCGGAGTCATCATCATCTCGCACTCGGGGAGCTTCGCGACCGACGCCACGTCCATCCTCTTCGGGGACATCCTGGCCGTCACGTCGGTGGACATCGCGCTCCTCGCCATTGCGGTGGTGGTCGGCATGACGGTGGCCGCAGGCTTTCATCGCTCACTGGTGGCGCTCGCGCTCGATCCCCGCATCGCGTCGGTTCTGGGCCTTGCTCCCCGCGCGGCACAGGCTGCACTGGTCGCCCTGGTGACGCTCGCTGTCGTGGCCTCCTACCAGGCTGTCGGCTCGCTTCTGGTCGTCGGCCTCCTGCTCGCACCTGCCGTCGCCGCCGAACAGTGGACCACTCGGATCCCGACTCGCATGGTGGCGGCCGCCTCGATCGGTGTGGTGTCGGTGTTCGTCGGCCTGCTGATCTCCTGGCACGCGGCCACCGCGGCCGGCGCCTCGGTGGCCGCCACCGCGATCGCCGTCTCGGGCCTGTCGGTGGCGGCCAGAACGGCCATCAGGTCACTCGCACGCGGAACACCTGCACCGGCTCGTTCCACCTGACACCGGCCGCCCCACCCGAAAGGACACTGTGCGACACCACATCACGACCACCGCTCTCGCCCTCGTCGTCGGCCTGACCGCGTGCTCCACCGAGCAGGCTCCGACGATCCCCGCCGACGAGGCACCCGTCGAAGGACACGGAGCGATCGCCGACGCCGCGGAACTCGCCGAGCCTCGACTCGGACTCACGACCATCGACCCCACCGGCTCGATCTCGCACCTGGATCTACTGGACGAATCGGTGTCCGATCTCGGCGCCATCGGTGCACCCGAGGCGATGAGCACCGACGGACGCTACCTGTTCGCCCGGACGGACGCGGGCATCGAGATCGTGGACAGCGGCGTCTGGACCTGGGACCACGTCGACCACTTCCACTACTACCGCGCCGAACCTCGGCTCCTCGGCACCGTCCAGGGCGCCGGCGCCGCGACCGTGGCCACGTCGAATCAATCCACCTCGGGCGGAACCGGGCTCTACTTTCCCGACACCGGCGACGCCGTCCTGCTCGACACCGAGGCGTTGTCGAAGGGCGAGATCTCCGAGTCGTTCCGGCTGCGGAACCCACCGGGAGACGGCATGGTCGTGCCCGTCGGATCGTTCGCCCTCGTCACCGACGGGGTCGGCCCCTCACGGACAGTCGTCGGGCACACCTCGGACGGGACGCGCACCGGTCTCGTCGAGTCGTGCCCCGACGCCGCCGGCACCATCACCACACGTGTCGGCACCGTGGTCGGCTGCTCCGACGGCGCCCTGCTCGCGTCGTCCGCCGGAGACGAACTCACAGTGGAGAAGATCCCCTACCCTGCCGATGACATCGCCCCTCCGGCAGTGTCGTTCGACAATCGCGAGGGCCGCCCCGCCGTCGCCGGTCTGGCCGGCGACCAGGGCATCTGGTTGCTCGACACCCGCCAGAGGTCGTGGACGCTCCTTCCCGCTCCCACTCGCTTGGCGCACGTGTCGGCGATCGACGACAGCGACGACCACGTTCTCGCCCTCACGGCCGACGGCCGCGTCTTCGTACTGGACGGAGCCGACGGTTCGGTCCTTGCCGAGACGGGCGCGCTCGTCGCCGCATCACTGGCCGCCGGTGAAGCACCCACTCTGATCGCCGACCAGCAACGCGCCTACCTCAGCGCGCCCACCGAACGGAAGCTGTACGAGATCGACTACGCCGACGACGCCCGCGTCTCACGCACGTTCGAGACCGCATCCGAACCAGCCTTCACGGCCGAGACGGGACGCTGATGATGCGACGGCACCGGACGGGCACACCCCTGGCAGCGGCGGCAGTGGCTGTGGTGGTCTCTCTCGCTGGATGTTCGGCGGCAGTCGACGACCGTCCGGTGGTGATGGTCTCCACGAACATCCTCGGCGACGTCGTCGAGGAACTCGTCGGCGACGAGGCAGAGGTCGTGACGCTGATGAAGCCGAACGCCGATCCACACTCGTTCGAAATCTCCGCGCAGGAGGGCGCGCGTCTGCGCTCGGCCGACCTCGTCGTCTCGAACGGACTGGGATTGGAGGAGGGGCTGCAGCAGCATCTCGACGCCGCAGCTGCAGAGAACGTTTCGACGTTCGTCGCCGGGGACGTCATCGACGTGCTCGACTACCGGGAGGGCGACGCGGCGGGCAGCCCCGACTCCCACTTCTGGACCGATCCTGCCCGCATGATCGCTGTCGTCGATGCCTTGGAACCGGTGCTCGGCGATCTCGACGGAGTGGATCCGGCCACCATGTCGACACGAGCGGCCGAGTACCGCGGACAGCTGCAGAGTCTCGACGAGGAGATGTCCGCCTCGTTCGCCGCGATCCCCGACGAACGGCGTGCGCTCGTCACCAATCACCATGTCTTCGGTTACCTCGCCGACCGTTTCGACTTCGAGGTCGTCGGGGCGGTCATACCCGGCGGCACCACCCTCGCCGCACCGTCGGCGTCGGACCTGTCCGATCTCGTCGATGCCGTCGACTCCACCGGTGTCCGCAGCATCTTCGCAGAATCGTCCTCGCCCGACCGCCTCGTTCAGGCACTCGCCAGCGAAGCCGACATCAGCGTGGACGTCGTGCAGTTGTTCACCGAGTCGCTCACAGGTCCCGACGGCGGCGCCCCCGACTATCTGACGATGATGCGCGTCAACACCGAACGCATCGCCGCCGGCCTCTCCCCTTGATCGGTATCGTTCCCACACAGAAAAGGATTCACATGCGTCCCAACCACTTCCAGCGAGCAGGCTCCACGGTGCTCGCGCTCGGTGCGGTCGTCACTCTCGCGGCGTGCTCCTCCGGAACCACCACCGCCGCCGATTCCACCACCAGCACCACCGCAGCGATACAGGCAGGCCCTCGTGTCGCGGTCTCCTACGACGGCGGCGTGCAGGTGCTGGACGCCGCCACCCTCGAGACCATCGCGGACTTCGACTCCGAGGACTACACACGCCTCAACCTCGCCGGCGACGGGCGCAACGTCATGGTGACCACGAGCAAGGGCTTCCAGGTACTCGACACCGCCGCCGGCACCACCGACGCACCACAGCTCACGGACACGCTCTTCGAAGCGGAGAAGGCGGGCCATGTCGTCCGCCACAGCGGCAAGACCATTCTGTACGCCGACGGCACCAGCGACACCACGATCTTCGACACGGCAGCACTGGAGTCGAGCGACGGTCTCCCCGAGGTGGAGAGCATTCCCGGTGTGGAGGCGCATCACGGAGTCTCGATCGTTCTCGAGGACGGCACGTTCCTCACCACCGTCGGCAATGCCAACGGACGCACCGGTATCGAGGTGCGCAATGCCGCCGGTGCGGTCATCGCGCGCAACGATCAGTGCCCCGGCGTCCACGGCGAGGGAACGGCACAGAACGAGATCGTCGTCTTCGGCTGCGAGAACGGTGTCCTGGTCTACGACAAGGGCGAGATCACCGAGCTCGACGCGCCGGACCAGCCCTACGGGCGTACGGGCAACGCGTACGTCAGCGAGACCAGTCCCTTGGTCGTCGGCGACTACAAGAACGACGCCGACGCGGAAGGCTCACTGCTGCAGGCGGTCACCGTCATCGACACCGTGGCGAAGACGCTGGAGGTCGTCCAGATGCCCGACGGTGCCGAGTACACCTGGCGCGGGGTCTCCCGTGGACCCGACGACAAGGCCTACATCATCGGAACCGACGGCGCCGTGCACGTCTTCGATCCCGAGACGCGCGAGTTCACCGCTTCCTACCCCGTCATCGGTGAGTGGGAAGGCCCCGGCGAGTACCAGGACGCACACCCCGGCATCTCTGTCACCGGCGACACCGCCTACGTGACCGAACCGGACACCGACAGCATCCACGCCGTGGATCTGACCACCGGTGACGTCATTGTCAGCAGCGAACTCGACGTCACTCCGAACGAGTTCGTGGCCGTCACCGACTGATCCTGACGCGTCCCGGGGTGCGACATCGGCGGCGGCGTCGTTCGTCGCGATGGGCTCGGACGGAGCGGACGCCATTCGTCGTGGCGGCTGCCCGTCCGGGTTCCGGCGGAAGCGGTAGCCGGTACTGCCTACCATCCTCACGACACGGCGGGATCGTCCAGGGCCGCTGCGAGAACAGTGATCGTCCAGTAAGACGATGCTCGCGCTGTCGGCTCGGAGCCGCGCGGTGAGTGGCGGATTCGATCGGCCCCGACAGTGCCGGACCACCACCGGGACACACGATCAGTGCGGGCGAGACGATGACGGTCGCTGCCGCTCCTCGGTCCACACGGGATGTTCACCCCTGTGGTCGCACGACCACACTCGCGTCGCTCCGCTGTCGGACGTTGCAGCATCGGTGAGCCAGTAGGTTTCGTCGGGTGACCACCCTGCTATGACACTCGCCGTGTCGTCGTCCACGGTGATGGCCGTTCCTGCTGCGACGAGGTATCCGCTGACCGTCAGATGAACACCGTCGTAGTGTTCGGCCACCAGTGGCCAGTCGGGAATGACCCAACGCCCGCTCCGACCTGTGGTGTCGTACCAGTCGTGCCGCTTCTGCGCGGTGACCTCGACGGGGAACCGCCTGCACAGTGCTGCCCACGCCGTCGCGCCGTCGACTTCGTACATCCGAACGTCCTCAGGAACGTGGAGACGCCGAGAGACCGCGCGCTCCCACCCCATACTGTCCTCGACGAACCACAGCCCCGCCGGGCTGTCGTCGGACAACATTCGCGTCGAGCACCGTGTCGGCGGCCACGACCACCATTCTCCAGAGACGCCCGCGGACGGATCGGTCGGCCACTCACGCGCGGCTCGCTCCTCCTGTTCCTTCACGCGAGCCGCGTAGTCGCTCAGCAACGTCGAGGTAGGTGTCGCCCCGGACTCGTCCGGGAAGCCCGCATCAGGGTCCTCCCACCCCACCATCCATTGATCGGTGGCCACCTGACCTGACCACCACCACTGTGCCTGCGGCGACGCTGTGACGTGCTCGGCGATCCGTAACAGCTCACCGCGAACGGACTCGGCGGCCGCGAGAACGTCCTGACCGTCCGGTGGCTGCCAGTAACGGGCGAAGTCCACCGACAATGCGAGAGCTGAGCGCAACGCCGGCGCCGTCACCTCCGGAAGTCGAACGCGTGACAGCCGATCGGCGACGTCGTCCGCGGTCACCACCGTCCGCCGCGCCTCGTCCGCGCCGGGCCCGAACATCACCACTCCGGCGCCCTGATCGACGTCCAGGCGATATGCCGCGAGGACCACCGCGGTGTGCAGCGAGCCATCCGACTCGGCCCCCGAGTACTGCTCGGCGAGCAGCGCGTACTCGAGAAGCAGTCGACGTCCGCGCGGGCCGGCCGGCAACGCCTCGACTGCACTCATCCGTCCACCATCGCAGACAGCGCAGCGCCCTCGCCATCGGATAACCGTCTCCCCGGCTCGCGGCTGTCCACGACTACGTCGACCTCGTGGATGGCTCCGGAGCAAGGTCTCTGCCGTGTGCAGCCCCCGGACACATGTCAGATCTGCGCGTGGCGGCCGACGTGCAGTGCCTACGCTCACCGCGCCCCACGGACACGTCGGCACCCCACGACCTGCCCGAGCACGTCGACCACGGCGGCCGCAGCGATCGCCACGAGCAACATCCACACCAGCAGAGCCACGTCCGGGGCCCACCTGCCTGCCACCGACAACCCCGCGCCGGTCATCGCAGACAGTCCGAACAGGACGGCGACAGCGGCCGCTGTCCCTACCCCGGCCACCACGACCCCGCGCACGACGGCGACCCCTCTGGTCCGCTGGGGCGTCCTGCCCGAGACGATGCGGACCGCGTGAACGCCGATGCCGACCACCAGCGTCGCGATGATCACAGCGAGCGCTCCGAGCACGGCAGACGCCGAGGACGCGGGAAGCTCGCTCGTCCGTCCACCCGTCACCGACGTCGTCAGGTTCCGGCCGACGGCCGCGAGTCGATCGGCCTCGATCTCACCGTATCGGTTCGTTCCCAACACGATTGCGATGTCCAGGGACGGAATCAGAGAGACGTAGGTGTAGTAGCCGGGCACCGCACCCGCATGCCACCAGACATCGTGGCCACCGATCCTCTCGTGGAACAGGCCGTCACCGTAGGTCGAACCCTGAGCCGTCGGCACCTCGCGATACCGGGCGTCGCCGTCATGACGTTCCCGCAGTCGCCACGACGCATAGCGTCCCAGGTCATCGATGGAGCCGGCGAGGTAGCCGTATCCCAACCCCGCCGAATCGACGCCGACATCGACCGGGCGGGAGGAACCGAAGAACGGAACGTGTCCTGGCGGAACATTGTCGATGAACAGCTGCGGGTCGGTGATGGCGTCACTGCCGGCGGGATCGAGTACGACGCGGCGCACGGCGTCGGCGTAGGAGGACCCTCCCGCCTGCTCGATCACAGACTGCAGGAGCAGGTAGTTCAGACTCGAGTACCGGAACTCACCACGAGAACCGGCCCCCTTCGGCGCGTCGAGGACGGTGACGGCGTCGGTCGCGGAACCCCTTCGGGTCCACTCGTCAGTGACGGTGATGTCGTGCGGCAACCCACTGGTGTGATGAACGAGGTCGTCGACGGTCACTGCGGGGTCGGTGAGCACTCGGCGAGCCTGCGGGACCACCTCGACGACAGGGCTGGTCGCGTCGAGAACGCCCTCGCGCTCGAGGCCCCTCGCTGTCGCTGCCGCGAACTGCTTCGACACCGACCCCCAGACGAACGGGGTCGACCCGTCGATGTCGTGACCGTCCCCGTCGACTCCCACGAATGCCGCAGACCGCGCTCCGTCGCTGTCGACGATCCGTGCGGCCATTCCCGGTGCACCGATCGCCGAGGCCCACCGAGTGACGAAGCCCTGCAACGACTCCTCACCGTGCCCTCGACCGGCCGCCGGGCAGATCGACAGTGCAAGCAGTGTCAGAGCGCCCAGAAACACGGCGACGACTCGTCGTGCCGCGGTCATCGTCGTACTCCCGTCAGCGCCGTGGCCCGGTGCGTGGTGAACCACAACCCGGACAGCAGCGCCGCTCCCCAGACCGTGAACAGCGGATCCCAGACCACGGCATGCCCGATCATGGCGGTCCGGTCGTACCCGCCGTCGGGAACGATGGCGCCGGCGAGCACCCCTGCCGCGGACACCGTCGACAACGCGCCCCACACGAACAACACACCGCCAGCGCACCACCCGCACACGCGGACCTGCCGATGACCGTGGCCTCGGACCCGCTCGTTCACCCACGGGAGGACAGCAGCGCCGGCCTTCACGACAGCGACGACACCGAGCGCGAGACCGCTCACCACCGGTCGGTCGTCGGCCAGGGTCACCGCCCAGTCCCCCACCGAGGCGAGCTGCCATCGACCACCCAGCGCCCAGTACGCGCTCGCAGCCGCATGCAGCAGCCCGGCTGCCGCAGCGAGGAGAAAGGCCACCGCCGCAGGCATACTCATGCGTGTCGTTCCCGAGGGTGTCTGCACACGATCGACACTAGGAACGATCCGCACGCCCGAACATCCGGGAGCACCCCGACACCACCCCGAGAAAGGGAATCTCCCGTCAGCGATGCGGGCGCGTCACGAGCGAGCTGCGACGAGGTCGAGGGCGATGTCGGTGATCAGGTCTTCCTGGCCGCCGACGAGGCCCCGCTCACCCACGGCGAGCAGGATGGAGCGGGTGTCGAGTCCGTACTGCCGCGCAGCGGTCTCGGCGTGCCGAAGGAAGCTCGAGTAGACCCCCGCGTAGCCGAGGGTCAGGGTCTCTCGGTCGACCTGGACGGGTCGGTCCTGCAGGGGGCGCACGATGTCGTCCGCAGCGTCCTGAAGGCCGAAGAGGTCGCAACCGTGCTTCCACCCGTTCAGGTCGGCCACGGCGACGAACGGCTCGATCGGGCAGTTGCCGGCACCGGCGCCGTGACCTGCGAGTGACGCGTCGACGCGGGTGACGCCCTCCTCGACGGCGACGACGGAGTTCGCGACGGACAGTGACAGGTTCTGGTGGGCGTGGATGCCGATCTGGGTGTTCGAGTCGAGAACGTCGCGGTACGCCCGCACACGCTCTCGGACACCGTTCATCGTCAGACGTCCACCGGAGTCGGTGACGTACACGCAGTGCGCGCCATACGATTCCATGAGTCGCGCCTGCTCGGCGAGCTGTGCCGGTTCCGCCAGATGCGACATCATCAGGAACCCCGAGACGTCCATACCGAGTTCACGGGCTTTGTCGATGTGCTGCGCGGAGACGTCCGCCTCGGTGCAGTGCGTGGCCACGCGGACAGAGGTGACACCCAGTTCGTGAGCCTTCTTCAGTTCGGCCACCGTGCCGACTCCGGGCAGGAGCAGGGTGGTGAGTTTCGCGCGGTGGACGGCCGAGGCAGCCGCTTCGATCCATTCCCAGTCGGTGTTGCTTCCGGGCCCGTAGGTCAGGCTGTGGCCGGCCAGGCCGTCGCCGTGGGTGACCTCGATGGCGTCGACACCGGCGGCGTCGAGGGCGCCGGCGACGCGGGCGACGGTGGCCGGGTCGATCCGATGTCGCATGGCGTGCATGCCATCTCGGAGGGTGACGTCCTGGATGTAGAGGGCGGCGCCGTCTGCGGCGAAGGCGCGCGTGGTGGTCTCGGTCATCGGGCTGTCTCCAGTGCTGCGTCGGTGGCCATCTTCTCCGCGACCTGCAGGGCGGCGGAGGTCATGATGTCGAGATTGCCGGCGTAGGCGGGCAGGTAGTGCGCGGCGCCCTCGACCTCGAGGAACACCGACACCTTCCACAGGCCCGGTCCCTTCTCCACACCGCCGGTGAGGGTGGCGACGGATTCGGCGTCGTCGAGGGCGGTGAACTGGACGTCCTGCTTGAGGCGGTAGCCGGGAACGTAGGCCGACACGTCGGCGACCATGTCGTGGATCGACCGTCGAACAGCGTCCTGGTCGGGATCGGTGACGAGGGCGAGGACGGTGTCGCGCATGATGAGCGGCGGTTCGGCGGGGTTGAGGACGATGATGGCCTTGCCGTGCGCTGCACCCCCGACCTTCTCGATCGCCTCGGCGGTCGTCTCGGTGAACTCGTCGATGTTCGCGCGGGTACCGGGTCCCGCGGACTTCGAGGCGATCGAGGCGACGATCTCGGCGTAGTGCACCGCGGTGACGCGGGAGATCGCTGCCACGATGGGGATAGTGGCTTGTCCGCCGCAGGTCACCATGTTGACGTCGGGAGCGTCGAGGTGCTCGTCGAGGTTGACGGCCGGCACGACGTACGGGCCCAGCGCGGCCGGGGTCAGGTCGATCAACCGCTTACCGTGGGGTCGCAGGGCCTCTGCGTTCGCGACATGCGCCTTGGCCGACGTGGAGTCGAAGATGATGTCGATGTCCGCGAAATCGGGATGTTCGATCAGGCCCTGGACACCGCAATCGACTGTGCTGATACCCATTCGACGTGCGCGGGCAAGACCGTCGGAGTTCGGGTCGATACCGACGAGAACGGCGATCTCGACGTTCTTCGCGACTCTCTTCAATTTGATGACCAGGTCGGTTCCGATGTTGCCGGAGCCGATGACAGCGGCTTTGGTGGGCGCCATGGTGTCTCGTTTCGTCGTGGTTCTGGTGTCGGTTGGGG
This sequence comes from Rhodococcus sp. BP-349, assembly GCF_019835845.1. Taxonomy (NCBI): domain Bacteria; kingdom Bacillati; phylum Actinomycetota; class Actinomycetes; order Mycobacteriales; family Nocardiaceae; genus Rhodococcus; species Rhodococcus sp. BP-349. Next base: position 147,153 of record NZ_JABUDR010000003.1, on the reverse strand, counting down.
CGTGCAGCTCAGGCCGTGAAGGTCGCGGTGACAGTCCCGACCCCGGAGATGGACGCTTCGTACGTCGATCCGGGGGTGACCGGAACCATGGGTCCGAGTGCGCCGGAGAGGATCACCTCGCCCGCTTGCAGAGGCGATCCGTAGGCCAGGCTGGTGTTGGCCAGCCACACCAGTGCATTCCACGGGCTGCCCAGGCAGTCCGATCCCCGGCCGCTGGACACCTGGTCGCCGTCGGCGGTCATGGTCATGCCGACGTCAGCGAGTTCTGGTGCGGCGGTGCGGGTGACGGTGTCGCCGAGGACGTAGAGGCCGGAGGAGGCGTTGTCGGCGACGGTGTCGGCGAGGGTGATGTCCCAGCCGGCGATCCGGCTGTCGACGATCTCGAATGCTGCGGCGACCGTCTCGACGTACCCGGGGGCATCGTCGACGGTGATCTCCCGGTCGATGGGGCTCGACAGGATGAAGGCGATCTCTGCCTCGATCCGCGGCTGCAGCAGCCGGGTGGAATCGATGTGCTCGTCGGCGGAGACGTCGAAGTCGTCGAACAGGACCCCGAAGTCGGGGCGATCGACGCCCAGTTGCTTCTGCACCGCCGGAGACGTCAGGCCGATCTTGCGGCCGACGATACGGCGACCCGAGGCGATGCGCGCCTGCACGTTCCGCGACGCGATGAGATACGCGGTGTCCACGTCGTCGCCGGCGACGAGGTCGCGGACGGGGGCGCACGGCGTCTTCGACGTCGACGCCTCGGCGAGACGGTCGGCGGCGACGGCGACGGGGTTCGGCACCGGAGTCACGGGGGGAACGGAAGTCATGGGAGGAACGCTATCGACGCGCCGGGGCACTGCACTAGGATCTGTCCCATGACGCGGGATGTGGTGTCGGTGTTGCAGCGGGCGGCATGGGTGCTCGACTCCTTCCCGCGGGGTGCGGCACTGACGCTGGCGGAGGTCGCCACCCGCACCGGACTGCCTCGGTCCACTACCCACCGATTGTTGGTCGATCTCACCGAGCTGGGCTGGCTGACGCGCCGCGACAACACCTTCGAGCTCGGATTGACCCTGTTCGAGTTGGGTGAACGTGTCGGGCTCAAGCATCGCCTGCGCAGTGCCGCGTTGCCGTTCATGCAGGATCTCTTCGCGGTGACCGGGCAGACAGTGCATCTCGCGGTCAGGGACGGCGCCGATGCTGTGTACGCGGAGAAGATCCACGGCCATGCCGCGCTGCCCTTCCCCTCGCAGATCGGGGGCCGGATGCCGCTCACGTGCACCGCCGTGGGGAAGGCGCTCCTGGCCCCCGAGGATCCGGACGTTCGCGCCCGCATCCTGGCCGGTCCCCTGCGCCGATACACCGCGCACTCGATCACCGACCCCGACGCGCTCGCCCGCGAACTCGACGCGGTGCGGCGCACCGGAGTCGCCACCGAGCGAGAAGAGGCTGCACTCGGCGGGTGCTGCCTCGCCTCGCCGGTCATGTCCCTCGGCACACCGATTGCTGCGCTCTCCGTCTCGGTTCCCGCCGACTCGTTCGAGCCGCAGCTGCTCGCGCCGGCCGTACGTACAGCGGCGCTGGCGCTGGGTCGCGTGCTGAGCCGTGCAGACCCCCAAGGGCATGGTGAGCACGACGGCGTTCGGGCATCGCCGGCGGGCAGATCTGGCTAGTCTCCCGTCATGGTTCACTCCCGATCCCGGCTCGTCGCTCAGATGTGTGGCGCCGTACTTCTGTTGTCGATCCCCGCATGCGCAAGCACGGAGAACGCCGCCGAAGGCTCCGGACCCGAGGCCGCGGTCGATCCATACTCACGCGACAACACCTGCACAGCAGGCGATGCGGTGCAGAGCGATGCTGAACCTGCGGGCCGACTGACTCAGCTGTCACACACCGCCGGAGAACTTCTCCTGGTCAACGGCATCGCGCCCGGCCCGCAGGTCGCCGTCGGTGGACAGCTCTCGTCCGACCAGGCGGCGGACCGCGCCAGTACCGTCCCCGGCGACGCGTCCATCACCGAAGCACTCTGGGTCGCGGCGATCCCACCCGAGGCCGGCCTCGACCCCGTACGCGACACCGAGGAGTACTTCGCCTCGCAGGCCCGACGGATCTCGACGTTCGAGGTCACCGAAGAGAATCTCGGTCAGTTGCTCGGACCGAACTGGTCATCCGTCATCGACGTGGTCGAAGGCTTCGCCCGCAACGGGTACGAAGACTACGTCGAGCAGGTCCGCGGCGCACCGCCGATGCGCGAGGCCGACGCTGCTGCGACACGAGCTCGACTCCGGGCGGCCTCCGTCGACGCCGGACTCGAAAGCCAATGGAGGACAGCCCAATCGATCGTCCCCATCTACTTCCAGTCCTGCGATCTGTCGTCGAACGTCGCCGGCCACGATGTCGACCTGTCCTCGTCCGTCCTCGCAGAAGTACTCGCCGCAGACGCCGTCGCTGCCGCGTTCACCACCAGCTTCGCCCCTCCTGCAATGGTCGAGCCGTTGGCACGTGGCCTGCAGATCGCCCTCGGTGCCGAAACGAATCCCACCGCCGACGGTGGACTGACCAAGGACTACGACCCCAACGAAATTCTGTCCCCGGAAGACGTCGAATTGATGGAGGCTGAGGAGCCGAGCCTGGAAGGTCCCTGACGACCTGCCCGGGCGAGTACCGCGCTCACAGCAGCGGCCCGTCCGCCTCGTCCCAGAGTAGGGCGGCGTCCACGTCCTCCCCGCTGTCCATCAGCGGCGCGTCGATGCGGAAACTCCTCAGCCCGTTACCGACGACCAGGACGCCGGTGCCATCGAACACGACTCGTGGCACGGACGTGGGGATGGTGACACTGGTCAACGGTTCCAAGGTCGACGAGTCGTGCAGGGTCAGCAGCCACGACAGAACACTCCGGTCGGCGTCCACCGGCCGCGGCAATGGCCACCACCCCGTCCTGGACGAGCCGTCGGGAACGTGCCCGACCGTCCACGAGACCGGTCCCGCCTGGCCACCTCGTAGTGGGCGCCCGCCCCATTCGCCGTCGTCACGCACACTCTGGTCCTCCTGCACCGACCCGACGTCGGAGCCACGGACCAACCGGAGGGGATCACCCAGGAGAAAAGGCTCTCCGTGTCCGCGAGGCAGCAGGGGCACCGCTGGGCCGACAGTCGACACCCCCGCATCCGACACTCGCACCACTCGGGCACCGGCCTTGGCGCCTTGCACGACGACGGCATACACAGAATCACCCTGCACGACAACAGAGGTGACCCGGCCTGCGGCAGTCTCGACGTCGATGGGATCGACACCTGGCCTGAACAGGGTCCACGTCGACGACCCGGTACACGCCAACAACGTGTCGCCGACGACGTCACCCGCGCGGACGTCACGATCGTCCACGCGGACGGGCGCCGCACCCTCTGCAACCCAGATCGTTCCGTCCGCTCCGGTGACCCAGCACCCGTACGGCGTCGCATGGACCCGACGTTCGACCCCGACCACGCCCGGCAGCAGGAACCGCGTCACGATCCCCTCGCTGACACGCATGACAATGGGAAGAGCCGTATCCACCACCCACATAGCGCCACCCGCGCAGGAGACGTCCCCCGGCACGATGCTCGGGCGTACCGGCAGGAGAGGCACATCGTCGAGGTCGAGTTCCACCCTGACGCGGCCCTCCCTGTACGCGACGTCCTCCTCGCCCGTCGGTACGAGCCTGTCGTCGAAGAACTGCGGAGCGGCGTCGACCTCGCGTAGTCGACTGGGCCCCGGTACGGGGCGCCACCCACTGTCTGCTGTGCGTCGATACCGGTCCGTCGCCATCTGCACGCGCGTCACGCGACCCCTGACACGACCATCGGTGTCGTACCCGAAGGTGCCCCAGAACTGCCCTGTGAGCTCCACTTCCCCTGCGCGGGGAACGAACCCACGCCACGATGCGGTCCACCCGTCGCCGCGGAGCAGCCCGCTCCACTCCCACTGTTGTGGTGACTCGGCGCCATCGGTGCGTTGGCGCATCGGAGGTGTGTCCGAGGGCTCGAGGCACGCCCGGATGCGCACGACATCGGGATCGTCGGGTCCGCTCTCGACGAACCTCAACGGTCCCGTCAGTACCTGGCCCCTCGTCGGCGGAGCGATCTCCCCATCTCCGATGACCGACGACGACACATGCACGACGAGTGTGCGGTTCAGTGTCACTGGTCCTCCGATGGTGTGGTTGGTGCGGGGCCTTCGTCGTCGACAGGATCGGGTCTTGGCACCTCGACCGTGATCTCGGCCAGGAGTGTCGCGGTGGCCGGGTCGTCCTCGGGTCTCGGCTGCACCCGAGTGACCGTGCCGGCGACTGGTTCGCTCACATCCAATGGCCGCCAATCGCCGGCCGTCTTCCGCACGACGCCCCCGTTGCCGGCGCCCCACTGCCCGCCGTCTGCATCACTCGCCCTGTCCGGTCGTCGGTAGTGCCGACGGATCTCGAACACGGTTGCCCGATCTGTCACCGGCCGGAGGCTGTGCGTTGCGGTGTCGCACACCTGAACCGGCACCGCATCCGCCTGCCGGCGAACCACACCGTGCCGCCGATCCGACGCCAACGCACCTCCCGTGGATCCGAAGACGTAGAGACGATCCTGGTGGAGAACGCTCGGCTGTCCGCCATCCACGCAGATGCGCGCGACTGTCACCGCATCGTCTCCCGTGTCCACCACCCGGTGGATGTCGTGCACACTGACGATCCAGCACCCGTCCGGCGTCGCGTGCACCCGCCGCGTCCACTCGCCGTGCGGGGACTCGATGGTCAACGGCAACAGAAACTCCACCACCGTCGGCGGATGACATCGAGCGTCGATGCGCAGCAGCGTCGGAGCCGAACGGTGCATCACCCACACCACGTCGCCGCAGATATCGATGGTCCCGCCGATGAACGCAGGCCGTTCCACAGGCGGATCGCCGAGATCCAGGTCGACCAGAACGCTTGTCACCGCACGATGAACGCGACCGTCGTCAGGTACCGACCACGGCTCCAGCTCAGTAGGCACCCCGTCCACGGCGATCAGTTCTTCGGTCCCGCTCACCTCGCGTCGCCCACCGCCGTCGGTCGGGTCCAGGCGGATCTGTACCGCGTGCATGGCCGAGACACGTCCGCTCACCGCTGTCGGCCCGTCATCGTCACCGCGAATCTCGGCGACGAGGTAGCCGTTCAGCTCGACTCGGCCGGAGCACGGTTCAGCGGACCACCATCCGGCGCTCCATCCGTCCCCGTACAGCAGATGGCGCCACCGAAACCCACCGTCTCGACGCTGCTCCGGTCCTCTCCCGTACGCCGGTACAGCGAACGCGGCAAGGGGCTCGTTGATAAGCGAGGAGGTGCCCGTGATCAGTTCGACGACGACGTCGACATCGTCTCCGATGGTCGCCCGGGGAAACGAGCCGTCGCCGATCACCCACCAGGGCACGACAACTCGAAGCGAGGGCTCATGTGAATCTGCCGCTGCCGACGATCGGTCGGATGCGTTGTCGTACATATAGAAGCCCCGAGTAGTAGGAGGCCGCCACGCGAAGGTGTCGGACTCGGGGTCACCTGAGATCAGACTAACGCACACATCGCCGCAGCGACCAGAGAGCGCGGACGAGCCTCGAGCATCGTGCTGGGACCGCCGAAGCGCGGCCGTACGCCCATGCCCGATCAAGCGATTCACCGCCATCTCAGCCGGCGACGCTCCACGTCAGGTGACCGTCGCGAAATGCCGCTGTGTATCGGTCGGCGAAGAGTTCGTTTCCCGTCAGCGCAGTCCGCAGCTCCGTGAACAACTCTGCCAAGGAGCTCCACCGAACATCTGTCTCGTCGATGAACGCACCCTTGTATTCGCTGACGCACCCCTGCCGCGGACCCGGCCTCGTATCGACGATCACCGTGACCCCATCTTGGTCGGCGATGGGGACGAAACGCTTGTCATAAGTTCCGGCCCACCCGCCGGCGAGATCTTCCTGGTCGGCGTCCGACGACTCCGGCTCGTAGTCCGAGCCCTGCTCCACCTGCACCCACAACCGTGAGATGTCAACGCTCCTGGCCGGATCCAGTGTTGCGGTCGAGGGGAACAGCGTCGTGCACCGCCAACACTGTCGAGCGAACCAGAACCTGACCGCAGGATCGGCCGCCGAACTCTCGTCGTACCATTCCCGCAGAACACCGTCGTCCGACGACGTCGGAGTCATGTCGATGCCGTTGCGGGTGAGGATGTCGACTATCGAATCCCACGACGCCGTCAGTGCAGCAGTATCGTCCGCCATTGTGCGACTGTAGCCTCGGCGACCAACTGTGTGTGAGGCTGCGTCGGACAATGATGTGCTCATCATCGACACGACGACAACCAGGGCGAGGCGCAGTCGTCCTCGCACCGCGAATCGACACTCTCACTCGAGGGAGGCACCGTGCCAGGGATCGACAGCGGCTCGCCGAAGACTGCATTCGTCGAGGAGGTCGCCTCCTGTATTCGGGCGATGTCCGAGCCACCGGCCGCGCCGGAGGGCAGCGCCCCGAGCGAACCGGGTTGGTACGTTCAATCACCCGGCGCAGAAGAAACTTACGGGTTCGAGCCGTGGCTGTCGGTGTCCGACGTGCACGTCGCCTACGCAGACCCAGCACTCGTCGTGACACTGAACTGGACCGACCGGAACAATGTGGACGCGTCTCCACAACGGTTCGCCCTCGTCCTCGATGTCACCGGCATCAGTGCCGAACGTTGCACGATCCGCATCGAACACTTGCTCTCACGCGACGAATGGTCCGCGGGCGCGCAACGCGCCGGGACCGTACTGCTGGTAGCCCGACACCCCGCGAACCCAGTGACCGAGCAGAAGAAGCCACCATTCTCTCCGATCTCCGAGGCAGCGCGGATCTCCCGACACCGCCGACCAGCTACTGGACGATGTGGGCGACGCCCGTGCTCACGGTGATGGCCGTCGGCATCGCAGCAACAAGGATCGCCGGACGCGAATTCTGCAGGATAAAGTTCAACCGATGTGGTGCCATTTCCTCGGCGGCAACCTCGACCGCCGATCACTCGACGTCGACACCCGCGATATCGTCGACTATCAGGGCAGACCCATGTGTTCCCCAGCGCAGGATGCAGATCTGGTGCTCTCCCACGGAAGGTGCGTCTACGTCGAGACCGACCAAACGCTGAATGTCGACGGGCGGACTGCCCATATCTTCGAGCACTACGGCGACTGGAGAAGCGACAATCCACCTCCCTTCGCGGCCAACGCTGCGGCATCTCGGCAACACGTCACGATGAGAGGCGCGGACGAAACTGTTCCTGAGCACTGGTCATATGCCGACCTCCTCGCGGATGTCTCGATCGGTGAGTGGGTCCGCGAACACATTCCGCGATTCGACGGCACCGTGGCGGCACTCGTCCCGGACATCTACCCGACCTACCTGCGGCTGCTGCACCCCGCGTGGACGAACTACGACAACAGTGTCGACGACAATCCGGTTCGGTGGACAACCATCGCCGAACGACTCGGCGCGGTGATGCATCAGACCATCGCGTGGGGTTCGATGATCGAAACCGGTGTCCGATCCGGCCGAGGAACCGGTAGAGGCGACCTCTGGCATCACTCACCGCGCGCTGGCGAGCTACCCACGAAAGAGATCGAATCCTTGGCTGCGGTCCTCGCCGAACACACGACCACCCCCGATGACTGCTACTTCGGATTCTGGGAAGGACTGGGCATGACGGGGGTTCCCGTGAACCACCCCCGGATGGTTCTCCCGAGCCGCGAGCACCTTCTGATCCACGGGACGGTCGCTGACGCGGTCCGCGAACTCCACGGGTTCTTGCCGAGCGTGTGGTGGCCGGCCGACCGTGCGTGGTTCGTCGCCACTGATGTGGACCTCACATCAACATACGTCGGGGGGTCGACCGCACTGGCCAACGCGTTGTACGGCGAAACCGAGCGTTTCGAGGCCATCGACTCGTGGCGGGGTGCGCGGATCACGTGGGACTGCGACACCATCAATCCACGGCCTGAGGGCCCGCACACCCACGACTGAGACTGCGAGCGTCCACGGATTCCTACAATTCGCGATGAGGCGGAATTCGTGGTCTACGACGTTCTACGTCGACACCGAAGGTTCAGTGATCCTCGTACGAAGAAGACAGCGGATGCCGCACGGCACCTGATGGGTCCCACAGGCGATGACTGACCCGGTCGACTGAACGGAACGACCAGTGCGCGAGGGTCACTCGTGCGGTCGCGCAGCCCGCACGGACAGAACAGCCGCGACCACGCAGGTCGTCGCTGCGATCGCGATCGCAGCAGCGCTGGCGGGAATGACGCTGCCGGGGGCCGGAATCTCGATCGGTCGGTCGCTCGGCACCCATTCGAGAACACCACTCGGCCGCCGACCGATTGCGGAGAATCCGAATACTGCACACATGACCGGCAGTACGACTCCCAGCGCCAGAACGGACGGGTCGGACGCCGGAGACGATGCGTAGGAGTAGACGGCAGCTGCGGGAAGCACGGCAGCGTAGGCGACCGTCGAGGCGACGTTGTCCCACACCGACCCCGAGACACACACTGCCGCCAGCACGCAGCATCCCACCACCGTCGATGGAACACGCCGGGCGAGAACGAAGCCGACAGCGACAGCCACCAGTGCGAGCGGCGCGGGCCACCACCCGCTCCAGGTCATTCCGTTCACCGTCGTAGCTGCCACAGCCAACCCCGCGCAGATGAAACCGCCATCCCTCTCAGATCGCACAGCCACCACTGCCGCCGCGCACACGGTCACGGCCGCCGCGAGCACCCATTGAATCGACGATGACGCAGTGTCACCGAACGACACGTAGACCACCCACGTCGCCACCGCGAGAATGAGCACCGCGATCATCCTCGACCGGTGCCCCACCACCGCCCTCCGCGCCGATGGTGTGACCATGCTTGCCACAATGAACGCACCGACCACGGCAAGAACCACTTTCGGCACCAACGTGGTCGAGTAGCCTCCACCGAGGGTGATCGACCAGTCGCGCGGAGATCCGAGAAACGAGTCCACTTCGCGGCGGATCGGATGAGCACAAGCCGCACCGGCAATCAAGGCCAGCGCTGCCGCGCGATCGGACGAAGCCGCGGACACGGCAAGCCCTAGAAGCAGTCCCGCTCCGAGTCCCGTAGTCGTAGGGGCCAAGCCAGTGGGAACGTCGAACACCGAGGGTGCTGTGAGCACGACGAGTCCGGCGAGCGCGCCAACGGTCGTCACGAGCTGGTGCTTCCTTCCCAGCCACACTGCGACCACTGCTACGACCAGCGCAACTGCTGCGGACCACGAGGAGTTCAGGAACTTGTCGGACCAGTTGTTCCCGAATGCGTACTGTGATGTCGTGTCGGTCTCAGCTTGATACAGATCGACCGGCCTGGCATTGGCCAGGGCCCACACCGCGACGAGAGCGGCTCCGGCGGTCGCACTGAGCCGGCTCAAAATCGGGAGCGTCAAGGGCACGCGATCACCCTACGTCCCGGTGATCCGACGTCGCCTCGTCGACAACAGCAATGGTCGCGCGGCCGTGGTCTAGTGTGAAAGCCATGCTGACAACACGTCGAAAGAATGTCTCCGCGCACTGACACCCACGGCACGCCGGCGGCTCCACCTCATGGGCCCGGCAGCCGATGACTGACCGACAGAGTGCCGTTGCGCCTCGGACAGTGCAGGTACACATCCCGGTACACATGATCGAGGATGGTTCGATCGCTCCGCCGACGATCGACGTCGTTCTCGCCGGCTACCTCCGATTCCAGGAATCTCCACCGGCGGACCCCGACGCAGTCACTGCTCGAGGACACCTGACCCCGTCCGACGAAGCACCCGGGTGGTGGTCGGTGCCGTCGGGGACACCGCCACGGTGGGTGTGGTCGGGCTTGCTTCGCGGCGATGGATGGACAGCGGAGTGGACCGGGTTCACACCCCGGACGGGCCAGGTCGAGATCACCGGGCAGTTTCTCGGCGTGCAGGACTACGCCAGTGACAGCACATTCCGCGGACTTGTCATCCGGGTGCAGGTGGTGACCGAGCGGCACCGCCGGAATTCCGACGGGCTGTGGATACCCACTGGGGGCAACCGATCTGTCCGTGACGTCAGCCGAGCCGATCAGTTCATCGGGCGGGAGAGGATGGCGGAGGTCGGCGTCGATCACCTCGACATGGACTCCACGGCCATCGTCGATCTCGACCTCGACAACACTCCGCCCATGCCGCCGCGCCCCAGCATCGTCCCCGGGGCAGTGTCCGCCGCTGCAGGAACGACATGGGTCGTCGACACCGAACTCCCCCTGCTGGTCGCCATCTCCGGCGGCGACAGCGTCGTCGAGTATCTGCTCCCGGCCAAGACCGGTGTGCCGCGTCTGCTCTGGGCGGTGCCTGGGGGGTGCTGGGTCGCCGGCGAGGACGGGACATTCTGGGTTCCGGACGGCGAAGTTGCTGTGCGGGTCGATGATCGGTCCGTCCACGCCGGCGCCGTACACGGAGACACCCTCCTCGGGTGCACCCACGACTCCACCTGGCGGATGTACCGACCGGGCGAGGAACCTGCCGACATCGACGTGGCCCCGGTGTCAGGCCACGTGTTTTCCGTCGTCGCCCACGACGACGGTGTCGTCGCCGTCGTTCGACAAGGCGGCTCGGGCACCCGGCTGGTCCGCGTCTCGTTGGCCGGGGCGGTGCATATCGGGCCGGACCTCGCCCCGGATCCCGAACCGGGACAACGCCGGCGATGGTGGCGAGACTTCTTCCTCGCCGGTGATCCACTACGGCTGGTCAGCCACGTCGACGTCGGTGTCATCGAGCCCGACCTGACCGTCCGCGACGACGGCGAACGCCTCGGCCGACGCCAGTTCCACGGCGGCACCGTCGGCCCATACGGGTGGGGCATGGGCTTCCTCGACTCCCGTGCGACCACGCCTCGAGAGTGGTGGCCGCTGCCGGACCAGGAGGTCTACGACCGCGCGGTCCAGATGCTCCACCCACCACGGAAGGTGTTCACAATCTACGACCCCCACACGCTGGAACCGCTGACAAGTGTTCCGCTGATCGACCCGGAGCCGAGCGTGACCATCGACGACACCGGGACGATCCTCGTCGTCGACCGTGGTATCACCACATTCCCGGTCGACATTCCAATGATGACGTGGCCGACAAAGCTGAACGTGGCTGCGCTGCTGGACAAGTCACGTACGACGCGACCAACCGAAGCATTGCCGGATTGTGCTGCCGACATGCTCGAGAATGACACACGGAGGTCACGATGACGCAGTGGATCGAGGTTCTCGTCGGCATGGCGGACGGGCCGACCACCCCTGTGCAGGGAACGGTGAAACCGTACTGGCGCACCACAGAACCAGAAACGTTCTACTACGGGAGCTACGGAGAAGAACCCGTCGAGATTCCCCTCGCCGCAGATGGTGTGCGACTCACCCGGTGGGGCCGCCGAGCACGCATCGAATCCCTGGACGGCACGGTGCTGTTCCTCAGCGACGGTGAGACGGCCTGGAACTTCACCGATGATCCGCAACGACCGAGAAGCACCGCACTGCGACGCGCCCAACGCTTCGGCCCCGGACGCGCCCTGGTCGTCACACGACCCACCGCCGACTGGGTGGGAGACGACCATGCGCGTCCGATCGGCCCGGTCACCGACATCGACTTCCTCGGCCGCCCATGCTGGTCTGTCGAACTCGCCGCGCGCGAGAGCATCGCCATGCCCGAACCGTCGCTCATCCTCGTCGTCGACGCCGAATCCGGTGCAGTGGTGGCCGAACACTCGGGCGACGGACGAGTCGGAGCCGAGTACACCGACATCGTCGTCGGGACACCGATGGACACGTCCAGCTTCACCTGGGACGGCCCGGTCGAGACCGACCAGGAGTCCCGACAGAAGATGCTGCAGCACGACCCGCACTGGCGGGAGCGCGGACTTCGGTGGTTCCGCGACAACGTCACCACCGGCCCGATCAAGGTGTCTGTGCACGTCGAACTTACGCCGCAGTTCGTCGAAGTGACGAACGAGGACACGGACGAGTTCACCGCGCCACTGGGAACGCCACGGCGACGAACGGGGTTGCTGATACGCCGTCGTCACTCCCCCGAACCCTGGGCGGTGAAGATGGCCGACGAGCAATTCGCTTGGTCGACAGCGGACTTCGACTGGACGTTCACCCTGAGACTGGGAACCCTGGACTACGAGGGACTGGCGGCGGTGCAGCAGCAACTACATCCGGGCGAGCCGGTCACCGGTACACCCGACCTGGTGCCGCCGACGAGAACTGCATGGTGACTCATTCGGTGAGCACACCGAGGGGTACCACGGACCGGTCGGTGCGAGGATCACGCCAGACCGCCTCGCCAACGATGTCGGTGGGTAGGAAGGGCCGCTCGGCTACGAGCGGCACCGTCCACTCGTCGGCGAACGATCAGCGAGTTCACTACGCTCACAGGATGGAGCTCGTCGCAATCGTCGTCGTCACCATGTTTCTGATCGCGGCTGTCTCGATCGGACGCGCCACGCACCTCGGTTCACTGGCAAGGATCTGTTGGGCGGCCATTGCATTCGTGCTGCCGGCGATCGGGCCACTGCTGTGGTTCGCGCTCGGTCAACGATACGGCTACCGAATGAACGGTGAAGTTCGGCGGTGACGGTCAGCTTCCGGGGCTGTGGTCGAGACGACCGAGCGCACTGGAAGCAGACCCCATGGATCGACCGAATGGATATTCCACGATTCCGCCGCGAGTCCGTGTACTCGGCCCTCGTGGAACCGCCGAGCGCCGTGAGGACTCGGGCTCACCCCTCCACCTGGTGGGAGGCGTCCGTCATCGTCGTGATAGCTGCGGCCACCGCCGCCTGTATTGCCGTGCTGTACTCGTTCATCTCACCCGCGCCGATGATCTTTCTCCTCGGTGCGGCATTCTGGTAGGTATCGAGCCTGGCAGCTGCCATGCATCGCAGTCGTCGTCGTGGCGGCTACGGGTGCCCTGGTCATGTTGTCGGTGCCTTCTCGTGCAGCCTTCGCGTTCTCGGAAACAACCCTCACCGAAATGGCTACGGAATGTAGCCCGTCCTACGGCGGCGGCCGAGATGACCACCAGATCGGTTACGCCGAAATCGACGGATACTGGTACACCTTCAACAGTTCTGAGGGCGCTGCTCGATGGCCACATCGCCTCCTTCGGTGGAACCGCCAGTATCCCGATGGTGAACCTCGGTCTGGGATTCCGATGCGGAGGTGTGGCCGAGCAATGCCGCCGTCCGCGACAGCAGTGGACACCATGTCCGCCATCGACGGGGAAGGGGCTCCTCCGGGGCACGTCATCGAAGACCGCGCCCGCAGCTCCGAACGCGTGCTTGACTGCACGCATGGTTCTGCAGTACTCGAGCGATCCCCGTCCTGCGCGGTGGCTCACCGAATCGGCAGTGCCGTGGGATGAGCGGGCGAAGTTCGGACCACACACCACTTTCGAGTCGCATGCCCGACTGCGTTACATCCCCGACGAGGGAACATCACCGAGGCCCGAGATCCCGCCACGGCCTGCCACGGAACAGGGCGACTCACCGGTCTTCGCCGAACTCTGTGACCTCCTGACGTCGGCGACGACGACTCCTGATCGGTGTTTCTTCTGCCTGTGGGAAGGCTGGCCGGATATAGATCGAAACATCGATCCTGGCCCACCCACGGTGCACATCCCGAACCGCAGCTACTACTTGTTCAGCGGACCTCTGCGCGAGGTCGGCCGGTGGAGTACCGTCACCGAATCCGATTCCATGCCGCCCGCAGCATTCGTCTGGCCGGCCGACCACGCCTGGTGTGTCGCCTCCGATGTCGATCCTCCCTGGGCAGGCATCAGCGGCACCGCTCGTACGATCTCCCGCCTCACCGACCAGACCAGGATCGATATAGTCACCGCCGACCCGACGCGATGGTGACCACAGCAGGAAGGCGCGTCAGATGACGAACAACGACGGCCGTCGAGCGGAACGACTGAGCATTCTTCGTGCCCTGGCAGTGTGTCTCGACAACACCGCGGAGGTCCTGGGTCTGGTGGCGGAGTCGGAGGGCGACGACGATGCCGTGCACTCGCTCACCACTCGGTTCGGATTCGACCGACTCCAGGCTCGCGCGATTCTCGCAATGCAAGTGAGAAGGTTCTCCCGAACAGAGAAGGCGATTCTGAACAGCGAGATCGCTGCGATGGAGACCGAGGCCGAGGGTCAGCTCGCAGTCGAGACGAGCCCTTCCGAAACGTGACGATCAGACCGGACGCGGGCTGTCCTCGGTCCAGACGGGATACTCTCCCTCGTTGTGGCACAGCCACACTCGGCTGTCGCCACGAGCGACACGTACACCGTCGGTCAGCCAGTAGGTTTCGTCGGGTGCCCATCCTGCGATCACACTTGCCGTGTCCTCCTTCACCACGATGGCCGTCCCCGCTGCGGCAAGGTATGCCCCGACTGTCAGGTGAACGCCGTCGTAGTGTTCGGCCACCAGCGGCCAGTCGGGAATGACCCACCGCCCTGCCCGCCCGGTCGTGCTGTACCAGTCGTGCCGCGTCTGCGCGGTGACCTCGACGGGAAACCGTCTGCACAGTTCGGCCCATGCTTGCGCGCCGTCCACCTCGTACACGCGGACATCGTCGGGAACGTCGAGACGGTGAGCGACCGCCCGCGTCCACCCCATACTGTCCTCGGTGAACCAGAGCTCGGACGGGGTTCCGTCGGACAACAGCCGCGTCGAGCTCCGTGTCGGAGGGAACGACCACCATTCACCGCCGTATGCGGCAGCCGGATCGGTCGGCCGCTCACGAACTGCTCGCTCCTCCTGTTCCTGCACGCGAACCGCGTGGTGACGCAGCACCTCCGCGGCAGGCGGCGCCGCTGAGCCGTCCGGGAATCCCGCATCGGGGTCCTCCCACCCCACCGTCCACTGATCCCCTGTCACCACACCTGTCGCCCACCACTGTGCGTGCGACGACGCTGCGACGTGCTCGGCGACCCGTCGCAGCTCACCTCGGACGGACTCGGCAGCCGCGAGAACATCCTCACCGTCCGGTGGCTGCCAGTACCGTGCGTGATCGACAGATGCGGCAAGAGCCGCGCGCAACACGGTGGCGGTGACCTCCGAAAGACGAAGGTGCGACAGGCGATCCGCCACATCGGCCGCTGTCACCACCGTCTGCCGCGCCTCCTCCGCCCCGGGCCCGAACATCACGACACCGCTGCCCTGATCGACGTCCAGGCGGTACGCCGCAAGAAACACCGCGGTGTGCAACGAACCTTCCGGGTCGGCGCCCGAATGCTGCTCCGAGAGCAACGCGTACTCGAGAAGCAGTCGTCGACCGCGTGGGCCGGCCAGCAATGCCTCGCCTGCACTCATTCGTCCACCATCTCAGATGGTCGGCTGGGTACGTGTTCGTCTGACGCCGTCGGCAGCGCGGAACAGAGTGTGTCGATGATGTCGGCAGCACCGCGGTCGGATGCGAGCGCGTGCCCGCGTCCCACCCACAGAGTGATGGCGTGCGGGTCATCGAAGGCCGCTTCACGGAGGGGGCTGACCGTGGCATGCACCAATGGTGCAGTCTCCTCAGCCGTGGGATGGTGGCTCCGTGCGCGCACTGCTGATCGAGAACCATCTCGATGGATCGCATCCGTCGCCGGGGAGACGACAGAGCCGCCGACCCTGATCGTCGATGGCAGTCTCAACGCGATCAACCGACCACCACGCTGTCGGCCCTGCCGCCGAGTTTCGGTGTGTCACCGGTGACCAAAGACGAAACAGAATGGCAGCGCGATGACAGCGGTGACCCTCCTGGCACTCCTCGCTGTGCAAGGAAAATCGGTGCGAGTTCGAGTGAGCGTCAATTACTGATCGTCGATCTCTCGAGTAATCGCGACGCTTGTTGAAACCGAGTCGCAGACTATGTCATCAATGCGCCGGCACCAGCGCTGACAAGGACGTACACGCCGACACTGGTCACTACTGCGTTGGCGACGAGCGCGGTCGCACCGACCCGCCTGTCCCGCCGCGTCGACACCCGCTCCATGATTCCCGACGAAACGACGCCCACGGCTCCCGCAAACATGATGATCGCAGTGGGGAGGCCGCCGTCGAAACCGACCGCCACGCTCACGACGATGATCAAGCCGGCCACGGCAGCGAGACCCGAGAGCGCTGCGATCGGGCCGTTGGGAAACGTCGATACGTCGGGCTCGGGCATACGCGAGAATCTTTCCACAGTCGGCGGTCCCGACTGTTTCCGTCACCGGACCGCGCGCATTGCAGCATGCCACGACGATCGTGACCGACTCGGTCCGGCCAGTTCGCACGTCGTCGAGCGAAAGGCGCTTGCCGCGCCGCAGTCGACGGGCATGAGCCCGTCATCGCTGTAACGTCGTCCCGCATGCGATGGCCGACGATTCTGATCGCGGCGGCATTGGTCGCGACAGCGTGCAGTCCGCAACCTGGCAGACCGAGCAGTACGGCGCCACCGAGGTCCGAGCAGTACTTCGCCACCGCCCCCACCGGTGCGCCGGTCGATCAGGCCGCGGTGTGCCTGGACTCCAGCGAGCCGAACATCACCGAGCAGGACTACGTCGACTACTGGCAGACCCTCTTCGACGACCAGCGATCCACCTACCCTGATCAGTCCTTCCCGTCACGAGAACAACTCGCCGAGCAGAAGCGAACGGAGTGGCGGCAAGGGCCGAACGACGACGTTCCGAGCGGTGCGGACGCAGCTTTCTCACGCGCAGTGTGCGGCCTCCCCCTCAACGACGGGCAGCTGTATTCAGGGGTGCCGTTTCGCACTCTGAGAGGTCATGTTGCGCAGTACGGACGGGCGGCGTGCAACTCGGTCCTCGAATCCGGAGTCCGGGAGGTGTGGGAGCGACTGCATCCGGACAGCCCAGCTGACTCGCCGACGCCTGACGGCGAAGCAGCGCAGTTCGAGCTCATCGCCTATGCGGCACTGCAGAACGTGTGTCCTCAGCTGGCCGACTACACCGGTCCACCCGTCATACAGGATTGCGGGAATCTCACACCGGGTCCATCGGCCGATACCGGCGAAGGCGTGTTCTGCCGCGGCGACCGCTGACACGGGTCATCGTCCGAGCCTGCTGTGAGCGTCTGCCCAGGTCGGACGCAGGGAGGACGAGGTCGTCCAGAACGTGAACTCTGCATCCGCAGTGTGTTGCCTGAAAGTTTCCATCACCGAGCGGTGTGGTTCCGCGCTCACCATCGCATCGATCGCGTCGCGGTCGCGCCAGGCGCTCAGCGTGTAGAACTCCCGGCGCACAGGGCGTGCGATCAGGGCGACGCCGATCGCCCCGTCCGATCGGCGTACCTGACGATGGATGCGCAGCGATGCGACCAGGAATCGCAGAACATGACGGGAGGACGCGAGCTCGAACCTCGACGCCATGACGACGGAGGCATCGAGCGTGTTCGTATCCTGTGGGCCCGCGAGCCAGGGCAGGGCAACCATGCAGTCCTCCTAGTGCGGTAGGTGGTCGTCGCGCATGCGATCCGTAAACCCGCCAATTCAGCTGTCCGAACGGGAGTCTGCGCGCATGAGGCGCTGCGCTCAGCGGCGACGCTACCGCGACTCGAATCGATATGGACACCGCCGGTATCCATAATGGATAGTGCTAGTCTCTGATCGTGATGTCAAGGCCCCCATCATGAAGGTCTCCGAGCTCAGTACGCGTTCAGGCGTGCCCATCTCCTCGATCAAGTACTACCTACGCGAAGGACTCCTGCAGAGCGGCGTCAGGACCGCGACCAATCAGGCGAACTACGGAGAGCCGCATCTACGCCGGCTCCGCCTCATCCGCTCGATGACCGAGATCGGCGAACTCCCCCTCGCACGGGTACGCGCGACCTTGGCCGCCGTGGACGATGACACGGTGACACTGCACGACACCTTCGGTGCCGTGATGCACGGCTTGGACGACCTTCCTGCCACACACGACAGAGACCCCGATCTGATTACCGCGCACGACGAGGTCACGGCGTGGCTGACCGACCGGCACTGGCATATCGATCCGGCTGCGCCTGCACCGCACCGACTGGCGGAACTCATCACCACGATGCGCCATTTCGGCTTCCCGATCTCTCTGAACAATTTCGACGACGCAGCCGACCATGCCGAGTCCGCCGCGAAAGGCGAAGTGGCCTACGCGAGAGGGAAAGAGGACCGTGCAGCCGCTGTCGAATCCATGATCGTGGGCACCGTCGTCATCGAGCGAGTGCTACTCGAAATTCGTCGGCTGAGCCTCGAATCCGCCAGTTACGACCTCGAGAACGCCGACTCCGCACCGCCTACCTCGCACGCGACAGACTGACCGTCTCTCGATCGAGGCGTGGTGAGAATGCCGTGCTGCCGGACCACCATGAGGCAAGTGCCCCACACGATCTGTGCGCAGGAGCGTAGGGGTTCTTACTCTGTCTTCCTCCGCGATCACCTGCGAGCGTCGACACCAGCAGCACACACCCTTCTCGGGTGACGCGAGGCGACTACGCAGCAGAGAAGAATTTGGAGGACAACAATGAAGAAGTACTTGATTGCAGGGCTTGTCGTCGTCACCGTCCTGACGTGGACGGGGCCGGGGATCTTCGAGACGTCATTGTGGACAGCATTGGCCGTCATGGCTGCGTGCGAAGCCGTTGTCGCGGCGATGCTCTTCGCGTCGAGGTGGCGCAACAGGCGGGCCGCGGTTGTCCTGGCGGTCTTGTCGGCATACCAGTTCGGTCAGAGCTATTTCTACGAACAAGCCCAGTACACATCGAGTGACCCGGTGATCCCGATCGACAACTTCGGTGTACTGGTTCTCAGCGGGATCGCGATCAGCCTGATCGCGGCCGGACCCTTTCCTCGAGACGTCACGGGAGCACCGCCTCGATGAAACCCATCGCAATCGTGCCGAGGGACAGTCCGCCGGTACCGAACGCTGCCGCGGCGCAGACTGCCACCAGCACGTCATCGCGCGACGGGACAGGCGGTTCGATGGTCGTGTTCATGAACTGGAACGGGACTGCCCAGACAATGTCGATACTGTCGTGTGCCAGTGTCAGGTCGCCGAACGCGTTTCGACCAGTGTCCGTGGAGCCGTCGAGAAACCTGCTGTCGGTCAGGGTCGTGGCAGCGAGGGTGAACACTCGTCGATCGAACTCGATCCGGACACGGTAAGACTTCTTCAGAAGTCGCCCGGGCCCCGGCATCAGGACAACTTCGCGGCCGTCGACGACTGCTTCCAGGGCCGATTCGCGCCGCGTCCCGATAGGCGTGTCGCGCGTTCTCTCGCCGGTGCGTCGAATCGACGCGGTGGTCTGCGGCTCGTCCGTGTACACGGCGATGATCTCATCGTCGGACCCCGTCACCTCGATATCGCCGTAGAGGTACGTTTCGACACGGTACGTTCCCACATCGGTCCTCTCAGTGATCGGAAGTGCAATCGATCAACGTCTGGTCACGAGCAAAAGTATGAGTCTGTACGTGCGCCGTCGCCACGAGACACGACGGCCACATTTCTCACGGCGCCACCTCGACCTGCCAGACTCTCCACTTCACCGAAACGCCGCTCTCGATGGTTCCCGCCGGGAGGTACTCGAGCGGCCCGTGCGGCTCGGGAACACGCCATCCGGAGTGCACAGTCGGATGCCGTGTCACCTGCTGCACCACGTATCCCACGAAGTTCAGGACACGGACACGTCCGGTCGTCGGTGTTCGAAAGTCCGTCCACAAGTATCGATCCCACACGAGAGCACCCGTCAGAACCGCCTCACCGACTGGTGTGTCTCCGGCGCTCAGCATCGTCGTGAATCCATCTCCGAGGTGCGCGACACGCTCGATACCCCTCTCGACCCGAACGGTGACGATGGAGGCGGCGACTTCGGACACCACTTCCCGCGGTAGTCCGATCTCCGATGCATCAGCCCAGTAGGTCGTGGGCGAACACAGCGCGCCAGGTTCCGGGTCGTCCGGCCACCATTCCTCGTCGTCGAGCATGAAGACTGTCGTCATGGCCCGGCACCCGCGTCACCGGTCGATGCCAGGCGCGCAACGGGCACAGGCACTCGGCTCACCGCTCCACACCTACGCGCAGCCGTTCTGAGCATGGCCCAGTCGAACCGCTGCCGCTGTTCGTCGAACAGCCCGCGTTCCGTGGGATCGAACACTCCCCTGTTGCGTGCCACACCTGCGAGCGTAGGTCGTTCGGTTCTTGTCCCGCTGTTCTTACTCCTTCGAGACGCCGGTGCCGCCGCACCCTGACTCGCGTGGCTCGCCGATCCGGTCATGGTGACGTGAGAGCCCTGCTGGCCCGGCAGGTCTCCCACAGGCGCAGCCTGGCTGCGGATGTGGAGCTACCTGCTCGACGATGCGCGGTGAGTTACGGAATTGATGAGCCCCGACAGTGCCAGCCCACCACCGGGGTACACGATCATTGCGGGCGAGAAGATCTCGGTCGACGAAGCGTGCGTGATCATCCACACGGCGCCGAACGCAGTCACTGCGAGCCCGATGACGGTCGCGGCAATCTTCGTCCCCAAGCTCTGCTGCGCCAACCTGCCGGAGAACAATGCAGCCAGTCCAGCGAAGACGCACAGGAAGATCGACCCGATGAACAGGCCGTCCAGATCGAGGAGGCGGGCAACCGCGAACAGCACCGCACCGGTCGCGAGTAGGACCAGTTCCGGAACCGGGTCGCGGCGGGGACGCGGCGCGTCCATCACCGTTCGTCTCGTCGCGGCAAGACAGCTGGATGCACTGATGCGGTACGCCTGCCGTGGGCCGGGCTGCGGTACGTGATGGCCTGCATCTGGTTCACGCTTGCACGGACTCACCGCGAGCACCAGCGTACAAACCCCTACAGGTCCAGGCACTCGACACGTGCGACAAGCGCCGACCGACACTCTGCGCCACCCAGCGGCCTCCGCCACGATCCGGCGATGCAGAGTCGGGTCATGGGAGACTTGGGCGATGGCCCACGATGATCTCGACGCCGCAGAGGTTGCGACCATACTGACCTCGGCCGATGCCGGCGATGTCGCCAGATTGCTGAAGACGCCCCCTCCGAGCTCGGTCGACAGACAGTGGGCTCGGGTGTCGGCCATTCTCGAAGCGAATATCGGCGTCGGTTTTCGCGGGGCGGCGGACGCGGACATCGCGGCGGCAGAGAAGGCGACATGCCCGTGGACCGACGAGCTGCGGAATCTCTACCGCCGCGCCGAGCCGACTCCAGAGCAACGCGGAATTGCTTTGATACCACCCGGCTTCGAGCTCCTGAGCCTGAACAGGTTACTGAGCGATCATCGACTGTGGATCGACTTCAACGCCAACCCGGCGTTCGGGGAGCCCATCGACATGGACGAAGAGATGGCAAAGCCGGCGGGATCTCCAGCGCCGATGATGCTGCCCGGGTTCGTGGCTTTCGCCAAGTCGAACGCCGACACGCTGTTCGTCGACACTCGGACAGGCCCCCTGCACGGGTGCGTCAACATCCACCCCGACGCGGACGCACCCTGGAAACCACCGCTGTGGAGATCACTCAGCGCCATGCTCGAGCAACTGGCGTTCTCCCTCGAACGCAACACCACTTTCGACATGCGCGTCACACTGTGGTCGAAATACCAACCATTCATCGAGGGCACTCGCCTGGTATGGGAACACCGATGACGGTCGAGGCGCCCTACGATGCGACGGTGGCGGAAGACGAACGAGAACCCGCCGGTGTCGAAGCTAATGCCTGGCGATCGCTGTGGCGGTCTCGGTTGCTCTTGTCCGGGGCGTGAGTGAACACATGAGCAGTTCCGTTCTCAGCGCTTCTCTCACCGACCGCCGCGCCGCAGTGGGCCGGTCGAGATTCCGAACAACGGTCGTGGCCATCAGCTACGCCGTGCTGATCGTCGCTGTCGCCGTCGAGATGTTTTCCGGCATCAACAATCTCAGTGGCATGCTGGCGGTGGCCGCCGTGTGGCTCGGAGCGTTGTACGCGGTGACATGTTGGTGGCTCAGACACGACGGCGATTCACGCACGGGTCGCTGAGAAGCACAGCGCTGTACGTGCTCGGTCGGTAGCGGCACGGCGTCCTGATGGCGCCCGCCGCGCTGACGTGGTCAGGCTGTCGATCGGTCAACTGCGGCAGAGCTCCACCGAGGAGCAAGCGCGAGTAGCACTACCCGACCACGACGGACACTGCTCGCTCCGCACGGTCCCCGGCACCGTCACGCTGGCCCCCCAGGCGCCGGCGAGCACCGCGACCCACCTGTCCACCGACTCACGAACGAAGTCGAACAACAGCGTCCGGACTCACGGACGGTTCGCCGGCCCGCACGCGGGCCGACCATCACAGTCACGGGGACGGCTCGACGCCGTTCTCGGATCGAGCTCGGCGAACGACCAACCCCGCCACACTGAGCGCCGCAGCGCAGACCAGACCGCCCACCATCCCGACGACCGGCAACAGGCCGGTCAGCCCCGCAATGAGCGATAGCCACGCGAGAATCAGTGCGCCCGTCTCGAGACGCGCCGCCAGTACCGGTCCTGTCCTGCGTCGGTGCGCCGACGACGCCTTCAGATACAACCCGTACGCGCCATAAGTCGCGGCATAAGCGCCGATACAGAACGCGAGAACTCCCACCCCGAACCACCCGGGAACAATCTCGTACGGTGCACCACCGAGAGCTGAGACTGCGGCCACGGCGATCGGGACCACCAGCGCTGTTCCGATGTACAGAAGTACAGCGAGACCCAGAACTGAATCCTTGGGCGACGACGTCCACGACACCGTCGCACCCTAACAAACCGCACGGCCCGGTCCACTCGAACGATGGACACGTCGCGTCTGCGCAACCACGGACAGCCAAGACGTTCGATCGGCCCCCGTAGAACAAACCGAACTGTCGCCGACAGCGAAGCGCACATGGCAGAGTCTGTACTTCGTTCACCAGCTGGTACGTAGACCCGTCCAGCAGGAACGAGCAGCGTCGCCTCGTCGTCGAGTTCCGGCGATCATCCGACGCTCGGTCGAGAGGGGCACCCCGGATGGACACGGCCACCATTTCGGTCGCACACCAGCAGTACGCGATCGTCTCCGACGGCGTGGTGAGCCTGTACGAGGGCGATGGGTCCACGATGACGACGCCGTCGCGGGGCTATCTCACGGTGACGCCCAGTACCGAGTACGGGCAGGTGGAGGTCAGCATCGACGTCGTGATGCGTGAGCTCGACGACTACGTGCCGCAAGGGTGGACCTTGGAGGGGCATGGGTCCTTCCAAGCCGTCGCCGGGTTGCGGGTGGAAACGACGGACGGGCAAGTGTGGAAGCAGTTCACGAGCCTCGGAGGTATCCAATTCCCGTCCGATGTTCTGTACAGGGCATATCGACAGTATTCGTCCGACGGATCGATCGAGCGGCATCGCCTGGAGTTGACACCCCGGTTCATCGTTCCGACACACGAAGTCGACGAGGGCGACCTCGCCGACGAGATCGGAGACGACGGGCCTTCCGTGCTGGGTCTGCACGTCTTCACGGAGGACTGACCTGGTCGAGATGCGGAGACACACGGTGGTAGTCGCGCGACCATGAACCTCGCGAACCACAACGAGTCGAATTCGTAGGACGATGAAACCCGTTGTTGTTGAACGGTGTCGAGAACTTCCCACCGCTCAGGATGCACCATGTGCGGTCACCACGAGCTTTTGGTGAAGCTCACTGCCGACCCTTTCAACGGCAACCCGCCTGACATCGAGACCGAGATGGCCACACCGGCCGGGTTTCCCGGTCCGATGCTGCCCGTTTTCGTGGCATTCGCGAACGCCGGCGCTGACACCTTGTTCGTTGGCTCCGAATACCATTCGCTGTGTCTGGCTGTACTGCGCGAGGCGGTGCTCGTCGAACTGGGTTGTGTTCTTGTCCCAGTTGCCGCCCCGGGTGCAAGGTTGCGGGGCGGCATAGCCGTCGAGTGTCAGTAAAGGTCCGGGGTGCGAGTCCCTGTGGACGCACCACAAAGGGCCCCTGATCAGCAGCCGCGCCGATCAGGGGCGCGGAGAGGTGGGTAGCCCTGGGAACAGTTTCTCGGTCGAGATGGTTGACTTGTAAACTAACCCAGGGTCGACGTCGCGGCCCCGACCGAGAGGCTCAGCAATGCATGTAGGTGTGGACAGCTTCGTGTCCTCCGTAACCGACCCGACCGACGGCCGCGTGATCGGCGCTGCCGAGCGAATGGAGCATCTGCTCGAGGAGATCACACTCGCCGACCGGGTGGGTCTCTACTCGTTCGGGATCGGCGAGCACCACCGCAGCGAGTACTACGATTCCGCTCCGTCGATCATCCTGGCGGCCGCGGCAGCTCGCACGGAACGAATCCGGCTGGGTAGTGCGGTCAAGGTACTCAGTGCGGACGATCCGGTGCGAGTCTTCCAGGAATTCGCCACGCTGGATCTGATCTCGAAGGGGCGGACGGATCTGGTCGTGGGCCGCGGCTCGTTCACCGAGTCGTTCCCCTTGTTCGGTCTGGACCTGGCCGACTACGACTCGCTGTTCATCGAGAAGCTCGAGCTGCTGCTGCAGATCCGGGACAACGTCGAGGTGACGTGGTCGGGCAAGCACCGGCCGGCGCTGACGCGACAGAGCATCTATCCGCGTCCCATGCAGGATCCTCTGCCGATCTGGGTGGGTGTCGGCGGCAGTCCCGAATCATTCGCTCGCGCAGGTCTGTTGGGGCTGCCGCTGATGATCGCGATCATCGGCGGTGAGCCGCGCCAGTTCGCGCCGCTCGTCGATCTGTACCGCCGCGCGGGTGCGCAGGCAGGTCATGCGCCGGAGAAGTTGAAGGTGGGCCTGCACGTGTTCGGGTTCGTCGCGGAGACCACGCAGGCGGCGGCGGACACCATCTACCCCGGGTGGAACGAGATGTTCACGAAGATCTCGCGGGAGCGAGGATTTGCGCGACCGACCCGAGCGCAATTCGATGCCACGTCCGGACCGAACGGTGCCTTTTTCATGGGTGACCCGCAGACGGTGGCCGACAAGATCGCGCGAGTGGGCGAACAGCTCGGCGGTGTGGATCGGTTGTCTCTGCAGATGACCAATCCCCGCTTGGCTCACAGTGATCTGCTCCGCGGCATCGAGCTACTGGGAACGGAGGTCGCACCGCTGGTGGCCGATCTCTGACCGTGGGCTCGATCAGGACGAGCTAGCGGACCTACGGCCGGTTCTCCGGAGTTGCCTGGGCGATGGAATTTCTGGGGGGGAGCGGTAGGTCTCAGTTGGACAGCTCTCGTGCGCCCAGAGCCATTCATGCGGATGACGGAGCGTCTGGGCAAACATCAATGCTGCGGGTGTGCCAGGTCTGCTGCGGTGAGGCACTCGAGTGCCATACCGAGGGGCACGCCTTCGATGACCCGACGGAGCAGCCGTCGGTTGAGGGTCTGCTTCAGCAGTGAGCGGTACAGGCGCGGCGTGGCGGCGAGGGTGCGGGCGATCTCGAGTCCGCGTGCGTACGTGTGGTCGCGGGCGACGACTTCGTTGACGACTCCCAATCGCTCCGCGGTCGCTGCATCAACGACACCTCAGGTCCGGACACAGAACGGCCCACTCGCTTTACGACCTAATCGCGATCGCCAACCGACAATCATTCGGTGGCCACGAGGGCGCGATCATCGATAGCCCAATGACAGCATCGACTTCCGGTCTCCGTACTGCCCTCGGCCGAGTGCGTTGCCACGCCTACAACACCGGCGACGTCGCCGAGCTCAACAAGAACTGTGCGCAGCCGCAATCCTCTATGCGCTGGTTGGCCACACCCTTACTTTCCAGCGGTCCTGCGTAGCGCTCTCATTCCGGCCGGTGCGCAAAGCCTCCACGTATCCGAGCACTTCGAAAACATAGGATTCGGGACGAAGTGGAAACGAGTGCTCCCCGTTCGATTCGGTCGTGTCGAGATCTACCCGACCAGGTTCCCCCACCGTCACCTGGTGGCGGATAGCGATCGGCCACGTCCCCTCCTCCGACGGAGGTTCCGCGGTCCAGATTTCGACGCCCACCGGGAGCGCCGCGTTGTACGAAACCGGTGAGATGACCACGATATTGGCCTCGTCACCCGCGTACGACCCCTCCCCGATCGCGTCCTGCACCAACAGGTCCCAATCGGCCGTGCTGCCCGGCCCGCACCTGATGTAGAACTGGCCGTAGATGAGGGACAGTACGAAGTCATACTCCTGCTCGATCGTCGCTGCTGACATGGATCGCACTATTCCATGCCGTCGAGTGCCGTTTCCGAATGCTTCGGGTCGGGGGCCGCGGCCTGGAATCGATGCGGCCCGGAAGGCTCCCGGGTGTATCGACCATGTTCCGGCGACGGATCATCACAAGCTCTCGGCACGCCGGCATCACCGAGCGTGAGTTCGCGTACCGCGGCCCCTCCGGTTGACTATGCCCCGGCGCTGGCGAACAAGCGCAATGCGTCGTCGTGCTTATCAAGCTCGGTCAGCGTGCTCGACAGCTGCACCACGCACCGGCGACGCCGTTCACCGGTGATCCCCAGGTCGAGTGCGTGTCGTTACAGCCCCTCGGCGAGGGCCTCGTGACGAAACACCGAGACAACACGTCGACACCCCCCGGGAGCAGACTGCTTCCGTTCGGCGGACAAGATCTGGGCTCGATTCGTCAGCTGGCACCACCCGAACAGTCGACACACTGACATCGTCAACTCCTCGGTGTGGCAGCACGGTTGTCAGACGGTCGTCTTGTCGATCGCCGTCGTCAGGTCCACGATCTGGGCGGTGTAGCTCGCGTAGTTGTTGGTCGCGTCGGTGGTCCAGTCGGCGATGTTTCCGGCTTCCGCCGCCCGCACCGACGCCCACGTGGGTCGCTCAGCCTGCAGTTCCGCCAGTGGAGTCGAGTACGAACGAGTGTCCAACAGAACCAAACTCGGTTGGTACTGGCCCGCGTTCTCCCAACTCACCGGTGTGAACGATCCCGAGTCGGCGGCGCGAGGAACATCGGACTCGACCAATGTCAGGCCCCAGTCCTGGTAGTCGCGCAGTTCGGGGAACTCGTCGTTGATGGCGACGTAGTACTGGTCGGATGGAGAGATGGCTATCGCGGTCAGGCCCGGTTTGGCGGCGATGGCCTCTTTCAGGTCGGCGACTGCGGAGTCGTAGGTGCCGCGGTCGGCCGTGATCGCCTCGGTGTCGACGTCGGCGCCGAGTTCGGTGGCGAGCGCTTCGTAGTCCCGCAAGGTCTGCGACGAGGGCTTCTGCGCGGACACCGCGAGGAACGGTGCGACCTGCTCGAGGTTCTTGGCGAGGTCGGAGGTTGCGAGACCGAGGCCGCCGTACGCATCGCCGGCGTACCACCCGGTGATGATCACGTCGGGATCGAGGGCTGCGACCTGTTCGACGTCGATGTCGCCGTAAGCCTGCCCGACACTGTCGATCCCGTCGAGGTCGAGCCCCCGCAGCGGAATCGACGACTCGAACGAGCTACCACCCCAGATTCCGACGGGTCTGATGCCCAAGGGGATCAATGCCGCAGCGGCCTGTTCGCTGGCCACAATGCGCGATGGGACCGCGTCGAGCTCCACGGTGTCGCCGCGACCGTCCACGAAGCTGAAACCTGCTTCCGCGACGGCCTGCTGCTGCTCGGACGCGTCCTCGGACGACGAGCACCCACTCGAGGCCGCGCCACAGACAATCGTGACCACTGCACAGGCTGTCGCAAACTTCCGTCGAGAGGTGGCCGCTCGATCTGGTGAGGTCATGGAATGCAGCATGTTTTCCCGTTCGGTCCGAGTCAGGCAACCGTTGCCTCAGCGGAAGACTAGCCATATCCGCGCGGTTTCAGTGGGTCACGTTGTCGTACCGACAGTCGACTGACCCGATTGCCGACAGATCGGTTGCCATTCGTCTTGTATCAACACGACGCGCTGCCATGTGAACCATCGTCGGGCAGTGATTCGGGTGGCCCTGTTCAGTATCGGGTACCGCTCGTCGCCACACAATCAGATGTAATCGTCTGTCGCACTTTCTCGCTCGACGAGTCGTCCTGGCGCCGGATCGTTTCCCATGTGTTCGACGGCGCCGGCGCAGTGCGGGGGGTAGCTCGCTTGGAACAGGTCCGCGCTCGTTCGACGTCGCCACCGTTGCCGGCGTGACTCTGCGCGTCAACGCCCCCGTCAGCAACGCCCCGGTTGCGATCGCGAACGGAACGGTCAGCGCCATACCGAGTGCGGCCAGTACCGCTGCCGCGAACCACACCGTCACGGCCACCACGGGCAGACCCACGGGAGCGAACCGTCCGTCATCGTGGAAACCACACCCACACGAACCTGCGCGGACACCATTGCTGACGCGGTTACAGCACCCGCCGCCACTGCTCCGATCGGTGGAGCTCGATCGTCACCCAGACCGACTGGGAAAACGCCGGTGCCAGAATCGCGTGAGCGGTCGCCCACGACGGTTCCGAGTTGTACGCAGTGAACAGCCCGTCGCCGGCCACTTGTCGGAGATTGCCCATCGGCACACCGAGGAACTTGGCCCACGTCGACTCGTCATTCACCGCCGCGACCTCGACGGGCCCCGACACGTACGTCACGCGGGTCCCGAACACATTGCGTTCGTAGATCGATCCGTACTTCTGCGCATCACGCATCGCCCACTGGCTGGACTCGGTGACGTGCAGATCAAGGACGTCGCCAAGCACAGGTAGCCGTCGCGGTGGATGTGGCAGCATGCGGTCCACCGCTCGAACAGGTCCTACGGTGTTGTCGATCATCTCTGCTCCCCCTGCGTTTTTACGGTGAAACTCGACTCGGTCGGCCGGGGACGGCCGATCGCGCAAGTACTCGAACTTCTAACCCCCAGTCGCCAGACGGCTTGACCAGCACGTCCTCCAAAGCTCAGCGGGCTCGTCAACGTCGACCTCAGACTCGTCCCCGCAGATGGTCGAGACTTGGGTGAACGGCCACAGCTACACGACTCTTGTTCCAACCGTCTATCGGACCCAGTACAGACAAGAGGGCGACGCTCTGACCAGCAGAAACAAAGCGTGAATCTTCGCGCGGAGGGCCCGAACACGTGCGTTACGAGTTGAAAGTCATGAATAAGCAGCGAGTGGCACCGCAACCGAAAGAGCCCCTGATCAGCATAACCGCTGATCAGGGGCTCTTTTTGGTGCGCCCACAGGGACTCGAACCCCGGACCCAGTGACTATGCCCGCCTGAAACCAGGAATCCGAGTGAGACCACCAATGACCATCTGACCAGGGCGAATTAAGAGTCGAATGACCACACGGGACCACCACGGTTCAGGTGGGGCCGGAATGAAAGTCATGAATAAGTAGTGAGTGACCTCAGGAGTGTCGAGTCTGGCACCTAGCCGCTCTGGGTAGCCGTTGCAGGCAATCCACCCCCGGAATCGACAACTCTGCGAGACCCACCGGTCGTGTGATTGACCGGTCTGACTGTCAGCATTGTCGAACCACGGTGTGCAACGTGACGGGGGCGAACGAACGCGGCACCCGCGGCGTCAAGCCGGTTGACGTATCTCGCGCCAACGGCACAGGTGCGTACAAACCTGCGATCAGGAACTCCACTGTGACCAATCCCCGGACGGGCAGCCAGAGGGCATATGACCACGTGCGCGAGAGGTCAGAGCAGGCCAGGTGGGCGCGGTGACGACGGTGCAGGTGATTCCACACAGATCGTTGGTTTCGGGGACAGCCACTCAGGCAACGGCGGTGGCAGCACCACGCGAGGACATCGGCCGTGCGGTCCGTCGGCTACGGTCGGACGCACTGATGCGGCAATGCTTCAGATCGGCTCATTGTTGTCATAGCGGTCCAGCCACGACGCCATACGGGCGATGCTCCTACGGAAGGGTCGATGGCGAGGCCACGACAAGAATCCGTGGCGCGCTCCTTCCAGGACGTGGTAGTCGACGTCGACACCGGCTGCGACGAGCTCGCGGTGGAATGCGCTACCAGAGGCACGCAACCGATCCTGCTCTGCATCCAGCATCAGAGTCGGCGGATAGCGGCGCAGATCGGTTCCGCCAGGGAAAGCGGGACCAGGCCCGACGAGAGACTCGTCCCCAGTGTAATTCGCCGCGAGTCTCCTGAGCAGGCCCGCCTTGAACAACGGGCGCGCCATCCAGTCCAGA
Organism: Rhodococcus sp. BP-349; assembly: GCF_019835845.1. Lineage (NCBI taxonomy): Bacteria > Bacillati > Actinomycetota > Actinomycetes > Mycobacteriales > Nocardiaceae > Rhodococcus > Rhodococcus sp. BP-349. Next base: position 116,971 of record NZ_JABUDR010000003.1, on the reverse strand, counting down.
CCTTCTTCTATCTCGCAAGAATCCGGCAGAACCGAATGGAACAAACCATAGGCCAAAATCGTGGAAGAGATCGCAGACGTTGAACGATCGAGTAATCGAAGAGTTGCCGACGCGGTGAGATTTGCACCCGCACTGGCCCCTCCCATGTGGATACCTGACCCGGAGTCGTTCGCCAACCAGCGCGCAACGTTGACGATGTCGTCCTGGGCGGCCGGGAACCTGTTCGGATGCGGTCCCGGCGCCGATGCGCCCCACAGCTTCGGGGTAGGGGCGAGCCGATAGTCGACGGTGACTACACGCCGCCCGAGCGCTGCAATCTCGCGTGCCGGCTGATCGGACTCCTTCATCTTGATGCTTCCACCCGAAAATCCGCCCCCGTGTATCCACAGAAGTGGCCTGCACTTCTCACTCGGGGCGATCGGACGATAGTCGCGAACAGGTATATTGCCTTGCTTTCCTGTCACTACCCGGTTCGTCACGTCGATAGCGTCGAACATTCGTTCCTCCTCATTGCCGTGACGAAGCTCGGCGCTGCGCCGTTTTCACTGACGGAGTCCACACACATATCGAAGCGCGACCCGTCCAGCGGGCAGCCACGGTGTGACTGTCGTTGTCGCCGAGAAGTGAAACCGACACCACGTGTCGACCCTCGACTAACGGGTTTTCTACCGTCGCCTCATCCGACGAGTCGGGCCGGTTGGGACGTGGTCCATTCGAAGGTGTGTCGCCCCGGGCCGACGTCATGAACTCGACCGTCCGGCAGTTGCACACGGGCGTCGGTTCCGGTCGGGATCTCGGTGTCCAGAACAGTTGTCGGCCCGTCCACGCGCCACTGCACGGACACAGTTCCGAACGGGGTCTCCACAGAGCCTTCGGCGAACGACAGTGCCCCACCGATCACGGGTGCGATGCCGACTCGCCGATAACCGGGTTCGAGTGGCGTGATGCCGAGCAGAGATTCCCGTAGCCAACCCACCACGGCGCCGAACGCGTAGTGGTTGTGGCTGGCTTCTCCACGCCCGTCGCTGCCGTAACCCTCCCAGGTCTCCCAGACAGTGGTCGCGCCCAGAGTTACCTGGTGCAGCCAGGATGGTGAGGTGTCCTGCATCAGCAGACGGAACGCGACATCGCTGCGGCCGTTGTCCACCAATGTCGCCAGCAGCAGCGGCGTGGAAAGAAAGCCGGTACCCAGATGATCTCCTGCGTCCTCGATCAAGTCGACCAATCGTGCCGTGGCCGCGGGTCGCTGAGTCGACGGCACCAGATCGAAGGCCAGGGCGCGAACATAGTCGTCCTGTCGGTCGGTGCCGATCCGACCGTCGGCGCGAATGAACGCCGCTTGCCAGGCGCGGCGGACGTTGTCTGCCAGGTGCGTGTACCGGGTTGCGTCGTCCTGCCGGCCGAGCACCTCGGCGATCTGTGCGAGCAGCCGAGCGGACGAGGCGAAATACGCAGTGGCCACGACGGCGCCTCGACGTGGGCCCTCGAGAATGTTCAGGGGGAATGTCTCGCCGGGCCGTAACCATTCACCCCAGTGGAAGCCGCTGTCCAGGACGTAGCGTTCGAGGTGCCCGACCCGGGTTCGGACGAACCGACGCTGCAGTCCTTTCTTGGTGCGAGCCTCACGCTCCATGTGTCCGACCCAGCGGCACATAGCCGTGTACTGCTCTTCCAGCACTCGGGTATCACCGTAATAGCGGTACATGTCCCAGGGAGTTCGGACGGCGACATCTCCCCACCCGGCCGAATTGGCCAGCGTCTCGGCAAGTGTGACCATGACTCGACCGACTGCGCTGGAAATCTCACCCGGGACGAAAGGCAGCACACGGCCGTCGGGCCTCTGGTCGATCGCCATGTTGCTCATGTATCGCCGCAGGAAAGCCTGTGAGTCGAGGATTCCCGTCGCTGCCGGGGTGAAGACCTGGATGTCCCCGGTCCACCCGGACCGTTCCCTGGTCGGGCAATCGGTCGCGGTATCGGTGAAGTTGCTTCGCGTACTCCAGAAAACGTTCTGCCACAGCTGAGTGAGTCGCTGGTCGGAACACGAGAACGATCCTGTCGTGGACAGTCGAGACGACAGCACCACGAATTCGACATCGTCGATCGTGAGGTCCGACGTCAACCCGTCGACCTCCAGATAGCGGAACCCGTGAATGGTGAACCAGGGCTGGAACCAGCGCTCGACGCCGTCGAGCACGACCTGGTCTCGTTGGAACCAGGGCCGCTTCTTGTTCGCTTGGATGTACTCCGTGTCGAGTTCACCGTCGGCGGTCGTCAATTCACTGTGAGTGAGCGTCACTGTCGAACCCGCTGGGCCCGACAGTCGGACACGCACGACGCCGGCGGCGTTCTGACCGAAGTCGACCAACTGCTTGCCCGAAGGAGATCGCCACACGCGCTGTGCGGCGAGTCGTTCGACCTCTCCCACCCGCGGGACCTCCTCGGATATCACCCGACGCGGATGCTGCGGAAGTATCTCTGCGGGAGTGAATCTCGACGGCACGTCGTGACCGTCGAGCCAGTCCTCGTCCGAGATGCGGTAATCGACCCGCTCACCGTATTTGGGATCCGACCCGGTGATCCGACCCGGCCCTGCGAACCAGTTCTCCTTCCCGGTTTCCCACGTCACGGTGGTTCCGTCGGCGAGATCCAACTCGACCTGCATGGAGGCCGCGAGCCGGTCTCCGTACACGCGCCGACGATTCAGGAATCCGAGTCGGCCACGAAAACGCCCGTCTCCGACGGCAATAGCGACGACGTTGTGGCCAGTCCGGAAGGCCTCGGTGACATCGTATGTCTGGTGTTCGACCACGTCGTCGAACGGTGTCCACCGCGGAACCAGAGAAGGACCCGTGAGGTCGACACCGTTGACGAAAAGTCGATACCACCCCAATGCGGTCGCGTGGGCCCGACCCCGGACCACAGCTGCCGGCAGGGTCAGGTCACCTCGCAGGTACAGCGCTGCATCGTCGTTCGGCGAGCTCGGCTCCGGTCCTGTGATCCAGCTGTCGGCGCTCCACCGTTCGTTGTCGATACCGGTTTCGAAGGTGGCCGCCTCACTCCAGGGGCCGGGTTCGTCGTCCTTGTCGGACCACACCCGCACACGCCAGGAGTAGGCCGTGGCGGCTGTGAGTGGTGCGCCCGCGTACCGGACGCCGTAGGGCAGGTGAGACTCGATTCTGCCGCTCTCCCACAGGAGCGCATCGGTGAAATCCTCGCCCTCGGCGACCTGCACCATGTAGGCCACTTGGATCAGATCGGCGCCGCGAGGACCGAGAAGCCACGAGAATTCCGGGTTCTCGACGCCGATCCCGATCGGGTCGACCAAGCAGTCGGTACGTAGCCGGAGCGCGTGCAGCCCGGTCGCATTCGAGATGGTCACGTCAGAGTTCGGGGTCATTCAATTCTCCCATCGAGTGAGCAAGGACGGCGCTGCGAGCAGCGGGACTTGGCTGCAGAAACTTCATCGAGAACCACCGACACCGTGGCGGAGCGTGTCCGAGTGCGGTCCGGGGCGGGCTCAGAGAGTCGATCGCGCAGGAGACCTCGGATCGATGTGGATCTTCGGCCCGTCTCCCGCTCCCTCGGGGCGCCACCCCGCCAGCACATCTGCGACGCTGTCGAGCCCGACTGTTGCGGCGACCAACGGCGCGGGATCGACATGACCGGCCGCGTACGCAGCCACCGTGTCGGACAACCCGGGTGAGGCCGAGAGGATACCGACCGCGGTGATGTCGCCGAGAACGATATCTCGTGTGTCGACCACACTTTCGCTCCCCGCGAGACCTATGTAGACGACGCGTCCACCTGGTTCCACGAGGTCCACGGCACGCGCGGGAGCGTTCGGGTCGTTGCTGGCGTCGACGACGGCGTCGAACGGTATGTCGACCAGCGTGTCCGCCGTCCACACATTGTCGAATCCGAGGCTACGGGCGAACTGCATCGACGCTTCCGACAGGCCCAGCACGTGGGTCTCGACTCCCCACGACCGAGTGAACATGGCGGTCAGGAGTCCGATCGTCCCCGGGCCGATGATCAGTACACGGTCCCCCTTCGTGACCGATGCAGCCGATGCTGCGCGGAGGGCGTTGCCCCCGGGCTCCACCAGCGCGCCGAGAACAGCGTCCACGGAATCGGGGAGCTCGTGCAGCGACGATGCGGGCACTGCGATCTGCTCGGCCAGGGCACCGGGGCGCCCTCCGCGGACGCCGACCTCGGTCCGCTGTTCGCAGACGTGTTGCTGTCCACGACGGCACCGCCTACATGTGCCGTCCCCCAGCATCGTGTCCCCCATCACGCGCTTGCCGATCCAGGACGCATCGACGTCCCCTCCGACTGCGCTGACCGTGCCCGCCCACTCGTGCCCGAGGCGCATGGGATAGGACGCGAAACCTTGCTCGAGATAGGCCATCTCACCATCGAAGAACTCGACGTCCGTACCGCAGACCCCGACGCGCTCGACGTCGACGACCACCTCACCCCGAGCCGGGACGGGCAGGGGCACGTCGTACACGCCGCCCTCACCCGGGGCCGTCACCACGAACGCACGCATGGTCGTCATCGCGGTGCGACGACGGTCTGCCGTTGGGCGCCGAGACCGTCGATACCCAGCTCAACCACGTCGCCGACCTGCAGCCATTGCGCGGGTGTGAAGCCCATTCCCACGCCGGGCGGTGTGCCGGTGTTGATGAGGTCACCGGGCTCGAGGACGAGGAACTGACTGAGGTAGTGCACGATGACGTACGGATCGAAGATCATGGTCCCGGTGGAACCGTCCTGCTTCCGCACGCCGTTGACATCGAGCCACATTCCCAGGGCGAGAACATCGTCGATCTCGTCCGTCGTGACCAACCAGGGCCCGGCGGGATTGAAGGTCTCGGCGGACTTGCCTTTCGCCCATTGGCCACCACGCTCGAGTTGGAACGCTCGTTCGCTGACATCGTTGACCACGACGTATCCGGCGATGCATCGCCGGGCCTGCTCGGGGCTGTCCAGATAGCTCGTTCGTTCGCCGATGACGATGCCCAGTTCGACCTCCCAGTCCGGCTTGGTCGCCCCTCGCGGTAGACGCACGTCGTCGTTCGGCCCCACCAGGGTGTTCGGCGACTTCGTGAACAGGATGGGTTCGGCGGGAACGGCCTGGCCGGTTTCTGCGGCGTGGTCGCTGTAATTCAGTCCGATACAGAGAATTTGGTGCGGCCGGGCGATGGGGGCGCCGATACGCTCGCCGGCGAACTCGTGCACGTCACCCGCCGCGGCGCGCTCGGCCACGACGATCCTCACTCGTTCCAGACCGCCCGACCCGAAGAACGCCTCGTCCACGTCATCGACCACGTCGCTCAAGTCGACATAGTGACGCTCGTCGACACGCGCGACCGGTTTCTCGGATCCGTGTTCACCTATCCGCATCAAGTACATGGCACTCCTGTCCGGGGACATCGAAGGTCCGCTCGATCACGAAGACGGATCGAGTCGGTGGTGTAGCAGTGACCGATGGTCAGGGACTCGTCAAGTCCCGCGTCATATGTTTGATCTCGTCCATGGCGTCGAGAAGCGAACTCAGGGGCGTCCGATACGCGAGCGCGCTGATGCTCAGCGCACCGGACGGAACCGACGACGACACCGAGTAGACCGGGAGGGAGACACAATTGATGCCCATCTCGTTCTCCTGGTCGTCGATGGAGAAACCCCGCTCGCGAGTCGCCGCGAAATCATCGTGGAGATCGTTCACGGTGCACAGGGTGTTCGGAGTCCGCCTCACCAGGTCGAAGGAACCGACCCACGACTTGACTTCCGATCGGGTCCGAAGTCGACACGCCAACAACATCTTTCCGACGCCGGTAGCGTGCGCCGGGTTGCGGCCACCGATCATCGAGGTCAATCGCACGCTCCCGACGCCGGGATCGACCTTGGCTCGGTACACCACTTCGCGCCCGTCGAGAACCGCATAGTGGGTCGTCTCCCCGAACCGATCCGAAAGCGCCTCGAGCACCGGCTGCATGCGAAGGTGTTCCGGTCGCGCTTCGTGGAAGGCGAACGCCATTCGCAGCACCTCGTCGCCGAGCAGGTACTTGCCTCGGCCGTCCTGGTCGGCCAGGCCCGCTCGCCGCAGGGAACTCAACGCGCGGTGCACCGTGGGTTTGGGGCTTCCGGACGCCTGCGTCAGTTCGTCCAGCGACGCACCATCGGGAAACCTCGCCAGATCCTTGAGAACCGCCAGTACTCGGTCCGAGCCCACCAACCTCGATTCGGCGCCCGAACCCGCGGACACCGCGTCGATCCTCGACGACTTCGTTGTTCCCGGTCTAGACTCCATATTCCATATAGTAAATCATCGTTTCGATAATCGGAAGGTGCGGGATGACGCTCCGAAGCTCGACGTGGTACGACGGAGACGGGCGGAATGCGTACATCCACCGTGCGTGGATGCGTCGCGGTACGCCGGGTGACAGCTTCTCCGGACGACCGCAGATCGCGATCGCCAACACCGCGTCCGACCTCACCCCCTGCAACGCCCACCTGTCCGAGGTGGCCGTCTCCGTCAAGAACGGCATCTACGAGGCGGGGGGCATTCCCCTCGAACTACCCGTCATGTCGCTGGGTGAGACCCAGGTCAGACCGACAGCGATGCTGTGGCGCAACCTGGCCGCCATGTCGACCGAGGAGATGCTCAGAGCCAACCCGATCGACGGCGTCGTACTCCTGGGTGGATGCGACAAGACCATCCCCTCACTCCTGATGGGCGCTGCCTCGGTCGATCTGCCCGCGGTCGTCGTCCCCGGCGGCCCGATGATCACCGGCACCTTCCGTGGACAGCCACTCGGCTGCGGAACGGACGTGTGGCGATTGTCGGAAGAAGTACGCGCCGGCGAGCTGAGCAGCGCCGAGTTCACCCGATCCGAATCATCGATGATTCGCAGTCGCGGACACTGCAACACGATGGGGACGGCGTCGACGATGGCGCTCGTCGCCGAGGCTCTCGGGGCCGTGCTCCCCGGCCTCGCCGGAACTCCCGCACCGGACAGCCGTCTTCTCGAGATGGCCCACGCCACCGGACGGCTGGCGGTCGAGATGGTCACCGAGGATCGACGCCCCAGTACCCTCTGGACCGACAGATCGTTCCACAACGCTATCGTCGCTCTCGCTGCGACGGGCGGCTCCACCAACGCCGTGGTCCACCTGCTCGCCATTGCCGGACGACTCGGCATCGACCTCACTCTCGACGACTTCGACCGCATCGGTTCCCGCGTACCCGTGCTCGTGGATCTCCTCCCGGCCGGCCGCTTCCTGATGGACGACTTCCACAGGGCCGGAGGCCTTCTCGCCGTGCTACGCCAAGTGAGAGATCTGCTGGACCCCACCGCTCTCACCGTCACGGGGAGACCGCTCGTCGACTACTTGGACGACGCCCCCATCTGGGATCACGAAGTCATCCGGACACGCGACACCCCCCTTCTCGAGGAAGGCGGGATCGCGGTGCTGCGCGGCAACCTGGCGCCCGACGGTGCCGTCATCAAGCCTGCAGCGGCATCCGCCCACCTCGTACGACACCGCGGCAAGGCCGTGGTCTTCGACAGCATCGAGGACTTCCGAGCACGGATCGACGACCCGGACCTCGACGTCGACGCCACCTCGGTCCTGGTCCTGCGCGGCTGCGGGCCACGCGGTTATCCCGGAATGCCGGAGGTGTCCAACATGCCTCTACCCAAGAAACTGCTCGAGCAAGGCGTCCGAGACATGGTGCGCATCAGCGACGGCCGCATGAGCGGGACGGCGTACGGCACAGTGGTTCTGCATGTCTCGCCGGAATCCGCCGCCGACGGCCCGCTGGCACGGATCAGGACGGGAGATGTGGTGGTGCTGGACGTCGCCGCCCGGCGCCTCGACGTCGAGATCACGGACAGCGAGTGGCTCGAGCGGACACACGACAGTTCGACGGCCGAAGCGTACGCAGCACCGTCACGAGGCTGGGAACGGCTCTACATCGACCATGTGATGCAGGCACACACCGGTGCCGACCTCGACTTTCTCGCCGGATCCTCGGGCTCCGAGGTCACCCGCGAGTCGCACTGACCGCCACCGTCGGTCGAGGCCTCTCCGATCGGCCAGTGCGACAGGAGCCGATGTGCGTGGAGTCGCGGTGGAGGCCGCCAGGATGTCGACCTACCCACCGTCCGAAGCAGCCTGCGTGCTCCGGCGCGTACCGGTCGACACCCGTGGAAGATCGAGCCGGAGCGTGTCCAGCACGACCCGGTGACGAACAGACTTGGACGTTTCGGGGCCTTCGTCATACGACCGCAACGCGGGGTGCAGCGAGAATCTGGGATATGCCCCGCCGCTGATCTGGACGCGCAGCCGGTGTCCGGCAGCGAATTCGTACATCATCGGCTCGAGTTCCACGTCGACGACCCGCGGTCCGGTCCAGTTCCCACGATCGTCGAAGCGAACTATTGCGTCACTCACATTCCGAGACCGCCCCCGTGTGTCCACGTCCGTCAGGCGTACGAACAGATCGAAGTCGGATTGCGTGGACTCGACCTCCACGCCGAGGCGCGGTCGACCTCCCACCAGCAACGGCGCAGCGAGTGGCTCACTGGTCACGAACACGACGTCCCCTCGGGCCTCCAGTTCGTTGTTGTTGCGCACTCCGGCTCCGGGTCCCATGTGCGCGCCTCCGATCGACGGCGTGGGATCACGTGCGTCGTAGGTGAACTCGGCAACGCCTCCCCGTTCGAGGCTCAGTGGACGGCCCTCACCACCGAATCGCACTGTGTCGGCATGCGGCGGCCACGAGTCCACCACGAGCTCGCGCGGCCTGGTCTTCGACTTTCCCCCCACCAGGGCAGTGATCCTGGAGCCGGCACGGGTCTCGCCGTCGGCCGAGAGCGGTGCGGATCTGTTCGGCAGACTCTTCAGCCAGTCCAGAGTCGCGTCGGATTCGGCGGGACTGAGCGCCGACCTCAGCTTGGAGTCGGCATGGCCGTCGAAAGCGATCCGGCCTTCGACATCGACGGCTCGCCGCTGGAGCGACTCGATCTGTTCGAGAGACTGACCCAGGAACACGTCATGCCACGCGCCGATCACCAGGACGGGCCTGCTCACCGTGGCGAGGGGTCCGTCGTGCCGATAGTCCGCCCAGTAGACGTCCGACGGGTCCGGATGGAGCAGCCACTCGTCGAACCACTGTGCGCGCAGTCGCATCGACCGACTCGACATGTCACGGAGTGATTTCCGAGCCAGTGCAGCGGCGTTGTCCTTCGCGTCCTTGCGAAGATCGTTCAACATCGCCAGACCAGAGGTGGGCGCACTTCGTCGCCTCGCCATCATCCGGCTCCACCCGAAGAAGCTCACGAGCTCGAAAGGCCCTCTCCCCCACAAGACCTTCCCGATATCGTGGGGCCCGACCGAGGTCACCATCCCGAGCCATTCCGGTACATCGGACTCTGCGAGTGCCCACTGTGCGAAGGCACTGTAGCTCTTCCCGATGGTGACGAAACCGCGGTACCAGGGTTGATGCTTCAGCCACCGGAGTATTCGTGCACCGTCCGCCGCCTCGTCCCTCATCGCCCAGTAGTCGCCGCCCGAAGTATCGGTTCCGCGGGATGCGATCACGAGTACGTCGTAGCCTCGGGATGCGTAGAAGGCGGCCTCGCTGTCACTCGCCTTCAAACCGTACGGGGTGCACAGAAGCAGGAATGGGTTCGCCGTTCCCGCCTCGGCGAGGTATCGACGAGTTGCGAGAGCAACACCGTCTCCGACCGGAATTCTGGGGCCTTCACCCACCTCGTACCTGCTCGTGGGCGCGCTCGCTCCTGTGATTCGCCAGATGCTCCGGCTCACCAGGGACGGGCCTCGCTCGGTCGTCGAGCCATGTGAGTCCGCCGTGGTCGTCTCGAACATCCAGCATTCCTCTCCGGTTCTTGCGTCGACGCAGCGCGCGACTCGGCGTCGTGGCGCGGCGTTCTCCTGATCCTCGTGCTTACCGTTGCGGCACCGTTTATTTCGTGCCGGCCCCCGACAGTTGGCATGGCGCAGCGCGGCGCTCCCCTGTCAGGGAGCCAGACCGAGTCCCTCCAGGTATGTCGACACGATCGAATTCTTGATCTGGCCGCCTATGGCGCCCGGGAACAAGTCGAACCCGTGGTAAGCGAAGGGCACTTTCGCGAGCGTCACATCGGCACCCAGTTCCTGCGCTCGATCGATGGTGCGGTAGTTCCCCTCCGCAGGAATGAAGTCGTCGAGTTCAGGTTGAATGACGAGAGTCGACGGAACCGAGTCGGTGAGGTACGTCGACGGCGACACTGCACTCAGACGCTCCGGCTGCGACGACGGGGAACCCCCCAGGAAGTCGCTCGTGAATTCGCGAGGGTCCACTCCGACGGGTGCAGCCCCGTTGTCGTAGGTGTATTCCAGATCGCTGACCGGAGCGGCCGCTACGACAGCATCCGGAACGGGAACCTGTCCTGCTTCCGAACAGGACGACGTCGCGGCGCCACCGGCGGCCGACCAGCCCAGCAGTAGCGCGAGATGACCGCCTGCCGAATCACCGAGCACGGTGAGCCGATCCGGGTCCGCCCCCGCGGTGGTGGCCTTGCCCACGGACCAACTCAGCGCGCAGGCCACGTCTTGCGGTGCCTTGTCCCACGTCGGGTAGTCCGGGGTCGACAACCGGTAGTCGACGTTCACCACGAACCAACCGCGACTGGCGTACCACCGTGCGAGGGAATCGGTGTCCTCTGCAGATCCCATGTTCCACGCGCCTCCGTGGATGTACATGAGAACGGGGGCGCCCTCGGCACCGCTCTCCGGCACGAAGACGCGGGCTTCCTGCGCCTTTCCGTCGACGGTGACGTACGACGTGATCTCATCGGGACCCTGCGACGGTGTCGACAGGGTCAACGCTCGCGCAAGGTCCACCGACCCGCCGTCGCCGTGTGTTCCCGTCACCATGACTGCGGTGACGGTCACGGACGCGAAGACTGCGAACACCGTGAAAGCTGTTGCGACGAGCCGTAGCACGGGGCGAAGTCCGGCACGCCACAGCGGAACACACAACAGCACTCCGACGACGCTGAGAACGACCAGGTGTGGCCCGGCGATCGCCCATACGAACGCGGGTAGGAACGTGATGATTCGCGATCCGGCCGGGAACAAGGTCCCGAGCGCAAGATACGTCACCACCACTCCGATGACGGCGGCGACGACGCCACCGGTGGTGCGCAGAACCGACGGTCTCGGGCGGGTCGGTTCTACTGCTTCTGCGCCGCCCGAGGAACTGGCGGGAGTGTCGTTCGAGGTCATCGAGATTCGTCCGATCTGTAGGCGTGGTCGACGTCGCTACACGAGGAAGTCAAGGGTCAGGGAGCGAGATTCTGTTCCTGGAGCCAGTGCCGGATCACGGTGTTCCTGAGCTGACCGCCGATCGACCCCTGGAAGGAATCGAATCCGTGGTACGCAAAAGGCACGTCGGCGAGCGTGACCTCCGCACCAGCATCCTGTGCTTGCTCGACCAGGCGGTAATTGCCCTCGGCCGGGATGAAGTCGTCCCGTTCCGGCTGCAGAACCAGGGTCGGCGGCGCCGACGGACCGATGTAGGTCGACGGAGACACCGCAGCGAGTCGCTCCGGCTGCTCGGCCGGGGTTCCACCGAGGAAATCACGCGTGAAATCCTTCGGGCCGATGCCGAGTGGCGCGGCGCCGTTGTCGTACGTGTAGGTCAGGTCACCGACGGGGTAGCCGGCGACCACCGCGTCCGGAACCGGAACGCCCCCCGCCTCCGGGCAGGACGACACGGCGGCACCGGCCGCGGACGACCATCCGAGGAGCATGGCGAGATGCCCGCCGGCCGAGTCACCCATCACTGTCAGGCGATCCGTGTCCGCACCGGCGAGGCCGGCCTTCCGAGCCGTCCAGCTCAATGCGCACGCGACGTCCTGCGGCGCCTTGTCCCACGTGGGGTAGTCGGCGCCCGACAACCGATAGTCGACGTTCACCACGTACCAGCCCTGGCTGGCGTACCACGATGCGGTCTTGTCGTCCGTTGCCGCTGCTCCCATGTACCACCCGCCGCCGTGGATGTACATCAGGACGGGCGCGCCGTCGGCACCGCTGTCCGGCACGTGGATTCGCGCCTCCTGGGGCTGCCCGTCGACGGTGACGTACGTGGCGATCTCATCCGGCGCTCGGAGCGGACTGGACAACGTGAGCGCCCGCGCGAGATTCACCGACCCACCCTCGCGTGACGCGGCGGTCAGCAGCGAGGCGGTGATGGTGACGGAGGCGACCAGTCCGATGATGACCAACACGGAGGCTGTACCGCGAAGGACCGGCCGGTGTCGCGCCAGCCAGAGCGGAACACACAGAAGCACACCGAGAAGACTCACGACCACCAGCTGAGGCGCGAAGTTGGCCCACACGTACGTCGGCGCCAGAGTGAAGACGCTCTCTCCCGCGGGCACAAGATTGCCCAACGCGAGATAGCTGATCAGAAGACCGATGACGGCCGCGACGACCCCTGCGGCAGTCCGCAGACCCCCGAACCGTACGGGTCGCCTGGCTTTCGCGGCCTGTCCGCGAGCGGAGTCCGGCTCTCGAGTGGAGTTCATGACGTTCTTTCTCGACGGACGTCATCGACGTCGGCTGTCGGGGAGTCGGATGACGCGGTCGGTGGCTGCTCGATACCGTTCAGGACATCGTGGAGTCGACGTTCGAAGTCTGCCGAGTCGCCCGGGAGGAAAGCCAACACGTCGGACAACGGGGCGTCGCCGAAGAGTGAGCCGATGGCATCCATGGACACGTCGGGAAGATGGCCGGCGAGCATGGCGCCGACAGCCGGCCAGACCCGGGCATCGTTCATCAGATCGCGGAGCGTCGAGGCGAGCGTGAGCGTGGTCCCGGTGACGTAGTCGGCCGGCAACTCGTACTCCCAGCTGTGTTCACCCGGCCCGACCTCGTCGACTCGGCCGTCCGGCGCGCCCGGCAACACGACCGTCGCCGATGTCCCGTCGGGTATGTCCACCGTGAGTGTCATGCGCCCGTCCGCGATCCTCCACTCGCAGGCGACGTGCCCGTGCACGGTCGTGTGTCCCACTTTTGCCGAGGTCAGGCCACCACCCGGCTCCGGTGCGATCCGGATTCGGCCCCAGCCCGGCTCCAGCGACTGCAGACCACCGACTACTCGGTGCATCCAGTCGGCCACCGCACCCAGCGCGTAGTGGTTGAGCGATGTCATGCCGGTGGAGTTCACCGTGCCGTCGGGTCGAACGGCGTCCCATCGTTCCCAGATCGTCGTCGCACCCCGGGTCACGGGATAGAGGAACGAAGGGCACTCCTCCTGCATCAGCAATCGGTAGGCCTCGGCCGTGTGGCCGGTGCTGCTCAAGGCGTCGGTGAGCAGCGGCGTGCCGGCGAAACCTGTGCGAATGGTGTAACCATCCCGCTCGACGAGGCGTGCGAGGAGGTTCCCCGCCCGCTCGCGCTGTCCGTCGTCGAGGAGCCCGAAGACGATAGCCAGCGCGTAGGCGGTCGTCGTTTCGCTGGCCAGACGACCGGCGGGAGTGAGGTACTCATGGACGAACGCGTCACGGACCCGGAGGTTCAGGGAACGGAAGTCCTCGGCGTCGGCAGTCTCGCCGAGAAGGTCCGCCGTTGCCGCCATCTGCGCCGTGGTTCTGCAGAGATACGCCTGTGCGACTAGGTATCGATCGGTTCGGGACCCCCCCGGGTCGTTCGCCGGGGCGTCGGGATCGAGCCAGTCTCCGAACTGGAAACCCGTGTTCCACAAGTACTCGTCGCTCAACTGACCCTCGACCTCGCGGACGAACGAGGTCATGGACGCGTAGGCGGACCGGAGCAGGTCGAGCTCGCCGTACTCCTGGTACAGCTGCCACGGGAGATTCACCGCGACGTCGCTCCACAGGGCCGTCGCCGACGATGCGTGCGGCAGCACGTCGGGCACGACCCAGGGGACAGTGCCGATGTCCGCCTGCTCCGCGGCGAGGTCGCGGAGCCAGGAATCCAGCACGCCGCGAACGTCGTAGAGGAAGGTCGCGGTGGAGGCGAACGCGTTGATGTCTCCGGTCCATCCCAACCGCTCGTCGCGTTGGGGGCAGTCGGTCGGGATGCCCACGAAGTTGCCGCGCATCGACCACACGATGTTGTCGTGCAACCTCGTGACCAGGGCCGAGGATGTCTCGAACCACCCGGTTCGGGCCATCTCGGAGTGGACCACCACGGCGGACAGATCGTCGGCGGCGAGCTCCCCGGGCCATCCCTCGAACTCGACGTAGCGGAATCCGTGGAACGTGAACTGCGGTTCGTAGGTCTCGACGCCGGTTCCGGCGAGCACGTAGCGGTCGGTGGCCTCGGCGGACCGGTTGGTCTCCCGCTCGAGTTCGCCACCCGGGGTGAGGATTTCAGCATGCCGCATCGTGATCGTGGTCCCGGCCGGGCCGGTCGCTCTCAGGCGTACCCAACCGGTGAGGACCTGGCCGAAATCGACGATGTACCGCCCCACGTCGGTGCGTCGGACATCGACGGGAGGCACGGCCTCCTGGCGCCGGATCGGCGGGCCCGGGGGCGCACGCAGTGTCTCGGTACTCCAGTCGACGGTGGACGCGGGAACCCAGTCCTCGTCGTCGAAGTCCGCGCGTGTCCACCCGTCCGGCTCGAGACGCGCGTCGAACGTCTCACCCGCGTAGATGCCGTTACCGCGCACGCCACCGGTCCCGACACGGAAACTGTCGTCGGTGGCGACGACCTCGGTCCGACCGGCGTACTCCAGCGTGATCTCGGCGAACAACGCCGGCCTGTCGGCATAGATGTGACGGGTGTTGTTCCACGTCAATGCCCCGCTCGCCCAGCCCTCACCGACCACTGCACCGACAGCGTTCGAGCCCTCTGCCAGCAACTCGGTGATGTCGTACGACCGGACGTCGAGATGATGACGATACGACGTCCAGCCAGGTGACAGAACGTCGTCACCGACACGATGACCGTTGATGTGCGCTACCACGATTCCCAGAGCAGTCACCCGGAGAGTGGCGCGCTGGAGTGAGCGTCCTACCTCGAATCCGCGGCGGAAGTAGGTTGCGGGATCGCCGGCTTCCGTGGGCCGCGCATCGCTGATGAACGTACCTCGCCAGACTGGTTCCACAGTCGTGCCTTTCCGAATGGTTGCTGCGGTTGCTGCAGTGGTCGACACCTAACGGACCGCGTCACTGATGTACCGGACGGTGAGTGCGCCGAGCGTCACCGAGATCGCCATGACGACGAAGACCGGCCGGAACGAACCCGTGAGGGTGACGAGGCCGCCGGCGACAGCCGGTGCTAGGACGCTCGGAAGTGTGTTCGCGATGTTGATCAGTCCGAGGTCGTTTCCCGCACCACCCTTGCTGGGCAGCACCATCGCCACCAGCGCCTGGTCGACCGAGAGATACGTACCGAGGCCGAGGCCCAGAACGGCTGCTGCGACGTACATCCCGGTCATGGTGGGAACGAAGAACAGAATGACGGCCGACGGAACGAGTAACAGACTGGAGATGACGACAAAGATCTTGAGCCGCGCGAATCGGTCCGCCAGGTAACCACCGATGGCCGCAGAGATCAGTGTGAAGACACCGTTCACTGCCGTGAGCGGGACCAGGGCTTCGGTCGCGGCCTCGATGGATCCGTCCCCGACTCGAACGTAATCCCTCAGCATGTACAGCAGGAAACCCAGGGCGCTCGACGCTCCGAACAGAATGAGGAAGCGTCCGGCGGCAGCCATGTAGAAATCTCGGGCTTCGCCCCACGGGGGAAAGCGACGTCCCGACTCACTCGGCTGCCGAACGACGTCGACCGATTCCGTTGTGCGAGAGGGATCTCGCGCGAGAAACGCGAATGCCGATGACGTGGCGACGAAGACGACGAGCACTGCGAAATAGCCGAACACGATCCCGCCGGCTCCCGCCAGTGCAACACCCGCGATCAGGCCCACCATCTGACAGACCGCGAGAGCGCCCGACATCGAGCCGCGGCGCGCGATCGGAACTCGCTCGGGCAACGCTGTGGACACGGCCACTGCGACCGCACTCGTCGCAGACGTCGACAGCGCGAAAAGGACGGTGATGACGACGACATTCTCGGCGACCGCGAGTGCCGACATGAGGGGAATTGCAGCGAGCGCACCTCCCAGAACCCACGTGTTGCGTCTCCCCAACCAACGGCCCGATCCGCGATCGCTCAACCGGCCCCAGACGGGCTGACTGATCAGGCCCGCCAGTGCGGCCACCGCGAGAACTGCGCCGAGTACTCCCACCGATTCTCGCTCGGAATACTGCTCGGCGACCTGCCGACCCAACAGGACCGAAACCACTCCACCTTGGAGGACGAAGAGGCCGAAGACACCGAGAGGCAGCAGGAACACGAGTGCACGACCCATCGGACCCGGCATAGCTTCTGCACCTTCACGGGTCAGGTCGTCCGGGTCCCGAGGCGTCACGGAGGAGGTCATCGGTGGCCTTCCGCATCGGAGGACATCGGTGACGAGATCCGGGTGGACCGGTCCGACAGGGTGATGAAGCGTTCCACCCGAGGACGGAGCAGCTGCATCCATGCGGCATATCCGGCGCCCGTCAAGTGGGTGGCGTCCACAGTGAACTCCACACGCAGGTCACCACTCTCGTCCGCCAGGGCCGGCCAGAGATCGAGGTACTCCACATGATCGGGCGAGTGCTCGACCACGGATCGATACGCGCGGTTGAGAAGCACGAGATCATCCCGGTAGCGCCGAGTTCGCGGCATGACGCTCTGCACGACGACAGGTGTACCGGGTGCGCGGCGCTCGATCTCGGAAAGAAGGGCACGGACGTTCCGGACGATCTCGTGCAAAGGCACTCCGAAGGTCAGGTCGTTGGTACCGATGAGAAGGAATACCGCGGCGGGACGACCGATGGCAGTGTCGAGCCGGTGAAGCAGGTCGATGCTCACCTGGCCGCCGATCCCCCTGTTGGAGACCGGAAGGCCCGGGAACCATTCCTGCCAGAGACCGAGCTCGGTGATGCTGTCACCGAGCAGGACGACATGGCCCTCCGGGGCGGGGAACTGCTCGAATTGCGACGCTCGCATGACTTGGCCCGGACCGAGGAATCGTGTCAGCACGGGTGTCAGAAGCGGCTCGACGATCAATCGTCTCAGCAGACCCGGCGAGAACTCGCCGGGTAGCGAATCATGCGGAGCCCGTGAAGGGTCGGCGTGACTGTCGGTCATGACGTGTCCTCTCGCAACGCAGCCCGTTCGCTCGAGCGTTGTCGGGCAGTGAATGAGCGATCCAGCGGGGTCACCGGAATTCGGTTCGGGCTGTGCCCCGCCGACGGGAGTGGCTGCCCTGCGGGCACCTCTTCCGGTCCGATCCTCGTATTCCACATAGTAAATCATCGTTTCGATAATCGGAAGAGCTGGTCGCGAGCCCGGGTTCGAGTAGCGACAAGACGGGCGGAAGTACCCGCAGATGAATCGGTCGCCGACCGACAGGTCGGAGCACTCCTTCGCTGTGGCCGCCTGCGTGGATTCCGATAATCGGAAATAGTTTACTGCAGGTGGAATGTGATCTAGTCTCGGCAGTCCAAGCACAGGCCCGGACGTGCACGGAAAACAGCATGCAAAGAGCACCCATCTCCGATCACGCCGCTCCGCGCAACCGTCCCCGGTGTCGTTCAGCCCTTACTGCAGGGACGATCACACGAAAAGAGTCGACACCCATGCGAACTGCCTTGATCACCGGTGGTGCCAGCGGCCTCGGCGCCGCGGCCGCCGAAAAACTGCGACACGACGGCCTGACCGTCGTCACCTGCGACATCCTCGGGAATCCCGACATCGTCCTCGACGTCACCGACCCCGGCGAGATCGAACGAGCAGTACGGCAGATCGGCCCGATCGACGTCCTGATCAACTCCGCCGGCCTCGTCGGACCCAACACTCCACTGCACTCGACTACCCCCGATGACTGGCGCACCGTGTTCGAGGTCAACGTCAACGGCACCGTCAACACCATGCGCGCCGTGCTCCCCGGCATGATCGACCGCCGATGGGGACGCATCGTCAACTTCGCCAGCATGGCCGGCAAGGACGGCAACCCCAACCTGTCCGTCTACTCCGCCACCAAAGCCGCCGTGATCGCCCTCACCAAATCCGCCGGCAAAGAACTGGCCACCACCGGAGTACTGGTCAACGCCATCGCCCCGGCCGTCATCGAGACACCGATGAACGCCACGACCGCCCCCGACGTTCTCGCACACATCACCAGCCTCATCCCCATGAAACGAGTAGGACGACCAGCCGAGGTTGCCGCCCTCGTGTCCTGGCTCTCGTCCGATTCCGTCTCCTTCTCCACCGGCGCCGTCTACGACATCAGCGGCGGCCGCGCCACCTACTGACCGACCCACCACCCCACAGACCGGACCCCACGCGGGTCGAGGGTGCCCGGTGCATGACGGCCGATGACTTCCCTCGTGCCGCTCGACGACAGGACGAACGATGACGAATGCACCTTTTCCGGACGACTTCCTCTGGGGTACGGCACATGCCGGACACCAGGTCGAAGGCGACAACGTCGACAGTGACACCTGGTTCGTCGAGAACCTCACCCCGACGGTGTTCGCCGAGCCGTCCGGCAAAGCTGTGAACAACTGGGAACTCTGGAGCGAGGACATCGACCTTGCACACGGTATGGGCCTGAACGCGTACCGCTTCTCCGTGGAGTGGTCCCGCGTGGAACCTGTCGAGGGCAAGTTCTCGACCGATGCGCTCGATCATTACGAATCCATCGTGGACCGATGCCTCGAACTCGGTCTGGCACCCATCGTGACTCTCAATCACTTCACCTGCCCACACTGGTTCGCGATGCGCGGCAGTTGGCTGGACACCTCGGCACCCGACTCGTTCGCGCGCTACTGCGACCGCGTGATCGAACGCTTCGGAGACCGCATCGCCTACGCGATCACCGTCAACGAGCCGAACCTTCCACAGTTGCTCGAACTGACGGGCCTGCCCTACTCCGTCATCGACTTCGCTCGAGCAACCTTGTCCGCAGCGGCGGAGGTATCGGGTGTCCCACGATACGGACTCGCCAATATCGTTCCGCCCGAGAACATTCGAGGATTCATCGACGGTATCACTGCCGGCCATATCGCAGCCCGAGCCGTGATCAAGACCCGCTACGCAGACCTCCCTGTCGGCCTGTCGTTGGCGATCATGGACGACGTGGTGGTCGGTGACGACCCGACTGCCCGTGACGGCAAACGAGTCGACGTCTACCGACACTGGCTCGAACTCGCCCGCGAGGACGACTTCATCGGCGTACAGAACTACGAGCAGGTCCACTTCGACGGTCACGGCGTGACACGACCACCCGAGGGCGCCGTGACCACGCACATCGGGACCGTGATCGACCCGTTCTCCCTGGCCGGAGCCGTCCGGTACGCCTACGAGGAGGCCCGGGTACCGGTGATGGTCACGGAACACGGAATGTCGACACCGGACGATACCGCGAGAGCCGCCTTCATCAAGCCGTCGCTCCGCGGTCTGCAGTCCGTGATCGACGACGGTGTGCCGGTGCTGGGATATCTCCATTGGTCCTTGTTGGACAACTTCGAATGGACCTCCGGCTTCGGCGCCCAGTACGGCCTTGTCGCAGTCGATCGCGAGACGTTCGTTCGCACGCCCAAGCCGAGTGCCGCGGTGTACTCGGCGATCGCGCGAGCGAACTCCGTCTGAACCGTCGCGTCGGTCATCTCGACTCGCCGGAGCGCGGGATACGGACACCCTCGAGGGGGTGCCACACCGATCAGGAAGCTACGTCGAGCGCACACCGTGCTCAGTAGTGCCGCAAGGGTTCACAGTTGGGGCAGCGACGGGGGGGTGTCCATGAGCTGTCGCACCACGTGGGTCACCGAGTCCAGGACCCGGTCGGCGAAGTCGTCGTCGTTTCGCTCGGTCGACAGCACCCAGGTGTCCTCACCGGCCACTTCGCCGGCCAGTTCGAGGACCATGATCGCGGTACGCGCGGTGGCCCTGCAGTACAGGTCGTGGGACGGTCGTCCGAGTCGATCGGCCAGAGCGTTCTGCAGTCGAGTCCGCTCGTCGGTGTACTGCTCGAGCAACCGGGTCGCCAATGAGGACGATTGCAGGATGACCTGTCGGATCTGCAGGAATCGTTCGAGCCCTGCACGCGGGACAGTCAACGCCGCTCGCACAGCGTGGCCGAGGGAAACCTCGACCGGCTCGTCCGCAGGCCTACTGCGAAACTCGGTTGCCATCTGACCGTTCAGTTCGAGCGGACCCATGACCAGCATGTCCTTGCTCGGGTAATAGCGGTAGAGGGTCGTCGTACCCACCTGCGCCCGCGCCGCGATCTCCTCCATCGTCGTCTGTTCGTATCCACGTTCGAGAAACAGCGGGAACGCGGCGTCGAGGATGAGTTCGCGCGTCTGCGCAGCATGTTTTTCCCGGAGGCCCATGGCACCAGATTAACAGCCCGACCCGACTCGGGTCTCACTACCGACCGGTAGTGACATCCGGCACAACTGCGTAAATGGTAGTGACTACCGAGATGGTTCATGGTTCTGTATGTGCAGTCGGTACCAGGCGATGGCGGAGGCCATCCACACGAGAGGCATTTCGATGGCATGGCAACTCTTCCGGTTGGGCCGCTGGTCCTTCCTGCACCGCAAACTCGTGGCAGGGGTGTGGGCACTGCTCCTCCTGGTAGGCATCGTGGGGGCCGCGACCCTCGACACCAAGACGAGCGATGCATTCACGCTCGGAGGGGTCGAATCGACCGAGGCGTTCGACCTGATCAGCGATCGCACGGGCGAGAGCGCTGACGGCGCCACTGCCCGCATCGTCTTCGAGGCGCCGGAGGGCCAGAAGCTCACGGACCCCCAGAACACCGCGGCAGTGAACGACGCTCTCGGCGCCCTCCGGAGCGACCACGTCCAAGCTGTAGCCGATCCGTTCACAGCAGGAACAGTGTCGGAGAACGGGCGCGCCGCCTACGCCACGGTGACCTATTCCGTACCCGCCATCGAACTGGTCGACGCCGACCGGACGGCGCTCGAGAACGTCAGCGCCGCGGGTGAACGAGCAGGACTGCAGATGTCCGTCGGCGGCGACGCGGCTGCGGTGGAACAACACCTGCCTCTCGGAGAACTCATCGGCACCGGGGTGGCGATCATCGTCCTCGCCATCACCTTCGGTTCACTCCTGGCCGCCGGGATGCCCTTGCTCACCGCACTCATCGGAGTCGGTATCGGCGTCCTGGGCATCACCGTCGTCAGCGCATTCATCGACCTCAGCTCCACCACCTCCGTGCTGGGGACGATGCTCGGACTCGCCGTCGGCATCGACTACGCACTGTTCATCATGTCCCGGTACCAGAGCGAGATACGGCAAGGCCACTCGCTCGAGAACGCGGCAGGGCGCGCGGTCGGTACTGCCGGATCCGCCGTCGTCTTCGCCGGTCTCACCGTCATCATCGCGCTGGCCGGCCTGGCCATCTGCGGAATCGATTTCCTCACCCAGATGGGCCTCGGAGGAGCCTTCATGGTCCTCATCGCGGTTCTGGTCGCGCTGACCCTCCTCCCTGCGATCCTCGGCTTCGCAGGCCAGAAAGTCGCCCGAGGAAAGATGTCCGCCGCCGTACCCGACGTCGACTCCGACGGCAGCACGTCCACCGGCGACGTCGCCGCTCCGCGCACCAATGGTCGTCGGTGGGTCGAAGCGGTCAGTGCACGCAAGTGGCCGGCGCTGATCGCAGGCCTCGCCGTCGCCGTCGTGGTGTCCATCCCCATCGCTTCGATGGAACTGGCGATCCCCGACGAGGGAACCGCGCCGGCCGGCACCAGTGGCCGCGTCGCCTTCGACACCATCGCGGAGAACTTCGGTCCCGGTGCCAACGGACCGCTGATCGTCGTGATCGACACCGCCGGTTCGGCTGATCCCACCGCCGCGGTGAACGCTGCCGTGCAACGACTCGACGGCATCCGCGACGACGTCGTCGCCATCGTGCCCCCGGCAGTGGAGTCCCTGGATCAGCAGCTCGCGGCCGTGAAGTTCACGACCATCCAGATCCTCCCCGGCAGTGGACCTTCCGACGTTGCCACCAAGAATCTCGTCGCCGAGATCCGGGGTTCGATGGCCGACCTCCCCGCCGATACCGGTGCCCGCGCACTGGTGACCGGTCAGACCGCAGTCGGAGTCGACATCGCCGACAGCCTGACATCGGTGTTCCCGCTGTACCTCGCCGTCGTGGTCACCTTGGCTTTCCTTCTTCTGGTCCTGGTGTTCCGGTCCATCCTCGTTCCCCTCAAGGCTGCCCTCGGATTCCTCCTTTCCGTCGGCATCTCCCTGGGCGCCACCGTCGCCGTCTTCCAGTGGGGGTGGTTGTCCGAACTCATCGGCGTGGACACCGAGTCCCCGATCGTGTTCCTGCTTCCGTTGTTGCTCACCGGCATCCTGCTCGGTCTGGCCATGGACTACGAGGTCTTCCTCGTGAGCCGCATGCGTGAAGCGCACGTTCACGGCACCGAGGCACGACGCGCGGTCATCATCGGATTCCAGTACAGCGCCCGCGTCGTCGTCGCAGCAGCCGTCATCATGTTCGGTGTCTTCGCCGGCTTCGCACTGACCGACCAGCTCATCATCAAGACCATCGGCTTCGCACTGGCGATCGGAATCCTCGCCGACGCCTTCCTCGTTCGCATGCTCATCGTCCCCGCCGTCATGCTGATCGTCGGCGAGAAGATGTGGTGGCTACCGGCATGGCTCGACAGACTCCTGCCGAACCTCGACATCGAAGGCGAAGGCCTCGCGGACAAGGTCCCATCGCCCACACGCAGAGAACCCGCACTCGACTGAACCCGAATCCAGGCGGCCACCTCCACACGGAGGTGGCCGCCTTAATTCGGCCGTCTCCACACGTGTTCCGAATATCGGAACTGCTTTACTGTAAATGGAATGTGGCCTATTCTGGGCCTGTCGCGGCAGGGACCCGACACCCACGACGAGGAGGACGACACAGTGTCGACACCATCAGTCACGCTCGCCTCCCGAGAGAGTTACGTCCTCGCGGAAGGACCGGTGTGGGATCGCCTTCGTCACGTGCTGATGTGGGTGGATATTCAGCGTGGGCTGGTCCTCACCGGCCGACTCCACGAGGACGGCACCGTGACCGAGGAGGAGCGAGTCCGGTTCCCCGGGACCGTCGGCGCCGTGGCCCCCTCGGCCGACAGTCCCGAAGAATGGATCGTCGCCGGTGCCGATCGTGTTCTCTACCGTGACGCGGACGGCCGCGTCACCGACGGGCCCGTCCTGCTGTCCCCGGACTCGACGCGACGCCTGAACGACGGCAAGCCGGACCCTGCCGGCCGATTTCTGGTCGGTAGCCTGAGCCTCGAGGGCGAGTCGCACACGGAGACACTCGTCGTCGTTCGCGAGACGGGGTCGGTCGACACCGTCGACGACGACCTCACGCTCTCGAACGGACTCGCCTGGTCGCCGGCCGGAGACACGCTCTACTCGGTGGACACGATTCGACGGACCATCAGTCGGCGCGGCTGGGATCCCGCGGGCAGCGTGCCGACGTCGCCACGGGAGACGTTCGTGACACTGACCGACGGCTACCCGGACGGCATCTGTATGGACTCCGAGGGTGCTCTCTGGGTGGCGGTGTGGGGACTCGGGGAAGTTCGTCGATACACCTCGGACGGACATCTCGACACGGTCGTCGCGGTTCCGGCACCCCACGTCTCGAGCGTCGCCTTCGGTGGGACGGACCTGCGTACGTTGATCGTCACGACCGCCACCGACGGGTTGTCGGACCAGCAGCGTGCAGAGCACCCCTTCTCCGGTCACCTCTTCACGCTCCGCACGACCGTTCCCGGTGTCGTACAACCTTTCTGGCGCGGACGACCGCGGCGTTCAGCCGAAGCGGAGCACTGACAGCAGTGGCTGTCGATGCAACGAATGCCGGCCCCACCCGACACGACGTCAGCGGCGACCGCGCCACCTACTGACCGACCCACCACCCCGGAGGCAACCCCATGATTCCCTTCAACGACGAATGGACGTTCGTCTCGGCGAGCGACGAGGCCCGACCCGTCACTCTTCCGCACGACGCCATGTTGGGCGAAGGGCGAGATCCGGCCGCACCCGCACAGGGAATGAGCGGGTACTTCAAGGGTGGCTCCTACACATACCGCAAGACGTGGACACTGAGCGAATCGCTCCGCGACAAGCAAGTCGAGTTGGTGTTCGAGGGCATCTTCCGCAACAGCACGATCAGTGTCGACGGAACGGTCGTGGGTGGCTGCCGCGGCGGCTACCGGGAGTTCTCGGTCGACGTCACCGACCACGTCGAGGCCGGACGCTCCTCCGTCATCGAGGTGCTGGCCGACAACTCGATGCAGCCGAACTCACGGTGGTACACCGGATCCGGCATCTATCGTCCGGTGTGGCTCTCGGTAC
Organism: Rhodococcus sp. BP-349; assembly: GCF_019835845.1. Lineage (NCBI taxonomy): Bacteria > Bacillati > Actinomycetota > Actinomycetes > Mycobacteriales > Nocardiaceae > Rhodococcus > Rhodococcus sp. BP-349. The sequence goes on along the minus strand of NZ_JABUDR010000003.1, from coordinate 92,470 downwards.
ACGATCGTGCGCTGCGGTTCGCCCGCGACGGTATCCGCACCCGAGTGACCTCCACCGGGGATCCAGCCCGCCTGGCTGTCGAGTGCCTGGTGGACGGCACTGCAGAGACTCGTGGAGAGGTGTCGGTACACATCGCTGTCGAGGACGAGCGCGGAGTCGTCGCCGACCGGACGATCGTCGTCACCGGTGATCGCGTCACCTCCGAGATCGACATCGTCGCACCTCGACTGTGGTCGGACGTCTCTCCCAACCTGTACCGCGCCGTGATCCAGCTGCTCCGTGACGGAGACGTCGTCGACGAGCATCGCTTCCGCCTCGGGTTGCGCACCGTGGAGCTCGTTCCCGGTCGCGGGCTGGTTGTCAACGGGGTCGAGACGACGCTGCGCGGCGCCAACATTCATCACGACAACGGCGTGATCGGGGCCACGACTCTCGCAGCTGCCGAGCATCGACGTGTCAGGATTCTCAAGGACAACGGCTTCAACGCCATCCGCAGTGCGCACAATGCGATGTCGCGGTCCCTTCTGGACGCGTGCGACGAGCTCGGAATGTATGTGATGGACGAGACCTACGATGCGTGGCGCATCGCCAAGACCCCGCACGACGACGCCGATCGGTTCGACGACCAGTGGCGTGACGAGGCCCGCGCGATGATCGAGAAGGATCGCAACCGCGCGTCCGTGATCATGTACTCCATCGGCAACGAGATTCCGGACATCACCGAGGCATCAGGCGTAGCCCTGGCACGTGAGATGGCGGAGTTCGCCCGGTCCACCGACTCGACCCGGCCCGTGACGCTGGGCGTGAACTTCCTCGTGTTCGCCCTGGCGCTCATCAAGATGCCCATGTTCGGGGAGGGTTCCATCGTCTCGGCCACGGCATCCGACGACACCGTGGCCAGCAGCACCACGGCCAACATCATCGCCAACCGCGTGGGAAAGCTGATCAACCTCTGCAGTCGTCTCCCCCTCATGGGTAGAGCGGTCAAGCCGACATTCGACGCGCTCGACGTGGCGTCCTACAACTATGCGCACTCTCGCTACGGTGTCGACTCCCGCCGGCACCCGTCGCGAATGATCCTCGGCACGGAATCGGTGCCGGGCGACCTGCCGGTGATCTGGGAGAAGGTGAAGAAGACGCCGAACGTCATCGGCGACTTCATGTGGACCGGATGGGACTACCTCGGTGAAGCAGGGGTGGGCACCTGGACGTACGGCCGCCGCGGCGCGCCCTTGATGAAGTCCTACCCGTTCGTCACCGGCGGCTGCGGAGCCGTCGACATCACCGGGCATGCGGGTGCTCCTGCCTTCCTGGCCAAAGCGGTCTGGGATCCGCAGGCCCCTCCCCGTATTGCCGTGCGTCCTTTGAACTATTCGGATCAGAAGACAGCTCGTTCCGCATGGCGCCCCTCCGACGCAATCGACAGTTGGTCCTGGTCCGGGCGCGATGGGCAAACGGCGTTCGTCGAGGTGTATTCCGCGGACGACGAGATCGAGATCCTGATCAATTCGCGCTCGATCGGGCGGAAGTCGGCAGGTCGCACGTCGGACTTCGTGGCCCGATTCGAGACCCCCTACGAAGCCGGTGAGATCACGGCGATCGGATATCGGTCCGGCATCGAGACGGGGCGATCCTCGTTGCAGACCGCGCGCCGACCGGAACTTCGGATCGACTCCGATCGAACGCATCTGGCAGCCGACGGGCAGGACGCCGCGTTCCTCTCGATTCTAGTCGCCGACAGCGCAGGGAACGTGGAATCGTTGGACGACGACGAGGTGGACCTCGCCGTGACGGGCGCAGCAACACTCGTCGGTTTCGGTAACGGCGCGCCGCACACCACGGAGTCCTACGCCGACGCCACCCACACGACCTTCTTCGGACGAGCACTCGCCGTGATCCGCTCGACCGGAGAATCCGGAACCGTCACCGTCACCGCAACGAGCAGAAGACACGGAAGTTCCGTCGTCACCCTCACCTCGGAATGAGTGCCGTCGAGTGCGTTGTTGCTCTTATAACCCTGTCGGACAACATTATTCAGTAACAATCACGATCGCCGTCGCGACAGACAGGAGACACGACCGACGACGAGAAGTGGGGACATGCTCTCCCCGCGGTGAGCGAGAAGCACGTGTACACCAGATCGGAACGAACAGCACGAATGTCGACAGGGCGGGGCGCCGGATGGGTTGTGGTCGTGACCGCTCTCGTGACGCTTCTCCTCGGTTCGGGCCTGGCCTCCACAGCTGATGCGGCCCGGGGTTTTCGCGTGTAGCGCAACCGCAGCGGTAGGCGGTGGGCCGGCCGGTACTGGGTGACGTTCACGAACTCGATGCGACAGGGTGATGGTCGACAACCGCCTCGCCAGCTCTACGTGCCATGAAGCCATCACTGGTCGAGGGTGAGGTGATGGCCCTTTGCTCAGCCCACATCAGGAGCACCGAAGGCGTCGAGCATGGGTAGCAGCAGAAACCACGAGCCCCCGCTGGGCAGAAACCACCAGCCACCGCTGGGCGGACCGCCAGTCATGGCTCAGACTCGGCACGTGGTGGACGCCCATGGCTACACGACTCTTAATCAGACGGTCTATTGGACCCAGTACAGACAACTTGGCGATGCCCTGACCAGGAGTTATGCAGCGTTGATCTTCGCCCGGAGGGCCCGAACACGCGAGTTTCGAGTTGAAAGTCATGAATAAGTAGTGAGTGGCACCGAAACCAGAAGGGCCCCTGATCAGTATAACCGCTGATCAGGGGCCCTTTTTGGTGCGCCCACAGGGACTCGAACCCCGGACCCAGTGACTATGCCCGGCGAAGGCAAAGAATCCCATTGGGACCACGAAAGTCCACCTGACCAGCACGGATTAAGAGTCGAACGACCACACGGGACCACCACAATTCAGGTGGGGCCAGAATGAAAGTCATGAATAAGTGATGAGTGGCCTGTGAGGTGTCAGGTGGTCCGCGTAGAGCATTGATCGGCTGTCGTAGAAGATCTGCGCCAACAAAGTCGGATGAATAGGCCCAGTCGATTGCTGCTAACGGGTGACCCATTCCGGGCCCGCGAAGAGGCCTCGATCCAGCGGCGCAGTGCCGGAGATCATGACCAGAAGCCGGAAGTGGAAGCCGACCTCGGGTCCGTTAGCGCGTTCGACGATCAATCGGTGATCGGTGAGGGCCTCGACGACACTGATGATGGGATCAGGGACCCAACCCAACCGGGTCTCGACCTGGTCGGCGACGAGGAAGGCCTGCGGGTTCACCGGATTTTCGGTGTCGCGAACCAGTCGGAGTTCATCGCCGGTTCGCAGTTCGGCGATGCGACTCTGTTCCTGCTGATCGAGGTGCCGGACTCCGTGGGTGAGAAACGGGAACGACACGAAGTCGCCGGACCCACTCACTGGTGCGGGTAGGAGCTCAATGGTATCGCCGACCCGCTGACCATGAGATCGCGCGAGTACCTCGAACGGTGCGGCGCCCACGGGTAGTCCGAGGGCGGTCATCGATGCCGCACGGTCCGGACGACGAGACGAGACAACCCGCTCGGCGAAAACGGGGAAGAGGGATTCGGCGCGCATCATCCCGTCACGGGCGTGCGCCAAGCCGGGTAGAGGCCTGAAGTCCGGCCGCTCCAGGGCGGATCGCAGGTAGGCGAAGCTGTAATGATCCGACGCCTGTTGCAGGAAACCAATCGGAACGTACCGGCGAGTCTCTGGATCCCTGCGGGTGACGAGCAGCCTGCTCAGAGAAGGGGGCGCGGCATCGGGAGCGCGTTCAACGACTTCGATGGTCATGCTGTCAACCTCCTCCGGTTCGTCTCCAACAGCGTACTGATGAAGCTACGTCGGAGCTCTGACATTTCCGGTACAGAGAGCAAGATCGACTCGATGGTCTCCTGATCGACGGCGCCGATCCGCTCGATCCACGTCCGGGCCTGCGGTCCGGCGCGACGGACTGCAGAGATCGCGAGATCGACGAGTGTCACGCGTCGTCCGTCTTCGAAGCGACCAGCGAAACCGCCGGCAGCGAGCACGGTCGGATCCTTGGTGGGCATGTGTTCGTCCTGCAGTCCGGACACAAGCGCGCTGCCGTGGTCGAACGATGCGGCCAGTGACCGGCTACCGTTCGCGTTTTGTGTAATCACACCCCAGTTGATGGCGTGTCGGTCCGTGTTCGCGATCCACGCGTCGAACAGAAGGTATCCGGCGAACTGATCGAAGCCGCTCATCGTCGCCGTCGCTGCACCGGACGGGCCGACATCGTCGAGGAGTCGCTCGATGTTGTCGAGGTTGTGACCGATGCGGTTCTTCGGACGATCGTCACCAGCACATGACCTGTAGCCGGCGAATTCAGAGAGGAGGGTGTCGCCGGACTCGAGCGACGAACCGTCCGGGGTGACGTTCTTGGAAATGATCCCGATCTCCGAGCCCCTCTGCGCCAGCTCCACCCTTGCTGAGGGAAGGCCGATGACGCTCGCCAGCTCGGAGGCGATCTTCTCCGACCAGTCGTCGTACCGACGGTAACTCGCTGCTTTGATCGGCTTGAACAGCCACCACCTGGACTGGCCCTCGCGCCGAGAATCCGAGTCGAGTGCAACCCAGTCCTTGGGGTCGAGCCCGCGAGCCTCCTGACTGACCACCACCCACCCCGAAATGTCCCACACCGCAAACGTCTGCTTCATGGGCGAGGAGTGGGGGCGCACAGTGAATGCTGACACGAGCGCCGCAGAACTGCTGACGGGCGACCGGATCGGACAAGGTGTCGCACCCTCGGCGTTACCACTCCGCACTGATCGGCTAGCTCACTTCAGCGCAGCCTCGAGTTCGGCGATCTCACGTTTCAGCTGGGCATTCTCTGTGGCCGAGAACCTTCTGATCTGCATCGCGAGTACCGCACGCGCCTGCAGATCATCGAACCCGAACCGAACCTTCAGCGCAGCGACGGCCGAATCGTCGTCCGTGGACTGTGCCACCACGCTCATGACCTCGACGGTGTTGTCGAGACACAGCTGCAACGCACGGAGAACCCTCAACCGTTCTCCATGACCTGTCATGCTCTCGGACATCTCTCACTCCTATTCGGGTCCATCGAAAACGGTCATCGCCAACTCCACGATCTGGCCGTCGGACAACACCGGGGTCACGTCGCTGAGCACCACCCGTGCGTAGCACTGACCTGCGGCGATCACGACAGCCCGGGCTTCGTCATCACGACCTGCTACGGCATCGGGATCGCCGGCCGCGGAGGCGAGAATCGCAGCCCACTCCTCCAACGCCTCGCGCACGAAGTCGAACCACAGGCCCCGCACGAGCGGACTCACCAGGGCCTGCGACATCGCCGATCGCGCCAACACATCATCGGAGAGACTGCGACCGAGAGCCGCGACCAGCGCCGCCAGCACAACCTCCCGACTGGCGCCCGAAAAGCTCTCCTCTCGCGGATATTCGGGGGCCGCAATAGCTTTCTCCGACACCATGTCGGCGATCAGACTTGCTCCGGTTCCCCAACGCTGGACGATCACCTCACGTGCGACACCCGACTGCTTGGAGACCCGGTCGATGAGATCCCGCGCCAGAAGACCGTCCGACGTGCGCATCTTCGACTCCACCACGCGAAGCACCGCCGGCCGATCAGCGTCGAAGAGACCCCTCATTGCTTCTCCGTCGTGTTCACCCATCACGACAGTCGATCACGAACCCACCGCACGGAAGTCCGGAACGACGACGATTTCACATGATGCAGAGCTGCCGGCCATCCTCACTCGTCCACGCTCGATAGCCGTATGGTCACCCCATGATGAATGGCGACCGCAGTAATGACGGTTCGCCTCTACCGCCGGCCCAGGATTCGACGAGACCTTCTCCTTCAGCATGGTGGCAGTGGTCGATGATTGCCGTGACTGTGTTAGCGACCGTCGCATGTGTCGTCATTCTGTGGGCCTTCATTCCACCCACCGTGCTGTTCCCGATCTTCGCCCTCGCCTCCACTATTTTGATCTTTCTCGGCCTGGCGTGGCTGGTTCTCGCAATCATCGGGTGGGCGAAGTTCCGGGCACGGAAACTTCCGTCGATCTCAGCGGTCGTAGTTGTGTCCACCGTCATCCTGGTGGCGTTCTCGGTGCCACCACGGGCAGCGTTCGCCGTGTCGCAGGGCGCCCTCAAGGACCTCGCGACCGACTGCAACCGGTCCTTCCAAACCCAACAGGCAGGTGCGTACACAGTCCGTTACATCCAGCCCATCGACGGTGGATGCCTCCTCTACGTCGTAGGTGGGCTGATCGATTCGGTCGGGTTCGCGTACCTACCCGACCGCACGCCCTACCTCGGTGAACCGCGACGCGACGGCGAGCGCGGATACACCGAACTTCGAAGCGACTGGTACACGTTCGTCGAACAGTTCTGACGACGCCGACGTGTCCAGCGGGCTCGATCGCAAACAACTCCAGCCTCGCACTTCCACAATGCAACGGGCCCGAGCTCACGTTGCCGCAGACCGGAACGCCCCACGAAAAACCCAGAGAACCACCGTTCGACGTGTTCGCCGACGGAGAGGCCATCGCAACCCGTCCCAGCGCCGCACCGGGTTAGGTAGGTTTTGATCGATGGTCCACTTCCACGTCACGTCCACACGGAACCGCGAATCGATCGCACGTCACGGCCTGGACTGGAACTACATGGGCGCTGCACGAGGCATTGCCGGTAGCAGTCGACCGGAACAGCAAGGGTGCTTCCTCGCTGCAAGCGCCCACGAACGGGACTGGTTCGTACAGATGAACAACACGGGCGGCAATGTCGACGTGTGGGAGGTACAGGGCATCAAGTACACCGACCTCGTCGAGTCACCGCAGGGCTTTTACTTCTACCCCGGCGTTATCGATGCATCGAAACTGCGCCTCGTGCAACGGGATCTACCGCCAGCCAATTTATGAGAGAACACGCCAGTCGGCCCACCATTCATCCATGTAGCATGGGTTACCAATCAGAACACCTGTGCCGCGACACCCGACGACCTACCGCGGATACGCTGGTCGGGTGACCTCGATCAGCTTCCGGATCGCCTCGATTGCGGCCCTCGCCGCAGTAATGGCGTCCTGCCACACCCCCTCGATCGGGGAACCCATCACCCTCGATGCCGATGAGGTGGCAACCCTGGCAGAACGCGACGGTGTGACTATTCCGGACGGCTTCGAGTTCGTCGAGGGGCGAACGCATTCCGAGTTCTCCGGACAACCAGCGTGGTCAGCCCGATACAGCGGTGCCCCCGACGCGTTTGACGGGGAGGCCGTCGCGGAAGCCAACCCGTCGTTCCCACCGATGCGAACCGCCGCCTGCGATCCCACGCCGACGACGAGCGCCGGTAACTCCACCTGGTGCAAACCCAGCCTGATCACCGAACTCCCGCCCGGCGGTGTAACCGACACCATGACCATCGAGTTGACCCACGAGGGCGACGGAACGAAGCTGGTCGTCTCCAGCCAAGGTCACTGAGCGCTACGACGTCGCCGATCCGGCCGACGTCCATTCCAGCGTGCCGGATTCGACGGTCGCGGCCCACCTGCCGGCGAAGTGACTCCCGCCGGTCAACGCGGAACAAACCTCCTCGAACAGGGAGTTCAGGTCAGGCCATCGGACATCCGTGGCGTCGATGTAGGCCCCCGTGAACGCGATGATGCACCCCCGCTGCGGGCCGGGGCGAGTATCGATCACCAGCGACACTCCGTCGATGTCGGCGATCACCACGAACCGGCGGTCGTACCCGATCGCCCCACTGCCTGCGGTGTCATCCCCGACGGACTCGTCACCATCGTGGTCGAAATCCGCCTCGATGCTCGCCCACATCTGTGAAAGATTCACGCTGGAGGCCGGATCGACCGGAACAGGCGTCGGGAAGAGCTCACGGATCCGCCAGCATCTCTGCTCGAACCAGAACCGCACGGACGGCTCGTCCAACACCTTGGCGTCGTACCACTCCGCCAGCACACCGGGCCAGGGCTCAGGCGGCGTGGGGAGCGCTACCCCATGATCATCGAGAAGCTCGGTGATGGCGTTCCACGTCTGCTCGAGAGGGCCGGATGGGATCGGCGCGGCCGGCGGATCGGAGTCGACCTTCTTCGGTGATGAGTCGGCGAACGCCTGGATGCGCAGGTTATATTTCGCAAGGAGTGAGTCGGCCAGGGCCTCTGCGTCGACGGACCGGTCCAGAAGATCGGTACTGTGAATCGGGAAGGGACCCATCACGGTCATCGCTGGCAGCCCCGGTGCGGTGGCGACACCAGCTTCCGCAAGCTGCCGCCGCGCTTCGGTGATCATGCGTAGATACGCGCTCCGGGGATCAGCGGCTTGCTCGATGATCGAGAAACTGCGGTGCGCTGCCTTGAATGTCACTTGCCACACGACCATACGCCTACCTGCACTTTCGGTAGCGGATGGATTGCCGACCCAACCCGACAATGGATATCTCGTCGCAGAACGATCGACAGCAGAGCACGTCGCGGCCGGTCGGATCGATCACCGTTCTGCGCGACATAGAGGCAAGCCTATGTCGGCGATCATCATTCCCGCGGTAACCCCGGCGTCGGGCGACGGCGCCTCCGTAGTCTGACCCGCATGCCACACCCTGCTTCCGGCTCCGACTATCTCGACACCTGCCCCGGCCGGACCGTCGTCGACGAGATGCGACGCGAGCACGACGCGGCACCTGCCATGTCGGCCGGCGAGTACGTGCAGTCGTTGACGACAGCGAACCTCGTCGAACGCGCTCAGCGCGCCGTCAGCTCTTATCTCTACGGGGGCGGTTTGGCCCGGTCGTTGACGCTAGACCCGAACTCGGCCTTGCTGCAATCGATGGCGAACGCTGTTGCAGTCGAGCTGAACTCACCCGGCCGTGACACCTTCACCTCACCGCAACGCCACTCCGGTCAGGTCACCGTCCTCACGTCGCCACAGGTCCGGAATAGACTCAGCGCGACCGAGACCCTCCCCGACGGTGCGTTGTGGACCGCAACACCTTCCACGGACACCACCGACACCTGGACGCACAGTCGCGAGAGCGCACACGCCGTCTATCGACTCGACTTCGACACCAACGACGTCCACCTCTTCCGAGTCGACAGCGCAACAAACTGGACCGACCTCATCGCCACGCATCCTCGATGCGGCCCCGGTACCGCCTACCCTGACTGGGGTCCGATCGCAGAACATTATACAGCCGTGCATGTTTCGATCGCCGGGTTGCTCACCGCCCACCCACTCCTACCCGACAGAGGTGGTCCCCAAGCATCCGACGGATACAGCCACAGCCGGTCCAGACCATGGGCTGGTGTCGGTGACTGGTCCACCGTGAGCACCGCGTGGATGACACTGCCCCGGACGTACACCTGGAGCAGGATGACGCTTAGATAAATCCGTCGTGCGCGATCCGGTCCGTTTGCGATACTGCACCGGTGTGGTCACCCGATCTGGAGTTCGTCGACGAGTGGACGTTCCCCCTGCTTTCCGAGTCGAGAACAGGCGTGCCGGACCACATGGTCGACGCGTGCTTCGCGGTCGGGTCGGACCTGAGGTGGCGACGCAACGGCGCTTATATCGACCTCGATCGCCTTTGGTGGACGCTCTCGCTGCACGAGTCAGGGGCCTTCCAGCTGGGATTGGACTCGAGTGGTCCCCGCCCGCGCGTCACATCGGACACCGAGGGCGACAGGTACCTCGGAATCTGCCTCTACACAGTGGCTTTACACAGGGATCTGACACTTGCGGAGGCGACGGTCGAGATCGCGGACATCGTGCAGGCCGAACTCACGGGATATCCGCCGTGGGTCCACTGGCCCAGCAAGGACAAGCGGATACTGTTCCCGAAACTCGTTGACGGCGAGGCTGTCTGGCAGGATCCGCGCGACGGCACGCTGGTGGCGCGGATCGGTGAACTCACAGCGTGAGACGCGTTCGATCACACGATCATGCGTGTCGGTCCGTGAACTCCAACACCAACTCCGGATGTACGCCTCGCAGGTAGCGGGCTGCGAACGAGTATTTGTCGGCGGCGACCCATGACCACGCAGCGCGCGGCAACTGGTCTGCCTCTTCGCGCGCATCTCCCACCGTGACGACCTCGGTGTCGCCGCGTCGGGACAGAACAACCCGCATCGTCGGTCCAGTCGATGGACGCAGACGCCGAATCGAGTGGAGCGTGTCGGGCGATGGTGTCCGCGTCCCCGTCCTCGGAGAACGCTTCGGTCTGGACTCTGCGCTGAAACCCGTTGTCGATGATTCAGTCGAGCGTCAGGGCCGCCACCAGCCATCCGCGCCCCGGTGTTCTCGATTCGACGAGCAAAGCGCACACAGGCACCGGTTCGGACAGGTTCGTCCCGGTAGCTGCCCCGATGACCACCGCCATCCCGTCGTCCACCATCACAACCGGAGCACCGTCCAACCTAACGGACTCGGCGTCTTGACCGGATCTGCCGAACGCGTCGTTGTACGTGCCGCCGAGCGCCTCGTCGAGAAGCTCACCGGTGGCAAGACGGGCGATCGTCCATCGGTCGCGATGTGCGATCGCATCAATCAAGACGCTGACGGGCGCGACGAACTCTCCGCGCCGGTGCGGTCGACCGAGCCGGTTGACGGTCATCGCGGCGCTCCTCGAACCTGTGTCATCATCCCGCAACTCGGCTGAGTAACCCAACGCGGTGCCGCGGCCACGCTGCAAGGTGTCTCGTGGGTCGGTGTCAGCGGCAGGGTGTGTCCGGTCGGTGGCCGGGGCTGGCGCTGAGGTTGACGGCGTCCGGCCGGGCGCCGGCGAGGGTGTCGGCGACGAGCCGTTCCAGGCGGAGGTTGGGCCGGTCGGGGCTGTAGGCGGCGAGGTCGCAGAAGCTGGCGACTCGTAGAGAAGTTCGGACTCGCGAGGTGAGCCGAAACCTAAGCGACTATCTGCCGGTCCGCGAAAGCACCCGAACTGGTCGGTTTTGCCGGGTCAAGAAGACTTGAGCTGGGTGAACAAGCCGAACGCGTGCTTAGAGCACCGCAGGGTGGCGTCTGACCTGACCCCTCGGGAGGTCCCGAAAATGGTTGCCGTGACGTATCGTGGCCTCATGAGCGCGATCGCCCAAACGATGCAGCTGCGGTGGATACTGCCGCTGATGTCGGTTGCCGGCATTGCGTGCGCCGTCGGTTTCATGCCCGAGGCCGCTCTAGTCGCCGTCGGTCTCCTGGTCATGACAGTGGCCGCTGCAGTCCATCACGCCTGCCCGGCAACGGGCCCGCGGATCGCCGGGATCGACGCTCAACAGAGCCGTCGACGGCACGGAGCGTTCCGCCGTGAAAGTAGCCCCATAGCCCCGGGACGCCCCCTTCCCCGGGCGCCGGGCATCGCTGTGTCCATGCCGTGAACTAGGCATCAAAGCCCCACTCACGGTCACTTATCTCGGATTTTCCGCCCACCCGATTATGTCGGCGCGAGCCTGTGAGAGGCCAGCCCAATCGTCGGCGGCGCTGGACGTCTCTTGCCCCTGACCCGGGCCATCCACAGCGCGGACGAGATCGGCTCCATCTAGCAAGACCGTCAGTTCCGTCAAATGCTTCGACGCGCGCGCTGCCCTCATCCTTTTCGGTTCGGTGCTGCACCGAACCGCAACCTCGAAGGCTGGTTTCCCTGTGCTCGACTTCATCTACTATCCCGTTTCGGCCATACTGTGGTTCTGGCACCGGTGCTTCGGATTCGCCCTGGGTGCGGACAGCGGCTTCGCATGGGCATTGGCAGTGGTGTTTCTGGTATTCACGCTTCGTCTGATCCTGTACAAACCGTTCGTCAAACAGGTTCGCACGGCGCGACAGATGCAGGAACTGCAACCCCAGATCAAGGCTTTTCAGAAGAAATACGGAAAAGACAAGCAGCGGTTGGCCACCGAGATGCAGAAGTTGCAGAAGGAACACGGATTCAGCCCGATCATGGGCTGCCTCCCGGTGCTGGCTCAAGCTCCCGTGTTCATCGGCCTGTTCCACGTACTTCGATCCTTCAACCGGACGACGAACACGTTCGGCCAGTCCGCGATGACGCCGGAACTGAACGCGAACACCCCCAACTACGTGTTCAGCGCCTCGGACGTGCAGTCATTCCTGTCGGCGAGGCTGTTCGGCGCACCGATCTCCGCGAGGATCACCGAGCCGGCATCGGCACTTGAAGCCTTCGCCCCGTTCGGCGGTGCGCCGTCCATCGTGAACATCGCAGCAGTCGCAGTTCCCTTGATGATCGTGGCAAGCCTTGCAACGCATCTGAACTCCCGCGCATCAGTGGCACGACAAAGTCCCAGCGCCACAGCGAACCCTCAGTCGGCGATCATGAACAAGCTCACCTTGTGGGTCTTCCCTCTCGGGGTCCTGGTCGGAGGCCCCTTCCTGCCGATCGCAATCCTCTTGTACTGGGTGAGCAACAACATCTGGACATACGCGCAACAGCACATCGTCTTCACTCGCATCGACCGCGAAGAATCAGAGGCCGCCGCTCTGAAGAAGGAAACCACCCAAACCGCCAGCCCCAAACCGGGTGTGAAACCGACCAGCAAAGGAAGCAAGCGCAAGTAGTCAAAGGTTGGGGTCGTTTTTTTCTTGTCGCCAGGAACTCGCCGGGCCACATGTCCTGGGCTACCTCCCACATCAGCACCAAATCGGTGACCGTGCGGGAGCTGCGGTCACCGACCACGTTGCGCGGATCGCGGCAGCCCGGTCGTTGGCCCCTGGGTGTTCGCTCTGGTGAACGGTTCGCGCGTATACTGCTGCCTGGTGCGCGATCGGTTCGATTTCGCGGATAGCCGCCGAGGTGCAAGTCATCGGCGGTAGGTGAGGTTTTGCTGGTGAGGCGGTGCAACACTCGACACGCCTTCGACCGAACGCACTATTTGGGCCAGTGACGTTGCTGCCGAACGCGATCCGTCGTCTGAGTGGCGGGTACTTTCGGCTACCGATGTCTCGGTGTGGGAAGTGTTACGGCGACTGTCTCCATTCCGCACAAGGTGCGGTGACGACGTCGCCCCTGCTGGACCTCGTGCTGTGTGCTGACCTCGACAACTGTCCGCACGGCGCTCCCTCCTGGGTGTGGGCACCGCCGCTTTCTTTCTCCTTCGGACGCAATGCCGGGCTACGGTTGAGCCGTGCTCCGACGATGGATAGCAGTCATGGTCGCCGTGCTTGCGGTCGTCGGCGGATGCGGACTGTGGCGTGCGACCACCCCGTACCGACCCGTGGCGGGGGTGGTGTCAGCCAGTTCCCTCGAGTGCCGCCGGCCCTACCCGTTCTCGCCGCCGACAGGGATACCGATTGCGACGGTTCCAGCGGGCTTCGCACCCGTCAGAGCCGTCACCTGCGATCCATACTCTGAGGATGAGGTGGCTTCGGATCGAACGGTCGGCTACTACGAACATCGCTGGGAAGGTAACTTCGACCGCGCCGTCGAGCTGTTGAATCGTCGGTCCGAGCATTCGACGTGGTTTCCCGGTGGCTGCAGCGCGGAGTACAGCTTGGCGCAGCTGGACCAGTTCTGGTTGATCGACATCGACGGCCGTGCTGTTCAACCGGGGTTCCCTAGGGACTCGTGTGGTCTTGTCAAAACCGCTGGCCTGGACGAACTGAAGCAGTTGACCGCCGAGGGAAGCACGGAGCACCGAATACCGCTGTCCGACGAACAAATCTACGAATCATGGGGTTGCCGATCAACTTACCGGCCCGCGACGGCCGGCACAGCGCCCGCAACGGCACTGCCAGTGGGCAACCGTTTCTGCCGATTCTCCTCCGGAAAGTTCATCGGTACCGTGAGCAGGTCAACAGTCTTCGACGGATTCGCTTCCGCGCCGGAATGCTACGCCACTGCGAACGAATTGGCCTCTACGAGCTACCTCGACACCCTGTCAGGGCAGGAGCGCGTGGTCACCGTCGAACTGGACGGATGTCAACGTGTCGTCGCTGATGGGTACGTTCCTCAGACAGCATCGAAGGAATTACTGCACGACCTCGGATCGAGGTGACGGTTCGGTGCGTTATCGATGACGTGCCGAGACGTTAGTACGGGAGGAGAGTCACCGTCGTCGCGCGTCCTGTTGGTCAGAGGTGTTGGCTACGGTAGGGAAATTACAGCTTGATGAGCGCTAAGGCGGAAACTTTGTATCGGCAACGTCGTCTATAAGCCCTGAATGCGGCAGGTCTGAGACCGTTGCAGCTGCGTCTCACCGGTCACTCCAGACGGTCTCCTTACCGTGCTCGACGGATACGCGAGCGTCCGGACAAGGTAATGACGCGGCCGACGATGATGGTCAGCGCTGACATAACGATGACAGCAGCGGCGTAGACGATGATGCTCAATCCCCAGCCTTGCTCCGCGATGACTTCGAAGCGGCCGGTGTAGTTACTGATACCGCTGCACGTCCATCCCACCGGCCACCAGGAGCGTTCGGTGCTAACAGTGAACTGTGCGATTTCCAGGTTCGAGGCGGTGTAACCGAAGTGCTCGCGGTACTTCACTTGGCAGCCCGTTTGGTTGGCCCAGATGTAGTTCGTCACCCACAGTGCCAAGAAGGCAATCGCGCTCGCGATCCACGCTGCCGCGACGCAGTTCGACACCACGGCGTCGCGTACCCGGAATGATGTCACCGATGCGATGATCAGGAGTGCGAGGACGACGCCGTACGGGATCACTGTCGCAGTCTCTCAGCAACGGGTGCGGGACTGCACCTCAGTTCACGTCCAACTCTTTCCAGTCAACTGTTGAAACAACCTTGCGAGTCGGGTGGGACAACTCGGCGTTGAGGGTTAAGAATGGAATCGACCCGATGTGGAACACTGCGCCCGTGGTGAGAAACGAACTGGATCCGATGCAGGTTGCGAGCATTCTGCACACCTCGGACGCACGTGAGGTGAAGAGATTTCTGTCCTCACCGCCGCCGAGCTCGGTCCGCACACAATGGTCTCGGGTGTCGTCGATCCTGTCCGCCAATTTGGGTGTGGCCTACTTCGGAGCAGACGACGCCGCAATCGAGGAAGCCGAACGCGCAACATGCCCGTGGACCGACGAAATCCGGGAGCTCTACCGATGTGTCGAGCACGCCGATCATCGCCGTGGGCTCGTTCTCATGCCCTTAGGTTTCGAGTTCATGTCCCTGAAGAGTGTGGTCAGCCACCATGAGCTTTTCGTGAGACTCAATGTCAACCCTTTCTACGGCGAGCCGCCTGACATCGAGACCGAGATGGCCAAACCGGCCGGGTCTCCCGGTCCGATGCTGCCAGGTTTCGTGGCATTCGCGAAGGCCGGCGCTGACACCTTGTTCGTCGACACCCGTTCCGGTCCGCTACACGGTTGTGTCAACCTTCTTCCCGATGGCGACGCGCCGTGGCAGGCTCCTCTCTGGCGGTCGCCCAGCGCGATGCTCGAGCAGCTTGCGTTCTCGTTGGAACGCAACGCTACCTTCGAGATGCGAACCGCATCATGGGGGAAGTACCAGCCATACATCGAGGGCGATCAGTTGGTCTGGGATCCCAAATAGACTGGAAGCCAGCAGCTTTGCAATGTTCAGACGTAGTGATTCTCGGCCGCGAGCCCGCGTACGCCTCTGCGCGGCGAATTCAGGAGGACCGGTGTGGTGCGGAGCGCTGTGTCACGGTTCGACTACTGGTCGACACGAAATCTCAGTGGGCATCGCCCTACGCTAACCGAAGCGTCGGAACTCCCACTGGACGCTGACGGGGAGTACGACGTGATCATGAGCAGTTCCAATTTCTCGTCGGTCACCGCACCAATAGCGTGAGTGACCAGCCCCCTTGCATGAGGAGTGCGCTTCTCGACAGTCGCGCACGAGAGGACTCATGGAAATGTCGGTGGCTTGATCTGGACGAACCTCACTCGATCGCAGTAGCAACCCGCCGTGGATGCGGTGAAGACGCTGCTGAGCCAAGGAGTGGGTGGTCAGGCGAAAGGTCTCGACCTTGGCCGCGAGCGGCGGTCTAATGGGTGCTCTGGCCACCACTGCTGGAGGGAAAGTTCCACCTTCGCCGGTTACTCGTCACCCACCGAGCGCGGCCTCAAAAGTCGTAAAACCCCGGTGGTCGCTCAGGCACCTCCCACAGCAGGGCTCCGTCGACGATTGTCGGTATCAGTCCGTTGAACTCGTCAGGCGCCTCGACACTGCGATGGACGGCAGCGATGTAATCGGTCAAGGAGTCGAACATGGGTCCACCACCATCGGCAGCCTCCGCCATGAAGTAGCGAACACAGCCGTGATGGTCACCGGGTCGAGTGTCGACGTACTCGAAGTCGCCGGCACCGTCCTCGGCGAACGGCACGTACGCGTCCAGGAACATCTCGGCTGTTTCGCCGGCCTCCTGCGCACGTACAGTCTCGGGCCACTCCGGTCCGAGATCATCTATGTCGTGGAGCGTGCCGCGAGCCAACTTGTACCGGTAGAGCAGCCTATCGAGGGTCAGCAACGCTCTGTCGGGCAGCACAGTTCCGACCCAATAGTCTGCACCCACCGGAAAATGCTGGCCGCCGTGCAGCGAGAAGAATTCCGCAAGCTCATCTGGCCACGGCGTGGTTTCGCGCTCGGCCTGCCGACGGGCCTCGCGCGACGGTGGTAGTTCGACAGACGCCGCGGTAACCGGAGCCACCTCCCGCAGTAACTGCATGTAGCCCGCCCATGTCTGCGAGAGGGTCATGTCGGCAGCGTACCGCGGACCGACACGCTCGCACTTCGATCCGCGTTACTCGCTATCGGTCCGGCAACTTCGCTGCTATTTCGGTGCGGTCGAACCGTTGACTAATCCGTGCGGCATCTCACGCGCGAGCACGGCGCGGACACCCCCCGCTCCTCCCATATAGCGGAAGCCCTATTTCGGCGGGTGTTGCAGCGGGATTCCGTGGTCGGCGAACAGCTGCACAGTTTCGTCCAGCTCCTTCGCGGTACGGCTTTCCGCTCGTAGGATGTTGTACAACGATCTAGCGGATGCGGGGTCGACCCGAGCTGCAGCGATGGCGGCCTCGGCCGCAGCGTGGACGTCACCCAGCCGGTGCGCTCGGGGGCGGGATAGAGCGTGTCGGAGCCGTCCCGGGATCGACCGGCTTGTACGGACGTGGGCGCAGCAGAGAGGTGTGCGCACGCGACGTCAAACGCGAGTACACCGTGGCGGAGATCGCCGCGGAGTTCGGTGTGACGCGCCCGACGACCTACCGACACTTGTCGAGCGGTGCGTCGTCGACCACAGCCGACACCTGACCTGGCCCCTTCTGCATATCTAGCCGATTATGATGATCTTGAGTCGGCGCCAGAATCCCTTGGTTTTCGAGAGCTTGTCCGTCCACGCCATGTGGTAGTCAAGGCTGGCATTGGTAGCGCCGGCATAACCGCGGGCAGCGATTCCCTTCCCTACAGCTTCTTCCGGGTTGCCGCCACCGAGCAGTGACACACCAGCCCCGGCGAGACCGGTGAGATCGCGGTGACTGAGCTTGTTCGGGGCTGCATCTGTTCCAAGCTCGGGAACCTTCTTCGACTGCGCGTCGCCGTCGGAACTTCGTGTCCTACTCATCTGGTCGAACCTCCCTTGCAAGAACACATTTGGACCTTGCGTACTTCGACGAAGTTGAGCGTCGTTTCGGTTCTGCGGTTGACGATTTCAGACTAGCAAGTATCAAATACTTAGGACAAGTACCCAACAACCGGAAGGTCTGATGGCTATGCGCACCTCAAATCGGGTGCCGAAAACGTGCGTAAATGACAGCCGACGCCAACCCAGATAGCCGGAGGCTTCGATCGGCGGTCACCTCGACGGTGCTGGCGGTGACGATCGACAAGTTCACGCGGGTTCTGGTGCCTTGGACCGCGACCAGCGCAACGACGAACGAGCGTGTCCTTGTGGAAGTACACGCGGCAAAGCGACGGCGCATCTAGGGTTTGCGAGACTCGTTTACACGACGGATCAGGTCGCAACCTCGAGACCGTCAGAGAGGGCGAAGCATGAGCGAGAAAGTACGCAGTCGCCTCGTCATAGCTTCCATCGTCGCCGCCACGCTGGTGGTTACCGGTTTCACGATCCTGTACACGCAATACGACACACTCGGCTGGTTCCTGGAGCCGCCCCCGAAGATGCACTTCGGAGGACTCGGATACTCGCTCACCAGTATCCCTCCCACTACCGGTCTACCGGGCGATGTGTCGTGGACCCCACAACGCCGCATGCTGCCCCTTTGGTACCGAGTGTTCTTCCCCGTCGACCGAGACCCAACCTCCATCTATGTTCAGTGGCGCGACGGGCTGTTCTACCAGTACGGCACGCAGGACTGACCGCCCGGTCGAGCTGTCGTCGCTCACGAATCGGGAAGTAACCGGTAAGTTCGATCTGCACGAAATCCACGATCTCGACGGTCGCCTCGGCGAGCGTAAGGCCCACGTTCAGGGCAACCGTGTAGCGCCCGATACCGAGCATCCTGTCGTCCTCGCTGTTGCTCTTGACGCGGGGGCGCGGGCCGCTGGAGTTCACTCCGAGCTGCACCACTCATGTTTCGTGCAGCGAGAGCGTCTACTTAATACGGTCGATGTCCAGGTGTGCGCCGCACCGGCGCCATCGGCAGATCCGACCCCACCGCAACGCACGCGCCCACCATTTGCGCCAGCGCACCCAACCCCGGCTCCGGCGAGAGCGGCAGCGTCCACTCGTCGACGAACTCGAGATCCGGGAACCGCATCGGGTCGGTATTTCAGGGTGGTCGGGTCAGCGGCTAGTGCACACACCGAGACGTCTGGTGAAGCGAGACCAGTACTCGGCGTCTTCGGCGCGGTCGCGGAAACAACCATCCCGCCGGCAGCGGGTCGCCGTGTTCGAGTGTTCGACGCGTCATGTCAGCCATGGTGTCAGGACTCGCCTCGGCGAGCACGACAAAACGGACTGTGTGGCACGATCGCGGGATGACGAGTCGGGACGGTTCGGCGCCTGTCGGCGCGCTGTCGACGTCGTCGCCGAACGGCGCGGCACAGCAGCGGTCTCTCGATGCGGCGTGGGTGACGTGGGTAGCGCTCATGCCGGTACTACTTCTCGGAGTAGCCATTCCGGGCGGGTTGTTCGTATCCGATTCTCTCAAGATGGTCTCGGATGTGCTCGCGACGTGGACATTCCTCGGAATGTTCGGCCTGCCGGTTTTTGTGCCCGTGAGCGCCGTCTCGCTCGTCGGTGTGTCTGCGCTCAAGCGTAGGTTCCGGTTCGGCCGCTGGTGCGCTTCGGCCGGCGCCGTCACTGCGGCGCTGTTCTATGCCGCCCTGGTATTCGTGGTCATCGAGGATGCCGCGGCCCCGCAGGCGAGTGACCCGACAAGGTGGGCGCCCGAATTGACTCCGATCACGACGATCCTCGTCGTCGTTCCGTATATCCTCGGCATAGCGGCGAGTGCCTACGTGATCTCTCGACTGTGGTGGCCACGGACCTCGACTTCCGGGACGATGGCCGCGTGGCCTCCGCACCAGTAGAGGTGCGTGAACTGTCAAGGAACGTAGAGAGCTCGAAGCGCGTTACAAGACGAGGCTGGTGCAAACTCCTCCGTAGCGCTGTTGGGGGCGGATCGACTTCCGGTGAAACGTGAGCACGGCTGAGAAGGCAAGTTCCGCCGCCCATCTACTCACCGAGCCGGGTCCGTCAGGTGCGGTTCACGCAGGGTCGACCGCGCGCAATGCGGGTATCAAGGCGATGTTCACGACCTGATCCAATGTCAGAAAATCGCCGGCATTGACGTCGACCTGGAATCCGTCGGGAGCATGAACTGTCGCACGTCGTGAACTACCTCGTTCGACAACGTCGACCACGATTCCATCCGCCCGGTCCACCCGTTCGTCGATCTGTCCGGCAAAGCACGGGCCGGGAGGTGCGTCGGCCAGCTCGACGTCGACGGTCAGCACTCCGGATTGCCCGTCCACTGCGACGATGCCCGCCGCGCTCGCGACCGCACCGAACGACGAACCGTCGACATCAACGGTGAAAGGCGGGAAGCTGAGATCAGCCCCGACGTCGCTCGGTTCGATCACAGCGCCTGGAGGCAGCGCTGACCTCAGCGCAGCCGACATCGCCTCTGCGCCGGCCGGCGTCGCCCACGGCACATCGACGAAGCCACCGAAAGTGCCTCCGCCGCCGTCGAATCCACCACCGATGCCGCCGCCAGGGAAAGCAACATTGATTCGTTCTTGCTCGTCCAACGGAATGACTTCACTGCACCCGGGGATCGCGATCGACTCGGACTGGGGCTCGTGCGTCACGCCCGCAACCACGATCCCAGCCGCGACTAGCACTGCTACAACCGCGGAATCGACCCACACACCACCTCCACGCAGATCACGTTTCACAGGTCGAGCTTATCCATCGGCCGATGTTGCCGCCGAAGTCGTCGACTCATCCTCTGCGCCGACCACTGTGACGACATCTATGACCGTTGATCGGTTTCTTTCCGCCCGGGGCCGGCGCACTCGCGCCGAAGTGCTGAGAGTGCATAGGAGACAAACGCACCGTAGAAGCGCCTATCAAGTTGTACCGCGCTCCGCGATTTCGGCTTCGCGACGGCGGTACTCACTGGGGCTGATTTCGGTAAGGTGTTCTACCGTGCCTGACCCGCTCGCCCGGTACTTCCCATCTTGATGGACCGGTAGCCGCATCGGGGTCTGCTCGAACACTGACCACTGCACGACGACACTGTCCGATGCGACGTCCACGATGCGACCGGGATGCGACCGGGATGCCCCGAGTGCAACACAGCGAATCGAGCACCTGGTTCCTTGTTCAGGACGGCGTCGTCACCGAGATAGCTGACGCAGCGCCCGACGCTCACACGGTCGATCGTGATGGGGTCGTCGTTCTCGTCCGGCGGCGACGCAACGGGTCCTGTCCATGTGAACGTCTCCGACGGGAAACGTTCTACCAAGCGAAGATCGCGAAGCGTCCCCATGAGATGCCCCGACGACGAGGCGATCCGTAGAAGGAGGCCGGTAGCGTCATCCACGACGAACTCCAAGGGGTCGTCCTGGTTGCCGGCGTTCATATCGGGGCACACGATCCTCCACCCAGGGCGGCCGTCGACCGTCACAGCGCCGACTACGGTTGCAGTGTCCGGGCCCGGGTGCACGGGTGTATCGGCCCACCGCATCAGCAGCGATTCGTCGCCGAAGAACCACAGCGGGTTGACCGGCCGTAGAGCCACCATCCGACGAGTGTCAGCGGCAACCCTGTGCATCTCGCCGTCGTGCCACATGAACGCGTCGTGTCCAACACGGGCATACACGGTCACCCCTGCACGGTCGACCCGCCATCGATCCCCCGGTCCTTTGGAAACTTCGAAGCGAATCGGGTCCGCCGGAGTCGACACCGGAGAATGCGACGCATTCAGCGTGGTTGTCACGCTCAGCCGAGCGCTGGCTCGATGACGCCCGATCAAAACGGCCAGAGAGGGCGTCCCATCAACAGCCATCGCGTACCTCCTCCCGTTCAGGTGAATTGCCTGGTGAAGCCGCGCGTGCGGTCGTCGCAGCGACGGGATACGGATTGTCGGTGCGACGCTGCCGAGGTCTCGGTCAGTCGTCGTAGTTTCGGACGAAGTGACGTAAGGCGCGGACCGCTTCGAGGTCGAAAGTCGAGTGTGTGGGATCTTCATCGATCTCGTTCTCGAGGAGCGTTACCGCGGCGTCGAGCTCAGCCCGGTCTACCGGATAGTGCTCGACAAGCGCTCGAAGTATCGGGTGATGACGGTGCCACCAGGATGCGATGGTGACGGCAGAGGACTCGGAGATGCGACGCGGCCGTCTTCCGAGATGACCGCCGGGATACAGGGCCACGTCGTGTCGCACCCGGTCTTCGGGGCATGTGCGCCCGATTCGCAGGTGAAAGACCTCCGCCGGCTTGTCGTTTCTGTCTGACACTGCGGTCACCATCGTCGCTCCTCCGCGGACTCGCGTACGTGCTGAATCCACGTTAGCGTCGGGGGACGGCTCCCGACAGGCCAACACTTCTCCTGTGGTCGACACAGCGACGAGACCGTAACTGCGTCGCCCCCGAGAACGGCCGACGGCGGAAGGCCGAGGTGCCTTCACGTCGGTTTCAAGCGATATTGCCGGCAATCAGTACGCACGCGCGACACTCGACTCCGTATGTTGGGGCGCAAATAGACCTGCGTCCGATGGCTTCGACCGTCGGTTCCTACTCCGCGGGTTCAACGACATGAAGCATCGATACACCCCACCCACTCCCGTGAACCGCGGTGACGTCATCGACGTCGCCGTCGACGCACTGGACATCGAAGATTCGAACGCACCGCCGCCGACCGTAGGTTCGCTCACCACGTGGCTGCTCACATTCAATCCGGCGAACACGCCCGACGCAGTTGAACTGCCGGGGCACACTGTCTGGACCCCCGAGCTTCACGCGGTTCGCTCCGGGGGAATCACAGCCTACGTCGCGCACACTCGAGACACCCGGCACGACCGGGACCGACGACTGTCGACCGGCACGTTCACGGGCACCATGCTCGGCGGCTCGACGCCCGATGACCTTCCGACAACGACAGGGATTGTCCTCGAACTTCATGTTCGACACCAGATTTACCGAGAAACCCGTCCCCACAGTTTGCTACCGGTGCCCGGATCAGACACGCTCCGCCCCGTGATCCGCAGTCCGAAGTGGTTCGACCGCGAAACGATGGTTTCGGGGCGTGACTGCGGCATCGAGAGCGGTCTGATCATCACAATGGCTGTCCCGCGTCAATGACCCGTTCGACCCGGTGTCGACTGCAGGCAGTCAGCCGGACAAGTTCTCGGACGCGATGTAATCCCTACACCCCGGACAGGTTCTTCAGTTGTCGAGGCGCTTGCGATGTCTCGGTGGGCCACAGTTGCAGGAGGTAGCTTTCGACTGGCGTGTCGAACACCGCGCCGTCGTAGTAGTTGTTCCGTCCTCGCGCGAAGATTCGCACTCGATATCGGTGTTCGCCTGGCGGTGTCAAGGCGCCCTCAGCGGGGATAGCAGGAAACCATGCGTAATTGAGCGACTGGAAGACCGATAGGCCGTCAGGTAGGTCGTAGTTCAGGTCGCCTTCTGCTGCATCCTCCCAATTTCCGTCGTCGTAGGCGGGGGGCTCATCGTGCATCTCTACTGCCACGTCGACGGGACCCGACCTCACGCCGACCTTCACGAAGATCACGTCCTCCGCGAAGATGGCGAGACTCAACTCCGGGTACTGCCCGTTGATGACGTCCCGCGGGTTGACGGTCATCAGCCCGAACGAGTGGGAGTCGGTCAGGACTACCGCTTCGTATCTCTCTGTCAGCATCAGCCGCCCTCACTCGGACCGGGGAACGATGCGAAACTGCGTTCCAGGATGACGATTGCCGCCGTACTCCCACCGAACAGTCCGCGTCGGGCCGTCTCGACGAGGACGCACACTGGTAGCGCGGTAGTCGTAACCGTCCTGTCGCACCTGCTCCCACTCGAAGTCGACGGTCTCACCCACGTACAACTCGGCAGGTCCGTCACCGGAGATATGGATAACTTCATTCTCTCGTACCGGTGGCAAGGCAATCGCCCATAAGTGGCTGAAGTGGACCCAACATCCGCCCGGAGTGTCGGCTGACTCGACGACACCCCACCCTTCCTCCCCGCGCCATATCGCGACTTCACCTGTGCTGGTCATTGGTTCAGCCTAGAGAGGAGGCACCCGCGAGTATCGCCGAACCTGTTCGCCGACCGACTACCAGAGGACCACGGGGCGACCGTGCCCAACAAGATCCGCATCTCGAGGCCGAGACATCGAAGCGAAAGTTACGAGATATGGGAGAATCGGACAAATCAAGCAGCGACCTGTACTTCGCGGGGTGAATCCGTGCAGGTGGATGGAAGGATTCGTGTTGTGGCGGGACTCCGGACAGGGCCGCTGCGATTGTGTGCCCTCGCGGCCGTCGTGAGCGGGTTGGTTGGCTGCACGGTGGACGGCACCGCGGATGCACTCTCGGCGACTCCGGGCGCCGCGATCGTGGCGACCGTGGATTGTGGTGACGACGGTGTCGCTACCGTTCGCTCCACGTTCGAGTCCCGCCAGTCGCAGGAAGTTCTTGTCAGCAGAGCACCCGATGTCGCATCCAATACGGCGGTCCCGCTCTATTCCGAGAGGTTCAGGGTCGACGGGGACACTGGTGAGTCCGAAGTGACCATCTCAACGACACCGTCCCGCGGTGTGTGCTCGATGGAACTCGTCGATGAGGAGACCGGCCGTGTCATGGTCCGCTCGACCGGGCCCGCACCCGAAACGGTGACCGGGTTGGCACGATCGAACAGTTAGCAGTCGGCGGACAGCGGCGGGTACCGGCGCCAACAGATTCCGCCTTCTACCCGCTCGGGGTCCCACGCGGGTTGTACCAGGTCTGTGCTCCACTCCTTGGCAGCGACTGCAGCTACCGAGTTGTAACCCGAGCGAATGTGGTCGATGTCGGCGGTCATGCCGTATGTCCGGTGTCGGCCCGCTTCCGGGAAGGTCAGGAGTGTGGTCAATTCGTGGCCGCGCACGGTGATTTCCTCGACTCGGAAGAATCCGTCGGCTGCGCCTGTGGTCAACGTGCGAATGAGACATGCGACGAACTCGAGGCGCCAGTGAGCGCTGCTGTCCGGTGGGAACTGTTCAGTCGACTCCCGATCGAAGTGCTTCAAATCGTACGAGATCTCGTAATCAGTCTGGAATTCATCCACAAGTATTTCTCCTCACTGCTGACGCACGTCCGTTGCGCTCGAACACTTTTCGGTCACACGAT
Organism: Rhodococcus sp. BP-349; assembly: GCF_019835845.1. NCBI lineage: Bacteria > Bacillati > Actinomycetota > Actinomycetes > Mycobacteriales > Nocardiaceae > Rhodococcus > Rhodococcus sp. BP-349. The sequence goes on along the minus strand of NZ_JABUDR010000003.1, from coordinate 67,678 downwards.
CTGAACGACAGTTGTGGCGCCCGGCGCCTTCGACAGCGCTGCCGTAGGAATCAGGTGAAGATCGTGGACGTAGGCGCCGGCCGCCTGCTCTGGATCGGAGAACATTCGGCGCAAATTATCGATGTTCAGTGCGAACTGTACGTTGACGACCGGGGGCTGAGTGGGTGCCTGCCCGTCGAACGTGACACTCACGTCCATGGAACCGCTCAAGGCAGAGAGGTGGAAGTCGGTCACTCGATAACCACCTTGGTTCTGACGGTGAACAAGGCCGCTCACAAGGGCTGCAGCGCACCGTAGGCTCCAAGAATCGTGCGCGGGCCCGTACTCCGGTCGACCGGGTCGAACGTCATCTCCCATGCCGCAAAGGGTAGCGCCGTAGCCGACTGGCTCGACACGTGATTTGACGGTTCGACGACCACACGGCTTCCGAAGTCGGCGTCCACGAGGGCGGATGGTTCGCGGCAGCATTCGAAAAGCAGAAACCCCCGCCCCCAGACCCGAGCGCGCCGCGACGAATCGACTTCGCCTTCACCACGGACGACACATCCGGGGGGGCAGCGCGTCAAGAGCCACGCGAGAACGACGAGAGCGGCCACGGCAGGATCGACGCACCCGCTGATGCCGAGCCCGGCTCGGTGACGGCAATCGTGGACCGGACCTGTTGATCTGTCAGCGTCGCCGTCATAACCACATCGGAAGGCGCATAAGCGTCCGTCAGGTACAGCGGACGCGTTTCAGAAAGATGTTGACCTCTTGCCGATACTGATCAGATACTCCTCGGCATCGGGTTCCTCGGCGTAGCTGATCAGCTCCCCATCCATTGTCTGCAGCGCGGCGAGCACTTCGGTGGGGTGCGCGTAGAAGAACTCGCGGCGTTGATTGACGTGATTGACGCGGCGGTCGGCGAAGAGCCGGTGCATCTCGGCCTCGACGGAAACTGCATCATGGGCGAAGAACAACGCGTGGAGATCGAACCTGAACGGCACCGACGCATCGCCCAACTCGTGCACCCGGTCCATCGGTTCCAGTCGCCGGGTCATGCCGATCTTCACCATGTTGATTCCGAATGCACCCATGTTCGAGATGACGTACACATGCCCCGTCCGCGTGTTGGCGGCCCGCTGATCCACTGCCGCCAAGGCGCGCTGTGTGTCTGCGAGCGTGATCCGCAGTCGTTCCGCTCCCACCACGTCGCCGCTCGCTTCGAGCGCTGCGACGGCGTTGCTGTAGTGCGCCAACTCCTTCTCCAGCTTCACCCGCGCTGACTGGAGCTCCTGCTCTACACGCCGCTGCTCGCGAAGTTCCTCACGGCGCTCTCGCTCCGCTTCCTTCTCTTCCTGCACCTTCATGTGCACATCCGCCGCCAGTTCGAGTTCACGCAGACGCAGACGGTGGTACCGATCAGTGACCCGCAGGTCGATCATCTGGCCTTGCTTGGCGATCTGGTCGGCGGCCTTGAAGAGGCGTTGGCTGGCTGCGGCAAGGTTGCCGGCCTTCACCGTCTTGACGCAGTTCTCGGCCTCTGCGTTGTAGGCACGCAGCATGATGCGTGACATGTCGGCGACGAACTTCTTCCCCTGAGCGAGGGAGTTGTTAAAGGTGAAGTTGGCTGTCGCGGTGATCGCCGACTTGTCCCGTATCCGCTCCTTGATCTCGGACTGCAGGCGCAGAAGCTCGTCCTTGAGTTGCACAGAGGTCTGGGCGGGGTGATGGTAGGCATACAGGCCGACGGCTTGTTGTTCCTGCTGTGCGAGGGTTTCTACCAGTTCCGCACGGGCAGAACCGATGCGAGCGGACAGCTGACCCAGCTCGGAACGCAAGGACGTAGCTTCCGTTCGCAGTCGCGCGACTTCGGCGTCCGCGGCCGCCACCCCACCGAGACCAGTCCGCTCCACGACCGCTCTTAGCCGATCCAGCTCCTCCGCATATTCTTGCGCGCGCTTCTTGGCAGTGAACAGCGACACCGGCTTCCGCGACGCGGTATCGGCGGGCGGGCGATCCTCCGGATTCTGCGTGGCGGACGTCCACTGCGCACCGTCCCACCATCGGTGCTGCGCTTCGCCAGCAGGGTCGGGGTACCACCCCGCATCGATCGACACCGGATATACATATCAGACCGTTGGGTGTGGTGCGGAGCGCTGTGTCACGGTTGAACTGTTGGTCGACACGAGATGTCAGCGCGCATCGCTCTACGCTTACCGAAGCGTCGGAACGCCCCTGGACGCTGACGGAGGAGTGCGACTTGGTTTTGAACAGTTCCGTTCTCAGCGCTTCTCTCGCAGAACGTCGAGCGGCAGTAGGCCGGTCACGGCTCCGCATGATTGTCGTGGCCTCGAGTTACGCCGTGCTGATCGTGGGTATCGCCGTCACGATGTTCTCCGCCAGTGACAGTCTCACCGGCATGTCGGCGGTGGCCGCGGTGTGGTTCGGAGCGTTGTACGCATTGACATGCTGGTGGCTGAGGAAAGACCTCGAATCTCACGTAGCCGACTGAGAACCGCAACACCGCACAATGCCTGCCCCGCAGCGCCCGCACGGCGCGCCGCGGCGGCATCGCTAGGCCGTCGACGCGAGACGAACAATCTGCCCGTCGGTCACTTGAGGCACCGCGCCACCGAGTAGCAAACGCGAATAGCACTGCGCAGCTTGGCCTGACATTCGAAGGCAGCCAGACAGCAACAAGAGCGGTTGCCGGCGCTCGCACCGAGACGGGTCGAGATCGGGGGCGTGATTGGCACGCGGCCACCCGACCTCCCGACGATATAACCTCGCCTTGTCGTCGGGCACTGTGATGGTTATGCCGGGCTTGCCCACGTCACCGAAAGCCTCGAGGTGTGCTGATGCCGATGTGCCGGGCGGCGCGACGACACGCGTTCGTTGACCCCGGCCGATGTCGACGGCCCCTCTCACTGGAGATTCGGCTCTGCATCCAGTTGAACGGATGATCACTCGGTGACCGTGCGGTCCTTCCATTGCAAGCAACGGCCCTCACTCAGGCGGCGGCCGTGTCCGACCGAATAGATCCGCGATCGAACTGCTGGTCTCGGTCGCACGATCTGCTCGTGCTTGTCCACGGCTCATCCTGTGCTGTGCGAAGGCGATCACCGCGGCGAGACATGCGATTCCTACGATCGCCGTTCCGATGCTTCCCACAAGCGCGAACGACGTCGCGGAGAGCGTCGCCAGCAGGGCGACTACACCCCAGGACACGTACCGTCGCGGCCACACCGCAGGCACGACGCAGACAAGAGCAGCTGACATGACAACAATTGCCGGGCCAGCTCCGGTCAGCGCCAAGGTCGACTTCGTACACCCGTTCTGGCCGCCGGTGACCTCGCACGATGTCACCTGATGCTCCGGAATCATTGCTGCCGAAATACTCAGCGCTGCAACCACACCGACCATCGCAGCGAGCAGCGCCCATCCCACCCTGATCGACGAGTCCCGTCGATGCTCGTGCACGCGGTTCACTTCCCGCCGCTGTCGAACTGTCGGCGCAGAACCTCGAACGCTTCGTCGATCAGAGGGGTCTCCCGAGTGGACCTTTCCATTGTGGTCGGCAGCGGCCATGTCTCGAGCGTACCGCCTGCATGTAGTCCAGAAGCTAGGGTTCGTCCGTGAGGCTCCGCACCCACGTTTCGAAAATGAACCACGGCTCCCAGATATTGTCTCGGCCGCAGCCGACGCACCGACACCATCGATGCGTCGGTCAACAACACGGCCACGAGGACGCACAGCACCGTGCGCCCGTTGACAACGGCGCCAAGTCGCTCGACGAGTCGTGGGTCATCGCGTTCCACTGAACCCGTGCAACTTCGTTCGTGCTGACGTCAGGAACACCCCGGGTCGGTGCCGATGGCGAAGCCGTCCTGCCGTGCGATGTTCTCCATCATGCGCACTGTGCGGCACAGGTACTCGCGGTCGACGCGCCATTCGCCGTCGGGCTCGAACACGAAGGGCACCGTTCCCGGTTCGGTCTCGACGACACTCCCGTTCGGAAACGAATACCTCATGGTTCTCGTGACCAACGCCCGATTCGGTTCGCCCTCTTCGACCGCGATAACCGTATTGGTAACGACGGGATTGCCGACACTACCGTCCGGGACCTGGACTACCTGGGGCACAGGACCTTCACCGGAGATGCTCGAAGCCTGACTGGCATCGACTGATCCCACCGCTGACGCTGCGTCCAACTTCGCCGTCGCATCGTCGGCCGAAAGCAATGGAATCTGTGTGTCGGCGCGATCGTCGACAAGCGCGTATCCGCCCAGCGTCAGTCCGCAAAGGGCAGCGGAGGTGCACGCAGCCGCAGCGATCTTGGCTCTCATTCTCATGACCACTCCCCTGTCCTCATGACCACTCCGCTGCCCTGTGTTCACACACGTTCCCACACGGAGGTATCACAGCACGCGGTCTTCCCTCAGCCACTGCACCATGGCGGTAGCCGGTGGGGCTTCGATCGGTAGGTCGCCGATCATCTCGGTGGGTTTCAGGCCGAACCGTGCCGACCCGTCGTCGGTACGTTCGACTGCGACACCGACGATGAAGGATCCACTCGTAGTCCTGACGCCGCGTGCGGTGTAGAGGTACGGGCTGGTGCCGATCGTGACCGTGCTCGGTTGGTCCGTGAGGCGGGTGACGGTGGAGTCGTTGTCGGAGAGTCCGGCGCAGGCGAGTGTCATGGCGATCAGTTCGTCATCGGTGGCTGCGCCCAACGGCGCGGACACCTCGGCGCCGGCCGCCAAGGTCTGTTCGACCCATCGGCTGGCCCAGGGCGGTTGAATTCGATCGCCGAGGTACGCGCTGAACGGAACGGCGGCCGGTGCGCACGGTGGGACGTCGGTGTCCGGTGGGGCGCACGCAGTGAGCAGTGCACAGAGCGCCACACAGAACAGTGCTGTGAGGAGGGCGCCTACTCGGGTGGGCTGAGCGACTGCCCGGCCGGTGGGTCGACGGAGCGAGACTGCAGTCGTCATGGGCGTTGCCCCACCGTCGCGGTGCGGCCGCGGTCCTCGAACACGGTGTAGGAGATCGTCGCGGGTAGTGCGATGGGTACTTCCACGGCGTTGGTGGTGAGGGCGATGCGTTCGGTGTCGAGGAGCGCGCCGGTGCCGGGGTCGACGATCAGGACGATGCGAACATCCGGGGTGGAGGCCGAGAGGGCGATCCCGCGTCGGCCCACCCGGTCGGTCGTTTCCCCGACGACATCGAGGTCGGGTTCGTCTTGCAGGATCTCGAGGTAGGCGGCGTTCTGCTGGGGAGTCAGAACCTGCCCTGCCCACGCCTGGGCGTACTCATCGACCCACCGAGCGGTGGTGACCGAACCGCCGCGGCTCTGCAGAAGCGCATCGCGGACCTCGGCCACGGTGGTGGCGTCGGGGATCGCTGCACCCGGGTTGAACGGTTGCTCGGGAACGGTGACGGTGTCAGACCGCCCATCCTCGGTGGTGATCATCAGACCCGAACCATCCTCAGCGCGCCAGTCTTCGCGGGTGATATCGGAGATGCCGTAGTCGAAGACGGTGCCCTCCGTTGTCTGCGCGGTGTAAAGCCCCCACGACCGAAGCCGGATGTACTCGAACGGCCCGTCCTGCTGCGGCGGCACAGATGCCGCCAGGTCCGCGAGTGCGCCGACCACCTCCGGTGTGGTGACGGGTTCATCGAAGGACACGAAGTTCAGCGGGGGTGCCTGTCGGGCCGCACCGTCGGCAGATGTGAGTGTGAACGACTCGCCGGACGCCGGTGGTAGCGCGAACACCGGGGCTGCCGGGATCGCACCGTCGGTGCCCGGCGGGGTCCGGAGGACACCGGCGGCGCCGCCGATGCCCACGACGAGGGCGACGGCCGCTGCGGCCGCAACGAGGACAGGCCCGCGGCGGCGGGTGGCCGCATCCAGCGACGGGTCCTGCGGGGTCCGGGGGGTCCGAAGAATGTCGTCCAGGGTGTCATCATCGATGCGACCGGGTGGATGCACCCCCGGCGGTACCGGGTTCTGCGCGGCCAACCGCTCGAAGGCGGAACGTGTGGTCACGGCTGGCTCCTGTCGGGATGAAGTTGCGCTGCGGGGGTTCGGTGATCGGCGGCGTCGAGGGCGCTCTGTAACCGTCGGCGTGCTCGGTGGTGTCGCACGGCGAACGTCGCCGGCGAGCAGCCGACGACCGTCGCGGCCTGGCGAGCGGTCAGTCCGTCCCAGGCGGTCAACATCAGCGTTTCCCGATCAGAGGAACTCAGAGTTGCCAGAGCGGAGTGGACGACGACCCTCTCGAGCACAGCATCGTCGACGTGCCCCTTCGTGGTGACGCCGTCAGCTCGGTTCTCGTGGGTGAGTTGTCGAGCGAGTGTGGTCTGGCGTGCATCGCGGCGTCCCAACTCGGAGAGCACGTTGCGGACGGTGACGATGAGCCACGGCAGCGGGTCGGGCGGGACGACGTCGAATCTGCGCCACGCAATCAAGTACGTCTCATCGGTTGCTTCCCTGGCCGTGTCCTCGGGTGCTCGACGAGCGGCGTACGAGAGCACTGTGCCGTGGGTACGTCTGTAGACGTCGGCGAAGCGCTGCTCATCGTCGATCATGACCGTCCTTCGCAAGTGCCCATCACTACTACATGGTTGGGGGCGACCGATTCTTACAGTCGGGTTCGAACGAGTCGCCCGACAGACCGAACCGCCCCGAAGAAACGCCACTGGATCGCAGCCGTCACCAGCACCAACTCGACGACTCTTCCCTGATGACGCGTTGTGTGGGTGCACATTTCGCGCCCCATCGCTGCCATGGCGTCGTCCTGAATCGCACAGCAGAACCCGAACCTGATGCGCGCCGGGGTGAAGACTTCGGTTCGACATCATTGTTACGCTCGCACGATGGAGCTCGCCGGCATCGTTATTCTGGCGTTGTTCGTGGTCGCAGCCATCTCGATCGGGCGAGCTTCCCACGTCGGCGTACTGGCGAAGCTCTGCTGGACAGTCGCCGTGTTCGCACTGCCGGTGCTCGGCCCGTTCCTGTGGTTCGTTGTGGGTCAGCGGTATGCCTATCGCGTGAATGGTGAGGCGCGACAGTGACGATCGATGAGAGGCACCAGCTGTGACTGTGACACTCGTTTGGGCGGTCATCGCGTTCGCATATGTCGGCGTGGCCGTGCTGACGGCGACAGGACAACGTCGGCGATCATCGTCCCGGCTCCACGTTGTAGGAGCCGGTCTGGCATGGCCCCTGACCTGGGCGGTCTGGTACGTCCGTGACCGTCGTCGCGCACATGACGGGCCTTGATCACGCGGTGAGATCGACGCGCTGTCTGCCAGTGATGAGCGCGAGCCCCAGCGCACCGGTGAGGATGCCGCCACCGATCCAGGAAATCGCACCGGCCGGCGAACTCACCCGCAGTAGTGGACCCGCGGCGAGGCTGCCGACCGCGAAGCCCACTCCCAAGGCGGCGTACCGCACGGAGAACGCGGTAGCTCGGCGCTTGGTTGGGACACTGCGCTGCGACATTCCAGTCAGTGAGCCGTGGTCATAAGGATTGTGCGACATCTACGATGCTCGCGCCATCGATGCGCACAGTTGTGGGTGAAACGCCCAGCGCTGGCCAGTCGACGGTCAGTGTCAAGGCATGCGGCGGCGGCAACGGCCACGACCAAATTCTGGTGGTGTACTGATGGTCCCCGTTGTCCGAGGGGAGCCAGGAACCGCCGTCGATCACCAACGCCTGTTCAAGTGTCGGGGCGTCGGTGTCACTGTACTTCGGCTGCGCATCCTCGGTGGACGGTGGCGTGGTACCCGCTTCGTAGTCGAGAGAGAACGTCGGATACGCACCGCCGCCGGTTCCCGCTACTCGGAGGATGGCTTGAAGGGGCCTCATCGTCGCGCGAGTCTGTGGCAGATTCGGATCTTTGCCACTGAGGTACCAGCGCACGGTCAGCAAGAAGCCGATGTCGTACACAGTGACAGTGTCGACCGTTGCGGCGACGTAGCCGACTTCGAAGATCGGTGTTCGAACGTCGAGGTCTGTACCGCCGGGTGTATTAGTCGGTGGAAGCGGGATGACGTCACGAGCGAGGCGTTCGGTGGGCAGCTCGAAGTGAATGATGGTCTCGCTCGGTTGGTTCGGATCATTCGGATCATTTGGTGCTGTCATGTCTGCGTCTCCGTAGATCTTTCGTCCGATGTGCGAATCTGCGGGCCACATCATGTCAGATCGTCTCCTGCGGGGCGTCACGGTTTCGTAATGTGTCTCGCCCAAGTGTCCATCGGTCACCGATCACCGATCATCGGCAGCGATTGATGGGCCGGACGGTCGCCGCCTCGGCGCGAACTCAGCTTCCGTGTACCCGTCAACCAGCAATGTGCGAACGCTGTATTCCCTTGACTGGGTGAATCATTGGTGAGGAGCGCCGACGTGGCCAGACCTCCCCCCAGGTACCCGAGACAGATGGGGGACAGGAAATACGGCTCGTCCCCAGGCTCGAGGAACCACGGGACAACCCGAACGATGGGAACTGCGCCTAGTACAAGTGCAGCAACATTGGTGCTCGTCTTCGACGACGACAATGCCACTGTCACGACCGCGGCAATTGCGGTGAAGATGCACAGCCACGCCGACGCAGTGGCCCAGGATCGGACGCCCAACCGACCTGTAGTCATACCCGATGCCGGACCGATGGCTAGTAGCACCAGCTCCGGCAAAAGCCGACGCATCTCGAATCGTGTACTCGTTGCGACCTCCTACCCGTCGATTGATGCCCCGCTCAGGAAAGGTCATGACTCATCCGCATCGAAGATGAAAGCTCCCTGCGGTTTGACCTACCGCTGGTAGTCGGCTCGCTACTGCCCGTAGGTATGACGCAGTTCAACATTGATCAGCCGCTCGAGGCGTTTGCGCATCCTCCGGATCTCGTCCTCATCGGGATGCGGCGGGTCGAGCAGCAACGTGAACCGGAGGTCTGTGTCGGCGCCGTCGGAGGTCAAATCGAAACGAACACGCACGTCGGGTCGAGCAGGCCAGAGCGAGGACCACACGATCACCGACGTCCGCTCGGACATCAACACCCGCGGGGCAATCTCACCGTCGAGTAGATGCAGCCATGGTCGATGGGTCGGCCGTCCGGGAGCGACGAGATCATCGAACACGACGTGGGGCGGCGGTGACAGACTCTTTCGTCTGGTAGCAACGGCCTCCATACGACAAACCGTACGGGACGATGCGACCCGCAGATGCATGATCTACCCGATCGACGACGGTCCGACCCCCTCACGCATCTATGACTCTCAAGGCCAGACGGTGGTCCAGGTGTACTTCTCCGGCAGGGTCATCCAGGCAGTACTGACGGTGGGCCAATCGCCGACCCCGGCCCACGGCCCCGAGCGGCTGTGACGATAGCCGTCGGAGGGGGCTGCGACCCGGTCCGTCAGCTGTGGGTGCGCGGTGAGTAGACCCGCCAGCGAGAGGTGAACGGCGGCAGCGCGTACCGCGATCACATCCCAATTCGGACTGAGATCCTCGGAAGTGTTCCGAGGATGATCGGCTATGAGCCGACGCCAGTCGGCAGCGCTGCCGATCTTCTTGACATCGATTTCCGCAGGCGTGAAGTGGAGTTCGTACACGGCATTGGGCTCGCTCTCGCGGCTGTGGGTCCACGTGTCCGTCTCGTCCGCCAGGGGTGTAGCGGTCCACAACGCGCCGGCGGGGAGAACTCCCCTCGCAGCTCCCCTGTTGCGAACCCTCGGCGATGCCAGCGTGTGCACCTGTCCGGAATGGCGTTGCGGGGATGTGAACGTGTCGCAGCGTTGCGAGTTCAGTTCGCCTGCAACAGCGTTCGCCATCGAGACGATGCCCAGGTCGTTCGGATCCACCTGCGCTGCTTCGTCGATGCCGTTCCCATACAGGTACGTTCTGACGTCGAGCTGGGCAGCCCGGACGAGGTCGTCCAGGGACTGCATGCGCATGAATTGGGCATCGGACATCGCGGGGGCCGTCGAACGATGATCTCGAGCCATTCCGTCGACGAAGTTTCGGCCGGGAACAGTACATAGGTAGTCGGAGCCGCACGCGGGTTGAGACATGACGCAAGGGTGCGAGACCAGGAGCCAAAATCGTTCCCGGCTCGACACGACGAATACGGCCACCTCACGAGGTGGGAAGGCCACCACAATCCTCCGCAGCGCCGTTCTGTGCCGTGACGATGCAGGCAGCGTGCTTGACTTGTGCGATGGTGCTGCAGCATTCGGTGGATTCGGCCCCGGCGGCCTTCATCACCGGGTAGAGCCGACGTCATGTGGGCTCTGGTTCGACGCACACGGCCATGACGGCGATCCCTTCGCGTCCGGCTCGCAGGAAGCGATTGTGGTGCATGTCGACCAAGATGAACTGCCGGGTTCCACGGGTGTCGTGTCACCGAGGGTGTATCGGGCGGCACACCACTGTCCATCTGCATTGCCGCCAAAAACGACGTCCAGCGAGCGCAGAACCGACTACTGAGGAAGCACAGACCTGTAGGCGTCCATAACATCGACATTGCAAAGTTGAAAGAAAGATCGTCGCGTGGTTGAGTGGCAGGAAAGGGGCGTAACAATCATTACTGGAAACGTTTGGATAGTTGACGCAATGATGACGGTTATCGACTCACCCGAAGTAGTCGACTATGACTTACCGCCCTTGCCGGGCGATGGTTTCTCGCTCGGAGCCACCCAGCCTGGTCTGCTGATCGTAAGGACCGGGATCCTGATGGGCCCGGTCGAACTCGAGATCCAGGTGTACACATCAACGCCGCCATTGGACTCGGGACCGTGGGAGGACGTTGAGGAACTGACAATGGAAACGTTGACAGGGGTGTTCACCGTATTCGATACGAACGGCCCCCCTTCAAATGACTTCGCACCGGTCCGGTTCGGTGCACCTTCCGAAGCGGTGCGCGTTCGGGTATCCAGCGCCGGCAGAGATGAGCGATCTCAAGAAATTGTCGACGAGGTGAAAGAGCGCTACCTGATTGAGGTGTGGCCGGGAAATCTGGATGAACAGCCGACGGTACTCCGTCACTCCAGTGAGTACGTGGCGACGACCTCGTTATCACCTGCGAATAAAGGCGGCTGGGCGTTAGTGACTGAAGACGGTGCGGTCCCGCAGCACGACCGGACACCGAACAGGGGCTGAACGAGTTGCGCGGGTAGTCGATAGCCGATCTTGCCGACGGCCTCGAACAGCGCCCTTCTGTCGTAATCAAGACACGTTACGGAGTGTCGAAAAGCCAGGTCAGCCGGCCCTCGACGACGGTGGGAACCTCCTCGAAAGCGTCCTCCCCGTCGACGACGGCGCTCACGATGCGCGAAAGCAGATCGTCAATCGAGTCCCAAACAGGCGTACCCACGGCGTCGCGCTCGACGGTCGTCCACGTCCGAACGCACCCTCTACTGTCGCCGGGTCGGCAGTCGACGAAGAGGAATCCGCCGTCGCCGTCACGCGCGACCGGGAGAAAAGACTGGAGCCATGACAGTGCCGGAGCGCCTGCCACATCTGGATCGCCCGCCGCCTCTACCGCGTGGCGAAGGGTGTCGGTGCGTTGGTTCGACTCGAACCTGTTCGTGTAAAAACGCCATTCATCCAGCAGCTCGGCGATCGACATGAACTGGTACCCGAGAAGTAGTCCCCACTGATCGTTACCGTCGGCTGAACGATACAACTGGACGAGTTGTGCGGGCCAGCCGAAGGCGGTTGCCTCCTGAGCGGCATCCAACTCGTCGGACGTCGCCGCCGATCGAAATCCCGCCGCTGTCGCGGGCGCTCTGGACACACACCACTGACGGATTCGTTCCAAGTTGCGCTCAACGGCCATGCGTTCAACGTTAGCGTGAGAGATCCGAGCGCGGCGTTGCGTAGGATCGGACGATGCGTCGGCGGGGTTTGGCAATCGCGTCGGTCCTCTTGGTTGTCGGTATCGTAGGCGTCCTGCACTGGCCAGGTCCGCGAGCGCCTGCGGCGCGGCTGTCCGAGCCGACATGCGTCGAGTCCCTGAACGGCGTTCCCGTGTATCCGGTTCTGGATCCCCAGCAGGGCACGGGCAGCCGCCCACCCGGTTTCGAGGCAGTCGCTGTCGTGCGGTGCCAACCGGTAGGCCAATCGATCCCATTGCAGGAGGTGTCCCTGGTGAGAATGACCACCTACACCGGGGACGTCGCAGCCCTGCAGTCGGCGGTCGACCGGCGGTCTCCCAAGGCCACATTCGACCGATTCTTCTTCTGCTCAGGCGATTACCCGGTGCCAGCGGTCGCTTTGTGGTTCGTCAACGACGACGGACTGGGATACCGGCCCGCACTACCACGTAACCGTTGCGGCAGAACGGATTACACCGTACTCGACACCGTCGACACGCTGGTCGTCGCCGACACCGTCGACATGGCGGTTCAGCAATGAGGGGTGAGGCGATTACACAACTCTGGTTCGTCCGTAGGGCGTTCTCGGTTCGATGTTCGCGGGCCACGGAAGGCTGGGGCGATGGCCCACGATGACCTCGACGCAGCATCGATAACGACCATTGTGACCCATGCTCGTGGAAGCGATGTCGACAATTTGCTGCCGTCGCCGGCTCCCACCTCGGTGGACGGCAATGGGCCAGCGTGTCATCCATCCTCGAAGCGAACCCGGGCATCACAGTCGTGGGCCGACAGGCGCGGACATCGCCGCATCCGAGAGGACGACGTGCCCCCGTGTACCCAAGAGCTGCCGGGATCTGTACCGCTGCGTCGAGCTGACCGTCGCGCAACGCGGTGTCGCTCTGATGCCACCCGGTTTTGAGCTTTTGGGACTGAATCAGTCGATGAGCAATCACCGACTGTGGGGCGGCTTCAACGCCAACCCGGCATTCGGGGGGCGATCTGAAGAGGTGCCCCGTGCCGACGTATACGAATCGGACTTCACTACTGAATGAGGAGGTGGGTGGCGTTCTTTACCCGATCGATGAGGTTTTCAGCGAGGGAACGCCGTCGGTGATTGCACGTGCATGTTGCACGGTAGGTCGAGATCTCATGGCCCGTCCACCCCTTTCCGGGGAGGACATCCTCCGGTGGGATGTAACCGAAGCTCCGGAAATCGGTGGCTGGATGGTTGGCCTGCGCATCAACAACACAGGACACTCAATCGGAATGAATGTGGATCAGGTAACAGCCTCTGAAGCAATCGTGAGGGTCGCCGAAGCCGCCCAGGATCTGCTCTTAGACGAGCGTGTGGAATGGCCGAACGAGGATGGCACATTCTTGGTTGCAAGCGGCATGAAGGACGTGAAAGGGGCATTCTGGACGGACAGGAGAACGGGACGCGCAGTCGCCGAGGTCGGTCACCTCGCACCTACTCCTGACTAATCGCAGAGGGTCAGTGCCGTCGGGTTGGAGCTGCGTTCAGGTCCTCTCGTTCGACCGTCACTTCGCACCGGCGCAGAGGGCATCGACAAAGGGGGTCCACGGTCGCGCTCTGCGTATCGACGAGGTGGCGTTACTGTCGCGGGTCCGCCCCATGGGGTGGCCCCGGCCGACTGGCCGGGTGCTTCTCTCGTTTCCGGGCACCACCGACTGAAGTCGGGGGCGGTGCGCATCTCCACCCGGCTGGTGGAGTGGGTTCGCTTTCAGACGTCGGGTGGTCGTCGTGCGGATACTCGGGCTCGTTCCGCCCTTCGTTCCTGACCCAGTCGTCGTCCTGGTCCTGGCCGTCGTCGGCCGGCCGCACACGTTCGGCCGGTATCGGCTGCTCGGCGTTGTCCGGTGAGGACTGAGATCATGGGTGCTTCTGCGAATCGAGTCGATGAATGCGGGACGCGCCGACAACGGAACGAAGCCGTCGGCCACAATGCGTCTGCACACGTCGAGTTCGACGTGAATCCGCTGGTGACGTACTCATCACCGATCGTGGACTTTGGAGAAGTGGTCGCCGGCGATTCTGCTTGCGCGCCGTAGGGTCCTGCGGGTTCGAGGCCCGTTCACTCCGGGGCGCCCATGAGAATTGCCAGCGTCGAGGCAATGTCGACCACCTGGTCCAAGGTCAGCACGTCGTTATCGGCGTTCACACGAGCCTAACCACTTGTGGACGGCCGCGAACGCGCTGACCGCGCAGAGCCCACTGTCGGAGGCGACGGGACATTGCACTCGCACCGCGCGCTCGACACCCGCTGCAGGTGAGGCGGTGCCCGACATCAACAGTCCCACTGCAGTCGACTGTCGACGACTGCGTGACGCCACCTCCCATCGAACGGATTTCCTGTTTCGAGACTGGTGGCGAGATCGTCGAGCAGTGCGCTGATGGACAGCCATTGCGGCCCAGCGTCGTCGGAGTCCACTTTGTCGAAGGTGGTGACGCAACCGTTCATCTCGCCAGGCCGAGTGTCGACGAACAGGTAGTTACCGTCCATTCCTGCAATCGGAATGAACTCGTCCAGGAAGGTCCACGCGGCTTCGCCGGCAGTCCGGGCGATCACCCGGTCCGGATCGTTCTCGGCATCGCTGGTCTGCCAGATGCCGGTCATCCGCGTCCGCTCGTCGAGCATCGCATCGACACCGAACAGTTCGTACATCGGGAACAGAGCCGTCCATGGCTCATGTGGAAGTCCGTCGACGCAGCGGAAGAGTTCGACGAGCTCGTTGGGCCATGCGACGCCGCTCCGGCTTTCGGCATCAGCGACGCGGGCCGCGTCCGCGCCGCGAATGACGACGTTCGGCAGATTGTTCTCGAACCACGCAGCGATCCGGCTCCATTGCTGCGTGACGCTCGACGGTCGCGTCGCATGCTTGACCGGCAGGCGTAATGCACCAGTGGCGGCAGCCGCCGCGCGCTCGACGGCAGTGCGCCGCTCACCCTCGATCGCCTCGAGGACCACCTGCTCGAGGTTCGATCTCGACAATGCCGGATCACCGAAACCCCTGACCCAGGCGAACTCCGCACCCAGCGACACGAAGATCGGCGACAGTGGCCCCGCGTCGGGAGTCTCACGTCGCAGGAGGCTCACGCCGGTGTCGACCACTGCGCGCAACGGCCCGGCCCTATCCGCCCCGTGCCCGTTGACCGTGACGGACGCGCCGAGTGTCGACGTGGGGCACGCGACTTCCCACTTCGAGGCATCGCCGGGGTTCGGTTCGGCGTTCTCCGTCCGGTCGATGCGCGCGGGCCGCCCTTTCGGGTCGAGCATCATCGCCGGCGTGAGTTCGAAGAGATGCTGTTCCAGGCCGGTATCGTCGCGAAACTTCCGAAGCATTCGGTACGTGATCTCGGAGGGAAGGATGATCTGTTCGAGATCGACGAATTCGTCGTGCGAGAGGCCGTCCGGGGTCTGCAGGCGCAATAGCGCTGCAGCAGTGAATGTCCCGGACGCCTCGAGCGTCCACCCATTCGGAACGTGATCGGTCGGCGGGCGATATACGACTTCGATGGACACTGTGACCTGACCGGGGCGCGCAGCACTGACGTTGACACCGAAATCCGATGCCGCCACGACTGATGACGGACTCGGAACTGCCCGCACCGAGCGGCCAGTCGACACAAGCGTGTACCAACCATCGGGAACAGCAACGTTTGCCGTGTTCACCCAGACCTCCCGTTCAGCCCGTTCATGCAGACGCCTGAGAATAGCCGGACATGAAACGAACCTCCGAGCCGAGCGTGAGTCGCAACAAACTCAGTAGACGTTTCGAATTCTGGGGGAGCATGCCTAGAAACCCGTCTCCGGAGTGCTCGGCGACCACCGCTCCGGATCGTGCGTCGACAACGAGAATCATTGACGGTTCCGGCACCCTGACGCCGTGGCGGGGTGCAAGCTCTACCGTGGACCGCGTTGGTCGTTGAAACGCAACACAATAGTCGCCCGCGGGACAGGCCGGGGCGCCGCCATCGGTTACCAGTGTCAGGCGGGTTCCCGGGGTCGAGTGTGTTTGACGTGAGCCAAGCGCCGGGGAGATGTGTTCGCCGGCCTCGCCCCCAGTACGTATCGCGTCGCCGGTGAGCCAGCAAATGGCGTTCGGGCACAATCCGGAACAGGCGGTACTTACTGTCGATTTTTCCTTGTCAGGTATCGACCCAAGCCGTATCCCAGAAGCAGTCCCAGGAAGGGAAAGGTAATGGCGAGCGCAAGGAAGCGCTCAGTAAGCGTCTCGCCGAGGTCGGTACTCGAAGAGCTGTCCTGCCCCGAGAAAGCATACGTCTCGCGAGACGGCCAGCTGATGATGGTGATCAACAGAAACGTCCACAACAAGCCGATTGTGCCTCCGAACAATGTCAGTGTCTTAGTGATGTGGTCCTCCTGGCAATGTGCGGAAATGGAGTGCGTGCGGCGGCGCCGCGCCGTCCAGAGCTTCGTTCAGTACGACACATTCAGCCGTGTCCCCTTGTCCGACACGGTCCAAGCGGATGCTGACATCGCCGCGCTTCGGAAGCGGGCTGAGGAACATGACGGCGACGGTCTCGGGATGCACGAACGTTGCCGCTTTCACCGCGAGTATGAGCGCAGAATCGGGCACCCGTGGGTCGCGCGGGTCTCCGCAGTTGTCCGACTGCCCGTCATCGGTCGTTATCGTCACTCTGATCAGGTGAGCATGGTTCGCGTCTTCGAAGCCGTCGAGAACCACCGGATCAGACACTTCTGACACCGCGTGAACCGTCAACTCTAACCCGCTCTCGTAGACCCGGACCGGCTCGGTCCACACCATCAGATCGGACGCTTCCACTACGAAGGCAGAGTTTTCGACGTACCGGGGCATCTCGGACGGCGACGACGGACCGTAGGGATCACGCATGGTCCCCGCCTCCGACGGTACGAACCAGGGCGCGATGCGCGGCGACCGATCCGGTGTCGATCGAATGGGTTGTCAGCGGGATCCCCATCTCGCGGTAGGAGTAAGACACGGTGAATTGCTCGGCATCGAGCGGAAATTCGATGGCGAAGTAGTTCGTCACTCGGCCGCCGTAATTGAATGACCGAATCGGGGCCACTGTTGCATTGAGTACGGTTTCCGAGCCGCGGACCGTAGCTGTGCAGAGAAGAGTCATGTGGGCTTCCGTGGCTCTACGCGTGGGTGCGAGAAACGGGCGATTCCTGCGGGTACTCGACAGGTCCGCCGCCTCGAAACGGAGAACGACGCAGTCGCTGTACACCTGAATCGGACCCAGGCTGATCGCCAGTTGCTCGGAGCTGGCAACCGGCAGATCGAGATGCAGGTGCGCGGGGATCTGATCGTGCGGAACGGTTGGCATCTGCCCTTCCCTCGCTATTGGGGTTCGGCGCTTCACCGTACAGGTGCGTTCTCCGGAGCCCGTCCGATGGAACGGCGATGGCAGCGTTCCGGTGACGAGCGTCGGATCCAACTCGACGGCGATCCGATCAGATTCGCCCGTCGGCGTACGAGTGACGCTCGACCGTCCTGCAGTCCGCTCGGTTGTCGGTGGGTCGTGTGGACGCCGACGTGACTCACGATGCACCCAGGGTTTCCGGTTCGACTCTGGCCGGCGGTTTCCGGCCCAACCACCTACGCGTCGACGAATGCGTGCCGGGTCATCAGCACCGCCACCAGATCCGGGACGGTTCGGTTCGGTTCGGTTCGTATACTCCCGTTCATGACGCATCCGACGAATGTGAATCAGGAATGCGACGGCATCGTGCAGGTCGATCACGACCAGTTTCTGTTCGCCGAAGAGGCTGCGGACACTCTGGACGTCGCCGCAAAGGGCTCACTGATCGAGGTGGGCCCGGGGTTTGTCTCGACCTTCACGGGTGTGTCCTACGGTCCGGCCCGAGTGAGCGTGCAGCTTCTTCGAGATGTGCCCGGCGAAGCGGCCGAGCACTGGGAAGTTGTCGAGCAGACAATGCTCGTGGCTAGCGGTCCGATCACAACACGCAATCTCGATGGCGAACCGGTCGCGGAGATGAGCGAACTGGAACCCAGGACGTATCACCTTCGGGCGTCCGCTCGCGGGCGTGATATCGCGACATCAACTGAAGTCTTCGAGCCGACTGAGGACTACCTGTTCGAGCTGTGGCCGGCCACAGAGGGAGAAGCTTCGGCAGAACCATTGGTCAGGACTATTCGCAAGAACGATCGAGCCTGGTCTGACGAGCTGGTGGACGAACCTGTCGCTCTCAAACCCGACTACTCGACGATCTGCGTCCGAGACGTCGGCGGTAACATTCTTCGGGTGGCGCCACAGTCGGATCTCGGACAGGCAGCGATCAGGATCACAAAGGAACATGGTGGGCGCCCGCTGGATGGTGCTCTCGCCGACCAGGTCTACGCGATGCAGGTTGCGTACGTGGACCGCCCGTTGGTCGACTGGTTGGCCATTCAAAGTCCGGGGCTTCTCAGTGACTTCAAAGCAGCCTGCGTCGAGTTGGCCTTCACCCGTGCAGGGTTGGATCAGTACTCCTGGTTGAACGAACTCGCGCAGAAGGCGGTCCGAGATCGGAGGTTGGACTACGACGAATGTCTCGACCTGCTGACTCGGGCGCACGACGACCCGGCTATCCGCCGGCGACTCGTTCCCGGAATCCCTGGTCGGTTCGAGTCGCTAGAACAATTCGAGGCAATCAACACTCTGAACGGATTCTTGGAACCCGCTGGCAGCGATGCCCTGTACCGCGCCCTGGAGACCTATTTATATGCGCTGAAAACCTTCGGAATGGAGGGTTACGAGGGCCTCGTCGCCACATTACGGCAGCGGTTCGCCATTCCGGCGAATTAACGCACAGGTGCCTGAACGCACCCGGTACTGGCGAGCGGCGGCCCCCGAACCCCTCTCCTGAGGCGAAGGCGACTTTGATGTTTGTCCGCTGAAGTTCTCGTCTTTGAGTCGGTACTGCAGCAGTGGGCGACGTCGGCTGTACCGCTTTCTCCGTCCAGGGCATCGCGTCGGTGATCGTGAGCCCGATCTCGTCTTTTGGACGAGTGAGGTCGATTCCTCGGCGGCCGAGGCCCGGTCGCGAAGGAGACGGCGTCGGCAGTTCGGTCTTGCATCCGCGAAGCCTCGAACCTTCAACTAACAGAACACGATTTATCGGCCTTGCTCAACGTTGTTTTCACCGTCAACTCGCAGGCGCGCGGCAAACTACGTGGTTGTGCCGAGCGTGTTCATCAGGCGCGGCCCGAACACGCAGTGTTTGTTCTCCATCAGGTGTCCGAATGTGCCTTCGCTGAGATCTGGCAGTAAGAAGGTGAGTAGTCACCGTCCGGATACACCGGAACTGCTAGGTGCTTTCGAAGGCGAGTTGCCTGGACCTGCCTAGCCCTTGGCTCAGGCCTGACGTTCCCCGCCTCAACCGTGGAGATCTTTCGAAACTCGGGCCGCACTGGCGCGACCCGCTGCCTCCTGGGGCGCTCGGTTCAATCAAGAACCTCGGATGGTAAGCCACGCACCTGGCGGTGAGCACGTCACGACGACGAAAGCGCCGACTCGGCCACGGTGATGAGTTCACCGTGGCCGAGAGCTGGCTGTTGGGCGACTAGGAACCAGACATCCATCCACCCTCGGTGACGGACACATCGGGGTCAACCGCGAACTCTTCGTCGGGATCTACACCAACCTGTGAGTCACGCACGTAGTCCTGTGCTGTCCGTGGTTCATCGCCTTCAATGATCGGCTCTTCAAGCTCGGCAATGCCGTCCAAGTTGGTGGGGTCAGGGTCATCCGGAATTTGCTCTGTCACGAAAGGCTCCTGAGTCTTGGTAGGTGCCACAGGCGACCCGGCAGCGATAGCGTTAGCGACACCCAAATTGACAGCAACGAACATGACGAACGAAGTCAGAGCAGCAGCATGGTGTCGGTTGAAGGAGGCACTCTTGTCGCGGCGTCCCGGTCATCGCTCGTTCCACGCTAGTCCTAGCGCCCGGACGATTACGCCTGGTGTGTGCTTCTGATGACGATCCCGTCGTCAACGGCTTCCGACAGGTTGAGCGCTGGGAACCGTGTCAGCGCGTCCTCGAGGTACTCGGTGCCGGCCGCGTGAACCAACATTCCCAGTTGCTCGAAGCGCACCCCCGCCTCATATGTCGCGGCAGCGAGTCGGGAGTCGAGGTCGTTGAGGTCGCCGGCACCGCGGATCCCGATACCGATCTCCCAGAGGCGCGTTCCCTCCTGTGGCGGTTTGGGTCGTTGCTCGGCCTTGATCGCCGCAGCTCGTTCAGATGCGGCGACGGGGGTGAGCATCTGCCATCGACCGAAAGTGGTCAGCATGTCGGCAAGGACGTCTCGCAGGGCGGCGGCGAACGCCGAGGCACCGGTGTCGTCGGCGTAGAACTGGTACGTCAGTTCGACCAGATCCCTCTCGCTGAAGGGGCACGGCGGGTCGGGTTCGGTGTCCCAGACGGGCCCTGAATACACCGAGCGGCCACCGACAGGGGGATAGTCCGTCACGATGGACTCGACCAGGCACAGCATCGGGTGCGCGTACAGCGCGGCCAGGCGTGCCTGGTGGGCGAAGACGTCGAGCATCAGATCGGCCGTGCGCCGATCGAGCCGAGTGACGGTGTCGTAGCCGGCGATCGCCACGACCGTGCCGGAACTGGCAGGGTCACTGCCGTACGCGAACTGGGCGACGTAGCTGAGAACGTCATCGAACGCGGGGACGCTACCTCCGTAGTAATCGGGGAACGACATCGCCGTAGCCAGAGCGGCATGCATATCGGCAACGGTCGACCAGTTCGCGGCGTCGAGGCGGTGCACGAGGTACCCGAGATCCCGGAGGCGGGCGCAGGCGCTGTCAAGTCCGAACGCGGTGTCGTACCGGTAGACGCAGCCGTTCTGCAGCATTGCCCAGTCGAAACGTTGTCTCTGTTGGTCGAACAGTTCGCGGTCCGTCGGATCGAATACTCCCCTGCTGCGCGGCATACCCCTGAGCGTAAGTCGTATCAGCACGACGAGTGAAGTGCGACCATTTCGCCGAGGCGCCGTGGTGGACATCCGGTCGATACGACGCCAAGGACACCGCGTGACGGAGTGACAGTTCTGTGGTGCGCTCGAGGAGGAACGATCGCACCGGGACCGAAGCACCTAGATTGTACGAATGGACTTCCCGCCATTTCCTCGCGAATCGGTGTACGCGGCACTCGTGGCTCCGCCGACCGTCGACGGGACCCGACCCCGCCGTCCCTCGGCCTGGTGGGAATCGTCGATCATCATCGTGACCGCGTTGGCAACCGCCGCTTGCGCCGTCATGCTGTACTCGTCCACTCCACCGGCGGTGATGATCCTGCTCTTCGCTGGAACAGTCTGGGCGCTCGGCATACTCGGTGCCGCCTGGCTCGTTCTCACCGTCGTCGGGTGGATCAAGTATCGAGCGTGGAAGTTAGCGTCCATCGCCGTTGCAATCGTCGCGGCGACCGCTGTCCTGGTGGTGTTGTCGGTTCCCTTCCGCGTGGCGTTCGCCGTCTCGAAAGGACCCCTCACGGATATTGCGACGGCCTGCAGCGCGACCCCGGCCGGCGGGTGGGCCGGGGCGTACGAACTCGACGGAGTAAGCGCAGTCGACGGCGGATGCCTGATCTACGTCGAGGGCGGATTCCTCGACCAAGTCGGATTCGCTTACATGCCGGACGGTGCACCCAAGTTGGGGCCGCCCGACGGTGAGCAACAGATCGGCTACGCCGGACTCGACGGTGACTGGTACACCTTCGTACACCGATTTTGACCACGAACCGCGGTGCCCGGGCTGCATTCGAGCGGTAATTTCAGCTGACGTGCTGACAACGCGGTCGGTAGCGTGTCGACAGTTGCAGCAAGGATTCATGATTCGGGACAGGACGTGAGGTCGGTGTTGACACTGATCAGAGACCCGGACGCTGCACTCTGGTTGGTGTCGCAGAATCGGGATTGGTGGGATCTGGTCGTACGCGGACCGTTGGGTTTCGCGGATTACGGCCGATTGCTGTTCATCCCCGACCCCGTCCGCCCGCACATGCGTGAAAGCGACGTCGCTGGCGTCCCCGGCCCGTCCGAAACCGAACAGATCGCAGGAGCGGTCCGGACGCTCGCTGCTCACACCACCACACCGGACGAGTGCTTCTTCCTGGTGTGGAACGGCTGGGGGAACAGCCCGGCGGCCGCACCGTACTCGGCGCCGCCGGTACGGGTTGTGCACCCGCCGTCCGGAAGTGCAGCCCGGGAGTACTACGTGCTGTCCGGCACTCTCGACGACATGTCCGCGTGGCACACCGCCGGAAGTGCATGGACCGACGCGCACGATGCACCGATCCCCGCGTACATCTGGCCCGCAGATCGGGCATGGTGCGTCACCAACGATGTCGACCCGCATTTCGCCACCATCGCAGGCACGACCGATGCGATCGACGAACTCATCGCTGCGCCAGGTTTCACCGTCGTGCGTGACGATCCGGACGAGGATCCCCCGCGTTACGAGTGACACTCGACTCCTGCAAACATGCTCAGTGACGTTTCGGGTTCAACGGCGGCGTACCGACCACTTCCTGGCCTGGATGAAGCAGGTTCTGCAGGTGCGCCACTGTTGCGTCCGTCAGACTGCCCGGTCCGAGATCCACAGCGCATGCCCAGTCGAACTCCTGCGTCGACCACGCTCGAATCGGAGTCGGGTATTGCCGTGTCCAGTTCACGGGAAGCAACCAGTCTTCGGAAGACCGCTCGCGCCGCCACAGCCGACCGGCGCCCTTCTCGAAGTCGGCCTCGAAGCTGCCGGGGTATTCGGGATGGCGTCGCACCTCTGTCGGCGTGAAGTCGACGAGGACATCAGCCTGAATACGCTCCGAGGTGATGGTGTCGCGAAACCATTGCATGGTGCGGTGCGATCGTTCCACCATGCGCGCTTGGTCTTCGGCGAACACGTTCCGGGGTCTTCTTACCGCGCCGGTCCACACGAAGGTCGAGTCGGGCACGTCCTCCGACACGACACAGTGGACGTACGCCGCACTACCTTCCTCGCCGCTTTGTCCCAGCACGGCTCCGGTCTCGCGGTCAATCGTCAGCACCATCGGTGAGCCACCGGCTCCGGTCTTCAATTCCACTCTCCAGGCACGCCGCCCGATGAACTCGGTTTCCTCGATGGGGCGTGTGGGGCGGGTAAATCCGGGCCGCGCCCAATGCTCGACCGGCCGCGACACGATCAGGTCCCGGCCAGGGTCGTGTATCCGAGTGTTGAGTTCGTTCGTCTCGATCGGATCGTCCTGACCTGCTTGAAACACCCAACACTTCTCGCCGTCGGCAATGAACAGCGGCTTCCCGTCGAGAGACTCCATGCGGGTCTTGCGGCCGAGCCGGAGCAGGCGGACCTCAGCGAGCCCGAAACCCACATACGACGGAACGATGCCGTAGTGCGCGTCGTAGACATGTCGCGGACCGGTGTCCGCGTGGATTGCGCGTACGACACCCGATACCGGCCGTTGCGGGCCGTCGACGATCTTCAGCAACACCTCGACCCAGTGCGTCATCAGGTCGAACGACCGGCGATACTCTCGCCGCTGTCTGCGTCGTTCTGACTGTTTGTCATCCTCGATGCCTCCTCATAGTCGGGTTCTGTTGCACTGCAAACTGAACGCCGCCTATGCGCAGCGATGGTCACCACGAATGCCCTCGTCATGGCCGGTGACGGGACGGTGACGGCTCAGGCGAATCGACCGCAATGACGTGGAGACTCCCGGCGGCTTGGGCACCGTGGTGCCAGTTCTTCTTCATCAGGAACGCTTCCACTCTGATCGTGCACTTCTCGGCGGTCAGACGTGCTCCGTCCAGAACCAGCGCGTACGACTTTGCGGGGGCGGAAAGTGCGGTATCGCCCGTCCAGCGGAAGGTCACGATGACGGCGGGTGGTGCGTACGCCACGTGCACGTCCGACACCCCGATCCAGGGCGGACTCGCAACCCGTGGTGCGGACGGGGAATGTACGTACCAACCGTCACCGTCCGGCAAGTCCGCATCCGGTGGTGCCGGCAGGTCGGACATGGACCGGAAATACGACTCGACCTCATCGATGAAGGCGCTCGCCGAGAGGTCGAGTTCATCCATGCTGGACACAGTCCTTCGCTGACGTAACCGGGCACGCTCCGCGACGACGGTGCGATCGTCGCCACCGGCCCCCCTCACCGGGCCCTTGTCCCGTATCTGTTCTACAGGTTGATCTGTGGTCATTCGCGTACATCCTTCTGTGTTGGTTGATCATTCACATCGGCAATAGGACGCAGCTCCTCGCGCGAACGATCAAGCAGCGCTGCCACATCGAGCGTTGCCGGCGATGTCATCACCGGAAGATCTGTGGGGAACGTCGTGATGCCGCGGTCGACGACGAGGACGGTGCCCGAGTCGTCGATAGTCACACTCGGCTCCGGGTCGTGCATGGGCACGCTCGTGAGCGGGGTGAGCGTGCGAGAGTCGTACAGCGTGAACACTGTTCGAGGTGATCGCAGCATCTCGGTGGCCCGATCGAAGGCCGACCGATCGGGTAACGGCCACCAGTCGCGCGGCGATGAAGCGTCGTGGCCGAGGAAGCCCAGGCTCCACCCGTAATCACCGACCGTTCCGCCGTGAAACTGGCGGCGACCGAGACGTTCGCCGTCGTCGCGGACACCAAGGTCGGGCTCGATGACACCGACGTCGACGTGACTGATCAGGCGCAGCGGATCGCCGGCCAAGAAGAAGTCGCGCCACCACCGTCTACGTTGTCCCGGTTCGGGATCCGCGGAGATGTCGGGCCCGACCTGCGCTGTCCCGACCAGAGGGACCCGCACCAGTCGTGTTCCCGACCCGTGCCGGCGGACCACCGCTACGAAACCGTCATCGTGCGCGACGACGGCGAAGGTGTGACCCGCTGCCGGGGACACATCGACATCGACCGGTTCGGTGCCGGGCCGGTACATCCGCCACAGGGAATCGTCGGTGCATCCGAGAAGAACGTCCCCGTGCACGGCGCCCGCGTGCACAGAGCGGTCATCGACCCGAACGGGGTTCCCGCCGTGGGGGATCCAGAAGGTTCCGTCCTCGCCGGCGACCCAGCACCCACCGGGAGTCGCCCACAGCAACCGTGACACTCCGGTCCTGCCGGGCAGAAGATATTCGGTGACGGTGTCGCCGCCGGAGACGGCTACCACCAGGGGCAGTTCGGAGTCGATCACCCACACCGTTGCCGCTGCTGCGGACACTCCACCGGGGACGATGCTCGGACGCGGCGGTAGCGGCGGGACGTCGTCGAGGTCGAGATCGACGATGACGAGCGTGTCGAGGTCGACGTGATCGCCCCCGACCTCGGGAGACCCGCCGCGGCCGACGACGGTGCCGTCGGTGCGGTCGACG
Organism: Rhodococcus sp. BP-349; assembly: GCF_019835845.1. NCBI lineage: Bacteria > Bacillati > Actinomycetota > Actinomycetes > Mycobacteriales > Nocardiaceae > Rhodococcus > Rhodococcus sp. BP-349. Next base: position 42,413 of record NZ_JABUDR010000003.1, on the reverse strand, counting down.
TCGCGTAGGGACCGGCGCCCCGGGGTCGGTAGCAACTGCCCGTCGGTGTGTCTGTGGTGGCGTTCGGAGACCACCTGAATACGGGTGACGCGGCCGCGGACGGTGCCGTCGGTGGCGTAGTCGAAGCCGCCTGCGAAGTGCCCGGTGATCTCGACCTGGCCTGTGCGCGGAGTGAACCCGAGCCATCGCGCGGTCCACCCGTCACCCCGCAAGAAACCGGACCAGACCCACCGCGGCGGTGTCCCGGCCGGAACGCAAAGCCACCGGGGACCGTCGTCGGACGGGGTCAGATGCCCTCGAATGGTGGCCGCGTCACCGTCGGTGGGTGGGTTCTCATGGAAGTCCAGCGGGCCGCAGACGATCCCCCCGATCTCCGGCGGCCTGAAAGACCGGTCCTCGACCATGAAGGCCGGGATGTGAACCGTGATCGTCCGCCCGGCACGATGATCGGGTGTGTCGCGGCTAGTCATCGGCGGTTGGTCCCGACAGGTGCAGGGCGCCGACGGGCGTCCTCGTTGCACCTCGATGACGGCGAAGGCCGGTTCGGAGGTCCTCTTGCCATCCCACCAGCGCTTCTCCGACGATGGCACCCGGCGAGTCCCACGGTGGCCCTCGCAGGTCGCTGTCCGTCTGTGGTGGACGCAGTGTCAGCACATAGGTTTCGGGGTCGCCTTCCCATCGGAAGTACACCCACAGAAGGGTGGGGTCGATGTGTACGCGCAGCGGTACGAAATGTGTATCGATGGCCCCGCGGATGCGAACGCCTCGAATCAGGTGGTGCGCTGTGGCATTTGCCAGGGGTACGAGTTCGGCGCGGTCCGGTCCGGTGACGTGGATGCGCCACCTTCCGTCCTTGTCGGTCCGAGGATCCCGAATCGCCTCGGTGTTCGCGTAAGGCCCGTCGCGCCTGATGCGTTCGGTCAACGTCGATGATCGCGGCGGGACCTTCCGACCGGAGTCCACGCGCAGCCAAATTCGTTCGAAGGCGAAGTTGTCGGGTGCGAGCATCGGCTGTGCGTGCTGATCGAGGAGGAGTACGTACACCCGTTGCGCAGTGAGTGCGCGTGTGGTCCGGCGATTGTCCTCGTTCTTCTGCAGGCGCAGTTCGTAGCTGTGGTCGGCCCAGTGGTCACCGAGTAGCGCCCGTGCCCATCCGTCACTTTCGGCATCCGACAGGGTGTCCAGAAGTTGTCCGTGGGCCGCTGCGCGGGTGGGAAACATCGCCGAGAACGCCTGGACGTGGATGCGGAGGGCGAGGACTTCGGCGCCGGGAGGGAACGAGCCGAGGTCAACACCGTCCTGGTAGCTGTGCAGTACTCGTACCCTCAAACCCGGGTCGAGCAGCGAGATGCCTTCGAGCGGATTGTCCTCCACCGGCCAACGCGGGTCGGGAAAATTGATATGCCGTTGCGCTGCAGTGTGTTTCAGCAGGTCTCGATACACGGCAACGGTGCCGGCGTAGCGGGCTTCGATACGGGCAGCGAGATCGAGGACATCCTCGCCCGGGCCGCCGTCGGTCTCAGTGCGCGGTGACATTCTTTCGACGTGGTGTCAGCATGCCGCCCACAGTAGGCCATCACCGCCGACGAAGCCCAACTTTCAGCCGCTCCCTCGCCGTCGACGTGGTGTGTCACTGTGCGGAGGACGAGCTGATTCGACGGGAGCCAGGTGTCGTCGACGAGATGGAATTAGGTGGCATCGTCCTCGATGCGTATCGCGTCGCGGGTGAGCCAGTAGGCGGCGTCGGGTCCCATCCGAACAAGACTGCCACGCTCTGCAACGTACCACTACGTCAAGCAGGACAACGGATTTCATGTCGCGCCGTCACCGCAAACCCTTGGATACTCAGACCATCCGGACGCGCATGGGGGTACACATTTGGACCGAGTCGCGACAGAATTGTCAACGTTGCCGTGTGAACCGCACACCGGCTACAGCGAATGGTGCCGCAAGAATTACACCAGCACCCGCACCGACGAGTGGGTAGTGCCACCACGGCAACGCCGACCAAGTCCACCAAGTCGACGGCCGCGCAGCCGAGATGGAAAGTTCCGCCGAAAGAGCGGAGTCGTATCCAGTCGAGAAATCCACGCCTCACATCGGCTCGTAGCCCCCGTCGAAGACCACACCGGCCAGCTCCCGATGCACGCTCCAGCACTCGGCGCCGAAGACCACAATCCCGACGAGAGCGCCCGCGAGCGCGACCCACGACACCAGCTTCGTCATGCGCGCCAGCCAACCACACACCGAGGCGCAGCATCGACGGCGTCATCGGTGTAGGACTCGGCTCAGACCCGACGGTTCCAGTCGAACGGCTCCGGCACCTCGGCGAACAGGTCCCGCGCATAGAAGGCCGCTGCCAACGACGCGACACCACCGATCCCGGACGCGAACCACCACGTCGACGTCCCGGTGTCACCTCCGACGGCCCCGATGACGAGCATCGTCACCGTTGTCTCGCCGACCCCGGTCACCAGGGCGAGCACCGCGGTACGCACGATTACCGGCGCACTCGGCGCAAGCGCCCTGACCAGAGTGCGCACGGTCAGAGCAATTACGATCGCGAGCCCACCGAACGCGACAACGGACACCACCACCGCAATGGGCACCCACACCAACAACCCGAGCGATTCCGCCGAGGACGCGAACAACCCACTCAAAGCAAGGAAGAGACCGAACCCGAGAACGGCGACAAGAGAGCACACCGCCGGCCACAACAACGCCTGTCGACGCCAACTCACCGAAGAGCGGTCGTCATCCTCGCTGGCGGGCACCGGTGCAGCATCGCATAGTCGACCTGGCACGAAGGTTGCTCGAATCGCGGGATGTCGGCGGACCAACCCTGGGGTCGCAGCAACCAGGCGACGTACCACCGGTCGATCCTGGACATCCACCCCCGCTCACCGGTGGCTAGGGTCCACAATCAGGGCCATCACACCCCTGGACAACAAAAAATGCTCCCGACCACGAATGGCCGGGAGCATTGATTGTGCGCCCACAGGGACTCGAACCCCGGACCCAGTGATTAAGAGTCACTTGCTCTACCAACTGAGCTATAGGCGCATGGTCGGAGCGGCTCGCGCTCCTCGGTGCGTGAAAGACATTAACACCTGGCGCGCAGGGAGTGAAATCGAGTCACTGACCTGCGCAGATGCTCAGCTGACGATCTTGCGAATCACCAGGATGGCGACGACGGCACCGACGCCGATGAGCGAGAACTTCACGGCGGGCTCGTTGAGGGTGCCCACGACGCTGCGCTTGGTGTTCTCGACCAGCCGCTTCGGGTTGGCGCGCACGCTGAGCTCGTCCAGCGTCGACGCGAGCTGGTCGCGTGCGGCCTCGATGTCGCGCTCGATGTTGTCTGTGTTGCGTGCCACGAAAGCCCTCCCGGCTGGACGAAGATGCAGAACTTCTGCGGTCGCCTCAGAGCCTAGAGCACGACGACCGGCGCGCCTGCCCGGCTCGGACGAGTCGGCTAAGTTTGGCGTCGTGACCACGACCTCGAGACTGTCCGCAGGCGATGCTGCTCCCGCCCTGACCCTCCCCGACGCCGACGGCGACACCGTCTCGCTGGCGGACTACGCCGGCCGCCGCGTGGTCGTCTACTTCTACCCCGCCGCGGCGACGCCGGGGTGCACGAAGCAGGCGTGCGACTTCCGAGACAGTTTGGCGCAGCTCAACGATGCGGGTCTCGAGGTGATCGGGGTATCGCCGGACAAGCCGGCCAAGCTTGCGAAGTTCCGCGACGACGAGGGCCTGACGTTCCCCCTGCTCTCCGATCCGGAGAAGTCGACGCTGCAGGCGTGGGGTGCGTTCGGTGAGAAGTCCATGTACGGCAAGACCGTCACCGGCGTCATCCGCTCGACGTTCGTGATCGGTGCGGACGGGAACGTGGAGGTGGCCCAGTACAACGTGAAGGCCACCGGCCACGTCGCCAAGCTCATCCGCGATCTGAAGCTCTGAGCCGCCACTGCTCGGGCAGACGGCTCAGGAACGCGGCCTCGGCCACCGCGATGGTCTCGATCTCACTGGGGTCGACGCTCTCGTTCGGCGCATGAATGGTCGACAGCGGCTCCTCGACGCCCATGAGCACGATCTCCGCGTCGGGCACGGCGCGCTGCAGCGCGGTGCACAGCGGGATGGAACCTCCCTGGCCGGCGAACTGCACGGGCTCGCCGTAGGCGTCGCTGAGCGCGGTCATGAGCGTGCCGTACGCGGGACCGTCCGTGGACGCGGCGAAGGGTGATCCGACCGCATCCGGCGTGACCGTCACCCGCGCAGACCACGGCGCCGCATTCGTCAGGTGAGTGACGAGCAGATCGCGCGTCTTCTCGGCGTCCATGCCGGGCGGTACGCGCAGTCCGATGCGCGCGGACGCGCGAGGCACCACGGCGGCGGAGCTTCCCACCACGGGCGGGCAGTCGATGCCCATGACGGTGACGGACGGCCGGGCCCAGAGATGGTCCGCGATGGACCCGCTCCCGGTGAGCTCCACGCCGTCCAACACGCCCGCATCCGTCCGGAAACGCTCGACCGGATACTCGGCACCGCCCCACACGCCGGAACCGTCCACCCCGTCGATGGTGGTGTCGCCGTTGACGTCGTGCAGCGTGGCGAGCATCGCCACGAGGGCCACCAGTGCGTCGGGCGCGGGCCCGCCGTACATCCCGGAATGCACTGCGCCGCGAAGTGTCTCGACGTCGACGCGCACGATCGCCATGCCGCGCAGCGACGTCGTCAGCGTCGGCGTTCCGACAGCGATGTTGCCCGTGTCGCCGATGACGATCACATCTGCGGCGAACAGCTCGGGACGGTCGCGCACCAAGTCCTCGAGGCCACCGGTCCCGGTCTCCTCCGAGCCCTCGCACACCACCACGATGCCCACCTCCGAGTCGGAGCCGAGCGCACGGAGCGCCGCGAGGTGCATCAGCACGTTGCCCTTGCAATCGGCCGAACCGCGGCCGAACCAGCGACCGTCCCGATCAGTCAACTCGAAAGGCGCGCTCTCCCAGAGAGACTCCTCGCCCGCAGGCTGGACGTCGTAGTGCGAGTACAGCAGCACCGTCGGAGCACCGTCCGCGGCAGGACGCCGACCGATGACGGCCGCCGATCCGTCGGACGTCTCGTACAACTCCGTGTCCGTCACGCCGGCGTCGCGGAACGCGTCCCGCACCCACTCCGCGGCGGAGCGGCACTCGGACGGCGGCGCCTGCTCGGGATCGGCGATGGAGCGAAAGGCGACGAGGTCGGCCAGTTCGGCGCGCACTCGCGGCATGCTCGAGCGCACGCGGTCTCGGAGGTCGGACAACTGCGCATCGGTACCAGAGGTCATGGAAAATAGTCTGGCACCTCGACGCGTCGACCTACTGCGGGAACTCCTGGTTCAGCCACTGCCCGGTCTGCTGCCAGTGCTTCGCCCACGCCTCGTCCTGCAGCTGCTGCGGGGACTTGTTCGGATCCTGCTCGGGTACCGGGACGGTGAACTGCGGAGCGGGAACCGCACTGGGTGAGGACAGCTGCTGCTGCGGCGTCGTGGTCCACGGCGCCGGTGCAGCGGCGGACGGAGACCAGGGCGCTGCAGACGGCGCAGTCCAGTCGGACGCAGCGTCGTCGGACGCAGCATCGTCGGTCGGAACCGGTGCCGCCGGCAGAGCGGCCGCCGGCGCAGCGGGCGCGGCCGGTGCGACGGCCGCGGGAGCATCTCCCACCGGCGACGCGGAGCCGCCGTTCGCGGCCTGCTGCTCCGCAGCGGTGTTCTGGGGCACGCTGTCCGATCCACCCGACGTCACGGCGGCGGTACCGATGGCCGCCGCGACCAGCGCCGCAGCGGCAGCAGCGCCGGCGATCCCGACGAAGCGCCGCGAGCGACGGCCGGTGGGAGCCACGGACGCCGCAGTCACCACGGGGATGGCCTCGGTTCGAGCATCGTCGAACGAGTCGACGACAACAGGGGCGGAGACAGCCGGCGCCACGACGGCGGGGAACACCTCGGTGTCACTGTCGGACGACCTCACAGGAGGAACAGCCTCGTCGGTGGACACGATCCGGGGACGAGCAGCCGCGGCAGCAGAAGCGGCCACACCGGTACCTGTCGAGATCGGCGACGCAGACACGCTGTTCTCACCCGCACCGACAGCAGACCGGCGGGCCGGCGCGGCCGGGACGGGTCGCGTGGCGCGCAGAGGTGGGCGGGCCGCTGCAGCAGCGGCGGCGACTGCAGAGGGCGTGGTCCGCTGCCACGGTGCGACATCGTCAACGGCAGGAGTGGCATCGTCGACGGGGGCCGCAGCGGCGGGAGCCGTGTCCGCAGCCATCGGGGTGGGAGAATCGAAGACAGGCACGCCGAACGCGAGTTCGAGGATGGGCGGCGCGACGTCGATGTCAGCGGCAGCGCCGGAGGTCACGACGGACATGACGCACGCGTCGGCGACGTCGACCAGGTCCCACAGCATCGGTACCGTCAGCCCGATCTGCTCGGGCGAGAAGTTCTCGAGGTCGATCGACTCGGCGACGCCGAGGTCCGAACCGTCGATGGGAGACAGCAGAGACGCCGTCACCGTGGACCCGTCCAGGTGGTACAGCAGTACGGCGGAGACCACGGTGGTGTCACCACGGGTCTCGGATGCGCTGCTGTTGCGGGGGGTGTCGTTCATGATGTGCCTCCTCTTCTCGAAGACGAACCGGAAGTCGACACAGCCGTCGTGACTCCCCCGAGACCGGCCTGAACGATCGACTACGTACTCCGTCAGTGAACGATGCGTCTTGTAACAGTCTCTAAACATACCGTAAGTTCATATTGAATGGAGCGGAACGGTGGCGCCGTGTTCGTGAGCAGCGGACGGCCCGATACTGTTGACTCTGTGGAGTCGACCGACGGAGCACCGGGGCGCAGCACCCCGATCACCGAGGAGACGGCGTCGGATCACGGCGTTCACGACGAGACCGACGTCCGCGACGGGGCCGACACCAGCGAGAACTCCGACGAGAACGAGCCCGTCGAACTGCTCCCCCGCCGGCGACCCACCCAGGAACGCAGCAAACGGAAGTTCGACGCACTGCTGACGGCGTCGCGCGAACTGTTGACCGACGTGGGGTTCGAGTCGTTCACGTGCGAGGAGGTCGCGGCCCGCGCAGGTCTGCCCATCGGCACGCTGTACCAGTTCTTCGCCAACAAGTACGTCATCGTGTGCGAACTGGGTCGCCAGGATCTCGCGGGTGTTCGCCAGGAGTTCGCCGACTTCGACGGCGAGGTTCCGTCGCTCGACTGGCTACGCTTCCTCGACGACTTCCTGGACCATCTCTCCAGCCTGTGGACGTCGGATCCGTCCCGACGCGAGGTGTGGCTGGCGATGCAGTCCACCCCGGCCACACGAGCCACCGGCATGATCCACGAGAAGGCGTTCGCGGCCCAGGTGGAGCGGGTGCTCGCACCGCTCACGCCCCGCACCCCGCGTGCCCGCCGCAACCTCATGGCCGAGGTGCTCGTGCACGTCGTCTACTCGATGCTCAACTTCTCGGTGCAGGACGGCCAGAGCCATGCCGACGCCGTCGCCGAGCTCAAGCGTCTGATGGGCGCCTACCTGCTGGTGGCAGAAAAGGAGAGCCGACGCTGATCGCGTCGGCTCTCCTTCGTTCCGTCATTCGTCGACGATCACTCCTCGAGGATCGCCACGGCTCCTGCCATGTCGCCGTCGTGGGTCAACGACAGGTGGATCTTCACCGTCGGCAGGAACTCCGCGGCCATGCCGTGAAGCTTGATCGACGGGCGTCCCCACGCGTCGTTGACGACCTCGATAAGCGGGTACGGGTTGTCGCCGATCTGAGGCGCACGAGCGAAACGTGATGCGGCCCATGCCTTCAGCACCGCTTCCTTCGCGGCCCACCGCGCGGCGTAGTGCCGCGCGGGATCCGCACTGCGCGTGGCGGCGTGGCGGCGCTCGCCGGCAGTGAAGCTGTCGCGGACCATGGTGGTCCCGACTTTCTCCATCTGCTCGGCGAACTCCGAGACCGACACCAGATCCAGACCGACTCCCAGGATGCTCACTCGGCCACCGTACGGTAGACGTCGTCCGCGCCGAGGCGAGAATCTTCGCTCAGCAGCAGATCGATCTCGAGCTCGTGCTTCGCATCGCTCGACGTACCGTCGTGGCCCAATCGTCGATCCTCCGGACGCTCGTACAGCGAGGATCCGCCGCACATCGCCTCCATCAGGCGCCGCTTGCCTGCCACCACACGTGCCTGCGCCTTCGCCGTGTACTCCTCGCGCTGCGCGGCCGGAACCGCCTCGAGGAACGCCTGCGGGTGCACCACGGCGATGAGGCCGGACACGTGGCCGAAGCCGAGGCTGGTCAGCAGACCGGCCTTGAAAGGCAACCTCTCGCCGAAGCGCAGCGGCTCGCGCACCCAGACCAGGTTCTCGAACTCGGTCATCGTGTCGTCGACACAGTCGAGACTGCGGTTCGGCGGCACGACGCCCTCGGCCAGCACCTGGCAGAGACCGATCAGTTGGAAGGCGGCAGCGCCGCCCTTGCTGTGTCCGGTCAGCGACTTCTGCGAGACCACGAAGAGGGGGTTGCCCTCCGTGCGGCCCAGCGCCCGGGCGAGACGCGTGTGCATCTCCGCCTCGTTCGGATCGTTCGCGTTGGTCGACGTGTCGTGCTTGGAGACGATCGCGATGTCGTCCGCGGAGACGCCGAGTGCGCTGAGCGACAACGCCATCGCCGAGTCCTGACCACCGCGCGCAGCACCGAGAGCGCCGAGACCGGGAGCCGGGATCGACGTGTGCACGCCGTCACCGAAGGACTGCGCCCATCCGACGACACCGAGAACCGGCAGTCCCATCTCCAGAGCGAGGTCACCGCGAGCCAGCAGAACCGTTCCGCCGCCGTGCGACTCGACGAAGCCGCCGCGTCGACGGTCGTTGGCCCGGGAGAACCGGCGATCCGAGATGCCCTTCGCGTGCATCGCCGAGGCCTCCGCCGTCGCCGACATGTCGCCGAAGCCGATGATGCCCTCGGTGCTGAGGTCGTCGAACCCGCCGGCCACGACGAACGTCGCCTTGCCGAGCCGGATCTTGTCCACGCCCTCCTCGACCGAGACCGCCGCCGTGGCGCAGGCCGCGACCGGGTGGATCATCGCGCCGTAGGACCCGACGTACGACTGCACCACATGCGCTGCAACGACGTTCGGCAGAGCTTCCTGCAGGATGTCGTTCGCGCGAGCGTCGCCCAGCAGGGTGTCGATGTACAGCGATCGCATCGACTCCATACCGCCCATGCCGGTGCCCTGCGTGTTGGCGACCAGCGAGGGGTGCGTCCAGCGCATGAGCTCCGACGGGGTGAAGCCGCTGGTGATGAACGCGTCGACCGTGCAGACGATGTTCCACAGCGCGACCCGGTCGATGGAGCTCGCCATGTCCGGCGAGATGCCCCACTTGGTGGCGTCGAATCCCGTCGGAATCTGGCCACCGACCGTGCGGGTCAGCTTCATCTGACGCGGCACGCGGATTTCGGTGCCCGCCTTACGTGTGACCTGCCAGTCACCCTCCGCGTTCTGGTTCACGACCGTCCGCTCGGGATCGGCACCGACGAAGGCGCGTGCCTCCGCCTCGCTACCGACGACGAACGTCAGGTCGTTGTCCAGGAACACCGAGGTGAGCAGCGGCGCGGTGTTGTTCACCATCGCGCCGTCGTCCTCGTACTGCCGGATACCGCAGCGCTCGACGACCGTGTCGTGGTACCGGTCGGCGATCTCCGCCTCGGGCACCAGATCGCCGGACTCGGCGTCGTACCACCCCGGCTTGGGATCGTTCTCCCAGACCACCAGTCCGGTGTTCCACGCGAGTTCGAGAACGCCTGCCGCCGAGAGCTTCTCGTCGACCTCCATCTCGAAGCGGGTGCGTGCACTGCCGTACGGCCCGAGCTCACCCGTGCCGACGATGACGACCATCTCGGACGGCTCGATGTCCAGTGCCGTCCACTCGGGTGCGGCGGGCTGCTCGTCGAGCCGCGGCGGCGCGGGAAGCGCCTCGACGGTGGCCAGTGCTTCGGCGACTGCCTCGTCCGCGACTGCCTCGTCGGCCGCCTGCTTGGCGAGTGCGGCCAGATCGAGGCCCGCCTCGGCGAGACCGCCGGTGAGATCGACCTCGAGCGGTGCCTGCGCGGCGGCGGTCCGGGACTCCTCGTCGCAGGTGGCGAGCAGCTGCTCTGCCATCTCCGCCGTGGACCAGGTGCGCACACCGGCTGCCTCGGCAGCCTTGGCCACCGGGTCGTTGTGACCCATGAGGCCGGTACCGCGGACCCATCCGATACGGGCGTGCACCAACGTGACTCGCTCGGCCCAGGTGCGCTCCGCCTTCCAGCGGTTCACCACGGCGTCGAGCGCTGCCTTGGACTCGCCGTAGGCGCCGTCGCCACCGAACAGTCCACGGTTCGGTGAACCGGGGAGGGTCACGTGCAGGCGGGTGTCGACGTCACGGTCGTGACCGATCTTCGACAGACCACCGATGAGACGCTCGACCGACCAGAGCAGGACGCGCATCTCCATCTCGGCGCGGGCACCGGCGTCGGACAGCTCGCCGGCGACCCGCGGTGCCGCGAAGGGAAACAGCATCGTCGGGGTGACGGCGGGCTTGACCAGCTTCTTCGCGCCACCGGCCGAATCGATCTGGTCGCTGCCGATCCACTCGATCAGCGCATCGACGTCGGCGTACGAGGCCATGTTCGCCGGGACCACCCAGAGGGCTGCTCCCGCAGTGGCATTCGTGCGGTAGAGCTCCCGGTAGAACCCGACTCGGCTCTCGTCGAGACGCGAGGTGGTGAGGAAGACGGTCGCACCACCGGCGAGCAGTTCTCCGGTCACCGCAGCGGCGATCGAGTTCTTGCTCGCGCCGGTGACGACCGCGACCTGTCCGGTCCAGCGAGTCGATGCCTCGGTCGACTGCGCAGCAGCCGACGCGATCGCGCCGTAGGTGGCCGCCAGGTCACCGCGACCCTGGGCGTCGGCCTTGCGCTGCCACCAGCTCGCCTGGGACGCGACAGCCGTGCCGGTTCCGGCGAAGGTGTCGACAGCGAGTGCCTGTGCCTTCTCGTTCCCCAGCCACAGCCGGGCGAGATCCTCACGCGCACTGGCCCAACGGTCGTCGATCAGCACCGCCTTGCGGGCGTCGAACGACGGAGCGACCAGACGCGGCCAGTCGGTGCCGAGCTCGGTGGACACCAGGTCGACCAGCTCGGCCTCGCTCGCGTCCGCCTCGGGCAGGGTGAGGTTCTCGGCGAATCCGAGCTGCTCGAGAACCAGTCGAGCCGCCGAGGCCAGCACTCCGCTGCGCCCGGTGATGTTCTCGGTGAACTCGCCGAGTGCGGCCGCGTCGACGGTGCCACCGCCGCCGCTGCCCCCACTGGAAGGCATGGACACCTGGATGCCGCGTCGCTGACCGACCGCCGTCACGGCGGCGTCGATGACCGCGTCGACCGCGGCACCGTCGGCGACGGCACCGTCCGCGAGACCACCGAGGTCGCCGCCGCGGATCGACGCGCCGTCCCTCGTACCGAGAGCGACCTCGGCGGTGACGTGGTGGGCCCATCCGTCACCGAGCTGCCAGACCTTGGCGACGCGCTCCGCGATGGAGCCGGGGCGACGTCCCGACGGTCCGAACACCTTGCGCAGGTGATCGTTCACCGAGTCGCTGAGCACCGGCCCGAACGGACGGTAGGTGCGCGCAAGCTTGTTGACTGTGCCGGCGAGGGCACCCATGTCGGCGTCGGCCGCGCCGTCGATCGCGCCGAGCGACAGCTCGGAACCGAGGTCGACGAGCAGCTGGTTACGCCGGGACGAGACGCCGTCGCACAGTGCCTCGATGGTGTCGGCGGGGCCGATCTGATCGATGCGGAGCTTGGTCCACAGGGCGATCAGCACGGTCGTGGCGTCCGACGCCGTGAACGCGATGTCGTCGGGACGAGGCCCACCGGCCGGCGCCGCGGGAGCGGCGACCGGCGCGGCGACGGCCGCGGGGGCAGCCGGATCCGCAGCAGGCATGTCGGACTCGGGCTCGTCCACCATCTCCGGATCGGTGTCCGTGGAGAAGACGACGGCCGCGTCGCGCTCGATGTTGAGCACCTCGACGGGGTGGCCGATACGACCGGGGAGCTTGAGCGTGTTCGACGCGAGGTTGGCCACCGTCGGAACGGATCCCAGGCCCACCTCGACGAAACGCTCCATGCCCAGTCCGCCGTCGGACTCGTCCGCGAACAGCAGGTCCTGTGTCTCGATCCACCGGACCGGGCTGGCGAACTGCCAGGCCAGCAATTCGGTCAGGATCACGCGGCACAGATCGGACGGGCGGGCCGCCCAGTCGTCCCACTCGCCGAGGACGTCGGCCAGCGGCGCGGACGGCACCAGATCGGCGATCTCCTGGACGAAGTCACGATCGAGCGTGAACAGGCGCGGAACCAGGTTCGGAATGTAGCGACCGACGAGGATCGACGGGTCGATCGTCTCCGGGAGCAGCTCGAGGAGTCGAGCCCGGAAGTCGTCCACGCCGCCGCGAAGGACCGTGGAGTGGAACGGGACATCGATGCCGGGAACCAGGATGAAGGCACGCTTGCCACCGAATTCCGCACGGCGACGGTCGATCTCGCGCTCGAGCTCCTCGAGGCCCGCGACGGTGCCGGCGATGGCGTACTGGGAGCCACGCAGGTTGAGGTTGACCACCTGCAGGAACTCGCCGGTGCGCTCACCGATGGACTCGACGAATCCGATGACGTCGTCGTCGGCGAGGCCGACCTGGGACGGACGGATGGCGGCCATGCGGTACTGGCTGCGGCCCTTCTCATCACGCGGGACCAGCTGGTGCATGGCGGAGCCGCGCTGGAAGACCACTTCGAGGACGGCCTCGAGCGGCAGGACCCCGGCGACGGCGGCGAGAGCGTTGTACTCACCGACGGAGTGGCCGGCGAGGAACGAGTCCTCGACGAAGGCACCGGACTCGCGGAGCTCGGCCACCTGGGCGACACCGAGCACGGCCATCGCGACCTGGGTGAACTGGGTGAGGTGCAGGACGCCGTCGGGATGACGGTGGGTCACTCCCCTGGCCCGCAGCTCGGTCGGGTTGTCCCGCACGACAGCGAGGATGGAGAAGCCGAGCGCGGCGCGGGTGTGCTTGTCCGCACGCTCCCAGATCTCGCGAGCGGCCTTCGACCGAGCCCGCGCGTCGAGACCCATGCCGGGCTGCTGGATGCCCTGACCCGGGAAGGCGTAGACGGTCTTCGGCGCGGCGATGCGGCCGGTGGCCATCATGACCATGTCGCCGTCGACCTTGCAGGAGACCTCGACGACCTCGGAACCGGCCTCGTAGCCGACACGGTCGACGCGGACGTCGATCGAGGCGCCGGGGCGCACCATGCCGAGGAAGCGCGTGGTCCACGCCGTGAGGCGACGCGGCGGGGTGGTCGCGGCCGGATCGACGGCGGTGACCACCTGCTGCGCGGCGGCCGAGAGCCACATGCCGTGCACGATGGGGTCGCCGAGACCGGCGAGACGCGCTGCGGCATCCGAGGTGTGGATCGGGTTGTGGTCGCCGGAGACCTGGGCGAACGCACCCATGTGACGCGGAGCCGTGATGGTGGTGTCGCGGCGACGACGGCGCGGGGTCTCGACCAGCGCGTCGGTGACCGACCCGCCGGCGCGCGGCGGATCCGACAGCGTGCCGGTGCCCGTGCGGCCACGGATGGCGAACCGCTCGACGAGGGTGGCGACGACGGGGGCGTCGAGGCCCTCGCCCAGCATGGCGCCGATCTCGACGGAGACCTCGACGACGCGGCCGAGATCGGTGTCGACGACCTCACCCGACTGTGCCTTCACCACGAGGATGCTGTGGTGATCGGGCAGCGTGCCCACGAGATCGATGCGGTGGTCGAGGTGGACCAGGTCGAGCATGCCCTCGATGACGGAGCCGGCGTCGGCGGTGCGCGCGGAGCCGAGCACAGCGAACACGGCCGGCCAGCACGCTCCGACGAGGACGTCGGGCACGGCCGAGTGGCCCACGCCGTAGTCAGCGGGGAGGCCGGAGCCGGTGACGCCCGCATGGTCGGCGACGAGGTCGGGCGACCACGCGATGTTGAGGCGAGCGGACCCACCCTTGACAGTCGGAAGATCCTGTCCTGCAGCGACTCCGAGGAGCGCGGACATCGACGACTCCGCGTCCTCGTCGGTGACGAGCGGCGCTCCGCCGTCTACCGCCGAGGCGGGGACGGTGATGCGGATGTCGACGCTCTTGCCGGGCGAGAGAGGGACCGAGAGGAGCACCTGGTCCGAGCCGGCGACGGTCAGCGTGGCGCCGGTACGAGCATGGGTGGCGGCCTCGTCGGACACGACGTCCCACTCGGACAATGCACCGAGGCGACGAACGGGGTTGGGCGCGAGGCGCGATGCCCAGGTGATGTCCGGAGCGGCGAGGACCATGCCCACCAGACCACCCGCGATGTCGGGATGGCGGCGCGTGGCGACGGCGACGGAATCCGCGCCGGAGCCGAGCAGCCGATCCGCGGTGGCCTTCTCGAAGCGGTTCAGCAGGTCGCCGACCGGCTCGTTCAGCCGGTCGATGCCGGCGACGGCCACGGTGCCCGGGATGACGCAGACCTGGTCGGCCGAGTACCGCGCGTCGTGGGCCTGCCACAGCGAGTCACTGCGCCACCAACGGCGGACGTCCTTGTCCACGACGGGAACGAAGTTGACCGGCTTGCCGGGGATGCGGCACAGCGAGATGAAGAACGGCACGTCGGCCGGGTGCAGCTCGACCGTCGAGGCGTCGGGGTAGGCCGCGACGAGTGCGCGGAGAGCGTCGGCGGGGCGGTCGAGGATGTCGTCCTCGGCGAAGAGGGTGGGAACGGGTCCACGGTCGACGGGGTGAAGGCGAGCCTCGGCACGCTGGAGCATGTCGCGGAAGCGCACGCGCCACGTGACGTCGAGCCACGGAGTGTCGGTGTCGATGTCGTGCCCGACAGCCAGCTCGACGTACCGCTCGAGCCACTGCAGGTAGGTCATGGACGCGACGTCACCGAAGTACGGCTTGGCGGTGGCGTCGAGCGCAGCGATGATCTCCTGGCGACGTGCCGCGACGGCCTCGTCGTCGCCGGCGACCTCGTCGAGCAGACGACCGGTCCGCGACGCGGCATTGTCGATCTCGTGGATGTCCGCGCCGAGCTGGCTGCGGCCCGAGGCCATGCCGCCGATAGCGGTGCCGGCACCGACCCAGTCGGGAGTTCCGGGGGTGTCGACGAGGAGCTGCTTGACCTCGGGTGACGTGGTCGCCTCGAGAGTGGCCATCGCGGCGGTGCCGACCAGGATGCCGTCGAGCGGCATGGCCGGGAATCCGGCGGCCTTCGACCAACGTCCGGTGAGGTAGTCCGCTGCGCGCTCGGGAGTTCCGATACCGCCGCCGACGCAGATGACGATGTTGTCGTGCGACCGCAGCTCCGCGTAGGTGGCGACCAGCAGGTCGTCGAGGTCCTCCCACGAATGGTGGCCACCGGCGCGGCCGCCCTCGATGTGGACGATGACCGGGTAGTCCGGAACCTCGTTGGCGATGCGGATCACCGCGCGGATCTGCGCCACCGTGCCCGGCTTGAAGCAGACGTGGCTGATGCCGACCTCGGTCAGCTCCTCGATGAGCGCGACGGCCTCGTCGAGCTCGGGGATGCCGGCAGTGACGACGACGCCGTCGAACGGTGCACCCGCCGTGCGGGCCTTCTGCACGAGGCGCTTGCCGCCGAGCTGCAGCTTCCACAGGTAGGGGTCGAGGAAGAGCGAGTTGAACTGCACGGACCGGCCCGGCTCGAGGAGCTCCTGCAGCTCGGCGACGTGGCCGGCGAAGATCTCCTCGGTGACCTGTCCGCCACCGGCGAGCTCGGCCCAGTGGCCGGCGTTGGTCGCGGCGGCGACGATCTTCGGGTCGACGGTGGTCGGGGTCATGCCCGCGAGCAGGATCGGCGACCGGCCCGTCAGCTTGGTGAAGGACGTCTCGACGGCGGTGTACCCGTTCGGGAGGGTGACCACGGACGGGGCGAAGTCGCTCCACGGGCGGTCCACCTCGGGTGCGGCGCCGGGAGTGAGGAGGTTGCGGTGCCCGGTGCGGGTCGACGCGGCGACGACGCCGACGCCGTGGCCACTGATGTTCGAGGCGGTCAGGCGGGTGAGGGCGTCACCGGGACCGAGGTCGAGGATCCACGACGCGCCCGCGGTGACCACGGACTCGGTCGCGGCGACCCAGTCGACCGGATCGACCAGGATGGCCTGCGCGAGTGCGCGGGCACGGGGAACGTCGACGCCACACCGCTCCGCCCACTGGCCGACGACGTCGACGGCCTCGCCCATCTGCGGGTGGTGGAAGCCGACCTCGATGTCGAGGGGTTCGAAGACGGGAGCGAAGATCGCGCCGCCGCGCTTCTTGGCGTCACGCTCGCGGGTCTCGGTGGCTGAGATCTCCTCGCAGCGCTGCTGCACGCGAACGAGCTTGGTGTACGGACCGCTGAGGACGACGCGGCGGCGACCGTTGCGGATCGCGACGACGGCGGACGTCGTGGCGTCGTCGCCCGCGACCTCGTCGACGACGGCCTGCAGACGGACGGGGTCGACGGCGGAGACGGCGATCATCGGAGCGCGCTCACCCGAGCCGATGAGGGCACGGCGGCGGCCGACGAGTCCGGCTGCGGCACCGATGAGCTGCGCGACGGCCAGCAGTTCGGCGTCACTGCGTCCGAGATCGGCGACTGCCGCCTCGGCGAGGACACCCTGCGAGTGCCCGATGACGGCGGAGGGCGGAGTGGCGGTCCAGTCCAGTCCCTGCACCGACAGCGCGCGCAGTGCGGCGATCTGGGTGAGGAGGACGCCGGGGACGGAGACGGCCGCGGAGGCGAGGGCTGCGGTGGACGGACCGGCCGACGGATCGTCGGCGAGCTCCTGCTCCAGCATCCAGGCGATGGGATCGAAGCCGAGGGGCCGCACGACCAGGAGCTCCTGCGCCACGGGTGCGAGGATGTCGGACGCGGTGTTGACGAGATCGGTGATCTGCGGCTCGAGTGCACAGTCCCGGGTCAGCTCGTCGAGGGTGGGCAACCAGGGCGCACCCTGGCCACCGAAGGCGAACGCGTACGGCTCACCCGCGACGAACCGCTCCGCGAGCGACTCCGCCCGATCGGTGGAGCGCTGGCGGTTGGGGGGAGTGCTCTCGTTGATGGTCACGCGTGCGTGTCCTCTCCTACCTCGGATCGCGAGGTGCTGGGGCTGGGGCTGGGCTGTTCGACGGGGCTGGGCCACCGGCGGACGAGACTCCGGGAGCCCGAGACGGTGGGCAGTCGTCATCGACGGACCACTCGCATCTCGTGGGCTCAAGGATGACACGGAATCATGAGGAATTCCTCACGTTCTGTTTGACGTCCTAGTGCTACCCGCGGGTACGTCGTGACCGTGGCCAGAGCCGGCGGCTGAACTGACCCGAAAGTAGGGTCGATCGCCGCAGACCAGGGCGATTTCTGCGGGCGCGGAACCTGAGGGATTCCTCGTGTTCATCGTTACCAATTCGTTATACGAGCGGACGGGCGGTTCCTGTCGGACTCGGTTGCGCGACGCGGTCGCGCGCTCAGTCAGCGTCGCCGGGGTGCTTCGGCACCTCGGCATCACACCGGCGGGCGGTTCCCACGCTCACATCTCCCGACGTATCAGGAGACTCGGTATCGACACCGCGCACTTCACCGGACAAGCCCACCGTCGTGGGCGGTCGGCGGCGAACCGCCACTCTGCGGCCGACATTCTCGTCATCCGCCCGAGGGGCGCCGCGCGGGCGAAGCCTCATCACCTACGTCGGGCGTTGAGAGAGTCGGGGGTGCCCGAGTCGTGTGCGGGCTGTGGGCTCGGCGGAACGTGGAACGGCGCGCCCCTGCGACTCCACGTCGACCACATCGATGGAAACAACCTCGATTGTCGACTCGTCAATTTGCGGTTCCTGTGCCCCAACTGCCACAGCCAGACCTCGACGTGGGCCTCACGCACGCCCGTCTACGGCGACGACTTCTCGACTGTGGCCCGCACCGAGGTCGTCTAGACTCACCTGCACGCGCGAGTGGCGGAATGGCAGACGCGCCACACTTAGGATGTGGTGTCCGACGGACGTGGGGGTTCAAGTCCCCCCTCGCGCACCAGCAGGTGAGTCCCACCACGACCCCTACGACGCGGTGTCGTTGACCGTGCGCGGTCCGGTACCGTCGTGGTGTGGATCAGAGCCGGGACACCACCTCCAGGACACGCCGACCAGCACTCATCGTGCTGGTCGTCGTCGCTGCCTGCGGATGCCTGGCGCTCGGGTACTGGCAGTGGGAACGATTCGAATCGTCGTCCGGCACGGGTCAGAATCTCGGCTACGCCTTCCAGTGGCCCCTCTTCGCCGCCTTCGTCGTGTTCGCCTACCGACGGTTCGTCCAACTCGAGGACACCGTGGACGAACCGGTGGAGTCCACGGTGATCACCGAGATCCCCACCGATCTCCTCCCGCAGCGCCCGCCCGCTCGGGCGACCCGCGTGTCCGACGACACTGCCGACGACGAGGAGACTCGTCAACTGCGGGAGTACAACAGCTATCTCGCGGAGTTGGACGCCGGCCGCGAGAACGACAGGAGCACTTCGTGAGCACCGCAGAACCTCGTCCCGCCGCTCGAACCACCGGGGGTCGGCCGACCGACCGGCGGATCGAGCCCGCACTTCTGCGCTATCGCGTTCTCGCCTACGCCACCGGCGTCTGGCTGCTGGTGCTGACCGCGGAGATGGTGGCCAAGTACATCTTCGGCGTCGAGAACCTGCCCGGGTGGATCGCGATCGTGCACGGCTGGGTCTACTTCGCGTACCTGATCGTCACGCTCGATCTCGCCGTGAAGGTGCGCTGGCCCGTCGGCCGCACCATCGGCACGCTCCTCGCCGGCACCGTGCCGTTCCTGTCTTTCGTCATCGAGCACCGCCGCACCCAGCAGGTGAAGCGGGACTTCGCCGTCCGACCTACTGCGTGAGCGCGGTGATCTCCGGGAGCAACCGGCGCAGCGCGACACCGCGATGGGACGACGCGTCCTTCTCCGCAGGCGTCATCTCGGCAGCGGACTGCCCGGCACCGTCCGGAACGAAGATCGGGTCGTAACCGAATCCACCGCTTCCGGCACGGGTTCTCGACACACTCCCCCGCCACTCGCCGCGGACCACGTGCTCACGTCCGTCAGGCATCACCAGCGCGCAGGCGGAGACGAAGGCCGCACCGCGTCGCTCGTCCGGCACGTCGGCCAGTTGCGCCAGCACCAGCGCGGTGTTCGCGTCGTCCTGGCCGTGCTGCCCCGACCATCGCGCCGACAGCACTCCGGGCATACCGTTCAGTGCGTCGATGGCGATCCCCGAATCGTCTGCCACACAGGGCATTCCGGTCGCGGCGGCACCGTCTCGAGCCTTGATCAGAGCGTTCTCTTCGAAGGTCGCCCCCGTCTCGGGAGTCTCCGGGTACTCGGCGACCTCGTCGAGCCCCACCAGTTCCACGCCGCCGACGTGCGCGGCATCGAGCACCCGCCGCAGTTCGGCGAGCTTCTTCGCGTTGCGGCTGGCGACGAGGAGCCGGACGTCAGGCACCGGGCAGCTCACCGGGGTAAGGGGCCGCGAGTGCTTCCTTCTGGATCGCGAAGATGCGCTCGCAGCCGGCGAGGGCATTGTCGAGCATGGCGTCGAGGGTGGACCGCGGGAAGGTCGCGCCCTCGCCGGTGCCCTGGATCTCGACGAGTGTTCCGGTGTCGGTGGCCACGACGTTCATGTCCACCTCGGCGCGCGAGTCCTCCTCGTACGGCAGGTCCAACCGGACGCGACCGTCCACGACGCCGACCGACACGGCCGCGATGGCGCAGGAGATGGGCTGCGGATCGGCGAGCTTGCCGTGAGCAGCGAGGTAGGTGACGGCGTCGGACAGTGCCACGAAGGCCCCCGTGATCGCCGCGGTGCGCGTCCCGCCGTCGGCCTGCAGCACGTCGCAGTCGAGGGCGATGGTGTTCTCACCGAGAGCGGCGAGATCGATGCAGGCCCGCAGCGAGCGCCCGATGAGGCGGCTGATCTCGGACGTGCGTCCGCTGACCTTGCCCTTCACCGATTCGCGGCTGTTGCGGGTGTGCGTCGCGCCGGGAAGCATGGCGTACTCGGCGGTGAGCCAGCCGAGCCCGGATCCCTTGCGCCACCGCGGTACCCCCTCCTCCACGCTGGCCGTGCACATCACCCGGGTGTTGCCGAATTCGACCAGCACCGATCCTGCCGGGTGCGAGGTGAAACCGCGGGTGATGGTGATGGTGCGGAGTTCGTCGTCTGCTCTGCCGTCTTCACGTGTGGACACCCCTGCCACCCTAGTCGGGTCACCGACACAGCCCGGGGACGGACTGCCGCGCCCCCGAAGGGACCTGCGAGCGGTCAGACCTCGACGACGTAGCCGGGTGAGACGGCGTGCACCGGACCACCGAACTCTGCCTTCGCCTCCGCGACGACGTCCTCGCGTGACGTCCACGGCGGGATGTGGGTGAGCAGCAGTTCCGAGACCTCTGCCATCGCCGCCAACCGTCCGGCCTCGGTGCCCGAGAGATGCACGCCCTGAGGACGATCCGCGGCGTGTGTCCACGACGCCTCGGCCAGGAGCACATCGGCCCCGGTCGACAGTTCGACCACTGCGTCGCACATTCCGGTGTCGCCGGTGTAGGCGAGGACGGTGCCACTCTCGGTGGTGATGCGCATGCCGTAGGACTCCGGCGGGTGGTACACCCGTCGCGGCTCGATGGTCAGCGCACCGAACGTCACCACGGAACCGTCCCGGAGGTAGCGCAGATCGAGGGTGTCCGACATGTCGTCGATCCGGCCACCGCTCTCCGCGGACGCCACGCCCAGTCGGAACGCCATGTCCGACGGCCCGAGGACCACGGCACGACCCCTCACCGCAGTGGGGCCGTACCGGCGCCAGACCAGCAGTCCGGGGACGTCGAGGCAGTGATCGGCGTGCAGGTGCGAGAGCAGCACGTGCACGTCGGCGGGGTTCACGTACTTCTGCAGGGCACCGAGAACACCGGGGCCGAAGTCCATGACGAGCGGAGCGGTGTCGGGCGCCTCGATGAGATATCCCGATGCCGGCGAGTCCGGACCCGAGACACTGCCCGAACAACCCAGAACCGTGAGACGCATGGGTGTCATGCTGCCACGCGCGGTGAGAGGTCCGAGAGAGTTCGGCGACACACCGTGTCGTGAGATGTCCGAAGGGTCCGCACGGCTCCTGTCACCGGTGCAGTGTGGGCGACGGCGGGAGCGTGCGCGCGGCGCGTTCCCGGCGTGCCGCACCGGCGAACATCCAGGCCGCCAGCACTCCCGCCAGCGCACCGAACAGGTGGCCCTGCCAAGACACGTCCTCCTGCGTCGGGAGCACCCCCCACAACGCGCTGCCGTAGACGAGCAGAACCAGGACCCCGACGAGCAACTGGCCGAGATCGCGCGCGAAGACGCCGCGCACGATGAGGTACGACAACCATCCGAACACGATGATCGAGGCGCCGACGTGCAGGGAGGCGGTCTCGCCCGTCAGCCAGGTGCCCAGCCCTCCCCCGATCCACACCACCGCGGTGACGGCCAGACCGCGCCCGATGCCCGAGAGCATCAGCACGAATCCCAACACCAGCAGCGGAACGGTGTTGGCGAACAGGTGGTCCCACCCGTGGTGGAGCAGGGGGGCGAACGCGACGCCCTGGAGGCCGTCGACCGATCGGGGGCCGATGCCGTGCCGATCGAGGGCGAGACCGGACGCCACGTCCACCGCCTCGATGACATACAGAACGGCGACGAAGCCGCCGATCACCATGGCGGCGCTCGCCCAGCGCGAGCGTCGCGGCTGCGTGGCCGGCTGCGCGCCGGATGTTCCGAGGGTCATGGCGTCCCCGATCGTGAGGCGAGAGGTGGTGTCCGGTTTCGACGATACTCGAGAGCGCGCGTCGGGCTCACGCGCCGGAACTCGGGAACACGTCCCGATAGGGGGGAACCCCGGCCACCGCCGTCGCGGCGAGGATCGCCCGCGCGATGGCGCGCTCGACCACCGGAGCGACCGCCGCGCACACCCCGTCGAGCACGGCCAGATCGGGCATCATCATCGGCATGTCCACCTCGGCGGGGCGGGCGGCCGCACGTCCCGTCGCGATGGCGAAGATGGTGTCGCCGTCGAGCGGCGAGTGCGCCGGTCGGATCGCGCGTGCGAGCCCGTCGTGTGCGGCGACGGCCACCCGCCGGCACGCGGACTCGGTGAGCCGCGCATCCGTGGCGACGACGCCGATGGTCGTGTTAAGCGACGTGTCCTTCGGCGCGAGCTCGGCGGCCGCCCGCACGTCGTCCGCACTCGGGGTTCGCAGGCCCGCCTCCGGAACGGACGCCGCACTCCACAGGACACCCGTGTCGGGGTCGAAGACCGATCCGACCGGATTGACCACCATCAACGCGCTGACCACCAGCCCCGCCGCGGCGCCCGTCTCGATCCGTGTCGACGCGCTGCCGACGCCGCCTTTCAGGAGACCGGCGCGCGCGCCCGTCCCCGCGCCGACGCATCCGAGCGCGAAGTCGGCGGACGCGGCGGCCGCAGCTGCTCTCCCGAACTCCGCGTCCGGGCGCACGGACCAGTCCCCCATCGGCAGATCGAAGATCACGGCGCCCGGCACGATCGGGACGACACGGTCGTCTCGGCCCATCCGCACGCCGCGCCGATGGTCCTCGAGATGGCGCATGACCCCGTCCGCCGCCGCGAGACCGTAGGCGGATCCGCCTGTCAGCAGCACCGCGTCGATCTGCTGCACGGTGTGGGACGGATCCAGCAGGTCGGTCTCGCGGGTCCCCGGCCCGCCTCCGCGGACGTCGACGGCCGCGGTGACCGGCGCGTCCGTCATGACGACGGTGCAACCGGTCGCGCGCCCGGTGCCGTCGTGGTGCTCGCCGGACAACGTGACCTCGGGATCCAGCACGTGGTGGTGTCCGACGGTCAGTCCGGCGACGTCCGACAGCAGGTCGCGCATCACGGCATGAGTACCTGGACCAGCGAGTCCTGCATCCAGGTGAGCCAGTGGTAGACGTCCAGGTGCGGTGCTCGCGGATCGTCCTCCTCGAGTTGGTCGGGAGTGTCCGCGTCGATGCCGAGGGTGGTGCCGAGGGCCAGCCGGACGTCGTTCAGACCGGTCAGCCAGGAGTCGGCCTGCTCGCGGGTGAGAACGATCTTGCCGCCGCCGTTCGGCAGCGTCGACAGGATGGTCGCGCCGGCGGCGCGCTTGATGTCGATGATGTCCGGCTCGTACAGGCTGCGGAGGGCGCCGTTGAGGTCGGCCTGCTCGGCGAGCGCGTCGGACTCGGCCGTGTCGGCGCCCTCGGGCCGGTGGAAGTCGGGAAGCAACCGCGCGAGCGTGGGGTCCTCGGGAGCGGAGGTGTTGCCGGATCGCATGCCGGTGAGCTCGGCCAGGTCGTCGGTCGGCGCCTCGGCGCCCCGTCGCTCCAGCAGACCCACGACCGACTCGACGAGCGACCGCAACACGGCCACCTCGCGGCCGTCCATCTCCGACTTGAACTTGACGCCGCCCAGCGCGTTCTTCCGGGTCCACATGCGCACGACGACGGTCCTTCCAGAGTGGGTGAGACGAAGTGTTCGGGAATCAGACGTCGTGCTGCATGGTGGCCCACAGGCCCGCCGCGTGCAGCTTCTGCACGTCGATCTCCATCTTGTCGCGGGGCCCGCTCGAGACGACGGCCTTGCCTTCCGAGTGCACCTGCATCATCAGCTCCGTCGCCTTGTCCTTGCTGTAGCCGAACAGCTTCTGGAAGACGTAGGTGACGTAGTGCATCAGGTTGACCGGGTCGTCCCAGACGATGGTGACCCAGGGTGTGTCCGCCGAGGTGTCCTCGGACACCTCCACAGCCTCGTCGGGCGTGGCCTGCGGAAGTGTCGCGGTGAGATCCGAAGCCATGGCGCCCAGGATACGGCGTACATCGGTCGCCCCGTGACACGGTGACCGCTCTAGGGTGCAGTGGTGACCTCCACTGCGCTGTTCACCGATCAGTACGAGCTGACCATGCTGTCGGCCGCCCTCCGCGACGGTTCGGCGCATCGCGCCTGCACCTTCGAGGTGTTCGCCCGGCGGCTTCCCGACGGACGGCGCTACGGCGTCGTCGCGGGCACGGGCCGCTTCCTCGATGCTCTCCGCGACTTCCGCTTCGGCGAGGACGAACTCGCGTCGTTGTCGTTCCTCGAGGCGGACACCCTCGACTGGCTCCGGAACTACCGGTTCGGCGGCGACATCGACGGTTACCGCGAGGGCGAACTGTTCTTCCCCGGCTCCCCCATTCTGTCCGTGCGCGGCACCTTCGCCGAGTGCGTGATCCTCGAGACGCTCGCACTGTCGATCTACAACCACGACAGCGCCATCGCCGCCGCGGCCACCCGCATGGTCTCCGCGTCCGACGGCCGGCCGCTCATCGAGATGGGCTCTCGACGCGCCCACGAGGAAGCGGCGGTGGCCTCGTCGCGCGTCGCGTACATCTGCGGTTTCGCGGCCACGTCCAACCTCGAAGCGGTCCGCCGCCACGGCATCCCGGGCGCCGGAACCAGTGCGCACGCCTTCACGCTGCTGCACACGGGCGTCGACGGACCGGACGAGGCAGCGGCGTTCCGCTCGCAGATCGCCGCCCTCGGTGTGGGCACCACGCTGTTGGTGGACACCTACGACATCACCGCCGGCGTCGCGACGGCCATCGAGGTGGCCGGGCCCGAGCTCGGCGGCGTGCGCATCGACTCGGGCGATCTCGGTGTCCTGGCGCGGCAGGTCCGTCGGCAGCTCGACGACCTCGGCGCAACGCGCACCCGCATCGTCGTCTCGGGCGATCTGGACGAGTACGCCATCGCCTCGCTGCGGGCCGAGCCCGTGGACACCTACGGCGTCGGCACGTCCGTCGTCACGGGATCGGGCGCACCGACCGCCGGCATGGTCTACAAACTGGTCGAGGTCGACGGCATCCCCGTGGCCAAGCGCAGTTCGCACAAGGAGTCGCGCGGTGGACGCAAGCGCGCCGTCCGTCTGGCCCGCAGCACGGGCACCGTCGTCGAAGAGCTGGTGACGAAGGCCGGCGCGCCGTTGCCCGCGACCGATCCATACACGGTGCGGGAGCTGTCCGTACCCATGGTGCGCGGGGGCGAGATCGTGCACACCGCCACGGTCGAGGACGCACGCACGCTGGTCGCGGAGGGCCTGCGATCACTGCCCTGGGAGGGACTCGGTCTGTCCCAGGGAGATCCGGCCGTGCCGACGGTATTCTCCTGACCGTGGCCACCGCACTCGTCGTCGTCGACGTCCAGAACGATTTCTGTGAGGGCGGCTCACTGGCCGTCGAGGGCGGGGCGCGGGTCGCCGCCGCCGTCACCACGCTCGTCGCCGGCGCGAGCTACGACGCCGTCGTCGCGACACGTGATCACCACATCGACCCCGGCGCCCACTTCTCCGAGACCCCGGACTACGTCGACAGCTGGCCGCGGCACTGCGTCGTCGGCACACCCGGCTGCGACTTCCACCCCGATCTCGACCTCACCCCGATCGAGGCGATCTTCTCGAAGGGCGAGTACGACGCGGCCTACTCCGGTTTCGAAGGTGCCGACGAGTCCGGCACAGGCCTCGCGGACTGGCTCCGCGCTCGCGGCATCGATGCCGTCCACGTCGTCGGCCTGGCCACCGATCACTGCGTTCGCGCCACGGCCCGCGACGCCGCGCGCGCCGGCTTCGAGACGACGGTGCTGCTGGACTACTGCGCCGCGGTGAGCCCCACGACGGTGCCGGCGGTCCTCGCCGAACTCGCCGACGAGGGTGTACACGCCGACCGCTGACCGAGAGCCCGACGCGTCGGCACCCCGGCGTAACCTCGCACGGTGCCGCCGAAGTCGAAGTCCGAGTTGCCCACCGTTCCGAGTCTGCTCAGCACCGCGGTGACGGCGCTCGGCGGCACCGAGCGCACGGCCCAGCTCACCATGGCCTCCGCCGTCGCGCACAGCATCGACACCGGCGAGCACCTCGCGGTGCAGGCGGGCACCGGCACCGGCAAATCGCTCGCCTACCTGGTTCCGTCGCTGCGGCACGCCGTGACGTCGGGCAAGACCGTCGTCGTGTCCACCGCGACCATCGCGCTGCAGCGTCAGCTGGTCGACCGCGACCTGCCGCGGCTGTCGAAGGCCCTCACCACGGCCCTCGCGCACGAACCGAAGTTCGCGATCCTCAAGGGCCGCGGCAACTACCTGTGCCTCAACAAACTGCACGGCGCACCGTCCGACGCTCCCGAGGAGGAGCTGTTCGACGCCTTCGCCGTGTCGCGGCTCGGCCGTGAGGTCAAGCGCATCACCGAGTGGTCCTCGGACACCGAGACCGGTGACCGCGACGAGCTGAACCCGGGCGTGTCCGATCAGGCCTGGCGGCAGATGAGCGTGACCTCCCGCGAGTGTCTCGGGAAGTCGCGCTGCCCCTACGGCGAGGACTGCTTCGCCGAGCTCGCCCGCGTGGACGCGGCGCGCGCCGACGTCGTGGTCACCAATCACGCGATGCTCGCCATCGACGCCATCACCGGCATCTCGGTGCTGCCCGAACACGACGTCGTCGTGGTGGACGAGGCGCACGAGCTCGTGGACCGGGTGACGTCCGCCGCGACGGCGGAGATGTCCGCGACCGCGATCGGCGCCGCCATGCGTCGCTGCGGGAAGCTCGTGGAGGACGAGATCCTCGACCGATTGGCCGGTGCTGCAGAGGGTTTCGCCGCGTTGCTCGACGAACTCGAGGGCGGACGCTGGGAGGAGTTGCCCCCCGGCGCGTCCCAGACGATCGCGAGCATCCGCGACGCCGCGTGGGCCGTGCGCACGGCCATCGGACCGGCCAAGCAGGGCGGCGCCGCCGCGGACCCCGACGCGGCGGCCGCGCGGACCGCGGCTCTCGCTGCCATCGACGACGTGCACGACACCGCGGTGCGCATTCTCGAGACGTACGAGGAGAGCGATCCCGCGAAGCGGCGGGACGTGGTGTGGTTGGCCGTCGACGAGTTCCGCGGCGTCGTGAAGCGCGTGGTCCGGGTGGCACCGCTGTCCGTCGGCGGACTGCTCCGGACCCGGCTGTTCGCGGAGTCGACCGTGGTCCTCACCTCCGCGACGCTCACCGTGGGCGGCTCGTTCGACGGTCTCGCCGTCAACTGGGGTCTGCCGGCCGCCAACCCCACCCGCGTCGACGCGGCCCTCGCGACCGGCACCGAGGCACCGTCCGACGCGGACACGTTCCGGTGGAACTCGCTCGACGTGGGGTCGCCGTTCGACCACGGCAGGGCCGGCATCCTCTACATCGCCAAGCACCTCACCGCACCGGGGCGCGACGGTACGTCGCCGAGTCAGCTCGACGAGATCGCGGGGCTCGTGCGCGCCGCGGGTGGCCGCACTCTGGGACTGTTCTCGTCGATGCGCGCGGCGAAGGCCGCGGCGGCCGAGATGCGCGAACGGCTGGACACCCCCGTGCTGTGCCAGGGCGACGACGCCACCGGCGCCCTGGTCGAGCGCTTCGCACAGGACGAGGCCACGTCACTGTTCGGCACGCTCTCCCTGTGGCAGGGCGTCGACGTCCCCGGTCGGTCACTGACCCTCGTGATCGTCGACCGCATCCCGTTCCCGCGACCCGACGATCCGCTGCTGGTGGCGCGGCAGCGCGCCGTCGAGTCGCGCGGAGGAAACGGGTTCCTCGCCGTCGCCGCGAACCACGCGGCGCTACTGCTGGCCCAGGGTGTCGGCCGACTGCTCCGCAGCGTCGACGACAAGGGCGTCGTCGCCGTGCTCGACTCCCGCCTGGCCACGGCGCGGTACGGCGGCTACCTCCGGGCGTCGCTCCCACCGTTCTGGGAGACGACGGACCCGGAGATCGTGCGCAAAGCGTTGACGCGCCTCACCGCCACCTAGACCTGGACCTGGACCTGGACCTGGACCCGCAGGGACCTACATCGGGGACGGACCTGCGACCCGACCGAGCTCGGCGTCGCCCGCGAGCAGCGGATGGTGCGGCAGGACCCGCACCGTGTACCCGACCGACCCGGAGAGCGGCAGCGTCGTGTCGGCGAGGAATTGCTCGCCACCCGCGGCCGATCCCTGGTGCAGCATCGGAACCGTCACGACGTCGCCGAGCTGCTCGTCCTGGTCGACGTGGCCGAACACGGCCTGCACGGACACGTCCGACGGGCCGAGTCCGCCGAGACCCACCGTCGCGGACAGGGTGAGTGTCGACCCCAGCACCGGGGTGTCCGGCAGCCCGTCCGCCTCGACGTCGGTCACCGTGACCGCGGGCCACGCCGCATCGACACGGCGCCGATAGTCGGCCATCGCCTTCGCACCGGCGTAGTCGTCGGAGATCGACGCCGCACCCGCTCGGGTGGCGGGACCGTAGTACTGCTGCGTGTAGTCGCGAACCATCCTCGACGCCAACACCTTCGGGCCCGTGACCGTCAGGGTGTGCCGCACCATCTCGACCCAGCGCGCCGGCAACCCGTCGTCGCCCCGGTCGTAGAACTTGGGGAGCACCGACTTCTCGAGCAACTCGTACAGCGCCGCGGCCTCGAGATCGTCGCGGCGGTTCTCGTCGACGACGCCGTCGGCGGTGGGGATCGCCCAGCCGTTCTCCCCGTCGTACATCTCGTCCCACCATCCGTCTCGGATGGAGAGGTTCAGTCCGCCGTTGAGAGCGGACTTCATGCCCGAGGTGCCGCACGCCTCGAGTGGCCGCAACGGGTTGTTGAGCCAGACGTCGCATCCCCAGTAGAGGTAGCGGGCCATCGACATGTCGTAGTCGGGCAGGAAGACGATGCGGTGCCGTACGTCGTGCTGATCGGCGAATCGCACGATCTGCTGGATCAGGGCCTTGCCACCGTCGTCGGCGGGGTGCGACTTGCCGGCCACCACCAGCTGTACCGGGCGGACCGGATCGAGCAGCATGGCGCGCAGGCGCTCCGGTTGCCGCAGCATCAACGTCAGTCGCTTGTAGGTGGGAACACGGCGCGCGAATCCGACCGTGAGCACCGACGGGTCGAACACGTCGTCCGTCCACGCCAGTTCGGCATCGGTGGATCCGCGCTCGAGGGCCGAGTTGCGCACGCGGCGGCGCACTTCCGTGACCAGCTCGGACCGCAACGCGGAGCGCGTCTCCCACAGGTCCGCCGCGGAGACCTCGGCCAGCTGCTCCCAGCCCTGCGCCTCCTCCATGGTGTGGGTTCCCACCGTGCGCGCCGCGAGGTCGAGCCACCGCTGCGACGCCCAGGTCGGTGCGTGCACACCGTTGGTGACCGAGCCGATGGGGACGTCGGACGCGTCGAATCCCGGCCACAGTTCGTCGAACATGCCGCGGCTGACGATGCCGTGGAGCTTGGAGACGCCGTTCGCGCGCTGCGCCGACCGCAGCCCCATGTGCGCCATGTTGAAGACTGCGGGGTCGCTCTCGCGGCCGAGTTCGAGGATGCGTTCCATCTCGATGCCGGGCAACAGCGACGACTCGGCCGTGCCGTCGCCGAAGTAGAGGCGCACCAGATCCGCGGGGAAGCGGTCGATACCTGCGGGCACGGGAGTGTGCGTCGTGAAGACGGTGGAGGCACGCACCGCGGCGAGCGCGGAATCGAAGTCCAGCCCGCCCGCGTGCAGTTCTCGGATGCGCTCGAGACCGAGGAACCCGGCGTGGCCCTCGTTCATGTGGAAGACGCTGGGCGCGGGAAGCGCGTGGTACTCGGTGTAGGCACGCACGGCGCGGACACCGCCGACCCCGGCCAGAATCTCCTGCTTCACCCGGTGGTCCTGATCACCGCCGTACAGGCGATCGGTCACGCCGCGCAGCTCGGGATCGTTGTCCGCGATGTCGGAGTCCAGCAGCAACAGCGGGATGCGTCCGACCTGGGCGATCCAGATGCGCGCACGCAGCACACGGTCGCCCGGCATCGCGACGTGGACGAGCACGGGGGAATCGGACTCGTCGGTGAGCAGTCGCAGCGGCAGACCCTGCGGGTCGAGGGACGGATACCGCTCGGCCTGCCAGCCGTCGGCCGTCAGCGACTGGCGGAAGTACCCGGAGCGGTACAGCAGGCCCACGCCGATGAGGGGCAACCCCAGATCGGACGCGGCTTTGAGGTGATCGCCGGCGAGGATGCCGAGACCACCGGAGTAGTTGGGCAGCACCTCGGAGACGCCGAACTCCATCGAGAAGTACGCGATACCCACCGGCAGATCCGCACCGGAGTCGACCTGCTGCTGGAACCATCGGGGTTGGGCCAGGTAGAGGTGCAGATCGGCGACGAGATCGTCGACGCGCTGCACGAACGCGTCGTCGTTCGCCAGGTCCTCGAGGCGGGACGAGCGCACCTCGCCCAGGATGCGCACCGGATCGCGGTCACCACTGACCCACAGGTCCGGATCGATGCTCTCGAACAGCTCCAGGGTCGGCGGATGCCACGACCATCGCAGGTTGACGGACAGTTCGGCGAGTCCGGAGAGACGGGCCGGGAGCTGCGCGCGGACGGTGAATCTGCGGAGTGCTTTCACGATTCCGAAGACTACTGCGGGCGACCGCGGCGCACCGTGGTTCTGCGTTTGCCGAGGAGCCGTTCGGGTACTTCTCCCGGTGGCGTCCGAGACTGCCGCGTGCCTCGTCCGCAGGTCGCGTCGGTGCTCTCGGTCGGTTTCGAGAAAGACCGGGGCATCTCGTCTACGGTTGACTTCGAGCTCAGCCCGACAACCCGACATCGACAGAACTGCGACAACCAGCAGAAAAGGGGCTTCGGTGACAGGCCGTATCGGCATCGACGACGTACTACCCAACACATCGTCCGGTAAGTATCCCGCCAAGGCCGTTGTGGGAGAAACATTCCCGATCACGGCCGCGGTGTGGCGCGAGGGGCACGACGCCGTCAACGCGACGTTGGCGGTCCGCGGGCCCGGCCAGGGCAAGTCGGTTCACATCCCGATGGTCCCCGGCGAGCAGCCGGACATCTTCCACGGTGTGTTCACTCCCGACACCGAAGGCTTCTGGATCGCGCGCATCGAGGGCTGGGGCGATCCGATCGCCACCTGGATGCATGCCGTCGAGGCGAAACTCGGCGTGGGCCAGGGACCGGCCGAACTGGCCAACGATCTCGAGACCGGCGCACGCCTGTTCGAACGCGCGGCCAAGAACGTCGGTCGCTCGGAGAAGCCACTGCTCGAGAACGTCGTCACGGCGCTGCGGAGCGACGCACCGCTGCCGTCGCGCGTCGCACCGGCGTTCACGCCCGAGGTCCGCGAGGTCCTGCACGAGGCGCCGCTGCGCGAGCTCGTCACGCGCGGCGAGGCCATCAACGTCTGGGTCGACCGCCGCGAGGCACTCGTCGGCTCGTGGTACGAACTCTTCCCGCGCTCCACGGGCGGCTGGAACGAGGACGGCACTCCTCGCCACGGCACGTTCGAGACGACCATCGGGGCACTCCCCCGCGTGGCGGCCATGGGCTTCGACGTCGTCTACTTCCCGCCCATCCACCCGATCGGCAAGGTCAATCGCAAGGGCCGCAACAACACTCTGACTCCGGGACCCACCGACGTGGGCTCGCCGTGGGCCATCGGCTCGTCCGAGGGCGGCCACGACGCGGTGCATCCCGAGTTGGGGACGGTCAAGGAGTTCCGCGCACTCGTCACGGCCGCACGCAAGCTCGGCCTCGAGATCGCTCTGGACCTCGCCCTGCAGTGCGCACCGGACCACCCCTGGGCCGCCGCACATCCCGACTGGTTCACCGTGCTCCCCGACGGCACCATCGCCTATGCGGAGAACCCTCCCAAGAAGTACCAGGACATCTACCCGGTCAATTTCGACAACGATCGCAAGGGCATCTACGCGGAGGTGCTGCGCGTCGTCAAGTTCTGGATCAGCCAGGGAGTCAAGATCTTTCGGGTCGACAACCCGCACACCAAGCCACCGGACTTCTGGGAGTGGCTCATCGCCGAGGTGAAGAAGACGCACCCCGACGTGCTCTTCCTCGCCGAGGCGTTCACGCGCCCCGCGCGGCTCTACGGTCTCGCGCGACGCGGTTTCACGCAGTCCTACACGTACTTCACGTGGCGCACGGCCAAGTGGGAGCTCACGGAGTTCGGACAGGAGATCGCCGCCAAGGCCGATCTGGGTCGACCCAACCTGTTCGTCAACACGCCGGACATCCTCCACGAGAGCCTGCAGAAGGGCGGCCCGGGCATGTTCGCGCTGCGTGCCGCTCTCGCCGCCACCCTGTCCCCCACGTGGGGCGTGTACTCCGGATACGAACTCTACGAACACCTCCCGGTGCGCGAAGGCAGCGAGGAGTACCTCGACACGGAGAAGTTCGAGTTGCGCCCCCGCGACTTCGAGGGCGCACGTGCTCGCGGCGAATCGCTCGAGCCGTGGTTGACCACGCTCAACGCCGTCCGCAAGGCGCACCCGGCGTTGCAGCAGTTGCGCAACATCCACTTCCACCATGTCGACAACGACGCGATCATCGCCTACTCGAAGTTCGACGCGGTGACCGGTGACGCGGTGCTGGTCGTGATCAACCTGAACCCGTTCGGCGCCGAGGAAGGCACCGTCTGGCTCGACATGCCGCAGATCGGCCGCGACTGGCAGGAGCACCTGACGGTGACCGACGAGGTGAGCGGCCAGCAGTTCCAGTGGGGCCAGGCCAACTACGTCAAGCTCGAGCCGTGGCGATCGGTCGCCCACATCCTGGCGCTGCCGCCCGTCCCGTTCCCCGCCCGCACCGAACTCGCCTTCCGGAAGGAGATCTCATGACGGAACGCACCACACCCGGCGCGAGCACGGACACCCTCGCTGCTCCCGGCGACCACGACCTCTCGCTGCTCGCCCGCGGGCAGCACCACGACCCCCACTCGGTCCTCGGCGCGCACCCGATGCCGGGCGGCACCGCCATCCGAGCCCTGCGTCCCAACGCCCTCGGCGTCACCGCAGTCATCGGTGGGAAGGACCACGAGCTCACTCACGTCGCCCACGGCGTGTTCTCGGCCCTGGTGCCGGTGGAGGATCTCTCGGACTACCGGCTCCGCGTCGAGTATCCGGGTGGTCACCAGGTGACCGTCGCCGACGGCTATCGGTTCCTGCCGACACTCGGCGAACTCGACCTCCATCTCTTCGGGGAAGGGCGCCACGAACGACTCTGGGACATCCTCGGAGCGCATCTGCAGAGCTACACGACGCCCGACGGACCGGTGAACGGCACCTCGTTCGCGGTGTGGGCGCCGGGCGCCGTCGGCGTCACCGTCGTCGGCGAGTTCGACGGCTGGGGCGGTCAGACCTGGCCGATGCGCGTGCTCGGCACCACCGGTGTGTGGGAGCTGTTCGTCCCCGACATCGGCGCCGGCACGCTCTACAAGTTCCGGGTGCACGGCAGGGACGGCTCGGTGAAGGACAAGGCCGACCCGATGGCCTTCGCGACCGAGGTCCCGCCGTCGACGGCGTCGGTCGTGAACCAGTCGTCGTACGAGTGGTCGGACAGTGACTGGATCACCGCCCGTGCCGAGCTCGAACCGCACCGGGCGCCGATGAGCGTGTACGAGGTGCATCTCGCGTCCTGGCGCCCCGGACTGAACTATCGCGAACTCGCGGAACAGCTCTCGGCTCACGTCCGCGAGACCGGCTTCACGCACGTCGAGCTGCTGCCCGTCGCCGAACACCCCTTCGGTGGATCGTGGGGATACCAGGTCACCTCGTACTACGCACCGACGTCGCGCTTCGGCTCCCCCGACGACTTCCGCGCCTTCGTCGACCTCCTGCACCGTGACGGCATCGGCGTCATCGTCGACTGGGTCCCGGCGCACTTCCCCAAGGACGACTGGGCCCTCGCGCGGTTCGACGGCTCCCCGCTCTACGAGCACGGGGACCCGCAGCGCGGCGAGCAGTTGGACTGGGGCACCTACGTCTTCGACTTCGGTCGTACCGAGGTGCGCAACTTCCTCGTCGCCAACGCGCTGTACTGGATCGAGGAGTTCCACATCGACGGGCTCCGCGTCGACGCGGTCGCGTCGATGCTCTACCTGGACTACTCGCGCCCCGAGGGCGGGTGGAGCCCCAACATCTACGGCGGTCGCGAGAATCTCGAGGCCGTGGCGTTCCTGCAGGAGATGAACGCGACCGTGCACAAGCTGCACCGCGGCGTGGTCACCGTGGCCGAGGAGTCGACGTCGTGGCCCGGCGTCACGCGTCCCACCAGCGTGGGCGGCCTCGGCTTCTCCATGAAGTGGAACATGGGCTGGATGCACGACACGCTCGGGTACATCGGGCGCGATCCGATCCACCGCGCGTACCACCACCACGAGGTCACGTTCTCCCTGGTCTACGCCTGGAGCGAGAACTTCGTCCTGCCCATCAGCCACGACGAGGTCGTGCACGGCAAGGGCACGCTCTGGTCCCGCATGCCAGGTGACGACTGGGCGAAGGCCGCGGGTCTGCGCGGCATGCTCGCCTACATGTGGGCGCATCCCGGCAAGCAGCTGCTGTTCATGGGCCAGGAGTTCGGCCAGACGGCCGAGTGGTCCGACGAGCGCGGTCTCGACTGGTGGGAGATCGGCGACGAGGGAAGCGGCTCGCTGCACCGCGGTGTGCAGCAACTGGTCGGCGACCTCAACCGCACCTACGTCGCAGGCCCGGAGTTCTGGACACAGGACGGCTCGCCCAGCGGCTTCTCGTGGATCGACGCCAACGACACCGCGAACAACGTGCTGAGCTTCCTGCGCTTCGGCGACGACGGCTCCGTCACGGCCTGCCTGTTCAACTTCTCCGGTTCCCCGCACGGCGACTATCGTGTTGGATTACCCGAGCCGGGCCGATGGGTCGAGATCCTCAACACCGACGCGGAGGTCTACGGCGGTTCGGGAGTGGGCAACCTCGGTGAGGTCACCGCGACCGAGCACTCGTGGCACGGTCGTCCGGCATCCGCTCGGGTCGCCCTTCCGCCCTACGGAGCGATCTGGCTCAGACTGGAGAGATGATGCGCGGGGCTCGCGTCCGGTTCGGCTGGTCCGCGAGCCTCCTCGCACTCGCCGTCACCACTGCGCTCACCTCGTGTGGCGCGGTGGTGACGGGCTCCCCCGTCTCCATCTACGACGACCCCTTCACCGTCGCCGGTCTCCCCGTCACGGACGGCCCGTCCGGACCGAGACCTGGTGTCTCCCATGCCCAGCTCGACGTGGACGGCGCAGCCGGAACGGACGTCGACCTGCTCGCGACGGATGCCGTGGACGACATCCAGAAGTTCTGGCGCACCACGTACTCGACGCTGTTCCGCGGGTCCTTCCAGCCCGTCCGGTCCCTGGTGTCCTGGGACGCCACCGCCGCCGCCGGCGAGGGTCCGCTCTTCTGCAGCGAACCGACGGACGGTCTCGCCAACGCCGGATACTGCTCGCTCGACGACAGCATCGGCTGGGACCGCGGGCTGCTCATGCCGGCCATGATCGACGCGTTCGGACCCATGTCGGTGGTCATGGTGCTCGCCCACGAGTACGGCCACGCCGTGCAGACGCAGTCCGGCCTCGTCGGGGACGACGACCCGACCATCGTCGCCGAGCAACAGGCAGACTGCTTCGCGGGCGCCTTCATGCGCCATGTCGCCGAGGGCGACTCGACCCACTTCACGCTCGACACCTCGGACGGGTTGAACGACGTCCTCGCGGCCACCGTGGCCGTCCGCGACGTCGACCCCGGTGATCCCGACTCGGTGCACGGCTCCGCGTTCGAACGAGTCACCGCCGCCCAGATCGGCTTCACCGACGGCGCCGGGGCCTGCACGCGCATCGACGAGAAGGAGGTCGAGTCGCGGCGCTCGACCCTTCCCCAACAGTTCGACAGCCCTCTCGACACCGGCGAGCTCCCCGTCACGCAGGACTCGCTCGAGCAGTTCGCCGCGACGTTCGAACAGGTGATGCCCACCGCGGATCCCCCGACGGTCGACTACTCCGGCGCCGACACCGGGTGCGCGGACGCGCTCACCACCGAACCGGTCTCCTACTGCCCCTCCACGAACACGATCGGTATCTCGGTCGACGCGCTGGCCGATCGCGGACGTCCCACCGAGGTGAGCGAGGACGACATCGTGCCTCTCGACGTCACCGGCGACTACGGCGCCTATGTCCTCTTCGTCTCCCGGTACGTGCTGGCCGTGCAGAACGAGGCCGGCCAGGGCCTGACGGACGCCCGAGCTGCGCTCCGGTCGGCGTGCCTGTCGGGAGTGGTCACCGCAGCGCTGAGTCCTTCCGACACGGCCGCGGCGCAGAGGTCGACGGTGACACTGTCACCGGGCGACCTCGACGAGGCGGTGTCGGGTCTGTTGTCGGACGGGCTCGCCGCGAGCGACGTGGACGGTCGCACGGTCCCCAGCGGCTTCGCGCGCGTCGACGCGTTCCGCTGGGGCGTGCTCGGCGGCCGTGAGGCGTGTGACGGCCGCTACTCCTAGTAGAGGGCCGACGCCAGCTTGCGTCGAGCAGAGACCACCAGCGGATCCGCCGGGTCGAAGAGCTCGAACAATTCCAGCAGCCGGGCGCGAGCACGGGCGCGGTCGTCCTCGCGCGTGCGCCGGACCAGGTCCACGATGCGCGCGAACGAGTCCTCGGTGCGCTGCTGATACAGCAACGCATCGGCTGCCTGGAGTCCGAGATCGACGTCGTCCGGCTGCGCGTCGGCCTGCTCGACGATGTCGTCCGGCAGCCCCTGCACGCGCGCCAGGAATCGAACCTGACGCACGCCGTTCACTGCCTGCTTGTTGGCCGGCTCGGCATCCACGATCTCCTGGAACGCCGCCTCGGCGCCCGCGAGGTCGCCCTCGGCGAGCGCTGCCTCGGCCGCGTCGAAGCGCGGGTCCTCTGGCTCGGGGGCCGGTTCGTCGGCGTTCGGGACACCGGTCAGCTTGCCCTCGACGGCGCGGGCGATGGCCGCCAACCACTCACGCAGGCTCTCCTCGGGCTGCAGACCCTGCAGATCGGCGAGCGGCTGCCCTGCGGCGACGGCGACCAGCGTGGGAACGGCCTGCACGCCGAAGGCCTGCGCGACGCGCGGGTTGACGTCGACATCGACGTTGGCCAGCACCCACGTGCCGTCCCCCTCGACCGCGAGTGCCTCGAGAGTCTGCGTCAGCTGCAGCGACTGTGGAGAGCGTGGCGACAGCAGATTGACGATGACGGGGACCTGGCTCGAACGCACCAACACCTCGGCCTCGAAGTCCACCTCCGTCACCGTGACGGAAACCGCGAGACCGTTGGCCGCGGTGGGAGCCGGCGGCGCGGACGCGGCCTGTGCCTTGGCCTTGAGCGCCGAGAGGTCGACCGCGCCGGACATGGCGGCGGCTGCCGCGGCCGACGGACGTACTGGTGGGCGGGATCCTGGTCGAGTCACGACACTATTTTGTCACTTCGCCGCGGGCAGCGGTGATGCGGCTCCGGCCGGTCGAACCAGACGTCCGGTCCTCGACGCCCACACCTCGAAGACGATGGTGCCGAAGGGCGGGATGCTCGCCAGCAGCGCCAGCACCGTGACGCCCTTGCTCCATCGCAGAGCGAGAGCGGTCAGCACGGTGATCACGAGGTAAAGGACGAAGACCGCGCCGTGCAGCATGCCCGGGATCCGGACGCCACTGTCGATGTTGGGATCGGGGACGTACTTGACGGCCATGCCGATCAGCAGGGCGACCCAGGTGACGGCTTCCGCCACGGCCACGACGCGGAACCACCGGACTATCGACGGCTGCGAAGCGGAAGTGGTCGCGGCGGATACGGTGCTGGACAGCTGGTTGTCGGCCATGTGTCCATTCTGCCGCAGTCCGTGAACGGCCCTCGACCACCGACGGCGTCATCTTGGCCACACGGCGTTGGCGGTCGTCCAGAGATGCCGGCGATCGATTGTGACTCAGACCACGCCCGAACCGCGGCGAAAAAGGTCTAACGTCAAAGTATGACGAGCATCGACGAGCACACCACGGCGACCGCGGACGCGGTGACGGCAGGCCTCGTGACGGCCATCGACCACGTGGGGATCGCGGTGGCCGACCTCGATGTCGCCATAGAGTTCTACCGGACGCACTTCGGAATGGCGGTGACCCATCGCGAGGTCAACGAGAGCCAGGGCGTCGTCGAGGCGATGATCGCCGTTCCCGGCGCGGCCGACGGTGCGGCGCAGATCCAGCTCCTCGCTCCCCTCGACGAGACGTCGACCATCGCCAAGTTTCTCGACCGCAACGGCCCCGGCCTGCAGCAGCTCGCCTTCCGAGTCCGCGACGTCGAGGAGACCGCAGAATTCCTGCGCGAGCGCGGTGCTCGGTTGCTGTACGACGCTCCACGTCGTGGCACCGCAGATTCACGCATCAATTTCGTCCACCCCAAGGACGCCGGCGGCGTGCTCGTCGAGCTGGTCGAACCCGCCGCGCGCTGAACCCTCACCGGGACCCGTCGTGAACTGCACCCGACGGCCGAAACGGGGCGCGTGACGGTAGGTTGTCCGCATGGCACCAGAGAACGTCAGCGGTAGCAGCTCCCTGCCCTTCAGCGTGGTCCGCAAGGGTTACGACAAGGACGAGGTCCAGCGGTACTTCGAGCGGTTCGATGCCGAGCTCCGCGTCATCGCCACCGACCGCGACGCGGCAGCCGCTCAGTCCCGCGATCTGGCGGTCCAGCTCGAGGACGCCCGCGACGACATCGACGATCTCCGCAAGGACATCGATCGGTTGTCGGTCCCCCCGACCACCGCCGAGGGCATGAGCGATCGCATCTCCCGCATGCTGCGGCTCGCCTCGGACGAGGCGTCCGAGGTGCGTGCCAAGGCCGAGGCCGACGCGGCCGAACTCGTGTCCGTGGCCGAGCAGGACGCCACCCGCATGCGCGGCGAGTACGAGGGTCTGGTCGCGGAGCTGAAGGACCGAAGGTCCGCACTCGAGACCGAGCACGAGCAGACCATGGCCGAGGCGCGCACCGCCGCCGCCCGCATCGTCGAGGAGGCGCAGGCCGAGCGTGATCGCCTCGCCGCCGAGGCGGAGAAGAAGCGCGCTGCGGTCCAGGAAGACTTCGAGATCACGATGGCCGATCGCCGTACGAAGGTGATGAGCGCTGTCGACGAACTCGAAGCCGACTCGAAGGCCGAGGCGGATCGTCGCCTCGCCGATGCCACTGCCGAGGCCAAGCGTCGCCTGCAGGCTGCCACCGAGCAGTCCGAGCGCCGCATCGCCCACGCCAAGGAACTCGCCGAGGAACTGCGGGTCCTGCGCGGCCGGGTGCTCGCTCAGCTGCTCGGCATCCGCGGCCAACTGGACTCCGTGCCGGCCATGCTCGCCTCCGTCAACCGGGAGAGCGAACTTCTCGACGCGCCGCTGGCACCGGACGACCTCGAGATCGACGAGACACTGCTCGACGAATCCCCGGCGGAGACGTCGAACGAGCGCTCCTCCAACGGCCAGTCCAGCTCGGCTCAGTCCTGAGAGTCAGGACCATCTGCGGGTGAGTCCGCGGCTGCCGCGGCCGGACCAGCATCCGGTGTGCCAGTGCCGCCTGTCGTCGGGTCCGCCGAGCTTCTCGGCGGGCCAGACGACCACGTGGGCCACACCGGGCACGATCTCGTGGTCGCAGCCGGGGCACCGATAGGTCTTGGTCGCCCGAGCGCCGGGAATCGGCCGGACGACGTACTCCTCGTCGCCGTCGAACGACGGGCCCCGCTCCACTCGCGCCGTGGCGTCACCGAACGTCGGCGCGGGGCGTCCCGGTCGGCCCGACCGGCCGGCTCGTTGGTTGTTGCGTCTCGGCACTCGACCGATGGTAGGCGACCGCGTCAGAAGAGCGTGAACGCGGACGATTCGATACCGCGAAGGGAATCGTAGTCCAATGTGAGGCAACGAATTCCGCGATCCTCCGCGAGCGTCTTCGCCTGCGGCTTGATCTGCTGTGCCGCGAACACGCCCCGCACCGGGGCCAGGAGCGGATCGCGGTTCAACAGTTCGAGATAGCGAGTCAGCTGTTCGACACCGTCGATGTCGCCTCGACGCTTGATCTCCACCGCGACCGTCGCACCGTCCTCGGCGCGACACAGAAGGTCCACGGGGCCGATGGCCGTCGGATACTCCCGGCGCACCAGCGTGTATCCGTCTCCTAGGGTGTGCACGTGCTCGGCGAGCAGTTCCTGAAGGTGCGACTCGACGCCGTCCTTGGTGAGACCGGGATCGATTCCGAGCTCGTGGCTGGTGTCGAGCTCGACGTCCTCGATGGTGATGCGCAGTTCTTCACCGGCCTTGTTGGTCACGACCCACAGCTGCCGGTCTACCGGCACCACGTCGCCGTCCGCAGGGAGCGCCTCTGCGGGGTTCTCGACCAGCCAGCACGGCGGCGTCATCCAGTTGAGCGGCTTGTAGGCCCGATCGTCCGCGTGGACGCTCACCGATCCGTCGGACTTGACGAGCAGTAGACGCTTCGCCCACGGCAGATGGGCCGTCAAACGACCGACGTAATCGACCTGACACCGAGCAATGACCAGACGCACCGGGCAACCCTATCGACCGGGTGGGGCAGAGTCAGGCAGGGGTCGCGAGCTGTGTCTCCTCCGACCGTCCCCTCAGGGTCACACTCCTGCCGAACGACCACTCCTCGCTCGACTGGTCGTGTGCGTGCTCCACCGTGCGCGCCGACGCCACCAGACGCCCGTCCGCGGTCTTGGCGAGCTCGGACAGCCGTGCAGCCTCGTTGACCGGATCGCCGATGACCGTGTACTCGAACCGCTGCTTCGCGCCGATGTTGCCCGCCACGGCGCGGCCCGACGCGATACCGATGGCTGCCTGGCAATCCGGGACCTCGTGCTCGAGGCGCCGCATGATGGCGCGTGCCGCATTCAGCGCCTCACCGCAGTGATCGTCGAGATCACCGGGTGCACCGAAGATGGCCAGTGCCGCATCACCCTCGAACTTGTTGACGAACCCGTGGTGCTTGTCCACCTCGTCGACGACGACGTCGAAGAAGCGGTTCAGCAGGTCGACCACCTGAGCCGGCGGCTGCGACGACGCCAGCTCGGTGGATCCGATCAGATCGATGAAGAAGACGGCGATGTCCCGCTCCTCCCCGCCGAGCTCCGGATTGCTCTTGAGCGCCGCCTCCGCGACCTCCATGCCGACATGACGGCCGAAGAGGTCCCGAATCTTGTCGCGCTCCGCGAGCCCCTCGGCCATCCGGTTGAAACCGCTCTGCAGTTCTCCGAGTTCCGTGCCGTCGTACACGGACACCCGAGCGTCGAGATTGCCGCGTTCGACCTCGACCATCGCCGAGCGCACGTTGTCGATGGGCGCCGTCGTCGCCAGGCCGCCGAGCAGTGTCAGTGCGAAGCCGAACAGGAACGTGATCCCGCCGAGCGCCAGGATCGCGACGGCGAACTGATCGGCCGTCGTGTCGTCACGGATGAAGGACGCGATCGCGATCACCATCAGACCCGCCACCGGGACACCGGTACCCAGAAGCCAGGACAGCAGCGATCGGCCCATGACGCCCGCGATACGGATGCGACGGAGATCGCCGGCCTCGAGCGCACGCGCCGCGGCAGGGCGTAGCGCGAACTCGGTGAGGAGGTAGCTGAACGCACACACGGTCGCACCACCGAACGCGATGGTGAAGGCGACCTTGGGAATGGAGTTCGGATCGATGATGCCGTCGGCCGTCGTCACGATCGCGAGCCCCGCGATCCACAGACCGATCTGCAATCGGGTGAGCCGCCACGGCATCGCCAGCGTGCGCTTCTGTTCCTTGCGCGTGGGCACGCGATCCTCGATGGCCCAGCGGAGCCCGTTGACCGTACGCCTGGTTCCCCAGACCACCCCGATGACGAAGGCCACCAGCAGGTAACACGGGATCAGGATGAAGTTGACCCACCAGTACTCGCGCGGCGTGACGACGTCAGGCCCCGGGACCACCACGCTGATGAGAGCACCGACGATGACGGCACCTATCGCGTTGGCGCCGAGAAGAAAGACCGTGAGCAGGATCTGCACTCGGATACGCCGGCGGCGGGGTGACTCCTCGGTGTGCCCGAGCAGCGGGGAGCCCAGGGGCGATATCGAGCGTCGTGGTTTCTGCGGCATGGTGGGTAAGAGACTATCCCGGCGTGAACACGACGGGACTCGGCTTGATCGGACTGCGTCCGGACACCGATGCCCATGCTGCTTTACCCGTGAATGCAGAAAGCCCCCCGACCTGTGGTCGGGGGGCTTTCTGGGAAGGGTTGTTCGGCGGTGTCCTACTCTCCCACACCCTGTCGGGTGCAGTACCATCGGCGCTGGAGGGCTTA